>NZ_VJXY01000014.1 GCF_014831675.1 Komarekiella delphini-convector SJRDD-AB1 | reverse complement strand
ATGACCATTTGCTCGACACCTTTATTTCAACGTTAGGACTCTCGCCGACTATAATTAAATCCCATCCTAACTACCAAAACCTACGGTCTTACGGCGTTATTACCGCCTAATTTTGTCCGGAGTATTGGCTTATTGAATTTGATATATTATTTGTTATTTAGTACGATCGCACTTTGCACAGTACCAAAAGCGATCGCTCAAATCCCTACTCTTGGCTTCGATAGAGAATAACTCACACTTGGATTCTCCATAGACAGTGAGGAGCATCGCCTGAATTAAAGCTTTTGCTTTTAGCATAGTCTCTTCAAATTCCGCTTGAGCATCAGATAATGCGACAATGCCACCTCCTATACCCATAGAAGTTTCATGCGGAGTCAGGACTGCGGTACGGATTACAATATTTAGATCTGCTGCACCATTAAGACCCAAAAAGCCGATCGCACCTGAGTAAACTCCCCGCGCCTCTTGCTCAAGCTGATCAATAATCTGCATAGTTCTAATCTTGGGAGCGCCTGTCATCGACCCACCAGGAAACGCCATGCGGATACAATCGGTGGCTCTCATGTCCGAGCGTAAACGACCACGAACAGTGGTAACAAGTTGATGCATAGTTGCATAACTTTCCACAGCCATCAATTTTGGAACATGGATACTACCTACCTCGCAGACTAACCCAAGATCATTACGTAACAAATCCACAATCATCAGGTTTTCAGCCCGGTCTTTTTCACTGTTACGCAAACTTTCACGCAGTACAAAGTCTTCTTCAGGAGTCTGTCCACGCCTCAGAGTACCCTTGATTGGTTTAGTTTCTACCCAACCTTGGCGATCAATCTGAAGAAATCGTTCTGGAGATGAGCAAGCAATAGCAATTTCACCAAAGCGTAAAAATGCTGCATAAGGTGCTGGATTAACTCGGCGTAATGTGCGATAAAATTTTAGCGGGTCAGGAGTTATATCTGTGTAAAGCTTATTCGTTAGGCAAACTTGGTAACTCTCTCCCTCATGGATTTCATGTAGACATTTTTGAATATCGTCGATATAAGTTTGGTAAGACCTGCTTAAACGGAATCTGATCAGGTCTTGGCTACCCTGCGGCACAATGGGAGGTAGGGGTGAGAGTATGCGAAGTTGTTGCTCGATTGACTCAAACCAGGTTTGCGCTGATGTGGTTTGACCCTTGTTGGCAAGATATACCAAATAGGTAGTCTGTTCCTGGTGGTCAAAGACAATTATTTGATCAGCTAAAAGAAAAACGGCGTCGGGAAGTAATGCAGAATGTACTAGCTCAGAACCAGATGCCTTGAGTTCATAACCCAAGTAGCCAACAAATCCGCAGTTGAAATCGAAAGGAAGTTCATCAGACAAGCAGTGTCGGCGCTCAAGTTCACGTTTGAGATACTCGAAAATATTTTCTGTGCAACGTGTTACTTTGCCTAACTGAGTAATGGTCAGTTCTCTAGTTTGGGTGCGGTACTGAACTAATAGGCTGTTTTTTCCACCACTCCCTCCCATAAAAGAAAAGCGAGAAAGACCAGGTTCTACTAGGCTACTGTCGAGCCAAAAGCTGTTTGGTTCTTTGCTAAAAAAATGGACAAATACCTGTTCTGCATCAGGATAAATATCCAATTTTTTGCTATAAACTTCAAATTCCTGCCTTTGCTGACGTGTACAGCTAGTAAAAAGTGGAGAAACTCCCTTGTATCCTGTCCATTGTGTTCCAGTTCTGATTTTTTTTTGAGCAAATTGCCAAGTGATTTCTCTAAAGTTTTCTAGCAGATTTCTGCCATATTCTGTGCAGATAGATTCAGGATGGAACTGCACACCCCAAAATGGTAAATAACGATGACGTAGACCCATTACGAGTCCTTCCTCAGTCCAGGCAACTTTTTCTAAGCAGTTTGGCAATTCTTCTGAAACAATCAGGGAGTGGTAGCGTACAACCCAAAAAGGATTAGGAATTCCCTTGAATAGCTCAGAGCCACTGTGATAGATCTTGCTTAATCGTCCATGCATAACTTCTGGAGCATGGATAACAGTTCCACCATATAAATGGCCAAGTCCTTGGTGTCCAAGGCAAACACCAAGCAAGGGTACGTCCACATTTTGGATTACTTGTTGGCAAATACCGAAGTCTTTAGCTTTTTCTGGACGACCAGGCCCAGGAGAAATTACTACATTGTCGAATACCAGTTTTGTCAGTTCGCTCCAATCAACTTGATCATTATGAATAACCAGCGGCAGTTCTCCATTTACTTCTGCAATTATCTGATACAGATTAAATGTATAAGAATCGTAGTTATCGATGATCAATGTTTGCACGTAAACGCACCCTAGCAACTTGGTAATTACTATAAACGCACAACTGGGCGCAGTAGCATTACTTTACGACTATCTACTAGGACAGCAAAAAAACCGCGATCGTTCAGTTTTTCCAATGTGCTGTATGCTTCTTTTTGATTGGTGGTATGAACTGCCAGTAAGTAAGGACGTTGACCATAGGAAGCAAAACCCACGTTACCCCCTACCACTTGCTGCACATTATTTGCCAGTTCTGGACGGTTGAAATAATCCACTAGTACTGCATAACCCTGTCCTAAAGCTTGGGGATTATAACTGATTGTTTGCTGCTGCAATGGCTGAGATGGCTGCGATGGCTGCGATGGCTGCAATGGCTGCGATGACTGTAATGGCTGTGATGGCTGTACATTTGCTACTGTTGGTCGAGTGGTGATAATGGCAGACAACCCGACAATATTGCCGATGTACCTTGCCCAACGATTGGCATCGTCAATTTTGTTAAACCCGCCAACTCGTGTCACTGTCTCGTTGAGATATTTACAGGTGGTTGTCTTGAGTTGAGGCGGTAAGGCACTACGCAACTGCTTTTGATTATCTGCTGTGGGACTGACTACTAATAAAAGATACTCACCCGCACTCGGAGGTTGACAAGCAAGAATAGCTGGTTGGGCAAAGACAGAACTAATGCCACCAATTAAACCTGCATAAGCGAAGCTCGTCGTAGCGAAAAGTCGAGCCAGTGCGTTCCTGTCGCCTTGCGTCGGAAAGCAACTGGCGTGGAGCAGCGGTTTCCGCCGTTGGCGTAGCCCGCCGCAGGCATCTGAACTTTTCAAGACAGACATCGCTAATCCTAAAACACTTGGTATCTTAAGTCTCTGCACAAAAGTTATATGGGTAAATGATGGTGTCTTACAAGATTTTATAAAAATATCTTTTGTTCCCCCTAAAGAAAAGTGAGGATTGGGGACTGGGGACTAGGAGCAAAGGAGCAAAAGAATAATTCTTTACCTATGCCCCATGCCTCATGCTCATTCTTAAGACACAGTAGAAAGTGATGCCAATGCATCAGGGATTGTTTCAGAAGGAGCCTGAAATTCTCCGGTGATGACGTATTCCAATCGCAATTTTAACCAGGTAATAAATTGAGAATTAGTGGAAATAATTGCTACTGCCGGCTGAGGACACTTTGCTTTTACCTCTGCAAACTGGGGCGCTTCCAAGAAAGCTGGTTGCTGAACCAACCAAAAATCAATTTGTTTTTCTTGTTCGTGGTAATGACGGGTGCGTTCTTTCAAAACTTCCTCTATGGGTTCTTCTTCGAGGAGAAAGCGTTGACTAGCCAAAACGTAATAGTATGTTTGCATTTTTATCCTTTGGTTACTATTAAATAATGTAAGGGCACAGCGTACACTACTGTACCCTTACAAACTAACTCTTGTGGAATTTCTTGAACCAAGAACTAAAGGGACAAGTACTTCCTTGATTTTCACTATTTGACTGTTTGCCACCTTCTGTCAGTTTTTCTAAAAACAGACTGTTGTCAAAGTAGTGTTCCAAAGAAACAATCTTCAAGTCATCGGTGACGCGTGCAACGCTCATGCCGATAATTTCTAATGTCTCTCCAGTCGGTGCATAGTCTTTATATGCACCTTTAAAATGTCCCCAATGCCGCCACTTGAATGTTACATTTGGTGGCCCTGAGAAAACTTCCAGCACTTCCCACGGAAATCCTTGGGGAAATGTTGTGTGGAAAACTTTGGCAGATGATTCAAAGCTTTCTTCTGAAGCTTTGTAATGTTCTGAATCAGCCATAAACAAGTTGTAAGTACCTTGTGCAGCTAAATCTGCTGCTGTGTACTCTAATCCGCCATTACTACTCACGCGAAACTTGTCATTCACTATAGACAACCACTGCTGTGGGTTAGTTTTAAAAGATACCTCCATCTCAAAAGTTCTCACCAAGTTTTCTACGATCGCTTCCAGTGTACCCTCAAGATGATTGCGTGTACTCTCATTGGCAAGGTTCTCTTTTGAGCGAGAATAATCAGGAGGTGTTTGATAGCGCCACTGTGTATCAGTGCTTTCTGCTATCACTTTATCCCGATCCTGTACCCAAAGCGGAAGGTTGTTAGACTGTGTTGCGCTCATGGAAGTTTTTGCTTAATTATTGGCTCCAAGTTTCTAGATTTCGCAGTTACAACCCCTCTAAGTTACAGGTTACAGGTTACAGGGTACAGCTTATAGTTTCTTCCCCCAGTACCCAGTACCCAATACCCAGTCCCCAGTACCCAATACCCAGTTCCCAGTCCCCATTCCCCTATTACCCATTCCCTCGTATAGCTTGTTTCATCTCACGGACGGCTCTTTCTATACCTACTAATGCTGCCCGACTGATGATCGTATGACCGATGTTTAATTCTTCCATCCCTGGAAGCGCAGCCACCGGATAAACATTCCAGTAAGTGAGTCCATGACCAGCATTCACTCGCAATCCAGCTTGAATTGCCTGCTCACACCCCTTAGCTAACACGGCTAATTCTTGCTGACGATTTATTTCATCCTTAGCCTCAGCGTATTGCCCAGTGTGGAGTTCAATAAACTTCGCTTTTATCTTGACAGATGCTTCAATTTGTGCTGGTTCGGCGTCGATAAATAGACTAACTGGAATGCCAGCGTTTTGCAATTTATCAACTATCTCACCTATTCTAGCAATTTGCCCGACAATATCTAATCCGCCTTCTGTGGTGACTTCTTCGCGTTTTTCGGGTACTAAAGTCACGTAATCGGGTTTGATATCGAGAGCGATCGCTAGCATTTCATCTGTAGCGGCCATTTCTAAATTCAGATGCGATCGCACAGTCTGCCGCAACAAACGCACATCCCTATCTTGGATATGCCGTCTATCTTCGCGCAGATGCACCGTAATTCCATCAGCACCCCCTAATTCTGCCAGCACCGCCGCCGCCACGGGGTCTGGTTCCACCGTCCGCCGCGCTTGTCGGATGGTGGCGATGTGGTCAATGTTCACGCCAAGTGTAGACATCCCAAGTTCCCCCTATCCACAGTCCTCAGAAATTGATTTTACCGGAAATCTTGGTTGTAAGTTGAATGTGGGGGCAATTACTGTTGAGCGTAACTCTTATTTTAGAGTGTTGGTAAGGAGCGCTTCAGTTAGGCGATCGCATTACTTACTTGACGGATTTAGAATAATATCTACACCCACTCTTTGAGGTAATATGCTTTTAAAACTGCAACAAATTATCGTCAAACCAGGACAACAAATGTTGCTCCAAGATGTTAGCTGGGAGCAGTTAGAAAATATTTTAGAAGAAATGGGAGAAAAGCGTGCTGGACGTATTTCTTATAGTCATGGCTGGTTAGAAATTATGGTTCCCCTTCCTGAACACGAAAAAGATAAAGAACTTATTGGTGATTTAGTCAAAATCTTGTTAGAAATACTCCAAATTGATTTTGAACCTTTTGGTTCCACAACACTTAAAAATGAACGAATGCGGCAAGCAGTAGAACCCGATACCAGTTTTTATATTCAAAATTATGCTGCTGTGATTGGGAAAAATCGTATTGATTTAACTATAGACCCACCGCCAGATTTAGCAATCGAAGTTGATATTACTTCCCGGACTCGATTTGAGAACTATGAGATTTTGGGAGTTCCTGAACTCTGGCGATATACACAACAAGGTTTAGAAATTTCGTTGCTACAACAGGGGAAATATATAAAATCTCAATCTAGTCCTAATTTTCCTGATATACCAATTGTTGAATTAGTCAATGAGTATGTTAAACAGTGTTTAACTATTGGTAGAAGTCAAGCTATTCGTAATTTTAGAAATTGGGTTAAAAATAATTTATAAGCATTTATAATTTGCACACCTTAATCTGAGTAAGCTTATGGGCAGATTATGATAAAGATTTAAGGCTTCTTGAGAAAGGCGATCGCTCATGACTACTGAGAACAATCCAGCAGCCGTTGTGGATTGGGAACCCCCAATGCCACCTACAGATTTAATTTTTGATGATGGTGAACCTTTGGAATCAAATCGCCACCGTATTGTCATGAATGTCTTGATTCGGTCATTGCAGCAGTTTTTGCTGAGCGCAATGATTTTTTCACTGGGGGCAATATGTTTATTTACTACAGCAGTACCCAAGTTCGTAACCGAACGGCAGTTGCTACAACGGGGAGGCAGCCGCGTGGGCGGGTTTCCCGACTTGAGCGGACTGCCGTGGGAACCCCCGCAACGCACTGCCTCGACTTCCGTGGCCCAGATTTCTTTGCGGTGCTGAATGTTGACGGTAATAACTCTAGACAAGGTTGGGTAGTCTGGGAAGAAAACGGTCGTTATCCTGATGTCAATATATTGAGGTTTTACAACAAGAAGGTCGTCCTATTCCAGAAGACAATCTGGAAACTGTTTTGGTCGATGTATGCATAGCTTCCCACCTTTAGCAGATAATTATTGCCAAAATATAGCTACTTTTGCAACTCTTTGAGTTTCTCTAATGTCTGTTGATATTGCTTTGTGTTTTCTTGTTTTTGATAAAGGTTTGCGGCTATTTGATAATCTGCGATCGCTCCCTGCTTATCTTTGATAATAGAGCGGGTGTTACCCCTGTTGTAGTAAGCATAGACATAATTAGAATCAATACGAATAGCTTGGCTATAATCGTCAATTGCTTTCTTATAATCTTTTAAGTTAGCGTAGGCAAGACCTCGGTTATTGTAAGCATTGGTATAGGTGGGATCGATACGGATAGCCTGGTTATAATCCTCAATCGCTCCCTTATTATCTCCCAGGTTACGGCGGGCATCACCCCGGTTGTAGTAGGGCCACTTAAGGGGATCATTCTTAAATTCGATAGCTTTGGTGTAATCGGAAATTGCCTGTTCGTAGTTGCCTTGATCAGCGTAGACTGCCCCTCGGTTGTTGTGGGCAAGAGCGTGCTTAGGGTTAATTTCAATCGCTTTGTTGTAATCGATAGTAGCTTGCTTGTAATTGTAAAGGTTATAGTAGGCCCAGCCTCGACTAACGTAACTGTTAGCATCCTTGGGATTGATCCGAATATACTGGTTTAAATCCTCAATTCCTCCTTTGTAATCTTTAAGGGCACTACGGGCATCACCTCGCTTGTAGTAAGCAAGCGTAAAATTGGGATCGAGCCGCAGCACCTCGTTAAAATCCTCGATCGCTCCCTTATGGTCTTTTTTAGTAGACTTCTCAAGTCCCCGATCATAAAAATTTTTAGCACTCATCTCGGTTGTCGGCGAGATAGTGGGAGTGACACTAAGAGTAGATGATTCTACTTGGCTAGGCGTTGTCACCGAAGCATCACGCGGTTTCACCAAGAAAGAGAAAGTTAGAACCACAGTAGCAAGGATACCTGCTCCAATCATGACTCTGAAGTTTCTGACAACTGCAACAGAAGTAGCAAGAATACTTGGAGATTTTATTATACTGGGCGCAATAGTTTCAGTTTCACTTGCTGCAATAGCTTTGTTTGATGTTGTAACTGGTGTGACATCATCTTTGTGAGAGATGCTTTTGGAGGCTATAACTTTATCTCGAAATATAACTGATTCATTTTGGGGGCTAATTTTAGTCTCAATTGATGCTATGTCTTCATCTCTCAGTCCTAAAATTTCTTGATAACGTCGCAAATCATTGCGAGTATGGTCACTCAAAGTCGGCTCGCGTCCGATCGCATCTACTAATGCTTGTTCATATTGCTGTAATTTTTGTTGATACTCTCGATAAGGTTTTAAAACCTCAGCTTCGATTGCAGCAGTTTCTTCAGGGAACAATCCCAAATTCTGACGTAGAGCATCTAATATTCTGCGACCAATAATCGAAATCTCGCCCCGACTGGCATAAATTTCTATTTCTTTGCGATACTTCAGTTTTGGATCACCAATCGGTGCTTTAGACAACAGGATTTTAAATCCTTCTTTGACTGCATAAATTTCTGGTTGCATGGCGGGAGCCGCTTCTTGAACTTTCTTTTTGGCGTACTCATGCAACTCATCAACCGAAACTGCACCATCATTATCTAAATCTGCCGCACCTGTTTCAATACCTTCAATCAGGTAACGGGTATAAATCGAAAGATTTGATTCTTGTTGGTGGAAAGAATATTCAGTAGCGGTAGAAGAAGTCAAGACAACTCGCCCCTCGCCACCAAGTTCAGCCCGGATATCGACAGAACTGTCATCTTTGGCTGACCACCCCTCGGCAAACGCCCCACTAAAGCAACAATCGAGAATTACGACTTGGCGTTTGCAGTGGCTTTCGCTCATGATGTTATGAACAAAGCTGGCGGGAACAGTGGTTGATTTGATGAGTCGTCCTTGGGGATTTTTGCGCGTCAGACGAGTAGCGAGGTGAAGTTTGCCGCTCTCATCTTTAATGCCGTGACCGGAGAAGTAAAGTACTACAAGGTCATCTTTACGCCGATCGCTAAACAGCGTCTCGATCGCTTCCTGCATTTTCTGAGGATCGGGATTCTCCAGTTTTTGGATATCTGTTTGGGCAAATCCACCCATTTCTGGATGCTGCAAAACTTTGGCGATCGCTTCCATATCCTTGACCGACGCAGGTAATGGGTTAAGACCAGGCTCATAATCACTAATTCCGATTAAGAGTGCTACCTTCCTCATGTCTCTATCCTCTTTCCTGTGATGACATTTCTCAGCTTGCTGCTACAAAGTTTTGCGCTTGTTGAATGGCGGCGGTTAATTCTTCCCGACTGCTAGCTTTCACTTTGAGTTTTTTACCGTTAGCTTCGATTTCTAATTCAATGGTTTTGTTACCGAGGCGATCGCCCACAAATCCCAATACTTTCTTAAAATTGGCCAGGCTCACCTCTGCTTGCAACACTCCTAGCAGGAAACCTCCTAAAGCCTTTGAGCCTTTGGGTGTTTCTGTAACTGCTACAAGTTCAGCGCTTTCTACATCTAAGTTTCTAATTTCTCGCAAGAGATTTCGTGTTTCCTCCTCTTGCTCCTCAGCATCTAAATCTGGATTATCAAGAGCGATCGTCAGTTTGACGTTAGATTCAGAATTCATTTTGTACCTTTTTTGGTTTTAAGCAGTTGACTGTCAAATGTATTTGCGTAATTTCTCTATTGACATCATATCTGCTATGTAAATTTCCTGAAATTTATTCAATATTTTTACAAAACATCATAAAGTTTAGGTAAAAATTCGGTAAAAAGATGAGCCGCTTCTTATCTAACTCGAAGCACTGGTATAAAATCGCAACGCAAATCGCCAAAACCAGGTGGAAAATAAAAACAGGACTAATGCCAACCCAGCCGCGCCTATCAACCAGCTAGTTTGACCTCTACCCAGCATCGCTTCTGCGGGTACAGTCGTTAAAAAAGCTACTGGCATTACAAAGGTGAAGAAAAAGCGGTAAGCACTGGGGTATGCTGCGATCGGATATCTTCCAGCTTCTAATAAACCACGCAGCACTTCAGTGACGTTGTATATTTTCACGAACCAAATACTCATCGCTCCCAGCATAAACCACAAGCTGTAAAGAATCACCAAGCCGAACAACAACGGCACTACACTCAGCATGTAGTCGTCTATGCCTATGCCGAGGCGTTCACCTGCATAGCCAATGATGATGCCTCCAAAAACTAAATCCGGGAGTCCCCAAGGTGAAAGGGTATGAGTAGAAAGCCAAAATTGACTGCGGATAGGTTTTAATAATACAAAGTCAAGAGTACCTTCCTGCACATGACGGACAATGCGATTCAAGTTGGGGGCGAGAAATGTAGCAGAAAAACCTTGCAGTAGAGTGAAAATACCCAAAACTACTAAAGCTGCTTCCCATGACCAGCCACTAAAAGTATAGCCAGTACGGTAAAACAAGAATAGTCCGAAAAGGCTGCCTGCAAGACTGCCTAAGCTGCTGAGAGTAGCGATGAGGAAATTAACGCGATATTCCAACTCGGCTGCTATAGCAGCACTCCAAAATAGTCCAAGTACTTTCAAATATCGTTGCATATTATATCCATAACCCAAAATCTACTATCTATAATTCCATTTTTAAGATTACAAAATAAGTTAATGTATTAATATTAATTTGAGTTCTAAAAAATTACTGAATGCTAAGATATTTTGTGCAAACTGATTAAATCACTTTTTTAACCACTAAGGCACATAGACACAAAGGTGAAAAGCCCAAAAGCCGGTAAATTTTTGATTATAACTAGCTAGTATATTTTTACTAATCGCTGTTTATGTACTTTCAGATATAGTGTTTATTGTGTGGTTAACAAGTGTACTTTTTGGTGTAATTATAGCGTTTCCTCATCTACTGAGTACAAATTCATCGGTGTATAAGCTGTTATACATTTAAATTGCATATTACCTCGATACTAAGGTTGACTGTTAACCGTTAACTGTCAAAAGTCAACAGTTAACAACTACAAAGAGTAGTCATGCAATTTAGACGCGCATTAGCTTATCGGTGTTGATCTGTGGTTAATCGCTCCTTCCTATACCTTACTCAATTGAGAACCCCATATACTAAATTTTAGGTAATCTATGGCGAGACTATCAAACGAATTACAACGCTATTTTTTTGAGGAAGAAAGACCCTCAAAAGTAACTTTGGCAGAGATTCTGCTACTAGCAAAGGAAAGAATTTTTGGCTTTTTGCTAGTTGTTTTATCTTTACCTTCTGCTTTGCCTGTTCCAGCACCAGGGTACTCGGTTCCTTTTGGTATCTTGATTTTTTTACTAGCGGTACAGCTGATTGCTGGTGCTAAAATCCCTTGGCTACCTCAGCGAATGACCAACCATCCAATTAAACTCGAAACAGTGCAGGGGTTCTTGAAAGCGGGGATTCCTTGGTTACGAAGAATTGAAGCGATCGCTCGTCCCCGCCTCAGCTATATTTGTACTACTTTACCAGGTAGAATCACACTTGGCTGTGCGATCGCCTTAATGGCAATTTCGATGATGATTCCAATTCCGGGAACCAATACCCTACCAGCAATGGGTATTTTCGTAACTAGCTTTGGCTTGCTGGAAGATGATGGTGCTATCAGCCTCGGAGGTTTAGTCTTGTGTGTGATGGGAGCAATTTTGACTACTTCGATTCTGTTGGCATTGATTTGGGGTGGTTCCAGTCTTCTTGACATTATTAAGACTTGGCTGGGTCGTTAAAGAGCAAAAATGAACGACATATATTTCTGACGTTGATAATAATGACTCCCTTTAACATCAACCTCTACCTATTCTTAGAAAATCTCCTGTTTTTTGTGGGTGCTACATCATTTTTGGCTTTTGTTGGTTGGGTTTGGAGAGATTCTAAACCCTTCAGCATCCCGGAACCATTACCGCCGTGGTTTAAGGTGTGGTTCTTGATTGTATTAGTATTAGGTTTGGCACTTCCCCTGTTAACAATGATTTTGTGGGGCGTCTGGTGGAGTTACCATCAAGTACTGATTGTGCTTGCTTCTTACTTTCTGATGCTGGGATTGCAAATTTTATCCGAAAAGTTAACGGTACAGAGATTTCACTCCTGCGTGTGGGTGATGATACCTTGCTTGTACTTGCCTTACCGCATCTGGCAACTTTATCAAGGACTAACGCTTTTAAATCCTCAACCAGAACTTATTTGGGTACGAAATTTATTGATTTTAGAGATTATTTTGTGGATTTTTAACTATGGTGTCCACTTGTCGCAGTTGCCAAAGCTACTACGCTGGGAAACACCAACAAATTATCACAACAGTATCAGTTAACTGTTCAGAAACTCCCCAAAAACTGATAGCGTCAAACAAGGAAAAATATCGTTGTGGACGTTAAAGCTTGAAAACGCGTTCTAATTACTGGCAACTGCTGCCCTATCTCCGGCCCCAATGGCAAACTATCAGCAAGGGATTTGTTGGTATTGTGGGATATGTGCTGGCGACATTAACTTTGATTAATCTCGCCGGTAAATTGGCAATTCCTTTTGGACAAGGTAATGTAGTAGCGATCGCCCAAATAGCCGGGGCTTGTGCTTTAGTATTTCTAATCAGAGGCTTTTTTCAGTCTGTGCAAGATATGTACATGGCCAAAGCCTCTTTAAGAGTTGCTTTTCATCTGCGTCAGCAAGTCTATACTCATCTCCAAAAGCTAAATCTCAGCTATTTTGAAACAGCAAAAGCAGGTGATTTATCTTACCGCCTCACAGAAGATGTTGACCGAGTTGGGGAAGTTGTAAATAAAGTATTTCACGACTTTATCCCCTGCGTTTTGCAACTGCTGGCAATTCCGATTTACATGATTTACCTAAATTGGCAGTTGACACTTGCAACGGTAATTGTTGCGCCGCTGATGGGTGTTTTAATTGGTTGGTTTGGCGAACGGTTACGCAAGTATTCTTTAAGAAGTCAAAATCGCGTGTCGGGTTTATCGGCAATTCTCACGGAAGTTTTTAGCGGTATCCGTCTGGTACAAGCTTTTGCTGCTGAGAATTACGAAATCGCCCGATTTGGTCATGAAGCAGAACGCAGTTTGCAAGCAAAATACTCGGCAGAACGGCTCAAAGCGATTCAGACTCCTGTAGTTGGGTTTCTGGAAGCTTTGAGTGCATTATCGTTGCTGATTGTGGGAGGATGGCAGATTTCCCAACGTAACTTAACAGTGGCGGAGTTTTTCAGCTACTTGACCGCAGCAGTGCTGTTAATTGACCCTATCGGTCACGTTACTAACAACTACAACGAATTTAAACAGGGTGAAGCATCTGTTGACCGCGTTTTTGAATTGATGGCAATTCAACCGACGGTAGTAGAGAAGCGAGACGCGATCACCTTACCTCCAGTAAGTGGCAAAGTAGAATATCACAATGTTTCTTTTGCTTATAAACCTGGTGAACCTGTATTAAAAGATATCAGTTTGTTGGTTCTACCAGGTGAAGCGATCGCTCTTGTGGGTGCTTCTGGTGCTGGTAAAACCACTTTTGTGAATCTCTTACCGCGTTTTTATGACCCCATAACTGGTCAAATTTTAATTGACGGTATTGATATTCGAGATGTCAAATTTCATAGTCTGCGGCGACAAATTGGGATTGTTCCCCAAGAAACTATTATGTTTTCCGGGACAATTGCCCAAAATATTGCTTTTGGACAAGACTCGTTTGATTTGGAAGCAGTTGCAGAAGCAGCAAAAATTGCTAACGCCCACCAGTTTATTACCCAATTACCAGAGGGCTATCATACTTGGGTGGGCGAGCGTGGAGTAAACTTATCAGGGGGACAAAGACAAAGAATTGCGATCGCTCGTGCTGTTCTCCTCAATCCGCAAATCTTGATTTTGGACGAGGCGACATCTGCATTAGATTCTGAGTCAGAAGCTTTGGTACAAGAAGCACTAGAAAGACTGATGCAAAACCGGACTGTGTTTATTATTGCCCACCGTCTATCTACAGTTAGGCGGTGCGATCGCATTTTAGTCCTCGAACAAGGACAAATTGTCGAATCAGGAACCCACGAAGAATTGTTGTCACTTGAACGTCGTTATGCGCGGTTTTATGCTCAGCAGTTTAGTTAGCTTGGCGGCTCATCAGTTGAAGCAGACATAATCTGCTTGTGCTGTTCCTGTAGCCAGGTTTCAAAGAGTTCATTTAGCAGGCGGACTTTCATGGGTTCGTCTAGTTTGGCTGGGATGAATTTCTCCAACCGCACAATCACAAACCACTCGGCGACGCGAGCCGGGGGCAATATTTGACCCGGTTGACTGCTAGAAAGCATTTGCACCATTACCGGATGTAGTGCGTTCAATTCAATCGGGCCCACTAAACCGCCAGTTTGGGCTTCTGGCCCTTGTGAATATTCCCGCGCCACTTCGGCAAAAGAATTTTCTTGGTCTTGAATCCGAAAGTAGAGTTCTTGAGCAATTCCTACATCCTGGGTTCGCAGTAGGGAGTAAATAACTTTGTCCAGTTTTGCCTTGCACTGAAAAAAGTAGGATTCTAGTTTATTACCCCAAACAGCTTGCTTGAATTTTTCAATCTTCAGCTTGCGAGTAGTAACAGCTTCGAGTTGATCGGGAGTCAGTCCTTGATATGCCATCCAAGCTTGGATGTCAACTTCATTGTTTAACTGTTTCTCAGCAAAAAACTGCTGTTGAGCTTGGGTTACTTCTTCAGGCGTGCATTCTACTACTGCGTTTGCGGAGCGTGAGATTTGCTCAATCGCCTCGTCAATTATTAATTCCCGCCGCAATTGTGGCAGCATTTGGTAATTTGCCAGCAAGGGAATCAGTTCACTAGCTGTGATTGTACGATTACCAATTTGGATCGTTTCAGTCATTAGCTTCCGGGCATATGTAAAAATAACTGGTCTGTTAAAGAAGCTATACTGTAGCCCACTCAGTGAGAGCTTTTGTGTTAGTCCGCCGAGTTAAGGCCAGCTAACCTCTGTTTCGCAACTAATAAATATTGATTTGCCAGCCTATTTTAAAATATACACGCTATATGAGTTTTTATTATAGATTTTACGTAAAGACAGGGATTGGGAAACTTGCGGCTCCTGTGGTTAATGTTTTTTTATTCCATAGTTCAAGTAATTATGCTTACTTTTACAGCTAACGGCTATCGGGTAGCACTTTACAAAAACTTTATCTTTCTCGAAAGCATTTGGGAAAAAGCTTTCTTTTTAAAGAAATGAGTAAATTTACACTAAGTCTGATTACAATACACCCAAATGACCTGTAAACTACTTAAGTGATTTTGCCAATAAAATGTATTGAATAACGTAAATTGTACTAGGTTTACTGACAAAATTTTGATAATTTATCTCAATAAAGGTAGCAAAAAATAAAAACATGAGTGAAATTATGGTGCGGTCGAAAAGACCACAGATTTTTAATACCTAGATTTTTACAGAACTTGAACTTAATTATTTCTGTAAAAATTAAATTTAGGGAGAGTCAAAAATAGATGAATCAAAATCTAAATATCCAAGAACTTAACATTGCGATCGCAGCTAAACAGCACAATCCAATAATCTTAACCCCAGATTTTCTTAAATATAGTGGCATTGTTCCTAGTGAATGGGAACTATCACAAGCGCCTATTCTGACTAATTATGCTGCTCAGGTGAAGTTCCAAAACGGCATTAATATAATTGCCCAAGTCAACAAGATTGTTTTCACTGAGCTAATAGCTACTAAAGAATTAAAAGAAGTACAAATTCCAGCGATCGCTCGGAAATATTCACAGACATTGACGCAACTAGAGTATCAAGAGGTAGCGATTAATTTTCGAGGACATGTTTTATTTGAGCAGCAGAACAACACAGCACGTAACTATATTTTTAGAACATTGTTGAATCCTGGGCCGTGGCATGAGTTTGGTAAAGCTCCTGTACAAGCTGCAATGCGGTTTAATTATACTCTCGAAGAGGCGCAGCTGAGCTTAGATATCAATGAAGCTGGGCTACAACTGCCAGATAAAACAGTATGTCCTATAGTTCTATTTACTGCGAGTTTCAGTCATGCGATCGCCCAAGAGGATCAAAGCCAACGTCTTGCTAGTTTATCAAAAATAATTAGCAATTGGCATACAGATTTAGAGATTTACAAAGAAGTGGTAAACACCAAGTTTCTCAACTTACCATATCAGTTAAATCTAGTACCAAATGAAACCGTCATTCCCATAGCACCAACTTTCTGAGGACAAATGGTTGGATACCAGTAAAGTCCACACGCCCGTAAAAACATGTAGAGACGTTGCAATGCAACGTCTCTTAATTGCAAAAAACAGATTTTCTAAATAAATCGGAGACAGATTATTTATGGTTAAACCTGATTTGATAGTGTCTTCTGTGACAGCCCCACTATTTGGCTATGTGAATGGCCTCATTGATGTGTCCTGGACAGTTACTAACCAGGGTGAAGAGATCACCACCGCTAACTGGTATGACTACATTTACCTTTCGGATGACGAGTTTCTAGACGACAACGATCTCTTTGTCACCAGCGTATCTTCAGAAAACAATACTCCTCTTGCAGCGGGGGATAGTTATACAACCACCCAGAGTACTTATATTCCCTACGACGCTACAGCGGGCAGCCGCTACTTGTTGTTTGCCACAGATAGAAACAACGACCAAAGCGAAACAAATGAGGATAACAATGTATTTGCTCAACCAATTACTCTAACTCCATCAGGTTTGGTGATTTCTAATGTCACCGCCCCATCATCTGCGGTATTGGGTGAGACTATCCGCGTGTATTGGACTGTCACCAACCAAGGTAATGCGATCGCTTCTTCATTATCGGTTGATACTATTTACATTTCAGCTGAACCGTACTTAGATGGGGTAAGACCCCGAGATTACAACTTTTATGAAGTAGGCAGCCGCTTGACAGAAGAAAATTTTCCTCTAGCACCCGGAGCCAGCTATACAGCCTACGCAGACATTTATCTTCCCAGTAATAAACAATCGAATTCCATCTTTGCTCAGAAATTTAACTTCGTAGGCGATCGCTACATAGGGGTTGGTCTTGGTGGCTATAGCTTTCTTTACAATCCTCTAGGAATCAGTAGCTACCAGCCAATACCAATTCAATTGAATGCCCCAAACTTGGTAGTTTCTGATGCCAAAGTTTTAACACCAGCCGTCCCAGGTGGGACGGTTGATGTGTCCTGGACTGTTACCAACCAAGGAGAGTTTTATGCTCCTACTGATTGGTATGATGCTGTTTACTTTTCCGAAGACGATGTTTTAGATCTATATGACGATATTTTTGAGAAATATCAGTATGATTCAAAACTGATAGAGGTGTCGATAGGGGAGCAAACACCACTGGCAGCTGGGGCTAGCTATACACTCAACCAAACCATCACCATTCCCAATAATATACAGGACAGTGGCTACTTGTTGTTTATGGTGGATGCAAATATCAACGGTTTGGAATGGGAGAGAACTGGCATCCAGGGCGAAACAGATGAGAATGATAACTTCCGAGCAGTACCTATTAACTTGGCTGGTCTGGATTTTGTCGTCGAGAGTGCCACAGCCCCAACATCTGCTGCTTCAGGTGAAACTATCTCAGTATCTTGGACTGTCAAGAATCAGAGTATTTATACCGCACTGGGTGAGTGGTATGACAATGTTTACCTTTCAGATGACGAATTTCTAGACGACGAAGATATCTTTTTTACTCAAGTATCTTCAGAAAACAATACACCTCTTGCAGGAGGGGATAGCTATACAATCACCCAGAATATTACTATTCCCGACTTTGCTAGAAAAAATAGCCGTTATCTGCTTTTTAGTACAGATAGAAATAACAACCTGAGCGAAACAAATGAGGATAACAATGTATTTGCTCAACCAATTACCTTACGTGCCCCAGATTTAGTCATTTCTAATATCATCGCCCCATCATCTGCGGTGTTGGGTGAGACTATCCGTGTGTCTTGGACTGTTACCAACCAAGGTGATGCGATCGCTTTTGCTGACTTGGATGACAAGATTTACATTTCATATGATCGGTACTTAGAAGCAATACCTAGAGAGAACAATTTTTTCAGTGTAGGCTACCGTTTGTCAGAAGGGGATACTCCTCTAGCACCGGGAGCTAGCTATACAGCCAGCGCTGATATTTTTCTTCCTCGTAACGAAATTAACTCTTACATACCGTTTAACTTTCTAGGCGATCGCTACCTGGTAATTACAACTGATAATTTGTCTATTAGCCAACCTTTAAGCTACAAAGAGAGCAATATCCTGCAAGCGATACCAATTAACCTGAGTGCCCCAAACTTGGTGCTTTCTGATGCTGAAGTTTTAACACCAGCCGTCACAGGTGGGACAGTTGATGTGTCCTGGACAGTTACCAACCAGGGAACAGTATATGCTCCAGCTGATTGGAACGATGCTGTTTTCTTTTCAACTAACGATGATTTAGATGTCTTTGATCTGCAACTGGTAGAGGTATCGACAGAGGCGCAAACACCACTAGCAGCAGGGGCTAGCTATACACTTAACCAGACTCTCACCATTCCCAATTATACAGGAGGTAATGGCTACCTGATCTTTGTAGCGGATTACGACTTGTATGGCAGATATGAAAACGAATATTTTGGGGACGGCATCCAGGGCGAAACAGATGCAACGGACAACATCCGAGTGGTGCAGATTGAGTTAACTACCCTGAGCGCAGGTGTAACAATTACCGAATCGGATGGCAGCACCAACGTTACAGAAGGCGGAGCAACGGATACTTATACCATAGCGCTGACTAGCCAACCTACCGCAGATGTAGCGATCGCCCTCAATTCCAATGCACAAATCACTACTAGTGTCAATAGTCTCACCTTCACCGCTGCAAATTGGAATCAAGCTCAGACCATTACCGTGACAGCCGTGGATGATGACGTTGTAGAAGGCAATCACACTAGCACGCTGAGCCTAACGGCAGCAAGCGCTGATGCCAGTTACAACGACATTGCGATCGCTTCTATAAATGTCAGTATTACAGACAACGATCAGTTAATTAACGGCACGTCAGGGCGTGACACCCTAGTTGGCTCTGATGGCACTGACATCATCACTGGCTTCAAAGGCAAAGATACCCTTACGGGTGGCGCTGGTAGTGACCAGTTTGTCTACACCAATATTCGGGATGCGGGGGATGAAATTACTGATTTTGTGGCTGGTACAGACAAGATTGCCTTGCTCCCACTATTCCAAAGTTTGAGTCTCGATAACCTCAACTACGCAAGTGCCACAACACAAGGCTACTTGAGTTTTGGAACTAAGGGCAACAACACCACTGTGCTCATCGACTCAGATGGCTTAGGGGGTCGGGGTCGTTCTACAACTCTGGTGATGGTGCAAGGTTTAGACCAAGCGACTTTAGCTAATGCCAATAATTTCTTGTTCTAAGTTGTAGTTGCAACAGCAAATACTGTCGCTGAGACCAAGACCATTGTAGAGACGTTGCAATGCAACGTCTCTACTGCAAGGTTTCTAAAGAAATTGGCATCAGCGGATCACATTCCGTTTCATTTCTTTGCCAAATGTACACCCATAGAAAACAGGAATCTCATGAAACTTTCCACATTCATCAAACATTCAACTTTCAAGCTAAGTCTTTTGAGCCTTGCTAGCTTTGGGATACCAATCAGCACAACCCCCGCTGATGCTATCCAGTTGGACTTTAGTAATTGGCAGCAATTTGGTGATATAAATACCCCGGCTTTAGGTCAGGCTAATCTATCTAATAACGCTTTACTAGATGATGACTTCCCTCAACCCGATGCAACTTTCAACTACTCCGGTAATCCCGCAGGTCTGGCCAACCCTTTGCCAGACTTGCAAGACTTTCTCGGCTTAGTCCCGGAAGCTCTGGATATTGAGGGCGATGCATTAGAGGGGTCTGCCATCAAAAATACAGTGAGTGTTGCGGCTGGTGATGTCTTGCGCTTCGATTGGAACTTTCGCACGAATGAAACTAGCTACCAAGATTATGCCTTTTTCTTGGTGGATAACACGCTGATTAAGTTGGCTGACTTCACTGATGCAACCCAAGCTTCTAGTCCCTTTATTCAGGAAACGGGAATTAATTCTTACGCTTTCAGTCAGCCGGGAATTTACACTTTAGCCTTTGGGGTGGTGGATATAGATGATTATGTGGCTACATCAGCCCTAGAGGTGAGAAATGCCACCATAGAGCGAGTTCCTGAACCAGGGACTCTCGTGGGTTTACTTGCGGTGTTTGGGTTAGGTATGGGTATGCGGCGGCGTTTTGGGAAAAAATTAGGGATTTCTAAATGAGGAGTGCTGAAGCGCGGAGGGAGGAGGGAGAAGACAGGAGGTAGGAGGTAGGAGAGCAGGAGTTTTAGGGTGTGTTAGGCGCATATTTTGAGCTAATTTGTTCCGAAAAATATGATCCAAGCGCTTAACGCACCGTTTTATATGGCGGTGCGTTACGCTGTCGCGACTTAAAATTTACTAGTTGGTGCTCGGAACTCGGAAGTTGGTGCTCGGAACTCGGAAGTTGGTGTTCGGAACTCAAAAGCTGGTGCTCGGAACTCAAAAGTTGGTGCTCGGAACTCAAAAGTTGGTGCTCGGAACTCAAAAGTTGGTGTTCAGAACTCGAAAGTTCGTGCTCAGAACTCGAAAGTTCGTGCTCGGAACTCGGAAGTTCGAGATTTATGCTCAAACTCCGAGGTTCTAAGCTAAAAGTTTTACTTTTTATAGTTGAATCACTGAGTTAAGTTTGTAGCTGACGGGTTTGTTGGCGGTTGAGTTTTCCGATTTCTACGGCTAAATCTGCGCCCCATATCATCAATTACTGCATCTAAGCCTGATACGTTACCATTCGCTTTGGCATAGTTGTAAACTGCTAAAGCTGCTGTATAAGCTTCACTACCAGCTGCAATAAAAGTATCATCTACCAGTTCTTGCAGTTGGGTTAAAGATAAAAGTACTGGATATAATGCATCGAATAATTCTATATCCCGGCGCATTTCATCTAAATCAAACGACCGAGGTAAAAAATCTGGGTTTTGGGTTGCTACTTCCAATGCTTTACTAACAAAGGCTCGACTTTTGTCACCTAGTTTAGGCAAAGATTTACGCTCCTCTGCGGTCAAATCTATCAAAAACGGTAATTTTTCGCGAATAGTAGTGATTACTTGCATTATTTGTAACCGATCTGTTTGGGAAAGATTCGCACTGATGCGATTTTCTGACATTTTCAATACTCCTTTGGATGATCTAAGTTCAGTATTCCCAAAGTGAACTAGACGATGTCTACGACGGGCTACGCCTACGCAAAAACTCAGGCTATTAATGCCAAGCTAAAAACTTAAAACTTAGAAATGAACTCAGAACGTTGCGTGAGCGTCTATAACTGATGTGTACATATCAGCTGCCTACAAGATAATATCAGGCGGATATATTTTCTATACACAGAGATACTACTTGGAAAAAGTTTGTTATAAGTAGTGTCATTTATGAATGTCACAATTTAAACATTTGACTCACAATTATTAATGGTGAACTCTACCCTCGTTGCAACAATCTATGTCAACCTCGTTACGGGGAATGATGATAATGCTGGTTCACGGTTGAGTCCGTTTAAAAGTCTCACCCGTGCCTTAAAAGCAACCAAAGCACCTGCAATCATTCAGCTGGCATCGGGAATTTACAAAGCCACTACAGGCGAAGTTTTTCCACTGGTCATCCCGGCGGGGGTGACGGTGGTGGGTAATGAAGCTAACAAAGGTACAGGAATTATAATTTCTGGGAGTGGTGAGTATCAAAGTCCCAGTTTTGGTACGCAAAATATCACGCTACTTTTACTAGGTAATGCCAGTCTCTTGGGTGTAACGGTTACAAATGCCATAGCAAAAGGGACTGGTGTCTGGATTGAATCGGCTGCGCCGACTCTGGCTAACAATACTTTGATCAACTGTGGGCGAGAAGGGGTTTTTACAACTGGCAATGCTAAACCCGCAATTATTGATAACGTGTTTGTGCAAAACCTGGCCAGCGGGTTGTTCATGGCACGGAATAGCAAGGGGGAAGTACTACGAAACGTATTTCAAAAAAATCCTTTGGGCATCGCAGTTAGTGACTTTGCCGCTCCTTTGATTGCAAATAATAAATTATCAGAAAATCGCACGGCGATCGCGCTTTCACGAGACGCCCGTCCTGTATTACGTCAGAATCTCATTGCCAAAAATACCCAAGGTGGTTTGTTGGTCAATGGCAATGCAGTCCCCGATTTAGGTAGCGCCCAAGATCCCGCAAATAATATCTTTCGTGAAAGTGGCGAATTTGATTTACAAAATGCGACATCACAAAAGTTGGTTTCCGTTGGCAATCAGTTGAATCCTACTCAAGTTAAAGGGCTGGTAGAATTTATCGCTACTACAGCAGATACCCCAAGTCAAGTGGGAGTTAGCACTAGTTTCTCTGATTTAGATGGGCATTGGGCGGCGGCTTTTGTCGAAGCATTGGTTAGCAAAGGTTTGATTAAGGGCTTTCCTAACGGAACTTTTCTGCCAAATGCTCCAATTACCCGCGCTCAGTATGCAGCTCTTGTTTCTAAGGTTTTTCAGTTACCTGCAAGTAATAATAAGCGTAATTTTACAGATATTAAACCAGACTATTGGGCAGCTTCAGTAATCTTGAGTGCTGCGAATATGGGCTTTATCAGCGGCTTTCCCGATGGGTCGTTTCGACCAGAGCAAAATTTGACAAAAATACAAGCAATAGTATCTGTTGTGAATGGGTTAAAGCTGAGCGGAGGGAATCCGAATGTGTTAACTGTATATCGCGATCGCGCTCAAATTCCCAGTTATGCCACTAATTCTCTAGCCGTTGCCACCCAAAAACTATTAGTGGTGAATTATCCCCAAACAGAACAGCTCGAACCACTGCGGGATATCACTCGTGCGGAAGTGGCGGCATTAATTTACCAAGCATTAGTCGCCAGTGGCAAAGAAAATTCTATCACATCTCCTTATATTGTCAATCCCCAGGTAGATACACCTTCTTTTACAGACATTGTGGGACACTGGGCAGAAGTATTCATTCGCGCATTAGTGAGTATGGATTTAACTCATGGTTTTGCCGATGGTAGTTACCAGCCAGATAAACCCATGACCCGCGCCCAGTATGCGGCTTTAGTAGCGGTAGCCTTTAACCCTACTCCCAAACGCCCAGCACCCGATTTTACGGACGTACCTCAGAACTTTTGGGCGTATAAAGCCCTACAAATCGCTGCTAGTGGTGGCTTTGTCAGTGGATTTAGCGATCGCACCTTCCGCCCTGACCAAAATGTGCAACGATTACAGGTAATTGTCTCCCTAGTTAATGGATTGGGATTATCAACAACTGATAACAATGCCTTAAAAGTTTACAGCGATCGTCAGGCTATTCCTGAATACGCCCAGACAGCCGTTGCTACCGCGACACAACAAAGAATCATCGTCAATTACCCAGACCCCAAGCTGCTTGAACCTTCCCGTCCCGCAACACGTGCTGAAGTTGCAGCAATGATTTATCAAGCATTAGTTGCTATCCAGCGAACACCCGCGATTAACTCCCCCTATATAGTGTTGCATTCCAGCAGTTGACAAGTAGAATGGGAAACACTGCCTATCAACCTGGCAACTCTTGGAAATTTTCCATGTAGTTAAAAGCACGTTAGGCTATATGCGATGGGTCGAAAACTTATACCTATTGCCTGAAGCTAATAGCCCATGTTAAAAACAGTTCCAGATACTTTCGCCGACTTAGCTACCGCCTTATTAATTCACTATAGTTTTGATCTTGGTGGGTATAACGCTGTTGATTTAGTTAACCGATGGCAAACGCAATACCCAATTTATTGGCTACATCTTGCAGTAATTGAAGCGCTGTATCAAGGTCGTTATAAAGCGGTTTCCGTACAGCAAATTTTAGTCTTTTGGCAACGACGAGGACAAGCTACTCATCATTTCAATATGGAATTTGAACGCCTGATTTGTAGCAAATTTCCTGAGAGCCTAACTGCATCAACTGCACCAACTCTACCCCCTATCCACAAAAACACTAGCGCTGAGACGAAGAATCTTCAATTACCACCTGCTAAAGTCAGTAAAGGTTATCAACAAAGCAATACTGCATCCATACAACTGGTAACTAGAGAACAAAAAGCAGCGTTAGGCGCAGCCGAAACAAAGCAAGCAAGTAAGGACAATCAAAACATCCCAAAACTCCCTCATTCTAGGGAATTTGCCTCTTTGGCAACGCGACAGTTAGCGTCTGCTGTCAGCCACAGGCAAACCTCTGACGGAAGTCCACCGCCCACTACATCACCAATCCCTACCAAAACAAAACTGCTGCCACCTGCGGCTATTCATCCTCCCATAGGGCAATTTACCCCAGAAAAAAGCGATCGCTCTGAGTCTTTCACATCAAAACTCAAAGCGATGTATGGCGAACAGCGTCAACCACTCGTTTAAACGTTCGTAGTAAGCGATGAATCGCTCAAAACAAGGATTATCAGGACTAAAGTCCTTACCCTGAAGGGTGACGCTCCTACGTCGCTCTAAGCGTAGCTATGCCGCAGGCTTTACGCTGCGCTATCGTTAGTCGCTCATGGGGGAAACCCCTTCGCGTAGCGTCTCGTAGAGAAGACCGCGCTAACTCACTACAAACTTTAATTTATTTGCGCTTAGTTACTTACCTGGCAAAAGCTATAGATATACTATTGCTCGAATTATAAATATACCAACTGGTAATTAGCTTTAAAAATCGAACTTTTTATAGATACTGCATATCTGTTTCTTATCTATTGTTGTTGTAATATTCGACTGATAATATTCGTTTTATAGGCATCTTATGTTCAGATCTAGTTAGCCAGGACTTGCCCCCTGGCTTCTTTCTAACATTTTTTGCCAATCATTGTTCCTACTGTGCTTAGATTGATAACTGCAAAAATCCACTTGTTTAAACCTTCATCAATTTAAATTGATGAAGGTTTTTTTCATAGAAAGCGGCGGGAAGTCAACAGTCAACAGTCCCTTCAATTCAAAGGTTCAAGAATAGCTCTTAAACCTTTGTCATTGAGTGTTCTGACCATTTCCTGGGCGTTATATTCGCTGCTAAAGACACCCGCTTGCATGACTCTTCGACCTTGCCAGATTGTAGAAAACGCACCTGGGGCAAGCGAGCGCACTAAATCGCGCTCGTTATCAGTTGCTAGCTGCACCATCACCCGGTAACGAGCACCAAACTGTGTAGCAGCAGGCGACAAATCCCCACCATAGGCAACAGTTGTAGTTTCGGGTACTGGCATTTTTTGCAGATTGCGAGTGTTGCCAACAGGAGCAGCTTCTAGCGTTGGTAACGGCTGCTCCCTTGGTTTTGGTACTTGTGATGCTAGCTCAGATGGGGGCTGAGGTGCAGTAAACTCAATCGTCTTGGGATCAATCTGCACATAATTCAACTGCGGTACATCAGGCAAATTTGCGGGTTTGGGAGTGATGTTTGTTGGAACAACTTGAGTGGCTTTCGGTATTTGTCTACCTACCAAGCTGCTAGGAATAGGAAATCCAGCAACTCTTGAGGTAGATGGCTGTTGATTCGATTTGGGCACGGAAATTGGTGCATTGGCTGGCAAAAGTGGCAACAGCTGACTGTTTAATTGTGCAGCGCCGTTATTTTGGGAGCTGTTGCTAGGTGATGGTATTGTTTGCCTTTCAGAGACTCCGGGAGCCGAGAAGGAAACTTCTCCATTTGCTGGTATCTCTCGCACCACATTATTAGAGACGGGGGTAGGTTGATTCTGGGCAATGGGTGCTGTGATGCCTTTAATATCTACATTGCCAGCAATCTTATCGCCAGTAAAGTTATTGCCAAAGGCAGAAATCACCTGCTTGGCAGCGCTGGCGTTGATGTCGTAACGAGCATTATCGCGAAACTCATTACCTCCTGGTTCGGAGGCGTTGCCTAAATCTGGCATTGCTTGAGCGATCGCTACTACACCATCTTCTTTACTATTTTGAATAAAATTATTCCGCAAAATTGGGCGGGCATTTGCCTGGACTAAAATTCCTGATCTATTGTCTTGAATTTGATTGCCTATCACTACAGGAGCAGCATTTTGGGCAATATTGATCCCAAAGCCTGTTTTTTGCAAGAGATTTTCCCGTACCTCGGCACGAGAACTTCCACTAATTGTGATCCCATTTGCTCCATTTAGATAAAAGTAATTCTTGCTAATGGTCGGTGCAGCGTTACCATTGACAGAAATTCCATCTTGAGTGCTGCCAGTAAAGGTATTTTCCGCAATTACTGGATTGCTGGATTCAATCCACAAACCATAACCACGGGGATTGGAATTCGTCACCGTTACCCCAGTGAGCAAGGCTTGGTTTGCTCCAACAATTGTGACGTTTTGACCGCCAAAACTGCGACTGAGGTATGCACCGCCTCCCTGGATGATAATATCCTTGCCTTTATTGCCAGGATCACCTTGAATGGAAACCCCCGATTTTAGTATTAAGGGAAATACCTCTCCAGTCTCAACACTGTAAGTGCCAGTGGAGAGCATAATTACAGTATTGGCATTAGCTAATCGCAGTGCTTGGGCGATCGTTTTCAAAGGAGCGCGTAGACGCGTAGTGGCTTGTCGAGAGACATCACCGCCATTGCCTGCACTGTCATCTCCGACACTTGGGTTGACAAACAGCACGTTAACCTGAGAAATTGTTTTCTCACCTGGTGGGATCGAATCTGGTGCAGATGGGATCTGAGCAATGGCGCTATTAGGTTTTACGCTTAGGAACGCCATACTTACTACTCCCATGCTTACGGTCAAAGATAATACTGAAAGACGAAAAATTGAAAGCATTGCTGATTCCAGAAACGTCAGCAATGCTTTCGAGATATCTTCTTCACGGTACTGAGAAACTTCAACAGGGGGTATCATCTTTAACGCAACTCCTTATAAGTAACAATAAATTCTTATACTCTCAAACACTAATATGTCGATAATATTACTCACATATTGACCAATTGGGGATTTTTAATACAGAGTAATAAACGAAGGAACTGGGGACTGTTGACTGTTGACTGTTGACTGGGTACAAGGTGAATAAATTAATCAATCCCCAATACCCAATCCCCAATCCTCAATCCCTTGTAAACAATCACCAATGTGAAAAACAGTACAAATATGAAAGAGGCTGGCTGTTTCGATGAAAGCACTAATGGGGTTGTTGTAATGGTCGAGCCATACAGCCAAAAAGAGCAAATACAGCAAGTTGTTCACCGCATTTTAGACGCCAATTTAGACCGCGCTCGTGAGGGTTTGCGAATTATCGAAGAATGGTGTCGTTTTGGGTTGAATGACGCACAGTTGACCCTTGAATGCAAGCACCTGCGGCAAGAGATAGCTAAATGGCATACATCTGAATTGCGGGCGGCGCGAGATACACCAGGTGATCCTGGGACTGAATTAACCCATCCTCAAGAAGAAAAACGGGCCAGCATCAAATCTTTGTTGCAGGCGAATTTTTGCCGCACAGAAGAAGCACTGCGGGTTTTGGAAGAATATGGCAAGCTTTATCACCCAAATATGTCTAAAGCTTGTAAGCAGATGCGCTATCAGGTTTATGCTCTAGAAAGTAGTTTGATGGGTTATCAACGGCATCAACTGTTGTGGCGATCGCGTCTATATCTTGTTACTTCTCCTAGTGAAACCTTGTTAGGAACCGTTGAGGCTGCACTCAAAGGTGGATTAACGCTCCTACAGTATCGCGACAAAACCGCCGATGATTCCTTTCGTCTAGAACAAGCTAAGAAGCTGCGGCAGTTATGTCACACCTACGGTGCTCTATTCATCATCAATGACCGCGTGGATCTAGCTTTGGCGGTAGATGCAGATGGGGTGCATCTGGGACAGCAAGATATGCCTATTGCCATGGCCCGGCAATTACTCGGTTCACAACGCTTGATAGGTCGCTCTACCACAAATCCAGATGAAATGCAAGGGGCAATTGCGGAAGGTGCAGATTATATTGGCGTGGGGCCAGTTTATGAAACTCCCACGAAAGTAGGTAAAGCAGCAGCAGGCTTAGAGTACGTCAGCTATGCCGCCAAAAATTGCTCAATTCCCTGGTTTGCCATTGGCGGAATAGATGCGAATAATATCAATGATGTGATTGATGCAGGAGCAGAACGTGTGGCGGTAGTGCGATCGCTCATGCAAGCTGAACAACCTACCCTAGTAACACAATATTTTCTCTCCCAGCTCAATCGCATTAAACCACAGCCTTTAGAAATTCAAAATTCAAAATGATTTTTGGTAACTGGGTTATACCCCATAACCTATTACTCACCACAAACAATAAAAACCTCCTTTAATGCCCAATGCCCCACATAACTTATGTCTAATGAGATTACCCTTCAGGTAAATGGGGAAAATCAAACCTGTTTGTCTCAAACTCCTTTACCTGAATTACTCCAACAATTGGGTTTTAATCCTCGCCTGGTGGCGGTGGAGTATAACGGCGAAATTTTACACCGCCAGTTTTGGCCGGAAACAAAAGTGCAGCCAGGCGATCGCTTAGAAGTAGTAACTATTGTCGGCGGAGGTTAAATAAACTTCTAAATAGATAAAGTCAACCTAACAGAAGAATCTGAAAAATCATGGCAACAAACGCGGGTATCTTGCGCTTAGAAAAGGTTACAGAACAGCACGCTGATATCCTGTACTCCTACATGAGCAATCCGCATCTGTACGAATATCTTGAGGAGCAAATCCCAACCTTCATGGAGGTTAAGCAAAAGTTCAAGTTTGCCGCGCTAGAAAAATCACCCGATAACGATACCATGATCTGGCTCAAATGGGTTGCTATAATTCCCCAACATCAACCTGTAGGTGTTGTCGAGATAGGTATTTTTGACAAACAGTACGCGGAAATTGGCTTTATGACATTCGTTGATTTCCAGAAACGGGGATATGCCCCAGTCTACTGTTCTTTAGCCATTGCTGAAACTCAACGGCGCTTTAACTTATTTGCACTACACGCATCGGTGAACGAGCACAATTTTGCCTCTCGTAAGGTAATCGAGAAGCTTGGCTTCGAGTTGTATCAAGTTAATCAGAACGCAGAGTTAGTCAAAGGCAGATCATCTGATGAATTTATTTACCGTCTAACCTTCTGAGCTACAGAGACACGCTTATTAACAAGTTTGCTCACCTGTGTTCAAATTTGTATAGACATTTATAAGCAGTTTTGCGCTTAGCTAATTCTTTACCTCTGCGCCCAAGTTGCTCGCGTAGCTGCTGATCTTGACACAACCGATTAAAAGCTTGAAAAACTTCATAGCCAGAATCGGGATTAACTAGTATGCCATTCTCTTCGTGCTGAACTGCATCTAGAACACTACCTAAGCGAGAGGCAATTACAGGCTTTCCGAAGTAACTTGCTTCTAAGTAAACGATGCCAAAACCCTCTATATTGTTAGCTTTGGTATCCAATATCAGCATTGCAAAGATGTCACAGGCTGCATAGTAGCTAGCTAATTTTCGATCTGGTATATGTCCGGCAAAATGCACCCGTTTGTCTACTCGTAAGCGATTCGCCTGAGATTGCAGCTCAGACTCACAAGGCCCTTGTCCGCAGAGTATATAGTGGACATCGACTCCAATAGTTAGCAGTAGTGGGATGTTATCAATTATTCGATCAAAGTTTTTATGCTTGACCAGGCTGCCAACTGAAAGGATTACTATTGCTGTTTCTGGAATATTATGAGCCTGACGTACGCTAACCCGTAAATCATCAAGACTGCTTGAATTCGCTCCAATGCCAAATTTTTCTGGTCTAACTACTGGGTTAATTACATGGGTAGGGGTATTTAATCGAAAAGTGGTTCTGAGGTAATCTTGTGTGTAGGAACTGTTACAAACAATCCCTTCAGCTCTATGAAGTGTCAATTTAAATAGCGATCGCAGCACGGGGTTGCGTAAAGCACAAACAATATCGTTACCGTGCAGGTAGATAAAAAAGCGAATAGGTAGAAAGTAGCTCAATAGCAACAGCGAAGGAAACTCATAGCCGTGGCCCCACTCAATATAGCGGTAGTGATAGCGAAAATAGAGTTTAATTGCTAGCACAAATGACCAGACCATATTGAGGCAAGACTTTAGGATACTGCCGATAAAACCACTACGCCAGTATTCTGGGTAAGTCCAGCGATATACGGGAAACTGCTGAGTTTGATCAAATACTTTATCCCCTGAGCAACCAGCCGCCAATACAATCACTCGTTCTGGATCTTGGAGACATCGATTGTAAATATATTCCCCAATTACAGCTTCTTTCGGTAGAAAGATACGGGATATGACTAGGATGTCCGGGTATGCAGTTTTCTCTCTGATTTTTGCTGTCAGTTGAGAAATATGTTCCATGATCAACTTGATAACTAAACTTCAAATAATTTCTAGTTTTTTCATACTGTCAACTAGAACAAGAAAATTCAGAACTTACACAACTGGCACATATATTTTCTGTTGTGGGGTCAAGAGTCAAGGGTTAAGCATCAAAAGTCTTTGGACTTTGGCTATTAACCTTTGATTTCTTTCAGCCTCTACGAAAAAATATGGCCCTTGCGTGATTCCTAAAAAGAATACTAGCTGACTACCAGTAATAGGAGTTGATAAATCGTTTTCACCCTAGCTATCCCATTTTTTAATTAAAATTTTTTATCAGTGTTGACATTGCTTGAGCTAAAGCATTTGAATCAAATGAAGGATGAAGTCTGTAGTACTGGATAGCGTTTTACCTAGAGTAGGATGAAGTTAGGAATATACGCCACAAATCAAGCTGGGACTATAACAAGAAGACTTTACTTGCTAGTCTCTGCTTATGTTACTTGCTAATGATTACAGACTTAAGAATCTATCATATCATGCCATGAGCAAAAATACTTATTTGTTATTTTACTTATGAATTCGCTGACTCTATATTCGATTTTTTGCTCTCTTATCATTGTTTATCCTTTATTTTGGCTAACGAAACGATTTGCACAAGAAAAATGTATATGTAGCATTTTTTAGTAATTTGTTTTCACATATTATAACGATTTTTAATAACAAAAATATTTAGAATAATGATAAATAATCTATTGATATAGAACAAAAATCCGTTATATATATTAAACTACATAGATCGATAAAAGTAGCAATTTTATGTTTTTTAAATACTTTTTTACTTTAGTAAATTTTATTTGTTGTTGTCAATCTTTCACCATTTAATAATTTTTATATAGGACTGTCAAAAACTAATAACTAGTATTTATCCTCAATTAATTACTGGTAAACCTGCTGCGGAAATGGTTGATATATAAGCAGCACTAAATAATTCGTAAAATCATCTTTATATTTTTTTTGATGCTATATGCTCTACCTCATTGTTGTGGTCAATGCTTCCCATTGTTTACTTTCGCGCAGGAACATGGGAACACGGGAACGCTATCAGCCAAAAGGAAGCAGGTTCTTATCTCAAATACTTAATGCGTAGCTTGCTTTTTTGCAAGAGTATGCATTTATGTCAAAATAACGTTCACGACTCAGATCGGATTACTACGCCTACTCTCAACAGATTATCGTTAATACCGTGTATTGTTGTGCCAAAATGCCAAAATGTCTCTAAGTATTGAGTAGCGTATTCAATAAATTTGCTTTTTACCGAAAACACTTATCGACAGCAACTAGTAGTTCACCAACCCAATTTTGCCGTGTAGGCAAAGCAGGGGGAGAGGTGCAGCAGGGGGAGCAGGGGGAGAAAGAATTCTTTTTCAATAATGCTTTTTCTCCCCCAGCCTCTCCAGCTTCCTCAGCCTATCACCATGCAAAGTTTCCTTGGCAGACTACTAGTAATGATTTTTAATTGCTGATGTAAAGAACTAATACTTATAGCATCGGTTATGACATCTATTTTCTAGCTTTTATGTGCTGGCTAGAGTTGCTCTGACTTTAATAGATAAATCTGAGAGTTAAGCTATTACGCTTTTAAATTGCATAGTTACTCATGAGGGTTGTCAAGAGGAGCCACTGCGTTGTAGGGGTTTCTCCGTCTAAAGCAAGTGGTGCTCAAAAGTCAAGGTAAATCTGGACTCTAGATTCTTGACTGCCTAAACGAAACAATATGCAAGTTCAGTGCGCGACAGCTTATCATGTCTCTACATTTGTTAGGCGTAAGAATATTTTTGCAAGTGATTTTGTATCACAAGTGTATATCCGCATCTAGTTTATGCGAAATCACTGTAATTTAAATGATTAACTTCCCAAATGAGATTTAATTTTCAAGCACCGTATTACTTTGCCACTCCATATTAAGGTTGATTGAGGATCATGGGTGGTAAGTGCACAATTTAACCTCTGAAGGCAATGATAACTAAAACTATTTCCCTGCAACTGTTAAAGTTTATCTCACTAGCATTAAAAAAATCAGTCAAAATAATCACAAAAAATTAAAATCATCTGTATAATTCCAGACTGTGGCCGGAAAGCACTATCCTAGGACGTGGAAGTGATGAATTCTTCTTAGAGGTGGTGAAACCCTGCGAGCCAGAAATAATTAGTTGAGCCTAAAGACTTATGGGACATGTTTTGAGGTACGGTTATCTGCTCAAGAAATCCCCCCTGCGATCGCTGTCTACCCAAGATAAGACGCGGTAGATTAAGTATGTAGCCTAACAAAGATCCACAGCTAATTTAGACGCTTCTTGTTACGGGCTGGCTTCACCTAAATATCGTGACACTCCTACCAGCGTGAGGAGACATAACCAATAGCGTTTTTCAAACGACTCGACTGTATTATGCGTAAGAAACTACAACAAACCATCAAACCTCTGTTAAAAACTTTCTTTGTACTGAGCCTAGTGTTAGGTTTGGCGCTTAGTCACGCCGATGGAGCATTAGCTGCCCGTAGTGGTGGTCGGATCGGCGGTGGTTCTTTTAGAGCGCCTTCTAGCCGCACTTATACACCGCGCACCTACGCGCCTCCTGGTGGGGGCTACGCTCCCTATCCTGGTGGTGGTTTTGGTGGTGGTTTTGGCTTTCCCTTCCTAATTCCTTTTTGGGGTATTGGGGGAGGCTTTGGCGGTCTGTTTAGCATTTTAATTTTCTTGGCGATCGCTAACTTCTTAGTCCAATCTTTCCGCCGCGTCTCTAGTGGTGAAACGGAAGAAGTTGGTTACAGCAGTAACCCGCCTGTTTCTGTAACTCGTTTACAGGTAGGTTTATTAGCTCAGGCTCGTGGTTTGCAAGCTGAACTCAACCATATTGCCGAAACCGCTGATACTAACTCCCCAGAGGGGAGAGCAGAAATTCTCCAAGAAACTAGTCTGGCTTTACTGCGCCACCCTGAATACTGTGTGTATGCAGGTGGTGGAACCCAACAAGCAAGTTTAAATTCCGCCGAAGCTCAGTTCAACCGCCTATCGCTAGCAGAACGCAGCAAATTTAGTGAAGAAACTCTTACTAATGTCAATAATCAGCTAAAAGCAGCTCGTGCCAAAGATGCTTTACCTCCTGCTGGTGAACTGGATAACCCAACTCGTCTAATTACCGAAGGCCCTGGTGAATATATTATCGTCACCTTGTTAGCTGCGACATTAGGTAAGTTTGAAATCCCAACAGTTAATAGCGCTGAAGATCTGCGTCAAGCTTTGCGCCAAATTGGTAGCATCACCAGCGAAAAACTTCTAGCAATTGAAGTTCTTTGGACTCCGCAAGCTGAAGGTGATACCCTCACATCTGATGATGTGTTAGCGGAGTATCCCGATTTAAGACTCGTTTAACTTCAACCTGTTATCTAAGTCTGTTGATGACCACAAACTGGAAGTCACTAGCTCACAAAAAAAGGCTGCACGGTAGCAGCCTTTTTTTTGTAGCTCTAGATGGGAAAGGGTTTAGAGACGATATACTGGACGAAAAAATAGCAAAAACAAAGATTATGATTACCTTACTCCAAAGTCCAGTAAGTTCCGATCCAGAAGTGATGGGCGGGACATTGGTATTCCGAAATACGAGAGTCCCAGCCCAATCGCTTCTTGAGTATTTAGATGATGGATTTTCTCTTGAGGAGTTTTTGGACAATTTCCCATCTGTCACTCGTGTAGATGCAGTGAATTTTCTGAAACTTGCTCGTGAACAAGTTCAAAATGAAAATTATTCTGGATGAGAATTTACCAAGAGCTTTGAAGCGCTATTTGTCAGTTTATGAAGTAACTACTGTTCACGAGTAGGGATGGGCTGGAGTTAAGAATGGCGAACTGATGGTAAAGATTGATGGTGTGTATGATATTTTTATCACATCAGATAAGAATTTGAAATACCAGCAAAATTTGACTGGAAAAAGCATAGCGATTATTGAGCTTCCCACAAATCGATTAAAGATATTGGCAACTATCATCGGCAAAATTTTGACAGAAGTTGAGAGCGTTTCATTAGGAATGTACGTGCAAATCTCTCTTTAGCTAGATGCTAGTTTTGTTGATTAAGATTTTTCGCTTCGCAGCGATCGCTAATGTTTTGGCTAAATAATCTCCTCTGTGGAAAATACTATCCTAAAACCACAAATCCTCAACCCACCGTCTGACTCGTTCCAACTACGGCTAGCACTGCGACAGAGTTCTGAGTTGAAATTCCAAGAACCACCGCGTAATACCCGGCGATGAGCATCGCCACCAAGTTCCCAAGCTGTTCCATCTAAAGGTGCGTCTTTATAATTGTTGTGCCACGAATCAGCGCACCATTCCCAAACTAGCCCGTGCATATCGTACAATCCAAAAGCGTTGGCTACCTGAAAACTGCCTACATTTGTTGTTTCTTTACGGAATTTGCTTTTTGGTTCAGCAGCGTAGCTAACTAACTCAGGGGTAATTGTTTCGCCAAAGTGGAAGGATGTCGTAGTTCCCGCACGACAAGCGTATTCCCACTCAGCTTCACTGGGTAAACGATACTTGCGTCCGGTTTTTTCCGACAGCCTGAGACAAAATTCTACAGCTTCATGCCAAGATACATTTTCTACCGGTCTATCTAAACCTTTGAATTTGGATGGGTTGGGATTTAAGGTTTGTTTGACTTTAGGTAGAGCTGCTATGGCTCTCCATTGTGCTTGAGTTACAGGGAATTTGCCCATAAAAAAGGGTTCTACTGTAACTTGATGTTGAGGACGTTCGTCAGCATCTCCTTCATACTCTGGTGAACCCATCATGTATGTACCACCTGGTATCGATACCATTTCTAATGTGATGGTTTGACTCAATTGTTCAGTAAATAATTTTGCATTTCGGCGATCGCGGCTAACTTCTCTACCTGCTGTATCTACTGTCACGACGTCAAATTCAAAGGTTTCCAGCGGGGGTAATGGTAGGATTATTTTTTCGGGTGATCGCAATAATGTATATTCAGGAATTGCCACAATTTTTAAGGCAACTGGCGTCAAAACAGATGTTGTAGACTTTAAATCATCCAGAACAGCTTTTGCTGTTTGATACCTTTCACTTGGTAAATGTTTTAACAATTTATCTAAAATTTTTCCTAAGTTGTCGCTAATAGTAATACCTTTTTCCTGTAACCGTTCACGCCACAACCATTTAACATTCATGGCATCATAAATAGGATCATTAATCTGTCCATAAGCATCCTGAAAGGGCAAACATTTAGTTAAAAGACGCACGCAAGTTACACCCAAAGCATACAAATCACTGGCGTGACAAGCAAATCCAGCCATTTGTTCGGTTGGGGCATAACCGATTGTGTAAATTACCGTAGCTGGTCTTGCTAAACTGGTTTGTGTTACCTGTTTCGCACCACCAAAGTCAATTAATACAGGTTTGCCATCACTGTCCCGACGGATAATATTTTCTGGTTTAATGTCCCGATGAATAACATTATGAGAATGAATAAACTCCAGAATTGGCAATAAATCGGCTAAAAGTTCCCGAATTTGTGTTTCGTCATAAGTTTGTTGCTGAACTTCTTTTAAGAGGGTTTGCCCTTGAATAAATTCTTGCACGAGATATAAACTAGAACCTTGTTCAAAGTAAGCAAGCAATCTCGGTATTTGGGTATGATTTTCTCCTAGTTCATACAACCGAAAAGCCTCTTCTTTAAAGAATTCTGCGGCTTTGGTACGTTGTCCTGTTCCCTGAACTTGGGGAAAAAATTGCTTGATAACGCAAGGAGCATTTAGTCTATCTGCATCTTCGGCTGCATAAGTTCTGCTAAACCCACCTTCACCTAACAGTCTCAATACACGGTAACGGTTTCTGAGAAGTTTGCCAAAGTTGCTTTGGCCGCAACTCACGCAAAATCTATTGCTGTCAGGGTTGAATGGATTTGAGCAATTGGGATTTTGGCAAATTTGCATAACGAGGGGGAAATAGCATCTTGTCCAAAGTTAGCCCCAATTTTATCTAATTGAAAATAGTTATGTAGAGAAACGAACACGGATATTATTCGATGTGCTTAAAAGTTCTCTCAATCCAAGAATATAAAGATGAATTAACTTTATTTATCTGTTTTAGGGCATTTCTAAGTATTAGTAGATAGAAACAATAAATTATTTTTACATATACAATATTACGCGATACCTTGAACTATGTCAATATTAAAAATAGTTATCTTAGGGTAAAAACTTATTGATAATAGCCAATTATTTGACTAATTTGAAAGATATTTTTCTAACTAGAAAGTTGCATATAAACAGCGACATGATCCAATAAAAATTATCCGCCTTAGATATACAAATAACTCAGTAAATATATATTTATACACTTAGTTAATTGCATCAACTAAGAATATTAATTTTGTTAGACTTTGAATCTAGCTAGTAGTTCACCAACCCAATTTTGCCGTGTAGGCAAAGCAGGGGGAGAGGTGCAGCAGGGGGAGCAGGGGGAGAAAGAATTCTTTTTCAATAATGCTTTTTCTCCCCCAGCCTCTCCAGCTTCCTCAGCCTATCACCATGCAAAGTTTCCTTGGCAGACTACTAGTGTTCCCTAATCATAGTTGCAAATAGAGCGATCGCTCTCCTCTAATGCTGTGTTAGTTCTCAAATAGTCTTGCACTAGAGCACAACCATAAGCTAGTGCATCTAGATGGAGAATTCGCTGCAAGTTCCACACAATAAGCTGGTTGTCATCACCCCCTGAGACTAGCAAAGTACCGTCGCGGCTGATGACAATATCCCTAATCGCTGCGGTATGTCCTTTGAGGGTTGTTAGTTCCGTACCATCAACTTTCCAAAGCTTGATTGTGGTATCGACACTGCCAGAAGCAACTATTTGTCCATCGGGACTAAATGCAACTCCCCAAATTGCGGCTGTGTGACCTTTGAGAGTTTTCAGTAATTTGCCATCAAGCGTCCACAGCTTAACGGTATTGTCGCCACTTCCAGAAACAATCATTTTACTGTCTTGGCTAAAGGCAGCTCTCCATACTGCCGCAGAGTGTCCTACAAGAGTTGTGAGCAACTTGCCATCAAGCGTCCACAGCTTAACAGTATTGTCGCCACTGGCTGAGGCCACGAGCTGACTATCTGGACTAAATGCGACATGCCAAACTTCCGCCTGATGTCCTTTGAGAAGCTTCGGTGCTAACTGAACACGCCGCCATATTTGAACAATCTTATCAACATTTGCCATTGCGATCGCTTGACCGTCTGGGCTTAATACTCCTGCTAAGAGTCTACCGAGAGGATCTTTGTAAGTAGCGACCAAAGTACCGTCTGGCTTCTTGAGTTTTACAATATCATTATTAACGCCCAGAGCAATTAACTTGCCATTGCTACTAAATGAAACCTCGAAGATTGTGCTCCCAGATTCAGTAAAAGTTTTGAGCAATTTACCTTGACGACTCCAAAGTTTAGCGGCGTTTTCGTGGCTTGCGGTGGCGATGGTTGAACTGTCGGAGGAGATAGCGATTGACCAAATCCCGGTTTTATGGGCAATGATACTCTTCTGGAATGGATTCTGTTTCTGCCACAATCTCACAACATTTTCTGCACCCGCCGAAACGATAAAGTTATTATCTTGACTAAAAGTCACTCCCCAAACTGACGCACTATGTCCTCTGAGCGTCCTTAGTTCTGTACCATCAATGTTCCAAAGTTTAATCGTTTTGTCGAGACTGGCGGAGGCAATAGTCTGACCATCGCGACTCCATGCGACTCCCCAAATCCCGGCACTGTGAGCTTTAAGAGTTTTATTCAGGCGGTAGCTGCCATTGCTGTCTCGCTGCCAAAGTTTGATAGTTTTGTCTTCACTCGCTGAAGCAATGGTCTGACCGTCAGGGCTGAAAGCTACTCCTACAACCCAACCTGTATGACCTTGGAGAGGTTGCAGAGGCTTGGCGTTTTGCCAGCCCGTACCGTCTCGTTTCCAGAGTTTTACTGTCCCATCTAAATTACCGGCAGCAACGAATTGACCATCGGGACTAAACGCTACTCCCCAAAATCCTGCTTTGTAACCTTGAAACGTTTTCAGTAAAGTTCCATCTAGCTTCCAGAGTTTCACCGTTCTATCAAAACTAGCAGCGGCAACAAACTGACCATCGGGACTAAACGCTACTCCCCAAATCGAAGCTGTGTGACCTTGAAACGTGTTGAGCAAAGTACCGTCTCGCTTCCAGATTTTAACAGTACCATCTTCACTAGCCGAGACAAGTCTTTGATTGTCAGAGCTAAAATCTACTGCTCTAACTGTTGCCTGATGACCTTTGAGAGTTGTAACTTCTGTACCGTCACGCCGCCAAAGTTTGATTGTTTTATCTATACTTGCAGAGGCAATCAGAGAACTATCAGGACTGACATCTACTGCTAGAACTGCTGCTGTATGACCAGAAAAACGGTTATATTCATCTACTCCATAAACTGCTTGCCGTAATACATTGTTTACCTGACGCTGAATATTTTTATTTGGTTTATCTAGTTTTTGCAGTTTATGTTTGGCTTTAATTGCTTCTATGAGCGCATCTAAATTAAGATTTGAGGCAAACAGCCCCTTAGAAGAAGATACAAGCGCTCGAATTTCGCTGTTCCTAGCTTGACTTTCGCTTTTCTTGGCTTGGCGATACAAAATGAAACTTCCTACCCCTAAACTGCTAGAAACGAGTAACCCAATACCCACTGCAACTAGCAAAAATCTTTGTAATAAAGCCGTTCTTTTTTCTTGGGCTAGTCGTGCTTCTACCTCTTTTGCCCTTGCTGCTTCTAATGCCGTTTGTACTGCTAGCTGTTCAAATTCTTGACTTGCAGCCAAAAATTGATAGTCCAAATCGCTCAAACTTTTCAAAAGCGCCCAATTTTGAGTGTCTTTTAGAGCCTTTCCTCGCAACAGACGCGATTCATCTTTAAAGCCTGATGCTACCCAAGCATTGAAAGTTTGCGAGTAAGGGCGGAGATTATCTAACTGCCTGATCACCCATTCGGTATTGAAAACATCCCGATAGATGGGATTTTTAATTTTGAGATAGCCGTTGTGTTTCTCGACTAAACCAGATAATAACAGTTCTGTCTGTTCTCGACTGTCATCGGTTGGTACAGGATTCTCTGTCTGTTCTTCATTACCTGCTACCTCAGCTTGCAATACTCGTTGGTAAAGTCCTAGTAATCTTCCTGCTCGTTGTTCATTGAAAAGTAAACGATCTCTGATGGTGCGGAGGTGTTCTGGTTCATCTTTGGCTTCCCAATATTGGATAATATGCGATCGCACAAATTGCTCTACCCATAATGCTTCGGTTCCTGGAGGTAGGAAAATTGTTCTATTTGATGTTTCTAAGGCAGTCTGAACAATTAGCTGACAAAGCTTTTGGGTCAGAAACGGTTGTCCTTGTGTCCAGTAGATAATCTCTTGCAGCACGGTTTGAGGTTGGCTTACTGCTCCCTCTAACCCTTTTAGCAATGGTGTAGCTTCATGTAATTGAAAGCCGTATAACTCAATCGCTGTCCCAATGTTAAAGGGTGTCCGGCGTTTGTCGGTAATTAGGTCAGATGGACTGGCTACCCCAAACAAGGCAAATCCTAAACGTTGAAAATTGGGATCGTATGCCTGCTGATTGTAGCAATGACGAATCCAGGCAAAAAAGTCATTGACAGGAAAACTCAAACTCTGCAAGCTATCAATCTCATCAATAAAGATGAAAATGCGTTCGCCTTGACCTAACTGATAACCGTTTTGAACATTTGGCAACAATATTTCTTCTACGAACTGGTGTAGTTGTTGCACTGGAGATATGCCTACTTGCATATCCCACCAATGCTTAAAGTTGATGTGTTTTGCCAGATTTAAGCTGTGGTACAGGCTGATAATGATGCCTTTATACCATTGTTCAGGTGTGGTATCTTCACTTCCCAATCTGGTTACATCCAAGTAAGCACATTCATAGCCTTCTTGCTTAAGACGATGACTTGTGCGCTGTAGTAAGGATGATTTGCCCATCTGGCGAGAGTTTAAGACATAACAGAAATCACCAACTTTTAGGCTGGTATAAAGTTTTTCGTCTGCCTGACGGACAACGTATGTGGGATCATCACTGTGGAGACTGCCGCCAACTTGGTATCTCATTTTTGATTTTGGGTTGGGAAAATCCTAATCTGCACGGGAGCAACGCGAAAAAGTCAGATGAGGCAGGAGGTGTAAAATTATAAAAAGGCGTCGGGAAAACCCATTCTTTCTCGGTAGGTGATGAAAGACGCGCCAACGCCGTTGACAGTTGACGGTTAACAGTTAACAGTCTTTCGTGTTATCCCATCACCTTTTAGGGGTGGCATGAGCTTAAGTAGCTTTTTCCAACTTCTTACTTCAAACTTCTAAACTAAACCATGAGCTACAGAGAGCAATTTATCTGGCAGCGTCAAGTCAAAGTTGCCATTAACTGCTATCGACTTACCGAAAAATTCCCCAAGTGTGAACTTTACGGATTAACTAGTCAGATTAGACGCTTGCTGGATGATTCTTTAACGGCAAAGATGATAAGTAGCTAGGCGTAAATAAATTAAAGTTTGTAGTGAGTTAGCGCGGTCTTCTCTACGAGACGCTACGCGTTCACGTAGTGTCTCGTAGAGAAGGGGGTTTCCCCCATGAGCGACTAACGAACCCGGAGGGTAAGGACTTTAGTCCTGGTAATCCTTGTAGTGAGCGATTCATCGCTCACTACGAACTAAGATTTTTTATGTTAATTATACTTACCTACTTATCAGCTAATTATTTGGGTAATTAGACAGCTTGACAATCCCTATCATTAAAAACTGTAGACAGCTGTTTTTCAAAGTAAGCGCGATAAAGTTCGCAACGCGGTTTAATGCGATCGCCTTCAAAGCTGATCAATCCTATGCCGTCGAGTTTGTAAGCATCAATTGGATCAAGATAAATACTTTGCCTTGCCTCTACAAGTCCAGCATATATCTTTGCCAGATTGGGTTTTGTTTGCAGGAGTACCCAGTGTCGCCATAAATGATAGCGGAAGATGCCGCCGTTGGCGATCGCTTCGTTTATCAGGTGTTCTAAGGTCATGCCTTGACAGCACAGATGATACAGAGCAATCTGAATCAATGCTGGATGTCCCCCCACGAGTGACATCAGCTGAGTCGCCTCGCTCCCAGAAGTCCAGTCTAATCCGTGCCGACTTGCTAAGTCTTCTACCTGTTGCTGAGTCAATTCTGGGAGGCGGATTGGTAGTCCGACATTAAATGGAGAGCGGTTAATATCCAACGATACATATACTTCTGTGGAGTAAACCACCACTAGTCTCAGCTTTTGCCAGTTGGAATTATGCCGTGCTTCTTCATACCACGAGCGCAACAAAGCAAAGAATTCGTGAGCAATGTGAGGGTGTTCAAAAAAGCGGTCAACTTCATTTAAAACTAGAACCACTGGGCTTTGACTTTGCTTGAGCAAATAGCTCTGGAAGTAAAGGCTACAACTCAACTTACAGCCAATTTCTTCATCCCATCGATCATTTAAGTTGGGATCAATGCCTAATTCCATCGCAATTCGCCAGCAAAGACAACGCAACAGCCTATTTAAGTCAGTTAGACAGTTTGCATCGATTTGGCTGCAATTTAAATTTACCGTGCGATATCCTTGCGTTTCTGCAAAGGCTAACAGCCGCAACACAAGAGAACTTTTACCCATTCCTCTTGGAGCTCGAATCCGAATCACACAGCCTGGTTGAATCACTTCCCGATAGACTAGTTCCTCAATCGCGGGGCGTTCAACATAGAATGGAGAATCTAAAGATACAGGGCCATCTGGGTATGACCAAAGGTGTTCATGTTGGTCATGGTGTTCGTTAATAAATGATTTTACGGGTAAATACTGAACCGGATCGCTGTCTCTTGTGTCTATACTCGGTGAGAAATCTTTAGATATTTCAGTCTTGTTTGATTCATTCATGATTGCGTAGTCTTCTCTACGCAATTCCAAGTTAAAGGTCTCATAGCACAGTCTCAGTGTTTTTTGATCCACACTCCGATTCAATGACCACAATCGACTGAGTGTTTTGGTAGAAACATTCATGCGATCACCGAGCTGTTCTAGAGTAAAATGCTCGCCGTTGTTCTCTGCTATCTCCATAGCTAAAATCGCCGCTTGTAAGCGCTTCAGCCCAACAGGAGTCAGCACAAATCCCCGCCTTCGCGTGCTTTTAGGTGGTTTCATTTCGCTAGTTGTTACTCTGCTATTTATTAACTTTTTTAACTGCTTTCTAATTTTTCCATATTTTGAATCAGTTATTCAACTGTTATTTAACTGCTTGTAAGCTGTTGCTTGGTTTTAAAGTAAGTGGGCATAATTAAACAAAAGATACTTTGTGACATATTGTTAGCAATTTAGCACTTAAACGCCAAATACTGAGTTTTATTTATTTATACCTACTAAATAAATCATCTAACAAACCTAGTTAGTATATTAGTAGACTATTGTTTAACATTATTTAACTAAGCACTTATACCAAGTTGTCAAAGATAGTATATTGTCATACTGTTTGCCTTGGTTCCCGCAGGGTACAAAACGCAGTGTATTGTACGCTTACAAGGAAGTATCTGGTGAGATTCTTTCCTGCGGAAAGCGAGCTAAGCGCAGCGTTCCGCAGGTTACTCTAGATTTAGAATGACAATTAATGACAACTTGGTATTGTAGTAATTATCTGTTAATTAGAATACTAAAGCATACACTTAATCTCAAGTACCCTGCCTTTGCTAAAGCTACCGTACACAGTAAGCTGCCTACGGAGGATACAAACCAAGCTTATGATAATAAATAATGAGTAAAAACTCACCTGACTACGCAAACAACTATAAATTACCTTTGACTCTCTCCAGAAGCGCGAATCAATTCGGCTACAAAAGCAGCGATCGCAGATACTAAAATCAGCATGACGCTAAGAGCGTTAATATCAGGCTTGACTCCTGTTCTGATCCGACTAAAGATTTCCATTGGCAAAGTGCTAGAACCGCTACCAGCAGTAAAACTGGCGATCAAAAAGTCATCTAAACTGAGGACAAAGGCTAACAGACAGCCAGCTACAATACCGGGCATTAATTGCGGTAGCAATACTTTGATGAAGGCTTGCGTTGGTGTTGCTCCTAAATCAAGTGCTGCTTCTTCTAAGTGGGGATCTAAATTGGTAAGTCGTGAAGAAACCACAAGTCCGACGTAGGCCAGACAAAACACTACATGAGCCGCCACTACTGTCCATATACTCAAAGGAATGGCAAATGCGGCTAAAACAACGAGAGTCGCCACTGCGATCGCAATATCGGGAATAATCAACGGTAGGTAAGCAGTACCGCGATACAATTTTTTAAAAGGAAATTGGTAGCGTGCCAACCCTACAGCCATTGAAGTTCCCAGTACGACTGAAATTCCCACTGCACAACCAGCAACTATCAAACTGTTTTTCAAAGCTGATAAGATGCGATCGTCACTAAACAACTTGCCATACCACTCTAGGGTGAATCCTTGCCAATTTGCACTGTAGGGTGACTGGTTAAAGCTATAAAAGGCCAGCACTAATATAGGCAAATACATGAACACAAACATCAGCAGAGAGAAAACCGCTTGCCATGCAACACGCGGTTTTTTTAGTGATGAAGAGATATTCATGTTTATATGTGTTTATTACGGTAGTCAAAAATATCATACTTAATCTCATAAGTCAATACCCTGACTTCTTCTCCTCGTAGTTAACTACTGGGGAATTGTGGTGAGAGCTAGAAAGAAGTTGACTCTGATAATTTTCTAATTACGTTTGAATTTCCTTATCAAAAGGCGTCGGGAAAACCCATTTCTTCTAGAGATGGGATGAAAGACGCACCGACGCCGTTGACGGTTGACGGTTAACAGTCAACAGTCTTTCGTGTTATCCCATCCCCTTTTAGGGGTGGGATGAGCTTAAAAAAGTTTGATAGTTGCCGTTAAAAACTTAGGGAGAACGCAAAAGATAAAATATCAAGAGAATTTCAGCTTTTTCCCGGATAATTGGCTATTTATCAATCAGAAAAGCCTACAATAATAGAACCTTTTGACATCCATAGATTTTCCTTAAATGTACGGGAAACCGCCCTTCATGTGTCTACATATATTGACATTTCATTGGCATTTTAAAATTGGATAATTAATGTCTGATAGCACAGCTATTTTGCTAAATCATAGTTACTAGCCTACATTCTAGCCATTGGAAGAAATTATTTTTACATAAAATATCTGCCATAAAAAATACCATCAAAGTAGCAACTTTTAATAGAGAAAAAACATATTTTACCTCTTCGGAGAGGGTGATTTCCCTACTTAGATAGACGAAATATTCAAAAGTAACGGTATAAGATACGAGGAAGATTCTTATAAGATTGGTGTTTTAAGTTAAGTATTTAGTCCAGAGTTAATAGATTGTAAGCACCAATTAAACAACAAAGAAACACTTCTAATTCAATTCTTACTCTTTAGGAGATTTGTGATGAGAATTGCTCAAATTGCCCCATTATGGGAAAGAGTACCACCTCCCGCCTATGGTGGCATAGAGTTAGTGGTAGGGTTACTGACTGATGAATTAGTTAGACGAGGACACGAAGTCACCCTATTTGCATCAGGAGATTCTATCAGTCTGGCGAAAATCTTGTCAGTTCATCCCCGTGCCTTAAGACTCGATTCCACTATCAAAGATTACAGTATCTATGAGATGCTGCAACTAGCTTCAGTGTATGAACGGGCGGAAGAATTTGACATTATTCATTCCCATACGGGGCATGGCCCACTAGCCTGTGCGAAGCTCGTTACAACTCCTACAGTTCATACATTGCATGGCATTTTTACCCCTGATAACGAAAAAATATTTAGTTATGGTAAAAACCAACCTTTCGTTAGTATTTCCAATGCACAGCGGGAACCAAGGTTAGGGCTGAACTATTTAACGACAGTCTACAACGGGATTGATGTCAGCAGTTATAAGTTTTACGCTCAATCAGAAGATCCTCCCTATCTAGCGTTTTTGGGTCGGATATCACCAGAGAAGGGAACGCACTTAGCTATAGAAATTGCCAAAAAAGCTGGTTGGCATTTAAAAATGGCTGGTAAAGTTGATGCTGTTGATGTGGAATACTTTGAGAAGGAAATCAAACCACAGATTGACGGTCAACAAATTGAATATCTGGGTGAAGCTAACCATGAGCAAAAAAATGCCCTCATGGGAGGTGCAGTAGCAACTTTATTCCCTATTACTTGGCGAGAACCGTTTGGGTTAGTGATGGTTGAATCAATGGCTTCGGGTACTCCAGTCATTGCTATGAAACTGGGTTCTACAGAAGAGGTAATTTCTCACGGTCAGACAGGCTTTCTGTGCAATAACATTCAAGAGTGCATCAGTGCTATTGATCAAGTAACAGAATTAGATCGCTATACTTGTCGCAAGTATGTTGAAAACCGCTTTAGTATTCAGCATATGACTGATGGCTATGAAGCAGTTTATCAACAAATCCTAGCAGAGAAATTTGCTAAAAATGGGCATTTTCGCAGCTTGGTTGGTTTAGCTAATAGTCCTACCTAGTCGGTCTAAACTTTTTTCAAGTTCGCTCTAATCGTCTCTATGCGTTGACGATTGACACCCAAATCACTCTGACCTAACCGTGAGGCTGAGCGAACGTGAATCACATTAGCTTTCCGGTCTAGATAGAACTCGACATCATCTACAAATCCCATCAAAGCACTCTTGAATTCTGCATACAAATAATCCTGACTTTCAGTAATTATCTTAGTTCTGGGTAAGGATTGAATGATACCTTTAAGGGTGGCGATCGCTCCCTCTGGGTTAGATGTGATCAACGGTGCAATTTGATGGGTTGCGTCTGAACTCTGACTAGAAACACAGTTAGGGGAGTTGGGACAGGGTGCTAATTTACCATTGCTAACACCTAAATTATTTGGTCGTTTGCCTGCAAAAACCATAATTGTATCTTTTAAGTAAGAATTTAACAAATACACTGTCACATATTTAAATACTTATTAATTACTAATTCGTAATTTGTAACTTTCGAGTTTAAGTCCTCCACTAAATTGTCAAATTGGTGTTCTTGGATTAGCTGGGAATTTAGGCTCCAACTCATTCAATTACGAATTACTTTAACTCCATCTACAAAGCAGTTATGCCCACTACCAGAGCAAAGAAAACTTAAGTTACTTTACGTTTATCGGCTATGCACTCGCCATTGTAATCCTTCCTGATAGACGTAAGAAACGCTTTAAGTATCACGGCTCAACTTGTTCAATATGTTGGATTGCAACTGCTAAGGCATCGAGCATCACCTCATAGCTGGCATCAGTGGATCTTTCTAGCGTCATTAATCCAGCTTGTTCGATCGCGATAAATCCAGTAATTGCTGCGTTAACTATTCGCATTGCATCAATTAATTTTGTTTCACTGAGATTGTAGGATTGCAGCACACGCTTAAGGAAGCTGAAGACTTCTTGAATCAGCGGTGCTGTTTCTGGGTCGTTGAAGTTGAGTTGAAATTGGGTCATGGCTCGATAGCGTTCTGGATGCGATCGGGCAAAGTCTCGTGTTGCGCGTCCACCTGCCCGCAGCAACGCTTGAGGCTCGTCTAAACCATCAGTTCGCTGCTGACACCATTCAATATATTGCTGCCAGATGGTGAGTGCAACTGCCCGTCGTAGGGCTGTATTGCCATCCAAATGCTTGTAGATTGCTGGAGGCTTGATGCCTAATTCTCGTGCAACCCGATTCACGCCCAAAGCAACTTCCCCCTCTTTGTCGAGGCAAGCGATTGCAGCTGCAATCACATCTTGCTGCGTCAATGACTTTTCTTTAACTGGCCGACCCATTAGAAATTTAGTTAATTGTATTAACTAAAAGTGAATATAATTAACTTTATCAAAAACTACCCGTTTGTCGCCTATGAGTAGTCTGACATTTGCCTCTGCCTATCAGCTGGCGCGGATGATTCGCGATCGCGAAGTCTCTGCCGTTGAAGTTACCGACGCTTATCTAACTCAAATCGCCAAATACAACTCGAAGCTGAATGCCATTTGCATACTGGATGAAGACAATGCCCGTACCAGAGCAAAGCTTGCTGATGAAGCTTTAGCCAGAGGAGAAAACTGGGGTGCTTTGCATGGCGTCCCCATCACGATTAAAGACATTTTTGAAACAGCGGGACTACGCACTACAGCAGGCTACATTCCTCTCAAAGAGTATATTCCTCAACAAGATGCAACCGTCGTTGCTAGGCTACGGGCGGCAGGAGCTGTCATTCTGGGAAAAACAAACATGGCAGAACTGGCAGGCGATTATCAGAGTACGAATTCCCTTTTTCCACGGGTGAATAATCCTTGGAATCTCGACTACACACCTGGCGGTAGTTCTGGAGGCAGTGCCGCAGCCGTCGCCGCAGGGCTTTCACCGTTGGATTTAGGCAACGACTTCGGGGGTTCAGTGCGTCAGCCTGCTCACTTTTGTGGAGTGTATGGTTTAAAGCCTACAGATCGCCGCATTTCTACAGCTGGACAAATTCCGGAAGTGCCTGGGATGCCAGTATGTATTCGGCAAATGATGACAGTAGGCTGTTTTGCGCGATCGCTCGAAGACATCCAACTCTGCTTTTCGTTAATTGCAGGTGCTGATATTCGCCGTCCTGATGTGCCGCCAATTGACTTCGATACACCCTCTGGTAAGTCTTTGCAAGCTCTCAAAATTGCTTGGATTGATGAATGGGCGGAGGTTCCGGTTGCGTCCGAAATTCGAGTTGCAATGGCTGCGATCGCGCAAAGCCTTTCTCAAGCAGGTGCTCAAATCGAGCGTTGGTTAACTAAAGACTTTGATTTTTCCAAAATATTTAACCTCTATGGGCGGATGGCAGCATACCTCAACGTCTATGCTGAACCGCAGGATCGATATAATATGCGCCGCAGCTTGGAGCTGCTTTTCCGTACTGCAACCCAAGGCGACAAGAAACTCCGAAAAATGGGAAATTTTACCAGTTTCTTACCTGAGCTATTAAATCCAAGCCTTAAAGGATATTTCGAGGCACTTACAGAGCGCGATCGCTTCACTGCCTACATAGATGAGGCATTAGAACCTTGGGATGTGTGGCTCTGGCCAGTTGCTGCAACCCCTGCTTTTACCCATCGTCCTGCTTGGAGTGCTGTTGACATTGATGGCAGACGCTATCCCCATGCAGTGGCAAACGGGGCTTACACCATGCCCTTTAATCTGAGTGGACATCCTGCCGTGGTGATTCCGATTGGGCAGACTCAGAATGGTCTACCGATGGGAATGCAAATTGTTGGTAAGCGGTGGCGCGAGATGGAATTGTTCGCGATTGCTCAAGAGATCAACAAAGTGGTTGGTAACTTTCAATACCCACCTGGCTATTGAGCAGTTTATGTCGCCTGTCAATTCGCTATGAGTCTACTATTCCTATTTGCTTTGACAAATCTCAATGCGAGAGAACAAAGCAACACACAATTGCCACCAAGAAGCTGTGGCGATCGCACTTGCTTGATTACTGGTAAAATTTTCAGAATGCGAGAACTTTATCCAGCGATCAAACCTTATTTAGAAGGTAGTTTACAGGTTTCCGACCTTCATACTATCCATTTTGAAGAGTCTGGCAACCCGTTAGGCCAGCCAATCGTTTTACTGCATGGTGGCCCTGGTGGTGGATGTCCACCCTTTTATCGACAATATTTTCACCCAGAAAAATGGCGGTTGGTCATGTTTGACCAACGCGGTTGTGGTCAAAGTACACCCCATGCTGAATTACAAGAAAATACCACTTGGAATTTAGTAAATGATATTGAAAAACTGCGCGAACATTTATGTATAGAAAAGTGGGTAGTCTTCGGTGGTAGTTGGGGCAGCACTTTATCATTAGCCTATAGTCAAACTCATGCCTCTCGATGCGCGGGATTAATTCTGCGTGGCATCTTTATGTTGAGACAAAAAGAATTGCGATGGTTCTACCAAGAAGGTGCTAGCTATATTTTTCCTGAAGCTTGGGAAGAATATTTAAAACCAATTCCCATTTCTGAACGGGATGATTTGATTACTGCATACTATAAACGCTTAACCAGTCCTGATTTAGAAATTCAATTGGCAGCAGCGCGTGCTTGGTCAATTTGGGAAGCGAGTACAAGTAGACTTTTCTTAGATCCAGATCTGATGCAAAAGTTTGGTGAGAGTGAATTTGCTTCAGCTTTCGCTCGTATTGAGTGCCATTACTTTGTTAATAAAGGATTTTTTGAAACAGAAAATCAATTACTTTCAAATATTGACTGCATTCGCCATATTCCTGCTGTAATTGTTCAAGGACGTTACGATATAGTTTGTCCAATGATATCCGCTTGGGAGTTACATCGCGCTTGGCCGGAGGCAGAATTTATTGTAGTTCCTGATGCCGGACATTCGATGAGTGAACCAGGAATTACCAGCGCTTTAATTGAAGCAACTGATAAATTCTAAATTCTTAACTCCTATCTCCCGTCTCCTGTCTCCCATTTCCTAACCGCTAACTCCATCTCCCGCTAATTCATAACTCCTGTCTCCCGTCTTCTGTCTCCCGTCTCCTGTCTCCCATCTCCTGACTTCTGCTGACTGCTAACTTCTAAAGGTAGGAAAATAGTCAACACTTCGCCATAATGTGGACGCTGACGTACAATCAGTTTTCCACCGATCGCCTGAAACAGATGCTTAGTGGCAGCAATATTTAAACTAATCGTACCTGTTTCCGGCTGGAACATCAGCAGTTGACCAAGAGCTTTACGAATTGGCGGCGGTGCAGGTGTAGCTGGTTTACTTGTGTCTTTGCATTGAAGAGGCGATAGTTGTAACTTTAGTTGATCCCCAGCTGGAATAACCTGAACTTGAATATGGCTACCAGATGGTAAGCTGCGGGTAAAATTCTCCATTAAACCAGTGAGTACCTGATCTAGCATAGTGGGATTGCTCACCACCGTTGGTAATTGCTGAGGTAAAACAACATCCAAAGTCAAGTTTCGCCGATGCGCTGCTTGTTGCCAACGGGGAATGCTCTGCTGCAAAACTTGATCCAAAGACATCGGTGTGAGTTGAGTTCTTGAAGATTTTGTTGAGGCAGAAGTTTCTAGTTCTGCGGCTTTAAACAGCAACTCCATCCGGTCAATTTGCTCAGTACACTCATGATCAATTATCTCTAGGCGACTGAGCACGTTTGCAGGTAAGTCCCGCCGCTTCAGCAGTAAGCGAGTCATGGTGCGAATCGTTGTCAAGGGTGTACGGACTTCGTGAGCAAAGGCTTGGAGTAATTCGACATCGGGACGGGAAGAGGAGGGGGGGAGAGGGGGAGGGGAGGAGAGGGGGAGATTTCCGGTGTCGGTTTCTGGTTCTGGTAATTGTTGAAGTAGTAATTGGCTAAACTGGATTACAGTACGGTAATCTGGTGCAACTGGGGAATACTTTTGTACTAATGCATCCAAATCGACGAAAAATTCTGGATTAGTCAGCATTACCCGTGCTCCTAGCGATCGCCACGCCTGCTGTACTACTTCTGGCTCAAAGGAAAATGAAAACGTTTTTTTGCCGTTTTTGTGTTCTGCTAAAACCAGCACTAATCTAAATTTTTCTGTGAAAACCAGGCAAAATTGCTCAGACGCCAGTGGATCGGCAGGTAATAAACCGAGCACTGATTCTTGAGGAGTAATTTCATCTACAGTTGCAATCGCAACTGGCATTTGAAATGGCATTAATGCCAATGGGTTAAATGGTTTTGCTGTAAAAGTTACTGTCTGCAAGCTTTGCGTCAATTTTGGCTGACTAAACAGAGGTGCTGGTGCAGTTAAAACTAATCCTTGGGTAGCGTCAGGTGAAACAGTTGCTAAAGTATTTAATAGCAGATGTTCTGTCGCTGCTAAGCTGACACGCCATTGCCGCTCTGCTTTAGCAGGTGAACATTCAACCACACTTGATTGACTTTCGGCTAAAACTTCACTCAGACTCGGCAAGATCCATTCGTACACAGATTTTCACCCCTTAACTCAACAGCAACTAACAGCATATAGGGTAGGCATTTCACTACTAATTACGAGGTTATATTCATTTGTGTACTCGTAACAGTCGTAGAACCGAACAATTCGGGCGCAATTTCCCCTGTTATTAATCATTAGTCCAAAGTTCATCGGGTCGCGCCCAGGATTCCCCAACTTACTGTAATGGACGCTCCGGGACTGGGGACTGGGGAACTCGGGGCCCCCTCTGGGGATAAGGGGCGATGGGGACTGGGGACTAGGAAAGAAAATATAATTAAGATTGGGTTGGGGTATGAATCCACAGACTTATCTTCCCAATCCTCAGTCCCATTTTCATTGAAAGCGGTGGCAAAGCTCCTCTGTTTGTAGGCGTTGCTGGAACCCAGCCGTTTGGGTTTAGTTTTTGATGAAAAATGCTAAAATCGCTCCAGCACTAATGCTTTCAGGCATCTTTGATGACTTTCGACGTTCCCCAATCTCTCATTCTCGATACAGCGCTTTCAGTAGCCGGATTAACTGACTATATCCGCTTGCTGTTAGAGCAAGATGAGCAGCTACGGCAAGTTTGGGTTACTGGCGAAGTTTCCAGTGCTAACCACCATCGCAGTGGGTTATTTTTTACGCTGCAAGATACTGATGGAACAGCAGGAATTAAATGTGTGGCATGGAATAGCCAAGTAGCAAAACTCGCGCAAATGCCGATTCCTGGTGAGCAGTTAATTATCTTGGGTAGTATCCGAGTATATCCGCAAAGAGGAGAGTATCAGTTATCAGTTTGGCAGGCTTTACCCGCTGGTGTTGGTTTGCAGGCATTGCGTTATCAACAACTGAAAAATCGCTTGCTGGCTGAGGGGTTGTTTGACGCTCAAAGAAAGCGATCGCTCCCCCCTCATCCCCAAACGATCGCCGTCGTCACTTCACCGACTGCTGCGGCTTGGGGAGATATTCAAAAAACACTTAAGCAAAGGTATCCGGGTTTACACGTTTTATTTTCTCCCGCCACAGTCCAAGGTGATCAAGCACCAGAATCTATAGTTAAAGCAATTGAGCGGGTGGAACGAGATGGACGCGCCGAGGTGCTAATTTTATCGCGAGGAGGTGGCGCGGTTGAAGAATTGGCTTGCTTTAATGATGAGCGGGTGGTGCGATCTGTTGCTAATTGTGCGATTCCCGTAATTACTGGTATTGGTCATCAAAGAGATGAGTCTTTGGTAGATTTAGTTGCAGATGCGTGTGTGCATACACCAACTGCGGCGGCACAAAAAGTTGTACCGGCACTCTCAGAGTTGTATGCTGAGCATCGGCAGAGAGTTGCGGCTTTGCATCAGGCGATGCTTTTCTCTGAGGAAACTGATCTTAATCAACTGCAAGTGTTACGAAACCGTTTGCGACGTTTGCGCTTAGATCGACAAGTGCAACAAGAGACGCAGCAGCTAGCTTGGAAGCGTCAGCAATTAGTGCAAGTAACAATGGGGCGATCGCAGCAAGCAACGCAACATTTAGAAATGTTACGGCAAAAGTTGGCAAGTCTTGACCCGAAAGCAGTGTTACAGCGTGGTTATGCGGTGGTGAGACAGGAAGATGGGGCGATCGCTCGTTCTGCTGCTGAATTGGCTGTAGGGCAAGATTTGTTGATTCAATTGGCACAAGGTGAGGTTAAAGTGAAAGTTACGGAAGTTAATCATTAATGCACCGTCATCGCGCAGCGTCTCGTAGAGAAGGATGCCAAGAGTTGAATGGTTAAACGTAAGAGTGCTTCAAGTTCTGATTCAATGGAGGGTTGGAGTTATGAAGCTAAGGTTGTGGAAATAGAAGCAATCATTGCTCGCATTGAAGCAGGTGAGTTGGAACTAGCAGAGGTGTTTGACCAATTTGCTAGCGCCGTTGAGTATTTACGTCAGTGTGAAACTTTTTTACAGCAACGACAGCAGCAGGTAAATTTGTTGATGGAAACGTTGAACGATGAGTAGAGATATTCTAGTTACTTTTTAACTGTTGAACAAACGCTTCATGCTCAACTGAACTTAATCCTTTCTGCAACACTGCCAATACCTGTTGCATATTTCCCGCAACTAATGCTGAGACATCAAGCCACAATCCTGGTAAAACTTGACTTTGAATGATGCCTGATGCATTTGGTACTAGTGCTACATATTCACCATCCTGCAAGCTGAACCAACTCACAGTGCTTTCAAAAACTTGCCAAACAATATACTCTTGGATGCCATTGCGACGATAGGCACGTTTTTTATCATATAAATCTTTGGTTGCACTACTGGCAGCAACTTCTGCTACTAGTTCTGGCGCACCTTCTACATAACCATCAGTACCTAAATTAGATGAACCACCACAGGCTGCATCGATTAACAAAATGGCATCTGGTTGGGGTTCATTATCTAAATCTAGCCGTACAGTTGGATTATCACCTAGCCTAACACCGGGCGTAGCTACTTTATAATTTCCCAGCCAAATCATCAAATCACCATGCGGTTCGGCGTGGGGTTCAAAGCGCAAGGGAGATGCCACGTAAACGACTCCTTCAATTAATTCGGCTTTCTTGAGATTAGGCATAGCGGTGTAGCGGCGCTCAAATTCAAAGCGTGTGAGACGATCGCCACTCTCAAGAGGCGGAATGTAAACAGGGGAATTGATTGGAGTCGGATGTTGTGGAGACGTGTTAACCACGATCGCAGCTGGTAGAGATGAGTAAGTTAATTTTACCGCAGTGCATTGATGTTCAATGAGGGTATTCGGCAATAGACAAGATACGGCGATGTTTCTATTTGCATCATCAGTTTTAACGACATAGCGAAAATAATATCCATTTTGGGGTCGAGGCGATCGCTAAAACTAAATTAAGCTGCTAAAATTTGGATTTCTTCAAGTTGATTAATTACCACATCTGCACCTTGGACATTCTCTGACTTACCCACCCAAGTGATACCAATACAACCTGCGGCTTTGGCATTACGCGCCATTTGCATGTCCCCAACAGAGTCTCCTACCATCAGCGTAGCGCCCGGCTCAACTCCTAAAGCTTGACAAGCTTGTAAAAATAGTATGGGATCTGGTTTACTCGGCCCCTCATCTACTCCCATTTCCAGCTGGATGTAATCGCTTAACTGGTGATCTGCAACAAACTTACGCACTTCCTGAGTTGTCGCTGCTGAGAGGATACCAAGTTTCAATCCTCTCTCTCGTAGATATTTCAACACCTCCAAGCTACCTACAAACAGAGGTGAAGGAGTTCTTCCAATGTATTTTTCAGCTTCATCCAAAGCTTGACGAGCTATTGTTAAGGACTCAAACCATCCCCTACCAGTTTCAGCAATATATGCCGCAGCTGCAACTTCTGTTTCACGACGACTTGCTACCGAGATTAAACCCGCTGGATCTAGATTATTACCATTAATACCGAATGCCATTAATAAAGGTTCGCCGATTCCAGGAATTTGAGCATCTATTAACCGTGCTGCTTTTTGTGCAAGCGATCGCAAATACGTTTCTGAATCTTCTAGAGTACCGTTTTTGTCAAACAAAATTGCTTGGATATTTGGAAACGTGATCTTTCCACATTTAATAGTTAGCAAAAAATTCTACCTCGCTGATTAATTTATAAGGTTTTATTCTTAACTTTTAGCAATTTTATATCATAAAAAAAGAGGGTAAATCCCTCTTTTTACTATGCTTTGATACTTTTAATTACAGACAAGTAAAACTATAAATGTATTACTCTTCAATAGCTACCGGAATTTCTTCTTCAGTTTCGGTTGCGGCTGGAACTTCTTCACTAGCTACTGCTGAAATATTTTCTTCAGTTTCGGTTGCGGCTGGAATTTCTTCACTAGCTACTGCTGAAATATTTTCTTCAGTTGAAATATTTTCTTCAGTTTCGGTTGCAGCTGGAATATCTTCTTCAATTTCTTCCATTGCAGATGGAATATCTTCTTCAGCTATAGCATCAGCTTCCGCAGCCGCAGCAGTTGTAGCTGTAATACCTTGCTGTTTAGCTAGTAGCTGTTCTCGATACTTAGCAGCCATTTCTTCGGCTTTATCATAAACCAAATCGCGGTTTTTAATCATGTCACCGGGTTCTGGTTCTAACTGCTTGGTAGAAAGAGAAATTCGCCCTCTTTCTGCATCCAAGTCAATGATCATCACTTTCACTTCATCATTAACATTGAATACGCTGTGAGGTGTATCAATATGTTCGTGAGAAATCTCAGAGATGTGCAGTAGACCACTGACACCGCCAATATCGATAAACGCACCGTATGGTTTGATGCCACGAACCGTACCAATTACTACTTCGCCGACTTCCAAGCGGTTCATCTTCCGCTCAACTAGCGCCCGACGATGAGATAGAACTAGGCGGTTACGTTCTTCATCTACTTCTAAGAATTTTAATGGTAGTTCTTCACCTACCAATTCTTCTTTAGGTTTGCGAGTGCTGATGTGAGAACCGGGGATAAAGCCACGTAAACCCTCAATTCTGACCAATGCTCCCCCGCGATTGGTAGCAAACACACCAGAACGGACAGTCGCATCTTCTGCTTGCAACTGCCGCACGCGTTCCCAAGCCCGCATGTATTCTATACGGCGAATGGAAAGGGTTAATTGACCATCTTCGTTTTCATCGGTGAGAATGAAAAATTCTCGTGTTTCGTTCGACTGTAAGACTTCTTCCGGGCTGTCTACCCGGTTAATAGACATTTCCTGTATGGGTATATATGCTGCTGTTTTAGCACCAATGTCAATCAGAGCGCCGCGCGGCTCTATACTGAAAACTGTTCCTGGCACTATATCACCAGGGCTAAAATGATAGTCGTATTTGTCAAGTAGAGCAGCGAAATCTTCGTGAGTAAATCCAATTTCTGTAGCGGTTAAATTCTGATTGACCATGCTGATTTGTTCCCGGTTCTAGTCTCCGTAAAGGTTATGTAACAAGCGCTATGTACTGTGCAAGCGTCTTTATGGTAGTCTACACTCACATCTTTTTCCATCCTAGCGCACAAAGGCTAGTATTAACACATAATAACTCCCAGATAGAAAATTATATCACATATCAAATGATTGCTCATTGGTTAGTGGTTAGTAGTTGGAACTAAACAAAATAACAAAAACAAAAGTATCCGCTGCTACTAAATGTTGTAGCAGCGGATACTTATAGATTCGCTTAAAAATTCGGCAATAGAGACTTATTTATCTTTCTTTTCAAAGCGGGGGGGTTCGCGAAATGCGATCGCAAAAAAGAGAACTCCTATTGCCAAGGTCAAAATCAAAATGTACGCAACGCTTTCCATATTACAAGTTCCTACCTATCCAGCCAGTAATAATATTGTACCAAGCTAGGGGATTAGGTATTAGGTATTGAGTACTGGGTATTGGGTATTAGGGATTGGATATTGGTTATTAAGGATTGGGTATTAGATATTTCTTCATCTGTCCCCCAGTCTCCACTCACCAGTCCCCAGTCCCCAGTCTCCAGTCCCCAGTCCTCAGTCCCCAATAATTAGAGAGCTTCCTTCCGGCGGGTTGACTTATCACCCACTTTCTGGAACAAACCCCACTCAACTTGTTCTTCTAGATCCGCATCAACACCAGCAAATACGTCTCGGTAGATTGTTCGAGCGCCATGCCAGAGATGACCAAAGAAGAATAACAGAGCAAATACGGCATGTCCGAAGGTAAACCAACCTCTTGGACTGGTGCGGAATACACCGTCAGAGTTCAAAGTTTCCCGGTCAAATTCAAAGATTTCACCGCCTTGAGCCTTACGGGCATATTTCTTCACATCAGCAGGCTCAGTAAAGGTCTGACCATTGAGATCACCGCCATAAAAGCTGACGGTGACACCAGATTGTTCAAAGCTGTACTTGGATTCTGCCCGACGGAAAGGAATATCAGCGCGGACAACTCCATCCGCATCAGTCAAGATTACTGGGAAAGTTTCAAAGAAGTTGGGGAGACGACGCACGGTCAATTCCCGTCCTTCCGAATCTTTGAACACTGCGTGTCCTTGCCAAGACTGGGCAATACCATCACCCTTGTCCATAGCACCTGTACGGAATAGACCACCTTTGGCAGGACTATTGCCGACATAATCAAAGAAAGCCAGTTTTTCAGGAATCTGCGACCAAGCCTGGGAAAGAGTTGCACCTTGGGCAACGCTGTTTTGGACGCGGCGCTCTATTTCCTGACGGAAGTAGCTCTGATCCCACTGGTAGCGGGTAGGGCCAAACAGTTCAATGGGAGTGGTAGCGTTGCCGTACCACATGGTTCCTGCCACCACAAAAGCAGCAAAGAAGACTGCGGCAATACTACTAGAAAGTACAGTTTCAATGTTCCCCATCCGCAGAGCTTTGTATAGCCGTTCGGGAGGACGTACTGTGAGGTGGAATAAGCCTGCAATAATACCAACAACACCAGCAGCAATGTGGTGAGCCACAACACCACCAGGGTTGTATGGGTTAAATCCATCTGGGCCCCATTCTGGCGCTACTGCTTGGACGCTGCCAGTGACTCCGTAGGGGTCAGAAACCCACATTCCCGGGCCAAATAGTCCGGTAAGGTGAAAAGCACCAAAACCAAAGCAAAGTAGACCAGATAAGAACAGGTGAATGCCAAACATCTTTGGCAAATCTAGAGCGGGTTCACCAGTACGGGGATCTCTAAAGAGTTCCAAATCCCAGTAAACCCAGTGCCATACGGCAGCTAGGAATAATAGACCTGAAAGAACAATGTGAGCTGCGGCGACGCCTTCAAATGACCAGAAACCTGGGTCGGTTGCTGGGCCACCAGTAACGTTCCAACCACCCCATGATTGGGTAACGCCTAAACGTGCCATGAAGGGCAGCACGAACATTCCTTGTCGCCACATTGGGTTGAGAACAGGATCGCTGGGGTCAAAAACGGCCAGTTCGTACAGTGCCATTGAACCAGCCCAGCCTGCCACCAACGCTGTGTGCATCAAGTGTACAGAAATCAGTCGCCCCGGATCGTTCAGAACTACTGTATGTACTCGGTACCAGGGTAGTCCCATCGACTACGCTCCTCCTCGATGAGTTAGTTTACAAAGCAATTTTCTTACTGAGGCTATAAGTAACGAAAGCCGTCACTCATAAAACTCTCTCTTGTTTTTTGTTATTGCCACCAGAGTCTCACCACAACTTAGTCTTAATAATGTTAGACAGTGTGGGTAGTTTGGCAACGCTTTACTCGCTTCGGGAGTTATACCCCGTAGGGTAGCCATCGCCAAGCAAAAATGAGAATGTTTTAAAAAGTGTAACTATTGATGGAACTGTTTGCAAGCGTGTAAATTGATGCGATCGCGTAGCATGTTCCTGATATTTCGCTACCCGTCCCAGTTCAAGATCTTATTTGCGTATGTTTACGAGGATGATTGAGAGGAGTTGGGAGTCATTTGTCAAGAGTCATCGGTCATTTGTCAAGAGTCAGTATTTCTGCTTACCCGTTCGCGTAGCGTCTCCCCCAGGAGGAGTTTGCTTGGAGGGAAACCCTCCGACACTCAATGACTCGCTAACGCTGCGCTATGGCAACTTCTCTTCCCGCTTCCCCTGCTTTCCTTGTCTCCCCTACCCCCTTCTCACTGAACCACCGAGTGAATATTTTGTAACTGACACTTCGCCTCAGCCGTACCTAGGCGTTCGATTACCTGTTCGGCACTCATCAGGCGCTTAAGTACTACTTGACCAATGGTCTTACTGGCGATTACTGGTGTTGTTGGCTTCACTTCAACGGTTAAGATAGCCTCTTCGACTCGATAAAGCCATAACAATTCGTTTTGTTCTACTAAGCAAATATTCATTCGCTGAATATCTGGTTGGCGTCGCCATGCAGTAATTTGCCAGAGTCCGTCAGACGCCCATACTCTGGCAACTGTCCATCCCTCAGATAGAAAGAAATATTTCACGGTCTTAGTCCCACTATTTAGACTTTCAATCTGTTGTTCACAATATATATCGCGATCGCTTCAATTACTGATGTATAAACACGATATTTGTAAGTAAAGTAATGCAGCCGACGATCTTTAGGGGAAGCTGTCTTGTGACTGATAACTGTTTACCGTCCACCGTTCACCGTTTACTGTTTACTGTTTACTGTTCACTGATTTAATGTACATTATTTGGGTTACGGTCAAAGCTTAACAAAGCTACTCTCCAGTAATTATGAATTTACGATAAATTTAATTAATATTTGAGATTTTAATAAATAAAAATGTTTACTTCCCCAACAAATATAAAACTCTGTATTTTTGTCAATGTTTTTTTGTAACAAAATAGTCCTCTCTGCTAGTGGTAATAAACTTGACTATAAAGTTTAATATGCACGACAAATCTTTGATTTAGACATCTAAACTCTCTAGACAATACTTCTCGTTTAAAAGGAAAAAGTCTAAATTCACTCCTTTCCCTTTCTCCTTAATGCTCAGACTACACTCCTAGGTGAAGAATGCTTATCCTATAAGTATTGACTCCATAGGCTCATAAACAAAGTAGAAAAATTTCTCTCTCACTAAGGGGCAAGTTATATTTATTTCTACGTATCTGCTTACCCCCAGGCATTGCTGAAATTAATTGTAAAAATTTAGCATGATGGACAAAAACATAATATAATTGCTGACCGCTAATTTCAAAAATCTTGATGATATGACCTGGTTTTCCTTGTCCGTAAGACAGTGGGGTCGGATTAGACAATTCCTATCTTTGTTCTGTCTGTGTTTATTGTTAGTTGTAAGTTGTGCTCCTCGCCCACAGACAACTACCTCACCGTCTGGTTCTGTGAGTAGCTCTACAGGTGATGGTCGGATTACTGTAGGTACAACAGCGAAGCCGAGAACCCTCGATCCGGCGGATGCCTATGAGTTGGCATCATTGGGTTTAGTATTTAATATGAGCGATCGCCTCTATACTTACGAACCAGGAAGCACGGAAATTAAGCCTCAGTTGGCTACAGCACTACCAAAAGTAAGCCAGGATAGTTTAACTTATACTATCCCCTTACGTAAGGAAGTCGTTTTTCATGATGGGACTCCCTTCAACGCCAAAGCAATGGAGTTTAGTATCCAGCGGTTTATTGAAAATAAGGGTAAACCTTCCTTCTTACTCGCTGATACAGTGGACTCAGTGAAAGCCACAGGCGAGTCTGAGTTAACAATTAAGTTGAAAAAGCCTTTTGCTGCGTTTCCCTCACTGTTGGCGTTTTCTGGGGTGTGTGCAGTTTCGCCCAAAGCTTATGAAATTGGCGCGGGTAAATTTAAGCCAAATATTTTTGTCGGAACTGGGCCTTACAAGTTAGCCCAGTATGGCACTGATTCACTACGATTTGATGTGTTTGACAAGTATTGGGGAGAAAAACCAGCTAACAAAGGCATTAACGTCCAAATCCAGACTAGTCCGGTTAATTTATTTAATGCTTTCCGTACAGGTGCAGTGGATGTAGCTTATTTATCCCTACAACCGGATCAAATTCGCAGCTTAGAGGAAGGTGGTAAAAAAGGGGATTGGCAAGCGATCACGGCTCAGGGTAGTGTAGTAAGTTATTTAGTGTTGAACCGAAATCAAAAGCCATTAGATCAACCAGAAGTTCGAGCTGCGATCGCCTCAATGATTGACCGTCCACTAATTATGCAGCGAGCTTTGTATGGTCAAGCTGATCCGCTTTACAGCATGATTCCCACTACATTTAACGTTTCCCAGCCACTATTTAAAGATAAATATGGTGATGCTAATTTGGATAGGGCCAAACAATTATTAACTACTGCTGGCTTCTCTAAAGAAAATCCCGCAAGAGTACAAATTTGGTATCCTTCTAGTTCACCTACTCGTAGTTTGGCAGCACAGATACTTAAATCCCTTGCTGATACAAAGCTGGATGGAATATTACAATTTGAAGTTACCCCCGCAGAAGCCCCTACTTTCTTCAAAGATATTACCAGGGGTTTATATCCAGCAGCTTTGCTTGATTGGTATCCAGACTTTTTAGACCCAGATAATTATGTACAGCCATTTTTATCTTGCCAAAAAGGGTCGGTTGCTAAAGGATGCGAAGATGGAGGCAGTCAAACTCAAGGTTCGTTTTACTATAGCGAAATCGTTAATAAGTTAATTGACCAGCAACGCCAAGAGCAAAATCCTGAAGCACGTAAGAAAATTTTTACAGAAATTCAAACGCAGGTAGCTAGTGACGTTCCTTATGTTCCTTTATGGCAAAACAAAGATTATGTATTTGCCCAAAAAGGCATTAGCAACGCACAACTTGACCCCACCCAAAATCTGATTTACAAGACAATTAAAAAGTAGTCAACAGTCATTTGTCATTTGTCCTTTGTTTTACAATACTTTTCCTGATAAGCATTTCTTATCTTCTTAGTGCTTTGGAAAAAGTTAAAAGGTGAGAGATAAATTTCAGCCTTTCCCTTTTTCCCTTTCCTTCTCAACCGAAAGGTATTGCTTTGTTTTATTCATGACAAATGACAAATGACAGATAACAAATGACAAATAACTAAAATATGTCCCGCTCTAAAGCTTTACAATATTACATCGTTTCCCGTTTGCTCTTAGCGCCACTTCAGCTGTTGACAATCATTACTATTGTCTTTCTCTTATTAAGAGCAACACCAGGAGATCCAGCAGATGCAATTCTCGGTGGACGTGCGCCAGAAGCGGCTAAAGAGGAATTACGAAAACAATTGGGTTTAGACCTTCCACTATGGCTACAGTACTTGAATTATTTAGGAAACATCCTGCGCTTTGATTTAGGAACCTCTTTAATGAGTCGAGGACAGTATGTCTGGGACATAATTGGACAATATTTTCCGGCGACGGTGGAATTAGCCGTGTTTAGTATGGCGGTTGCACTTATCGTTGGAATTTTGATTGGTACTCTTTCAGCTTCTCGTCCTGGGACATATTTTGATGTGGGCGGGCGATTGTTTGGTATCATCACCTACGCACTTCCAATGTTTTGGGCGGGAATGCTTTTGCAGTTGATTTTCTCAGTACAACTAGGTTGGTTTCCCAATTCCAACCGCTTTCCGCCAAATCTTCCGGCTCCTTCTCCTATCACTGGGTTGTATACAATTGATAGTCTTTTAAGTGGTAACTTGAGTCAGTTTTTCACATCTTTGCATCATCTTGCCCTTCCAAGTCTTACCCTAGGAATTTTGCTCAGTGGGATTTTTGAGCGAATTGTGCGAGTTAATTTAAAACAGACCTTACGAGCAGATTATGTAGAAGCAGCTAGAGCTAGAGGCATAGCTGAAAATAAGATTTTAGTCTCCCACGCCTTAAAAAATGCCTTAATTCCAGTGATTACAGTCTTAGGATTAACCTTTGCTTCTCTGTTGGGTGGGGCAATTTTGACTGAGGTGACATTTTCTTGGCCTGGGTTAGCCAATCGACTATATCAAGCCATTAGCGATCGCGATTATCCCACAGTCCAGGGAGTACTGGTATTTTTTGGTGCGATCGTAGTAACAGCAAGCATTTTGATAGATATCTTAAATGCTTATGTAGATCCGCGAATTCGCTATTAGCAAAAATGGGTACTGGGTATCTAGTATTGCGTATTCGGAATAATCCCCAGTTCCCAAGATGAAATCAAGACTAACTTCTAGACTGAATTTGCTTTAATAACTCGTAAAAAAGTTGCCAATTATCTTCTTGAGCAATCGCTTCCCAAGTAGATTCAATTACAGGTCTGTGTAACACTGTTTTAGGATTTTGATGAGCCAGAGTTTGAGCAATGACATCAATGCGATCGCAATCAAAACCATTCAAAATTTTATGGTATAGTATGCACCAATTATCAAAAATTGCTGATGCCCCCGGTACTGGCACAATATCTGAATTATTCAGCACAAAACCGGGTTCATCACGCCATTTAGATGAAAAAGTGCGAGCCATCTCATAAAAAAATTGGTGATAACCAACTTGGCTATCTTGCAAAAATTCAACTGTTAGATTTACAAGCTCATTAGCTTCTGGATGTGGCAACTGCTCAAAACCCAACTTTCTCAACATCAAGAAACCGTATTCAGCATAATAACGCTCATCAAAGCCTGCTAATCCAGCTTCCAAATCACCTTTATCAATAATTGCCTTTAAAGGTTCTTGGAGCATTTCTAAATTTAACTTGCAAATACTTGGTTGATGGCTGTAGCAGTAGCGTCTATAGTAGTCAAAATATGCAGCTGTAAAGTACGGGTCATAAGTAGGAATAAATGCATAAGGCCCATAGTCAAAGCTCTCTCCTGTAATTGACATATTGTCAGTATTTAGGACTGCATGACAAAAGCCAGCTGCCATCCACTGTGCTGCTAGTTTCGCAAACCGTTCAACTAATTCGGCGTAAAACAAGACATATTTATCTTGTTGGGCGCTTAAGTGTGGGTAATATTGCTCAATTACATGGTCTAGCAACTTTTTAGTTAAATCTGGACGCTGTAAATAGTGCAGTCGCTCAAAAGTGCCAAACCGAATATGAGAACTACTCATCCTTACCATCACAGATGAGCGAGTAGGTGAAGGTTCATCGCCTCGCCAAAGGGATAAACCTGTTTCAATCATGCTCAAACAGCGAGAGGTACGTACTCCCAAGTAGTGAAGCGCTTCCGCTGCTAAAACTTCTCGCACTCCGCCTTTGAGTGTGAGCATACCGTCGCCACCACGGGAGTAGGGCGTCCTACCCGAACCTTTCGTACCAAAGTCGTACAATTCGCCATCACTGGCGCGTACTTGCCCGTAGAGAAAACCTCTGCCATCACCCAATTGCCGATTATATTCACCAAATTGATAGCCGTGGTAACGTAATGCTAACAAGGGTTTGCGCCCCTGAAATTTACCAAAGGCTGTGATGAAATCTTCGTCTGTGACTGCTTCGGGGTCTAGCCCTAAACGAGGTAGCAGTGCATCGTTACGCCAACGCAAGATGTGTTGAGGAAATTCTGCCGCTGCAACTTCGTCGTAGTAGTCATCGCCTAGAGATTCCAAGGCGCTTTCGTAGTTGAGGGTAAGAAAAGGATTGCTAGAATTCTTGTAGTTTGGAGTTTCAGCCAGAGTCATTACGAGCAAAGCTTAATTCATTCTTCCTTTAATACTACCTCTGGCATCGGCATCAGCATAGACGAAGAAAGCGACCCATATCTCAAATATGGCAGCGCCACCATCATAATCGGAGCGCATAATGAATAAAGTTTTGCAATTTAAGAAAAACTTGACTCAATTAGCAATTTTAGACGCTACATTTCAAGTTTTTGGCTCGGAATCACACCAGTATCAACTCAACCTTTGCTTGAGTAATACAGATATTCAAAAGTTTGAATCCAAATACGATATCACGCTACCCAGTGACTATCGTAACTTTCTATTAGAAGTTGGCAATGGTGGTGCTGGCCCTGGATATGGTTTATACAGACTGCCAGGAATTGAATATGAAAATGTCATTCTAGAAACACCATACCCCAAAAAATCTGAATTTTTTTCTAAACCATTTCCTTTAACACAGGCATGGAACAATTTGGATTTGATTACTGAGAATAAAGGCGGTTCTTTTGTACTCAGGGATGCTTATTTTGATGATAGATTTACTCAGGGTACTCTTACCATTGCAAATTATGGTTGTGGAATTTATGCGATGTTAGTCATTACCGGAGAACAAAGAGGAAAAATCTGGATAGATGACCGCACCAATGATAATGGGATATATCCCGCTTGTTTGAGTTTTTGTCGTTCTTTTCATGACGCTGATACCGATGATTTTCATGCAGATGGTAATGAAGGGCAACCTTTGAGCTTTGATGATTGGTATGAAGACTGGCTGAATCGAAGTTTGCATCAAGTTCGCGAGTCTTAGGACTAATATTGATTCAATTAATGATTGCAACAAATCCTTTGCTAGAGACGTTGCAATGCAACGTCTCTACAGTGGTCTATCTAATGTATATCAAATTAGTTAATATTGGTCTGGTTGCCAGTTAGGATTTATGAGACTTGTAAGGATATGATCTTCCCATTGTCCATTAATCAACAAATAGTCTCTAGCATATCCTTCAATTACAAAACCGAGTCTCTTGAGCACATTACCACTGCGACGATTATGAGGCATATAATTTGCCATGATGCGGTGAAAATTTAATTCTTGAAATACATACTGAGTTGCTGCTTTTAACGCTTCTGTCATATAGCCTTTACCTTGTCTAGCTTCGGCAAGGCTATATCCCACATAGCAAAAATGAGCGGCTCCTCGCACAAAATTACTAAAATTAACAGTTCCAATAATGATAGTTGGATTTTTTTTCGTATAAATAAATAGCTTTAATGATTGGTCATTGATAAATTCTAGAAAACTATTTTCTATTTGATAATGCCAATACTTTTCGGTGAAAAAACTATTAGCCCAACGAGGGTAAAATGGAGTGAGATAGGTTTTGTTATCAGTGAAATATTTAATGATTTGGGGTATATCCTCTAGGATCGGCACTCGTAATAATAGGCGATCGCTTGTAATTACTGGCAGTTCTGATCTCATAAACCCCATCTCATCAAGCATTGGTCAAAGTTTGAGGGGAAGACTAATTTGAAAGGTTGAGCCTTGACCAAGTATACTCTTTACAGTGATTTGTCCCGCGTATGCTTGCACAATTTGTTGCGCGATCGCAAGTCCGAGTCCAAAGCCGCCTGTTTGGCGAGAGCGCACAGTGTCTACGCGGTAAAAACGATCAAAGATATGCGGCAAATCAGTGGCGGGAATGCCAATACCATTGTCGATGACCTGAATCACAGCCCGGTGAGACTGAGTAAACAGACGCAATTGCACCTTACCACCTGTTGGCGTGTATTTGAAGGCATTACTCAGTAGATTGATTACGGCTTGTTTTAGCAAGTTAGCGTCAGCTTGTAGCATGACGGGTTGCTCTGAAAGTTGAGTGCTGAAATTGAGGTTTTGAGCAGAAGATTGAGTGATAAACTCTTGAGCAAGCGATCGCAGCAGTTCGTTCAAATCAACGGGTTTTAATATGGTTTCCCCAAGCGATGCATCATAACGCGAAAGAAAGAGCAAATTGTTAATCAGCATACTCATGGACTTAGCAGTCTCGGCGATTTTTTGCAACCGAAATCGTTGCTCAATGGGGTCTTCGGGCGGCATTAAAGCAACTTGGGCATTGCTCAATACTGTTGCGACAGGTGTGCGTAATTCATGAGAAGCATCGGCTGTGAACCGCTGCAATTGCTGATAAGCACGGAGGGTTGGCCGCATTGCTAATCCGCCCAAAAACCAACCTGTAATCCCAATCACGCCAAATGTAACGGGAACACCCAAAGCAAAAAACAAGCGAGCTTGATTCAAGCTGCTGCGTAGGGAGTCCATCGGGGCTGCCGTTTGGAAGTAGCCAACCAGCACCTTATCTTTTAAAACGGGAAGCGTGAGTTGGCGAACCCAGGTAGTTGCAGTGGGGAAACGAGCTGAGCTAAGCGGCGCTTGCACTGTTTGAAATCCGGGTGCTATGGTCAACTGTTTGTCACCTGATGAACCAACAAACTGTACAAGTTGCCTGTTAGCGTTATACCACCGAGCATATATCAATCCGCCATTCAAAGATACACCATTCTCTAAACGAGTCTGACCGCGCTGATTTTGCCATTGACTTTGATAAAGCGAGTACTGGGTTTTGGCAGCAAAGGTTTTACTTTGTAAAAAAAGTTCGTCATCAAAAAACCGCAACTGATCTTCCACATTTAGACAATAGCCCACTCCTGCAAAAGCAAATAAAATTCCACCCATTGACAGGGCAAACCAGTGAGCAAGATTACGACGGCTGTGATTAAACACTTTGGGGATTGGGGACTGGGGACTGGGGACTGGGGAGAGAGAATAATTAATGACCCTTGACAAATGACAAATGACAAATAACTAATTTGGCGGATTCAATCGATAACCCATTCGATGCACCGTTTCTATCCAATCTTTAGCATCAACGGTTTGTAGACGTTGGCGTAGACGGCGAACTAAGGTTGTAACTGCGTTACTTTCGGGTTCGTCTCCCCAACTCCAAATAGCTTGCTCAATCTGATCATGAGATAAGACTTGGCGGGGATGACGCATCAAATATTCCATCAATTGAAACTCACGGCTAGATAGTTGAGTCGTGAAGGAACCACGTTCGATTGTCAAATTGGATAAATGAAGCTGCAAATCGCCCAAGCTGAGTATATCGCCTTGCCACATTGGCGATCGCCGTCCCAGTGCCCGCACTCGTGCCAACAACTCCAGCACATCCACAGGCTTCACTAAGTAATCATCGGCTCCCGCATCCAAACCTGTTACTTTATCCAAAACTGTATCTTTCGCTGTCAGCATTAACACAGGAGCCAATTTACCCGCTCGTCGATATACCTGACAGATTTCTACTCCGCTCACTTTGGGCAACATCCAATCTAGAATCAGTAAGTCATAGTCTTTACGAAAAGCAAACCATTGTGCTGTTTCTCCATCTTCGATCGCATCGACTGTATGCCCCACTTTCAACAATGCTGTCCGCAGTGGCTCTAGCTGCGATGGGTCATCTTCCACCAGTAAGATCAACATCCCATTTGCTCAGCTTGCTATGATTTCTGCTTCCAGTTCTAAGATTAAGCTAAAAGAGTGACATAGAAGTGACAGTGAGGAGTGAGGAGTAAGGAGTACTGAAGCGCGGATAGCTATGGTTTAGCCTGTGCTGAGTTGGTAAATAAGTGAGTAATTAACCCCATATTTTCTATGCGCCAACTTCAACTATTTCAGGTGTTGCGATCAATTGGCTTTGTGTTTTGGTTGTCCTTGCCATTGGTTGGGTTGGTATTTTGGCTAGGAAGTGGCTTTGTGGGAGATCGGATTTTGAGCCGCACCTACGACAATAAAAAATACCTGCAAGCGGAACAATCGGCACGGCAGACGATGAAAAGAATAGTGGCGATTAAGGTAGAAATTCGGCAACAAGATGGCGTTTCTTTAGTGAATGTCAAAACGGATAACTCAGTTCTCAAAAGTATCATGTTTGAGTTTCCAGTAACGGAGCCGAGCCAACTTGAAACCACCCTCAGTCAAGAGTTAGGTTTACCACGCGATCGCATCAAGGAACTAATTCGCTATTAAGCGCTTAAGCCTCTTACTTATTCGTTTAATTTATACAAAAGTACCACAATGTAACTAAAGCTACCGTTACAAAAACTGTAACAGTCCAGTCTTTCTGCCATCGCAAATGCAATAGTTAACAATTGATGCATGATTAGCGTCAATGTTGAGTGGCAAATCAAAAATCTTTGGCAAGCGAGGTGGTAGAATGAATCGGCAAAAATTTAGTGGTGTGAAAGAAAATTTCCTGCAAAGACGTTACGGTGTTAGTCTGGGAAGACGTTACGTTTTAGCGGCCGCAAGTGTTGTCTTATTGGGTGTACTAGGGTGTTCTCAGGTTAATAATAGTACAAATGCCCTTGCTCAATCTAGTTCGCCTCAGCCAGAATCTCCATTGCCAAAAAAAATAGTCAACTCTGATCCAAAGATTGTTGATGCTAGCAATAAATTTGGCTTCAAGCTATTTTCAGAAGTTCAGAAAAACGATAGTACTGAAAAAAATATTTTTATCTCACCTACGAGTATAGCGATCGCTCTAGCTATGACCTACAACGGTGCTAGCGGCTCGACTCAACAAGCGATGGCAAAAACCCTAGAATTACAGGGTATGAGTTTGCAAGAGATTAATTCTTCTTACGCAGCAACAAAAAAGCTTCTAGAAAACCCGGATGCGAAAGTCCAATTGACTATTGCCAACTCACTTTGGGCAAATCAAGATGCTAATTTTCAACCAGATTTTCTCCAGAGAACTCAGGATTTTTATCAAGCTAAAGTCAGCAATCTAAACTTTAAAGATGCTGTAGCAGCCAATGCTATCAATAACTGGGTCAATGAGAATACACGCGGAAAAATTAACAAAATTGTGGAAAAAATTGAGCCAGACCAGGTACTATTTTTGATTAATGCTATATATTTCAAAGGTAACTGGAGCCAAGAATTTGATAAAAAGCAAACCACTCAACATCCTTTTTACTTAACATCTGGCAGGCAAAAACAACACCCAATGATGTCTCAAAAGGGTGACTACAAATACTATGAAAACCAACAATTTCAGGCAGTTAGTTTACCTTATGACAAAGATGGTAAAGTCAGCTTTTATATCTTTCTACCTAAACAGAGCTCCAATCTCAAAACCTTCTATCAAAACTTGAATTTTGAGAACTGGGAAAAATGGATGACTCAGTTCAACAAACAACAAGGTTTTATTCGCTTGCCTCGTTTTAAAACTGACTATGATGTTACGCTTAACGATGCGCTGAAAGCTTTAGGTATGGAAGAAGCTTTCAGTAGTAAAGCTAACTTTTCTGGCATGGGTAAAAATTTTGCCATTAGCCAGGTTAAGCATAAAACTTTTGTTGAAGTGAATGAAGAAGGCACTGAAGCCGCAGCGGCTACTTCAGTGGCAGTAGAGGCTGTATCTTTGAGACAGCAACCACAGCTATTTCAAATGATTGTTGACCGTCCCTTCTTCTGTGTCATTAGAGATAATCAAACAGGCAATATTTTATTTATGGGTTCAATTGTCGAACCACAGTCATAAAGTCAGACAATTTTAGATTTTAGATTTTGCGGAAAGTTGTAAGAAGGGTTTCCCTACCTAGCAAACTTTTCAAGACAGATTTTGGATTGACCCACGGATCAATCCGCTTGCTCTGTACCATTAAGGAATCATTGGTCAAATTGCATTTTTAAGGTAATGTCGCTTCAGAAACGCTCAAAGAATTTTTAGCGTCAGCTTTTGAAGACTCCCCTGCTGCAACGGGTGCAGCTGTCTCCCCAGTGGCGCTATCCTCTGTCTGGCTGCTTAAAGGCTCAGGACGTAGAGCGCTTAAAGCAGTCTTAATCACAACAGCTGTGGGTACTGCCACAATCACACCCAAGAGTCCACCAATTCTCGCCCCTGTTAAGACTGAAATTAGAATCCAAACGGGGTTTAAACCAGTAAAACTACCTAAAATACGAGGGGCAATTAAGTTTTCGAGAATTTGCTGTACGATTACTGCTGCCACCAACACCCGCACCCCCATTGAAAAATCTTGCAGTGCCACTAACAGAGTAGTCATAGCGATACCCACAGAACCGCCAAAGGGGACGAGAGCCATGATGCCAATAGTTAAACCAAACAACAAACCAAATGGCACTTTCAGCCACAAAAATGTCGGAATCAGGGCTGAGGCCATACAGGTAGATAAAATCAGCTGGGTGATGAAGAAATTTTGAAAGCTCAGGCGCACTGTTCGAGAAAAAGGATCTCGAAATTTAGTGGGTAGCCATTCGACTAAACTTTCCCACAGCTCATCTCCATGCTGTAAAAGATAGAAAGTCAAAACCATCGTCAAGAGAAAATCCAGCAGGCTGGTGACTGTGACTACAGCCAGATTTAAAACTTGTCCGGCGATCGCCTGCAATTGTCCCTTGACGCGATCGTTGATTTGCACTACCAAAGCATCAAGGTTAATTGGTAAACCAAAAATCTCAGCTTTCTCGTTTAATAACATTAACTGAGAGCGTCCAGAGTCAATTAACTCCGGTAAACGAGCCACTAGTTGCTCAGCTTGAGTTAGGGCTAACGGAAAAAGGGTAAGACCCAAAGCCAATAAAATCGATAAAGCCAATAGAAAGACTAAAATAGCAACTTGCTCTCGCCTAGCACCGTGATGCTCCATCCAGCTTACGGGGTAGTTGAGCAAAAATGCTAGTACTGAGGCTCCGACTAAAATGACTATGAGGGAATGGAAGTAATTAAAAATTGCCGAAATTGCCCAACTATTGAGAACTAGCAACGGAGCGAATAAAGCGATCGCCCCGATTCGCGCTATTGGTGTGAGTGTTTGCCACCAGTCGAGAAGCTTGCGTGTCTGCATTTTGAGCTGATTGCGGAATAGAACTAAATTGAATCCTTCTTTACAGCTTATTATCTCTAACTACATGAATCTCTTTCATCCTTCTAGTTTAGGAGTTAGACTAAGCCAAATGGAAAATCTTGAACCAACAGGAACAGGGACTAGGGACTGGGAACTGGAGACTGGGAAGGAATTTTCCCAATCATGCCAGTTCGCCAAAGTCGAGCAACCCGCCCATACGACTGGCTCCCCAGTACCTAATCATGCCACTTGCTTTCCGACGCAAGGCGACAGGAACGCAGTGGCTCCCCAATACACAATCGCCAATGAAGACGCAGCTACCCCAAAAATACAATTGCTTTTGTATTTGATTCCGGTTATTGGCTTTTTTCCATCCCTGTGGACTCTCTATCGCCGTCAGGGAAGTCGGGAACAACTTGCCACTAGTCGTCTGTCTATTACTTTGGCATCAGCTTGGCTCTTGGGATACCTATTGTTAGCAACCGGAGCAGCAACTTCAGATTTATTCACACTGCGTCTATTCATTCTTAATAGCTTTCTCACCTCTGGTTACTTTTTAATAAGTGTCTGGTTAATTATTCGTCTACTCCAAGGTAGATCTAAGCGCTTACCAGGGTTTAGCAACTTTGCTGAGCGGATGCTAGGCAAGTACTTGTCTTAATTAATTTGTAGAATTTACAGTATTTTTACTCATCATTTTGGCAAATCACGGATGATTTCCCATGTAGCTGGTCAAATCCAGTTTATTATTGCCATACTTCAATAAAAACATTTCTAGATTTGCCCAAAAAAAGAATAAATGCTGCTATAAGTGTTTTGGTTGAAACAACAAAGAAAAAGTTAGCACTAATAATTAAGAGTTAGCTATTATGGGTTGATTTATCTACATATTTTGAGTCTGTAAATTTACCGAATTTGATCAGTAAGTGTGAGGAAGTTTGTGACCATTCAAAGAAGTTCGGCAGAAGAAAACCAATCGGGAAAAGCCTCAAAGTCCAGCAACAAAAATTCCCAGAAATCAAAATCAGGACGTTGGTTGTGGTTTTGGGTAGGTATGAGCGGGATTGCAATGGTGTCAGCAACAGCAGGGGCACTATTGGCAGTATCTTTGACTAGTACCCCTTTGCAACAAGCTCAGCTAAGCCCACAGGAGGAGGCGGTATTTGATAGCGATCGCATCTCTGGAGGTGGACTGCGATTTTCGGAATTAACTCGTCCAGTCAATCTCTTAGTTATGGGGATGAGTGTACTCCCACCAGATGTTCAAAACCCTCCCACCGAAACCCAAAATCTCGGATACCTGCCCCAGGTAAACTCCTTTGATGGTCTTGCTGATGTCATGCTTTTGCTGAAATTTGATCCAGATACTAAAAAGGTAGCCATGCTCTCTATTCCTAGAGATACCCGTACAGAAATAGAAGGGTATGGTGTCAAAAAAATTAACGCCACCAATGTTGAAGGCGGGCCAGCTTTGAGTGCTAAAACTGTCAGCAATCTCTTGGGTGGGGTGGGAATTGATCGCTATGTCAGGATTAACGTTCTGGGAGTTGCCAAGTTAATTGATGCTTTAGGTGGCGTAACAGTGTTCGTCCCCAAAGACATGAAGTATCAAGATGATTCTCAGCATCTATATATCAATTTGAAAGCAGGCAAGCAACATCTCAACGGTGATCAAGTACTGCAATTACTGCGGTTTCGCCATGACGAACTAGGAGATATTGGGCGGATTCAGCGGCAGCAAATGGTGATGCGTGCTTTGATGGATCAGGCACTCAACCCCGCTACTGTGGCACAATTGCCGAAAGTTCTCGACGTAGTTAAAGAACATATCGACACCAATTTGACAGTTGAAGAGTTAGTAGCGCTGGTGGGTTTTGGAGTGCGAACAAATCGCTCCAATATGCAAATGCTAATGCTACCAGGTCGTTTTAGCGAGAAGACTGAGTATGATGCTAGTTATTGGCTGCCAAACAGAGATAATATTGCCAAACTCATGGCTCAGCACTTTGGTTTGGAATCAGAGCAAGGACAGCAAATAATTGATCCAGCTTCTTTGCGAGTAGCAATTCAAGATAGCACAGGTGGCGATCGCTCTAACCTCCGACCATTAATTAGAGCTTTGGAAAAAGCTGGATATCGTAACATCTACGTGTCTAAACCTTGGGGTGAACCTTTAGAAGAAACTCACATTGTTGCCCAACAAGGAGATGGCGACAGCGCCGAGTCAATTCGTAACACTTTGGGATTCGGTGAGGTGCGAGTGGAAAGTACTGGCAATATTGGCTCGGATATTAGTATCCAAGTGGGTCAAGATTGGTTGCAACAAAAAGCTATCTTTGACAAATCTGATAACCCTTAAGCTTTGTCTCTACTGGACATCAAGATTGTCTAATATCAAAATTTGTAAACAAAAAGGCGTGAGGTTTTCCTTACGCCTTTATCTTACTCACTTTTAAAATGTCATTTATTGCTGTCATTACATTAGTATCTACCAAGCATCAGCTTTACCTTCTTTGTAAGGATCACCTGTAAAAGGTTGTACTCCAATTACAGGATAAGCATCATCAGTAGGGCCAAAAATCCGCATAAAGGCTTCAGAAATATACTGGATTATACTAGCAAGCATTTTGGAAAAAGCCATAATATTAGACTCCTTTTTTCAAGTCGCTTTAAATCCTAATGTCTATACTTTAGTTCTAATATTCTTGGCTAGCTCTCACTCTCAACAAATTGAGAATCTCTGCAATGTTTATTCAGATAACTTTGTAATACTTTAATTTGTCAAAAAGTCAAACTTTTCTCTTTGATTCTAACTATAACTTAATCTCCTTATTACTAACTATAACTATTAAAAAATATTAAATAATCGATAAAGTTAGTATTAATTAGCCTGTAATTACACTGTTTTACAGCAATATCTTGGATAAATTCTCCAGTAGTTGACATTATTTATGGTAAATCCTACCATAAATAAAAGAAGCATTCTTATAAGGAAGCTCTTGCATGACAACTTTCCCAGATTTGGACTATGTACATACTAATAATCAGCGACAGCAAAGCCACCCAAACCAAGAACTAAACATCTGTGCGGATGACTACAGCCTGCTGACTGACCTTTACCAGCTGACAATGGCAGCTTGTTATACAGGCGAGGGTATAGAAGAACGACGGGCAAGCTTTGAGTTGACCGTTAGGCGCTTGCCAGAAGGTTTTGGTTATTTAATTGCAATGGGTCTAGCACAAGCTTTGGAATATTTGGCAAAATTCCGCTTTAGTGCCTCTCAAATCGCGGCTTTGCAGGCGACGGGAATTTTTGCTCACGCTAGCGATCGCTTTTGGTCACTGCTCGCAGAGGGACAGTTTACCGGGGATATTTGGGCAGTACCGGAAGGGACAGCAGTGTTTGCAAATCAGCCAATATTGCGAGTGGAAGCACCACTTTGGCAAGCGCAACTAGTAGAAACTTATCTACTAAATACCATTAACTACCAAACCTTGATTGCTACAAGGGCAGCAAGGTTGCGTGATGTAGCGGGGGAGCAAGCAACACTCTTAGAATTTGGCACAAGACGGGCATTTAGTCCGCAAGCTTCGTTGTGGGCGGCGCGGGCGGCTTTGGCTGGTGGGTTGGATTCCACTTCCAATGTGTTAGCAGCGCTACAACTCGGACAGCAGCCAAGTGGTACGATGGCACACGCTTTAGTGATGGCGCTGTCAGCAATAGAAGGATCTGAAGACCAGGCTTTTAGTGCTTTTCATCGATATTTTCCGGGTGCGCCATTGTTGATAGATACTTACGATACAATTGCTGCTGCCCAGCGCTTAGCTGAAAAAGTAAATTCCGGGGAAATGAAATTAACAGGAGTGAGGCTGGACTCAGGAGATTTAGTTACCTTATCAAAACAGGTGCGATCGCTCCTTCCTAATGTGCCAATTTTTGCTAGTGGCGACTTGGATGAGTGGGAAATTGCTAGGCTGAAAGCAGACGGAGCCGAGATTGATGGTTATGGTCTGGGAACGCGACTAGTTACAGGTTCCCCTGTGAATGGAGTCTATAAACTCGTAGAAATAGATGGCATTCCAGTTATGAAACAGTCGAGTGGAAAGGTGACTTACCCAGGGCGCAAGCAGATTTATCGCTCGTTCATAGGAAATAAGGTCAAAGCAGACAGGTTGGGATTAATAGGTGAAAGTTCTCTTGAAGAACAACCTTTGTTGCAGTTGGTAATGCAGGATGGTCAACGGGTGCAACCGCTAGAGACTTTGGCGGCAATTCGCCAACGTACTGCCGCCTCAGTTGCCAGTTTGCCACAGGAGACAAGGCATTTGAGAAATCCTGTAGGGGTGCAAGTGGAGATTTCTACCATGTTGCGGGTTTTAACTGAGGAGACTAAGAAACGAACTGCAAAGGCGCTGAAAACACAGAGGTGAATTCTGATACTAAATCAGTAAAAGGTGAAAGTACTCTAACCATCCTCTATCCAGGCTTTTTCAGTGTGTCTTAATTACGAATTACGAATTAGTATGAGAATTGCTTTGTTTGGTACTAGTGCTGACCCACCAACTGCTGGACATCAGACCATTCTAAGATGGTTGTCTGAGCGTTATGATTGGGTAGCAGTTTGGGCAGCAGATAATCCATTTAAGTCGCATCAAACGCCTTTAGAACATCGCGCAGCAATGTTGCAATTGTTGATTGCGGATATCGATGCGCCACGGCACAATATTGCTTTGGAGCAGAAATTGAGTAGCTTTAGAACACTGGAAACGGTGGAGAAAGCGAAAGTCAATTGGGGAGAGGACGCTGGGTTGACGTTGGTAATTGGTTCAGATTTACTGAGTCAGTTACCACGTTGGTATCGCATTGAAGATTTGTTACAGCAAGTGCAACTACTAATTGTGCCGCGACCGGGATATGCAATAGATGAATCTAGTTTGAAGGCAGTAGAAAAGCTGGGAGGAGAGATTGCGATCGCCTCTCTTACCGGACTAGATATTTCCTCAACAGCATATCGCGAACATGGAGATTCTGAAGCCCTCACACCCCCTGTAATTGCCTATATTCATCGAGAGCATTTGTACAAGTGCCAGGACGCAACCAAAAAAAGATTTCAACTGCGCTAAACCAACAACTTTTGGCCGATTTCAAGGTTGGAGTTGATAATGTAATTTTTTCTGTAGATACTACACAAAATCGGCTGTTAGTTCTATTAGTAATGCGACAGCAAGAACCATTTTTAAATCATTGGAGTCTTCCCGGTACTTTGGTGCGTCCAGGAGAGTCTTTAGAGGATGCCGCCTATCGGATTATGGCGGAGAAAATTCGAGTAAAAAATCTCTATTTAGAACAACTGTATACCTTTGGGGGCCCCAATCGCGATCCACGAGAAGCAATCGATAGTTATGGTGTGCGTTATCTATCAGTTAGTTACTTTGCCCTTGTGCGATTTGAAGAAGCAGAATTGATTGCCGATCGCGTCGCTGGTATAGCTTGGTATCCGGTGAAACAAGTGCCGCAATTAGCTTTTGATCATAATGAAATTTTGGCCTATGGGCACAGGCGTTTGCGAAATAAATTGGAGTATAGTCCGGTAGCTTTTGAAGTTTTACCAGAAATGTTCACCTTAAATGATTTATATCAGTTATACGCCACAGTTTTAGGGGACAATTTTTCCGATTATTCTAATTTCCGGGCGCGTTTACTCAAATTGGGTTTTCTGTGTGATACCGGAATAAAAGTATCGCGGGGTGCTGGTCGTCCGGCTAGTTTATATAAGTTTGATGCTGAGGCTTTTGCTCCTTTGAAGGATAAACCGTTGGTGTTTATTTAATGAACCGCTAAGATGCCAAAAATGCCAAGTTATGAAAGAACCAAACGACTGTTCTAATATTCAAGAGATTCGTATTTGTATTGATACAATTGATCGGCAAATTATCTCAGATTTTAGAAAAAGATTTGAATACGTAAAAGCCGCAGCAAAGTTTAAAACTGATGAAACAAGTGTCAAAGCCTCAGAAAGGTTTAACACTATGTTGCAGCAAAGACGACAATGGGCTGAAGAAGCAGGATTAAGCCCAGATGTAATTGAAAAAATCTATCAAGATTTAGTCAGCTACTTTATTGACGAAGAATTAAAACATTGGCTATCTAAATAAAAGCTAAATTAGCCGCTTTTTTCCAATCCAAAATATTAAGTATAACAGCCAATATGAAAATTGCGATCGCTCAAATTAATCCGACAATTGGTGACTTACCAGGAAATGCCCAAATAATTTTGGAAATGGCACAACGAGCAGCTGCAAAAGGGGTACGTTTATTGTTGACGCCAGAACTTTCTTTGTGTGGCTATCCACCAAGAGATTTATTACTAAATCCCAGTTTTGTGGAAGCAATGGGTATTACCTTACAACAATTAGCCAGAGATTTACCACCTAAGTTAGCTGTGTTGGTGGGAACTGTTGAACAACATACAAAAGCTCACGTAACTGGTGGTAAAACATTATTTAATAGCATAGCTTTATTAGAGAATGGTCAAGTCAAACAATTCTTTTATAAGCGACTTTTACCAACATACGATGTGTTTGACGAAAACCGCTATTTTGAACCAGGATTACAAGCTAATTATTTCACACTAGATAATATTCACATTGGCGTAACTATTTGCGAAGATTTATGGAATGATGAAGAATTTTGGGGCAAACGTAGTTATGCTGTGAATCCAATTTCTGACTTAGCAATTTTGGGTGTGGATTTGATTGTAAATTTGTCTGCTTCGCCTTACAGTGTCAGCAAACAGCAGTTTCGAGAAACATTGCTTAGTCATAGTTCGGTGCGTTTTCAACAACCAATTATCTATGCGAACCAAGTTGGAGGAAATGATGACTTAATTTTTGATGGTCGTAGTTTTGCCTTGAATCGTCAAGGAGAAATTATCTGTCGCGCCCGTGGATTTGAAACGGATTTAGTAGTGGTTGAATTTGATGAAGCGCAGCGGGATTTGCAGTTAGGTGCTGTGACACCTGCGTATGAATCAGAAGATGAGGAAATTTGGCAAGCTTTGGTTTTAGGAGTGCGAGATTACGCCCGTAAGTGTCGCTTTTCTAAAGTAGTGCTGGGTTTAAGTGGGGGGATTGACTCTGCATTAGTAGCAGCGATCGCAACTACTGCACTCGGTAAAGAAAATGTCTTGGGTGTGCTTATGCCTTCACCCTATAGTTCTGAGCATTCAATCAGCGATGCTTTCGCTTTAAGCGAAAATTTGGGGATAAAGACCAATATTTTACCGATTGGCGATTTAATGCAAGGCTTTGATCGAACCTTAGCCGACTTGTTTGCAGATACCGAGTTTGGATTAGCAGAAGAAAATATACAATCCCGAATTCGCGGTAATTTATTAATGGCGATCGCTAACAAATTCGGCTATCTCCTGCTATCTACTGGTAATAAGTCAGAAATGGCAGTCGGCTACTGTACTCTCTATGGCGATATGAATGGCGGTTTGGCAGTAATTGCTGATGTTCCCAAAACCCGCGTTTATTCACTTTGCCATTGGTTAAATCGCAATGGTGAAATTATTCCGCAAAACATTCTGACTAAAGCACCCAGCGCTGAACTCAAACCAGGTCAAGTAGATCAAGACTCTTTACCGCCCTACGAAATTTTGGATGATATCTTGCAACACCTGATTCATAACCACCAATCAGCAGCACAAATTGTTGCAGCTGGACACGACCCAGTGATTGTAGATAGAGTCATCCAGATGGTTGCGCGTGCTGAATTTAAAAGACGACAAGCACCCCCCGGATTGAAAATCACCGATCGCGCCTTTGGTACAGGTTGGCGAATGCCTATTGCTAGTAACTGGGTTGCTGTCAAAAATGCCTACCAGACGAAAACAGTTCCTAAGCCTACCTTAGTCTGCTGGGATGGACAAGATGCTCATCCACGAATCAAGTAGTTAGACATCTTGTAAAAATTCTGGTTATAAAAAGGCGTTGGGAAAACCCATTCCTTCTCGATAGGTGATGAAAGACGCCTTTTTAGGCCGTTGACAGTCAACAGTCAACAGTCAACGTGAAATCTCATCCCCTTCTATGGGTGGGATGAGCTTAATACCCATTACTTATTTTCTAAAATATTAGACTTCTTGCTTTATTTTATACAAAATATTAATTTTTTTAGAGTCTATAGTAAAATTTTTGACATCTTCTCGTGTATGAGAGTATAGTTTCAAACAACATCGGTATCAAAGGTGATGTTTGTACTTATATGCATAGTAGTATAAAATACATGCATTGCAAATAGATAGTGGTATGCATGAGCGCTTCTTTTAGGGTTAAGAAGTTTTCCCTCACTGCTATTTCCAAAGTTGGAAATGTAGTTTCCACTTATGACGATGCCTACCTGATGACTTGGACTTATTCTTTTAGTTTGAGACTTACGCATGCTATACGAATTCTCGGCGTTATTGGCGTCTGGGTGAAGCAGTCCAGTCTTGGGGAGCCACTGTGGTCTTGGAGGTTTCCCCCAAGGCGAACGATAAATTCAGCTTTTTGGGGATTTTTGCGTAATTCCTATATCTATAGTTGTTAGGTAAATATGAAATTTTGCAGTCACAGGAGCATGTGAAAGAAGAGATTACAGCTTTTTCACATAATTATCTTTTTGTTAATGCATAAGTCGTAGGTAAATGAATACAGGTGCAATATGAAACTACAAGATTTTTTGGGAAAAGAGGAGAAATGGGGATTTGAGGCGATCGCTCAGGATACAGATTTGTCTCGTCAGATTCAAATCCTGTTAATTGGCTTGGGTCTTTTAGAGCCTCCATCTGATGGTAAATTTGGCCCGGTTTCTGTAGCAGCCCTCAAAAAATTTCAAGACTTAACAAAGACTGAAGAAAACGAATTTTTAGGAACAGTTACAGCTAAAAAACTCATTGAAACTAAACCAGAGGAACTACCCAAACCACCTTTAAAATTAGGTAGTGACATTGCCAGCAAGATTATCAAATATATGCAGGCAAAAAACTATCAGGTGTTTACCAACCTTAGAGAATACAATATTGTTTATATAGAAGGAATTAACGAAGACTGGAGCCTCAATAGTGATCCACCCAATCAATTTAATGATCGGCGGATTGTTATTGAAGTAGTAGATGGTATTCCCAAAATTGTCAATCACTGGCAAGCTACTACTGAACCAGGTAGATACTATACCTTAAATCCTATGAATTCTGGAGGAGCTGCCAGAATTAAATTTGGGCAATACAAAGCTTGGGCTGTGGGGTCGCATGGTAATGCAGATCGTCATCAAGCATTAGTACAAGTTGCGCCCATTACTGTTCACCGAGATTTCAACAAAGACTTTCAACGGACTGGCGACAAACTTGATACAGGACTTTTTCTTGTAAATCAACACTGGGGTTATGATGCGCCTGCAAATGATATCAAGAATGCCAGTGCAGGTTGTTTAGTAGGACGTAGGCGTGAAGGACACCGAGAGTTCATGGCGATAATTAAACAAGACCGCCGTTATGTAAGCAATAATGATTATGTTTTCTATACTACAGTGATTCCTGGAGATGATTTATTGAAAACATTCCCACGATAAGGTAACAGGTAATGGGTAATTAGCAGCTAATCTATTACCTATTACTAGCCAATAGCTTTGCGGAACAAAACTATAATTCTTGTGACGCTTTTTGGCGCTTTATCCACCAGCCCATAATCCCAGCAACTACTGTACTGGCTACAGTAAGAGGTTCGGGAACCATTTCGCTTCTGCCGGATGCAATGTTAATTTCTTCACGTCTCGCAAAAGAATATAATATCTTGCCTTGCTCTAAAAATATTTCAGCTTCATTGTAGGAAAAACTCGGAAAGCTAAAGTTAGGTATAGTTTCTCCCACAAAATTTTGTGTATCAAAGTTTATGTTAAAAACTGCTAAATGAATGTTATAATTGTTGTTAATTGTTTCTAACTTTTGATATAGGAAGTTAAAGGCAAGAACATTACTAAAAGTATCGTTACTGGCTGCCAAAGAATTTGTATAGAAAGATTCATCATTGGAAGCTAATGTGTATACAATATTTCCCAAATAGTTACGTAAATTAAAATTCCAATTTGTCATACTCCTTTCATCATCAAGTTCACCTACTTCAAAAGTTCCATCAAAAAAGCCATTTTGCAACTGCGAAGCTATTCCTTCCTCACTCACAATAGCTTGTGGGGCAAATTTTCCCGAAACCCTAAATTGTGCAGCACTAACAGAAGCAATCCCCATATTACTCAACACGGCAACTCCTAGGGTTGCACTTGCAGTTACCATTGATAATTTCATAAGTAGATTAATAGTCATTGATTTGATTTCTCCAAAGCAAAAGTACACAAACTACAGCAATGCGTTATCCTCTCAGCAGCTAGAAATGCCGGGAAATGCACCCTGATTATTTAAAAAAATGACTGATTAACAGTACCAGGACTTACGCAAAATCATGAAAGAACGTAGACGCGGAGCGGCTTGCCGTAGGCTACCGCTAAGGACGCATTCGCGCAGCGTCTCGTCAGAGAAGGACACAAAGAAATAATAGTTTCAGAGAGTTCTTGCGTAAGTCCTAAGTACTTAGATGCACTGTCTAAGTTGGGTGCGTCCACCGAAAGTATTTGTATATTGGTCAAATGGTGTGTAATTTTATGGTAAACAACGACAAGTATTTTAAAATTGCAATTTTCTTAAACTTTAATTGATTATCAAAATGCCAGTAGCATTTTGATAAAGCAACAGCTATGAAACATCTTTACCAAAGAAATATATATTATTTATTATTTTTTTATTTATAAAATTAATCTGCTAATAAGTTTTAACTAAAGCAGAGTGAAGCTTTATACTTTTATAATTACTGAAATGTTTTCGTATAAAATTTTAGGCAATATTATTTCTAAATAATAACTATTTTTGTCTTCTTAAGTATTCATGTACACAACAGGCTAGCAAGGAGCGATCGCATCTGACACAATAATCTTACTGTGATTGATCAACTCTTTGAGTCAAAGGATAAATGACTACTGCTGTCTTGCTAGAAAATATCTACAAGTTCTACAACAACGTCCCTGTAGTGAATGACCTCTCATTCACAATTGAAGCCGGGGAGATATTTGCTCTACTTGGCCCTAACGGTGCGGGTAAATCAACTACAATTCGGATGCTAACTACACTGACAAAACCGTCCCAAGGACGGATAGAAGTCGGTGGTTATGATGTAGTGAGTCAAGCCATACTGGCAAAACAGAGTATTGGCGTAGTTTTGCAACAAACTAGTGTAGATACTGATTTAACCGTATGGGAAAATATGGAGTTGCATGGAAGACTACATCACATAGCCAACCCGCAGCGACAGCAACTAATTCGTCAATGGCTAGAGTATGTTGAGTTAGCAGACAGACGCGATGATTTGGTAAAAACCCTGTCTGGAGGTATGAAACGACGCTTACAGATAGCGAGAGCTTTATTGCATCAACCGCAAATTTTATTTTTGGATGAACCAACGGTAGGATTAGACCCTCAAACCAGACGACGCCTTTGGGAAATTATTCGAGATTTGAATAAGCAGGGAATGACGATGCTACTCACAACCCATTACATGGATGAGGTGGAATTTTTGTGTGATGCTTTTGGTTCTACTCAGCCAGGACGCATCGGTATTATGGATAGCGGTAAACTGATTTCCTTGGGAACGCTAAAACAGTTGCACTCTGCTCACGGTGAAGGTTTGGTAATGAAGCAGTTGGGTATTAGCGAAGCAGGAAGTGATAGCGCACGTAACTGGGAATACCTGTTTTTCCCTTCTCTGGAAGAAGCGAACAACTATTTGAATGAACAGCCCGATAAAACCGGTATGATGGTGCGTCCCTCTAACCTGGAAGATATTTTTGTAGAATTAACGGGACGCCAGTTAGATTAAACCTCATCTTCCTAACTGTCTAAGCATTGCTTCTACCCTGTCTACGCCATCTCGATCATTGCGTCGCTTGTACAAGTCACGGGCTTTTTGGAGCACGCTACTCGCTTGTTTGGTTTGTCGTCGCTGTTTATACATCGTCCCCATCAACTCATAAGTCTGGGCATTGCTTCTATCTAGATTGACTGCTTGCTCGTATGCCCAAGCGGCTGCACCGTAGTCTCCTAAACGTGATTGCGTCACACCCAATCCTAAATAAGCATTAACATTATTGCGATTTAGTTGTATGGCACGACGATAGCCTTCTTTCGCTCCAGCGGTATCTCCCAAATTGGCTTTGATGTAACCCACCGCGTAATAAAAATCACTATTGGTGGGATTAATGGCAATAGCACGACGATAAGCAGTTAAAGCCGCTCGGTAATTTCCTTGTTGAGCGTGTAAGTAACCAATACCAGAATGAATTTTGGCATTCTTAGGAGCTAGGGTAGCTGCTTGTTGATAAACAGCGATCGCACCACTGTAATCGCCAGTATCTACCAACCTCCGTCCGTCCTCTAGTAGTTGCTTTAATTCTACGTTTCTGGCTTGTACCACCAATACTTGAGCCTGTGCGATCGCTGGTATAGTGACAGCAAAACATCCTGATAATAGAACACTAAATACTAATGATTTCGGCTTGTACACAGTAAATTTCCCGGTATTGTAGTGAATTTTTTTCTTGTACATTAAAACAAAATTATTGAGCTTTGAAAACTGTATTTATTCGCATTTATGAAATGTTAATAATTCATCCTATCTTTACCCTTGTTTACATACAGCATTATCTTCAGAGTTTTTACTGAACAATTCGATATAAGGTATAAATAATCAAGTACATTCTCCAAGATTGTTCAGGTATATGCCAAAAATATACTTTATTTACTCAGTAGTTATACTTGCCATTTGGAGTAACTCGATAGGTATCTCACTTACTTTTAGATAGACAAGACGCTTATCTATAGAAGTATTCAGCATTCATTCTTGGTGATAATTCATGTTTATTATTTAACTTGATAACTTACTCATGTATCCAATTTTTCCATATTTTTAATCATTTATGCTTTATCCTTTTTTTAGTCATCAAGCAAGTAAGATAAATCCAAAAAGCAAAATGTTCCTTCAAATTCTAAATCTTTACTTAAGATGACTGTAAAAATGAGATTATAGTGGCAAGACTAATCTAAAATTATATGGAATAGTGTTGATAAAATCTGTCTGCTTCTATACTCATAGAAGGCATGATCTCCATAAGTTAAGTCTCCTAAGCCAGACTTAATTGAGGTTTTGAAACTTGCATAGCTAAATTTTGTATGTGCAACCATGAGTTACAGTTGCTTAAGAATTTTTATAAACACTTGACAAAAATATCAACTATATACTGTTTGTGAGGCTAAGTTGTGATTATCACTACTACTGATGTGATTCAAGGAGCCGTTATTGACTCATATTTAGGCATTGTGACGGCGGAAGTAGTTTATGGTAGTAATTTTCTACGAGATTTTTTGGCTGGTATTCGAGACATTATCGGCGGTAGAACTGCTAGCTATGAGCGTCTATTTGAACAAGGTCAAAGAAAGGCTTTAGAAGAGTTAGAACAACGGGCACAACGTTTAGGAGCAAATGCTGTAATCGGTATTGAAATTGATACTGGCACAATCAATATTGATCAGTCAGGAGTTCTGTTGTTAATTACTGCTACGGGCACTGCTGTGAAAATGCGTTAACCTGAGCTTTGCTTTCTAATTAGTTTACTTCTAGTTTTTATGAAAAATGTCTACATCTTGTATCTATTCAGAATTAAAAATGATTTGCTACAGCAGTTAATAAGTGTATTTAAGTTTGCAAATTTATATGAAGAAAATATAAAAAGCTAAGATGAACTTTAAGGTTGAACTAAAAATTTTTGAATCCATATATAATCATTATTCCTAGAGATATAGTTATTAATTATTTCTATTGATAGATGTTAAAACTCCTGAGAACAATTTATTTTTAAACAATAAGCATCAATGTACCGGATGAAAAAAGTTTGCTGAAGCAGCAACGGAGAAAATAGACTATGTCATATGTAAATCGGGTAGGAAATTCCGATGTTGTTCCTCCTGACCCTGTGGTAGTGGGTCGAGTAGCTGAATATCATGATCTTGTTCGCTGGGGGCCGATTATTTCTGGCTTACTGGTTGCATTAGCTACTCAATTAATTTTGAGCGCTATTATTGGTGCGGTAGCAGCCGGCACTGTTGAAGGTTCAGGTGCACCCAGAACAATTGCACCTGACGCTGCCGGTAATGCGGGGCTTTGGTCAACCATTGCTTTATTGATTTCGCTGTTTACTGGCGGTTGGGTTACTGCTCGTGCTTGTGGGCCAATGAACCGCAACACAGCACTTCTCAACGGCGCAATTCTTTGGGCCACAACTTTGGCTGTTAGTTCATGGCTACTCGCAAGCGGAGTATCGGGTGCTTTCGGTGTTGCTGCTTCCAACGCTGGGGAAGTAATAAACCAGGTACAACAGCAAGGTGGTGTCAATGTACCACAAGCAAATGTAACTGCCCAACAAGCTCGTGAAGCGGCAGCTAATTTACGTTCAGGATTGTGGTGGTTTGTGTTCGGTTCCTTACTGGGTTTAATAGCCTCAATGATTGGAGCTGTAGCTGGAGCTCGCAGTCCACGTGCTACCACTTATAATACTTAAAACAATTGTCTAGAAACGCAATTGTGATGAATTTTAAAAGCACCTTTGATAAGGTGCTTTTTTATTTAAAATTAATATTACCACTTGAGATATGAAGCTTCAATTCCCTGCTCTCTCCTAATCTTGCCATCTTTTTCAAACCAGGCAATTATTTGCTGCGCTGTTAAATCCTCAATGGCAATATTGTATTCTTGAGCAATATGCTTCAAAAGCTTCAGTGATGAAATCGTCAATCTTGCTAAAAACTTTTCTGGAGAAGACAACAAAGCGGCGTCTACTGTTGCTGATTCGTCCAGGGTTAAAAACTGTGTTGACGGTTGCTGTGATGGTAAATCCATAAAATAAATTCTATTTAGAACTTAAAGGTTCATAAGTAATAGGTAATAGCTAATTAGTAATAGGTTTTACCACTTAGTTATTACCTGTATACTAAACTAGATATGAACACGAATTTACTTATTACACTTTTGCTTTCGAGCTTGTACCAAATAGCCACAACGATGTTCGCCGTTGATAATCCAGTGGGTACGCTCGATTATACAATCTGGTAGGACGGCAGCAAACATTTCTAGTTCATGACCACAAATGCTGGGAAAAGATTCGGCAACATTGGAAATCGCGCAGTGATGCTCAGTTAAAATAAAGCGATCGCCTAGCTTGTCCCCAGAAGTTTCATGTGAAGAATCAATATCTACAGAGTGACACTCTGCCATAAAACCTTCGGCTTTTCTTAGTTCGACTAACTTGGCAACACGTTCTTGCAGTGAACCGTTACCCAAATGATCGCGATATTCTTGGGCTTTGCGTTCCCACTGTTTTCGTAAAATCGAGCTAACTTGGTCGCGTCCAACGGTTTCTGCTAATGTATCCAGCAGAGAAACGGCAAATTCGCCGTAGCGATCGCCATAGTTACCGTTCATTGTCCGTTGCAGGCGATCGCGTCCCTGACGACTCAGGTGATAAACGTGCTGAGGACGCCCCATCCCTCGAACTTCAGATCTTTGTAAATCGTCGCTTTGAGTTTTTTGTGCCTGCACCGACGAGTACAAAACTAGTTCCTCCGCCTCCAAATCCTTGAGATGGCGACGAATTGCTTGGGGGCTGACATCTAAAACTTCGGCAAGCTCAAAAGCCGTTGCTTGTGAGTGTTTCAGAAGATATTCCAGGATATCTTGCTTCGTTGAGGACTGGTGGGTAGTCGCCATCTTCTGGTGCAGACGCTCCGCGAACGTCCCAAAAATTTCTGGGAAAATTTGACTTTAACAACATTGTTGTTGTTAATTTAGCGTAAAATGAATGAAGATACATTAAACAACATAGTTGTTGTTTTATTCTCCACCTCCATTCTAACAGCCGTGTAACCATTCCGTAACGCGAGATGGGAATCGGCTAAACCCAAACCCGTCTTCCATCCTTAAAGAGGCAGCGCGTTTCTTTAGTTCCCAAAGTTGTAGCGACTGCCATAGAGATTCAACTGAACACAGAACGTAAGAGACTATTACCGATGAGTGCCACTGTCAAAACCTTAGTCAACCAACCCTACAAGTACGGCTTTGTCACCGACATTGAGGCCGACACAATTGAGCGTGGACTAAACGAAGACGTTATCCGCTTGATCTCCGCTAAGAAGAACGAGCCAGAGTTCATGCTGGAGTTTCGCCTCAAAGCATATCGCCAGTGGCAAAAAATGACAGAACCAACTTGGCCGAGTGTCAAGTATCCACCAATAAATTATCAAGATATCATCTACTATTCAGCTCCGAAACAAAAAAAACCAAAGCTGAACAGCTTAGATGAAGTTGATCCAACCCTCTTGGAAACCTTCGAGAAATTGGGCATTTCCCTGTCTGAACAGAAGCGATTAGCAAACGTCGCTGTTGATGCGATTTTCGATAGTGTTTCTGTTGCCACAACTTTTAAGGAAAAGCTGGCAGAAGATGGAGTTATTTTCTGTTCAATTTCCGAAGCACTACAAGAACACCCAGAATTAGTAAAAAAATACTTGGGTAGTGTTGTTCCCGTTGCAGATAACTACTTCGCTGCCTTGAACGCCGCCGTATTCAGCGATGGTTCCTTCGTCTACATTCCTAAAGGCGTCAAATGCCCGATGGAACTGTCTACTTACTTCCGCATCAACTCAGGTGATACAGGACAATTCGAGCGGACTTTGATTGTCGCCGAAGAAGGTAGCTATGTTTCCTACTTGGAAGGTTGCACCGCGCCAATGTACGACAGCAACCAACTGCATGCCGCCGTCGTAGAACTCGTCGCTCTCGACAACGCCGAGATTAAATACTCCACCGTGCAAAACTGGTACGCTGGAGATGCTAACGGTAAAGGCGGTATTTATAACTTTGTCACCAAACGCGGTTTGTGCCAGGGTGTAAATTCCAAGATTTCCTGGACTCAAGTAGAAACAGGTTCGGCAATCACTTGGAAATATCCCAGCTGTGTTTTGGTAGGTGATAACTCTGTGGGTGAATTCTACTCAGTAGCGCTGACAAATCATATGCAGCAAGCCGATACTGGCACTAAAATGATTCACGTTGGTAAAAACACTCGCAGTACAATTATCTCTAAAGGAATCTCCGCAGGTAAATCTAGCAACAGCTATCGGGGTTTGGTGAAAGTAAACCCGAAAGCGCAAGGAGCAAGAAACTATTCTCAGTGCGACTCTATGTTAATAGGGGATAATGCTCACGCGAACACTTTCCCTTATATCCAAGTACAAAATAACACTGGAAAAGTGGAGCATGAAGCTTCTACTTCCAAAATTGGGGAAGATCAGCTGTTTTACTTCGCTCAACGGGGCATTTCCTCAGAAGACGCAATTTCGATGATGATTAGCGGCTTCTGCAAAGATGTTTTCAGTCAACTTCCGATGGAGTTTGCTGTAGAAGCTGATAAGCTATTGAGTCTGAAGTTAGAAGGCAGTGTCGGGTAATGTTGAAGTTTACCTCTGTGTCTCTGTGTCTTAGTGGTTCACTTCACCACCCTCTGGGTTCACCAGTCGCCTACGGCGGGAAACCCGCCTACAGCGCTGGTTCACTAAGACACGAAGGCACTAAGAAAGAAGAGAAGGGAGAGAACATGATTATTGAAAATAGCGAAGTTGTGCTGTCGGTAAGAGATCTGACGGCTACAGTTGATGGGACACCGATTCTCAAGGGTTTGAATCTTGAGGTACGTTCTGGTGAAATCCATGCAATTATGGGGCCGAATGGTTCTGGTAAGAGTACCTTCTCTAAAGTGTTGGCTGGGCATCCGGCGTATGAGGTAACTGGCGGTGAGATAATTTTCCAAGGGCAAAATCTGCTGGAATTAGAACCGGAGGAACGGGCAAGAGCTGGTGTGTTTCTGGCGTTTCAATACCCGCTAGAAATTCCGGGTGTCAGTAATTTGGATTTTTTGCGAGTGGCTTACAATTCCCGTCGCAAGGCACAGGGTTTAGAGGAATTGGATGCCTTTGATTTTGACGATTTAATTGAGGAAAAGCTGGATGTGGTAAAGATGAATCCCGCTTTTCTTAGTCGCAGTTTAAATGAAGGGTTTTCTGGTGGCGAGAAGAAGCGAAACGAAATTCTGCAAATGGCGCTGCTGGAACCGAAATTAGCAATTTTGGATGAAACTGATTCGGGTTTGGATATTGACGCTCTCAAAATTGTCGCAAGTGGGGTAAATCAGCTGGCGAGTCCAGAAAATGCCACAATTTTGATTACTCACTACCAACGGTTGCTTAACTATATTGTTCCTGATTACGTGCATGTGATGGCAAACGGGCAGATTCTTTTGTGCGGTGGTAAAGATTTGGCACTGGAGTTAGAAGCTCGTGGTTATGACTGGATTTTGAAAGATGCTGCGACTGAGGTGGGTGTGTGATGACTATTCAAGTATCTCCTAGTCCCATTCCTAACTCTGATGCTGGCATGACATCTATGCTGGATAAAGATGGCTATCTAACTGGATTGCTAGAGCAGGTAATAGCAACAAAAACAGAGGGTTGGTTGCAGGAATTACGCGATGGCGCTGCTAATTGGGTACGTCACTCGAATATTCCCACCAATCGCGAAGAAGAATGGCGATTTACTGATTTATCATCTCTGCGACAAGTTCAATTTCAAGTAAAGACGCAATCAATACCAACCGATATTCCAGCGTTGATACCCGAAGCTGCTAACAGTCGTTTGGTGTTTGTTAATGGCGTTTATGCGCCTGAGTTATCAGCAGTTGCAGATTTGCCAGATGGTGTTGTAGTAAGTAATTTGGCTGGGTTGCCTGAATCTGAGCAAGAGGGTGTTAAGCAGTATTTAGCTCAAGCTGAGGGAGCGCAGGAAGTGTTTACTGCGCTTAACACCGCTGGGATAACTGATGTGGCTGTGGTTTGGGTGGGGAAGAATGTAGTAGTTGAGACGCCAATTCATCTGCTGTTTATTTCGGATGTTGGTGAGACGCCGACGATTTCGCAGCCACGTTGTTTGGTGGTGGCGGAAAGTGGTTCGCAAGTAAGTTTGATTGAAGAGTATACGAACCGCAGCGGAAAGTCTGAGCGCCGGCTTCCGGTGAACAGAACTTTCCAAGACAGAGGTGCAGAGAGCACAAAGGAAGGGAGGGTTTACCTGACAAATGCGGTTACGGAAATTTGGATTGCTGACAATGCTCAGGTGAGTCACACTAGGGTTGAGCAAGAAGGTGCAGAGGCTTTTCATATAGGGAAGACTGCGATCGCTCAAGCTCGTGATAGTCGATATACTTGTCACGCAATAACTTTAGGTGCAAAGTTATCGCGGCACAATTTAGAGATTTTGCAAACTGGTGAGCAAACAGAAACTCACCTCAATGGTTTGACAATGATTTCTGGTAAGCAGTTGGCGGATACTCACAGTGCGATCGCACTCAACTATCCTCACGGCACAAGCAAGCAATTGCATAAGTGTATTGTAGGCGATCGCGCTCATGCAGTGTTCAATGGCAAAGTTTTTGTTCCTAAGCCAGCACAGTTGACTGATGCAGCCCAATTGAATCGGAATTTGCTGCTATCATCTAAAGCCAGAGTTGATACTAAACCCCAATTGGAAATTACAGCAGATAACGTTAAATGCGCTCACGGTGCTACCGTCAGCCAGTTGGAGGATGATGAAATATTCTATCTGCAAAGCCGAGGAATTGATGAAGATGATGCTAGGAGTTTGTTAATTAATGCCTTCGCCGCCGAAATCATCAACCAAATACCAGTTCCATCTTTGCAAGAAATCCTGTTAAACACTGTCAATAGTCTGAAGTCTTTATCTAATGACTAATGACTAATTATTAATTACTATTTCATTACCAATGACTTTCACCCCTACAAAAACCCTTGCCGATAAAGTTCGCGCTGACTTCCCGATATTGCTTCAGGAAGTTAACGAGAAACCTTTGGTTTATCTCGATAATGCTGCAACTTCGCAAAAACCTTTACTCGTATTAAATACCCTGCGGGATTATTACGAGCAATATAATGCTAACGTGCATCGGGGTGCTCATACTCTCAGCGCCAAAGCTACTGATGTTTATGAAGGTGCGCGAGACAAAGTTGCCAAATTTATTAATGCTGCATCGCGTCAAGAAATTATTTACACCCGCAACGCGAGTGAAGCGATTAATTTAGTAGCCTATAGCTGGGGAATGAACAATTTGCAGCAGGGCGATGAGATTATTCTGTCGGTGATGGAACACCACAGTAATATTGTACCGTGGCAGTTTGTGGCACAAAAGACCGGTGCAGTATTGAAATTTGTGGAACTGACACCAGAAGAGACTTTTGATGTAGAACAGTTTAAGAAGCTGATTTCTGACAAAACCAAATTGGTTTCAACTGTGCATGTTTCTAACACTTTGGGTTGTATTAATCCAGTGCAAGAAATTGTTGCGATCGCTCACAAATACGGTGCGAAAGTATTAATTGATGCTTGCCAAAGTGTCCCTCATACGCCTGTAGATGTACAACAGATAGACTGTGATTGGTTGGTTGCTTCCGGTCACAAAATGTGTGCTCCAACTGGGATAGGATTTTTGTATGGCAAGTTGGAATTGTTAGAATCTATGCCACCGTTTTTTGGTGGTGGTGAGATGATTGCAGAGGTGTTTTTAGACCATTCTACCTATGCAGAATTACCGCATAAATTTGAGGCTGGGACACCTGCAATTGGGGAAGCGATCGCTCTTGGTGCAGCAATCGATTATCTTACTAACATAGGTATGGATAAAATCCACGCCTACGAAGCCGAATTAACAGCTTATTTATTTCAACAATTAGAGCAAATTCCTCAAATTCGGATTTACGGCCCCAAACCAAATGATCAAGGAGAAGGTAGAGCTGCTTTAGCTGCATTCACAGCCGGAGAAGTCCACGCCAACGACTTATCTACATTATTGGATCAAGAAGGCGTTGCCATTCGTTCTGGACACCATTGCACTCAACCATTACACCGTTACTTAGGTCTTCCAGCAACCGCACGGGCAAGTTTATCTTTTTATAATACCCGTGAAGAAATAGACGTTTTCATCAAAGCGCTGAAAGAAACCCTGGAATTTTTTGCTGGTTTCCTTGCTTAAAATTACAAAAAATTTAGACATTGATTGTGTCAAATATCAGCAGCATATCTTGCTAACAGTTGGCACAATTTAATTATCTAAATTATTTACAAGATCTCCTAAAATGTTATGAATGGATGTTTTTATAGCTTATTGGGCAAGTAGTTGAAATTGACTTGAGCTACTACTATATTAATTATACAGGTAAAATTATCGGAATTTTATCTAACATTCTGGCGGAAAAAGTATTGTAATATGCTTATCAAGTCAACTCCCGCAGAACAAAGAACAGTGCTACATAACATTAGCTGGGAAACCTTTGAAGCCTTGCTGAGAGATACAGGTGAGGATAGAGGCTCTCGGTTTGCTTATGACTGTGGCACTTTAGAAATTATGACCCCACTTTTTGAACATGAAAATCCCAAAAGCAATTTTGGGAATTTTATTATAGCTCTAGCTGAAGAATTAGGAATTGAAGTTAGAAGTGCTGGTTCTACAACATTGAAACGGAAAATATCCAAGCGAGGAATAGAGCCAGATACTTGCTACTATATCCATAATGAACTAGCTATTAGAGGTAGGGAAACTTTAGATTTAGAAAATGATCCGCCACCTGATTTAGCAATTGAAATTGATATTACCAGCAGTTCAGTTAACAAATTTGGTATTTACGCAGCGTTGGGTGTAACTGAACTTTGGAGATATGATGGGCAAGATTTAAAATTTTATCAGTTGATAGAGGGGCAATATGTCGAGTGTAAATTTAGTATTGCCTTTCCTCTCGTATCCGTGAGTGAGATAAGCAGATTTATTGAGCAGAGTAAAAGTATGGGGGAAATTGCTTTGCTGAAAACTTTTCGAGCTTGGGTGAGGGAGAAGATAGCATAATTAGAGTAGTGATTAGTTATGTAACCACTACACTTATAAATATGCAGTAATTAAAAGCCAATATCCATTACTTGAACCATATGCTCGCTACAATATGTCATTGCTCCATGTTTAGCAACAGATTCAAAGTAATGAACAGCCAAAGCATAGTCTTTAAAATCATTTGCGTAAATAGGAATCAAAATATTGGCAACTTCTTGCAAACTATTTCCTCTATCTAATCCTTCGCAAATAATAAGAATATCTTCTGCATAAACCTTTTCAGGTATTTGCATTGCACGAAAACTTGCTTTAAAAGTAAAGCGAGATTGAGCCATGTTAGCAGCACTTTTTAAAGAAGAACGATTTCTAAGAGCTTGAGCTTCTTGAGTATTAAATGATAAAAAAGCACAGGCAGTTAAAGCAAATATTGTCAGTTGCCGCCGTAGAGTAGTTTTCATGGTTAATTAAATTGTTTATATCTAAGTTTAAGCAATTAAATATACTGTGCCAATGCAAAAAATACGGTAAATAAATATAGTTTGATTAAACCTGTAAATGTAGTACCAATGTGTTTAACAAACAGTTTGCGCGTTTATACTTGACTACCCAATAATAATTATTACGAAACGCTATCACTCGCCTCTTGAACCCCTAACCCAGTATTATCTCTCTTAGACGTGTGAGGATTGATAAACTGGTAAATATCATCGGGTGCGAGTCCTAACTCAAGAGAGGGGCGAACAAGAGGCTGTCATCTTCCCTGCAACAGTGGATGATATGCCAAGCAATTGGACTTTTCACGAACAAATGTGATAATGGCCTATGCTGAACGTCAAGCCTTTTGGAAAAATTCTGAGATTGGTAAGTTACTTGGTTTTGATCGTTGGCCCGATTTGCCACAAAAAGAAAAGACAAATTTAATATTTAATTACTGAATCAGGTAAACTTGATGCTTTACTTTCTTGTGAATAAGATAAGTCATTTATAATCTAAAATAAGATTATATTGAGCAACTACATTAACAACAACCATGCACCCCATATTAAAAGTCGATATTTCCGAACTAAGTGTATCTGAACGTATACAGCTTGCCGAGGACTTATGGGACAGCATTCTTACCACACCCGATGAAGTTCCTCTCAACGATGAGCAAAAACAAGAATTAGATAGACGCTTGGAGATACATCGCCAAAACCCAAACCAAGGTTCAACCTGGCAATCTGTCAAGCAAAGACTAGGTTTAACTGAATGAGCTATCAGTTAATAATTAGTCCAGAAGCAGAACTGGATATTCAAGATGCTTTTGAATGGTATGAGCAACGTGATTCTGGAGTAGGTTCGGAATTTGTACGTGCACTTGATAGCTGTTTAGCATTAATCGGACGTAACCCTTCAGCTTATCCCGTGGTGTATCGACAAGCACGACGATTATTAATACGTAGGTTTCCCTATGGTGTTATTTATATTGTAGAAGAAAATGTGATCACTGTAATTGCTTGTTACCACGTCAAACGTAATCCTAAACAATGGCAGAACAGGAATATTTGAACGCTTTTATAATCTCGCCTACAATCACCTGAACCATCTATGATTCCTGTTCTCAAATAAGTCATTAGTAATAGTATGATCAAAGCGATCGCCCAACAACACTCAACTCAAAGAATCTGGATCTATCCCCAACCTTCGTAATTCTTCCGCTAACCTTTGAGCACGCTTTTCAGCAGCACTAGCCCTTTCTTCTGGCGTCAGATATCTGACTCCTTGTGCGTCATACCAATACAACCAGTCCCGCGTGATTCCTTGATAGGTTCCACGTTCATAACCAATAGCTAAACCTACCTCGTTTAACCAAACAGAATTTCCTGGCTGCAATACATATTCATCATTCTCTAAGCGATAAACTTCTAAGGGCGATTTTTTGCGACGTTGGGGATTATAGATAACGTAATATAAAATCTCCATCTCAGCATATAGTTTCTTTTTGCTGGTGTATTCACTACGTCGCCTGTGGGAAACAACTTCTAGCGCCATAGTTGGCATCACCTTTTCTTCCCAAAGCACATAACTTAAGCGTAAGTTCTCATCAAAAACTCGCTCGACTCCCAAACTCAAAAATCCATCTGGCACAATTGGTGGTTGTTCAGGATCGTAGTAAATACCCATATCAACGCCAAAAAACCAATCCATCCGACTTGCCCATATCAAAGCTAAGATGGCTTCTAACAAGCCAGGAATCAAATGTTGTAGTTGATTATCCACAGGTTCATCGTCAGAGTCGGGCAAATCCTCGGCTGAGGGCAGGCAGTGCAATGGGTTGTAATTTAGCATGGTAGGAGCGATCGCTAAAAGTTAACGCAGATTCATAATATTGATAACATTTATCCACCTCTGACTTTTTCTTGCGATAATTCCCAAGGGGGACGCGCTCTCCACTGGTTAGTCAAAGGGGGATAGATGACAATCAAGCGGTTGCTTTTAATTGTAATGACGCTGATAGCGATCGGTTCTTCTGGTGTTTCTTTATTTAGCAGTTGGCAAGAACCTCAGTTCCAAAGCCGCCTGGAACTTTACCAAACAAATATCGGACTGCAAGCACAAGCATGGCGAGCAGAGGATAGCAACAACGATAATTTACAAGGAATTCAAGAAGCAATACTGGGCGATAAACCTTTAGAAAATGCTACGAAGCAGTATCAGGAGGCACGTAAATCGGTTCAAACTAATTTAGACAAAGCCAAAAACCAACTGGCAAAATTGAGTTCTCAATCGCAGGCTACTCCCACACCTCCTAAACCTCTACCGGAAGTTCCTCCTGCAACTAATAGCTCTCGCCCAATCCAACAGCAACAGATAAAGCAGTCACTCCAGCAACTACAAAAATTGCTGGGCGAATTGGACTTGCGTCTGGGAATTTTACAAGCACAGCAAGGACAAACAAATACAGCTCTTAAGACTTGGACGGATTTGCAGCAACGCTCAGATATCAATCCAGAATTTAGTGAAACAGCAGCCGTGTTGCTCGGATTGTGGAGTAATCCCCCCCGTCTTTTACCCAATGCCCAACAACTGATTCAAAAGAATTTAGAAGGTTGGTTTCGCGCTACTGCTTTGGTTCAACTATACCAACTCCAGCAACGTCAAGAAGCACTATCAGCAGTGAAAGCCACGGAACAAGCAGCAGCAACCCAAGCTTTGTTTAAATTAGCAATTATTGGCACTATCCCCACATTGGCAGCTTTGATTGGGATGATGCTGCTGATTTTTTTAGTTGGTCAACGCTTGGTGAAGGGGAAAGCTGCTTTATTAGCTCAAAATGCTGATGTGTCTTGGTCTACGCCTTGGGATGCAGAAACGATTTTACAGGTTTTCGTCCTAGGATTTTTCTTGATGGGACAACTTTTTGTACCCTTAGTTTTATCTTTGCTCCCCATCCCGCGTCCCGTTAGTAATGTGCGAGTTCAGGCTGTTTATGTCTTAGTTAGTTATTTGCTAGTGGCGTCAGGGGCACTGTTAGTGCTGTATTTCTCTATCAAGCGGTTTTTTCCACTACCAGAATTCTGGTTTCGTTTTCGATTCCAAGGCAAGTGGTTTTTGTGGGGACTGGGGGGCTATTGCGCGGCTTTACCCATAGTTGTCGTAGTCTCATTGATTAATCAACAATTATGGCAAGGACAGGGTGGTAGTAATCCTTTATTGCAGCTGGCTTTAGAAAGCCGAGATAGTGTAGCACTTAGTATATTTTTCTTTACAGCTGCAATCGCAGCTCCATTTTTTGAAGAACTTCTATTTCGTGGCTTTTTGTTACCTTCCCTAACTCGTTACTTACCTGTGTGGGGATCAATTCTTGTAAGTAGTTTGCTGTTTGCCATTGCTCATTTGAGCTTGTCGGAAATTTTGCCACTGACCGCATTGGGGATCGTGTTGGGAATAGTTTACACGCGATCGCGCAACCTCCTCGCTCCCATGCTCCTCCATAGCCTCTGGAATAGTGGTACACTACTGAGTCTATTTCTCTTAGGAAGTAGTACTAACTAATACATACATTTACAGTTGACAAAAACAAAAATATCTGATTTTATCTGCATATGTAGTAACAATTTACTGGTTATAATTAGTAATAAGCATAATGAATGCTAACTTAGCACCAAATACGCTAACGGCAAAAGCAACTCAAACAATGCTGTTAATATAGACAGCCAATATCTAACCAAGCACTTAGTCTCATCTAAGTAGGTTTAGCCACTGTATAGAATGTTATTGCCTTGCCAAGCGATTTTGACTGTAATTTATGTGGATTGCAAATTATGTTTGCACTCACATAAATGGTAATAGGCAACCTCAAAGGAAGTGACAAATAGAAGATAGATCTTGCGTATCTATCCTTGTACTTCCTGCTAAGGCTATTTTGATAATTGCTACCATCTCAAAAAAGAGTCCGGAAATAATACTGATGGACTTGTAGACAGTGGCATAGAATTTTTTGCCGATTATCGAAGTTAATTCTTCTCAAGATACTCTTGTCTGAAAATCGGTAAAACTGCCATCCCAAGGGTTGCGATTAAACATACCAACAGTTAGATAGAAGCGCAAGAGTTTTAGACAATATCAGGAGTTTTCTTCCGTCCCATCTTGCCAACGTTAACTTTAAAATAGTGGCACGCTGGGTTTGGTGTATCTTTAGGATATCCTTACTACTGCAAAAAAGTGAAGTTATATTCAATTAGCAAATATATTTACTTGCTTGCATCAAAATTAAAAACTTAATTTTATACCTCACTTATCAAGGAGCAGCAATCAGATGGCAAATCTTAACCCTAGTCACCCTACCAAACAACTTCTAGCTGGATACTGTGGGATTATTTTTGGTGGTTTTGGTGTTCATAAATTTATTTTAGGATACACCCCAGAAGGCTTCATCATGTTGGCTATTTCTTTAATCGGGGGTTCTTTTACCTATGGTTTTGCTCTAATAATTATGCAACTCGTTGGTTTGATTGAAGGCATGATCTACTTAAACAAGTCTCATGAAGAATTCGTTGATACTTACTTTGTAAATAAACAGGGCTGGTTTTAACAAATTCAAAAGTTAAAATCGTTAAAACAAATAGTAGTAAGTATTATTAATATTTATAATCTTTAATGTTTGCAAGCTATGTAATTTATTTGATATGCGACACATTTTAAGAGACTTCTTGCAACAATAACCGATGCCTGAAGTACGGTTATATTTTTAGGTATAAAATTATGCTTATATTTAAACCTAAACAGCTTGCCTGGGCCATGTTACTCTTATTGGGCTTAGGATATTTCAGTGCAATGTCTCATTTAGAAATTAACTATTTCTTAAAAAGCTTGATTGTCTTTATGCCAATACAGGTTGGAGCTATTGTTTATGTGACTTATCTCCGCTGGGGCGAGCGTTGACACTCAGCTAAAATTCCATAACTTAATAAAGTTAATATAGTTTACATTCAGTCGTAGTTCGAGATTTCGCCTACGCTCGAATTAGAGACGCTTTTCGCAGGCGTTGAATTTTCGTAGCGAACCTAAACACTTGCCATGCAACTTGTCCCAAAAACTAAGCTTGCCCCAGAAAATGCCCCAATTCCAGAGAAAATCATTCTCGATGTTGGGGGCATGAAGTGTGCTGGGTGCGTGAACGCAGTAGAGCGACAGCTAAACCAATATCCAGGAGTTAAAAGCGTCTGTGTAAACCTGGCGACAGAGGTAGCAGTTGTAGAGTCGGAAGTTGGTACAGTAGACCCCAATGCACTAGCCAAGCGATTGACAGCCGTTGGGTTTCCGACTCAACCCCGAATACCTAGCGACAATCTAGCAGGTGAGACATCTGCTTTACAAGACCCAGCAGAACGACAACGCCAAGAAATGCGTTCTTTACTGAGGCAGTTAGTAATTGCTGGGATACTGCTGTTATTCTCTGGAATCGGACATTTTGGTAGCTCAGTGCTGCCAGTTCTGAATAATATCTGGTTTCACTTTGGACTGGCAACGGTAGCGCTGCTAATTCCTGGTCGCCCCATTTTAGTAGATGGCTGGCTAGGTTGGCGGCGAAATGCACCCAACATGAACACTCTAATAGGGTTGGGAACGCTAACAGCTTACACTGCTAGTGTGGTGGCACTGCTCTTTCCCCAGATGGGTTGGGAGTGTTTCTTTGATGAACCAGTAATGATGCTGGGTTTTATTCTTTTAGGAAGGACATTAGAGCGACAAGCCAGAGGTCGCGCCGCCACCGCATTTAGACAATTGCTGGCACTCCAGCCACAGCTAGCCCGATTGATTGCCAACCCAGAAAAAGTAGAAGCGGGGTCTTCTAGTGTGGAGATTCCAGCTGAACAAGTGCGTGTTGGCGAATGGTTGCAGGTACTACCAGGAGATAAAATCCCCGTTGATGGAGAGGTGGTAGCTGGTCAAACAACGGTCGATGAGTCAATGCTGACTGGGGAAGCAATGCCAGCGATTAAGCAACCAGGAGATATGGTGACAGCTGGGACACTAAACCAGTCAGGAGCGATCGCTATCCAGACAACGCGTATCGGAAGTGATACAACTTTAGCTCAAATTGTTGCCCTGGTAGAAGCTGCCCAAACTCGGAAAGCTCCAGTACAGAAGTTAGCAGATACCGTAGCTGGATACTTTACCTATGGAGTGTTGGCAGCTGCAATGCTGACATTTACCTTTTGGTACTTTTTCGGCACCCACCTCTGGCCTGATGTCACTATGTCTAGTGGCATGGAAATGGCTCATCACTCCTCGCTTACTCCCCACTCACCACTCCTCACTCACTACTCCCCACTCCTAGTCAGTTTAAAGCTAGCGATCGCAGTTATGGTGGTCGCTTGCCCATGTGCTTTGGGACTTGCTACACCAACAGCCATTCTCGTAGGTACTGGTATGGGTGCAGAACGGGGTCTGTTGATTAAAGGCGGCGACGTTTTGGAAAAAGTACATCAGCTAGACACCGTAGTATTTGATAAAACTGGTACTCTAACCACAGGTAATCCTACAGTTACCGATTGTCTACTAATTGGAGAAGTAGGGCAGTGGGAGATAACACAAGATGATATTTTAAGTATTTCTCCCCCTCACCCCCTAACTTCTTCTGCCCTTCTTCAACTAGCAGCATCAGTAGAAAGTGGCACTTACCATCCCCTGGCAAAAGCTATTCAGCAAGAAGCGCAGCAGCAACAGTTACCTATCCTGGATGCTACGAACTTTCACACAGAACCAGGGCTGGGGGTTTCTGCTGTGGTCAAGGATACATGCGTGCTTTTAGGAAACTGGGACTGGTTAAGTTGGCACGGAATTGCTATTAGCGAAACTGCACAACAAGTGGCACAGGAGCTAGCAGCAGATGGTAAAACAGTCGTCTGTGTGGCAGTTGGAGGAACTTTAGCGGGACTGATTGCTGTTCGTGATACTCTCAGACCAGATGCCCAAGCCACCGTAGACAAGTTACGCCAGATGGGTTTACGGGTAATGCTGCTTAGTGGGGATAGATTAGAAGCAGCTAGTGCTATTGCTAAACAACTAGGGATAAATAGCGCTGATATAATCGCGGGTGTTCCTCCAGCTAAAAAAGCAGCTGCAATTGAATCTCTACAAAGAGGAGGAAAATGGGAAACGCCTCACTCAGTAGTTGCAATGGTAGGTGATGGTAGCAATGATGCTCCAGCTTTGTCTCAAGCAGATGTAGGAATTGCTTTGCACTCAGGAACGGATGTGGCAATAGAAACTGCTGAAATTGTCCTGATGCGGGACTGTTTAACTGATGTGGTCGAATCAATTCAGTTAAGTCGTGCCACTTTCAACAAAATTCGCCAAAATTTATTCTGGGCTTTTGCATATAATACAATTGGTATTCCTCTAGCAGCGGGTGTTTTATTGCCTAGTCTGGGTTTTGTCCTTAGCCCATCTAGCGCCGCTGCATTAATGGCTTTTAGCTCTGTTAGCGTCGTCACTAACTCAGTGTTATTACGGCTGTTAGCGCGTCATTCGTAAAATATGCTCTTGGAGGTAAGATTCCCAAAATTTTTTAGTTATTTCCATTTACAGGTTAAGCTGAGTCCCTCGTTAGGTGTTAAGCATCTCACAAAACCTGTTGAGACTCCTCCTAGAGATATCGTAGCCACTGGAGTAGAACATAGTTGCTCTACTCTTTCAAGGTAATATGCAATTTCAAGGCTTATTTAGATTAGTACCACAGACTATAGTGCGCGAGAATGGTAGGAAACTATACTAAACAAATCTTGATTACTCACAGTTCAACCGATTTTAGCAACGATTTGTCAATGGCAGCAGAAACCAATGAAAGCCATCTACTGATTATTGAAGATGATCAAGGTCGCAAGGAATTTTCTCTAGAGCAGTCCGTCTATTCTATCGGTAGAGATCGTGAGTGCAACATCCGTTTGATGTCGCAGTTTGTCTCCCGCCGTCATGCTACATTGGTAAGATTGCCAAGAGAGCATAATAGTCCTAACTATTATTACAGGATTGTAGATGGCGATGCTAAAGGAAAACCTAGTTCTAACGGTTTGATGATTAACGGGCGCAAGATGCCTAATCACGATCTCAAAAATGAAGACGAAATCGTTTTTGGCCCCCAAGTACGTGCTATTTATTACTTGCTAAAAAATACTCAGCGTTCGGGGCAAACTGATTCTAGTGAATATGACATTACATTAATAAACCCTGGTATGACTGAGGATATAGAGGACTGACGACAACATACCTAAATTTTTTGATGCTGAGTTGAGGCGATCGCAGCGGCTAGTTTTAGACATTAGCTGCCGCGATCGCCTTTACCGTAAGCATTAATAGTTATTGTAATTATCCTGCCAGACTTTCAATCAAATGCCAATGACGGCTATTTTCAATCGCCTGTTTGACAAATTCAAACATTTGTCGGCAGTGATTATCTAGTTGGAGTGGCAGTTCCTCGTTTTTAATCACAATACTCATCCGAGTTTCGGTTTCAGTAGCGGTTGATTTATCAACTAGTACTTCCACTTTGACTAACTTGGAAAAGGAAACGCTACCAGGAATCTCACGAGCCATAATATAATCGCCCGTGTAGTATTGAATATCAAACTCACAGTCCTGTAAAAGTTCTACAAGTAACGGCTGGAGATGGTTAACCGGAACAGAAACAATAAATGAACAAGTATAGCGAGCCATAAAAGCCCCACACCATGCAACACTCCGTCCATCGTATAATAGTTCGTGAAAAAGAAGATAGATATAATTAACTACTTCATTTTGTCAGCTTTTACTCTGACTAGCTAAACTACTTTAATGTCAGATAGTTGAGCCTTGTAACTCAGTTAAGTCTTCCAGTTTATGATAGTAGATGGTAGCGAATTTCTGGTTTTAACAGCATCTAGATTAATACTGTCTGAAACTGAAAATTGCAGCTAATTATCAGTCTGCCAATCTTATTGTTAACTAGCTCGGTAATAATCGCTTGGCTAGTTGCATCGAAGTAATAATTAACTTTAAAGTTACGCTTTTACCAAAGTCTGTCTATCCGCTGAGACTTTTTCCGTTATTGTAGTAAACTACAGCGCAGTCTAGAATTCCGCCGATTACAAAATTTAGCATCGTAGATTTAATCACTAACAAATAACGCGAAATAGCTAGTACAATAATGGTTTGGGCAAAGGTGCATTATGAAAGTAGCAATTACTGGAGCGACAGGATTTGTTGGTAGTCATTTAGTACAACGACTCCACGGGGAAGGTCATCAAATACTCGTGTTAACTCGGAACACTGCCTTTGCCCACAAAGTTTTTCCATCTGATGCATTTCCTAATTTAGAAATTGTTGCTTACACATCAACTGCATCTGGTACTTGGCAAAGTGCAATCGCTGGTTGTGATGGTGTAGTGAATCTAGCAGGAGAACCCATCGGAGAAGGACGCTGGACACCAGAACGTAAACAGGCAATCCTCAATAGCCGCAAACTAGGTACACAAAAAATAGTAGAAGCAATAGCTAATGCCAATCCCAAGCCTAGAGTGTTAGTCAACGCTTCGGCCATTGGCTACTATGGCACTAGTGAAAGCGCAACCTTTGAGGAAACTAGTATTTCTGGTAACGATTTTCTTGCTCAAGTCTGCCAAGCTTGGGAAGCAGAAGCGCAAAAAGTTAAAGAATCTGGTGTAAGACTAGTAATTCTACGTTTTGGTATTGTCCTAGGCAATGGTGGTGCTTTGGGCAAAATGATTACGCCTTTCAAACTATTTGCCGGTGGCCCTATTGGCAGTGGTCAGCAATGGTTCTCATGGATTCACATAGACGATATAGTTAGCTTAATTCTGCAAGCTTTAACTAAATCCGAAATGGAAGGCGTATATAATGCTACTGCTCCTAACCCTGTTCGGATGAAAGATTTAAGCCAAACGTTGGGGCAAGTGATTAATCGTCCTTCTTGGTTGCCCGTCCCAAGCTTTGCTATTGAGGCACTTTTGGGAGATGGAGCAATAGTAGTTTTAGAAGGTCAAAAAGTTCTGCCAAAACGCACTTTAAACAGTGGATTTAAATACCAGTATCCAAATTTGCAACCTGCACTGGCAGAAATTGTTAAATAGAGTTAATAGTTCACAGTCAACAGTCTAAGAGTTTTTCACTGTTGACTATTGATTAGAGAGAAATTTTCTGGAAACCCAACTGATAATACCGCTGAGAATAGCACCACCCATCAGGATACCAATAGCTGGGTTAAATACAGGTTGCCAGAGTTTGTGCCATAAATCTAGACCTAGATTGATTCCGGCTGCATTACCAATTGCTGCGATCGCCAACCAGCCAAAACCAAACAAAACTAGAAAAACATCTGCAACTAAGACCAAGTTTAGCCAGTTTAACAATTTATCTTTCATTTTTAACTTGCATAAAAAATTACAGTGGGCAATAAAAAATAGGGAAATAGAGCATAATTCTAGTTCCCTATTCCTAATTCTTAATTATTCTTCAAATAGCCACTTTTTGACTTTTGCCAAACTCTGCCAATCTGGTTTTCTACTTAAACCATCTTCAATACTGTTTTTGATTTCATCCTGCCATTCTGGGTTGACAAAAATTAACTGTTGTGCAAAATCAATATGTTCCCGCAACCCTTTTTGTCCTGTTTCCAGCATTGCTAGAGCCAGATTAATTCTGGCTTGTGGGTCTTGTGGATTTAACTTTACTGCTTTCTGTGCTGCTTTGTGAGCCAAGCTGGGTTTGTTATCGAGTAGATATAACCACGCCAAACAAATCCAAGCCGAACTAGTTTTAGGAGCGCGATCGCACACTTCTTTAAATACAGGAATTAAAGAATCTGCTGCTTCTCCAGCTTTATAACGTTCCAAACCTGTATCAAACAAGGATTCAACTGTTTGAGTCATACTAAATTAGTCATTAGTTATTAGTCCTTGGTCATGAGCCAAACACAAACAAAAAAGCGCAAAGTCTGCTCGCCGGAAGCCGACGCTCAGACGCCAGTGACGCTCCTGCGTCGCTATCGCTACGCTAATGCACAAGTCTCTTAACCCGCCCAAGCGACTGGCTCAACTTTGTAAGAGATGACAAAGGACAAAGGACAAATGACAATATTACACACCAAACGACTTACCGCAACCGCAAGTTTGGTTGGCATTGGGGTTAGTAAATTGAAAGCCGCCTCCAATCATGGCATCGCTATAATCAAGCATTAAGCCATAAAGATATAATAAACTTTTGCGATCGCAAATAATTTTGAAACCCTCATAGTCAAAAACTTCATCCTGAGGGGTGATCCTGCTGGCGTCTTCAAAGTCCATCATGTAAGACATCCCAGAGCAGCCACCTTGACGCACTCCTACCCGTAAGCAGAGGTCTTTGCCTTGCCTGTCTTGGAGTGACTTTACCTGGCGCAATGCTGCTTCGCTCAACTGAATTCCGCGTTGTTGAGGCTGAGTTGCTTGTATCATCTGCTTTTTCAACTCCTTAAGTGGTCTAATGAGTAACCTTTGTAGGCTTTTGATTGCCTCTGGGTTGCTTTTGATGTTTTTGTATTCATTCTAGCGGTATTGACAGCGCTAGATACCAAATTGTAAACACTCCGTCAAAAGCAGCCAAAGATTTTTATTCTAGAATTGAGAGATTCGGTATTTTCGGAGTTCACAGCCTCGCAGCAACCTGAGCAGCAACCACCCTTCAGGAGCAGCCAGGAAAATTTCATCCGAGGCTAGCCATTCCCCCAAAGTTTACGAACATATTGCTTCTTTTGATTAACTTACTCTATGACAAGTTTTAATCGCTCTACCAGTCGTCGGTTGAAGAAACTAACTCAAATTCCTTCTGTGTGGGAGGGCGATCGCCGTCCGTTATCATCATCACCAACCCAACCGAGAGACTCGGAGGCAAATGGCGAATGCATTCTTTGGGTGGATGGCTCACAAGGTATTGTCCGAGGAATGGACGTGATAGCGCCAGACATTGGCCCAGAAGCAATTGTTCGCACTTTAATGCGAGCAATGGAGCATCCCCACAGTCCAGCCAAACCCGCTAGACCCCAAAGAATCGTCGTGCGAGACCGCGAGATCCAATTTTACCTGCGCGGGGTACTACAAGATTTGGATATCGCCATTGACTACGCACCCGAATTACCTTTGATTGATGAACTGTTTCGTGGGTTTTCGGATATCCTCGATAGCCAAATACCCGATTTGCCTCCACAGTATGCACAGATTTTGCAAGACAAAGCTTTTGCAATTTGGCAAGCAGCTCCTTGGGAATTTTTAGAAGAACAGCAAATCTTGTCAATTGAGATCAATAAGTGGGATGTTGGTACACTTTACGCCTCAGTGATGGGAATGCTGGGGATGGAATATGGCATTTTGTTTTATCGCTCCGAAGATTCGCTAAAGCGTTTTCGCGCAGCAGTTTTAAAGGATGACGAATCAACCCAGCGTTTGGAAGAAGCTTTTCTCAAGCAAGATTGCTTGTTTCTGACTTTTGAGCAGGCTGACGATACTGAGGAAGATGAAGATGAAATTGGTGATTTAGCAGATTTGCCATTATCAGAAATTGACCCTACATTCGGCAATATTCATCCCTTAGAAGGACTACGGTCTGTTTTGTATGACGAAGAAGCACTTGTAGTTTTAGTTGCTTTAGAAAGCTTAAGCCGCTTTATTCGCGATCATCGTCGTCAGCTTCATGGAGCTAGCTTTCCCACCCTTAGCCGTCGCTATCGCATTTCTATCCCGCAGTCAGAAGAATCAACTAAATCAGTATCTATTACTGTCTCTACCATGCCGCAAATGGCAGCAGAACTAGAGGAAATGGCTGGCTTTGGTGTCGAAGCTCAGGAAATTGAGGATTCTGACTCGCCAACGTTCCGCTCACTACGAGATGACTTGATACCAGAAGATTCATTCCTTAGTTTGGGTGTGGTGTCATGGGAGATGTTGGAGTATTTATATAAGGGAGTTAATTGCCATAAAGTTGGTGAAATCAAACAAGTCGGTGACGGCTTACCCGTAATTTTAATTCAAACTTCCCGGCCTAAGGCTAAGACTGTAATTGAAAATCTTGAAGCAGCTGGGGGGCTAAAAGCAATTTGCTTTAATCCCGGTGCTGATCCCTTTGATAACAATCGTTACGATCTAGGTTTATTACAAACTCAAAATGATGAATTGTTTTTGTTCGGTGAATTTTTAGATGACGAGCCAACTCATGTAGAAGCTCGGAAAAAGTGGAATCAGCGGTGTAAAAATACTAAGGGATACTGTGGCTTAATTATTGCTAAGGGGCTGACGGGAGCTTCTCGCGGCAATCCCCAGTTGAAAGATATGATGGCCTTATTTGAAGCGCGATCGCTTTCACCCAAAGATTTAGGTGTCGGTACTCTCCAACTTATGCCCCAACTTCAATTTGAATAATTGTCCACATCATAACCACGAAATGAATTTATAATTTGGACAAATCGCAATTTGTGGTTTTTAATAAGTGCCTGAAGAAATGTTCCTAGATAATCTTCAGGCATTTTAGTAAGTATTTATCTCAAAATTAAAATAAATTTATACCGCAACTTTGCAGAGTCGCAGTCATCATATCAGATTGCAACTAGCTGGGTATTTTGAGCAATATCCGATTTTATACTGCTTATTCCATACCTTAGTTGACTTTATCTTAATTTCATGAAGTACCTGTGTTCCCATCTTTTTCCACAAATTTCTACACTGCTTTTACAGTATAAATAAACACTTTATTATTTAAAACATTTTTCCAAAGGTCAGTTTGTTTAAATTTAGCTGATGCATTTATATATCTGAATCTTTTGTTTAATAAATTTTTGATATCAGTATCTTGTTATATATCAATATTGTTAAGCAGAAGTTGAGGTAAATATCTCTTTCTTTGTAATGACTTTATAAAGGAAGAAAATTAATAAAATCTAGCCTTTTAATGAAGATTATTTAAAGCACTTAAATAATAGCTATAATGAACACACTCCCGACAACATTGAGGTATGTAGTACTTCTTATAAGTAGCTTTCCCAATAAATATAAATTGCATATCAAAAGTTGCTCGGCAGTAATTTCAAGCCAATTTTAGGTATCAGAAATTAGAGCAATGTCGAATCTTTAGCACAGTAATGGGCTAGAAAGTATCTACAAAGTTCTAAATCCACGAATACGATAATAAGTCTAAGTAGAGTAAGTTTCCAACCAGAAATTTGCAAAAGAAACAAACGATTCATTGGGATTAAAAGAAATTGTATCGTTAGAGGGAGGAGAAAGAATAGTCTAAAAATTAAAAGTATCTTTACGGGGAATTAGAGCACAAGTATTGAATCAAATATTATTTGTGCAAATGCAGGGGTAATGAGAAAATAGTACACCAACCCTAACCCCTAGTTAATGTGGTTGGCTAGACACCTACATCAATCACTTTCGCTCTAGAGCTATGCTTTGCCTACTTTCAAATGATTGATGACTATCTACGTATATCATTGCAACCTGGGAGTCAACAGTTAAACATGAGAATGATTCTAAAGCTATATTTCAGATTTTTTAGCAGATGTTCTCTTTAGGGGTTTTTGGCAAACTTGAGTGAAAGAGAAGGTCAAATGCTTTTGATGAAGAATAATTTTGGAAATATTGATTGAGTTAATAGTATGTATCTCAAATTAACTTATAAAATTTAATTGTTAGGCTTTACTCATCTTATTACTAGGGTTATTATCTTCAAGAGCAAGTATGTGCTCTTTCTCTTGTGACAAAAATAACAAATAAACTGTAGTTTTTAGATTACGAAATGATGAATACTTTGATAAACGGAACAACTTTAATATTAATACTATTACTTGTTTCCTGAGACAAACTCTGATAATCTAATCGTTTTCCTCTTTAGTTAGACCTCTTCTGACGACCTTAACATACATCAAATAGCATGATAATGACAAATAAAAAATGGGCCGTAAAACGTATAACTGTCAATCTGGCAACACAGGAAGCGGAAAAACTGGAAAAATATTGCCAGCAAACAGGTAGACCCGCAACCGATGTTATTCGTGAATTGATTAGAAGTTTGCCTGTCTCCGACGACAGCAAAGATGGAAGTAAGTAGGAAGGTGTTTTCAGGGTGTACCAAATCACTGCTTTCCTACCAAAAAAATAGCGATAACATCTGTTTTGAGTCCGTCTTTATAGACAAGAGTTTGTCTGACTGATACAGACGCGAGAAAAATCGCGTCTGGTCAATTGTTAGAACAACAAGGAGTAGTTAAAGGGTTTTAGTATCGAAATTACCATGCCTTGATCCGTTAGTAGAGTTGATATGAATAGCAAATTCCGACACCAACCCAGTTACAATCTGTAAAGAAGCTGAAAAGGAACGACGGAATGCGCGTTGCAATCATAGGTGCGGGACTGGCTGGACTAGCGACCGCAGTAGATTTGGCTGATGCTGGCTGTGAAGTACAGATTTTCGAGTCTCGTCCGTTTGTTGGTGGTAAAGCCGGCAGTTGGGTTGATGGGAATGGCAACCATGTTGAAATGGGGTTGCACGTATTTTTTGGCTGCTACTACCAGCTGTTTGACTTGATGAATAAAGTGGGGGCGCTCAAAAACTTACGCCTCAAAGAACATCGCCACACTTTTATCAACAAAGGGGGACGCACTGGTGCTTTAGATTTTCGCTTCCTGACTGGTGCGCCTTTTAATGGATTAAAGGCATTTTTCACTACTTCTCAACTTTCATTGCAAGATAAATTGCAAAATGCGATCGCTTTGGGTACTAGTCCGGTAGTTCGTGGCTTAGTGGACTTTGAAGGGGCGATGAAAACCATCCGCAACCTCGACAAAATTAGCTTTGCCAACTGGTTTCGGAGTCATGGCGGTAGTGAGGGTAGTATTAAACGCATGTGGAACCCCATTGCCTATGCTTTGGGATTTATTGATTGCGACAATATTTCTGCCCGTTGTATGTTAACAATATTCCAGTTGTTTGCAGCCAGAACTGAAGCCTCAGTACTGCGAATGCTGGAAGGTTCTCCCTATGAGTACTTGCATAAGCCCATCCTGGAATATCTGGAAGCTAGAGCAACCAAAGTTTACACACGCCGACAAGTTCGAGAAATTCAGTTTACTGGGATAGGAGAACAAACCCATGTCACAGGCATATTAGTCGCCGAAGGTGACACAGTAGAAACTATAACCGCTGATGCCTATGTCTGTGCTTGTGATCTGCCAGGGATTCAGCGCGTTTTACCCCAAGAGTGGCGTCAGTGGTCAGAATTTGACAATATTTACAAACTAGACGCTGTACCTGTAGCAACCGTTCAGTTAAGATTCGATGGTTGGGTGACAGAACTGTACGATGGCGAACAGCGTAAACAACTAAATCAGGCAGCGGGGATAGATAATTTGTTGTACACAGCCGATGCTGACTTTTCTTGTTTTGCCGACCTAGCTTTGACTAGTCCTGCTGATTATTATCGCCAAGGACAGGGGTCGTTATTGCAACTAGTGCTGACACCGGGAGATCCTTTTATTAAACAAAGTAATGAAGTGATCGCCCAGCATGTTCTCAAGCAAGTGCATGAACTTTTCCCCTCATCACGAGAGCTAAATATGACTTGGTACAGTGTGGTAAAACTCGCTCAGTCTCTCTATCGGGAAGCGCCAGGTATGGATGTATACCGTCCTAATCAAAAGACACCAGTGAATAATTTCTTTTTAGCAGGGAGTTATACGCAACAAGACTACATCGACAGTATGGAAGGAGCAACAATTTCTGGAAGACGTGCGGCAAAAGCAATTTTAGAAAGTGTGAAGAGTTGAGGTAAACACGCAGTGGCTTGCCGCAGCGAAAAGTTCTGTAGGCGGGTTTCCCGCCGTAGGAAACTTTTCAAGACAGGCTACCGCAAAGGACGCTTCTTGAAGAGTAGGGCGTGAAGGAAGAACAGAGAATGTCAGATTGGTTAGAGCATAGCGTGCAAGTGGAAGTAGAAGCTCCTATAGACCTAGTATGGAGCTTGTGGTCTGATTTGGAGCAAATGCCCCGTTGGATGAAGTGGATTGATTCGGTGAAAATTCCGCCAGATAATCCAGATATATCTCTTTGGAAGCTGAAGACCGGCAGTCTAGAATTTAACTGGAAATCTCGTATTCTTAAAGTTATCCCCAATCAAATTATTCAATGGGAATCTGTTGATGGTTTGCCGAATCAGGGAGCGATTCGCTTCTATGATCGCCACAATAGTAGTATTGTCAAAATGACCGTTTCCTACGCCATCCCTGGTATTATTGGCAAAATTATGGATAACTTATTTTTGGGACGGGTGGTTGAATCCACGATTCAAGCTGATTTGGAAAGATTTAAAGAATACGCCTTAAAAGCCAAATCAAACTAACTACGGTAGGGGTGTCTGAGTCCTTACAGAATCGCTCAAAAACTGTAGTGAGGTTTCATTATATACAGCACAAAAAAAATACTTATTACTTTAATCCGAAACTATGCAACATTATAAACTGTTGGTTCTGGAAGTAATTCACCTGTAGTTTCGTAAGCAATAACTAGTGACTCTGAGGCTTCAATTCCGTTGGCTACTGCTAATTTGTAAGTATCTCCATGAGTTCGCCAACGTTGTCCTGGAAAATCAGGGAATCCCACCAAGAAGCAATTATCTTCCTCAGACCACTGAATTACCATTTGGTACTTGAGTTTATTCATCTTGTAGTTTCCCCGGTATTGACAAACTACCAAGTTGGATCGCTAAACAAATTAATCGTTAATTCCTCGCGTGGTGGAACTGCTGTGATACAAGCACGAATGATATCCCCATCCTCTAATTCCACGGTGCAAGCATGACATGACCCCATGAGACAGCCAGTAGGGATGGATACCCCAGCTCGATCTGCTACATCCAATAGGGCTTCTCCCACTTCGGCATCAACTGTGACATCATCTGGTAAAAAGCGGACGCGAACAATCATCAAACACCAGCCTAGCTTAGCTGTTACGCATTTAACTTGTGTATTGACTCGTAAGGCTTGTCCCTTGTCATTAGTCATTTAGATTTACAAAACACAAAGCGAAAAGTTCTGCAGGAGGGTTTCCCTCCGCAGGAAACTTTTAAAGAGAGGACTAATAACTAATGACTAATAACGGTCTTAACGAAAAAACGTGCAATTTTGACGGACTCTAGCTTAAGACAAAAACGGAGTTAAGTCTAAATGACTTTCAACTTCAGTAGCTAAAGAATCCAAAATATGCTCTCGCTGTTCCCGGTAGTTAGAAACACCCGTAGGCAAAGATTTCAAACCCCGCTGTTGACGGAGACGATTTAACCAAGCACGTCGCCAAGGGCCATTGTCAAAAAGCCCGTGGAGATAAGTACCCCAAACTGATTGACAACTATCCACTAACCCTAAATTAACATCGTCAAATAAAGGTTGGAAGGCTTGGCTATCTGCTTGTTGTTCTATGCGCGATCGCCCTTGGTGGATTTCAAATCCGGTTACTGGCAAGCCCGTTTGCGGATAATTTGAGCTAACCTGGCGCTGGCGGGCTATTTTTTGTCCGGTAATTACGGTTCTGATTGGTAATAGATTTAACGCTTGAAATCTCCCGGCTTGTCCTTCTATCCCCTCTGGGTCAGCGATGATTTGACCCAGCATTTGGAAGCCTCCACAAATACCTAAAACTGTGCCACCAGAAGCAGCATAGTGTTGGATCGCTTCTGCCATACCGCTTCTTTGCAGTAATAGCAAATCAGCAATTGTGGTCTTTGTTCCTGGAATGATCACAGCATCAGGGTGTCCCAAATCTTGCTTGGGACTAAGGTATTTCACTGAAACTGTAGGCTCTGATTCCAGTGGGTCAAAGTCGGTAAAGTTGGCAATTCTCGGTAAGCGGATGACGGCGATGTTGAGGTCAGTTTGGACTTTATTCGATTGACGTTCTAATAAGTCCAGAGAGTCCTCCGCTGGAAATACTTGTTCTAAGTATGGTATGACACCAACAACGGGGACACCTGTGCGTTCTTCTAACCATTTTATCCCCGGTTCTAGGAGCGATCGCTGTCCTCGGAACTTATTAATTACCACACCTTGAATTAGAGCGCGTTCTTCTGGTTCCAGTAATTCTAAGGTTCCTACTACGTGAGCAAAAGCACCACCCCGATCAATATCAACGACTAGTATGGTTGGCGCATTCAAATGTTTTGCTACCCGCATATTAGTTAAGTCGCGGTGCTTGAGGTTAATCTCTGCTGGACTACCCGCACCTTCACAAACCAGTAAATCAAATTCTGTTCCTAAATGCTGTAGCGATTCTTCAATTGTGCGCCAACCGATTTCAAAATATTGCTCGTAGTAATCGGCTGCACTGACTTTGCCTACAGGTCTGCCTTTGATTATGACTTGGGAAGTCATATCTCCTTGAGGTTTGAGTAAAATTGGGTTCATTTCTACCCAAGGGATGACTCCAGCGGCCCAAGCTTGCACCGCTTGAGCGTAGCCAATTTCCCCACCACTGGCAGTAACATAAGCATTTAAAGCCATATTTTGACCTTTAAAGGGAGCCACTCGCCAGCCACGCCGCGACAGAATACGACAAATAGCTGTAGTTAAGAGTGATTTCCCTGCATGGGATGTTGTCCCCACCACCATAATTGATTTCATAGGTCAGTCAGTATCAGTTTTTCAAACTAAGCGTTGAAATAAAAGGGGTGAACGGTAATATGCAATCCGCTCGCCAAAGTTAAAAAGTTAGGGAAGGTTCCAGAGGCAAAATTCGAGACTTTTAGCCCTTTGTTACCTCATCTCTCTTCTGTAACCCGCCACACCTCACGAATCATGGTTAACAGTAAAGATTTCATGAAGGGGGTTGACGCTTCCGTATATATTGTTCCCTTTTACTCCCTTATCCTAACCTTCACTTTATCAATTCTAAAAGGGTAGTCTAAACCAACGAATTACAGCATTGTATAAGCGATCGCTCCAAGAAGGAGTAGGCCAATTTTTTCCTTGATATTGTTCTACCAACTGGCGACCTAGGGGAGTGAGGCGAAAACTATCTGTAATCCCCTGTCCATCAACTTCTCGCCGCAGTACCCCCACTTGGATCAACCACCCCAAGGCGTTATCACAGGCTAATTCTGATAAAGGGCGTTTAGTGTAACTCTGTTTGATACCATTTTCTAGAGCGATCGCACTCAATGACACACTCTGATGTCCCATCACTTCAAATAAATGTAGATTGAAGGGTGAACATATTAGCGATCGCTCGGCTCTTTCTACTGTGCTACGAGGATAGACGAAAATTTTTGGGTTTTGGGAATCAACAGCAGGCATTGGGGACTGGGGATTGGGGATTGGGGATTGGGGATTGGGGACTGGGGACTGGGGACTAGGGATTGGGGATTGGGAAAGAGTTTACCTAATTTTTAATTTCCAATCGTTAATTGAGTATTGATTTAAGAATATGTTTATTGTTGTTTTAGCTACCTTGTTTCAGAAAACTTATTTTTCTGAAAATAGTTATGCTGTTTTATAACAATTATATTTAATCATGTAAATTATTGTAAAATTTCAAGTGCATCAACAATCTTAAACAGGAAAGGTTCATTATGCCTCTAGCAGTTGGTACGGATGCGCCTGCATTTACCGCTAAAGACACTAACGGCAACACTGTCTCATTATCTGATTTTGCGGGTAAGACGGTCGTTTTGTATTTTTATCCCAAAGATGACACGCCAGGTTGCACCAAACAAGCCTGTAGTTTTCGGGACGCCCAGTCTGAATATCAAGGTAAAGATGTTGTAGTGTTAGGAGTCAGTGCAGATGATGAAGCCGCTCATCAGGCATTCACAGCAAAATATAATCTGAACTTTCCCCTACTGGCAGACACCGACAAAGCCCTCATCAAAGCTTTTGATGTAGATGGCGGCGGTTACGCCAAGCGCGTCACCTACATAATCGATCCCAACGGCAAAATTATCCATGTTGATGCCAGTGTCAACACAAGCACCCATGCTAAAGATGTTTTAACTACACTTGGGCTGTAGTTTTTACCTGATAATTAGATATTCTTTTTTGTCAGCCTAACTTCAACCCCAACCCTTCTGGGGGTTGGGGTTTTTAGTTTAAATTCAATTGCCTGAAGGTTGTGTAATCGCTGGTGGTGTCGCTGATGGCAATGTAATTGTTGGTAAATTTGGGGTAGGCTGCTGCTGTTGACCTTGAATTCGTTGTTGTTGCCTTTTTTTAAACTCTAGTGCTGCTGAGTCTAGTTCTTGGTTCTGTTGTTCAGAATTCCAGTTAATAGTCCCAAAATTTGCTCGATGAATCAGGTCAAACATATTGAAATCACTTGAGTTGCGGGAAAAAGGATCAGTATTTTGATCTGAATTACCACCGCCGGGAAAGGAATCTACCTGATTGACTTGAGCCAAGCCAGGTTGAGTTGTGAGCAAGGAAGCAAAACTAATTCCTGCTACGGTTGCTACAACGAGTTTGGTCATTAGTAAAAATGGTTTTTTCATTAAGTTTTGGCCCTAAAAACGCTTTAACGCAATCATGCTTCCATCTTAAGCAAGAGTTCGCCGTAGTTGGGGTTGAATGCTCAGCAAGGCGACAAGTGCAAAGCCAAGCAAAACCAGCAACGCTCCGCCAAAGGTAACATTACCCCAAGGAGCCTGCATTACAACACTACCTAATCCCCAATTGCTGTGAAGGTAGAGATAGCGAATTGGTTCAATAGCGTAGCTAAGAGGATTAAGAGTAGCTACAATTTGTAACCACTTAGGCATAAAAGATAAAGGAGCTAAAGCAGTACTAGCAAATAGCAGCGGTAAAGTAGAGACAAAAATTACTGCAATTAGTTCAATGTGACCAGGTAAGGCAAAAGCTAAGCCTAGAGAAATGGCTGTTACGCCTAAAGCGAGGAGAAAAACAATTAGGGCGATCGCACCCAAACCCGCTGCATCTGGTAGCCCTGCCCCTAAAAACGCTGCTGCTGCCACAATCACGGCTGCTTGCAACAAACTTTGGCTAATAATAAAGATTGCCGAAGCAAACACAATTGAAAACCGTGATGCGAGAGGAGCCACTAGCAAACGATTTAAAAACCCAAACTCTCGGTCAAACATTACGGGCAATCCAGCATTCAGCGCTCCGGCAAATGCTGTAAAAACAATTATGCCAGCGGCTAAAAACTGACCGTAATTTGTTGTATTGCCAAAGATCCCCTTGGGAGCATTTTGGAACAAAGCACCAAATAGCACTAACCACATCACTGGCTGAATAATTCCAGCAACCAAAGATGAGGGACGGCGTTGCAGCTGAATAAACAAGCGACGAGTTAAAGCCAGCGTCTCTTGGACTAATTCACCGAAAAAATTGTGAGGAGCATTAGCATCCGCTTGGGACGATGCTATTGGCTGCCAATTGATATCAGATTTAGGAGTAACACTCATGACAGGGTACTGGGGATTGGGGATTGGGGAACTCGGGGCCCCCTCTGGGGATAAGGGGCAATGGGGATTGGGAATTGGGGATTGGGGATTGTATTAGGGATCGGATTGAGTATTGGATTGGGGATTAAAAGAATTCTTTCCCAGTCCCTAGTCCCTAGTCCCCAGTCCCTATCTCATATTCTGCTTTTTCTCAGCTTTAGGATCGCGAGTCGCAACTGCTGCTAGTTCCGCATCCATGAGCGTGCGTCCCGTAGCAGCGAGGTAAACATCATCGAGACTAGGACGAGATTGAGCAATGCCAAAAATGGGCAAGCCAGCAGCATTTAATGCTTGCTGTATGCTAATGAGAACATCATTTTGGGGTGTTACTACCAAGTTAAGGGAATTACCTTGAGCACTGTTGATAATCACCTCTTGAACAAACGGCAAAGGTTGCAGGAGGTTTTTGGCTTTTTCCGCTTCTTCAATGGGAGAAAACTCGCGGATTCGCAAAGTGATGCGATCGCCCCCTACTTTATCTTTCAACTGCGAGGGTGTACCAGCTGCAATTACAACGCCACGATCAATAATTGCCACGCGATCAGCTAGGGCGTCAATCTCTTCTAAATAATGGCTGGTAATCAGTACCGTGGTTCCAGATGCCCGCAACTTCCGTAGAAAATCCCATACCACAAAACGACTTTCTATATCAAGTCCTACGGTTGGTTCATCTAATACTAGTACATCCGGTGCATGGAGTAACCCAGCAGCTAAGTCGAGGCGCTTGAGTAAACCACCAGAGTAGGTTCCGGTTTTTTTATTGGCGTATTCCTGTAAACCAAGTAAATCTAATACGGTATTAATACGCTGTTTTGCTACTGCCTTTGGAAGATGATAAAGCGCTGCTTGCAATTGCAGTAGTTCTCGTCCAGTCAGCACCTTATCTTTGGCAACTTCCTGAGCGACATAACCTAGCCGTTGTCTTGCTAGTTTGGGATTATCTAATACAGAGATACCAGATACTTCGATTTTGCCAGCATCCGGTGTGGTGAGAGTACACAAAGCACGCAGAGTTGTAGTTTTGCCAGCACCGTTGGGGCCGAGTAAACCAAAGATTACTCCTGGTTCTACCTGAAAGGAGACATCTTTGACGGCGACTACAGTACCGTAATGCTTTTGCAGATTTTGAATTAAAACGGCGGGAGCCATGACAGCTAATCCCTAACGATACAAATCTCAACAAAGTCTATCTATATTGTAGTTGAGTAGTGTTAGGTGAAGCGATCGCTTGGATACTGCTTCTTAATCTTATGGCTCGGTTTGAGTTGGCTGTTGAAATCCCACAGCGCCTTCTGAATCTCTTTAGAATCTCCAAAACTTACATGGCTCTAATTTGTCCAACCACTTCTATTTTGTTTTTTTTGTTAGCTCGTAATACAACTGATTCTCCAGATTCGGGGTAAATATCGCTGGCGATCGCTCTAATATTAACCTCGTGGGTAATCATCACAATTACACCAGCAGTATTACGATTATCCAAAATCAACTGACGCACTTGTGCTGTTTGCTTAGATTCTGTTGTGTGATTGAGGAAAAAAGAATTCAGGGGTGGAAAAGGCTCAACCGCGCCTAAGTTCATCAGTTTTGCCGTCTCCAAGCAGCGACACCACTGGCTTGATAAAACTCTCGAAACTTGAATATTCCTGTTTTTAAAAGCTTTTCCAGTTCGTACTGCTTGTTTTCTACCTTCATCCGAGAGGTTTCTTTGCGTAGAGCAATCATTAAGTCGGAAATCGGGGGGATCGCCAATTCCTGGTGCTATAGCATGACGCATAAGCACCACGTAGCCTCTTCCCTGTTGAATAGCAGACCAAATCGCTGCTTTAGAGCTAGCAGAAATCTCAGTTGCAGAGGGAGAGGCTGAACTCTCTTGGTTCGGGGACAAAGATTGTTGAGGTTGCTCTACAGGTGCTACCGCTTGCTTTTGTTTATCAGAATTATATAAAAGTTTGAGTATTAAAGACAGGGCAACAGCACTAAGACCAATGATAATAGGGCGACGCGTCATGACATGGTGTGGTAATAATGACGATAAATATAGTGATTTTGTGAAAATTTTTCTTTACCCAAGCACTGCTTGTCCCAATCGCTAATCAGTAAACAGTGAACAGTAAACAGTAAACATTTGGGGGATTTAAATCCGCTAGATAGCGCCAGCCACTAATCTACTTTTGGAAGTGATCGCCCCCTTAGTGGTTCTTTTTAAAGCCAATTATCTTGACTGATTACTGTTAAAAGATGCAAACTTTAATGGAGCATCCATCCGCTACTTATCATCATTAGCTGAACTTTCCGTTTCCCAAGGGTCATTAACTTTGGTAAATTCATCAGATATAGGAGCTTCCGAAACTATCACTAACTCAGTATCTTTTTGATGATTATTACCCCATTGATCCAAAACATCTTTAATCAAAACTTCTTGCATCCAAATTTTGGCAACAACAGTCAGTGGTAACGCTAGAAATAATCCTAAAAAGCCAAAGAAAGTAACGAAAAATAGCTGAGCAATTAAAGTTACTGCTGGTAGTAACGAAACTTGATGCGCCATGACAATAGGTGTGATGAAATTGCTCTCAACCTGTTGAATAATCAAGTAAAGAATCAGGACAGCAACGACTTTCCAAGGATTATCTAACAGAGCGATCGCCATTGCTGGTACTACACTTAACGTCGGCCCCAAATTGGGAATTAAGTTCAAAAATCCTGCTAAAATCCCTAAAGCGAGTGCTGCTTTCACACCCAAAACTGATAAGCCAACCACGCTCATCAATGCCACTACACTCATGGCAATGAAAGCGCCTGTTATCCATCCCTCCAAAGAAACTTCGCATTGATTTAAAATCCCTTCTACCCGCCGCCGATAAAATGAAGGAAACAGCCGCACAAATACTTTTCGGTAAGCTATGGGGTCAGCTAAAATCATCCCGGTTAAAACCAGCACTAGCAAAACCTTAAGCAGGACTTCCAAAGAGCCAGAGACAAAAGCAAAAGAGTTTCCCAGCGCCCGATTTATAATGGGCTGTGCTTGTTGGATGAGGCTGTTAATATCCGGGACGTAGGGAACCAATTGGTTAGGAATGCGAGTTCTTAGTGCATCCAGCCAATTATTAAAGCGCTCAAACCCTTGTGGTACGCGGTACGTTAGTTCTTGGAACTGCTGTGCAAAAGGTGGCACAATTAGCCAGAAAAAACCTGCGATGCCAGCAAAAAAGATAGCCACTGATAGCAGTACAGCGAATCCACGCGTCATCCCTGAGCGTTGGAAACGTTTTGCTAGACGATTTAAGGTTGTGGCTAATACAACTGCGGCAAACATCAGCAAAAGCACTTCGCGAATTTGCCACAAGATGTACAAAGAAAGAACTATGGCGATTAAACCGATCCATTGACCAAGGTTCACAGACTAACTCCCGATAATTGGCGAGATGCAATTTCCAGACAATTCAGCTAGGTTAGCCGATTTCAACAACTTCAGTCTATATGGTTTGAGTCAATTTTGCTTATGTGCTTGGAATCGCCACAGTAAAGCGAGCGCTATAATCACAGGCGGCAATAAAACTATAATCAGTGCGTTACTCGCCGTTGCCGGAATTGCTAAACTCGGAGCTGCATATTTAATCAATAATGATAATAAAGCTGAGAGTAGAAGCAGTTTCAGAATAAAATCCATTTTATTTTCTATAAAAGTACGGCAATACACATTTTTCTGTAGGGTATACACTAATTTGGGCTGCACTGTCTAGTTTTTACAATAGGTTTAACCAAGTACAAACCTTTCTAACCCACAACTGCCACAATCAAACTATTAAGTTTGTTGCTTCACAATACTTAGAAAAATAAATATTACATTCCCTAATTTCTAATAGTTTCCCACAAAACTTCGTTAGTAGTCCTTGGTCATTTGTAAGAACAAAGGACTAATTACAGGGAACAAAGGACGACTTCAAATTTGGAGGGTACAATAAAATGCCTGTTGAAACTAATAACAAAAGCCAGATCAAACCGCCCAAGATGCGGCAGTTTGGCGGTAGCTTCCTAATTTTACTGACTCTGCTATTACTACTTAACTTTATAGTTCCGAGTTTTTTTGCTCCCCCATCGCCACAAGTTCCCTATAGTACCTTTATTGCTCAAGTAGAAGCAGGTAAAGTAGATCGGGCAATTGTGGGTGGCGATCGCATTCAATATTCACTTCACAGCCAAACCCCAGATGGTAAACCCAGCGAACAGGTTTTCGTTACTACACCTGTAGCCATTGATCTAGATTTACCCAGAATTCTCCGTGACCACAATGTTGAGTTTGCTGCACCACCACCAAACCAAAATGGCTGGATTGCTACTTTACTTAGCTGGGTTGCTCCACCGTTAATTTTCTTTGGGATTTGGGGCTTTTTAATGAATCGCCAAGGTGGTGGCCCCGCTGCTCTAACGGTAGGTAAAAGCAAAGCCCGCATCTATTCAGAAGGTAGCACTGGTGTAAAATTCACTGATGTAGCTGGCGTAGATGAAGCCAAAGCCGAACTAGAAGAGATTGTCGATTTTCTTAAAAATGCTGGTAAATACACAAATTTGGGCGCGAAAATACCTAAAGGTGCGTTGTTGGTAGGGCCTCCCGGAACAGGTAAGACACTACTAGCAAAAGCGATCGCAGGTGAAGCTGGTGTTCCCTTCTTCAGTATCTCTGGCTCAGAATTTATCGAGCTATTTGTAGGTGTCGGTGCTGCAAGAGTCCGCGACTTATTTGAACAAGCTAAACAACAAGCTCCCTGTATCGTTTTTATCGACGAGTTAGATGCACTCGGTAAATCTCGCGGTGGTGCTGGTGGTTTCGTAGGTGGTAACGATGAGCGGGAACAAACCCTCAACCAGCTACTTACCGAAATGGATGGCTTTGATGCCAATACAGGTGTAATTATCATCGCCGCTACTAACCGTCCCGAAGTTCTCGACCCCGCTTTACGCCGTCCTGGTCGATTTGACCGCCAAGTTGTAGTTGATCGCCCTGATAAAATCGGTCGTGAAGCAATTCTGAAAGTTCATGCCAGAAATGTCAAATTGGCTGAGGATGTCAATTTAGGCACTATTGCGATTCGGACTCCTGGCTTTGCTGGCGCAGATTTAGCCAATCTTGTCAATGAAGCCGCACTGTTAGCAGCAAGGCAAAATCGCCAAGCTGTGACGATGGCAGATTTCAATGAAGCTATTGAGCGCTTGGTTGCTGGCTTAGAAAAACGCTCTCGTGTCTTGAATGAAACCGAGAAGAAGACCGTAGCTTATCACGAAGTTGGTCACGCAATTATCGGTGCATTGATGCCCGGTGCTGGTAAAGTCGAAAAAATCTCAGTTGTACCCCGTGGCGTAGGAGCCTTGGGTTATACAATTCAGATGCCAGAAGAAGACCGCTTTTTAATGGTGGAAGACGAAATTCGCGGACGCATTGCTATCCTTTTGGGTGGACGTTCTGCCGAAGAAATCATTTTTGGCAAAGTATCTACTGGTGCAAGTGATGATATCCAAAAAGCCACTGACTTAGCAGAACGGGCTATTACTCTCTATGGAATGAGCGATAAACTTGGGCCCGTAGCGTTTGAGAAGAGTCAACAGCAGTTTATCGAAGGTTACAGTAATCCGCGTCGTGCTATCAGTCCCAAGGTGGCTGAAGAAATTGACCGCGAAGTCAAGCAGACAGTGGATAATGCTCACCACATTGCTTTGAGTATTCTGCAACATAACCGTGACTTGCTAGAGCAGACCGCAGAAGAACTGTTGCAAAAAGAGATACTTGAAGGTTCTCAACTTAGAGAACATCTCAATCAAGCTAAAGCACCAGATGAAATGGCAGAATGGTTGCGGACGGGTAAGTTATCAGAAGATAAGCCGCTCTTGCAAACGCTTTTGGTTTAACAATTTTAGTTGAAATTGAAAAGCGTAGGCAAAGCCCGCCGAAGGCTTCGCCTACGCTTTTTTCTAAACTCTAAAAAGTTACTTTTGCTCTAGAAATGGTTCCGCTTTCCTTTGAATCTCAACTCAAACTCAACCAGCCAAAAATCTGTTCAACCGTCAATTCCAATTCGATACCCTCCAGCATGGGTAATTTATTAGTACCCTCGTATAATTCCACTCGCTGTCCAGGAAATATCCCTAGCACACTTTCATCTTCTGGGTTGATTAACCAGCCTAGTTCAGTGCCATTGCGCGAACAATGCAATAACTTACTCAACACTTTTTTTAACTTCTGGTCTGGGGAAAGAATTTCTATCGCCCAGTCAGGATGAATTTCAAAGCGATTAGCAATTCTGCCAGATGAAGTTTTAGGGATTCTATCCCAGCGAAACACCGCCACATCAGGGACGATAGAAGCACCGCCAAAAGTGCAGCGCAGTTCTGGTAAAGCTAGAGCAATTTTTTGGCTTTCAGTTACGTCATTAATGACATTACAAAATTTAGCCTGTATTCGGCTATGTTCACCTTGAGGCATAGGTTTTTGAATAATTTCCCCGTTGATAAAGTCTGATGCTGGTTCAGTTTCCGGCGATTTGAGGAAGTCGTCTAAAGTTAGTTGGGGTTGAGTTGCGATCGCCATAAGTGAGTGGATAGAGAGGATAGTTTAATTATGTGCGTTAGCAAAGCTCACCGCAGGCATTGCCAAGTAACATCTTTGCGTCTTTGCGCGGCAGTCGCTCATAGGAAACCACCCCCTTGCGGAGGTTCCCGACGCTCGTTCGCGCAGCGTGTCGCAGACAAGACTCGTTCTAAGCGTTGGCGCAGCCTCAAAGTAGAGAAGCCATGCCGTTGGCGAAGCCTCTCGTTCACGAAGTGTCTCCGATAGGAGAAGAGAAGGCTTTACGCTGCGCTATCCGTTGTAGAGAGTGGCGTGGAAACCTCCAGACCTCGATGACTCGCTACCGCTTTTAGCGTCTCCCCTTCTCCCTTTGGGAGAGGCTAGCGCCAAGGGAGAAGACCGCGCTGCCTTGCCTTTGCGTGAGATTAAATTCATACTCTTAATCAGCAACCCCCGAATTACGAATTAGCTTAGCCCTCAACCTGCCGCAACTGCTCCAATTCCTCTGGCGTGAGGGGATTATTTCCTGACTTGAGTGCTTCTATCCAGCGTAGCCGTCGCTGCTTTATATGGTCTAAGTGATCGAGTCTGCCACTGCCTACAGCAGCCTGAAAATCTTCTAATGCCCCAACCAAATCGCCTGTCAGTACTCTAGCCAGTCCTCGATTGTTTTGATAGATTTTATTGTCGGGGTTTAAGGTGACAGCTTTTTCTCCGAAGCGGAGAACAGCCTTAGCATAACCGTATAAACAGCCAACCCAGCAAATCCTATTCCAAAATTCAGCAGAGTTGATCAAACTAGGGTCAAATATTTGGGCTTGCTTTAAAGCTTCCTGTGCTTCTTTAATTTTGCCTTCTCTCACACAACTGATGCCCTGACTTAAGGAAGCCGCAGCCGCAAAAGCTGGGTGTTTCGTCAACTCTGGAGATACGCCCACTGCTTCATGCAGTCTCTTAGCATTAAACCATTTTGTTTCACTGTTCCATACAACTGCTTCGAGATTGGCAGCCTTGAGGTTGGCATCCCAGAGGTCGGCACTGCTAAGGTTGGCACTGCTGAGGTTGGCACTGCTGAGGTCGGCACACTCGAAGTTGGCATCCCTGAGGTCGGCACGGCTGAGGTTGGCACTGCTGAGGTTGGCATAGCCAAAGTAGGTATATTTGAGGTCGGCATCACTGAGGGCAGCACCCCTGAAATTGGTATTCCAGAAGTCGCCATGAAAGAAGTTGACACCCCTGAGGTCGGCACACTCGAAGTTGGCATCCCAGAGGTCAGCATTCCTGAGGTCAGCATCCCTGAGGTTGGCATCCCTGAAAAATAATCTTAAGTTGTCCCTAAAAGCCAAGAAACCCAGACAGTCACTATAGCGGATAATACGGAGCAAGCGTCGTGAGTCAAATTCATCGCTATTAGGTTTACCGCAAGGGTGAAAGTTGATTTTCTCTTTGAGATCGTCTTTTCTTTGGGCATAGTGATGCAACTCTAGAAGCAAAATCAACACGTTCAGCCCTGTATACACATCCACCTGTCGCAATCCCAAGTGATTTTCTCGCTCTGGTAATTGCTCCCTCAATTGTTTTTTCTTCATCTGAGGCAGGTTTACATCGTCTGCATCAATAAATTCGCCATCGCACCAACGGAAGTAGAAATGCTCCAATCTTTGAAACAATCTACACAAGCGTTCCACGTCTTGAAATTCTAAACTCTCAGTCAACAACCCCATTAAATATTCCGCGATCGCAGGGGTTAAATTCCCATAACCTAATAAATCGTAAATCTGCCAATCCATTACGATTGTGCTAATCAAGTCTTCTCCGCGCTGACGCTTACTTACCTTAACTGTCCAATCTACAAAGCTTTCTAGTAACCGTTCTGCGAATAAAAACTCGCAAAAACTCTTGTGGACAAATTCCACGGAGCCGCCGCGATCGCCTGAAGCTGGTTTAATATAAAATGCCGTCAACAAATTATTGAGTAGCTTATCTTGTTGATTTTTTTGGGAGGCATTTTCCTGTCTGGCATCCTGAATTAACTTTGCAGTTGGGTTGCTGCTGTCTTTGAGCCGTGCTTCTAACATCGTCACTCTGGCAGAATCATTCCCCGACTGCACTACACACAACGCGGCTTCCGTGAGAAATTGCCGCAAATCTTGGCTCTCAAATCCAGTCAAGCGGGAGTTATCATTCTGATTTTCACTCTCACGCTGTTTTTCTAGTACCCACTTGATTGATTCATCATAGATACGAATTTTTGCCTTAATACCCTCTGCACCTGCAAATATTTGGACATTGAGACGGTTGTCTCGGTGCATCCGCGCCAGTAAATAGAGTAGTAAAGGTTCTCGTGCTAGTTTATCTTTGACTTCATCAGGGCAAGCCTGCAAAAATTCCTCAAACTCACTCTTGTTAACTTGAGCCGCGACTGACCATTTTTCTAGCCATATTTGCCGCAGCGAGTCATCCATTGGCTGAAGTTCGACGCGCTTCAAGCTTTTGGTTTGTGAAAGAAAGCGCTCAATTCCTTGCAAGGCTAAGGGACGACCAGTAACTAAAAACTGATGATGACAAAGGCGGTCTTTTTGATATTGTTCCACCTGTTCTAAAAATTCCTTCAACCCGCCACTTGCTCGTCCTTCCAGCAACAACTCGTCAAACCCATCCAGGAAAAATAAAAAGCGAGTGTTTTTATCGGTCAGCCAGCCTGAATCACTGGTGACAAAATCAAGGTGTTGTAAATAGTTTTCTAAAGTATCAGTTAAGTTATCTTTTAGTACGCGCAAATCTCGCAACCGAATCAAAATTGGGGTAAAAGTCGGATGCAATTCTCGCCGCACCCAATCGGCAAACATCCGACAAAAGACACTTTTCCCCCGTCCGGCTTCGCCCTGAATAAACAAAACTTGTTTCTGTTTTGGGTCTGGGTTATTCAGTATTGCCTTAACCCACGCTTCCACTTCAATATTTGCATCGTCTTTGGCATCGAGTTGTTTGACATGCAACGGCACATACAAATCCCGAAAGGTAATATCGCTTTCATCAAAAATTTTTTGTTCTGGCTTTGGTTGAATTACCTTTTCCAAATAATCTTCAATATCCAGATTTTTTTCTAGCTTATTTTTTCCTCCGGCGCTGTACCATTTCCAAAGTTTGTCTGTTTTCTCTCCAACTTCTACCAATGCGTCTTGCATATTTTCATCGGTGTGACGCGCCACCCGTTCAGTGAAGGCTTTTGCTTCTGTCTCAGTTAATCCGGCTTCTTGTAAGCGTTGGTGTAAAATCTGATTAAATGATTCTGCTAGTTGAGATTCGTGGAAATAGAGGATAGCTTTTTTCACTTCCCGCGCATCGAATTCTTGCTCACCTAATTTCTGAATCTGCAAGGCTAAAGCATGAGAAGCGGGAAGGTTTAGATTAATTTTTTGGAGTAGTTCCGAATCTTGTTTGAGAATGTCCTGAAAGCTATCTATGTAAGCAGCCTGACTAACTAGTAAAACGCAGTTTTCTAAACTTTGCTCTTTGTGGGTTGCATCAACAATGAACTTGAGGATGGTAATGGCGATGGGTGCAAAGGGAATTATTTCTTTGGTAATTTGACCGAGAGGAGAATTAAATACATCTAATAGCGACGAAATCTGTTCTAGATATGGTTTGAAATTTTGAACATTGGGTTTTTGGTCTTTGATTGCTTTTGCCAAATCAAGCACGGCTTTAGCAGCTTCGGCTCCAGTCTTTGTTACCTCTACGCCTTGTGTCCAGTTCAACTCCTGAATGTTTTGCAAAAACTTCCAGAGTTTGGTCATCGCCATAGACTATTCTCCAACATCATCAATTTGGTAAAAATGCACTGATATTACTTAATTTAGACTCAAGCAGCCAAAAACTTGTTTAACTGTCAGTTCTCATTTGGTATCACTGAGTATGGGCAACTGACAAGCTATTGTATATAATTTCACTTGCAAGCTGGGGAATGCTGTTAGCAGGGTGTTAAGTTTCACGCAGAGGCGCAAAAGCGCAGAGAGTTTTTAAAGTTTGTTGTCCAAGAGTATCAAAGACTCGTTAACGGAGTTCAGAGGTGGATTCATCCGGTTAAAAGACTCGTTAATGGAGTTCAGAGGTGGATTCATCCAGTTCAAATACTCGTCAACGGAGTTCAGAAGTGGATTCATCCAGTTCAAATACTCGTCAACGGAGTTCTGAACCTCATCCACTGGTTTCAAAGACTCCACAATTACGCGAATTACGAATTACGAATTACCATTAACTGCGTTGCCAAATTTTAATCGTCTTATCCAAACTCCCGCTAACCAACATCTCGCCCGAAGCAGTGAAGGCTAATGCTGTGACTGTGTTGGCGTGTCCAGTAAAAGTACCCAGTAGTTCTCCTGTTTGGAGATGCCAGAGTTTGATAGTTTTATCAGCACTGCCGCTAGCTATAATTTTCTCATCAGGACTTAAAGCGATCGCATACACTCGATCTCTATGTCCCTTAAGAGTGGAAATTAATTCCCCTGTATCCAACTGCCAAATTTTAATCGTCTTATCCCAGCTACCGCTGACAAGCAATTTAGCATCTGCACTCATAGCCAGAGAGCTAACAATATGAGAATGACCCATGAGAGTGCGTAATGGTGGTGTATCCTTGAGAATTTTCTCCGTCCCTTGGGGTGAGGTACGCCAGACTTTTATTTTACGATAACTACCTGTAACCAGCGTTTCGCCATCTTGGCTTAAAACTAGGGAGTGAGCAGCGGTATCATCTAAAGAGAGAGCGATCGCTACTCGACGTTGCATCAAATCCCAAAACAAAATTTTCCTGTCATCTCCACCAGTTGCTAACATTCTGCCATCTGGAGTAAAGGCAACACATCGCACCACCCCATTGTGCTTGTGCAGGATATCTATTAAATCTAGTGCACCTACATGCCAAATCTTAATTGTGGAGTCTGCACCGCAACTTACCAAAGTCTGTCCATCTGAACTAAAAGCCAAGGAATTCACTTCATCCACTAGTCCAGACATCACCCAAGGATATTCTGACAATGTATCTATTAATTCACCCTTGCTTAAATCCCATAGTTTCGTCTCTCCAAGACTACCACTTGCCAATATGGGCATGGTTTTGCCATTCTTACACCCAGAACTGAAAGCAAGACAATTAATTCCTCTGTTGTGACCTTTCAAAGTTTGCCAGCATTCCCAGTCCCCTACTATACATTTAAGTGAATGCTCTGGTGGCAAAGTCTGAATTGTCTCAGGCATTAGACTCTCATTAATTGCTGGTATTAGTGGCGCTGCTTTTTTAGTAGTAAGTGATTCTAAATACCAATTCAATCCCCCTGCATATAACAAGTTACTCGGAGAGATGTAAAGTTTTGGTTCAGTAAATTCAACTTGATTCGCAGGCAAAAACCCGGTGATTACAGTTTGTTTTTCGTAACCTAATTTACCTGCAAATGGATAAAACAAGCACAGGAAAATTAATACTTGATGATTTTTTAAATCCTCTTCAGTAACCGACCATCTAATTTTGTTTTTCTTAATACCGTTAAAGCTTTCTCCATCAGCAACGCAAACTTGAATACTCAGTTGAGGATTATCTTTAAGCACGTAAGAAAATTTACTTTCGCCGCGCAAGTTGCCCTCATCATCTAGAGTTATGTTTTGCAAGGTATCTTGTGGCACTTTTTTTACCAACTTACCCAAGCGTTCAGTCATTACCTGTTCGACGACTTGCTCTCGCAAAAGATAATCTTCTGCTTGCTGCTGGAAGTATTGGGAAAAGGGTATCGTCCAGTCAGGAGGTTCAGGATACTCAGGCGGCGTAGGCGGCGGATTTTTGGCAAGAATTTCTGCTTGTTGGCGAGAAAATTCCAGGATTTTTGCTAATGGCTCGCCCCAAAATGCCATAATTTCAGTGTGGCAACCTTTGACTTGACTTTCTAACAAAGATAAGTCGTAAGTCTTAGGTTTTTTCACACGTTGAAGGAAGTCAGCTTGTTGAGATCTTAGTAAGCTAATCCAATCCATCTGCATTCCTACAGCACAATATTGCATACCTACGGTAAGCTACACCATCGCAATTACTCAAGTCCATAACCTTTAATTAATTAAAAATCTAGTAATTTTAACAGTCTAATAAAACACAGCTATCAGCATACATTTACGGTAAAGATACACCTGAATAAGATTAAGGCATTTCATTAACTAATGCCGCTGAGATATGGTTAAGCTCATCCCACCCCTAAAAGGGGATGGGATAACACGAAAGACCGTTGACAGTTGACAGTTGACTGTTAACCGTCAACCGTCAACTGTCAACGGCGTCGGGGCGTCTTTCATCACCTACCGAGAAGGAATGGGTTTTCCCGACGCCTTTTTATAATTAGATGATGTTAGTCAATTTTATCGAACCTGGACAACGAGATACTGTTTTGCTTTTACAATTTCAGGACAAATATCTCGCTTACTCCCCGTTTCTTATCTCAGTGATTTATAAATAACAGTAGCGTTAACTACTACACCTTAAATCAGTAAACAGTAAACAGTTATCAAGGGGTATGGTGGGGTATTTAAACACGCTAGATAGCGCCTGCCACTAATCGGCTTTGGGTTATTAGTTTTCAGTTGGAAGTGAGTGCCCCCTTACTGGTTCCCCTTAAACTCAATTATCTTGACTGTTTACCGTTTACTGTTTACTGTTAAATTAAGCCAGCATCAAAGCCACTTCTTTAGCAAAGTAGGTCAAAATTAAATCAGCGCCAGCTCGTTTCATACTGGTTAAAGTCTCCAAAATTATCTGCTTTTCATCAATCCAACCCATCTGCGCTGCGGCTTTAATCATGGCGTACTCACCACTGACGTTGTACGCGGCAATAGGTAGTTGTGTGGCGTTGCGGACTTGATGGATGATATCTAGGTAAGCAAGAGCAGGTTTGACCATCACAATATCTGCACCTTCGGCAATATCTAGGTCAACTTCTTTCAAAGCTTCTCTGGCATTAGCTGCATCCATTTGATAAGTCTTTTTATCGCCAAATTTGGGAGCCGAATCCAAAGCATCGCGGAACGGGCCGTAATATGCAGAGGCATATTTAGCAGAGTATGCCAAAATTCCTACATCAAAATAGCCTGCTGTATCTAATGCTTGACGAATTGCTCCCACTCTGCCATCCATCATGTCGGAAGGTGCAACAAAAGTCGCTCCAGCGGTTGCTTGCGAAATTGCCATTTTCACTAACACTTCAACAGTAGGATCATTTAAGATGATCCCTTTTTCATCCACTAAACCATCGTGCCCGTGGGTGGTGAAAGGATCAAGGGCAATATCAGTGATGACAACAATTTCTGGGACTGCTTGTTTAATAGCTTTGATGGTTCGCTGTATCAGTCCATCTGGGTTATAGCTTTCTCTAGCCATATCATCTTTTTGCTGTTCTGGAATTACCGGGAAGAGTGCAACAGCATTTATTCCTAAATTAAAAGCTTGCTGGACTTCTTGTAACAATAAATCTAGGGAATAACGATAGCACTCAGGCATAGAGACAATTTCGACTTTCTGCCCCTCGCTTTCTGTGACAAACATTGGATAAATCAAGTCGTTGACGCTCAAAGTCGTCTCCCTCACCATTCGCCGCAACGAGGCTGTACTACGCAGACGACGGGGACGATAATGTAGTATATCGGTTGTAACTCTAGAATTTATCAGTGCCATGGTGCGAAGTCCAATGATAATAATAATGATTATCATTGCACAAAAACGGAATTATAATAGCGATCGCACCACTCCCAACATATAGCACATGCTTAACAACGAGAGTCAGGCTAGTAACTTGACTGAGATCTCACGCAAGGCGTTTCATTATCCGAGGGAGGATCAGGGAAAATTGCTAAAGTGTGATATCCGGGATTACTTTTCTCGTATAGCACTCGGAAAGTATACAGCTTGGTTTTACCTTGTTTTTCGGTAACAACTGTTAAAAGTGTATTGTTAGTAGCAGGAAGTCCAGGAATATTGAGTTTTTGAATTCGTCTAAGTTGCATGACATTCGCTGCTGAATTTTTACAATCTCCTACATTAGTATTACGGTCTTGACCAAACTGCATACATACCGGGCCATCAAAATCTATAGTTACCTGTGATGGATCGTTTAACCAAACTTTTTTAATTACTTCTCCAGCCTGAATAAAGCTGAGGTTTGTTCCTTGCTGATACGAAATATTGATCGTAGGTGTTGCTCCTCCTAAACCTTGTGCTTGACAAGAAAACATGGAACGGAGAACAGCGTTATTAGCGATAGCGCGACCTGCCAGCAAGAACATAGCAGCCGAGAAAATCAAGGAAGCTAGATGTAGGAAATAAGAATTATTTGGGGACTTTCCTGGTAAGTTTGTATTGTTTTTCATGGATGCAACTTAGTATCACTCACTACTCCTAAAACTGTATAGATTGATTGACATATATTTCAACATTTTTGCCAGCTGCCACAAACCAAACGTTAGTACGTTGCATCATTTGAGAAATAGCCTGTTGATTGCGTTGTGCAATTTGAGGAACTACAGTGTTCATCCCACCTTCTAACAACCCTGCCAAAATGTTGCGTCTGTTGTCGCTACTCTGAAAGCAATACCTATCTCTGTAAGTTTGATTATTAGAATTCTCGTTAGAATTAGTATTAGTATTAGTATCTAGAGTAGGAGTATTAACACATTCGACTCTGGTATCAGGACGATTTAATACCTCTCCTACTTTACCAACAGCACCTAGGGCAAATAGTCCTATATCCATCCCCGTAATTGCTCCTCCTTGATTGGGAAATTGCTGTGCTAGTAAAGGTCTACCTTGGGGAGCGCGAACAATTAGGGCATTTTGCGGTAGGCTCTTTTCTGTGGGAGTACCATTATTTTTTACGATAACTTTGACTATATTTAGCTGTAATAAACCCTGTTCAGAAATAGAACGAACTTCAGTTAATAACTCGGTGTTGGCAGGTAAAGCGATCGCACCATCTACAGCTTTGAGTGGTTCTTTCAAACGCACAACAAATACATTTTTGTTTGCATCGTTGTCGTCGTTGTTTCTTGCTTTAGTAGTTTCCCCAAATACAGCTGTTGCTAACACAGCTTTAACACTAGTTCCTACTGCTACGGATCTCTGACTCTGTTGTTGTCCTTGATTGACTACAGAAGGTTCTTGGGGTGGCGTTTGGTTAGGATTGGGGTTTAGTGGCTGTTGCGCGACTTGGGTATTTTGTGGAGGTTCAGAGGTAGCTGCCATGACAGTAGGTTTATCAGTGACATTCACCTGACCATAACTACCCAACTTTGCTAACCTTGACCACTCATCAAGTGGGTTGGGTGGAGGTGGTGGAGTTGGTTGCACAACTGGTAATGGTGGCGCAGGTTGAGAAACAACAGGCCTTTGTGGGGGAGATGGTACTGTAACTACGCGAGGCACATAAACTGTTCGCACGGGTGCTGGTGTTATTTGCGGTACTACCCGCGGTCTATTTCTAGAAGAAACTGCGGGTTCTGGCTGTAAAGCTACCGCAGGTGTTGGTTTTGCCGTTCTCAGCCTTTGTTGTGCTGCTTTTACCAACTCAACTTGTTCAGTTAGAGCTAATTTTGTTTTGAGAGTCTCTACTTCTGCTTCTAGATTTTGAGAAGGAGATTCATTTACAGGTTGCGATCGCACTTGGGGAGAAATCTCGCTTTGTGGTTTTTGATTGCCACTATTCATTAACTGGGACAAAAACCCGCCAGCTAACAAAACTATAGATAGGGTAGCCATTCCTACCAAGCCTAATTTCGCAAAAGGGTTGGATGAGAGGGGTTGCTTAGTCTGAACTTCTTGCGGCTGTTCAGGCGACGGCTGCGAGATGGTATCTTCTACTTCTTGGATGCGAGGAGGAGATTCTTCTTCAAAGCCAACCAATCTTGCCATCCGTGATTCCCAATCTAGAGATTCTACTTCTCGTTGGCGATCGTCGGTAGTTAGAGTAAATAGATTTTGTGCAGGAGTTTCTGACGGAATTGAATATCGAGTCATAGTACAACTTAGTTTTAATTTACAGAACAATTTTTATCTTGAATTTCACAGACATTATAAATTTCTAGTCTAGCTTCGCCTAGGCGATAAGCTGCTAAGTGTAACGGAATTGCTGCATTTGGTAGTGAAGTTGCTGGCTGATCTATTGCTCTGACTAAAATTTGTTTATTAAATGAAATTGATTTTCCTAGCCTGTCAGAACTACTAAAAACTAATTGATTGGCAAGTATCTCCACTTTCCATTGTCCATCACCTATCTTTGTCGGTTGAGAAACTTTTTGGATTACTAATACATTCTCAGTGCCTCTATTTACAGAGTCAAATTGACTCTCTGGATTTAAATTAGTAAGTTCTAACTGGAATTTTTGCTTAAAATCTTCAGCTACCAATTGAGAAGTGATATCCCAGACTGTTTTTGGCGGTTGTTGCTGCGACCAGGTAAGCATTAAGCTTATACTTTCACCCACAAAGCGCCGGATAGTCTCTGGTTGCCGCTCTAAATTCTGTTGGGGGTCTACTGTGATGGCACGACCATCAATAAGTTGCACTAAACTTTGAGGTGTGAGTTGCTGACTTAATTGCTGCAACATAGACCCGTGAAATACGAGTAACAGTAAGGTCAACAAATGTAAACCAAATGTTCCTACTGCCAACAGTGGTAAAAAGCTATTTTTTTTATTTTCGGGTTTAAGTAACTGCATTAATAATTATCTATATAAATTACATTAACTTTAATTTGAAAATTTATTATCTTAAGAAGTTCTCAGACTTAGTTCTAGTTCCGCATTGCTTTAGTTGTTCTTCATTTAGGTTGTTATACTCGTCTAACAAACATAAATTCCGAATTTCATATATTTCTAGTTTATCAGTACGAATACTATAAATTGCTTTTTGGAGGGTAGTGGCATTGTTAGCTTGGGGATTAGCGAAATAATCGACTGCACGCACAAGTAAATCTTTATTGAAAGGCGTGATAACTCTACTATCATTAACTTGTTTTTTTTGAATTAAGTCAGCTACCATACCCACGCGCCACTTTCCTGGGGCAATTTTTTTGGGTGGATAAACCCGCTTAATAACTAACTGTGATGTCATAGCTTGGCTGGGATTTTCAGAGAAAACTTCTGGCGGTGTTATTTCTGCAATTGTGCTTAAGAAACCTTTGCGAAAGTCTTCTGATAAGCCAAAACTAGCTATCCAACTACTGGTGCTAATTTTTTGGCTACCGCCTTGTGTTGTTCTAATCAGGATTCCTAAATCCGATTTGGGGTTTGCGACTTCTTCAATAGTTTGTGGTGGTAAATTTCCAGACCAGTTAAACATTGATATCATCGTTTTACTGATGAATTGGCGAATTGCTTCTGGTTCTCGTTCCAAATCATCAGTAACGGCTACTGATTTACCATCTATCATTTGCACAAAGTTGGGAGGTTTTCTTAAACTGAGTTGGCGAATTTTAATCCCTTGAAATAGGAACAAAAGTAAAACTAGTACATGCAAACTGAAGGTAGCGATCGCAAAAGCTGTTAAAATACTTCCTGTCCGTTGTCTTTTTTCTAGTAATCGTACCATTTACTTATCTCCCAACCCAACAGTTATTGCTTATTTAACTTGGATTTAACTTGTGCTTAGTGATTAACTAAAATGCTGCTCACGACTGGATTTTTTTATTTTTAATTACTTATCAATCTCCTCCAGCTAACAACTTATATCCTATCTTTTACCAGAGAAGCCGTATTGCTGATAGCGTTGAAGACTGCAAAACCTCCAGCCGCAGCCACTAATAAAGATAAAATCGGAGCCAAAACTCCCAGAAAAATTATGAACCACGTTAAATCTGGATCAACATTAGCATTTTGCCCAGGCCCATTAACAATAACTGTGGCAGTTAACACAGCGATAATATTAAATGAAATTTTAGCGATGCCAATAGATAAAAACCCGGTAAGCCACGCAAAAATAGGTTTACCGGCTACAGGTAGCAAAGACCCACCCACAGCCAGCGGCCCTAAGGTTGCTATCAGCAACATAGTCGCTTCTATTAAATTTTGAAAGGCATATTGTAAAGAGACTAAAAAACTTTTAATGCTTGTTTGAACTGTAGAACCCAGCAAAGAATTAAATGCACTTTCAGATACACTGCCTGTGCTATATGTAATCTGATTTACCTTATTTTGTAACCTGTCTATCCAAGTTTTATTGCCATATAAATTTCTGTATTCTTGCCAAAGTTCGTTAGCTTTTTCCGTAGCTTTAACAAAGCATTTATTTTGTTGTTCACCAGTAATTGACTGACAAGGACGCAGCAAAGAACCTGCCACTTCTTCAGCAATACTCATATTCAGTGCTTGCTGGTAAATTTGGTCAGTATTGGTTGTTACCACTACTTGCTGATTTACAGCATTTATCAAATTCCGTACTCCCAATGTTAAATTAGAAAGTATGCTGCCATTGCCTGAATTACTTAACAGTATTACCACCAGGAAAGGCCAAATCAAAGCTGATATAGGGCGGGCATATTCGCTGTATATCAAATCTTTGAGGAATTGTAGCATAAAAAACAGCAGGGTTCCGACTGCAAAGAATACACCTAGATTCGTGAGCGCTCCATATAAGTTATTACTGGTATTATTTTGCAATAAATCCAGCCATTGATTATCCCAACCTTCGGCAATACTTTGGGCAGTTGTAGCACCATTACCGAGAATTTCATCTATGCCTATTTGGGCAAAAATTGGTAAAGTAGCAAGCTGCATTTTGATAGTGGCTGTTTTTAAAAGGAACGTACTTTTCCGTAGTTAAATGAGAATAGAAAATTTTGATTTTGAATTCTAATTATCAATTTTTGTCCCAAACAAATCCATTTGCGAAGTGGCTCGCAAAAGTCGCGCCGCTTCTGTAGATGTATCTACTCTCCGAGCACGATTTTCCTCTTCCATTTGTTGAGAAATATTGGCTAAGTTTAAGTTAGAGTATTGCAGAGATTGATTAGTTTGTAGGGTTTGAGCAAATGTTTCAGCTACAATTTTTGATTGTTCCTTTTGAATTTTAATAGTTTCTTGGTTAGCAGATAATAATGCTAATAAACCCTGACCAAGCACCTTATCGGCTAGACTGATTAAGTCTTCTCCTTTTCCTTGCTTAATACCAGTTCCTTCTAATAGCTCTTGAAATATTGTCCTATCTTCGTCTACATCACTAAATCCCGCAATATTTCTCAGAGTTTTTTCAGTATTTATTAACTTTGTTTTTGTCCGAATCTGCCCAGCTTCACCTAAAAGACCTGACACAGCTCCACGGGTAATTAGACGATTAATTTCATTGCTAACTAAATTTGAGCGGACTACTGAATTATTCTCAAAACGGTCTGATATGGAATTGATAAAAATATCATCACGAATTCTCTGTCCAGCAGTGATTGGATTAGGTATATTCAATTCTCCTGTAGCATTAGTGATAGCACTTCTACTTTGTGGTTCTACAGGCTTTAGGTTTTCGCTCAGATTATTTTGGAGATAGTTTTGTAAATCTACAGAATATGATTGAAAATCAGTCCAAACTTCACCTACTTGTGCCATTGCTGGTAACATTACTAGAGATACTAGAGTAAGAGTTAAAAAGGTGGTTTTTTGCATATCTCTGTGTTTGGGAATGGGGAACGAATTTGTTTAAATTAATTAAATTTATTTTTATTTCACGCAGAGGCGCAGAGGCGCAGAGAAAGAGTTAAAAAAATGTGTGGTGTATAAGTTTTAGAATCGTTGTTAACTACTGCGTAGTGTAGCCACTAACTGACGTGCAAATGTAGAAATTGCTTCATATTTATCGGTGTGAAGTTGCATCATTTGACTGCGTGCAGTTTGTTCATAAGGGTTATTAGCAACTGCTGCTAATTGTTCGTAACCTGGATAGTAGCGACAAAATGTATAAATACCGTTATCATCTAGCAGCCATTGACTATAAATACCTTCTTTGCGTGGGAAAAAGCTTTCTGAGGCATTACGAGAAATGATGTTGCGGGGATATTTTAAGATGTCTGCAAAACTATCTACTGCAACTGGTTGAATGCGTCCAATCAATCGTGTTGTCAAATTTTGCAAAATTTTAGATGCAGCTTTAGATTTGGCAATGGTATCAGGGTCTTGTGCTGATAAAATAACTCTGATTCCAGCTTTAGCGCCGTTGGCACAAACTCTGCCAACTAAGTCAGAAATTTGCTCGAATTCAAATAAAATCGGTGCTTCGTCGATGAAGAATATGGAAGCTGGGCTGCTTAATGCACGTCGTAACGCTGCTGAATAGGCGCTTAAAGATAGTACTGCTGCATCTTCATTATCTGATAGGTTTCTGAGCGCAAAAACCAAAAGTTGTGCATCGGTGGGAAAGCTAGATGGTGCAGAGATTGCTTGTCCAACGCGACTAGAAAGCCAAAATCGCAAGCGCAGCTGAATTTGGCTTAAGGCGTCTTCAACTCTCCCACTTACAGAATTTAATTGTAGGTGTTCTGGAGAGCAGAAATAGAGAAAGTCTCTTAAGGTAGGGGTTTTAGGCCAAGCCGCAGAACCAAATCCCCCTGCTATTGCTTTACGATATCGCTCTTTGATACCCTCATCTGCAAAGAAGGCTTCTAAAGCCAAGTTGAGAAGCGATCGCACAGTTTGCGATAGAATCTGATTCTCAGCAGATGACCCTAAAACCATCGTCATCAAAGCTGATTCCAAAAAAGAGGTATAATCTAGTGTGCGATCGCGTTGTTGTTCTGGATCAAGCGATCGTAAATCTGGCTGCTCAAATAAGTTATTTGATTGTTTGGAGATATCAAAATACGCCCCATTCCCCTCCATAAACTCTGTATAGTCAGTAAAAGTTGATGTCCCATCAGGTTTAGGGAAGTCCAACGCCACTACAGGAATGCCATGCGCCAAAGCCTGAGTTAAAATTCCTGATACTAATACTGATTTACCAGCACGAGTTGTTGCAAACAGCGCTAAATTTTTATGTTGATTAAACAAATCTAGATGTATGGGTGTTCCACCTTCTTCAGCAATCAACTCAAAGCCTTGTTTATCACCTTGTTTTGTTAGTACTAAAGGCATTAATCCTGGAACTTCACTTGTTAAATATAGTTGGCGACGATTGAAGGGTTTTGCTAACAAACCCTCCCAAACTATTGGTAAAGTTTGCAGCCAAATTTTCCAAGCATATTCTGTTTCTCTAATCACCCGTGCTGGACGTTGAAAACAGTTTTCAATATATCTTGTCGCTTCCTCTAATTTCTCTATACTTTGACGATGTACCAAAATCGCTATACCCGTATAAATTGGTACTGCACCTTCATATAATTGCTCTTGTGCTGCTACAGATTTCTTTAACTTTAATTGAGCGTTGACATCTATGGTTTTGCTTTTTTCTTGAGCCATGATTGTCGTCATATTTGACTGCTTCAGCACTCTTTGCAAGGTAGTTTTAACAAATGCTGGATTTGCAGTAGTTAATTCACAAAATACTTCCGTATCTACTACCGTTTCCCTTGCTAGCAATTCCCATATATAACGTAACTGAGTGGATTTATTTGACCAACCTCCGGGTTTTTCTAAAAATGTCATTACGCCAATATAGCGATTATTCACATTAACCCAACGACGGTCAGCACAAGGTACACCAGACTCTAACAGCAAAGTTGTACTATGGATATTTTCGATGAGTAATTTAGTACTTGCTAAGTCTGAATTAACTTGTTCATGTAGTCCATTTTCATCTAAAGTAATCAATTGGGGAATATCTATTGGCTGCGTATTATTAAATCTTCTCCAGGTTTCCTCCCAGAGTTCATCAGCAGTTAAAGGCTTGATATCCAATCCCATTTTATTGGCTAAAAGTTGCTCCCAACGCAGAAAACCTTGTTTATAAGCATTAGTAATGATAGTTTCGAGGCGCTGATATTCTACTTCTGATAGTTCGCCTTTGAATTTTAACCACCATGATTCTGCTTTTGCTAAAAGTTTCTCTATCCAATCATCTGCATTGGTATTGGTAGACTCAACAGTATAAGTGACATAAATACGTAAAAATTTTGGCTTCCTAATACCAGAAATAGTCAGCTCTTTGACTCTGGCTCGCTCTGCCATCAACAAATATTTTATATCTCGTGACGGCGCATTTTTGATCAATGATGCGAGTTCTTGCTGGCGGGTTTTATCTGAACTAAAAGACCCTAAATGTAGCGTCATTCTTTCATCGCTAGGGATATCTTTTAAACCCGCTTCAATATTATTGACAATTGTATCGATTTGCTCAGGTCTTAAAGTGGTATGAATACCTCGACATTCAAAACCGAAGACAAAGCAAAACCTATCTTTTTGTGTTCCTTTCGTCAAAGCGTAAGCGCCAATATCACGTCCATTTAATGAGACGCGCAACATTGTCGCCAAGTGTAAAGCGTCTTCAAATGGTGTTAATCTAGTTTCATTTCCTGCGATACCGACGCTTTTTTTTCCGATTTTTTGCTTCATGGTTAACTTCCAGCAAGCTTTGATAACGAGCAAAGCCTCTTGTCCAAGTGGGAACACCTACAAATTTGCTTAAAAAACTCCAACTCCTACCACCAGTTAATATCCACCAAGTCCCCATTCCCCAACCAGCAATTAGTACCGTCCATAACCATTTTTGAAACTCCTCTTGAAAAATCCCCCCAAAAATTCCGTTGATGATAAAGTATGAAGTTAGGGAAATTAGCGTCCAAGGAAGAATTTGATCGGCAGGTATTGGGCCTAATGAAGGTTGACTTCCGAGAATTTGATTGACTGGACGAAATTCTTGTTCACGCTCTTGAGACATTGCAAATATCTTAGTTATCCTTCCTCTAATCGATAGATATAAATTATCTGCTGCTATCGCCTATCACAAAACCTGTGAGTACATCAGCAATGGTAACAGCAACAACGACTAATAAGGGAGTTCTAGCAATACTTTGCCAATCTTCATCTTTACGCACTGCGTTAATTACACCAATTAGAGCAACGGCTATATAGAGTAGATAAAGTGCCCGTAATACGTTGAATATTAAACTTACTGCTGCTTGGGTATTACTGTTAGTTGTTGCACCTTGGGTTAGAGTATTTTTAAAAAAATCTTCAGCTTTCTTAAAAAACTGCGCTTGTGCAGGGTATGCAAAATAATCTAACCAAAACAAACTTAAGATGATGGCTACTGCTAAGATTTGTAATGGGATAAGCGATCGCTTGGGTAAATTCACCTGCTGACCAATTTGCTGCACAATTACTGCAATTAAACTACCAACTAGTAAACAAAAAAGCAGGATCGGACTTTTCAGGCTGATAACGCTTACAAGTACAGCACAAGCAATTAAAAAAGGTACAGATTCAACCAGAATAGCCAGACAGGATTCCAGTGTCATTCTCAACTTATAGGATTTTTTCACCGCACTACCAGTTAAAGCTTTGAAAAAGTTACTCTCGTGAGAACTTTGTCTAGACATTTGCCAATTTCCTTACAATGTATTATAATTACACGTTGATTTTAGTGTTACAACTATCACAATCTAACACGATTTAACATTATTTTTGAATCAAATTATGAACTTGCAGTAAAAAATTTTATACATAACTATTAATCTTGATTGAGTTAAGTTAAGAAAATATTAACGTTTATTTAATAAGTAAAACTTTAATAAATTTACTTTCAAACATCGACTAGAAATCGCTACAATTTAAGCGATTAATTGCCCCAATTACAGGTTATTAAGTTCCGCGTAAATGCAAGATAATCCTTGTTCAGAGTTATTATTCAACAGTTATTAACAATAAAGACTAATTGACATATAAAATAGCAAAGCAATTTGCTCTCAATGGTTAACAATTAAAGTTTTGATTATGTTGGCGCTGTATGTGTTGACGCCTCTTAACAAAACTCCCGAAATATATGTTGATTTCTAACTGAACTGTATTAAATTATAAACCGAACCTATTCCTCTTTTATTTACGCGTATAACGATGCTTTACTCCAATAGGAAAATATTCGGGATCACCTGTTGGAGCTAATGCAACTTGTGGCATTTGATATTCTGAGGGAACGTAGTTAGCAAACTCGCTGTTGAGGCGCACTAGTTGCGAGAGTATGGAAAATGCTATGGTTTGCTGCTTATCTTCATTACCCTCCACCCCCGATGCTAACTCCACAACTACAGATAAAAATCTATTTTTGTCAGCATCCTCTTTTACCTGCAACACGAACTTACCCGTCACCCATTCTTGAATTACTGGTTGTTCTAATCCTACTGTGACATTTTCTGGGTATATATTCGCTCCAAAGTAGGAAACTGTAAAGTTAGAACGTCCGAAGACATAGACGAAAGGTAGGGGATGAATACCTCTGGGTGAGTGTTGAGTATAAGATTTAGTAAGCTTTATAGATGATTGTTTTAGTCTTTCATCTTGTAAAACTGCAACGGTATCAAAGCCCCATTGTGCCAAAAACTGGATCATGGCATCGTAGCTAATTAACCCACCAGTATCTAAAATGTCATAACGAATCAAGGGTATGCCATTATCACCAGAAAACAGTAATGCCCTATCTTGGACTTCAAAATAGCGACTTACGGGATCATACTGTAGCAGCGTAGGTAAACGAGATTCTCCGAACAAATCTCTAGCTGCATCGGGATTGTCTGCTAAAAAACGGCGAATGCAAATACTTAAAGGCGTTTCATTACCCAATACACCTGCATCCGCAGTACCGTAGAGTGATGCAAAATCGTAGCAGGGATTTTGGGAACCAATTCTTTCGCCAACTAAACTACGCCATTCTTCGCTGAATACCTCTCCCGCCATAACTAACTTAATCTGATTTTGCTGCCACTCTACACCACGAGCAATACCAGTATCAATCACATCTTTCAAGAATGGTGGGTATCCCAACAGTACAACTTGCTCAAATGCTGAGCCAAGTTCTTGCACAACCCGCAAGATTTCTTCTTTGTTGTTACCAGGAGTAATTACAGTGATAGGATAACCTTTGCTGGCAAGATAGCGACAGCAGTTGGTAGTGAACATGCCACCTACCCAAGTGCCTAAAGTGAAACAAATCACAGCTAGGGTACGTCTAGTATCTGCATAAAAACTGTCGTGAAAAATCTGCTCAAAGCGTGTGGCGATTTGCAGTTCATCTGTAAAAAAACGGGGCCAAAATGTTGGTTTACCTGTGGAACCAGAGGAAGCGGCTATCATATCGCACGCTTGCAACTGTCCGTGACGACACAAGTCAGCTAGAGGATAACGCAGTATATAATTTTCTTTGGCGATCGCAGGTAGTTTTTGAAACTCCTCCAAGGTTTGAATAGCAGCCGGATTAATTTCTCTTTCTGCCAAAAAAGCTTTGTAAGCGGGTACATTAGCAGCCACATCGTGAAATAAACTCAAAGCTGCTGATTCATTAGGAGTATCTAAATGCTGTTGTAGTAACGTTTCTAAGGGGGTAGATAAAAAATCTTCAAATGCTCTAATTGCTCTCTGCTTTTGTGATTTGCAGTTCATGACACTTATTGCTCATCCTGAAGTAAAACTAACACCACCGTTACTTGCTCTGAGTATTTTAGCGATTGTCCCATCCTCTTAAACCTCTTTTCCTAAATAAAGCAAACAAACCCTCCCCCAGTGCAGTTGTTCAAAAAGAACCAAGAATCTGACAATAGTTAAAAGCCATAAGCCAAAAGATTTTTTGACCTTTGACTCTTGACCATTTTCCGTAAATCAAACTGCATCCGTTGTAGTAACTTATAAAAACCTAATTCATCCTTCAGCACCATGCAGGTTTATTGCAGTAAACAACACACAAATAATGGTAGTAACCGCTTTTGTACCCATTGTGGTGAGCCATTACCTCTTGCTGTTGGGCAGGTTGTGGATAATCGCTATCAAATTATACGTCAACTAGGGCAGGGCGGCTTTGGACGCACTTATTTGGCAGAGGATAGAAATAAATCCAATCAAACATGCGTGCTGAAGGAATTTGCACCCCAAGTACAACACCAGCAGGATTTACAAAAAGCTAAAGAGTTATTTGAGCGAGAAGCAAGTGTGCTGAAAAAACTCCAGCATCCGCAAATTCCGCGTTTTCACGCCTCGCTACAAGTGAAAATCGGTAGTAAAGACTTTTTCTTTTTAGTGCAAGACTATGTAGATGGTGATAATTTTGACCAATTACTAGAGCAGCGTGAAAGCCAAGGAAAGACCTTTAGTGAAGAAGAAGTAATCACTCTATTGCAACAGATTTTACCAGTGCTGTCGTATATCCACTCACTAGATGTAGTTCACCGCGATATCTCTCCCGATAATTTGATTTGGCGGCGTTCTGATAATTTACCAGTGCTGATTGATTTTGGTGGTGTCAAACAATTACCAGCTTCACAAGGTTTTTGGCGCACCAAGTTGGTGGGAAATCACACTTTGTTGGGTAAAAAAGGCTACGCACCAGAGGAACAGCTACGCCAGGGGAAAGTATTCATTAATAGTGATTTATACTCTTTGGCGGTGACATCACTAGTGTTGCTCACGGGAAAGGAACCGCAAAAACTATACGACAGCTTTCAGGGAATTTGGTACTGGGGAAAGGAAATCAACGTCAGTCCCAAATTAGAAACTGTGTTAAAAAAGATGTTGTCTTATAAACCGAGCGATCGCTATCAACGAGCCGATCAAGTCCTGAAAGATTTACCATCACCAAATGCTACCAAAATCCCGACTACTCATGCTACCAAACTTAAGACGATGGTAGTGTCCCCTGGACGACAACGCGCTAGTGCGCTCGTCAGTAAATTACACAATAAGACGCAAGCGATTAGTAAGGCGATACCTTTACCTGTTTGGATTCGTCCTTTTGCTGTCAGTCTTGGGGGGACTGCTTTGGTTGTTTTAACTGGTGCAGGTACTTGGGCGGTAGTAAATGCCGTCATTCGCAGCGTATCTTCCATCACCGTACCATCAATCTCGTTACCACAAATCCCACAGTTACCCAATCCTCTTGGACAACCAGTAAGCGACAGAAACACAAGTCGCAACCCCCAAGAAATTTTCAGTCGCCGCCAACAGTTAGAAATTCCTGAAGTATTTTTTACACGTTTAGTAGATAATTCTTTTTATACTAGCAAGCCCGAATTAAAGGGACGTAGCCTCACCTCTAAATCCGAAGATGCGGCTTTACGCGATGAATGGTACGGTATTGCTGACAACTTGTTGAATAAACTAGAACAAGCTAACCTCAGTACAGCATCTCGTCGTAAACTCGGAAGCTATAGTACAAAAGATTACGACAATTGGAGACGACAAGCACGCGCAAGACAGTTAGGAGACTATACCATCAGTCAACTGAACAAAGATACAAATGAAAAATTTGAGCAGTTGTTTCCTGGTGAGCGGCGTGGGAAACTAAGTCAGCAAGCTTTCATTCAAATTTGGTATGCGATCGCAGCTGATCAAGTTAGTAAAGTTCAATCTGGCAAGTAAGGTGACTGGGGATTGGGGACTGGGGAACTCGGGGCCCCCTTTGGGGATAACTACGGTGTACACACAAGTCTTTGAGAGTGGCCTCACAAGCTTTTGATCCCCCTAACCCCCCTTTTTAAGGGGGGCAAAAACTTCTCAAAGTCCTCCTTTTTAAGGAGGATTTAGGAGGATCTACACGATTTTGGTTTGGTACAGAGATGTGTGTACACCGTAGCCTTTTTAAGGGGGGCAAAAACTTCTCAAAGTCCTCCTTTTTAAGGAGGATTTAGGAGGATCTACACGATTTTGGTTTGGTACAGAGATGTGTGTACACCGTAGCTTTGGGGATAAGGGGCAATGGGGATTGAGGATTGGTGACTGGGAAGAGAGAATAATTAATGACCCTTGACCCTTGACAAATGACAAACGACAAATGACAAATGACAAATGACAAAATTATATTGTTCCAAAGGACACGAAAATTCCCTAGGTAGTCGCTTTTGTCTCCAGTGTGGTGAGCAGTTAGATACGCCCGTGAGTTACGGTATCAAACCGGGATTAACTTTAGGCGATCGCTATGTAATTGTGCGTCAAATTGGTCAAGGGGGATTTGGAAGAACATATTTAGCCGAGGATGTCAACCGATTCCGTGAACTTTGTGTTTTAAAAGAATTCTCTCCTCAAGTTCAGACTGCTTACGTTGTCCAAAAAGCTGGAGAACTGTTTGAGCGAGAAGCAAGTGTTCTTTACAAGCTCCAACATCCCCAAATACCGCGCTTCCGGGAACTGCTACGCATCAACTTACAGGGCAAAGAATACCTGTTTTTAGTGCAAGATTATGTAGAAGGACAAACTTATAATTCTTTATTAAATGAGCGCATACAGCAGGGTTTGCGGTTTACAGAGGTGGAAGGACGCCAACTATTACAGCAAATTTTGCCAGTTTTGGAGTACATCCACTCACTTGGTGTAATTCATCGGGATATCTCCCCTGATAACTTAATTCTTCGCAACGTTGACCAACTTCCAGTATTAATTGACTTTGGCGGTGTCAAACAAGTAGTGGCAACTGTTGCTTCCCAATATTACCAACCTGGCGAAGTTGCGCCTCCTCCATCACCAACTCTATTGGGTAAAGTAGGATTCGCTCCCCCAGAACAGATGCAAACGGGGATGGTGTCTCCTCATAGCGATTTGTATGCTTTGGCGGTAACGGTGCTAGTTCTACTGACAGGGAAACAGCCGCAAGACTTAATTGATACTTATACCCTATCCTGGCAATGGCGACGAGAAATTAACCTGAGTGCCAATTTTGGACAGGTATTAGATAAAATGCTATCTCCTAGACCGAGCGATCGCTACCAATCAGCTCGTCAAGTATTGGAAGCCCTCACTCCACCCCAAAACTACTACGCCCCAACTCAATATCCCACCCCACCAGCTCCCACATCCGCCACCGTCGCCATCTCTCCCCCTCCCCCCTCCACTCCTTCTTACTCCGCCCCTCCGCCAACAAACTGGTGGACACCAACGAAAACCTTTATTGCAACACTGGCGTTAGTTAGCACCGCTGGACTAGTTTGGTGGGAAGTCAGTAGGAGCAATCGCAATCCAGACGAAATCAATCCTACGCCAACTGCAACTATTACCCAGCCAGTCGATCCTTTAGCGAAATATTCCCCAGCAGAACGACAACGCAAAGAAAGATTAAGTGATCGCCGTCAACAATTGGGTATTAATGAAAACTTCTACGTTAACTTAGTAAATCAAGTCTTCTGGGACACCAACCCTAGTTTACGGGGACGCACTCTCAGCGATGGGCCCGAAGATGACAGTTTACGGGCCCAATGGGATCAAACCGCCGCCCAATTACTAGAAAAGCTCGCCTCACTTAGTGCTAACTCGCGCAGGCAACTGGGAACTTACACAAATGCTGAACGCGATCGCTGGAAAGTAGAAGTCAACCGAATTAACGTTGGTAGTCGTTCTTTATATGATTTGGGCGATGCTGCCTTCTTCAGTAAATTTCCTGAACAGCGTGGTAAAAATTTTCAAAGCCAGCCCATAGGACAAGTCTGGTACGGGTTTGTTAGCGATAAACTCAGTGCGATTCTCGCTGGTAGCGCTTTCCAGAAACTTGTTTTTGATCAAGGTGCGACTAGCAAAACAGTCAGCGGTACTCTCAAATCCGGCGATGGTAAAGTTTTCATTGCTGAACTTGCCAAAGAGCAATCTATGGAATTGAAGCTACAAGCAAATTCCCAAGTTTTGCTCTCAGTCTATTCCCCTTCAGGCAAAATCGCATTTTTGGAAGATTCTAAACAGCGTACTTTGTCAACTAAATTGCCAGAGTCGGGATTTTATGAGTTTGTCGTCGTCTCAACAGCATCACAACCAGTAGATTATCAACTCAGCATCACAGCGGAAACCCCCGCCCCTCCTCCATCGCCTACACCAACTCCGACGGAAACTACCACGCCTACGCCTACGCCTACTGCTGAGATAACGCCTACACCAACTCCTACAGAAACCGCCACACCTACGCCTACACCTACTGCTGAGATAACGCCCCAGAGTAATTAAACATTAAAAATATAGTCCATCAAGCTCGGAACTCGGAACTTCGTGTTCGGAACTCGGAACTTCGTGCTCAGAACTCGGAACTTCGTGTTCGGAACTCGGAACTTCGTGCTCAGAACTCGGAACTTCGTGCTCAGAACTCGGAACTTTGTGCTCAGAACTCGGAACTTTGTGCTCAGAACTCGGAACTTTGTGCTCAGAACTCGGAACTTCGTGTTCGGAACTCGGAACTTCGTGTTCGGAACTCGGAACTTCGAGATCAAAGCCAAAAATATTAACCTCTTAAAGAGAATTACTTAGATATTTTCTATACTCACGACACTCGCGCCTTAACTTTCGGAAATTAAAAAATAAATCTACGCCTTTACTGCTTAGTCTTGGCGTTTTTTTTAACCATTAAAAAACTTCCAAGTAAAAAAATATCCAACTATAGCAGTCCTAAATCATTTGTGAAAATTATATATCTCTTTTTTCTTTCTTCCCTTTGCGCCCTTAGTGTACTTTGCGGTTCGTTTTCTTATTTATATTTTTCACAAATCAAATAGAACAGCTATATTTCTTGTGATATGAGTGTCTCGTCCGTCCTATGAACTGAGCAGGGCAAAAGCCTACTCCATAAGATTAGATGATTTATTTGTTGGAGTTACCTAACCATGATGTAACTACCAGTTTTGGTGAAGGTTACTTCCTTAGGACTTACGCACTGAAGGCTGAAACCTAGATCCCCCCTAGCCCACGCCAGTCGCTCATGGGGAGCCACCCCCTTGCGGAGGTTCCCTTCGTTGTGGGGAGTGGCGTGGAAACCCCCTTGGCGCTAGCCTCTCCCTTTGGGAGAAGACCGCGCTGGCTCCCCTTCAAAAGGGGGGAATTTATAAAGCCCCCTTTTTAAGGGGGTTGGGGGATCTGAGTGCGTAAGTTCTGTTCCTAATCGAAATCTGTCGGTAAATCTGGATTGCGATAATGCTGAAAAATTCGGGTGATTTGCGCTGATGTCACACGTCCAAGAGAAAGTTCTGGTAACGCATCTTCGGGAAAAAAACCAACTTCCTCAGTTTCAATACTCGGTAACGGAGCACCACCGATAATTTCACAGTGAAAAAACAACTTATAGACATAAAACGGAAACGGTGGATGTCCCTGTTTGTCTCTGTCATAAACTGCCAGTAGTTTGATAGCGCGTGTTTGATATCCAGATTCTTCAAATACTTCTTTAACAACTACCTCACTAGGAGACTCACCAACATCAGCCCATCCACCTGGTAAAGTCCAGCAGCCGTCTGATCTTTCCTTGACTAATAATATAGTATTATCCTGAAAAATTGCTCCCCGCACATCAACTTTAGGAGTTGCATATCCCACTTCACGGGCAAACAAATCAAGAACATAATTGTGTTCCACATTTGAGTAAGTCGCCATAATTTCCGTTGCGATCGCCCGCAATTGTTTATAGCGTTCAATATCAAAAACACCCTCAGAATACGTTAGACCATTTTGGGCGATCGCTTGTAACTTTTGCGACCATTCCAACCATTTAGGTTCCATATATTTTTATTTAAGGGAATGGGGCATTGGGCATTGGGAATTGGGAATTGGGCATGGGACATTGGGCATTGGGCATTAGTCATTGGTACTTATCTTTCCCAGTCCTCAGTCCTCAGTCCTCAGTCCCCAGTCCCCAGTCCCCAGTCCCCAGTCCCCAGTCCCCAATCCCTACTTACGCTTCATCTAAAGCCGCAATCCCAGGTAATACCTTGCCTTCGAGTAACTCCAAGCTAGCGCCGCCGCCGGTAGAGATGTGGCTCATTTGATCGGCTAAACCGACTTTTTCCACAGCCGCCACCGAGTCGCCGCCGCCGATGATCGTAGTTGTGCCAGTTTTGCTAATATCAGCGAGAGTATGAGCGATCGCTTCTGTACCCACCGCAAACTTATCAAACTCAAACACACCCATCGGCCCGTTCCAAATCACCGTCTTGCAATCAGCAAGGGCATCTTGGAAGACTTTAACGGAGTCTGGGCCAATATCCAAACCCATACCATCATCAGGAATGTTCTCAATGCTGACGGTTGTCGCATTAGCATCGGGAGCAAACTTATCTGCCACTACCACATCTGTGGGAAGCAGGAAGGTAACACCGCGTTCCTTAGCCTTGGCTTCTAAAGACTTCGCCAGTTCTAGCTTGTCTTCTTCCACCAACGATTTACCAACATTCAAACCACGGGCTTTGTAGAATGTGAAAATCATTCCACCGCCGATGATCAGCTTGTCGCATTTCTCCAGCAACGTTTCAATCACGCCAATTTTACTGGAAACCTTGGAACCACCGATAATTGCCGCCAAAGGACTTTGGGGATTTTCAATCGCGTTTTGCAGATATTGCAATTCCTTCTCAACCAAATACCCAGCCACAGAAGGACGCAGGAATTTAGTCACACCTTCAGTGGAAGCATGGGCGCGGTGTGCAGTACCGAACGCGTCATTTACATAAAAATCAGCATTTGCTGCCAATTTTTTCGCAAATTCTGGATCGTTCTTTTCCTCTTCCTTGTAAAAGCGGACATTTTCTAGTAGCAGTACTTGCCCATTTTGCAATGCTCCCACTTTGGCAGCAACATCATCGCCAATACAGTCATCAGTTTTAACGACTTCTTGCCCCAACAACTCAGAGAGGCGCTTGGCAACTGGGGTTAAACGCAGTTTGTCATCTACCCCCTTGGGACGACCAAAATGGCTTGTTAAAATGACCTTAGCTCCCTTCTGCGTCAAATCTTTGATAGTTGGCAGAGCGGCGCGAATGCGAGTATCGTCTGTGATGTTGCCTTGGTCATCCACAGGCACATTAAAGTCAACTCGCACTAAGGCGCGTTTACCAGATACATCGGCGGCAGATAAATTTGCTAAAGTTTTTTTGGACACACCAAACCCTCCTGATTGCCTTTTTGTTATTGTTTTGAAAGTAGAACCATCCAGATTTTACCGGAGTCAGGGGTGCAGAGGAGACACAGATGTTCAAGACAGTGTTATTTCCAATCGATCAAAGCCGGGAAGCGCGGGAAGCTGCTGACGTAGTTACCAATGTTGTGCAAAAGTACGGCAGTCGCCTAGTACTGCTGTCTGTGGTAGAAGAACCTTCCCCAGATGAGCCTAGTGCAGATCCAATGGTGTCACCAGAGGTAGTTGCCAAACTGCTAGAAAATGCCCGAAATTTATTTTCTCAGCAAGGAATTCAAGCCGAAGTTTTAGAACGACAAGGCAAACCAGCGTTTACCATCTGCGATGTCGCCGATGAAATCGAGGCAAATTTAATCATCATGGGTTGTCGGGGGCTAGGCTTAACTGAAGAGGGCGCAACTGATAGTGTTACTACTCGCGTGATTAACCTTTCCCCTTGTCCAGTATTAATTGTGCCGTGAAAAACTTGTAGCGTGCGTTAACGCCGTGTAACGCACTACCTAAAACTACTTTGATGACTTTATTGTTTATTTGGCATTATTAAAGTCATCTAGCAGCAATATTGGTAATTCTGTGATGCGCCTAAATGTAACATCATTGGTTAGAAAAGCTTCACAGCCTATAGATAAAGCTACGGCAATTTGAAAAGCATCAGGTAGTTTTATGTTATATTTAGCACGTATTTGAGCAGCATTTAATGCTATGCTTTGGTCAGCAATAGGCACAAATTCAATATTTTCATTATCGGTAATCAACTCAATGAAATCTTGCTGTAATTCTATTTGTCCTAAACTATAGGGACGAACCAGACATTCAGCTAAGGTAACAGGTGAAGCAATGCCTATTAGCGAAGTTTGCTGAAGTAGCTCAAACACCACTCTCGTAAGTGCAAAGTATTGTGGATGTTGCTCAACGAGGTAAATAACTGGTGCTGTATCCAGAAACAAGCGCCTCACACCCTGTAAACTGTCTGTAATGTTCACTCTTGTTTGTTGGGTTGCATTTCTTCAATTTCCGGGTCTAAAGGCTCTCCACTACGTATACGTCTGACATATTCTTGAGCATCCATTCCTCCCATAAGATTGGGTGCTATTCCCGCAAACTCCATCAAGTTGCGGCTCGGTTTCCGCTTGATTTCGCAACGTTGCAGCTTTTGGGTTAGATAGGCAATTAGCTGCAATTGCTCGTCGGGTGTGAGTTGTTTAGCAAGTTCCTTAACTTCGTTTAATTCTTTAGACATTTTATAATTTGAAGTATCCTTACTTTATTTAATATTATCAATTTATTCTTAATCTCCTGTTGCATCTTCCTCATACTGCTGGACGATTGACTCGAATTAATTTACCTTTTAAGCTTTCTTCCGCAGAAATAGCCTGATTAATGCGAATTGCTAGTTGTTCAAAATCTGGGTCTTCTGTGCAGATAATTATGCCAGCATGGTTTGCTTGTAACCGATGCAATCGAATAAAATCACGGCGATTGCGTGTCAAACTGCTCGCTCATTATTCGCAGCGAAAGCTAATACATTTTCATCAGGAATCCTTAGATTTGCATTCCCTGCATTCATAGCTGTTAATACATCATGACCAAAAATGCGTAGAAATTCCACCACTGGTAATGGGAAGTTTTCATCTGTATAAAGACGTGCCAATTTTTAATATTCCAAATTTTAGAGCATTACTTCCTCATTTTCTCGGATTGCTTGTTCAATTTCTTCTGGGTTTGCATCCGCATAAGCCCAAGCATTTACTAAGTCAGCGGCGGTAAGATGGGGAAATGCCTCTAAAATACGAGCATCACTCATACCCAAACGGCGATCATTCACTAACGACCAAACTGGAATGCGAGTGTTTGCAATACAGGCATCACCACCACACACGCCAGGAGTTTTGGTAATTCCTAATGAACCGTTGCTTAATGTTTTAGTCAATATTTGTATTGCCTCTGCTTTCTCAGTTGGATTTAATGCCTGAAGTTGTGTTTCTAATTCTTTAAGTGTCATATTTAATGCTGCCTTGACTATAAAGTGAATCTATTAGCTATATCCGCTGCCGATGCTTTTCAATTTCTTGTTGTACTGCAATTCGTCACCCCAACTTCTCAAATAACTCCGCCAACACTACATTAGAAAACAAAAACCCTTGGGGATCACTCAAACGCAACCTTCCCCCAACAACTTCCACCCAACTCTGATCAAAATAAGGTTGCAAACACTTGCAAATCTCCTCTACCTTGTCTTCCCCAAACTTTTCTGCTAACATCGCCAAACTCACACCTTCCGCTAAACGCAACCCCAACATTAAAGTTTCTAACAATACTTCCTCTGGAGGAGTTACTTCACAATCAATCACACCACCAGCTTGCACCCATTGGTAATACTCCTTAGTCTTACGCGGACGAGTAAAGCGTTTTCCCTCTACATAACTCGCCGCACCCATACCAAAGCCATAATAAGGGCGATTTTCCCAATAAACCCGATTATGCCGACACTGATGGCCAGGCTGGGCATAATTAGAAATTTCATAATGCTCATAACCTGCACTAGTCAAAACTTGCTGCGCCATCTGGTACATTTTGACTGTGGTTTCATCCGTTGGTAGAGGATTGTCACCAGGTTGGTAGTAACGACCAAACGCTGTCCCTGGTTCAATGGTAAGGTCATATATAGATATGTGAGTTGGTGCTAATGCTACCGCTTTTTCTAGAGAATTCTGCCATTGATCTAAAGACTGATGCGGCAAACCAGAAATCAAGTCTAAACTGAATTCGGGAATCTCAACTTGGCGGATTAATTCCACAGCTGCAAAAACATTATCAACCGAGTGCGATCGCCCCGCAACTTGCAATAATTCTTCCTGAAACGCTTGTACACCCAAGCTTACCCGGTTCACACCTAAGTTACGATAGCCTGCTATATGTGCTAAATCAAATGTGCCTGGGTCGATTTCCATTGAAATTTCTGCCGCAGGAGCAACGCCAAAACGCTCCTCAAGTGCTCCCAATATACGTTGCAACTGCTCTATTGATAGCAACGAAGGAGTACCACCACCAAAGAAAATTGTCTTTAAGGGTTGACCAAAAGCAGGTGTAATGGCAATTTCTTGACACAGTACCTCAACATATTGGGAAATCGTACCAGATGTTTCACCTCGCAAGCGATCGCCCATAACAGACACAGGAAAATCACAATAAAAGCACCGCCGTCTGCAAAAGGGAATATGTACATAAGCAGAACTTGCAATACTAGAAACACTAACTTTTTGACTCATTTTGAGGAAGAATTAAATTAACCCAATTGCTAATTACAAACAATGAAAATAAATAGTTTGTTTACGAGTTTTTATCGTTTTACAACAAAACAATGAAAAATATTAAGATAAAACTCTTTAGTTATAATGATTGCAGATATTGCCTGCCTAAACCCTTAGTGTAAGTCAATATTGAATTCATTAATCTATCTTACCGATGAGATAAAAAATACTTGACTCTATCGGTTAACACAGTTGCAGGAAAACAAGACAACCATGCTTGACGCCATTATTATTTTCTCATTTATCCTAGCAGCGTCGGGAATAGGGTTCTACAGCATTGAACTGCTACCTAATGGAACCCTAGACCGGGTGACGAATCTCGAAGCTTTACGTTTAATTGTTGCTGTTTTTGCCGCTATAATTGGCGGTGCGATCGGGCTGAGTTTCCAGACGACATATCGTCGTTTAGAGGCACAAGTCCGAGAAATGCCACTTGAAATGATCTTAACTCGTGCCATTGGTTTGGTGATTGGGCTATTGTTAGCTAACTTAATGCTAGCACCGTTATTTTTGCTACCTATACCGGCGGATTTTGGATTTATTAAGCCGCTGGTGGCAGTCGTCGGTAGTATTATACTTGCCGTCACTGGCATGAATTTGGCAGATACTCACGGACGCGGCTTATTGCGGTTCATTAATCCCAATACGGTGGAAACGATGGTAGTGGAAGGGACACTAAAACCTGCTAATACCAAAGTTTTAGATACTAGCTGTATTATTGATGGTCGTATTGAAGCACTGTTAGAAACAGGCTTTCTGGAAGGGCAAATTATTGTGCCTCAGTTCGTTTTGCAAGAACTGCAACAAGTAGCCGATGCTAGTAAAGACCAAAAGCGGGTGCGGGGACGACGAGGGCTAGAGATTCTCAACCGAATTAGGGAAACTTACCCCGATCGCATCCTGATCAACGCAGTTGACTACGACGATATTCCCACAGTGGATGCCAAGTTAGTGCGCTTCGCTCAAGAAATTAGTGGCACACTGCTAACCAATGACTACAACTTATCTAAAGTTGCTAGCGTTCAAAAAGTGCCTGTTTTGAATGTTAATGATTTAGTCAACGCCGTCCGTCCCAGCTATTTACCTGGTGACAACCTTGATCTTAAAATTCTCAAGGAAGGCAAAGAACCAAGTCAAGGTATTGGCTACCTAGATGACGGCACAATGGTTGTTGTTGAGGAAGGTAGTAGTTACGTGGGTGGTGAATTACGAGTAGTAGTCACGAGTGCTTTACAAACTACAGCAGGAAGAATGATTTTTGCCAAGCCCCAAGCTTCAGCATTGGCGTGAGAAGGATGTCCGGTGCAATTAAAGATAAATTATCAAATCGGTGCAGGTTGACTGCACCGATTATTTATTTGGACTCACCAGACTCATTTACCTGCAAATACTGTAACTGCTCAATTGATAACCCTGTCAATCTTGCTATCTGTTCTAATGGCATACCAATATTGAATAGATTGCTTGCAACTTCAAGTAAAGCTTCAGCTTTGCCTTCGGCTTTGCCTTCAGCCTTCCCTTCAGCTTTGCCTTCAGCTTTGCCTTCAGCTTTGCCTTCTTGTAAAATATCTTGATAAATTACTGACTCGCGCATAATGTCTGACCTCAAAACTCGTCTGATAACCTCTTTATCTAATACTAAACCAGCTAAAATCGCCGTGGAAGCAGCAATATTACTTTGAGTTCTTGATTCTGTAATACCGTTAATTTCCCGTGCCACTTCGTTGAGTATAGCTTCTGAATCAATTGTACTACTCAGCACCGCCAGAGGTAAAAGTCCAGGTGTTCTCAGAAATACTTCGGTTGGTTGTTCCCAAAGTCTAATAACTGCAAATTTATGGCGTGTTCCAGGAATTGTAAATGTATTTTGTTGCACTAAATCTGAATTTGTCTGCTTAAGATAAATTACAACTTGATGCATTGCTTTGTCTGGAAAACGGCGATATACTCGCAATCGATAGTCAATCATCCGAAAAGGAATTTCTGCATCGACTTGAGTTTGAAATTCCAAATGTAAGATGTTTTGCTCCGACTGTAGCAGAATTAGAGCATCAGCGCGAATAGGCTCGATAGATAATTCTTTTGGACTTAGTTCGGTTAAAGTAATGGGTTCACCTAATAACCAAGTGGCGAAATCACTGGAGAAATTTTCAGCTAAAAATTTACAGATATTGTCAAACATTTGGAAATTCTACCAAATAACTTGCTGATTTGCTAGTTATCGGAAATTATTTAATACAAACATTTATATATTCTAATTCTCATAAATCTCTAACGGTAAATTATCTGGATCTTTAAAAAAAGTAAATTTCTTACCTGTAATTTCGTCAATTCTAATAGTTTCTACCTCTAACCCTTTCGAGTTTAAGTAATCAACGGTTTGCTCTATATCATCAACTTGAAAAGCAAGATGTCTTAAACCGCAAGCTTCTGGACTACTAGATCGTTGCGGAGGATTTGGGAAAGAGAATAACTCTATTTGAGCATTTTCTCCGACTCGTAAATCTAATTTGTAAGAATTTCTCTCGGCTCGAAAAGTCTCTTGAATAATCGAAAAGCCTAAAACTTCTACATAAAATATTTTTGAGCGTTGATAATCAGAACAAATTATAGCTACATGATGAATACCAGTAGTTTTCATAACACTTACCAATTACGAATTAGCATGAAACCCAGCATTGAAAGATAATTATTAGATTTCGTTTTTCAAATACCAGTTGCTACAATAGGGAGAATCCCTGTAATGCACTGGCTCGTCAACTTATCACCTTGGTTCATAAAATAGAATTAAATTTATCCTCTGCAATTAATTTAAATCACTTAACTTTAAAAAAATGTTGACTTTTATTTGTTATTGGAGATAAATTCATTTTAACTAAATATTAGTATTTTCATAAATTTTTAATTACTTTAATTTAATTTTTAAAACATATTGTACTTAATGGTGATTAATAAACTTAAAAAAATTAGTACACCAAACAAGATTCGTAAAAAACTCAAGGAAAGCAAAGCTCAAGTAGAGTTCCTGTTTCAAGTTTTTAGAATTACCCCATAGCAATTTATGACTTGCACATTGACAAATTATATTTTTTGTCAATGCGTAAGTCATGGTGAGTAGCCATTTGAGAGACAAATTTTGTTTATCGATAGTCTCTTAAGGGCAAAGTTTGCACTGTGAAAAAGTAATGTCATTAACTCAATTTTGGCATTTTAGCGAATGCGATCGCTTAATTTCCAGTGCAAACTTTTGGAGTTTAATAGACAAATTATTGGTTCTCTTACAGCCTGTGGCTGAAATGTTACCAAAAGTTTGATATTAAATATGCCCACATTCAAAGAGCTAATTATAGCAAGGATTGAGTAATTTACTCAATCCTCAATTTTTTGTTGCAACACAACCATTTATCCGAAAAGACATCCTTCATCTATTCTTCTCTAACAAAAGAACACAAACTCATGGCAAACTCTCAGACAAATACTATCTTCCACTTTTTTTCGTTCTCTATAAAAAGCGTGGTAACTGCATCTGTACTTGGTACAGCAGTTATCCCAGCTGCTTATGCTCAGATAACCCAGTCAAGACCAGATATCCAAATCAGATTTAGTAACAATAACTTTCAGAGGCCTACATTATTAGGTGAAGCAGTTAAACAAGGTCGATTTAACCTGATTGTTACTAATCGGGGTACGGCAATTTATCAAGGAGCTTTAAATCTCAAGATATACGTCTCCCCGGACTCAATCCTCGATAAAAATCCCCTCAGTATCCCTAAAGTCATCACTTCAGTAGCGACTTTGGGTACTACGTCAAATTCCCCTTTGGTGGGCACAGATGAACTACTCGGAACTCAAAGCCTTCCAAGTGTTAGCTTATCTCCTGGTGCATCCCAAACTGTTACCGTAAACTTTACTAGCTCTGACTTTCGTAGTCCAAGTGTTGTAGCACCTGGAGCCTACCATCTGATTGCTGAAATTGATACCGCCATCCCTCAAGCGACTACAAACGGTAAAGTAGTCAATCGGTTAGTTAATGCTGGTGATCCTGTGATTGTTTGGAATGCAACGCTTCTGAATTCCATCCTTGTCTCAGGAATTTTCCGTGATGCAAATGGCGTTCTTACAGCTAGAGGTGGAACACCGCCACCAATAGCAGCACGCAATCAAGCGATCGTTCACTTGGCAGTCTATGATGCTGTAAACGCGATCAACCGGATCGGTCGGTCTTACATTGTGAGAATAAGCCCCTCTGATCCTCGGCTTACGGGCGGCGCGTCGGCACCAGCAGCAGCTATCCAAGCGGCGTATACAACGCTAGCCAATCTATTTACAGTTTCAACACCACAAGATTCACCACAAATTCAAGCAGCTAAAACAGCTATAAAAGCTCTGCTCAACCAACAATTAATAACCTCTTTAGCAGCAATACCGAACGGTACGGCTAAGACCAACGGTAGGTCTATAGGAAGAGAAGTAGCAAAGCAAATACTAGCCTTGCGGAGCAATGACGGTTCGGCTCAGGCGCAGATACCTTACATGGGAGGAAATATACCGGGTGAATGGCGACCAACTTTCCCCGATTTTACAGCTGCATTATTGCCAGGGTGGGGATCAGTTCGTCCCTTTTCACCTAATATACCCAATCGTGACCCAGCCGATCCTAGAGCTCGACTGCTACAGTTCGGACTGTCCGGCCCCTTAAAATTTGGTAGCCAACAGTTCGTAGACGCAGAAAATCTTGTCCGACAGGTAGGGGCCTTCAGGAACACTAGCGTTACTACAATTACTCGCACTTCTGGACAGACGAAAAATGCTCTTTTCTGGGCACTTGATCGCCCAAACACCTTCAGACCTCCTGGTCAGTGGAACCAGTATGCACAACAAATCTCTTTGAATAAAGGCAATAATCTATCTCAGAACGCTCTTTTGTTTGCTCAGTTAAACCTTGCACAAGCTGATGTGGGTATTCTGACGTGGGATTCTAAGTACACCTACAATCAATTGCGACCGATTCAAGCAATCCGCCAAAACAATCCCCTTGATGTGTCAGGAGTAGTTCGTGATCTGAACTGGCTACCACTATTATCATATCAAGATCCTGAAAACTTCTTTAATACTCCCTTAACTCCGCCGTTCCCAGACTACAACTCAGGACACGCTGCATTCGGCGCGGCAGCAGGTCAAGTATTGATTAACTTCTTCGGGGACAACACACCTTTCACAGTTCCTTCCCAGGACTTACCAGGGCAGGCTTTCCCATACAACACTATTTCGGAAGCAATAGAGGACAATGCTGCAAGCCGTATTTTCGGCGGGATTCATGTCCCATCTTCTGGAGTAACTCAGATACCAGTAACAGACGCAAAACCTACAACTCCAGACGGGAGAATAATACGCAATACCGTTACTACTTCTAAAGGGACTTTTGCTATAGATACCGCCAAAGATCCCGATGTCCAATTAGGTATAGAAGTGAGTAACCGCATAATTAAATTGTTTGACTATAAGCTAAATCAGACAATAGACCAACCTTTGATAGAACCATCTTTGATAGATCAATCTTTGATAGATCAATTTTCGATAGACGAACCTTCAACAGACCAACTTTGAAAATTAGGTATTATTAGAAAGCTATTCCTGTAAAACTGTTTTTGATACAATTCTAGTTTTTTTGCGATCGCCTTCTGAAAGTTCTTCACCAGCTTGCAGCCGAGTGGCAGAAGTTTGCAATACTGTGGCTGCGCTTGTATCTCCTATTTGTAGAGCAGTTTTGGCGGCTGTTTGCAGTAATGTTGCAGCGCCAGTGCGATCGCCTTGTTGTAATTTCGCCTCGGCTAGCTGGGTTTGCCGATACTTGGCTAATGTCAAAATAGACTGTTGCACTTGGGGATCGGCAGCAGGTTGATAAACCCGAACCACATTCGCATACACTGGCATAATCGGGGAAAGTATGCCTTGTTTGTTTTCTGCTGGGTCATCATAGCGAATTTGCAGATGCCCAATCACCTGTTTACCTTCTGGTAACTGTCCCAGATAAATATTAGCCAAAACTACCCGTTTCATATCCTTCATCAAATCTCCCAAGCGCACGGCAAAGCCTCCATCAGCTTCTTGTTGCACTGGTAACTCAATTGTGTCTGGAGCAACTTGGGCGATGGGTTTGAGTTCCGCTAGTCGGACATTCGGCACTAGAGACAGTAACAGGTAGGCATTGGTTAGCCCAACAGACTGAATGCGTTTAAATAAACGGCTGAACTGTTCAACTGCTTGTTCAGGACGCTCAATGTGGGCTAAAGTACCACCACTCACATCGGCAATTTTTTCTAATAAATCCTGATTCCAACTATTGCCAAATCCCAGAGTGTTGATGGTTAGGTTGAGCTTAGCAGCCTTTTGGGCAAGTTCTAAGCAACGCTTGTGATCATCCCCTCCAATCTCCCATTTCCAAATCCGCAAACTGCTTTCACCATGACCATCAGTTAGGAGAAATGCCTGGGAAACATTGCCCTTTGTCCCCTTCATCAGTTCTGTGATCCCTAACGCCAAACCATCAGCAATTACTGTGCCGCCACTCGCAGTCAGTTTGCTTTTTATTTGAGATTTGATGTCTTCCGGGTCTAGAACAATTTGGTTAGGGATAATAACTTCAGTAGAACCAGCAAAAGCGACAACTGAGATGCGATCGCCTATTTTCAACCGATCTATTAATCCTTCCACCGCCTGGATTACAGTTTTAATTGGTTGTCCATGCATGGAACCACTCTTATCCAGAATTAAGCAGAGGTTGAGTGGCAGATTTTGGTCAAATTCACTAGCGATGGCCGAAATCGAAATTGCCAGTTGACGCTGGCTACTCGCTTGAGTTACATCAACATTCGTATCATTTAGCGCCGATAGCAATTTAACTTTCATTTAGGAGGGGTATCTTGCAACACAGTTTTTGAGACAATCCGAGTTTTTTTGCGATCGCTATCGGATAAATCTCCACCAGATTGTAACTGTGTGGCAGAAGTTTGCAACACTGTTGCTGCACCTGTATCTCCCATTTGCAGAGCTGTTTTGGCAGCTGTTTGCAACATTGTGGCTGCACCGGTGCGATCGCCTTGTTGCAATTTCGCCTCGGCTAACTGGGTTTGTCGATACTTGGCTAATGCCAAAATAGACTGTTGCACTTGGGGATTGAGATCTGGTTGGTAACGCTCAACTACATTTGCATAAACTGTAATATTTGGCGTAAATAGACTTACCTGATTTTCCGCTGGGTCATCGTAGCGGACTTGCATATTAGCGATCGCTTGTCTACCTGTTGGTAATTGTCCCAGATAAATATTAGCTAAAATTACCCGTTCTACATCTTTCATCAAATCTCCCAAGCGCACAGCAAAGCGTCCATCTGCTTCTTGTTGCACTGGTAACTCAATTGTGTCTGGAGCAACTTGGGCGATGGGTTTGAGTTCTGCCAGCCGAACATTGGGCATGAGAGAGAATAGCAGATAAGCATTAGTCAATCCCACCGTTTGCATCCGGCTGAATAGGCGACTAAATTCTTCGATTGCTTGATCAGGTTGTTGAATATAAGACAAAGTACCTAAGCCTGCATCAGCAATCTTTTCTAAAACATCTTGGTTCCAATTGTTACCAAATCCCAAGGTGTTCAATGTCAAATTATAGCTAGCAGCCAATTGGGCAAATTTCAAACAGCGATTATTATCACCGTGTTCATTTTCCCCATCAGTTAAAAGAAATGCCTGGGAAACAGTGTCTTTTTTTCCCTTCGCTAACTCTTCAATACCCAAGCGTAACCCTTCATCGATCGCAGTTCCACCATCGGCAGTTAAGCGGTTGATTTGCTTTTTGATGTGTTCTGGGTCTTCGATGCTTTGATTGGGTACTAAGACTTTGGCACGGTGATCAAAAGCTACAACACTGAGGCGATCACCGCTCTTGAGTCGATCAACTAGACGAGTCGCTGCTTTTTTGACGTTTTCTAGCGATCGCCCATTCATCGAACCACTATGGTCAAGAATTAAGCATAAATTTAGCGGGGCTTTGCGATCTAGAGTTTCGGCGATCGCAGAAATCGAAATTCCCAACTGACGTTGACTGCTCAGTTGATTCGCATCTAAATTACCATCATTCAAGGCAGGCTGCAAGCTAACCTTCATAACCCAAAGTTCCTATCCGGGATATACATATTTATCAATAACTTCAAAGCACAACTTTAACGCTACGGAAAACTTATCCAACACAAATACATTAATATATTCAGAATATCTTAGAAGCCAAGCATTGGTAGATGCTAAGTCTCCTGAAGCATTAGGGAGAAATCCACACCTTTAAGAGAGCTAGCATCGCGCTAGGATGTATTACAGTTAACGGCATAGTTTCAGGCGATCAGTTGCTATGGACATTTCCCCCATCAAGGCTGTTCAAGCCCCATATTACGGCGATAATTTCTACCGGACACCGCCGCCAGATTTACCTTCCCTCTTGCTGAAGGAGCGAATTGTCTATCTGGGAATGCCCCTGGTGCCTGCTGTCACGGAATTGATCGTCGCTGAACTGCTGTATTTGCAGTCCGACGATCCCGAAAAGCCGATTAAAATCTACATAAACTCCACCGGCACATCCGGTTACAGTGGCGAACCTATTGGCTTTGAAACTGAAGCCTTCGCCATTTTTGACACAATGAAATATATTAAGCCTCCTATCCACACCATCTGCATCGGTTCTGCGATGGGTATGGCAGCGATGCTTCTCAGTGCTGGCACAAAAGGTTGCCGCGCCAGTCTGCCCCACGCCTCTATTATCCTGCACCAACCCAAGAGCTACGCCCAAGGTCAAGCAACGGATATTCAAATTCGGGCAAGGGAAGTTCTGGTAAATAAAGGAGCGATGATTGATATCCTAAATCGCACTACCGGACAGCCTCCAGAAAAAATTACCAAAGACATGGATAGGTTGTTATATCTAACACCCTATGAAGCGAAGGAATACGGCCTAATTGACCGAGTATTTGAAAAAGAAGAACTCGCCAATCCGCCACTACCCGCAAGTGTCCTTTAATTAGTCATTTGTTCTCTGTCATTTGTCCTTTGTAAATAACCGAAAATGACTAATGACTAATGACTAATGACTAATGACTAATGACTAATGACTAAATTACAAACGGAGTAACGAAAATGCCTATAGGCGTTCCTAAAGTTCCTTATCGGATGCCCGGAGGGCAATATACAGATTGGATTAGCATCTACGATCGCCTTTACCGAGAACGGATTATTTTCTTAGGGCGAGATATTGATGATGAAATTGCCAATCAAATTATCGCTGTAATGCTGTATCTGGATTCAGATGATCCAGGTAAGGATATTTATTTATACATCAATTCTCCCGGTGGAATGGTTACATCTGGCATGGCTATTTTTGATACCATGCAACACATTAAATCAGATGTAGTAACTATTTGCGTGGGTTTAGCTGCTTCAATGGGGTCTTTCCTGCTGGCGGCTGGCACCAAAGGCAAACGGATGGCATTACCTCACTCGCGGATCATGATTCACCAGCCTTCTGGTGGTACTCGTGGGCAAGCAACTGATATCGAAATTGAAGCCAGAGAGATTCTACGGATTCGTCATCAGCTCAATGGAATTTATGCTGATAAAACCGGTCAGACCATAGAAAAGATTGAAAAAGACATGGATCGCGACTTTTTCATGTCTGCTGAAGAGGCTAAGGAATACGGTTTAATTGACCGTGTGATTGAAGAACGTCCGTAGAATTGGAGCAGAGGGACGGGGGGGCAGAGGTCTACGGCAGGAACCCCCAACGCGGGACGGGGGGCAGAGGGGCAGAGAAAGAAAATAATTTATGACTCTTGACCCTTCCTTGACCCTTGACTCGTGCCCCCTTCCAGACAACTGTCAAAACTGAACTTTAAATTAGAAAATTAGTCTTTATAATTAACAGTCCTGGCTTTAAGCTAATAGCTGGGTATTTGATAGCTGATAGCTCAAGATGGATCTCGGAGATTGTTACCGTTTATTAGGTTTAAGGTCGGGTGCCTCTTTTGCTGACATCAAAGCGTCGTACCGACGACTGGCGCAGCAATATCACCCCGATATCAACCCAGATGACAAAAAGGCGAAAGATAAGTTTATTGCTTTAACTGAGGCATACAAGCTGTTATTGACAGTAGTACTGCCAGAGGAAATAACCAAAGAGTTAAGTAAGTCATCAACTTCTGAGTCTGATGATACCAAAGAAACGCACCGGGAAAAAGCACCAGTCACAACGGTGACACCCCAACAACAGCCGAAATCAAAGCCGCCTAATCTTTTGGAAATAGAACAGCGGCTAAAGTGGAAGACCTATGAGCAACTACAGCGGTTTTTGCAAGAAAGACGTTTTCCCCAAGCGATCGCCCTGGCGGAAGCTTTAGCAGAAAGATTATCAGAAGATGCAGAAGTACGCCAATGGCTGGCAGTTGCCTATCAAATTTGGGGACGGGCGTTAATTGCTGAAAACCAACTACTCAAAGCCAGAATTTATCTCAAAAAAGCCCTGAAGACAGACCCCCATAACAAAACTCTCTGGCATGAAGTACAGCGCGATTTCCAGCGCTTAGAGCAAATTTTATAATAAAGTATATAAATTATCTTAAAAATAATTGGAAATAAGTCATGTCACGCTGACGGACATTCCGCCCAGAACTTAAGTTCTGGGCTAATAGCTCAAATTCACGGAACGTGTACTGAAACTTTCCCTTTTACAGAGTTTAGCCATTGACATTGTTTAAAATCTTATATTTAGTCCATTAAGGATGGACTTTAGCTATTAGCCTGGAACTAAATTCTAAAGCTTTTTAGCAACGAAGCGGAAGATTTAAAAGATGTTGTTAATGACAAGGGCTAAAGCATAAGGAATTCTTGGTTCCCTTGTTCTCAATTACGGAAACTTCTCTTACGCTGTCTGTGCTTAGCAACTTCTTTGCGTTTACGTTTTTGCTCTGGTGTTTCAAAATGACGATGCTTCTTCATATCTGAAAAAATTCCAGCCTTGGAAACTTGCCGCTTAAATCTACGCAAGGCTGACTCAATTCCTTCATTTTCGCCCACAACTATTTGGGTCATTTTGTCTCCTACTTAAATTGGTATTTGGCAATGCTAACTTATCCAGTAGACTGGAGCGTAAAAAGGGCAGACAACAAGCCTGCCCTGAAGACGTTAGAGTTAAATTTTTTATTTCATTTAGTAACGTTGAGAGTATCCTCCACCGTTATTCCCCCGTCTACCCCCAGAGGAACCTCTGTCTTCACGCGGCTTAGCCTTGTTAACTTTGAGGTTGCGTCCCATCCACTCAGCACCATCAAGAGCGTCAATGGCAGCAGTTTCTTCGGCATCTGTACCCATTTCCACAAAACCAAAGCCCCGTAGCTGACCTGTTTCACGATCAGTAGGTAGCTGAACCCGTTTTACAGAACCATATTCTGCAAACACAGCAGTGAGAGTATCCTGTGTAACCTCGTAAGACAAATTGCCTACGTAAATTGACATAGATTGTTTCCAAAATCAGAGGTTTGTAGAGATTTAGATTTCGGGGAAAAGCCTGTAAATACCAAAAGGTAGAAGCCTATTAATACTAAAAACAAAAGCTACAACCGAATTTTTTTCTCATCTACTACCTTAGCATAGTATCCAGTTTTCACTCGCCGTAACATATTAAGCATTAGGCGAAAACTGCTGCTAAGCTTCAACTAAGCTTTAGTATTTTTTATCTAGCAAAAATATAAATCAAAAATATAAATCAAGTATATTGTGAAATTCTGTCCTGTTGATTACCCGTAATATTCGCAACCTTACTCTCAATCCCTTTTTTTAGTGAGAGTAGAGGAACTTTGGTGTAAAACAAAGACGAAATAGGATAATTTTTTTACAAGCAATTTTACGAGCATTAGATAACTCGTCTATCTATAACTTTTATGCATTATTCGCCTTATACACCCCGAAAATATAAAACTGCTCTGGGGCAGATTCAGAGCAGTGTTGAAAAAGAGGAGTTTTACATAGGGGCTTCATGGTTTTGATGCCCAAACGATTCGTTACTATAGTGGTATACAGCTTTATTCAAGCATTATCCGGAAAAAAGCGAAAAGAAAATTTTAAAAGTAGCGTTGCACAAAGCTTGGAAGGATTCTTAATGAATGATATATCTGTAGTATCCTCATCGATTTGGTGATTCAAGCAATTATTAACTGCATTTTGGTAAAGTCTATTATCAAACATGCAGTTTTTTTAATTATGGGATAGCTGTTTCTAACGCTTTAAGTAACGTACCTGATTCAACTAGAGGTGATGTCAGTAAGAATTTGAGTTGCATTCGATCTCAGTACACTTGGGTGATAACCTTCAGTCTATCTAGTTTTTGACTTAACCGAACCGTACTGTCCTAACTCTGATTTTTTAATCCGGCGATCGCTTGTTAATTTTATTATCAAGCAATATTACACACGAGGTTAGTTTCAGGTATCACACACCAATTAATATTCGCAATTATTTGAGTAGCATTTTGCCAAATTTCATAAAATTTATTTTGTCTACTATTTTATGACTAAGTTCATCTCTCAGTATTTAATAATCATGAATCAACTGCTTTTGAGTTAGGTGCATGGCAATTCCTTTCTCATAGTAAGCTGCTTCGTTGATGAATATGGGATAAACAGTGGACACTCCATCATAGAAAACATCTTTTCCTTCAAAAGTCAGAAATAGCGGCTCACCTGGATTCAAGGGTTCATAATCTCTAAATTGAAGCTGGGGATGAATCATGGCTTCAATTTCCCCGCGTTCATTTCTGGGGTAATCAATGACTCCAGTGTATTGATAAAGTGTAAGTGTGCTATTTTTTTGCGATATTTTTCCTTGATTGTGTCTTTCAAAATAGTCCAAAACTGCATAAACAAGCTGCTCAGTTTGTCGAAATAATTCAGCATCTAAAACACCTTGAGGCACAGCACCAACTTCTATAACAAAACCCAATTCGCACATAGAACGGAGAAAACCACTTCCTCTAAGTTGCTGATGAAAATATACTTTCACTAAAGGGTTGATTGAACTTAAATGAGCTGCTAACTGTAGTAATAAAGGATGCATATTACTCAGGAGAAGACTTAACCCCATATTGGCAGTTGTGCTGTGCAAATCAATAATTACATCCACAAAAGGCTGATTTCGTGGATGTAGTAACTGTTGAATTTCCTTTGCTCGTATATCTTCGTAACTTGAGAGTAACGAATTTTGCAAACCTTGATGAGTGAAGCAACGATTTAAATCTTTGTCAATGTATCGTCTACCTTTTTCGATGGCTTTAGGATTGCCGAGTAACACCAATGTTTCAAAAGTTGATCTGTTGACTAAATTTGGATACTGTTGAAACTTTTTGACTAAATATACTCCTGTTAACTCATTACCGTGGCTTCCTCCAACGATCGCAGCTCGGTTGATTTGAGTCATAAAAACCTCGTGTGTAAAAATCTTATAAGAAAAGTAGAATCCTTCTGTCAGTTTTTTGAGAATGCATAACTGCACAGGTGTGTGTTGGTGCTAAAGAGTTCTATTGCTCTTTAGTATGTTGTAAGTGAAAAACTTTAATTTAGTAAAGGTCACTCGTTTGATGAAATAGGCGATATGAAGTGATGCACTTTTCACTGTCTATCACTTCTTGTAAGAATCACAATAAACAAAATGCTACTATATGTCCAATATTTTTTTACGGACTAAAGTATATTTTAAAAATATAGTAGCCAAAATAATGATAGAACTTCGACATTTACGATACTTTATCGCTGTGGCTGAAGAATTAAACTTTAGCCGTGCGGCTGAACGCTTGCATATTGCTCAACCACCTTTGAGTCAACAAATCCAGGCGTTAGAAGCTGAACTAGGACTACAATTATTTGAACGGAAAAAACGTCCGCTACAGTTGACTACTGCTGGACAAGTCTTTTTAGCAGAAGCACATTTAGTGTTCTCTCAGTTGGAGCAAGCGATTACTTCCGCGCAAAAAGTTAGCCGGGGTGAAATTGGACGCTTAGTGGTGGGGACTAATAGTTCTTTTGCTAACAGCGTTTTGCCAGATATTTTGCAAGTTTTTCGCCCTTTGTTTCCAGAAGTGATACTGGTGTTGCGTGAAGTAAATTCTTCTCAGCAGGTAAACCAACTGCGCGATCGCCAAATTGATATTGCTTTTGAAAGTTTACCTAATCCCAATTGCCACGACACTGCTTTAAGTTTTCTGCCGATTTTACAAGAGCCTTTGATTATTGCTTTGCCAGAAACGCATCCTCTAGCAGCCCAAACCGAAATTCCACTCAAGGCACTGGCAGAAGAACCCTTTGTTTTACCTCCTACCGACCTAGTACCATCATACAGTCAGATTATTAATCTTTGTCAGCAGGTAGGCTTTTCGCCGAAAGTTGTACAAGAAGCAACATGGATGGTGACTGTACTCGGCTTGGTTGCAGGTGGAGTAGGTGTAACATTGCTTCCCGCTAATGCCCAAAACCTACAGCGAACTGGAGTTGTTTACAGACCAATTCAAGGACAAAATTTAACTCTACAATTAGCTGTGGTTTGGCGGCGCGATGATTCATCTGTAATTTTGCGCGAGTTTTTAGAAGTGACAAAAACTGTAGCGCAACAAAAATTCAACTAACTTCTGCTAATAAGGTAATTCACTATAAACTTAAGTACCAAAAGTTTGCTTCATCTTTGAAAGCAAATCTGATATATACTCTCCGCGAATAATAGAACCATGCATTGTTGCAAGATATTTAATCGGTAGCTTTTCTACTGCCTCAATTCCGCGAGTGAAGCTTTTTCCTTCAGACATGAATCCAACTTTTTGCTGAAACTTGATAATGGATTCTGTGAGATCTTTTTCAGTAACAGGCTCCTCAAATTGACCAGGGTGAGCCGCAAGATCAGAACAAAAAAGAATCTCCTCTTGCGGCTGATAAAATATGCAACCCTCCCATCCATGAGGGAAATGGGGAGTTTCAAGAAGTATGATCTCTCTTTTGCCTAAAGAAAGAGCTTTGTTATTCTTAAGAACCGTTGACGGTCTCAATGCAAAATCATCTATGTTCGATTTATTAAGACGACTCACAATGATTTCTGCTTGCGGAGCTACTTCAAGCCATTGATTAAGGGAGCCGCATTCGTCAGCTTCCAGGTGACAGAAGGCGATATATCGAAGCTTTGAAGCGTCGCACACAGATGAAACAAGTTCATATATTTGGTCAAACCACTCTGCTCGACCCGTATGAATGAGCATAGGACGCTCATCAAGGATGAGGAATTGACTAAAAACAAATTTTTTATCATTTGAGACAGAGAGCTTATATATACCAGGAACTATCTCATCGATGCGCGTGAACTTAGCCTTGAGACGTGTAAACATACTTTCTTATTAAGTAATTCAAAAATATATGTATTTTTTTATTCACAAATTAATAACAGTCAAAGTGCTCTAGCTGCGGGCAAAATAAGCCATTGTAATGCAATTATCTCCTTATACCAAGTAAATATTTAACTTTTTATAGATAACATTAAATACCAATTCTTATTAATAACTCTCTAAATTATATGTCTTTGGGAACAATACTAGAGTTATACAAGTTTGATTTAATTAATCAGTCTAAGTAATTAAATAATAATCAATATTTATCACTCAGGAGCTAGTTGTCAACTAGGCACGTGTAGGGCTTTATCCAAGATACAATTTCATATATAAAATTTATTAATATCAAAAAAGATATGTCTCAGTAAGAAAACCAAAGGAGATATATTTCCTTTCACCCTAAATATTGATCATAAATGACTAGAACTGAACTGGAATGGCAACATCTTAAAACTCCCGAAATTACTGGAGGCGTCTTTACAAAGAGAACGTTTTATGTATTAAATATATTAACGGATTTTAGTAACTTCAAGTTTTTGACCACTACCTTTATATAGGCGGCGTAGACGCTAGGCAGTTTTTCGTAAGGCATCGCTTGCTTAATATTGGATAAATCAAACATTAATACCTTAAAATCTCTATCTCATATCTAATACTTCCTGTCAATACCTAAATTTCACTTAAATCTCTACTAAAACTTCATGATGTCAATAAGCATTTATACATAAAGTTCATATTTTTTTTGATATGAATATTAAGTAATTGACTGAACAAAATGTAACGTAAGGTTTTTATTAACTTAGCGATGATTAGTTTCATATTAACTATGCTTATGAAATTAATCTTGATTAGAAATTACACAATTACTATATTTATCTCAAAATAATGCAACTTTATACACCTATTGAAATCGAACAAATCCACCAGGATATTCCCCACTTAATTGAAATCATGGAGTGGGTTAAAAGTTTTTTAGGAAGGCATCATCCTGATTTAGGTAGACCTGGGCCAGTTTGCCCTTTTGTGCCTCATGCTCTCAAATCAAACAGTATTCAAATGGCGGTTATTCGCGCCAAAAATTTAGATTCACAACAATTAGAAGAGATTGTTAGACATTACCGGGATATTTTCCTGGATATAACTCCAAAAGAGAAAGAATTAGCTATAAATAAGGCATTTTTACTTATTTTTCCTGATGTCCAAATTCATGAAACCTCTCAACTAATTGATGGGATTCAGCAAAAACTTAAACCCTCCTTTGTCGAGTCAGGACTAATGCTCGGAGAATTTCACAAGCAAAATGAGAGTTCTGGACTGCACAACCCAAATTTCCGTCCGCTTCGTAGCCCGATTCCCTTACTGGCTATCCGTTTTATGGTTGAATCTGATCTGCCTTTTCTTCTAAGTCCAGATAACCCATACTTACGTATTAGGTATCTGGAAGCTTATTTAAAGAATTTTGCTCATAAGCTGACAGATAAAGCAAAGTTAAACGATGCTTATCAGGCATTAGCATTAGCTAAAGAACAACTTAAAGAAGAAAATTTAGTGAAATATTGACATATATAAAATGAGTATAAATGTTAAAGATTCAGAAATTAAGGAAAATATTCATTTAGATACCTTGACTCACTTCATTGGCGGTCAAGTTATACAGGAATTGAATTACACCCAAACACTTGATTACCAGAATTTGTGCATTCATCAAATGTTTGAGATTCAGGTAGAGCGATCGCCTGATACAATCGCCGTAGTATTTGAAAACACCCAACTTACTTATCGGCAGTTAAACCAACGGGCAAATCAGCTAGCGCATCACCTACGTACCTTGGGCGTTGAACCAGAGGTACTGGTTGGTATTTGTCTAGAGCGCTCCTTAGAAATGATCATCGGACTGTTGGGAATTCTCAAGGCTGGAGGAGCGTATGTACCTTTAGACCCGGCATATCCT
>NZ_VJXY01000071.1 GCF_014831675.1 Komarekiella delphini-convector SJRDD-AB1 | reverse complement strand
GTTTGTATTCTGATGTAACGCAACTGAATCGTAAACGTAGAGCATCATGATGTTCTAATAATTGCTCTACAGCTTTCTTTAGGAATTCCGCTTTGATATTTTTGGGAATCTCTAATAAAACTGATTGATTATAATGATGGGCTTCTTTTCTATTTTGTGAGAAGAACCAATGTTGAATGGGTGATAAGAGTGCGACTCCAGTAACTATACCTTGCTCGCATTCAGCACTAACTATTGTATTAGCCACTTTGGCTAATTCTGCTATGGTTTGATTTTGGAATATTTGCTGAGCAGTAATTTGTATTCCTAAGTTTTTAGCGCGAGAAACTAATTGAATACTAAGAATAGAATCACCACCAATTTCAAAGAAGTTGTCGTGGATGCTGATTTTTTCTTTGAGAAGTAGTTCTTGCCAGATATTAGTTAAGATTTTTTCTATGGTTGTACCTGGTGCTACATATTCATTTTCTTGCGAAACACCATCTGGTGCTGGTAGTGCTTTTCGATCTAGTTTGCCGTTGGGTGTTAAGGGTAAAGTATCTAAAGTTATAAATACAGCAGGTACCATGTACTCTGGTAACTTTTGCTTGAGGAATTGACGTAAGTGTTGGGTAGTCAGTATTTCATCAAGTACTACATAGGCAACTAAGCGTTTATTACCACTGGTCTCTTCTGTGGCAATCACAACAGCTTGTTGGATTTGAGGGTGAGTGTTGAGAACTGCTTCGATTTCTCCAAGTTCGATGCGGAAACCCCGCACTTTTACTTGGTTATCAATGCGACCTAGATACTCAATATCACCGTTGGGCAAATAGCGGACAAGGTCACCTGTTTTGTAAAGGCGTTCGGATTTGGAATTATGAAAGGGATTTGGGATAAATTTTTCTTTAGTTAGTTCTGGACGGTTAAGGTAACCTCTGGCTAGACCATTACCTCCGATGTATAGTTCTCCGGGTACCCCTATAGGGACTAGTTGTAAATTACGGTCTAAAATGTAAAGCTGTGTATTAATAATCGGTTTTCCAATCGACAGTTTTTGATCACAGTTTTTCACTGGATGAATCGTTGACCAAATAGTTGCTTCTGTCGGCCCGTACATGTTATAAATTTCCCCGGACACAACGGACGATAGTTCTTTAGCCAAAGATACGGATAGTTCTTCTCCACCAACCAAAATTTTGCTCAGGGACTTGAGGCTACTCATTTTATCCGGTAACATTTTTAACAGGGATGGAGTACATTGCAAATGAGAGACATTGTACTTGCTAATTTGTGTAGAGACGGAAGATATATCACTTTCGGATATATGTTTTTGATTACTATCCTCTTTTAATGTATTGATGTAACTTAAGCTAGAGATGACAGCATCAACATCCACACCAAAGTCAATTAAGCAGCCGACCTCATCAATATCAATGGCTTTGAGTTGGTTAATTATCTGAAGACATTTTTCTGGTGTACCCAAAAGTCCTGAAGTTTCAAAATAGCGATTGAATGCGTGAGTAACCATAGCATCCCGATCAGCTTGGCTTAAGTCTTCCGGGTTTTGATTCATGGAAACTGCAATGCTTTTCATCAGTCCCAGCGAACTGCGGAGATAATCAGATAATGGTTGGTATACTTGTTGGCGAACAGTTTCTAAATTTTCTCCAATATAGGTATGAACCATTATGGTCACATGACCATTACCAGAATGACCATGCTCGCGCCAAGCTTGACGGTAAAGATTTATTTTTTCTCCTAGTTCTTCTATCGTTTGACCCAATAGGTGAGTCAGAACATTAACCCCTAGTTTTCCAGCTAATTTGAAAGTCTCTGGATTTCCAGATGCAGTCATCCAAGTTGGTAACTCGCTCTGAAGGGGACGGGGAAGAACTTTGATCTCGATCGCTTCTCCGTTACCATCTCTGCGTTTAATTGTTTCTCCTCGCCAAAGTTTTCTAACGGTTTCGATCGCTTCTAACGTTACAGCTTTACGCTGTGGGTAATTTTCTGGAGCTAAAATAAAGTCGTTAGGTTGCCAACCAGTTGCAAAAGAAATTCCGACTCTACCATGAGATAGATTATCAACGACTGCCCATTCTTCTGCAACTCGGATGGGATCATGAAGGGGAATAACGACACTTCCTGCTCGAATTTTAATGTTTTCTGTGATCGCAGCGATCGCTGCACTAACTACGGAAGGATTGGGGTACAATCCACCAAACTGATGGAAGTGACGTTCAGGAGTCCAAATTGCAGAAAATCCATGTCTATCCGCAAATTTAGCACCTTCGAGGAGTAATTTATATTTATCTTGATCACTATTTTGGTCACTATCGCTAGCAAAATAAAACAAACTAAACTCAATGTTTTTGTCTAGGGACTGAAGCTTTGATGTTGTGGAAGAGAATAGTTTTTTCTGTTCTGGGGCGATAATGACTTGGAAACCCCTGGCTAAAGTCCAAAATAACTCTAAAACAGAAATATCAAAACATATTGTCGTTAATGCTAACCAAGTTCCTGGAGAATTATTTCCAATGCGATCGTCTATTCCTGTAAAAAAGTTGATAACTTGACGATGCTCAATTGTTACTCCTTTTGGTTTACCTGTAGAACCAGAAGTATAAATAACATAAGCCAGATTAGATGATGTAACCTCAGTATCAAGATTCTGTTGAGAATATGCTGTGATATTTTTCCAATCCGTATCTAAGCAAACAATTTCTAACTGTTGTGAGGATAACATTTCTCTTTGAGACTCTTGAGTTAAGAGAATCCTGACCCCAGAATCATGCAACATGTAACTTAAGCGTTCTTGAGGATAATCAGGATCAAAAGGTAAGTAAGCAGCACCAGCCTTAAGTATCCCTAAAATTCCCACCACCATCTCAATCGAACGTTCCACGCAAATCCCCACTAGCCTTTCTGCTCCTACACCCAAGCTTTGTAAGTAACGTGCTAGTTGATTGGCTCTTTGATTTAATTGCTGGTAGGTCAACTGATGATTTTCAAACACTACCGCTAGAGCATCCGGTGTTTTCTCTACCTGTTCTTCAAACAATTGATGAATACATTGATCAATGGGATATTCACTCTCTGTATGATTCCATTCGATCAACAACTGATGACGTTCTGCTTCACTCAATAAGGGTAATTCACCGACAATTTGTTGCGGATTTCCGACAATTGCTGACAGCAAGTTCTGGAAATGACCAGCCATACGCTCAATAGTCAGTTCCTCAAATAAGTCAGTATTGTACTTAAAAGTTCCAAAAACTGATGAACTACTCTCCACTATTTCAAAATCTAAATCAAACTGACCTTCCTGTTGAGGAATTTCAAAAGGTTTTAACTGCATTCCTCCCCAATCAACATTCTTTTCAGTTTCATTCTCAAGCAGAAGAAGTAGATCTTGAGATTGTTGTAATTGCTTCAGGGCAAAAAAAGCTTGAAAAATCGGTGGACGGCTAGGGTCACGATGTAGCTGTAATTTTTCTACCAGTAGAGAAAATGGATAATCTTGATGAGTCAGTGCTTCCAGTACTGTTTGACGAACTTGCTTCAGAAAATCCTTAAAACTAGGATTTCCCGACAAATTTGCCCTGATCACAACTGGGTCAATAAAGCAGCCGAAAATCTCAGCAAATTCAGCTTGACTTCGACCTAGAGACGGAGAACCTACTAGAATATCTTCCTGACCTGTGTAACGATGCAAAAGCAGCGCAAAAGTAGCTAAAAGGATTGTATAAAAAGTTACTCCCTCTCTTTGAGCTAATTTCTTAACTTGCTCAGTCAGCGTTTTCGATAATTTGAAGCGATAAGAAGCACCATTATAAGTTTGTATAGGCCCTCGTTGTTTATCTGTTGCGAGATCTAGTGTTGGTAGATCTCCTGCTAATTGCTGTTGCCAATAGCTCCACAATTTTTCTCCCTGGGCACTAGAGAGTATTTTTCTTTGCCAGCTCACATAATCTTGATAGGAATGTTTCAGAGGAAGAAGGGATATTTCAATACCAGATCTTTGTGCCTGATAGATTTTTGGCAATTCTTGTAGCAAAATATCAAAAGACCAGCGATCGCAAGCAATGTGATGCATAGTCAACAATAAAATATGCTCTTTGTCAGAACAAGTAAACCATTTGACTCGCATAACGGGCCCTGTTTCCAGATCAAATCGAATTTGATGAGCATCAACCACTTTCGCTTTCAGTTGGTCTTCACTCCAAGTAGAAGCATCAATTTGCAAGAAATCTAATTCCTGATTTTGATGTACATGTTGGATAGGTTCAGATCCTCGTTGAGGAAAAGTAGTACGCAATATCGGATGGCGTTCCATTAGCATTTGGAATACCTTTTCCATTGCTGTAATATCTACTGCTCCGCATATACGAACGGACAATGATACGTTATAAGCATGACTTTCTGGTGCTAGTTGCCATAAAAACCAAAGTGCTTTTTGACCATAGGAGAGGGGATAAACATTAAAAGTATCTGGGTGCTGACAAAGTAACTCTAGGATTTCGGTCTTATATTGCTGTAGTTGACTGGTGACATCAGGAGTCAATACTTTTTGGGAACCACCAATGCGTAGCCTTCCACCCTCAGTCCACAACTTTACACCTTTGAGCGAAAGGTCTTGTAAGAACTCAACTAAATTCATAGTTCCACCTCAATCCAATTATTATCTTTGACGTCATTTAAGAGAGTGTGCTGGTCATTTTCTGACTCAAATGTTTGAAGCTGATCAATTTGAGTTAGTTGCCCATCTAATTCTGCTACTAAATCAACAATACTGATATCTTCCATAAATTTGACTATAGGTACATCAACTTCCAAGTCTGTTTGCAGTCGGTTCCGCAATTCCACAGACATCAGAGAATCAAGTCCCATTGTATTAAGAGATTGTTGTACATCAATTTGAGAAACTTTCATTGCCAATACCTGAGCAATTTCATCAAGTAGGTAAGCGGTCAACAGCTTTTCTCTTTCCCCAGGAGTTGACAGTTTTAATTGTTCTAAAAGCCCGTCATGTTTTGCTTTTACTGTGTTCTGGGCTAAAGTTCTTGGCAAATATCTTTCGATAAAATCTGCGATGAATGGCGAAGCAGACCATTGTTGAATAAACTTAGGCCAGTGAATCGGAACCACTCCAACTGAACCAGAAGGATTACTCATCAGTAAATCTAATGCTTCCAAGACCTGAGTTGGCAGAATTGCTCCCATTCCCTTTTTCTGTGCTCGTTCATCCGCTTCGAGCTTGGCTGCTGCTCCGATTTGTGCCACTATTCCCCAGTTAATGCTCAATCCTGGCAGTCCCGTACTTTGACGATAATAAGCTAAAGCATCTAAAAAGGCATTTGCTGCCGAATGATTTGCTTGACCAGCAGAACCAAGTAAAGATGCTGCGGAAGAAAACATTACAAAAAAGTCTAAAGGTTTGTTTACAGTTAAATTGTGGAGATTCCAGGCTCCTTGGATTTTGGGAGCCATTACCCGTGCAAACTTTGCCCAGGTTTGCTGCTGTAAAATTCCATCATCTAAAACACCTACAGAATGAATAATTCCTCGCAATGGTGGTAAAGATTGTTCTATTTGTGAAAATACCTCTGCAATTGACTCGACATCAGATATATCTGCCCGCATAACATCAACTTTAGCACCAGCTTGTTCTAATTCCTGTAACTGAGTTTGGACAGCATCCTTAGCTCCACTACGTCCTACTAAAACTAGATGTCTGGCTCCACGTTCTACCATCCAGCGAGCCACCAATAAACCTAGACCTCCTAGACCTCCTGTGATTACGTAAGTGCTATCTTCACGGAAGTTTGTTGCTACTCTGTATGTTGTTGATGCAAAAATTTTATTTTTATTTATACCTTGTTGGCTATATTGATGATGAACTAAGCGAGGAACATAACGCTCTTGAGAACGAATAGCTACTTGGTCTTCTACACCATCCGAGCCGATTTCTTCCCATAAAGCTTGGGCTTGTTTTTCAATCTCTGCATTTGGATCTAAATCTACCCGTATGCATTTAAGCTCTGGGTGTTCCAAAGCAATCACTTTGCCCATACCCCACAAAGAAGATTGAACTATTCCCCGAACGCAAGGATTATTGTCGGGTACTGGCTGTGCTCCTTGAGTAACTAACCATAGCTGCGGAGGTTGAGAACCTAAGACCTTAACCAAAGCTTGCACTAAAAATAAAGTAGTTCCGCATACCCACTGTTGAATATCTTGTACATCATATCTTTGGCTTTGAGGGTCTATTTCGTCAATACTCCAACATTGAACAACACTATTTAAACTAAGTAATTTATCTGATAATGCTAGTAATAGTTGCTCAAATTCTTGAGGATTATTTGGGTTAATAGTAAACTCTTGTTGAGAAATTTGTTGAAATTCTTTTCCGGGTTTGACTAATATGCAGACATCTCCTGTAGATTGCAACTGAATAGCTAACTGCTGAGCAATACCCTGCTGGTCTGCTAAAATCAACCAACTCTTTGCTTGAGAAGTATTTGATAATCTAGTATCCTCGGCTTGAGCTAAAATCACTGCTTGTTCAGACAAACCATTAGAACCGTCAATATCAGAAATACTCACAGCTTGTTGAAAACCACTTTTTTCTAGCAGTTGTTGCCATTGTCTGACTGAGAGTAATGGATAATTAGGTCTTAAATCTACATCGGTAAACCGCCACCAACCTTCAAGCAATCCAAAGATTAAATCAAACGATCTTTGGCGAGTGGTTCCTTCAAGCAGCACTAACATTCCTTTTGGTGCTAATAACTGCCGTACATGCTCTAAGGTATCAGATAAATCTGCTGTAGCATGTAGCACATTCGCTGCAATAATCAAATCATATTGATGGGACTCAAATCCTTGAATGGATGGATCTACTTCAATATTTAAGGTTTGATAATGTACAAAAGGATAATCTGCAAACTTCTCAGTCGCTTTAGTAGTAAATAAAGAACTAATATCCGTGAACACATATTCTGTTTGATCTGGATTCAAATAAGGTAAGATATGGGCGGTAGTTCCTCCGGTTCCCCCGCCAATCTCTAACACACGCACCCCACGAGATTTGGGCAAATTCTCTAATGCTGATAAGACTGTTTGTTGCACCAAGGTGTTCATCAGCTTCGCTACTGAAGATTCTTGATACAGTTGGTTAACAGTAGTTAAATCCCCTTGTGGGAAAACTAATTGCACTGGGTCACATTCTCCTCTCAACACAGAAGCTAGTGGAGAAGCACAACGAGAGAGCAGAGTCAATTCAGTTAATGCATTGGGGTATTGATTTAATAAGGAGTTAAACAACTGTTGTGGATCTTTAATATCAGGTACTTTAGTTATTTCCCATCCATCATTAATTGGTCGTAGGATTCCCACTTCGCTGAGCATTTCCAGCAAACGTTCCAGTAACCTAGTATGCTCTTGAACAACACCCAATTTCTGGGCAATGAATGACCTTGAAACAGACTCTCCTACCTGAAATTCCCAACCCAATTCCTGAAAAGCTTTCAGAACGTAGTCTATACTCAAAACTTCTAATTGGCTTATAACTTGTCTATACACTTCCAAGTTAGCTTGTTTTATCAACTCCACAACTTGAGGATAAAGTTTAATATCAATTTCAGAAGCACTTGGTAAGTAAGTAGCTTTTAATTGCTTACCGAAAAGCGCTTGAGAACGCCACTCCACCTTATAAAGCCAATCCTTCACATCTGTTGCTGCTGTCAGTTCTTCCTGATGCTGTTTGACCAATATTGCCAGCACTTCTGGTAATAACTTGACTTGTTCTACAGAAAATTTCCCAACTTTTTCTAATTGTTCAGCCAACTGTTGAGTATTCCCATCGTTCAGCCAATGGACAATAGTCGTAATCTTGTTTTTTGCATCGGAATCAGCGTCTTTTTGGCTCACCTTTTCTGATGTCTGTATCCAATAACGTTCTCTTTGAAAGGGATAAGTAGGTAATATCACCTTACTACGAGCATAATCTTTATCAAACTCTAACCAATCAACTTGAACTCCACGCACATATAACTCTGCTAAGCTATGTAGCATTTGTTGCCATTCATCACCTTGCCTCAAAGAAGGCAACCAAACTCCTACTCCTGATGGCAAACACTGGCTTCCCATGCCTAATAAAATTGGTTTGGGCCCGATTTCTAGGAAGACTTCATAACCCTGTTGGTGTAAAGTCTCTATACTTTGAGCAAACTTCACTGGCTGACGTACATGATTTACCCAATAAGCTGCTGTGGTAATACTATCATCTGCTCGCGTTCCTGTGACATTTGAAATCAATGGAATTTGAGGTTGATGGTAGGTGATTTGATTGGCAACTACTTCAAACTCTGCCAGCATCGGTGACATCAAGGGAGAATGGAAGGCGTGGGATACTTGCAATACTTTGGTCTTGATTGCTTGTGATTCTAAGTTATTGAGTAGCATCCCAATAGCTTGTGATTCTCCAGAAATTACAATACTTTCTGGGCCATTGAGCGCTGCTATTGCCACTTTTTGTGTGTATGGGGCAATCAGTTGATTGACTGTTTCTAGGGATGCGTTCACAGATACCATCTCACCCCCAGAAGCTAACTGCTGCATTAAGCGTCCCCGATGAGCAATCAGTTTTAAACCATCTTCTAAACTAAATATTCCGGCGACACAAGCTGCCACATATTCACCCAGACTATGACCCATAACTACATCTGGTTTTATTCCCCATGAGCGCCATAACTGCGCTAGGGCATATTCTATGGCAAATAAGGCTGGTTGAGTATAAGCGGTTTGGTCAATGATAGAACTACTTAGTGTGACTTCTTGAGGATAAATAACGTTTAATATAGATTTTTCTAAATAAGATTGTAGAATTTGGTCACAAAGATCTAAGGTTTTACGGAACACAGGTTGCGTTTGATAGAGTTGTGTTCCCATGTTGACATACTGAGAACCTTGTCCAGTAAACAGAAAAGCAATTTTAGGTGATTTACTATTACTAGAGAGTTTTCCTAAAAATACACCATTAGCCTCTTTGAAACCATTGATTTTTGCTAATTTATCAGCTAATTCTTGTTTGTCAGATGCAATAACAGCTAGACGATGATTGAAGTGGGCACGTCCTGTATTAGCGGTATAACAAATATCTGCCAGTTCTAATTCCTTATGAGTTTCCAGATGATCGCGATAACGATTCACTAACTCTTCGAGAGCTTGAGGAATTTTTGCTGAAAGAGTTAATATTTGAGGAAATTCCTGTCTATTCTCACTTCTGACTTTGAGATTGTCACCCTTAGTTCGCAACTCTTTGCGCTTTTGACTTTGGATCTGTTCTGGTGCTTCTTCCAACACTACATGAGCATTAGTACCACTAACTCCAAAAGAACTAATTCCCGCAATTCTACTACCTTCTTTGATTTCCCACGCAGTTAATTGGGTTGGTACTATCATTGGGTACTCATCCCAGTTGAACTTGGAAGTAGGACGATCTAGATGTAGATGAGGTGCTATCTGCCGATGTTGTAATTGCAATATTACTTTAATTATTCCTGCAACTCCCGCAGCAGACTCTAAATGACCAATGTTAGTTTTGGCTGAGCCAACGATCAATGGTTGTTGCTGAAAGCGTGCTTCTCCATATACTTTTGCTAAAGACCTGATTTCAATTGGATCTCCCAAAGGAGTACCCGTCCCGTGAGCTTCGATGTAACTAATTTGAGACGGTTCGACATTCGCCATCTTTAATGCTTGACGAATCACCTGTTGCTGGGAAGAACTGTTGGGAACACTAAACCCACTAGTAGGGCCATCTTGATTGACAGCAGAGCCTTTAATCACAGCAAGTATATTATCGGATGCTTTTTGAGCGTCCGAGAGACGTTTAAGCACTAAAATGCCACAGCCTTCTCCTCTACCTATACCATCAGCAGATTCATCAAAAGTTTTGCAACGACCATCTGGAGATAACATTCCTGCTTTCGACATAGCGACCATAGTATCTGGCAAAAGTACTAAATTAACTCCACCAGCTAAAGCCATTTCACATTCTTGTTGTCGTAAGCTCTGACAAGCTTGATGTAGAGAAACTAACGAAGCAGAACAGGCTGTATCGATCGCCATGCAAGGGCCAGTCAGTCCCAAAGTATAGGATATACGGCCTGCCGCACTAAATGAACCTACCCCAAACGCAGAATAATCTGGACTGGGATCTGACTGATGGTGTTTTAAAATTTGACCATACTCATTGTAGATAATACCGATAAAAACTCCTACAGGTCTACGTTCTAATCGCTTGGGTATATAGCCAGCAATTTCTAGTGCTTCCCAACTAACTTCCAAAAGCAGGCGATGTTGGGGATCTATTGCTTTTGCTTCTCTGGGTGAAATGTTGAAGAAAAGCGGATCGAATTGATCTATTTCTTGCAAAAATCCTCCAGAGCGGATGTACATGTTTCCAGGAGTTTTTGAAGCAGTATTGTAGCCAGCATCAATGTCCCAACGATGATCAGGGATTGGCGCGATCGCATCAATTCCATTAGATAAAAGTTGCCAAAATTGCTCAGGATTATTGACACCTCCAGGCAAGCGACAAGCCATACCAATAATGGCGATCGGTTCTGTGATTGAATACTCTAGCTTATTCAGTTTGGTTTTTAATTTCTCAATTACCAGAACTGAACGTTCCAATGGCGATAATTGCTCTATATTTTGTGGAACCTTATTCATACTAGTTATATTCCATTAATTCTTCTAGTTCTTGATTGATGAGATTTTCTAAGTTTTGCTTCGATAGTTGTTTAATGTTGTAAGATATTTCTTCATCATCATCCTCTAGAGCAGATACTAAATTTGTCTCTTCTACAAGATGCCAATGCAATACTTCTTGGGCAATGTAATCAGCAAGGCTCAGAATATTAGGCTGCTCAAAAATTAAGACTGTAGGGAGTTCATAACCTAGACTAGCAGAGAGTCTATTCTTAAGTTCTATTGCTAGTAAAGAGTCCATTCCCATTTCAAAAAATCCTTGTTCTGGGGAAGGAAGGACTTTTTCTCCTAGATAGCCTAATACTTGAGCTACTTCCTTTTGCAGGTAAGTAATTAAGTATTCGTGGCGATCGCTAACTGGTGCGGACTCCCATTCTTGCCAAAACAAGTCTCTTGATTTTAATTGCTGACCAACCATCCCTATTGGTTGTGTCTCAATTTGTTCTAAAAGTAATCTTCCCGTACTGGCTTGATAAAGTTCTTTAAAGACAGACCAGTTAATATCAACTATAACTTGGTTAGCCATTTCCCCAGCCAATACTTGTTCTAAAGCTGCAAAGGCATCTTTCGGTTTTAATAATTTCTCGCCTAATAACTCATAATTGTATAATTCAGATTTCAAATCTCCTTGTGGAATATCCAATAATCCCATATTGATAGTTAGAGCAGGTAATCCTAGACTGTGACGATAATGGGCAAAAACATTGAGAAAGTAATTGGCCGCCGCATAATGACCTTCTCCTTTAGAACCCCACACCGCAGTCATTGAAGAAGTACTAATGACAAAGTCTAACTTTTTATTCTTGGTTAATTGGTGTAAATTCCAGGCTCCAAGTACCTTCGGACTTAACATTGCTTCTAAACTTTCAGGAGTTATTTCTTCAATCAGTGCAGAGCTTAATACACCAGCAGCATGGATAACTCCTCCTAGAGGTGGACAAGATGATTCTATTTGCTCGAAGGCTTTAGACATAGCTTCGGGATCGCCTACATCAGCTTTTAGAAGCAAAACTTTTGCTCCTAAGTCTTCTAATGATCTAATTATCTTCCAAGCAACACTTGAAGGCTCACGACGATTGATGAAAACTAAATTTTTCGCTCCCTGCTGAGCCATCCAATAAGCAGCTTGTAGTCCAAATCTACCTAAACCACCAGTAATTAAGTAAGTAGCATCAGAGCGAAAACTGATGGGTTTGGTTTTGATTGTTTGGTTTTGACTACGTACAAACCTCTCTACATACCTTTGGCGATCGCGAAAAACTACTAGATCTTCTCCATCTGGAGCTATTAGTTCTCTCAACAACTGGTTGGCTGCTTCATCAATAGAGGATTCTTTATCTAAATCTATAAGTCCTCCGACCACATGAGGTAATTCCGTTCTTATAACCTTTCCTAAACCCCAAACAGGAGCTTGAGCTAGAGAAGGAGGGGTAACTTCTGACCCAATTCTTTGTACATTTTGAGTAACAAACCAAAGACAAGGCCATTGATATTTTGCCTTGTTGATCAGTGCTTGCACTAGACTTAGTATGCTTGTGACAGTTATTGTTTGGTCTTTTTCCAAAGAAGTAAAGCTTGTTTCTTCAACATTTGTGGTATCCAAGCTCCATAGATGTACCACACCACGGCATACTAGTTGCTCTGAGGCAAAAACTTGCTCGATAGAAGTTGCATATGTCTCGCTAAAATGAACAATGAAGCAGCATTCTCCTCTTTCCTCTAAAAGTTCTGCTAGTTTTTCCCCTACACCAAGACTATCTGCCAAGATGAGCCAGCTAGCTGGAGCCTTTTTAAGTACCAGTTCTGATTCTGAGAGGGGTTTTGGTTGCCATTGCAACTGATAAAACCAATCTTTGTAATGATTCTGAGTATTGATTGAGTTAGCCAAGTAGTTAGTTTGTTGCATCTTTAACCCAGAAACTTCCACCAATAAGTTTCCTTCTTCATCAAAGATACGAACATCTCCCTCAACAATCTCTTGAGTTTTGTTCAGAGGATGTTGAACAACTGCGTGGCTCCAAACTATATTTCCCATAGTGCGATGAACACGACAACTCTTGCATCCTACTGGTAGGTAGAAAACTGGCTGATGATCTTGAAGGTTTTCATCAGAGAAGTCATCATAATATAGTAAGGCTGCGCCTAAAACATGATCACAAGCATTAAGTAGGGATGGATTAATTTGGAAGCTATGATCCAATTCCATCATTGTTCCTGAAAATTCAACTTTTCCTAAAGCTTCTCCTTTGCCAAGCCAGAGTTCTTGTATTCTAGTCTTAGAATTAGCATCTTTTTGTATTCCATTTTGAGCTAACAATTGGTCAAATTCAGCTGGGTCTTTGGATTTTGTACATCGAGTTCTGATTTTTGAAAGTGTAGTTTCGTAATTAGATAAAGGTTGTTTTTTATTCGAGATTATTGCCCTACCGTTTAATATTTTTTGAGTATGATTTTTGAGAGGAAAATCCGAATATTTTTGCGCTTTTATATTATTAATGTATTTTTTTCTTAACTGATTGAGATATGGTAAGTTGTTGATAATGATATCTTCTTCTTGTCCAAAATCTAATAAAGAGACTATTTCATTTACTCCAACATTATCGAGTTGCTCAATTAACTCAAGACATGTTTCTGGTGTTCCAATCAGTCCACTTGTAGAAGCAAATCTCTCAAAAATAAAATTTACTAAGTTATCTAAATCTTTTTCAGATAGGTTTGCTAGCTCTACATTGTAACCTCTGACTTGAGCTACACCCTGAAGAAAAATATGAGAATTAGACTTAAGATATTTACAGTAAGGAACACGAACTTGTTCTCGAACTAGATTGGCATCATTTCCCACAAAAGTATGTAACATTAGAGATACTATACCTGTATCGGGATTGTGTCCATATAGACTTCTTGCTTGACGATAGATAATAATTTTTTCAGCTAATTCTTCTATACTTTGTGTAAACAAGTTAGTTAAAAGATTAGCTCCTATTTCTCCAGCTTTAGCAAAAGTTTGAGGATTACCCACTGCTGTCACCCATACAGGGAGTTCTGGTTGGATAGGCTGGGGATAAACACTAATATCTACTAGTTTTCCGTTGCCACTTTTTACCTTTATAGATTCTCCTTGCCACAGCTTTCTAACCGTTTCAATACCAATAAACAATTCTTCATGACGATTTTGATATTTCTCTGGGAAAAAAGCGAAGTTATCTGGACTCCAACCCGATGCAAAAGACAGTCCCACTCGACCACCAGATAAATTATCTACAATTGACCACTCTTCTGCAATCCTCATGGGATGATGAAGTGGTAAAACAACGCTGCCAGATTGTAATCTAACTTGCTGAGTCTCTCTGGCTAAAGCAGCATTCAATACGGATGGGTTTGGATAAAGACCTCCAAGAGGAGCAAAATGTCGCTCTGGAGTCCAAATACTAGAAAATTCATGACTATCTGCAAAACGAGCAGTTTCAATGACCAAGTTATATTTACTTTTATCTAGGGCATATTGACTATCACCAAACAACATTAAACCAAACTTCATTTTTCTATTCTCCGAATTTTTATTCTCTATTTTCTGATGAGTAGGAGTTTAAATGCTCATAGTAAATCATCCCACTCACTAATTTTCAATTCTCAATCACCAATTAACTTTAATGAGGAATGCTGGCAGTAAAATGTAAATTCCAAATATGTGGCATTGATTTTTGGTTATTTTGACAGCTATACACACACACTTGACTTAAATTTTCAGAGTTCTGAGAAAGGACAACTTGAATTTTTTGATTTCCTTGTTCTGATAAAAAAAGAGGAAGATGGATTTTTAAATCTGTAATTAAGTCAGTCTCACCTAAAGAAGTTTGTGCAGCTGCCAAACCGATTTCTATATAACCTGTATGAGGCATAAGTAAGCTTCCTGAAACACGATATTCTTGCAAATAGGAGAGATACTGTTGGTCAACGTCCATTTCCCAGATATGGGTATTGGGAAAATGAGCTAGATTGTTTAATCGATAACCCAACAGAGGATGTTCTCGACTCTGACTTTTTTGGTGTCCATTTCCTAGACTATTAACAGTTAATTCTTTTGTCTGTATCCAATAACGTTCTCTTTGAAAGGGATAAGTAGGTAATATCACCTTACTACGAGCATAATCTTTATCAAACTCTAACCAATCAACTTGAACTCCACGCACATATAACTCTGCTAAGCTATGTAGCATTTGTTGCCATTCATCACCTTGCCTCAAAGAAGGCAACCAAACTCCTACTCCTGATGGCAAACACTGGCTTCCCATGCCTAATAAAATTGGTTTGGGCCCGATTTCTAGGAAGACTTCATAACCCTGTTGGTGTAAAGTCTCTATACTTTGAGCAAACTTCACTGGCTGACGTACATGATTTACCCAATAAGCTGCTGTGGTAATACTATCATCTGCTCGCGTTCCTGTGACATTTGAAATCAATGGAATTTGAGGTTGATGGTAGGTGATTTGATTGGCAACTACTTCAAACTCTGCCAGCATCGGTGACATCAAGGGAGAATGGAAGGCGTGGGATACTTGCAATACTTTGGTCTTGATTGCTTGTGATTCTAAGTTATTGAGTAGCATCCCAATAGCTTGTGATTCTCCAGAAATTACAATACTTTCTGGGCCATTGAGCGCTGCTATTGCCACTTTTTGTGTGTATGGGGCAATCAGTTGATTGACTGTTTCTAGGGATGCGTTCACAGATACCATCTCACCCCCAGAAGCTAACTGCTGCATTAAGCGTCCCCGATGAGCAATCAGTTTTAAACCATCTTCTAAACTAAATATTCCGGCGACACAAGCTGCCACATATTCACCCAGACTATGACCCATAACTACATCTGGTTTTATTCCCCATGAGCGCCATAACTGCGCTAGGGCATATTCTATGGCAAATAAGGCTGGTTGAGTATAAGCGGTTTGGTTCAGTAAGGGATTCTCATCAGTGGTCGGATAGAGAATTTCTAGCAGTGGTATTTCTAGATAAGAACGCAGAATATCATTGCAAAGATCAATAGTTTGACAGAAAGTAGGTGCTTGTTCATAAAGTTGACGGCCCATACCTATATAGTGAGAGCCTTGTCCTGTAAATAGCCAGGCTATTTTGGGGCTATTTTTGCTATTTACCTGACCTTGAAGTAGCCCGGTAGTATCTGTTTTTGTAATAAAAACACCTAGTTTTTCAGCCAATTGACCACTCGATTCGGCAACCACAGCTAACCGATATTCAAAATGCGATCGCCCTATGTTGGCTGTAAAACAAAAATTCCCAAGAGCTACTTGGGGATTAGACTGGATGTAATTTTGATAAAGATCTGCTAGAGTGTCCAGTGCTTTCTCGGTTCTGGCGGTGAGACACAGAAGATGCAGAGGGCGTTCAGCTTTTAAATATACAGGTTCAATCTCCACAGCCTCTTCAACAATCAGATGAACGTTGGTTCCACTCATCCCAAAGGCACTAACCCCTGCGAGTCGTTGTCCTTGTGTTGACCAAGGGGTAAGTTCACGGGGAACTACTATTGGCAGACGATCCCAAGGAATATATGGATTTGGCTTGTGAAAGTGTAGATGAGGTGGTATCTGCTGGTGTTGGAGAGACAGTACTACTTTGATCAAACTTGCTATTCCGGCGGCGGCTTCCAAATGCCCAATGTTAGTTTTGACTGAACCAATCATCAAAGGATTATCTTTTGATCGGCCCTGACACAGCACCTTCTCCAAGGCAAATACCTCGATTGGATCTCCCAAAGCTGTGCCGGTTCCGTGAGCCTCTATGTATTGAATTTCATTCGGCTTTACCTTCGCGTTCTCTAATGCCTTACGAATCAGTGCTTCTTGAGCAGAACCATTTGGAGCAGTCATACCATTGCTGCGACCATCATGGTTAGCTGCTGAACCTCGAATTACAGCGAGGATATTATCTCTATCAGCGATCGCATCAGATAAGCGTTTCAGTACGACGATGCCACATCCTTCCCCTCTGGCGTAACCATCAGCAGCAGCATCAAAAGTTTTACAATGACCATCGGTAGATAATGCTTTGAGTTTACACAAGCCAATGGTGGTTTCTGGCGATAGTATTAAATTTACACCACCTGCTAATGCGAGATTTGACTCTTGAGCACGTAGGCTCTGACAGGCCAAGTGAACTGCCATTAGAGAAGAAGAGCAGGAAGTATCTAGTTGCAGACATGTCCCCTGAAAACCAAAAATATATGCCAATCTCCCAGCAGCAATCGAACGAGCATTCCCTAGGCTACTGTGAGGATCAATCCGAGTAAAATCCCCAGAGTTGATAGTTAGTTGCGAATAGTCTTGTGAGCTAACCCCAATAAATATCCCTGTTTTACTTCCCTCTAACTGTTCTTTTGCTTGCCCGGCGTTCTCCAGTGCTTCCCAACTTACTTCTAGGAGCAGTCTTTGTTGGGGATCTATGGCGATCGCTTCCCTCGGAGAAATATTAAAGAATTTGGGTTCAAACCCGTCTACTCGCTCTAAAAATCCACCGTACTTGGTGTACATTTTCCCTGGAGTATCTGGGTTAGGGTCATAAAAACTATTGATGTCCCATCTATCGGTGGGAATTGCTGTAATCGCATCTACCCCAGCTTGTAGTAGATGCCAGTAGGCTTCTGCATTGTTAACTTGGCTGGGAAAACGACACCCGATTCCGATAATAGCTATTGGCTCATGCTTTTGATACTCTACTGCTTGGAGTTGAGTTTTTGCTTGCTGAAGGGCAATTAGTAACCGTTGTGATGAAGAAATATTGTTTGCATAATTTTCGCTAGTTTGATAGTTCATCTACTTCCCTCTAGCAAGTTTTCTAGTTCTGAGAGTTCTTTATTAATTAACAATTCAATTTGCTCTGGTGAGAGTTGTTCTACTGCTAAATTTGAATCTGGTTGAGAAATTTGCAGTTTGCTGATAGATTGCTTTACTTCTACGTTGTGAATTCTTTGAGAAGAAGATGTAGATGTTTTTATAGTCACCTCATTGGCTAAGTGTTCTGCTAAAGATGCAATATCAGGAAAACTCCAGGCGATAGTTGGTTCAATTTTTTCAGGAAATTTTAGCCAATCTTCTAACTGTTGTGCTAACTCTACTGCTATTTGTGAATCTACTCCATATTCAGCGAAAGATTTTCTTATTTCAATAGATTCAGCTTTTATTTTCAATGCCTTGCTCAACCAATTCACAATCCAGTTTTGTATTGATTCGGTGGTATAAACTTTAATTAGTTCGTAATCTGATTTTACAAATTCATTGTTTTTGATAATTACCACAGGCAAGTTAGACCCGCTTTGGGATGTCAGAGATACTGAACTATTTGGTTCTTCTATTAACAGAGTATTTGCACTCCAAGTTCCCACTGTATCTAAATTTCTAGCTAGATATCCAGCTTTACAGGCATAGCGTTGAATCTTTCCACTAGAAGTTTTAGGAATACTCCCAGGTTTCAGCAATAATACAGCATAAACTTGCAATTCATGCTGCTGTGATACAGCTTTGCAGATGGCTTCAACTACCTGATTAACATCTAGCGATCGCAAATAACTCCGCTCTATCTCCTGAACAATTACTAACCGCTCTTTACCCTCTACTTCTACAGCAAAGGCTGCTCCCCAACCAGGGTATAATGCTGGATGACTTTGTTCTACTGTTAGTTCAATATCTTGGGGATAATGATTACGACCCCTGATGATAATCACATCCTTAAGCCGACCTGTGACATATAATTCTCCTTTGTAGAGAAATCCTAGATCCCCGGTTCTCAGAAATGGGCCCTCACCGGTATCTTCTAAATAGGCGTTGAAGGTTTGTTTTGTCGCCTCTAGTTGATTCCAGTAACCTTGAGCAACACTCAGACCTGATACCCAAATCTCTCCTACTTGCTCAGGTGAACATTGAGTATTAGATTTAGGGTCAACGATGGCGATTTGATCAAACATTGTTACACCACAGCCCACAATGGTCTGGAAATCACTATCGTCTGTTGCTGCTAGCACTTGATTTTGCTCTAAGGCTACTTTATTGACTTGATAAAAAATAGGCGGAGCTGTTTTTAAACTACCAGAAATAAACAAAGTAGTCTCAGCCATACCGTAGCAGGGATAAAATGCCTGCCAACGAAAGCCACAAGGTTGAAAAGTGTCTGTAAACCGCTTGAGAGTCTCTGCACGGATAGGTTCAGCACCGTTAAAAGCAACATCCCAGCTACTTAAATCCAAGCTCTCCCTTTGTTCGGCAGTAATCTTATCTACGCATAAATCGTAGGCAAAATTCGGGCCACCACTGGTAGTTGCTTTATAACGGGAAATAGCTTGCAGCCAGCGAACAGGCTTCTGGAGGAAAGCTACAGGTGACATTAAAATACAGGGTACTCCCAAATACAAAGGCTGTAAGACGTTCCCAATCAGCCCCATATCATGAAATAGTGGCAACCAACCAGCAATTATACTTTTTTCTGTATGCCCAAAAGCTATCTTGATCAGTTGCTCATTATGTAGCAAGTTTTGATGACTAACCATTACACCTTTAGGTGTTCCTGTAGAACCAGAAGTGTATTGGAGGAAAGCTAGGGTGCTTCCAGACAAGTTTGGTTGCTGCCATTCTAATGCCAAGTCAATGTTGAGATTATCAGTTGCCAGCCGATGCAATCCTATTAACTCTGGATTCTGTGGTAATCGACTCTCTATATTGACTAACTCTGATGTCGTTGTAAGCAAGAACTTTGCTTGAGAGTTGGCCACAATTGCCTGTAGCCTACTCACTTTTTGATTGCGCCGTGGTGGATAGGCTGGTACAGCAACGACTCCAGCGTACAGACATCCGAAAAATGCTGTGATGAACTCAAGTCCTGGCGGGTAAAGTAGTAGAGCTCTTTCTCCATACGCTCCCATGCTTTGCAGGAGCGCCCCAATAGCACGCGCTTGAGACTCTAGCTGCTTATAAGTCAAATGGAACTCGTCGACTTCTCCATCTCGCAGAAATATATAAACCTGGCTTTCTTTCTGCTGGAGAGATCTCCAGCTAAGAAGATCAACTAATGTAGAACAATCAGCAGGCAGCCCAAAATAGAGTTTGTTCATCTTTGAGTTCCTTTAGTAGATGACGAGCTGTAAGACAAGTCAGCCAATTAAATAAGAAATGGGCATAATGCCAATACTTGTAAAGGAGTCGAAAATTAAAGATCAAATCTTCTATTGAGGTAGTAGCAATGAAATAGAGCCACCGAAATCTTTCAGTGATACAGAGCAAATACATCTAAATTTCGCCTTGACAAAAACCTTGGTTGTGTGTTGACTCAAGAATAAGAATTTGTTATCTGATTTATTTTCCAAGGATGAAAGTGATTGCTTAAATTATTGTCAATGACTAGAGGAAGACTACCATATTTTTGGGTTTATTGAGATGAAAACGTTCTTATTTATAGAAAGTATTTGCCGTTTCATCAAGCCTCTCCTTATGTGAGATAGAAAAATGTTATTATATAACAATAAAAATTCTTAGCAAGGTTTTTATTATTGTAAAACTAAGTTAATTTAATACTTGAAGCAAAAAATGCTTTATATAAGGTTTTTCGATTATTTGGGAGCTGGTTAACTGATAAAACTACTAAGGAATTTATACAGGGCAAACGCATCTAAAGTATAAGAATCCTTTAATAACAAGGGTTTGGCGTTTGATGATTCAGACTATTTTTTCATCAATATCCTTATTTAGCAAGGGTTTCAGGTTTTACGTGCGTTTGCCCTGGGGATTTATAAATCGTAGCTTTGAATTCGAGTAGTAGTTTTTTAAGTTCTTGCTTTTCCATCCGAGGATTGAGATCACGACGGCTCGACTCGCTTTGTTTCTTTCGCCCTTCTCCCTAGTGCACCTCCGTTGGAGACTCACGTCAAAATGCCATTTGTCAATAACAGTAATTCGCTCAATTTTGTTGATTATTCAGATTTACAGGTTATGTTGCAAAACTTACAAAAGATAAAGACTCTGTAGAAATCAGAACTAGTTATGCGATGAGTACAAAAATTTAAGCTAGAACTATGATTAACCAAATCTGAATGTCTGTATAGTTACACAAGTACTTTTTAATTATCCACATTCCGCAGGTAAGTGAGGAGAACAATGGTATTTTTGATGAATGACAGCATCAGTGTGAGAAATAAGAGTACAAGATATTGACCCTCCGAATTTTGGATTTTAAATTTTGGATAATGGAATTGTTTTTTGGTTCAAGCCTCGCAAGAGCGTGGGCGGAACAAATCTAAAATACTCGCTGCGCTGCGTCCGCTACGAAGAAAGCAAATCTCAAATCCAAAATTGATTGACCACTGCGGGATAGTGGCAGGCATAATAGACCAAATGTGTTTAGTAGAACAATACTTTCGTCAATTTAGGAGGCTTGGGAATATGACCTGAGTGAATATGAAGTCTTGACTAGCCTCAGCCCACTGATGATTTCATATCATGCTTCATACCAAGGCGATCGCTTAAGTTATCACGGTATCTACTTTGCTGTAATGCGAACTGCGCCTACGCTCCCCTAAAGACTTACTTTGATATGGCGTTCAACTTCCGAATTCCCGACAAAATATCCGCATGGTGGCTTGATTTTAGTAACGGAAAAATTTTGGTCGTTAGTGAAGCATCCGAATGGACTGAAGTTGGGAAATCTCGCATCTGGGTATAAAATTGCTCAGAAAGCTCTCAATCAGTTCAGTTTAGGGGCCCGCGCAAAAATAAACTGAACAAACCTTTTTGAGGGTATCTGTATCCCGGCTCAAACTAGAGTAATAGCTCTTACCGCTACTTTTGTCAACGAAATCAAAAGTTTGTGGTTGATTGACTTTTTTGGTTGATTATTTTGTCCTGGTGTCACATACTCGATTGCGAGATTGATGGTATTTTATTTTTGCACAAACTCCTTTATCCCAATCTCGATACAAGCTATGACACTCAATTTATATTTACTACGACATGGAGAGACTACTTTTAGTCAAAGTGGTAATTTCTGCGGTGAAACTGATGCGGAGTTGACTTCTGAAGGTATGCAGATGGCATCCGGTTTTGCCGATGTTTATCAAAAATTGAAGTGGGAGGCTGTTTATGTTAGCCCGATGAAGCGCACAATTGCAACTGCCAAGCCATTTTGTGATGCTATCGGTATGAGTATGCAGTTGCGTGACGGACTTAGAGAAGGTAGTTACGGCGAATGGGAAACTAAGAGTAAATCGTTTGCCCAAGAGAATTACGCAGAAAACTATGTAAAATGGTTAACAGAACCCGCTTGGAATGCACCACTAGGTGGAGAAACTGCGGTTGATATTGCTAACCGTTCTATGCCTGTAATTGCTGAAATTCAAGAAAAACACCCCCAAGGTAATGTTTTAGTCGTTTCCCATAAAGCCACGATTCGGATTATGCTTTGCAGTTTACTGGGAATTGATTTGGGACGCTATCGCTATCGGGTGAATATTTTGGTCGCGTCGGTAAGTATGGTTAAATTTGACGTTCATGGCCCTTTGTTAGAAATATTAGGCGATCGCCATCATATACCCGATCATATTCGCTCTCGTCCGGGAACATAAAGCAGAGATAGCCTTCTGCTTCTGCTTGTCAGTTACCCCCAGATATCTCCTGACTGTAATCGTAAAACTAATTTCTTTAGTGACTATATTGTCAAAAAAAGTTTTCTTTTATACTTTCTCAAGTATTGGAAGTTGCGGTTTGAAGGTTTATTTGTAGCGATCGCGTTTAGAAGTTTGTGTTTGCTGTCTTGAGTCTCATAAACATAGTAAATCTGAGACTAACAAACCAAGTGCAACAACAAAGCAACAAAAACCCCAACCATCATAAGGCTGGGAAGCAGATGCAATAATTTAACCATGTAAATTATTTAATAGCTGGTTCAAAGGTAGTTGACAACATAATAATGAGACTGAGGATGATGAAATCCCCAACGAGTTACTACGATGCTGAGTTTGGACAGATAAGAATCGAAGATAACCACTGGACTTTAGCACAATGTGCTGTTTTGGGCGATCGCTGTGTACCGATTTGCGTGGATTTTGAACAGGGGCAGATTGGGGAACTTTCATCGCTCCAGCGTGCAGCTATTCGGCAAGCTCTAGCCTTGCCAAGCGATGTGTTACGTATCACTGCTCCTGTTGTGCTGCAAAATTATGATGTATATCGTGAGATGATTGGAGATGAGTCAATGCCGCCGCTGGCTAATCCCATTCAGGTCTGGGATGAGGTGACTTTCTCATATATCTATGTGCCGCCCCACGTTGAGTATGACCTGCATATTGCTACCTTTGAGTTGATAGCTGAGTGTGACTGGGAGCCAGAACACGGCTTAGAAGTGCGCTTTCGCAATGGAGTAGCAGATGATGCAGATCAGATAGGTGAAACAGGACGCTAAAAACTATCTTGTCTGCGAGATGATGCATTTAAGGATAATCCCGAACTCAGAGGCTTTAAGGTCATAAACTCCCCAAAATTACCAATTTAGCTCGCCAATCCTCATTATGACGTAAAGTTATGATATTATAGCCAGTCTCGTACCTAAGATTATCTCGCTCAATCTGATCTTGCCTACGCTTGTCAGGACTATCATGAACTGAACCATCACAGAAAACAGCGATCGCCTCTTCCCTATAAATAAAATCTGGTTTACATTTAGCCTCTGGAATTAATTCCTGTGCAGCGTCAGGTAGTTTATAACCCCGTAGGTAAATCTCCTGTAACACGACACGCTCAAAATTAGAATTTGGATCTGTTTGCTCCAACAGTTTTTGATATTGCTCATCACGAGAAAGTCCTTTGACTTGAGTAATAACATTGCTCTCAAGTAGTACGTCAAGCCAAGGTTTGATTATGTGACGGTTAATCAGCGCATGATCAAACTGATTGCGGTAAGAAAGCAAGCATTCATAACAAGCTTGAATACAGCTGTCTTTTGCCTCCTTGAAATGGCAGATATCTAAAGCTGCATCAGCAATTTTTCTAAATGCCTCTGGTTTTTCCAATAACTGGGATAATACGCCTGCGCCACCTTCAGCAGCTTCCCAGAACAGTAAATACTTCCCTTCGCCTAGACGTTCAGAGTCGAGTTCGTTAGCTTCCAACTTATACACAGCCTGAATTGCTGTTTCTAACACATATTGCAGCGTAGCAATAAAAGCCTCTCTGTCCTCAACAGGCACATTTAATGGCTCAACAACCAAGATATTGCAAGTATCATCGACCATTAAATTCACTTCGGTGTGCAAGCTGTCGGGTGTCTGTTGAGTCTGTGGGTTTTTATTGTCGCCCCATACACCTGTTGTCGGATTGAGCTTAAATCCTCGTTCTTCTCTATTCTTCTTCAGCCCGCGATTAATTCGCCAGATGGTAGCTGTAGCTCCATAGGTTAACTTGAACAGTGGCGTACCGTCAGCAGCTTGGATGATCGCCGATTCTCGTTTTTGGCTAGCGTAGCGAAAATGGGTTGTGATGTTGTAGCCGTACTTGAGCCGTTCTTCTTCATCGCAGGTGATGCGTTCTCGACGACGAGCGATCGCAGTTTCCATTGGTAGCACACGAGTCAGCTTGGCTACATTACCATGAATGTCAGGTTTAATTTCTGCGCCGCAGTTTTCGCAAGTATCACGAAAATCACCGTCGTGATAATAACCGCAATTAGCACAGACGCTTACCCGTTTATACTCACCTTCAATGCCACCGACAGGAGTTTTCGTTTTGGCTACCATGAATTTGCTACCTTCATAGTAAAGGATGTTATTGGGAGCAAATTCCCGTAATGCCATTGAGCGGGGGCGAGAGATGAATTCACCACCTTCACCAGCCGGAATAAATGCCCGGACTGGGAGACGAGGGAAGTTGAAACCCGGTAAAAATCCCTCAGCAGCAAAGTAGCGATAAGGATAAAATTCAAACTGGGAATTACTCTTACCTTGGGTATGTCCGACGAGAAGATCAATTTGTCTTTGTGCTTCTCGTGCTTGTGCTTCGGCGTTGCTGCGTTCTTCTTGGTTGACATCACCCCTAGCAAAACGGTCAATGGTGTGGCGGGCAGATTGTAACTGTTTAACTGACTCGATGTACAAGTCCCGCCAACGCTTACAAGCCCGATCAAAAGCATTCAGAGCATTTTCGATGGTTAGCTGTAACCAATTTACAGAATACCAAGAAGCTTTTTGCAGATCGTTTTGGCAGAAAAAGTCTGAGAAGATAGATTGGGAAGCTTGCAGACATTGGGCTAATTTGGCTTGGCTCAGGGTAAGTTGTTGACGAATGCTGTCTTTGAGGGGATAGTTTTCTAATTCCAAATCCAAGATTTTATTCATGGAGTCTTCCAAGTAAACCCCAGTGTGCGCTAGCCAAATCGAATATACGTGAGATTTAATTAAATCTTGGTTAGCTAGTTCTAGTTTTGGTGGAGCAACTACCCCAGCTACCATTTGATTTTGACGCTTGAAAAAGTATTGGTCGTGACCGCTACCAATAGAAGCATAGGTAATTACTAAAGCTTCTTGTCCACTTCTCCCAGCGCGACCACTGCGTTGGGCATAATTGGCAGGACTAGTAGTCCACCAAGGCATTTTTGCTGGGTAAGCCCCTCTAATTGATAAACTAGTCAAAAAAGGGGTTGAGCATGGCAAAAAAGTATGTTGTAGATTTAAGCGAAGAGGAAGTTTTACAACTGCAA
>NZ_VJXY01000013.1 GCF_014831675.1 Komarekiella delphini-convector SJRDD-AB1 | reverse complement strand
GTACGTACTTCTAAGTCAATTTGGTCAGCTTTGCGCTCAATCCGCACTTCGGAAATCCCGGCGTTGTTTTGAGCAAGTCTACCCAGCTTTTTTTCTATGTATTGACGGAGTTTGTGGTCTTCTTGTAAAAGTTCTGGATAGCGTTCAGGAACGGCAAACCAACGGGATTGATGCTCTTGTGTAATACCCAGGCGAAAACCAACTGGATGAATCTTCTGTCCCACAAATGCTTCCTCTAAAATTTCTTACTTTACGCAATTTTTGGTGTAAGCGTGCTTATTGGGCAGTGGTATTAGCAGCAACAGCTACAGTGATGTGACACGTCGGCTTGCGAATTTGGTAAGCTCGACCTTGCGCTCTAGGTTGGAAGCGTTTCAAAACTGGCCCTTGATCAGCGTATGCCTGAGTAATAATCAACTCAGTTCTATCTAGCCCAGCGTTGTGCTCAGCATTAGCGGCAGCGCTTCTAAGAACCTTCAATATAGGTTCAGTAGCTCGATAGGGCATAAATTCCAATATAATTAGCGCTTCACGGTATGAGCGCCCCCGAATTTGATCGAGTACACGACGCACTTTATAAGGAGAAATGCGTATAAAACGGGCGATCGCTTTTACTTCAGTAGTATCAGTAGCCATAATTTTCTCCATTTTTGTCATTTATCATTCGTCGTTTCTTACAAAGTTTTAATCGCCGGAAGCCGGCGCTCAGACTTTGCGCTTTGTCATTTGTCTTTAGCTAATGACCAATGACTAATGACTAATGACTACCTACCTGCTTTTTTGTCACTTTTACCATGACCCCTATAGGTGCGTGTTGGGGCAAATTCTCCCAACTTGTGTCCCACCATCTGCTCACTGACAAACACTGGAACGTGTTGGCGTCCGTTGTGAACAGCGATGGTATGACCCACCATTAGAGGCAAAATTGTCGAGGCTCTCGACCAAGTTTTAATAACCTGCTTTTCGTTTTTAGCATTCAGCTTTTCAATTTTGCTGAGCAGATGATCCGCCACAAAAGGCCCTTTTTTTAGAGAACGACCCATAATCTTAAGTGCTGAGTGATGAGTTCTGAGTTCTAAATTTTAAGTTTTGAGTCTGAAGTTTTGAGTATTAAGTTTTGAGTTGTTTAATTTCACTCAGCACTCGCTACTCATAACTTATTAAGACTCACGACCACCGCGACCGCGTTTAGAGGATTTACGGCGGCGACGCACAATCAATTTGCTGCTGGGTTTCTTAGGTTTGCGTGTCTTTGCACCCAACGTAGGTTTACCCCAAGGTGTTACAGGGCCAGGTCTACCAATGGGTGCTCTACCTTCACCACCGCCGTGAGGGTGGTCAACTGGGTTCATGACGCTACCTCTGACCTTGGGACGGCGACCTTTCCAGCGATTTCGCCCTGCTTTACCTGCACTCAGGTTTCTGGCATCAGTGTTGCCTACTTGTCCAATCGTGGCGTAGCACTCACGTCGAATCAAGCGGACTTCTCCCGACGGCAACTTAAGAGTTACATAGTTACCTTCTTTTGCGACTACTTGAGCGCTAGCGCCAGCAGAACGGACGATTTGACCACCTTTACCAGGAGTCAATTCCACGTTGTGAACACTTGTACCCAAGGGAATGTTTGAGAGAGGTAAGGCGTTACCATCTTCAAAGGGAGCTTCAGACCCAGCAATAACTGTTGTTCCGACTTTCAACCCATTGGGATGAAGAATGTAACGCTTCTCGCCATCTTGGTAATACAAAAGGGCAATGCGAGCATTACGATTGGGATCATATTCAATAGCTGCGACTTTGGCAGGAATATTACGTTTATCCCTTTTAAAGTCAATGATGCGGTAAAGCTGTTTGTGTCCGCCACCCCGGCGACGGCTAGTAATCCGTCCTTGATTATTCCGACCTTTGGCACGATGTACCGATGTCGTTAGCGATTTCTCAGGCTCGGTTTTGGTAATTTCCGCAAAGTCGGAGATAGTAACTTGGCGAGTGCTGGGGGTATAAGGGCGATAGGAACGAGTACCCATATCTTTAAAGTGCTGAGTGCTTAGTGCTTTTAGCGTAGCGGGGTCTAGCTCGTGCTGAGGAACCACCGCGTTGTAGAAAAAAGTCTGTAACAAGTCCCGCAGGGTGCGCCGATTCCCGGCATAGACGCTCGGTAAACGCAAAGCCGATTCTCAAAGAGCGGGCGGCTTGTCAAAGACATCCTGTTAACGCAAGTGGTTTTGAGTGCTGAGTTTTGAGTCTAGTAACTCATTGGTAACTCATCACTTTTTAAACATCTGGGAATAGAACTTGTCTAATCTTGTCTTCGTCCCCAGGAGCAATAGTAACTATGGCTCGCTTATATTGGGGCTTATAACCAATAAATCTGCCAACACGCCGTTTTTTGCGCGGTGGTAACGTAGTATTAACTTGTACAACCTTGACTTGAAACAAGTCTTCGATCGCAGCTTTGATTTCTGGCTTAGTTGCCTTTGGAATTACTTCAAAAGTGTATTTATTCTGCTCCATCAGCATGGTCGCCTTTTCTGTGACAATTGGGCGACGCACTAAGTCGGCAAGATCGCGGGGGTCAAAGCTAGGCACTGTAGACCTCCTGAATTTTTTCTATAGCTGATGCCGTTACTACAATCTTGTCAGCGTGCAGCAAATCGTAAACATTTAGCTGGTCAGCGGCAATTAGCTTTAAATTTTCTATATTGCGGGCTGACAAATATACGTTTTCAGGAAACTCGGACAAAATTAACAGTGTCTTAGTTTCTGGTGCTGCTCCCCAACGAGCAAGTGCTGCCACTAATTCTTTGGTTTTTGGACGAGATAGCTCGTTGCCAAATTCTTCTACTACAATCAAATCGTTAATACGACTGACCAGCGCTGTTCGCAGTGCCAAACGCCGTTCTTTGCGGTTTAACTTCAGATTGAAGTCTCTGGGCTTTGGCCCAAATATCACACCACCACCACGCCATAGTGGTGAACGAATAGAACCTGCACGAGCACGACCAGTACCTTTTTGCCGCCAAGGTTTGCGACCACCACCTCTAACTTCGGAACGAGTTTTTGTACTGGCAGTTCCTTGGCGAGAATTGGTCAATTGTCGTACCAAGGCTCTATGCACAATATGCGCTGCTGTTTCCTCTTTAGCAACTCGCAACTCGAAGGTCTTTTCTCCGACTTGTTCCCCTTGCCAATTTTTAACTACACTTTCAACCATTTTCCTTATTTGTCCTTTGTCATTTGTCATTAGTCCATAGTCCATAGTCCAATGACTACTGACTCTTGACTCTTGACTACTTACCAACTTTTTTTGCAGGTATAACGTTCACTAATGCCCCTGGTTTACCAGGAATAGCTCCTTTAATTAGTAATAAGTTGCGTTCCGCGTCTACTTTAACTACAGTCAGCTTGCGGATTGTGATACGTTTACCGCCTAAACGCCCTGCCATCCGCTTACCTGGATAGACACGACCTGGTGTTGTACCAGCACCAATAGAACCTGGCGCTCTATGGTTTTTGGAACCATGTGACATTGGCCCACGACCAAAGTTGTTGCGCTTCTGGTTCCCCGCAAAACCACGGCCGATACTTGTACCGATTACATCGACTATTTGACCTTCACTAAAAATATCTGCTTTAATCTGCTGACCTAAAGCATAATCACCAGAAGTATCGGTGTGATACTCATTTAAATGACGCAATGCTGGAGCAGATGATTTAGCCAAGTGACCCAACAGTGGTCTGTTTAGAGCTTTTGGTTTAACATCACCATAGCCGACTTGGATAGCAGCGTAACCGTCGGTTTGTTTAGTTTTAACTTGTGTAACTGTGCATGGCCCTGCTTGGATAACGGTGACGGGAATAGCTACTCCTGCCGCGTCAAATATTTGGGTCATACCCAGCTTGGTGCCGAGAATACCTACTGACACTGTGACTGGTTCTCCTTTCTACTTGCTGACTTTGGAATTGGACTTTAGAGGACACGTGATTGTCAACATTGGTCTTGGGTGGAGAGGCCTCCAAAATTTGGCGCAGCTGAGGCCGAACCAAATTTCTCAGGACGCACCAAACTGTGTCCATACTGTTTGGTGAATCGCTTACTTTCACTCACTGGCTCACTAGAACAGCCACAATCTTCTTCCCATTAGGAAGGAGTATCTTCTGGAATGATGCAAGGCGCTACAGCTTCAAGCTGTGTGCAGCAATGCTTTTGTCCAAGCAATTGCTCTGGCACTTCCTGGTTGTAGTTGGACTTAAGCGGTTATTTTCCGCTCAGTATCCGTTAACTGAGACTGATGCAAAGCGATGAAACCAACATTACTGCTCAGCTTCTACTTCACTACATACCTTAAACAATAGCTTAAGGTTTTGCCTAGTTTTTCAGGGGCTACAGGAGTGAATGTAGCTTTTACCTCATGGCTAGTTTCGATTCTAAGCCACGAGCTTATGATTGACTGTGCGGCATATCTAGCCTACCAGTGTTTTAACCAATTTGAGTCAGCTTATCCAATTTAGAATTGAGGCATTAATGTTTAATGCTTGAACTTACTCAAACAGTTGCGACAAAAGCAGCTTAATTTCCACGTTTGGTCACAATCTAATAATATATATTAATTATTTATTTTTGTCTAGGGATTCGACTAAATCCCTCTCTTTGCTGATATACCAAGGGTAAGAGGCGAAATGGTTAACCTAAAGGTTGAGGCGATCGCAGCAAATCAAGCAACAAAGTCTGCAATCATCACAGATGCTTCCGAAAGCGCCGATGATTTATCTAGCAACTCACGCAACATTGTAGGGCTGACGCGGGGAATTGTGAATCAAAAGACCGAGTACTGAATTTTGAGTAATATTTCTCTTTCCAGCTAAAAGTAGAAAGTGTGTTCAATACAGAACAGAGAATTCAAAACTTAAAATCCTATTAGCCTCATCAAGTGAACCAAATCTAGTTCATAAGTTATTGTTGAACTCAATCTCGCGGTTCACGGTAAATAATAGAGATATCTGAGTGGGATAAGACGAAAATCTATGGCATTGATTACCACTGGTAACGCTTTGATCCGCGACCTGGAAAAATTTGGCGCTCTTGGTGTGTACGTACCTCTAGAAGGAGGTTACGAGGGACGTTATCAACGCCGACTGCGTGCAGCCGGCTATAATACCCTCCACATTACTGCTAGGGGACTGGGGGATGTGGCTGCATATCTCACAAGAGTTCATGGAGTCAGACCTCCTCATCTTGGTAAAAAAAGCACTGGTAGTGGTGCAGCGGTGGGTGCTGTATATTATGCGCCACCAATTATCAATTCTCACTTAGAGCAGTTACCACCAAAATCAAAGGGGCTGGTTTTATGGATTATTGAAGGACATATTCTTTCCAATCAGGAACTTGAGTTTTTAGTAACTTTACCTAGTTTGGAACCACGAGTAAAAGTAGTCATTGAGAGGGGTGGCGATCGCTACTTCCGTTGGACGCCTTTAGAAAAAACGCTGTTGGCTAGTTAGTCCTTTGTCATTAGTCGTTAGTCATTTAGTGATCACTAATGACTAATGACTTCAATCAGCATTTCAATAGTGCTAGCGCGAAAACCACAGGATGCAAACAATCGGCGTGCAGCTTCATTGACTGCTGCTGTATCTAGCCGAATTTGGTTAACACCCATTTGATGAAAGCGTTCAACACTTAGTGTCACCATTTGTCTTGCAAGTCCGTTTTGGCGATATTCTGGCTCAACCCAGAGATCGTGAATAAAAGCAAATTCCTGTAAACGGTAAATTGGTATTTCTCGTTCTACTGTTGCTACTAGAAATGCTACCAGTTGGCTTTGATCCTCAGATACTAAAAATACGCTACGCTCGTTATTTGCCAACCGCCTTAACCATTGTTCATAATGCTGTTCTGGATGTGGTAAAAAACCATACTTGGCAGAATCCCAGGACTTATGCAAAGCACAAATCTTAGCAACCATTGGTAAAACTGCGGGGACATCAGCTGGTGTAGCAGGGCGGATCAGCATAAACTCTCGAACTATAAAGCGAAGATATTAATCTTGTTGATGAGCAAATTTATAACCACCCCACAGAGAAAGGGCGATCGCTATCACTAGCAAAATCGGCACGCTGTACCAAGGAAACTGAGATAATGGCAAATGAGCCGCTGCACGCAATCCGATGCTGGTATAAGTCAACGGTAACAGGTAAACAACGGCTTTCAGGGCAACTGGTAATGTTCCAGGATCAAAGAAAGTAGCCCCTAAAAAAGACATGGGGATGATCACAAAGTTGTTGTAGAGTCCTACTGATTCTAGCGATCGCACACTCAACCCGACAATCACCCCCAACCCTGCAAATACAGCACAATTCAGTACTACCAACAGTAGAAATAGTGGGTTGAGAAAATTCCAGTTTCCGGTTAACAGCACTGCTACTAAAATCACTGAACCAGAAGTCATCAACCCCCGCACTATCCCTGCTAGCATTTTACCGATGTGCAACGCTAACGGATGTATGGGGGCTAGTAACAACTCCTCAAAGGTTTTGGTAAAGATTCTGTCCCCGCAAATCGAAAATGTTGTCCCACCAAAGCTAATGGTCATCGACGACAGCGCTACCATCCCCGGTAATATGAATTCTAAATAGTTGTCATAGTTACCACTGATTCCTGAGTCTGGTTTGATTGAACTACCCAAACCCAATCCAAAAGCTAAAATGTATATAAGTGGAGATATTAAGCCTGATGCAGCAACTTGTACTATTCTTACACGTAAATCAAGCCAATCTCCCCAAAAAATAGTCAAACTATCTGCTATGAGGATTTGAAATTGAGAAGCTTTAAACCTCTTGCTTGAGAGTAATGCTTTGGGAAATGTCACTTTCTAGTTACTTATCAAAAATTTTATCAATTATTAATTTACATTTTTTGGTGTATTAATTACCAAAAGTAACTAAAATCTGTAAATCTGAAAAACTAAAATTTAAAAAAGCTAAAATTAGATAATCTATGCATTTTGATAGTATTATCTTGGCAAATACAATCCTAGTTATCTGAAACCGATAAAAAATATGATATAATTAAGAACTTATGAATCTTTTAATTAAAAAAAACCGTAAAGGTTGAAATTCTGCCCAGACATCTAAACTTATTTGCTATTTTTGTCATTTAATAAGAAAATTGCACGTAAAGTTGCAGGCAATTACAGTCAAGACTCGGCATACTGAAAGAGGGAGAGAAGTTTAGACCACTCCCAGCCCAATCGGCGTGAAGGTGATTAAGCAATAATGAGACGTAAATCTACTGGTAGACAGGCTACTACTTCTAAACCCTCTGCTTTCCAATCCCCTCTGTTCAACTTCACCACCATCGCAATTTTGGGAGGGGTGTTGATTTTGGGAATTGGAATTGGCATTGCTTTTAGTTCTACAACCACATTGGCTCCATCAAATGTGGCTTCCCGTGAATTCATTGATACCAAAGCACCTAACCCTGAAATTTGCGTACAGTATGGAGCCAGCGCTATGGTGATGGACGCTAGACTGTTTGTCACTCTCAACCCCTTCAATGTCTATGTTGCTCAGCCTAGTATGCGTCCTGGATGCGTCATTCGACAAAATAACTGGGCACTTTTAGAACAACGCAAGCTGGTTACATCTGAGCAGGTAAGAGATTGCAAAAATCGACTGAATACCTTTGGCTTTACAGGTAACTTAGACAGTGACAAACCTGATATTAGGTGTATATATCAGAATGAAGCTGCTCAAAACTTCTTTACGGCTCAACCAGGGGCAGTTGGCTCACCTCAAGAAACAGATAGATTCTAGATTTTGGCATGGGGCATAGGCAGAATTACTTTTGTTGATATTCTATGCCCAATTTCCAATCACTTTGAATTTTTAGTATCTAGTTTTGGGTAAAGGTTGACCAAATTCAATTACCTTGATATCGGGATCATTAGATTGATTATTCGGAGTTGTTGGTACTGGAAATTCAGACTGTTTGAAAGGAGGAATGCTATTTAAATTAACGGGTTGATTTGGGAAAGTAGCAGGCGGAAGAATAGAATTCGGTAGTTGAGAGGGTTGGTTAGGAGTCAGGGGAGGTACTGTTACAAAAGGCTGCTGTGGATTAGTTGTTTGCGGTAGGTCGCTCGATGGGGGCGGAAGCGTGAACAAGGGCGGTTGTGCGTTAGTAGTCGTTAGCGGTAGATTACTAGGCGGCCGTGAGTAGTTATGAGGTATTTGAGGGAGATTACTACTTTGGGGTAGGTTGTTAGGTGAAGGCGAGGAATATCCTGGTTGCACAGAAGTACTATAACCAGAAGTGACAGGACGTAAAACCCAGCGAGTGGGGTTATTTTGGGAAACAGGTTGCAGTTGCAGCTGCTTTAGATTTAAAGAAGTGCTTGGTGCTAAATCTAGGACGATGCGGGTGCTACTTGCGGTCAATTGAGAAACGCGAATTCTTTGGATTGCTCCAGAATAATTTTGTTGAGTAGTAACATAGCCCAACTGGGTATCCGGCAAATCTACAACAATACGAGGTGGTTGAGCAAGGTAGAAATAGCGGGGAGTGATACCTGCTGAGAGAGTAATTTCTAGTTGTACTTTCTCTGGATAAAAGCGCCAATCATCTAATTTTGCTACTGGTGTAGCAGCACTGCTAATAGTTTCAAGGGCAATTGCTACATACAAGCTAAACAAGCTCACGCCAAACAGCTGCTTGTACCATTGGAAAAATTCCCTAGTCTTTAGTCCCTTGTCCATTCTTTTGATCCCTTGTAGGTTGAGCGATAAAGTATGATTTATCGACTAGCAATATAGCAATTCTTAATTAGTAATTACGGGTTACTAATTTTTTAAGCTAATCGGCAAACAAGATTGCATGTTGAAATAGGAGTCAGAAGTCAGGGGACAGAAGACATTGATTATTTCTCCTCCACTTTCTTACTTTCTCTAGCTACGACAATACTGCAAACTAAATGCATATCAACTTATTCTTTATAGTTGCCCATGTTTTAATGGCTGTTTGACTTCTGGGATTTTTCCTGAGCTTTTTGTAGCGTGGCAGTAAACCCCAGATTTTGCGAGATCCCATTTATGGTTAGTTGACCTGTCATTTTGCCTTTATGCACCAGTTGCATTTGAATTGTGACTGAGTTAATCGGATTTTTTTGCAGCCGAGAGTTATTACAAAATATAGATATGTCAACTGTTCCAGATAAATTCAACTGCTGTCTCAGCATCATACCTGTAAGCGAGTGCTTAACGTCAATATCTGCGTTGGTGTTTGCTGCTAATAAAGAGGCATTCAAGTAGATACCTGATTGCTGAAGATTTAATATCAACGCATCCGATTTTTTACACAGCGGCAAATTTTCAGCTAGGGTCAGACTATAAAGACCATTAATTGCAGGAGGAGCCTGAAGATTGTTTTCCCCGTAGGCCGTTACGACTTTAAATAACAGGAGCACTGAACTTATTGCTACTCCATAAAATGCTAAAGATTTGAAGTTGAAATGATTCATAGTTTTACATCCCAACTTTTGATTCTTGACTACCAACATCAGGAAGTACGGAGGACAGGTGAGAGGTAAGTTGACTGTAGCGGCGGGTAATTAGTAGGGAGGAGCGGCATTGAATAGCTAGTTGATCTGTATATCGTCCCAAAGTTTGACGCTCAATCCCCCAAGTGCGGCTAGTGCCAGCAATTGTCAAATCGACACCTTCTGAGGCTGTAACTACAGCTTGGATTGGCTCTGGAGCTTCGATAATTTTGATGTCTATGCGATCGCGTACACTAGTTGGCAATTGCTCAATCATCGTATTCAGTTCGTAACTCAATTCTTCCTTGATATGATTCGCTACTACTTGTAAAATTTGCAACATGCAATTTTCGTGATTGATTAGCAGTCTCAACGCAAGTATCAATGCTAGGTCATCATGAATATTTGCCGAATAAGGCACTAACAAGCTTTCTAATTGCTCGCCTCCCTTGTCTACAAAAACTGCTACATCAACTGGCGCATTAGTCAGAATTTGTCCAACTCGTCCACCTAAGCGATTACTACTAAAAGCTGGACGATGCCATCCCACTAAAATTAAATCTGCTTGTTCTAGTGCGGCAATCTGTGCTGTTTCCCGCGCGACATTGCTAGATATGCGAACGATAGGATGTACATGAGATTGTGTTTCTGGTGGTTCGAGAGTATTAATCAATTCAGCTAGCTGCTGGCGGCGCTGTACGATTAATCGGTCTGCTTCAACTGGAGTACTTTCAAAGGCATAGTCTTCTTCAAATTCAATCAAGCTCAAGGGATTAACAATGGCGGGTTGTTGGTAGTTAAGAGCAATGCCTGCGGTGGGCAGCGCGATCGCCACAGCTAATTGCACCAAACCTTTTTGTGTACTAGGATTAGCAATCGGTACTAAAATCCGGTAGGGACGAGTGTAAGGTTCACTAGCTGCATCTATGTCTGCTTCTGTTTCTAATTCTGGTTCCACCACATCTAACATGATCAGCTTTTTTGGATACGTCCATTCCAGTAGTGGCGAGGTCATGAATGTGGTTACTAATGCCATTATGACCAACATGGTAAATACTAAAGGGGAAATTACTCCTAACTCCAAACCAATATTTAGCACTATCAGTTCGGTCAAACCACGAGTATTCATTAACCAACCGAGTGCCGATGCTTCCCGCTTATTAATACCACTGACACGAGCTGCGACATAAGTGCCTATATACTTACCTGCGATCGCCACTATTAAAACCAATGCACACAAAAGCCATAATTCGGGACGGTTGAGCAAACCAATTTGCGTCCGCAAACCACTATAGGCAAAAAATATTGGCAGTAAAAATATCAATACGAAATCTTCAGTTTTTATCGCCAATTCGCGCACTAAATCTGCATTCTTGGGCATTGCTGCGCCCAGTAAAAATGCTCCAAAAATCAAGTGAATGCCTATTAGTTCAGTGATTAGTGCAGACGCAACCACTGCCATATAAATTAGAGCTAGAACTAATTGGCTAAGGCGTCCAGTGCGGCGATAATGAGTAGCAAGACGTTGTAAAAACCAACGTCCCACCGTTAGCATAAAAGCAATGTAGACTAAGCTCTCAATAATTGTGGGGACTGCACCAGCGAAGTTACCTGTACGAGCTACAGCGATCGCTACTGCCAATAAGCACCAAGCTGTCGCATCATCGACTGCGGCACAAGTTAAAGCCAACGTTCCCAAGCGTGTCCCCTGCAAATTATTCTCAGTAATAATTCGTGCTAGCACAGGAAAGGCAGTAATTGACATTGCCGCCCCCAAGAACAGAGCAAAGGTAGTAAAGGACACACTAGCATTGGAAACTAGAGGATAAAGCACCACCGCTAGCAATGTTCCTAAAGAAAACGGAGCTAAAATACTTACGTGAGAAGTGAGAATGGCTACTTCTAATTGTCCACTCAAGTATTTTGGATTGAGCTCTAATCCAATTAGAAACATGAAAAATATTAGTCCCACCTGAGACAAAATATTTAGAAAAGGAATAGTTTCTGGTGGGAATAAGGTAACTGCTGCATAGGGAGCAATCCAACCAAATAAAGACGGGCCGAGCATAATCCCCGCAACAATTTCACCAATTACTAGCGGTTGATTAATTGACCGGAATGCCAGCCCTACTAGCCGTGACAGTCCAATAACAATCAGCACCTCAACCAGAACGAGAATAATTGTGTGCATGGTTTCCTCAACGACTATCCGGTTTCTTTTAGATGATTCTTTAAATTAATGGAAAATGTCAACCTTGTTGGACACACTTAAAGTTAATTTGCGCTTAGTTGTGATGTCAATTGTTGTTACAACACGCTTCTAGCAATGAAAGCAGTTATAACTAGAATTCAAAGATAGGTATTTAACCAATATTTACGTAATTAATATTAAGTGATTGATCCCTGAAATTGCTACTGTACTGTTTTTAAACTGAAGATTTTTCATAGTTTGTACCTTGTAACAAAAAAGCAATTAAAGGTGATGCCATGAGTGTTGTAATAATCGCCATAATAACCATAATAGTGAATAAAGTTGGAGTGATTATACCTTGCTCAAGACCAACATTGAGAATAATTAACTCCATCAAACCACGAGCGTTCATTAATGAGCCAATTATTGCCGAATTCCGCCAATTCTCGCCACCAAGCCTTGCTGCCAGTGTACAAGAAACACCTTTACCAAAAATGGCGATCGCAAGAATTAAGATTGTGATTCCCCACAAAGCAGGTGTGTTTACCAGTCCAATTTGAGTGTTGAGTCCAGAAAAAACAAAGAAAATCGGTAGTAAAAATGAAGTCGTAAAAAACTCAGTATGTTGGCGAATTTGTTGGGCGAATTCTCCACGCGGCATCACTGCACCAAGCACAAATGCACCGAATATTGCATATATACCTGTGGCATCAGTAAACCAAGCACAGAATGCCAAAACTATTAACAATAAAGTCAGGGTTTGCCTACTCACACCTGCATCGCGTTTTGTTATGCGTGTGAAGATGCTAAGTAGGGGTTGCCCTACAAAAATTGCAAACAATACATAAATAATGCCACCACCAATTGCTAAAACAGCAATACTCATAGAATTTTTCACACTAGCAAGTACAACCGCCAGCAAACACCAAGCAACTCCATCATCAACCGATGCTGCTCCTAAAGCTAAAGTACCAAAGCGGGTTTTTGCCAGACCGCGTTCGTAAATGATTCTAGCTAACATGGGAAACGCGGTAATTGTCATCGACGCACCAAGGTACAAAGCAGCCGCCCAAAGTGTTACATTTGGTTGGAGAAAACTGCCATTGTTGTACAAGAAAAAAGAGGCGATCGCTCCTAAAATAAATGGAGTAATAATTCCCGCAGCAGATAGCAATCCCGCACTTTTAATATGATGTTTTAAAAGTTTTGTATCGAACTCCAGCCCAATCAAAAACATATAAATTGCCAATCCAATTTGGCTAATTGCATATAAAATCGACATCGATGGGTTAGGAATTTTGTCTCCTAATGCAGTTAAGACAGGAAGCTTGGGAAACAGCCATTGCTGCAAATCTGGTGCTATCAAACCCAAAAGTGATGGGCCCAGCATCACACCTGCGATCATTTCACAAACAACATCGGTTTGACCAAGATAACGTCGTCCCAAAATTGTGACGATGCGACAAGTGATTAAAATTACGGTGAGTTGTAGAAAAAGCTTAGTAACTAGGTCAAAATTCGACATTTTACTTCCTTGATCACAAAGTAAGAAGATATTGAGGGAGTTAAATATAGCAATTTTAAGTCAACAGGACACAACGGTAGAAATACAGAGATACGAAAATTCACATCTTTGATTAGAGAATTTTTACCAAACTTCAAAGCTTATTTTGTGTTTTTCTTCTATATGACTGTTACATCAGCACAATTGTCTATTTCAGAAACAGAATCTCTATGAATAAATAAATTTATTTTAAATAATAAGTAAGTAGGTATAATTAAACAGTAAAATAAAATCCTATTTCGTAGTGAGCGATTCATTGCTCAAAATAAGGATTATCAGGACTAAAGTCCTTACTACAAACTTTAATTTATTTACGCCTAGCTACTTATATAATTACTTTCATGCTTTACAGACAACAAAAAGCTAAAAAAGCTTGAGCATTTACAACCACTCGCCACCTCGGAAACGCCAACGGGGAAATATAATTCGCATCAGGCTTTGCGAGACAATAAAAACTGCTAGCCAAACGACGCTGTAGTGGAATAGAAAAGCTCCTGGCGATAGTTCCTCTTTAGGCAGAGGTGTGGGTAAGAAGCCAAAAAGTTTTATCCCGCAGAAGACAAAAACTAATTCCCATATACCAGCTAAAAGTTGATAAGCTGCGGGCCAGTCTCTATCCCAACGAGATTTTTGAAGATAGTTATAAAGTACATCCCAACCTAAGCCAAAAATAGCAACATAACTAAGTATCCAAAAATAAACTGAGTTAGCACCAGGCCCAACTAAGCCTATTGCGAAAGGCAAGGATACTAACACACCAACAGTAGCAAGTAGTAATAATCGAGTTTGCCAACGACCTAATAAAGTTGGAGTCATAAGATTACTGAGTAAAAAATAATAGGAGATATGGGAGTTTTTTTAGATTAGTTGTGAAATGCACTTTACTCCCATTTATATTCAAAAAACTAGTAAAAATTTAGTGTTTTATGCAAGGAAGGAAAATACAAAAGTAATTATATTTTTAGGGCGATCGCAAGCAAGAATCGTATTTAGAATGATAGGCTGCTAATGGTTTCCAATTCAGCACATCCTCCAATAAAGCTTGATATCCTAGTGTATTAGGGTGAAGACCATCTTCGCTCAAGCGTTTGAGTCGCCAAGCTTCACCGCGTTCCATCCATTGCTGGAAAATATCCAGATAGGGAATTTGCCGTTTAGAGCAAGCAATTTGAGTAGCTGTTTTATAGCGGTATTGTTCGGCATGATTGTAGTAAAAGCAATCTAGAAATGGCATCTTAGCTTCATTCACTGGAACCATACCTACAAATAATACGGGACAGAGTTGCTGTGCCAAATCTAGTAAAGAAGCGATTTCCGATTCAAATACGGCAAAATCTGTATAATTGCGTCCATCAGGACGAGCTAACCGCGCTGAGTCATTCACGCCTACTGATAAGATAATTAAGTCGGGAACACGATTTCGCAGTTCACCTCGATGGCGAAATTCAACTTCTAGCCTTTGTGCTACTTGCTGTGTGCGATCGCCTCGTACTCCTAAGTTATATAAAACATGACCCGCACTATCCGGCAACATCCACCAGCGTCGCAGTTGCTCAACCCAACCTCCTCTTTCTGGGTCGCCGAATCCATAGACTAAGCTATCTCCCAGTGCGATAATCTTCAAAGGCTGGCATTGATTTGGTGGTATGGACAGCTGCATTGAGGAAGTAGCTTGAAATGTTTGCATCTTAAAAAGAATATATTTTACATCTTTACAAGATTCTATACATTTCTACACCATTAATGAGTATTTTTACGCTTCATCTTGGTAAGCGTTGATTAAATAGGGGACTGCAGCATCTCGGCGCGGCCAATTTTGGGAAAGGAAGCGAACTAGCAAAGGCAATGTTACTAGCATTAGTAGGACACCTAGCCACCAGCTAGAACGTAATTGTTCTATGGTGTTCACAGCTGAGGTCGGATTCGAGCCACTAGAAAACAGTCCCATTGTCACCGCCAGAAAATTATTCAATGCATGGCAAGCGATCGGTACAATCAGCGTGCGGGTTTTGATGTATAACACCCCCATGATTATCCCAAATATGGACAATCCCAAAACATTGGCGTGTAAAATTCCAAATAAAAGCGATGAAATAACTAAAGCAGCTCGAATGCCCCACTTAGCCGCCCAACGCTGTAAAATAATACCTCGAAAAAGAAATTCTTCTGCGATCGGGCCAATCACTACATAAACGATCACTGCTAGCAAATTATCAAACAAAGGTGCAGAACTTTGAGGAGATGGATTGGCAGCAACCTGGCGGATGACTCCCTCCACAAAGGAAGGCGCAACTAATAATAGTATGTAAAATGACACAAGGAAGGCACTGAGTGAAAACAGAATCGTGAGAATCACTAAGCCTACTGTCTTTAGCCACTTATGATTTTTTGGTACTCTACCTACTACGTACTTGAGATTAATTCCAAAGCGTTTGAAATCTGCCAGTTCCCAGAGGCAAAGTAATCCAAATATTAAGATGTATAGGATCAACGGCACAACTTGATTGTTAAATTTCAGACCACTGATTCCTTGTATAAAGCCTAGTGCAAAGCCAAGACTCAAGGATATCAACAAACCCCGCAACAGCAAATTGCGAACCTTGAGCCTACGGAATGGATTATCGAGATTTTGATCTGTCATAAATGGATGATAGGCGATCGCCTATAATTTCTTTACTTTCACTTAACTAAGGCGATTGATTTAACACCCACTTCAACCATTGCCCATAGGAACTTACGGTATTCAAGTATTGGACTCCAGGCGCACGGGCGGCAACGAGTCCATCAACGGCAACTAACGCGGCGTACTGCAAGCCGAGAAAACTATCAACTGCTGCATAGGGGCCACCCAGGGTAATGGCTCCAGCTGCATACATCTGACCTCTGCCACTACGCATTTCTGTCAACTCGAAATTGTTTGCTACAACCAATCGCCCCAAGTGATTTAGCGGCAGATTGTAATGTTTTACCAAGTCGTCTAATAAAGGATTTGTTTCCACCTTGGCATCGAGTCCAGTAGCATCAACAATAAAGTCAGCTGCCAGATTCATTTCCCCAAAACCTTTTTCCCGGATATGGGTAATAGTACGGTTTTGGGCATCCCGTTCTACACCTAGAACTTCACCAAAGGTAATTTGATACCAGCCTTCGCTCAGCCCTTGTTCGGTAATGCGTTGCCAATCGTGGCGGTCGGCGGTGGTTGTACCGCCCCAGTCTGCTAATAGGCGTTTGCGCTCATCAGGACTAGCTTTTTCTAACATGACGCGGAGTTCACCGCCCCAACAGGCTTTAGGCCAGTTAAATGGTTGAAATTCGTAATGATTTTTGACTAGACGCTGGGCAGTTTGAAATTTGTTACCTTGGGGTTTAGGCGATCGCATCAAATGCAAAACTGTAATATTCTGATTTTGCTTTCTTGCCTCATAAATGCGCTGGACAACGCGCGAAGCGACAATCCCCCGCCCCCGAATCAACACCGTACCACCCTGTTGCTCTAGTTGTTGATAAACATGATCGTGTGCTTCATAAGCATTCACGACCGACTTAAAATCTTGATATTTTTCCCTATAAGCTTGTAAATCTGGAAGAAACTGAATGGCTGGGTAGCCAGTAGCCAAATGTAAATAACGACTAACTATAAAAGCATAATTTCCTGGGCCACGAGAGTAAGCTACGCAATATCTACCATCATCAGTTTTGCGAATTGCCCTAACTCTTCCATAGCGATAAATTTGATTCCAGCCTATGCGCTTGGCCTCTCGGTCGATGGAATCAAAGACATTCCCTGCACGGGGTGTATAAGTTTCTGCAAATGTTGGCTCAGCAAACACCTGCCATAAATACCTAAATGCTGAGTTTAGCTTGCCTTGGGTGAAATCGTACCAAGATTCCCGCAGAGCATAGCTAGGCCAACCCCAAATATTATCAGGACAAGAGTCAGAATTAGATCGCAACCTTTCGTGTAGAGGAATTTGTGAATTCATACAGAGGCGCTTGTAACGAGCATACGGCTCTCCCTCTAATCCCAAAGCCACAATTTTGTCGGCATGAACACCACTAATTCGCAGCAAATCAACCCAGACAAAGCTACCCAATCCTGCCCCAATCGCCAGATAGTCAGATTCATCGACTGGCAAGCCTGTAGCATGAAGTGCTTGCACAACGACATTTTCTGCCTGAAAGGCTGATGGCGGGAAATTGCTTCTTGAGGGTGTAGACTGCGCTGGGGATAAGCTGGGGTCGGGAAGATTGGTATTGGGGTTAAACTGAATTGTTGAAGGAGGACTGGTGATTTGTGCAGATACGTTAGTGGCAAACGTCACCGTCATCATGTAAGGGCCAATTTGCAGCACATCCCCATTAGTCAAAACACTGCGCGTTTGTTGTTGACTATTGACAAATATACCGTTAACACTACCTTGGTCAATTACCACCAGTTGGTTTTGTTCCCAATCGATTAGGGCATGGTAGCGAGAAACTTCATTACTGTTAAGCAGCATTCTAGAGACGCGTTTTCCTGCAATTTCGGCAGGTAAACGGGCGAATTCTCGACCAAAAGCGATGGGTACATTTAACTTTGGTTCTCGCCGTTCTCCTGTTGCTGGATCTTCCCAACTTAATTGAATTTGTAAGTCATTTGTCATTTGTCATTTGTCATTGATATTTGTCCCATCTATCCTAATTACTGGGTGCTACTAGCACACTTACTGCCGCAGCTAAAGATGTGCCGCACCAGCGACAGCCAATTTGCAAATTCTCAGCAGGGGAAACTTTATGACATTTGGGACACTCCAAGCCATAAACCCCTTGGGGTGGTGCTGAAGCTTTGGGTTGATGATGGTGATGTCCTAGTTGCACTTGTGGCTGCTGATATGCCAGAGGTGTGGGTGAATGGAAGTTTGCCGCTTGTGCTTGCGGTGGCGTCAAAATTGTTGCTGGGATACTGTTGATTGAAACGCTGGTGACTTGAAGTTTCGTTTGCCCTAAAAAGATAACTGTGCCTTGAGTTAAAGGTCTTTCACCCTGGACTAGTTGCTGTCCATCTATGAGGGGGGGATTTTGCGATCGCAAATTTCTGATATAAAAGCGTTGTTGCTGGTTATGAAAAAAGATTTCAACGTGCAGACCAGATACGGTAGGGTGACTCAGAACAATGTCGCACCGGAGTGGATCGCGGCCTATGCGGATAGTGCCAGGATTTTTGCTTGGCTGTTGTTCGTAAATATTCTGAGTTTTATCTTGACCTGCATCATGCCACTGTAAAGTTAGTGCGTTCATTGTTCTAACTTGGGTAACTCGTATTTAGCTACTTCAACTCTTTCCTGTGCGATTCCTAACACGATTGAGCAGAAGCAAGCAAGTATTTAGAACAAACTTCAACAAAATGATCTTGAGAATCTACGCTTTATCTCGCAGATGCTAATTTATCTGCAACGCGTGTGGTTTCTGGCAAGCGATACTTTGGTGTGCAGCGTAATACATAGTCAATTGCTGTTGATAAGCTGACTCTATGACCACTGGAGATATACAGAGGTTTTACTCCTGTACGTGTTCGTAAAACTGCCCCAATTGTTTCACCCCGATGTATTAGTGGTTGCAAACTTCCTTTAGTTTCTGGCAGATCTTCATGTTTACCAATCAACAACGATTTTGCTACACCAATTGTCGGCATATCTATAATTACCCCTAAATGGCTAGCTATACCTAATCTGCGGGGATGAGCAATTCCCTGACCATCACACAGGATGATATCTGGTATTATCTGAATCTTTTCTAGGGCATCAAGTACAGCGGGAATTTCTCGAAATGAGAGGAAACCAGGAATGTAAGGAAACGTAGTAGGACGACGTGCCAAGCTAGTTTCGACTACTTGTAAATCGGGAAAACTCAGCACCGCCACCGCTGCACGGCTAATCGTTCCATCGGCTTCAAAACCCATATCCACGCCCGCAACGTATTGGATAGGTTCTTTGAATTTATCCTCAGTAATTACCTGACTTCGTAACTGTTCTTGAATAGCGATCGCTTCTTCTACCGTTAGGGGCCAAGCATGAGGTTGATCAATCTTCATATTTAAAGTTGGAATTATAAAATGTTGCTTGTACCTGTAAACCGGGAATCCTGAGATAGAAGATTATTTTCTCAGCTTTTCTCTTTTACTGGTTATGACACAGCCTAATACTTTAGAACTTGCTAAACAAGGAGATACACAGGCGATCGCATCTTTGATGAACCGCCACCTACAACCCAAAGGCATTACTGCGACAGTTGCGCTTCAAGATGCTTGCTTACAGGTAATGCTGGAATCTGCTCAAGTAATGAATCAGCAAGCTTTAATTACATTTGTACACAAAGGGATAACTGGTTTAGGTGCTGCATCTATAGAAAGAGTGGAAGTTTACGCATACCAAACAGGCGAGCAGTTTCCTGTTTGGAGCCAAGAATTTAATCTAGGTGTAACAAAAGCAGAATTAGAAGCAGTAAATAATAAACAGCCTTCTACTAATCCTCAAGTTGTAACTATTTCTATTAACTTAAGTGGTGATACTGTCCGCGGATTAACAACCCAAAATTTTGAAAGTCTTGCTAATAAAATGACAAATGATATTTTTTCATCTTCTCAGAATATGTTTATTCAAAAGGTAAGTATTAGTAACGGCATATCTGTTATTACAATTGAACGCTAGTTTATTAGTTTTTTGTGGATAATCTTTGATAATGCAATGACTTTATTTGTAAGATTGAACGATTATACTAATTTAAATATATTTATACAGAAATGTTTATTTTGCTTATAAATAGGGAATCCTGATATAGACAATATTTTCTCAGGTTTTTGCATTTATTGGTTATGACACAGCAGAATATTTTGGAACTTGCTAAACAGGGAGATGCAGGGGCGATCGCATCTCTGATGAACCGCCAATTACAACCTAAAGGCATTACTGCAAAAGTTGCTTTTCAAGACGCTTGTTTGCAGGTAATGCTGGAATCTGCCCAAGTGCCTAATCAGCAAGCCTTAGTTACATTCGTCCGCAAAGGTATAACTGGCTTAGGTGCTGTATCTATTGAGAGAGTTAAGGTTTATGGACGACAAACAGGTGAGGAATTTCCAGCTTGGAGTCAAGAGTTGGAAATTTGCGAACAACAATCTGTAGTTCATAATGTAGAAACACAACAAAACCAACTTAGTCTGAAGGAACAGGCAAAGCAAGGCGATGTGGATAATATTACAACATTACTAAACATTGCCCTACAACACAAAAACATTACTGCAAAAATTAGCTTGCAAGATAGCTGCTTACAGGTGATGCTGGAATCCGATCAGATTCCGGTACAAACTTCAACTACGGTTGTCCGCCGAGAAATGATGATGATAAAGCCGGAATGCATTACAACCGTAAAAATTTACGGAAAACAGATTGGTAATGAGTTTCCGTCTTGGATTCAAGAATTTGATATATTAGCGCAACCAAATTCAAATCCTACTGTTACCAGTCAAGATAAAAGAGAGATTATAAATCAAGCATCAACATTAAAATCGCCCAACCTAACTATTAGCGTTAATGGTACGACAATTAACTTGAGCGGAGTCGAATCAATACTGCAAAGTAAAATATTAGGAGTTACTGGCTCTATTATTTTATTTATTGGAGTTTTCACTCCTATTGTAACTGCCCCAATGATAGGTAGTTTAAACTATTTTCATAATGGCAAAGGTGACGGAGTTGTTCTGCTCATATTAGCTGTTATCTCTCTGATTTTAGCAGTTAAAGAGAAGTATAAATGGCTTTGGTGGACAGGGCTTGCTTCTCTTGGAGTGATCATAATAGGATTGATAAATTTTCAAATACGAATATCTCAACTTAAATCGAATATGGAAGAAGAATTGGCTGGTAATCCGTTCAAAGGATTTGCTGATGTGGCGATTCAGTCAGTTCAGATTCAATGGGGATGGGTATTGCTAATTCTTGGTGCAGGTATGATTATAGCTGCCGCCATTATTCAAGAAAAGCAAAATATTTACCAGGTAGGTCATGTAAAGTATTTTTCTGACCTTTTTAATATTAAACAAGCAAAAAAGGCTTATATATTTTTAGGGTTAGTTTTGATTGGTGTTATCATACCAAAGATATTTATAGAAGTTAGTCATCAATTAGAATACAATCAGCAAGAAACAAAAGCAAAACAATCAGAAGCTAAAGTTTACATTGGTTCAATTAATAGAGGGCAACAAATTTTCCACCTAGAAAAAGATATCTTTGCTACTACCATAGAAGACTTAGAATTAAGTATTCGCTCGGAAACTAGTAACTATGTTTATAATATTGCTAGTACAGATAATTCACAAGCTATAACAACAGCTACGGCAAAAGAAGATGGATTAAGAAGTTATACGGGTGTTGTTTTCTTAGTGAAAGAAACAGATGAAGTTGAAATGAAAACTGCTACTTGTGAAACGAATTCAACATCAAAAACACCTCCTGAAAATCCTCAATTAGTAGGAAATGTCATTCAATGTCCATCTGGCTCTTCCCAGATAGACATATAAAAAATCCTCATTGAGGGTACTTACTTATAAAAATGAAAACCAAAACATTAACTGCCATTATTGACAAAGAGGAAGATATGTATGTAGCCGAATGTCCTGAAGTTGGCACAGTTGATCAAGGGGAAACAATTGAAGAGGCTATTGCTAATCTGAAAGAAGCTACAAGACTATACCTGGAAGAATCGATATTCCTACGTTAATGAGGATAAATTATCATGCTGAATGGACTCAGGCAAAAGGCGATAGTCAAGCCTGGTGGTGTAGTAGAAATCTGTTCTCCAGAACTTCCAGCAGGCGCAACTGTAGAGGTGATAGTACTTCTGGAATCACCCCTGAAGGAATCTGAAAAGCCTCTAACTAGCTTTCTCGGATCTGCTAGAGGGAGTTTTACCACTCCAGAAGAAGTCGATAAGTTTATTCGCCAAGAACGGGATGCATGGGAATCCTAAATGCTATTCAAGGCACACGGGTCTACCTCGATACCAATATTTGGATCTATGCTTTAGAAGGATATCCAGCATTCGTCCAAAACTTAACTCAGTTATTCCAAAATATTGAGCAGGGTAACTTGAGTGTAATAACTAGTGAACTTTCACTTGCTGAAGCATTAGTAAAACCGTTTCAAAATCAGGACTTAGCTCAACAGAAAACTTACAAACAGTTCATTAGCAATTCGCGGAATTTAACAGTGATTCCTGTCAGCCGTCAGGTCTTAATTGAAGCTGCTCAACTACGTGCCAGTGTCAATATTAAGTTACCCGATGCTATCTACGCAGCGACAGCGCTGTTGTCTCAATGCTCTACGTTTCTCACCAATGACCAGCGCTTTGAGAGTGTCCCTAGTTTATCAGTAGTAGTTCACCAACCCAATTTTGCCGTGTAGGCAAAGCAGGGGGAGAGGTGCAGCAGGGGGAGCAGGGGGAGAAAGAATTCTTTTTCAATAATGCTTTTTCTCCCCCAGCCTCTCCAGCTTCCTCAGCCTATCACCATGCAAAGTTTCCTTGGCAGACTAGTAGTTTTACTTTCTCAGATTAATTCTCTCTAGCTAACATAGAAGAAAAGCAATTTCGCCTTTAAAGCTAGCCATGACACAAAGACAGACGCGGCGTAATTTCTTAATGACCACCGCTGCTGTGACAGGTGGTATTGTGGCAACTACTGCCTTACAACAAAATGCCACCAACACCGCTACACCACCAGTAACAATGCCAGAAAGAGTACTAGGACGCACGGAAGTAAAAGTACCTATTTTCGGTTTAGGTGGAGCAGGACAAACGCCGCTATCTTGGGAAGGAAGAGAACGTGATGCTGTGGAAATTATTCAAAGAGCGCTGGAACTTGGCATCCGCTATTTTGATACTGCGGCTAGTTATGGCCCAAGTGAAGATTATTTAGGTAAAGTTCTACCACCCCACCGCTCAAAGCTGTTTTTAACAAGTAAGACTGATAAAAGAGATCGGGATGGTGCATGGCGAGAATTGGAGCGATCGCTTAAACGTCTCAACACTGATTATCTCGATTTATGGCAGTTGCATCACGTTTCTTTTTCCCAAGAACTAGATACTATCTTTGGTGCATCTGGTGCAATTAAAGCTATGGAAGAAGCCATACAGCAGAAACTCGTACGCTACGCAGGTATTACCGGACATCATGATCCTGAAGTGATTGCCGAAGGGCTACGTCGCTACCCCTTCCACACTACACTGATTCCCGTTAATGCCGCCGACAAACACCATCCGCGTCCATTTATTCCCGTAGTTCTACCAGTAGCTCAAGAAAAGAATGTCGGTGTAATTGCGATGAAAGTCCCGGCCTATGGACGGCTATTTAAACCAGGTGGGTTAACAGGTATGCAACAAGCTTTGGGATACACAATGTCTCAGCCTGGAGTTCATTGTTGTGTGATTGCAGCAGAAACAACTGCACAATTAGAAGCTAATGTCAAGATAGCGCGGGCTTTTCAACCCCTTAAGGAGCAAGAACTGACTGCGATCGCTCAACAAACTGCTGGTATTTGGGAAGATGGGACATTTTTCCGTGCTTGGACTTAGGGCAATTTGCAGATATTACAAGGCGATCGCTTAGCTTTAACAATTTCGTTGATAATATTGTGTTGCTTGTGACATATTAAGTTGCAAAAGCTTCTGTACTCCCAATTCGTATCGAACACTGGGTTTACAAAGTGAGATATTCAAACTACGAATAATCTCCGCTGCTACAGCCTTTGCTAGTAAGGGTGGTACAGAGTTACCGACTTGCCGGAATCCGTGCCATTTTGTCACATGAAATCTAAACCAATCGGGGTATGAATGCAGTCTCGCCGCTTCCCTGACCGTGATACAGCGGGGTGTAGATGGGTGAATTGGTCTTGGAGAAGTGAAAGAACCTTTATGCATATCTGTGCCTGCTCTTAAGGTGTTACAAACGCCAGCAGGATGTAGTTTATGGAAGCGGCTAATTGGCTCTCTTTCACCCTGAGTTGTATCAGCAAAGCGATTAATAGTTTCTATGGAGTGTTTTGTGCGGAGACTTGAAGAAAGAATTCGGGAATCGAATTCACGTTCGTAGGAATAATCATCTGCTAAAGTGCTAATACCGCGAAGTGTTAGAGCATAATTACTAGGCTTGCTATACTCCGCGATTACCCAATCTCTTTCTAATAATTCTGAGTATTTTTCTGCTTCTGGTAGATCTCCAATTGCCTCCCATACCGTCGGGCCATCTGGAAGAACAGATAAATTTTTGGATGTAGAATTATTTGGTAACGCTTGTTTAGTAATCGGCTGAGGATATTTCGGTAACTTTATATCCCCTCTCACCCCAATGAGGAATAATCTCTCACGAGACTGTGGTACTCCGTAATGGGCAGCATTTAAAACTTGGTAATTCTCCTCAACTTGATAGCCGTGAATCTTAAACTCGTCAATCAAGGTTGTGAGGATTTGTTTATGTTCACCGACTGTGATCCCCCGAACATTTTCCATTACAAAAAACTTCGGTTGTAACTCTAAAACTAGCCGATGAAAGTGAAATACTAATGAGTTTCGCGGGTCATCGAAAACTCGTTTACCAATTAGTGAAAACCCTTGACATGGTGAGCCACAAATTACGGCATCAATCTCACGATCGCCAATTTCAGATCTATCTCTAATTTCTTGCCCTGTTGTGTCCACAACACTTTTGCATAACACTGAGCAAAAGGGAAAATTAAACTCATGTGTTGCACAATGAATGGGGTCTATTTCTACAGATGCGAGCACATCAAAGCCAGCTTGTTCAAAGCCGAGGGTCATACCGCCTGCACCTGCGAACAAGTCAACTGCGATCGGTCTTTGTTTTCTCACTTCATGAGCCATGACACCTCTCTAGGGATTGGGTATCGGGGATCAGGTATTGGGGATTGGGTATCGGGTATTGAGAGTTAGAGGTTGAGAATTAGGGATTAGGTATTAGAAAACTCTTCCCTAGTGCCCAATCCCCAGTCCCCAGTCTCTAGTCTTTGGTAGCATTTGCAAAATTTCTTGAGCAGCGCGATCGCATACTCCCACTTCTCCCAAACACTGACGCATTTCCTTATAATCTGCCAAAGTTTGCTGTCTGCGTTCAGGATTTAGTAGTAATTCCATTACCGCTTGGGTAATATTTTCTGGTGTAGCTTGCTCTTGTAAAAACTCTGGCACAATCTGCTTCATAACCACTAAATTAGGCGGCGAGGCAAAAGGTATAGAACCTTTCAAGATTTTCCGCGCAATCCAAACAGTTATCGGATGCAGACGGTAAACTACCACTTGCGGCACGTTTAATAGAGCAAGTTCCAAGTTAACAGTGCCAGATTTGGTAATGGCGAAATCAACTGCAGCAAATACTTGCTTTTTTTGTTGACCTGATACAACTGTAGCCCGTAGACCATAACGCTCAATTGCCTGCTCAATTGGCTGTCTATAAATATCTAGAGACAGAGGAATCCAAAAATGAACTTCTGGTAATTTAGCTTGAATAGTTTGAGCAGCTTGGAAAATAACTGGTAAAAGATATTTTAGTTCTTGGCGGCGAGAAGCGGGGAGAAGTGCGATCGCAGTTTGTTCTGGTGCAATTCCCAATTTTGCCCGCGCCTCTTGGCGACTGGGAGCATCCTGCATTCGGTCAACCAAAGGATGCCCCACCCAACTTACTTTTGCGCCTTTCCCGCGAAAATAACGGGCTTCTTCTGGGAAAATTGCCAACAGCTTGTCTGTAAAGCTGACAATCCGGGCAGTATTACGTACATTTACTGCCCAAACCCATTCTTGGGGAGCTATGTAATACACTATGGGCACTCCTGGTAAATGCTGCTGCATATAAGTACCAATGCCAATATTAGGCCCCATGTAATCAATCAGCACCACTAAGTCAGGTGGATTTTGTTTGAGGTAGGCGATCGCCTGTCGTTGTACCTTAATAGTGGGCAAAATATAAGGCAAGCTTTCTAGAATACCCATTGAGCCAATACTACTGGTATTACCCAGCAAGGTTGCCCCTGCCTCTAGCATTTTTTCGCCACCTAGTGCCACAATTTCTAATTCCAAATTAGCAGCAGCAGCTTGACGCTTCAGCGCTGCAATTAGCAGCGAACCTTGCAAATCGCCAGACACTTCGCCAGTGCTGATAAATATCCGCATTTGATAATTAGTAAAAATTAGAAGTTCAAATTTAAAAATTCAGAAGTTAGGAGTTAGGAATGAAATTTCACTCCTAACTCCTAACAGATAATCTACGAATCATCGCTCACGCCCGGTTTACTCTTTCCGGGAACCAAACCACGTCTTCCTGACATCTGAGAAAGTAGCAGAAAGCGACGTAAGTACTGTAGTTGTTCTGTTTCCCCTAGCAGTTCCAACTGTTCCAAGGCGTCCTTAAAAGTCAAGTTAGAACGGTAGAGAATGCGGAAGGCTTTTTTGAGAATTTGTAATTCGCTTGAGTCCATACCAGAGCGTTTGAGTCCAATCAGGTTGAGGGTTCTCACCCGTGCCGGATTTCCTTCCACCAGCATATATGGGGGCACATCCCGGTCAATACGTGTCATACCGCCCACCATTGAGTGTCTGCCAATATGCACGAATTGATGGACACCCAAAACCCCACTCAGCCTAGCACGTGACTCGATGTGAACATGACCCGCCAAAGCTACAGAGTTGGCAATTACAACCTGGTCTTCAATAATGCAATTATGAGCTACATGGACGTAAGCCATCAGCAAGTTACCGTCACCAATCACCGTTGCTTCACCAGCACCGGTAGCACGGTTAATAGTAACGTACTCACGAATCAAGTTATTATCGCCAATTTTTACCCAGGTTGGTTCTCCCACAAATTTGAGATCCTGGGGTTCCATACCGATAGCTGCACCAGTAAAAATCTGATTTCGCGCCCCAATTTCACAAGGCCCTTCTAGCACTACATGAGCGCCGATTATAGTTTCAGGGCCTACTTTTACATGTGCGCCAATCACAGCATAAGCACCGACTTGCACTGTTGAGTGTAGTTCCGAGTTAGGATGAACTACAGCAGTTGGATGAATAAGCGTCTTCAAGGGTGAATCTCCAGAACTGTCTTAGGTAGCCAGCGCCTTTCCTTTTGGGAATGGCTTCGCCAGTTTACAAAGTTTAGAAAACCCTTCTTTAGGAATGGCTCACCCTACTTTGGTTGCCATTGAGGCGACTGGCGTTACTGAGCTTTAAAGTATTGAGTAAACGAAAGTGTCGGGCAAAGCAAGTTAAGTGTGTTCGCGCAGCGTCTCCGTCAGGAGAATAGAGGGCATCGAAAATCAAGAAATTATTAAGATGCTTTTGTGGCTTATTTTTTACTGCTATCCTCATTTAGGTTTCAGTAAAGGCACTTCACGGCTGTACTCACACCACAACAGCAAGTTTTTAGTTAATTAGAGAAAACATCAATTCGCCTTCAGTAGCGATCTGACCGTCAACCTCAGCAATAGCTCGCATCTTACTGAAACGACGTTGTTTTACCCATAACAGTTCCACGGTCATTACTAGCTGATCCCCTGGTACTACTTGGCGTCGGAAGCGGACTTTATCGATACCAGCAAAAACGAACAGTCTATCTTCAAATCCTGGCATTTGCTTTAGAACAATACCCCCAACCTGTGCCATTGCTTCTACAATTAGCACTCCTGGCATCAGTGGTCTTCCTGGGAAATGCCCTTGAAAATGAGGTTCGTTGACAGTAACGTTTTTAACGCCTACAGCCTGTTTATTTGGTATGTAGTCGATAATCCGGTCTACAAGTAAAAATGGGTAGCGGTGGGGTAGCAGTTTTTGAATTTCTTCAGAGACAAGAGTCGTTTTAGTCTCAGATGTAATTGTAGTCTCATTAGTAGCTTCTTGTTCGGTAGATGTCGGTGTCGTCGTATCGGTGCTGTTCACTTTGGTAAGGATTGACATTGGCAGTATGGTTAATTTTTAATCTGGGAACGTAAGTAGGCGTGAGTTAAAACCCTTTGAGCTTTTTATTGCCCAGACTTTAGCTTTGAGAAGCTAAAATCTTTTGCGCTAGTTGAATGTGTAAATTATGACTGGCTTTATACGCTAAGAAATGAGCGCGGGGAAAAATTCCTAGTAAACTCAAATCTCCTACTAAATCCAAGATTTTATGACGTACTGGCTCATTTGCAAATCTTAATGGTGGATTTAGCCAACCTTCAGGCCCACAAACAAGTGCATTATCCAAACTGCCACCTTTGATTAACCCTGACTGCTGTAGATGTTCAATCTGATGTAGCAATCCAAAGGTACGGGCAGGAGCAATTTCCGCAGCAAAGCTGGCAGAAGCATTTCCTACGACAGTTGGCGACCAGCTGTGCCATTGATTACCAATAGCGTGTAGGTCGAAGTCAATACCATAACTAAAACGGGTTTCTGCTGCGGGTAGGGCACAAGCAAAAGCATCGCCTTGATATACATATATTGGCTCTTTAACAGCCAAGGAAATTTGATTGTTAGTAGTTGATTGTGATACCAAGCCAACTTGAGCGATATCGGCTGTCCATATCCTTGCCGAACCATCTAAAAGCGGTACTTCCGGCCCATCAATTTCAATGCGGGCGTTATCCACACCCATACTTGAAAGTGCTGCCAACAAATGCTCTACTGTACAAACGTATACTTCACCTTTACCAAGCTGAGTTGAGAGAACAGTTTGACTAACCGCCGCAACTTGGGCTGGAATAATCGGTAAGTCCGGCAAATCCACCCGCACAAAGTAGCGCCCACTTCCTGCCTCAGTTGGTAGTATCCGTACACGGGTACTCACACCACTATGCAGTCCCACCCCTGTTTGGGTGATTTCCGCAGCTAAAGTGTGCTGTTGCATAGACAAAAATTTAATATATGTTGTTTGGTAGTGTTCATGGTTAGTTTGAGCCAAACCCTGATATGTGACTAAAAATGTCACTAGTACCTGTATCGAAATAGTATTAAGGCAAATGTAAAAATTAGCAAGCTAATAAAAAACAGATTGGTCAAGGGTCAAGAGTCAAGGGTCAATATTTTGACTTTTGACTCCTGACTAACTTAAAATCTTTCACCAATACCAAAGTTGATGCGACTATCACCATCATCGTTAATGCCGTAGTCAATGCGAATTGGCCCTAATGGCGACTGTACGCGCACGCCAAGACCATAGCCATAGCCGCTGCCGTTTTTGTTCAAAACTTCAGCTGTCCTGGTACTAGTTCCCAGGTCAGTACCAAGATCAAAAAATAGTGCGCCGCTGACTACCGAGAAAACTGGGAAGCGATACTCAACTGATGCTTGCACATAAGTACGTCCACTACCTAGTGCTCCTTCTTCATAACCCCGGACAGAGTTGCTACCACCAAGGCTAAAGGCTTCGTAGGGCGGCAAATCACCAAGGATAGTTCCCGCTTGCAAGTTAAACGCCAGGGTTTGTGGCCCTTTAGTGAAGTTAGTAAAGCTCACGGGTAAATATTGGCTGTAGCTACCTCTTAATCTGGTAAGGAAAATGCTACCTAGTCCTATTGGCACTGACTGATCAACCCCAAAACGCAGGTAAGAACCGCTGGTGGGTTGCAAGGGATTATTACGGAGATCGCGTTGTGCGCCTAATTGGACTAACACTAAATCGTCTTCACCTTCCCCAGAGAAGCTCAGAGGAACTGTTGTGCCAGGGCGGAGGGTTCCATCATCATTGAATATCGCTCCTTCTCTTCTCAGGTCGCCATCACGATCGCGGGTGGAAACTCGTTGATACTGTAAACCTGCTGAAGCCGTCCATTCTGAAGGTCTGTAGGGATTGGCACTCAAAGGACGGGTAAAGGTGATACCGCCACCTAAACGGAGAACACGGGGGCGATCGCCTTCATCTGTTTGCCCCTCTTGAAAAGTCCTAATGTCATCATCTTTGCCATCAAAAATCAACGAAATGGAACTGCGGCGAAAAATATTGGTAGTGTAAGAAGTCCGGTACGGATCTCCCGCAATCCAGGGGTCTGTAAATCGCAGGTCAAACAGCAGTTCTCGCTGTCCCACTTGCACCTCTGCCCCCAGTTTTTGGTTTCTGCCGTTCAGGTTTTGCTGCTGATAGCTAACGGTACCAAACAGTCCACTGGCAGAACTAAACCCAGCCCCAGCGGCAATAGAACCACTGCTACGCTCAGCCACATTCACTACTACATCGACTTTGCTGGGGTCAGTACCAGGGTCAAGGGAGACATTCACGTCTTCAAATAGTCCCAGTCCATATATCCGCTGTAAGTCTCTTTGCACTGTGTTGCGGTTAAATACTTGTCCGGGCTTCAACTCCACTTCTCGTGTAATAATATACTCCTGTGTCAGACCCCGAATCGGTTGTCCCTTCTCGTCTGTCTCCTGACCCTCTTTATTACGGAACCGGACTCTAATGTTCTCGACTACACCTTCTGCTACTTGTAGTGTCACAACTCCGTTTTCAGCGACTTGTGGCGCTCCAATTACGTTAGCTAGCACGTAACCTTGATCTTGATATCGCTTGGTTAACTGCTTGATGCCTTCCTGCAAGTCACGCAAGTTGAGAATTCTGCCGTACTGTTCACGAAAGATTTCATCCACTGTGTTAGCTGGGATCACAGAGGCTACCCCAGTGCCAGGATTGGCCTGCACTTGCACTTTAGACAAAACGGGGTTTGGCTGTACGATAAAGCTGACGCGCACTCCTAAAGGGGTATCTTCTGGAGTTGCTTGAACATTGGAGAAGAAACCAGTACCAAAGATGGCGTTAATATCTTCTTGCAGTTGGGAGCGGGTTGTCGTTCGTCCTGGTTGGGTACGAATGACTCTGTAAACTTGGCTTTCTAGTTCTGGTGATAATTGTCCTGTCTGAGATGTGATTGCTACCTCCGACACCAACACACGAGGCTCATTTGCTTCCGAGTTAGGAGATGGCTGTTGAGTATTTCCTGGTGTTGTAGGGAATGCAGGCGGATTGACATTCTCCTGACTGGGAGTGGTGTCAGGTGTTGAGAAAGGAGCTTGTTGCTGAGTTCCTGGGGCTGGGACTGGAATTTCTGGAGCGGGAGACGGCTGTTGAGTATTTCCTGGTGTTGTGGGGACTACAGGTGTTGCTGCGGGCGGGTCGAAATTTTCTTGACCAGGAGTGATGCCAGGCGTTAAGAAAGGTGTTTGCTGTTGAGTCTCTGGGGATACAGGTGTAGGCGCAGGCTGGTTGCCATCGTCCAGATTTGGAGTGCTGCTAGGGATTGAAGAAGGTATTTGTTGTTGAGTAGCTGGAGGTGAGATTTCTGGAGTAGGAGATGGCTGTTGAGTAGGATTTTGGTTGATTTGAGGAGTTTGTGCAGTTTTTGGCGTCGTGGCAGTTGGCACTATTATTTCTGATGTTGCCAGCGATGCTGAGTTAACTGTTAATGCTTTGACAGATGGAGATTGCAGAGAATCTACCTTGAGAACCTCTTTCGATTTGAGGCGAGATTTTAGCCTTTCAATAGAATGAACCCGAAGATCGCTGTCCTTTTCTAGTTGCTGATTTGTTTCTAGAGTAGAAATCTCTGTTGTCTGTTTTAAACTATCAGCGGTTTGTGCATTTGCACTTAATGAGCCGCCCAAAGGGGCTGCAATTGCCACCGTTGCCACCAATACGGGGGATAAACGCATTTTATTTACATTCCTCTTCACGACCACACACCATTACGGACTTGTCATTTGTCATTAGTTACAAAGGAAAAATGACAATGGGCAATCCACACGAGTTTAGTTTATTTTTGCCCACTAATTATTACTTTCTACTGCTTTTAAGACTCTTTGTAAGACCTCCTGGTAGGCATTCTCTACATTTCCTAAGTCTCGGCGGAAACGGTCTTTGTCCATTACTCGGCGGTTAGAGTCACCCTCTGCTGTATCCCACAAACGGCAGGTGTCGGGGCTAATTTCATCTGCCAAGAGCAACTGCTGTTGTGAGTCCAAACCAAACTCTAGTTTGAAGTCTACTAGGGTAATACCGCATCGCTGCCAAAAGTCTTTAAGAAACTCGTTGATTTGTAGTGCTAGATGTATAATTGCGTCCACTTGTTCCGAAGTGGCTAGTTCCATTAGGTATAGGCGATCGCGTGTCAGCAAAGGATCTCCTAATTGATCGTTTTTATAATAAAACTCTACCAAAGGCTGTTTCAGAACTGTGCCTAGTGGCAACCCTGTTTGCTGGCACAGGCTTCCAGCAGCAATGTTTCTGACAACCACTTCTAATGGCAAAATCTTCACTGCTTTGACTCGCATTTGATTAGGAACAGGGCTGTCAATAAAGTGAGTTTTAATGCCATGTACCTCCAATTGCTGAAATAACTGGCTGGAAATACTACAGTTAATTTTTCCCTTTCCTTGGATGCTGCCACGCTTTTGGGCGTTAAACGCAGTGGCATCGTCTTTAAAATCAGCCAACAAGACTTCTGGATCGTCTGTTGTATAGAGAATTTTTGCTTTGCCTTCGTATAGCTTGGAATTAACAGACATGGTGGCAGATAAAGTTTTAGGCGATTAGCAGCTTTTGTCCTTTCAGGCTTCACTATTTTATCTTTAGTTATTAGCCATTAACCATTTAGTCGGTTAACCCTGGTTGGTAGCTAGGGACACAAAACTCCTAGATGACATCTAACTTTTAACAGACGATAATTATCTTTGGTACGTGATATGTTCTATATGAGTCTTTCTATCTACTTAGTTGTAATTATTTTTGCAGAAATAAAATTATAATAATATATACAAGTATTAAAAAATACTTAGTAATTAGTGGGTTCAAGTGAAGTTAATTACAACTAGAGTTTTGATAAATAAAGAAATAAATTGGCAATTGGCAGGAAGGTAAACTATCCTATGTTGTCAGTGTTAAAGATGCTTTATTTGTAAACTTGGATGAAAGTACTTCAACTTTTATCCTCTAGCATCAAAGCCCAAATCGACCAACTCCCGCACAACCTTTCTGGAAGAAGGATTCGATGATTTTATTTCTCCTAGTCTGACAAAGATGTAAATGAGAAGGCTAGTGATTCTGCTTTAAATATTAAAACAGGAGTGAGTTAAATAAATGGAGAGAAAAATAGTGAACAAAGATGATTTTCTCTATCCTCGTGGTCGTTACTATGGTCAGGTAAAGCCAGAAAACTTGGTTTTTAATGCAAATCTACAGGAATTTGCCCAAAGAGTCAGCTACATTTGCAATTTAGAAACAGGTGGAAAACTACCTCCAGGTGAAGCTTACGAACAAATCAAGGATTTGTGGAAACAGTTGAAACGCACAAAAAAACAACTAAAAATTGGCGAAGAACCGTTTCAGAGTGACCAAGGTGATCTTGAAGATTGAGAAATTAGTTCAAAGTCCAAATATTGACTTTTGACCTTTAACCTTTTTGATTATTTAACAATCATTGTCCAGACACCATCCCAAGATTTGGGAGGTGGCGTTTGTTGGTAATTACGAGCACGTTCTAGGTGGATATCAATAGCTTGGTCTGTGGGTCGGATGCATTTAGCAGCTTCAAAGCAGCCGATCGCCTGTTGAAAATTGCGTGATAAATAAGCAGCACGTCCAGTTTGGTAATGGAATAAAAATTCTTGAGTGTTGGCGTCTAGGGGGGTGCTGCGATCGCCAATTAACTCGTAGATGTTTACTGCTTGGTGTTTACCTTTGACCCGAATTTTATCCAACTGACGCACCCAAATGCGATCGCTGCACATTTGGTAAGTAAATTCACTTAAAAGAATGTCACAGCCATATTCCTTAGTGACTCCTTCTAAGCGCGAACTCAAATTTACACTATCCCCAATGACGGTATAATCCATCCGTTTGCGAGAACCTATATTCCCTGAAACAACTTCGCCAGAACTAATTCCAATACCAATATGGATTTGTGGTTGTGCCTGGATAATTCGCCGCTGATTAAATTCCTCTAGGCGATGTCGCATATCCAACGCCGATTGCACCGCCCTCCAAGCATGATTTTCTGTCAGTGGTAGTGGCGCACCAAATACCGCCATTAAGGCATCACCAATAAACTTATCCAAAGTGCCTTCGTAGTTAAAAACTGCCTCTACCATTGTTTCAAAATACTGATTGAGCAGTGATACCACCTCAGCCGCACCGAGATTTTCTGTAAGTGTTGTATAGCCCCGGATATCAGAAAATAAGATAGTTACTTCCTTGCGCTCGCCTACCATTAAGGCATCTTCTCCCAGTGCCATAACTTGCTCAGCTACATGTGGCGTCAGGTATCGAGACATGGTAGTTTTCATCCGTTTTTCCTGGCTGATATCTTCCAAAACTACCAAACCACCCCTCACTCCGCCTTCTGGGTTAGTCAAGGGATTGACAGTAAGATTGATGCTGCGTTCTAATTTTTGTACCTGGTTAGAGGTGAGGAACTCAGATTGGGGAGTCATAGGTTGATTCCAGGGAATGAAAACATCTGGGTTAGTGCGATCGCGCACTGCTAAAATGTAACAACCTTGTTGATTATTGGATAATACAGAGCTAGCGCCATGATGAGCCAGCTTTGTAGGAGGGCTTACCGACTCATGGGATTGACGAAAAGGTTCTCCAATCTGGGTAGCAGATGCGTTGGGAAATCCAGATGTTGTAACAGTTTTAAAGGCCGTAAGTGGGTGAGAGTAAGGATCGCCTTGAGGAACTAGCTCTACTGGCTTGTCTTCCAACTGAAATGAACTAGTGGTGTGCTGTGTGATCGCAACTTTCGTCAGTTCTGGCGATTTGTGGACACCTTCTGGGCTGCTTCCCGAAGGGTAGGTACTAATATTTGACTCATGTTCTTGAGTTTCACTCTTTACCCAGCGCTCAGCAACGTTATTTGATACAACAGGAGGAGTTTCGCGATCGCCCTTGGTGTCCTCTTCTAAGGAAAAAAGTTCTGATAGTTGGAAGTCTCCGTTTTGACAACTTTCTTGCACGCACTGATCCTTCAGTACTTGGTAAACTCCCACTGTCAAACTTTGCTCCGGCACATAATGTTTAGCCCCAGTTTTTAAACTGTCTACCAGCCGCATTTGAAGATTTTCAATCGGTACAACCTCCCAAACTAGGCGACTGATCAAATTTTGTTCCCATAAAAGCTTGTTATTTTTGGTATTAGCCTCTCCCAGAGGACAACCCAGTAACTCCAGTGCCGCATCATTAATTGTGACAATCCGACCTGCCATATCTGTAGAGATCACAGCATCCGACAGACTTTGCAAAATATCTTTTTGATACTGTTTTTCTAAAAGCACATTTTCAAACAGGCGGGCATTTTCTAGAGCAATTCCGGCTTGGATATTAAAGGCCCGCATAAACTCTTCATCAGAGGCGGTAAAACTGCCTTGTTGCTTATTAATTAATTGTGTGACGCCAATCAATTCATTTGCCGAATTAAATACTGGCAAACACAAAATATTACGAGTTACATACCCAGTTTTTTTATCTGTAGTCGGGTCAAAGCGGGGGTCTTTGTAGGCATCGGGAATGTTTAACGCTTCACCAGTGGAAGCTACATAACCAGCAATACCACGGTTGGCAGAAATGCGGATTTCTACTAAGTTTGTGCCATCCGCTGCTACTGCTACCTTCGTCCAGAGTTCACTCATCTCTTTACGATACAAAAATAGCGTGCTGCGGTCTGCTTGCATTAAAATCCGAGCCTGCTCCATAACTATCTGCAAAGTTGCTTCTAAATCCAGACTTTGCCCAAGTGTTTGAGTTGCCCGCAATAGAGCCGTTGCTCCTCGCTGATTGCGAGCTGCTACGTAAAAGGATTGGCAGCTTTCCAGAATAATGCCAATAGAAGAGGCAAAGTCTCGAAAACGCTCCTCATCATCCTGATTAAAAGGAATATCCCCAGTTTTATTAGCCAGTTGTACTACTGCTACAGTCTGGTTTTTGCTACTCACAACTGGCATACATAAAATATTGTGAATCTCGTAGCCCATCTGTTTTTCTAATTCTGGGCTGAATAAAGGGTGAGTAGAGGTTTCAGATATATTCAGATATTCACCTGTACTGGCAACATGACCTGGGATACCAACTGTAATAGGGGTACGAATTTCTAAGAATTTTTGAGTATTACCTTGAGGAACTTTTGACCATAGCTGACCTTTGTCATAGTCAACTAAAAAAATGGCTGTGTGTTCTGCCTGGAGAATTTGACCAATTTTGAGTGTGATGGCTTCTAGCACTTTCTCCAACATAGTTTCTAGAGCTTCATTATTAATCAGTTCAATGGCTCTTAGGAATTGTTGGAATTCAGCAGTGATGAAGTCTAGTAGGCAAACAAATTCGTTAACAGATAAGTCTTTGACGCGACGCAGTAGAGCGTGAGTACGATTAACTTGAGTAAGTTCAGTTAATGTAGCCAGGACGCTACCAGGGTTGGGGAGTGTCATGGGAATTTTAGATTTTAGATTTTGCGGAAAGTCTGTAGCAAGATCCCGCAGGGTGCGGAGGCTTCCTCCGTTGACGTAGCCCGCTGTAGCGAAAAGTTCTGCGGGAGGGTTTCCCTCCGCAGGAAACTTTTCAAGACAGGCATCAGAACTTTCCAAGACAGATTTTAGATTTTTACTTTTACATATCATTTAATTTTTAAATCAACGTTTCCAGAATTTTGGGGCGGGGGTTCCCGCCTTAGAAATCAAAATCCTACTTAAACAGCTTTGTCTAACTGTTGCGAAAATATTACTTTTTGATAGTAGTTTTGTAGCTGGCGCGTGGCAGATCCCCAACCCCAACTCTCTGCTTCTTGACGAGCATTTTGACGAATGATGTCTCGTTGTTGTTTTTGTTGTAAGAGGCGAACGGTAGCAGCAATCGCCTCTTGAATGTCTGCTGTTGGCTCAAAAAGATATCCATTTACCCCGTCTGTCACAATATCAGGAATTCCTCCAGAACGGGCTGCAACCACTGGACACCCAGCGGCCATTGCTTCTAGTAGCACTAATCCTAATGTTTCTGTACGCGAAGGAAAGATAAATGCATCAGCGCTAGCAAAGGCAGAGCCTAACTCTTGTCCCATAAGATATCCGACAAAATGAGTGTTTGTGCCAGTAAAGTGTTTTTGCAGGGCTTGACGGTGCGGGCCATCCCCTACCAATGCTAATCGAGCTTCGGGAATTGCCTCTAAAATTGGTCTGATGCGCTCAATTTCTTTTTCAGCAGAAAGACGCCCAACGTAAAGTAGCAAAGGACTTTCGGGATGATTCTGCGACAAACGCGATCGCATTTCGACACTAGCCAAATCGGGGTGAAATAATTCTGTATCCACTCCCCTTTGCCATAAATCCACCCGTTCAATACCGTGTGCCGTCAGTTCTTCCATCATCGCTGTGGAGGTACACAGATTTAATGCTGCTTGATTATGAGCACTTTTGAGCAATTCCCACAAAAACCCTTCTAACATACCCAAGCCATAATGCTGGAGATACTGGGGTAAATGCGTATGATAAGACGCCACTAAGGGAATCTTGAGCATTTTGCTATAAAATATCCCAGATAAACCCAAAACTGCTGGGTTTACCACATGAATGATATCTGGCTTAAACTCTTCTAAGGCGTAACCAATGGCTGGACGAGGAAGTGCCATTTTTAATTCTGGATACAATGGGAGAGGAAAGCCAGTAACGCCGTAAACTTTAGCTCCTTTGTGTTCAGTAATACCTCCATCAGGGGCAATAACTAGCACTTGGTCACTATTGCGCTGTAGATGGTCAACGGTGTGACGCAAGCGCGTTACAATACCATCAACCTTGGGCAAAAAGGTTTCGGTGAATAGGGCAATTCTCATAAAAAACTATTCAGTCCAGGCAGATAATCCCAGCTTGTTTTGTATTTCGGTATCAAACACACAGTAAACTGTCTCGCGTGCTGTAATCAATTCTGCACAGTCAGACTTAATGTTTTTCTGCTGCTTTCGTACAAAATCCGAGATGTCCTCAATGTTCACAAGCCAATTTTTGGCGTAAGCATCCAGCATTTTACTACTAGTTGGATGATACGTTTAATAAATAATAATTAATTGGTCGTCATACTGTGCTAAGAGATGACGACCAGTTTGAGTTTAGCGACTTACTTGAGTTAAACAGGTGTTACCAGTTGTACCCAGGTTTACCCTAATTTCTATGCCAAGAGACTTTGGGCAAAATTTGCTTGTTATCAACTCGTTTCTGATACTTGATGGCAAAGTTCAACAAAGAATCAAGCAAAGAATCAGAAAGCAAGTGAGGCTGTAAACCTAAATCAAGCAATTTGGTGTTTTTAGCGTTGAAGTAATGTTCTTCTTTTTCAACTCTGGGATTATCGAGATGATTGATGTCTACATTCAATCCCAATGCGTTCCCAGCTTTTTTCACCATCAATGCCAAATCACCGACGCTGAATTGCTCGGTAAATTGGTTAAATACGCGGAACTCTCCAGGTTGGGCAGGGTTAGCGATCGCTAATTCAACACATCGCACTGTATCGCGAATATCTAAAAATCCGCGAGTTTGTCCACCTTTACCGTAAACGGTGAGGGGGTGTCCAATAGCTGCTTGAATGCAGAAGCGGTTTAGTGCAGTGCCAAACACTCCATCATAATCCAGACGATTAATCAAAAGTTCGTCCATCCCCGTTTCTTCGGTTAAGACGCCGTAAACTACACCTTGATTTAAATCAGTTGCTCGCAATCCCCAAATCCGGCAAGCAAAATGGATATTGTGACTATCATGAACTTTGCTTAAATGGTACATTGAACCGGGCTGCTTGGGATAAGGCAAAGTATCTTTGCGCCCGTTGTGTTCTATGGTGATATACCCTTCTTCTATATCAATGTTGGGTGTACCATATTCACCCATTGTTCCCAGTTTCACCAAATGACAGTCAGGGAAATCCTCCCGCATGGCATACAGCAAATTGAGAGTGCCGACTACATTATTTACCTGTGTCAGAACCGCATGTTCGCGGTCAATCATCGAAAATGGAGCCGAACGTTGCTCACCAAAATGCACTATGGCGTTTGGCTGAAATTTGTGTAAAGTTCTTTGGAGAAACTCATAATTGGTAATGTCTCCGACAAAAAAGTCAATAGACTTACCAGTCAAATCTTGCCAGCGCTGGAGGCGTTGCTGAATTGGCGCGATCGGGGTAAGAGTTTCGACACCCAGTTCGTTATCCCAGTGCCGCCGCACCAAACTATCTAAAATCCCAACTTGATAACCTCGATTGGAAAGGTAAAGAGCGGTTGCCCAACCGCAATACCCATCGCCACCAATAACCAGGACTTTCATCTTAACCAGTTTTTACTCGCTGATAGCTAAATCTATCAGGTTTATGTCCCCTCTTTATCATCATTCTGAAAGAGATGTGGAAATGAGGATACAACAAGCGAAGAAAGCAGTGGCAGCAGAGCTAGCTAAAATAACAAAATTCCGTTGTAAAAAGCCAGGATGAAAAGATGAAGTAAGAGACCACAAAGGGGAGCAGAGGCGCAGGGAATAGAAACTAACTCTTGGCTCTTGACTCTTTACCCTTAACCCTTGACTCCTAATCAATGAAAAATGAGTTAGGACTTTGGAATGCGATACTGCTGGGCGATGTAATAAAACAAACGGTAGTAATCTTGAAATTCTTGGCTCTGGCTTTGCCCTTGCCACTGGTATTGCACTTGACCTTGAGTTAGGGTCAGTGTCATTGAACTTATTTGTTGATTAACTTCTACTACCAGCACTCCAGATATTCCTTGAGTAGTCCGAAAGTTAGAATTTATTTCTCCTTCCTGGTCTGTATTAGTATCTGGTATCTGATGACTCGCCCAACCCCGAATTACTACAGAGTTATGATGCGGTGAAACAAAAGCAATGCCATCATCATTTTCTGGGGCTGGTAGAGAAATCCAGTTACTAGGGTATGGAAACTCAAAACCATAACGGTAATTGTTATAAGTCTTCCATGTAACAGAACCCGCGTTAAAACCAGTTGTAGTACACCCGCATAGCATGATGAACAAGCTTAAGATTTTGCTAACGCCTGAAGCAAACACATACTTTCTTCGCTTTAAACAACAGGTTTTAACCGCATCGATGGTCATTGTTATACTTTTTACCAGAGTTACTGATTTGGCAAAATTATCAGAAACACAAATCTCTATTGGCAGGTAGGAGGAACGCTACTATCGTTTGAATTAAATTTAGTAGAAACCACATAACCGTTTTCATAGATAACTTAGGTCAGTGACAATGTCACTACTAAGAACAACAGAACAGGACAAACCTTGTTGTAAACAAATGTAACAAAATCACCGTCAAAACGCTTTGCCATCTTGACAATGGTAGGACGAGCCGATAACGTGATATACATACCCGGGTAAGACCGTTAATGAGTTATATGCAAGCTAAGCAAAAGGTTACTTTGTATCTATCGCCAGAATTACACAAAAGGCTGAAGATTCGTTCAGCAGTAGATTCTGAATCAATGTCAGAACTTGCCGAACGGGCCCTTGGTTTTTACTTGTCCAATTCAGAAATAGTTGAAGAGGTAGAAGCTTCTTCTTACGGGCGAACCCATAAATTATATTCCTGTCCAAATTGTGAAAGTTCACTAGTATTACGTGATGGAGAACTGGTTGCATTGGGCAATCAACCAGGAATTATTGGTCAAGAGCATCTTCCCATTGACGAGATGGCTCAAGATGAAACCCATCCTAAGGGTGAGGAAGAGTTAGTTCCTTGCTAGATAGGAATTATGAATGAAGAATTCATAGTCCGGTTGTCTTTACTAAAAGCAATGTCTGTACTGTCTCTATAAGGTCTCAAGTAGGTCGATTGTATGAAAGAAGAGCTCAATATCCTAATTCAAGCTCAATACCCTCTAATCTACCTTGTGACCTCCGAGGAAGAGCGGGCTGAGCAGGCAATTTCCACAATCGCCCAAGTGTTAAAGCCCCAACGCCGAGTATATGTTTGGACAGTAACGCACGGTATTGTGGAGTATGGTCAACCACGGAATGTTACTCAGCACAACACCGTTTCTCCAGAGGCGGCGATTGAGTGGATAATCCGGCAAAGAGAACCTGGTATATTTATTCTTAAAGATTTACATCCATTTATTGATGCGCCTGCGACAACTCGATCGTTGCGAGATGCGATCGCTAGCTTCAAAGGTATGCAGAAGAACATCATCTTGATGTCTCCAATGCAACAAGTTCCTATTGAGTTAGAAAAAGAAGTTGTGGTTCTGGACTTTCGATTGCCAGACATGACCGAGTTGAATAAAGTCTTGACTCACCACATAGAGCAAAATCGTGGGCGACGGTTGACAACAGAGGCCAGAGAAAAACTTCTCAGAGCAGCTTTGGGTTTAACCAAAGATGAAGCTGAGAAAGTATACCGTAAGGCGCAGGTCACTACAGGGCGTTTGACGGAAGATGAAGTAGATATAGTTCTATCTGAGAAAAAGCAACTTATCCGGCGTAATGGTATACTAGAGTACATCGAAGAAGATGAAACCATTGATGCTGTCGGTGGCTTAGAAGAACTAAAAAAATGGCTTAAGCAACGCTCTAACGCTTTTACAGAAAGAGCTAGAGAGTATGGTTTACCTCAACCAAAGGGAATGTTGATTCTGGGTGTTCCCGGTTGTGGTAAGTCGCTGATTGCTAAAACGACTTCTCGGCTGTGGGGTTTACCAATTTTGCGCCTGGATATGGGGAGAGTCTACGACGGCTCAATGGTGGGTCGAAGCGAGGCAAATCTACGCAATGCTCTAAAAACAGCAGAATCAATTTCCCCAACTATTCTATTTATTGATGAGTTAGATAAATCCTTTGCTGGTAGTGCTGGTTCTGGTGATTCGGATGGTGGCACTTCAAGCCGAATTTTTGGTTCTTTCCTCACATGGATGCAGGAAAAGAAATCTCCAGTGTTTGTGATGGCAACCGCCAACAGAGTTGAACGCTTACCTGGGGAATTTTTGAGGAAAGGTCGCTTTGATGAAATCTTTTTTGTAGATCTGCCAACTCCCGAAGAACGTCAGGATATTTACAACATCCACCTGACCAAGCGTCGTGAAGACATCTCTCGATTCGACCTTGAGCAACTAGCCAAGATGTCCGACGGCTTTTCTGGGGCAGAAATTGAGCAAGCGATCGTTGCGGCAATGTACGAAGCTTTTGCCCAAGATCGCGAGTTCACCCAGTTAGATATTATTGCTGCATTGAAAGCTACCCTGCCGCTGTCTCGCACGATGCAAGAACAGGTAACGGCCCTAAGAGACTGGGCTAGACAGCGAGCACGACCCGCAGCATCCTCCGTTGCTGAATATCAGCGAATGGAGTTTTAAAAGCTTTCCCTTGCTAACCCAGGGGGAAAGGCTAGCTGAAAATGCTAGCAGTTACGAAAAAAGCCGCTTCAACCTAATCGCGGCTTCGCCTAAAGTAAATCGTTGTCGTTGTTCTCAATCTTCTCACTGGAGGAAACCCAAATGTCTCACTTTAGCACTCTGCGTACCAAGATCACCGATGCCGAAATCCTCAAAGCTTCCTTGCGCGACCTCGGTATCAGCGTGAAGACTGAAGCTGATGTCCGTGGTTATAACGGTCAGCGTGTCCGTTCCGACATCGTTGCCGTGTTGGAAGGCGAATATGACCTAGGTTGGTCTCGCAACAGCGATGGTTCTTTTGATCTAATCGCTGACCTGTGGGGCGTTGCTAAAAAGCATAACCAAACCGAGTTGATCAACTCAATCAACCAAAAATATGCCGTTAACAAAACCTTGGCAGAAGTAAAACAGCGCGGTCTGCAAAACGCCAATGTGAAATTGGTATTGCAATAACTATTTCTCTGCGCGTTCCCAAAGCTGCACGGGTTAACCAAGTTAATAGCGGTTAGCCCGCTTTTTTATCGGGGCTGAGATTTATTTCTCAGTCCCTAATTTTTATAAGTTTAGTCTAGTCAATACTAATTTAAAATAAGTAAGCCCTATTAAGTTCAGCTTTTAAAGTTGATGCCTGAATTTCGCAATGATTTTCAATCAAGAGCTATTACAGAAAGAACAGGCACATTTACTGACAATATGAAATTACCTATTCATAGATGGTTTAGGTATTCTGCTGGATTTTCAGCTACTTGGGTTGAAGGAATAATCGCAGAATTGCAACCTAAAACAGTGCTCGATCCATTTGCAGGATCGGGCACTATTTGTATTGCTGCTGATAAACTTGGTGTGAATTCCTACGGCATTGAAGCGCATCCTTTTGTTTATCGGCTTGCACAAGGGAAGCTCTCATGGGAGATACATACCCATGAGTTTTTAGAAGCAATCACTGAGATTAAAAATCTTGCTGCTAGTATTCAGCCAAAGTTTCCAGACAAAATGCTAGTGTTACTAAGCAAATGCTACACCGAGGAGGTATTAATACATCTCTTCAAAATCAAGCAAGCTTATTTAGAGCTAGCTCCAACCCTATCTGAAGAGTTACAGTCTCTCACTTTTCTAGCAATCTCTGCTACTTTACGATGTTTATGTAAACGCTGAGAAATTGTCTTGAGCGTTACATTAGTAATATAGTTTTAATTCCGCTTTTCGGAAAGAGATACGAATTTGATAGTATTGATGATGCAATTAGTGGGCTAGATACACTTAAGATTGACAGCCCAGTTGGGGAATTTGAAAAATTTGAAGTTATCGTTGATTATAATAATAGCAATACAATTCGAGCTACTTTTCAAAACAAGAATTTGCTAACAAACTTTTTAAGAAAATTGGAACATTAATGTCAGCTTAATAGTGAACTTACTACTTACCAAATCTGACTTAAATCTAAAACAAAGCCAGGTAGCAACGGTTCACCGCTCAATGTCTTAGGGTTATCTAATATATCAACCGCAGTATTAGGACGATAAATAAATACTTGGCGTTGTTTTCTATCAATTAACCAACCGAGTTGCGCCCCATTATCCATATACTCTTGCATCTTGTCTTGCAAAACTTGCAAGCGATGTCTACGACGGGCTACGCCTACGCTCTCAGAACGCAATTCAATCACAAACTCAGGACAAATGGGTGCAAATTTTTTTCGCAGTTCCATTGGTATGGCTTACCAGCGATCGCGTTTTATCCACGCTGCATCTGGCGATCTAACTGCACCATTAGATAAAGTAAACCCACCAATGGAACCAAACCCTACACCTGTACCATCTTGCTTTGTCCATACCCACAACTGCCCAACTAAGTTAAAATTACGTTCATCAGTTTCGAAACCAGTAGGGTAGGGGGCATAATGACTACTTCTCCTACAGCATTGCGTTCGATACGAAAATCACGGTTTAGCTGACAAAACTCATAAAACTGATCTTCGGTTAGTATGATCGCAGGTTGCAATTGCAAGACCATTGGTATAATTTCTGTGGCTACAGGTAAGTTTGTGGTCATAATTGCTTTTTGGCTACTTCACCTGCTTTAACTATAATCTTTTCATACTCTAGAGCAAATTATGAATTCACAGAAAGTAGCGATTATTACAGCTGCTAGTCGGGGAATTGGCGCAGGTTGTGCGCGAGAGTTAGCAGCGCGAGGTTATAGGGTTTCACTGATGGCGCGATCGCCTGATATTCTCGATTTAGCAGATGAGTTGGGCGGTATTGCCACTCAAGGATCAATTACCCATTTCCACGACTTACAGCTATTAGTAGAGACGACTTTAACTCAATTCGGTCGTATTGATGCAGTGGTAAATAGTTTTGGAGATCCACCCCGACCAGATTTGCTATCTATTTCTGATCAAATGTGGATAGAAAACTTTGAAATGTTGTTTTTGAGTGTTGTCCGCATCGCCAAACTAGTTACAGAAGCAATGCGATATTCAGGAGGCGGTGTCATCGTGAACATTTCCGCGTGTGATTCCCATGAACCAGAATTAGGGACACCTTTAGCGGTACACTCCGCGCCGCAATGGAAGGATTCACAAAACTTTATGCCAAGCGTTACAAAGCAGATAGGATTCGCATGATTTCCGTAGCGCCTTTTTTTGTAGCAGATTCAATGGCAGAGTTAGAGGGATGGAATGTGCCTTCTGATTTGATGTTTGGTCGTCCCACTACCTATGCAGAGTTTGCTAAAACAATTGCTTTTCTGATTTCTGATGATGCCAAGTTTATCACAGGTACGACTCTGAAGGTGGATGAAGCCTATTCTGCTGCTATTTAGTTTTATTTCTAGGTCGGGGAATCCAAGCGATCGCCTTTCCAAAAAAGGCAGGGAGACAAAGTGTAGCTTTTACTCTTTGGGGTTCTTCGGGTTTAATAAGTAATCAAGCGAACATGATATAACTCCCTTCCCGATGCTTTAAGGGGGAAAATTCAAAGTCTCTCCTAGAAGGAGAGAGAAATAGAAGTGAGGTTTTCCAGATACCGTGAAAAGTTAGACCTAAAAATCTCTTTCAATTCACTAATACAAAAATTTTAGGGGTGATTTCGTAATCACCCCTTTATTCCCCTCATATTAAAATTTAATTCCAGCACCTTTGCCGGAAGTATATTTACTCTGAAATATTAACTAAACTTTCAACTTGAGCAGTAGCCAAGGTTGGTGCTGTAAAAATACGCGAGTACAAACTTGATGGTTGCTGGTGAGCAACAACTGGTAAAACTTGGCGAGCATGAGTAGCTAATTCTACTGCCTTCACATCATAAGTCTGCATTGCCAACTTTGGATAAAACCCGATACCGATTATTGGAAGCAGCAAACAAGCAGTAATAAATATTTCGCGGGGTTTGACATCAGATATTACAGCATCTAAATGTAACTCTTCATTTTGCTCGCCGTAGAACACTTGACGCAGCATCGACAGTAAATAAATCGGTGTCAGAATCACGCCAACCGCCGACAGCAGAACGACTACAACTTTGAAGCTAGAACTGTAAACATCACTGGTGGCGATACCGAGAAACACCATCAATTCACCAACAAAGCCACTCATTCCTGGTAATGCAAGAGAAGCCATTGAACCAACGGTAAACAGAGCAAAGGTTTTGGGCATTACCTTTGCCATACCGCCCATTTTATCCATCATCAAGGTGTGGGTGCGATCGTAAGTGACCCCGGATAGGAAGAATAAGCTAGCGGCAATCAAACCGTGGGAAACCATCTGTAGTACTGCACCGCTGATACCCAGTTCTGTATAGGAAGCAATCCCAATCAACACAAATCCCATGTGGGCAATTGAAGAGTAAGCTAAGCGGCGCTTGAGATTGGTTTGGGCAAAGGCACAGCAAGCGCCGTAGACAATGTTCACTACACCCAAAATCGCTAACACTGGGGCAAAGTAAACATGAGCATTAGGCAGCATCTCAACGTTGATGCGGATGAGAGCATAACCGCCCATTTTTAACAATACACCAGCCAAAATCATTGAACCTGGTGCTGATGCTTCACCATGAGCGTCAGGTAGCCAAGTGTGCAAGGGAAAAATTGGCAGCTTTACACCGAAGGCAATTAAGAAACCTGCGTAAACTAACAACTCAAAGGCTTTGGGATATTGTTTCATTCCCAGAGTTGCCATGTCGAAGGTGACGGTATCTCCAGAGAATGCCATTGCAAAACCCGCTACCAAGATAAATATTGATGCAGCGGCGGTGTACAGAATGAATTTGGTAGCTGCATAACGGCGGTTTTGTCCTCCCCAGATGGAAATTAGCAGGTAAACCGGCACTAACTCGATTTCCCACATTAGGAAGAACAACAGCATATCCTGGGCGACAAATACGCCAAGCTGGGCGCTGTACATCACCAACATCAAGCCATAAAATAATCGCGGCTTGGTGGTAACTTTCCAAGCCGCGAAGATTGCGAGTGTATTAATTAAGCCTGTTAGCAGTAGTAGGGGCATCGACAGACCATCAACCCCCACCGCCCAATGCAAACCCAACTGAGGAACCCAAGGATAGTTTTCTACAAGTTGGAATGTTGAACTCTGGAAGTCGTATTTATACCAAAAAGTATAAATCATCAATGCAAAGTCGGCGATCGCTACTCCCAAACCGTACCATCGCACGGTTCTGCCCTCTTTATCTGGGATTAAGGGGATGGCTAAGGCAGCCACCAAGGGCAAAAGAATTATGGCTGTTAGCCAAGGAATTTCAATATTATTCATCACTGCTGACAATAGTTTTAGAATTTCGCTTTTGATTACATTATATTAAGGAGTTTTGAGTTTTGTAAACGTTATTCCTCCTTAGAAGATTAAAATTTGGATGCAGCTAGTAATAAATACTCACTGGTTTCTCTTGGCAATCCATTCTAAATGTAAACTTTTACTAAGTCAACAAAAAACGGCGGCTAATGCCACCGTCTCAAGATATGACTGCTTTCTAAGACGCAGATAACTGCCAAGCAAGGCTTAAAATTACACTTTTAAACGATCCGATTGACAATTGTCCAGACTTCCCCATCTGAGCGGACATGAGGAACTGATATGGTTTTAAACCCGGTAATGAAAGGTTTGTAATATACTTGCCAATACATTGGACTCAGATAATCAGCGCAAGCTTTCAGAAGACGGATTTCTGTGGACAGTTCTCCTGCGAGTTGATTAATGCGTTGAGCATGAACTTGAGCCACTCTTTTCGCTTCATCTAGCTGCTGCTGTTGGGTAAGTTGCTTTGATTCAATTTGGCAACATGCTAATTCAGCTTGTTTATGATGTAGCTGCACTTCCAAGGCGGCGATCGCATCATCTATGCCTTTTAGTTCAGCAGACAATTGAGGATTTTCTCTAGCATGGCGACGGTACGCCTCAACTGTGGCTAGGGGTGAATCATTCTCGCTAGATATCGCATTATTAATATTGAGAGCAGCACGTTCTTGCTGGAGAACTTGAATTTGAGAGTTAAGTGCTGCTATTTCTGCCTGAATTTGCTGCATAATTCCTGTTTATCCTTCGTGAAAGCTGCTTGCGCCTTGGGTATCTAGAGAAAGCGATCGCACATTAGCTGTGATTCCTGCTTCTTGCCAAGCGGTTAACATCGCCATTTCTACAGCCTGTGACTGTGTTGTATCTGCCAAAGCTAACAGTGTCGGCCCTGCACCACTAATTACCATGCCGTAAGCACCAGCAGCCACAGCTGCTATGTTGACAGCATCGTAACCAGGAATCAAGGCTTTGCGATAAGGCTGATGTAACTTATCTTGCAAAGCCGTCCTTAACCATTCTCCCTTACCAGTTTCTAAGCCGCGCAATAACAACCCCAGATGCGCCGTATTGAAAATTGCATCTGCACGACTCACCTCAGTTGGAAGAACGCGCCGCGCTTTGGAAGTAGAAAGTTCAAAATCAGGAATAGCCACCACAGGCACAATATCCCCATACCAGGGAACCTCGCAAATTTCCCAACCTGTGTCACTAGTAGCGGCAAGACGACATCCGCCCAACAAAGCTGGAACTACATTATCAGGATGTCCCTCCATTGCGATCGCTAATTCCATCACTTGCGACTGACTCAGAGGCGCACCCGCAAGTTGATTAGCACCAACCAACCCACCAACAATTGCTGTAGCCGAACTACCTAAACCTCGCGCCAGCGGTACACCCAGGCGAATCTCCATTTTCACTGATGGCGGTGTCTGCTCTATATATTGATATAACTTCAAAAATGCTTGGTAGAGAAGATTGCTCTCATCAGTTTGTACTCGTTCAGCTTCTACACCTGTGACATGGATAATCATCCCGCTTTCTTCCAAGCGAATGAACTTAAACTCGTTGTACAGCGTTAAAGCTGCACCGATGCAATCAAAACCAGGCCCCAAATTAGCAGTTGTGGCAGGAACGGTAACAGTTACACCAGAAACAACAGACATCTGCAAATACTCAACTAATCAATCAACAAGCATCCCATGTATTGGTAGCATTTGGGGGCGAGTTTTTGATCACTATTGGAGTTACTGGGATGATTAATTGTAATAATTAGTTAATTGTGTAAGCTGTATGTAATTAAATAGAACACAGCATCAACTAAAATTAATTATAAATTTTTGACTGTCAAATTCACTGTTTTAGCAACTGTTCTTCGTAACTCTAATGAGAAAACGTAGAGCTTCATTTACTGCTTGAGCATTGGGAAACATTTCTGCGACATCTGCTTCTAAATGAACTGTCAAACCTTCAGAGTTTTTGCCATTATTTTCAAATTTTCCTATATAGTTGCTTTCCAAAACTTGACATGACTGAGGTTTAGTTTCAAGTATAAGCTTTTGGGAAGATGAATCATTTAGTTTCTTAGCAAGGGATTCCCAACTAGTCGCTTTCAGCTTAAAATAATCCTTTGCTTCACGTAATGTTTTAAACTGTTGCTTTAGAATATCAACCGTATAAATATCCTTTGAATACGTCTGGGTTTGTTTATTAAGGTCTTCCTCAACCATATCAACTACTTCATTAATAAGTCGGTCATGATTTTCGGAAATTTGAGCCGCAGCCCCTAAAATACGGGAGGTGGCTTTGATCTGCACCTCGGTCTCTTGTTTAAGTCTATCGGCAATATTACGAATTTGCTCCCCCAACTTAGCTTTACTTTGAATTCCTATAGTTGATGATGATTTTTTGCTCATAAAGATGTTTGTTTATTCCGTAAGTATTTCTTTAATAGCAAGCCAAATGCGTTTAAACTTTTGTACCAGACCTACAGGATTGCCTATTGTTTCATCTTCCACCGAATCTACCAGGGATTGAATTCGATCCATACGCTCTGCTACAACGTAGAGGTTATTTATAGCTTCATCCTTACTTGCCAGGGATTCGCGCAGCAGAACAACCATCTCAGCAATTTCCCTTTTTAGCCTTTCGTTCTCGGCTTTACGACGAGTTTCCCATCCCTTAATACCAGCCTTGGAACGGCGCTCAAATTTAAGTTGTGTTTGTGCCTCATTATATAGAGTTAAATAATTGTCTCGCTCAGATTTCATTTCTTCATATTGGGCAAGTAATTCAGCCGCTCTAGCTTTTTCTTCATTGTAACGATGTAGAGCCTGCTGATAATTTTTTTGCTCATCAATATATTTTTGATAATTGTGTGCTGCACTTTCTTTTAATTCATTAACCTCAACTTGGTAAATTTGGATATTTTGCTGAACTTGAGTTAGTTGGGACGCAGCTTCCTGATTTTCTTTCGCACGTCGCTGCCATTCATCACGTTGGGCAATTAATTCAGTTGCTTTGGCTTTTGCTTCATTGTAACGATTTAGAGCCTGCTGATAATTTTCTTGTTCCTCAAGATAGATTAAATAATTGTGTGCTATGCGTTCTTTTAACTTATTAATTTCAACTTGATAAGTGTAGATGTTTTGCTGAACTTGAGTTAGTTGGGACGCAGCTTCTTGATTTTCTTTCGCGCGTTGTTGCCATTCATCACGTTGGGCAATTAATTCAATTGCTCTAGTTTTTTCTCCGTTGTAGAGGCTTAAAGCCTGCTGATAGTTTTTTTGTTCATTCAGATATATTTCGTAATTATGTCCTGCACGTTCTTTTAATTCATGAACCTCAATTTGGTAAGTTTGGATATCTTGCTGAACTTGAGCCAGTTTAGATGCAGCTTATTGATTTTCTTTTGCACATTGTTCCCATTGAAGTGCATCGGCACGAGCATTCTTCCATTTGTCTTTAAGCTCATGATAAGAAAGGGGTTCTTTCACAGGTAAATTAGTATTTTTGACATGAAGATTTTTGCGACGATCTTTGTCTGCGTCTCGCATAGCCATAATAATTAAATGTTATAAATATTATTTTAATTCCTATGTTAATATAATCTTCCTTTAGTTGAAAATCGGCGTTGCTAAATCAGGGTATAAATTTATCTCATACAGAGGAGGACACTAGCGTGCGCTGCTCTGCCGACTTTTAGACACGATAGCGGCTTACCGCAGAGTACAAAGTGTCCGCTGCGCAGAGAGTAAGAGTTTTAATACACTCTATTTTTCAATTTCATACTTCTATTCAGCAACGCCTGAAAATCTACTCTGTAAAACTTTTGTTTTGTCAAAATCAGTTTTCCAAGTACTTCTTCGCTACAAAACTGATCTTTCATCACCTCATGCGATCGCCTAATCTTAGAAATATGAAGTAATTAGGAGAGACTCTTCACTGCTAAAATTCCAAAATTGGAGTAACGTCTCATGACAACCATCAATCATTATCGGCGGTAACGATAAAGATATCTTAATCGGTAGACTCGATAATGATATCCTGCGAGGTAGTAGCGGTTCAAACACCTTACCTTCAATCAATCAGAACATTTTCCAAGACGGCTTACAAGATATCGATAGTATCCTTGATTTCCAATCTAAGGATACTTTTGACTTTAATAATTATCTCCAGGTTGGTGGGTTTGTCAGTTTTATTTGCAATCAACAAGACTTACTGCTTAACTTGAGCAACAAAGATTTCATCATTAGTTTGTGAGATTTTCGGAATCAAGATTCCATTGGCATAGATCCGGGGATTTGTTTGCGAGACTATGGCATAAGACTGGCGAAGGTTAGCATTGACTGCCACAGTCTTCACATCGTACATCTGCATAGCCATCTTAGGATAGAAACCAATACCGATAATTACAACTAGAAAACAAGCAGCGATAAACACTTCACGCGGTCTAGCATCGTCGTAAACTGCTTCTGTTGGCACGAGGCAGTCTGTACCAAAACAGACTGTTCCCTCGTCTTCTTGATTTTCTAAGCCTACATTATTGATGTCGCATACGAGCGCTGCACCTTTACCATAAAACACTTGTCGCAGCATTGAAAGGAGATAGATAGGTGTGAGGATGACTCCAACTGCGGCGAGAAAAACTGTTACAGTGCAGAAAGTCGAACTGTAGACGTCACTGGTTGTTACACCAAGAAATACCGCAAGTTCGCCAGCAAAGCCGCTCATACCCGGAAGCGCTAGTGATGCCATCGCTCCAATTGTAAACAGGGCGAAGACTTTGGGCATGGCTTGACCAATACCGCCCATATCTTTCATTACCATAGTGTGGGTACGATCGTAAGTAACACCTGCTAAGAAAAACAGCACCGATGCGATCAAACCATGCGATATCATCTGCAACATCGCGCCGTTGATTCCCAAATCAGTAAAGGACGCAATCCCAAGCAGTACAAATCCCATGTGAGATATCGACGAATAAGCTAAACGCCGCTTCATGTTGGTCTGAGCAAAGGAATTCAATGCGCCATAGATAATATTGACAACACCCAGAATGGCTAGAACTGGCGCAAAGTAAATGTGTGCATCAGGTAACAACTCAAGATTCAGGCGAATCAGTCCGTATCCGCCCATCTTCAACAACACACCAGCCAGAATCATTGATACAGGAGAGGATGCTTCACCGTGGGCATCAGGCAACCAGGTATGCATGGGGAAAACAGCAAGCTTAACGCCAAATGCAATCAACAGCCCTGCATAAAGCAGCAGTTGTAGACCAAGCGGATATTCCTTCATGCCGAGTGCGGTTATGTCAAATGTCATATTACCGCCACCATATAGCCCCATTGCTAGGGCTGCCACCAGAATAAATATAGAAGCCGCTGCGGTATACAGCAAGAATTTTGTAGCTGCATAGCGACGCCTTTGCCCACCCCAAATGCAGACTAGTAGGTATACGGGAATCAGCTCCACTTCCCACATAATGAAAAATAGCAGCAAGTCTTTGGCAACGAACACCCCTACCTGTGCGGAATACAACACAAGCATTAGAAAATAGAAAAGGCGGGGTCGATGATCAACTTGCCAGGCAGAAAACATCGAGAGCGTGGTGACAAATCCTGCTAAAAGCACAAGCGGAACTGAAAGTCCATCTACCGATACTGCCCAGTTCAGGCCTAACTGAGGTACCCAGGCATAAGTCTCCACGAGTTGAAAACTAGCACTGCTGGCATCGTAATGCTTCCAAAAGGCGTAACACATCAAGGCAAAGTCTGCGATACCTATACCCAGTGCATACCACCGCACGCGCTTGCCGTCTTTATCAGGCAGCACAGGAATCAGCAGGGAAGCAACAAGTGGTAGCAAGACAATCGCGGTAAGCCAGGGAAATCTATCCGCCATCATGTCAATAAGAAAAAATACTTATTTGTGAATGATGTCATTCTACTAAACTTTGTAACAATTTCTTCATAAAGATTTTCCATAGGTATGTATAGATGCAACACTGTTCTTTGAACCACGGACTTGGTGGTGAACAAGTAATCTAATATTCCTTATGAATGCTGAAGTTGCCGTTACTAAATATTGAAGGTTTTATCCTGCGTTGTACACCCGACTCTCAGAAGATAAATTGCATTTAATGATGAGGTGCGAGTGATGTGCGACGTTATTGTCATGCTGTTTGGGTTCGCCTTGGTTTCGTAGACAAGCATTTCCGCAGAGTACTTACTACCAAACAGAAATGCGATCGCAAGCTAATTAATATCTGATTTGCATCAATGCAATTTTACACTTGTCCTACAAGATTAAGAATATTAAATCACTTCACCACTAGCGCACGGCAACAGCTTGTAATTGTTGTACATGAGATTTAAAAACAAACCAGGTTTGTCTACCATCACCCTGCTGATTGCAAGGAAGTGGCTTCTCAAATGTAACTTCCCAGTAATCCCTGAGACGTTCACCATTGCCAGTAGGACTCACTACCTGACTATTATTGCTACTTAGAATAGACGAGACAAAAAACTTATCACCTGATCTAACAGCGCACTTTTGATCTGCTTGTGTTATGTTACGTGCTTGTAAATACCAGCTTTCTTCCCGCTTGAAAGTAGTACCTCCAGGAGCAGTAACCCTTAAAATGCGTATTATAGGAGTAGTTTGAGAAGACACGGTTTCGGGAATCATCACGCCCAGCAAGCCACACACCGCACTCAGACAAAATATTAATCTTTTCGGATATAACTTAGTGTTACCAATACTCATGTTGGATTTCCTTAGTATTAAGTATAATTTTCAACCCTAATTCCACTATTGTCACATGAATCTCAGGTCTAAGTAAATTAGGTATTCTAATTTATTACTATGTTTACACTTTACAAATTTTACTAACTAAGCTAAGTGTTCTGGCTTCAGAAGCAATCCAGAGGAGAAAGAGTAGCGGGATCGCTTTTTATCGAAAATTACTTCTACCCTTTTTAATCAAATCAAATACTTTTCTCCAGAAGACTATTCCCATACGATATATTCCCCACTTTACATGAATAAATAGTCAAAAAATAGATATTTTAAGTTAGTCTCATTAAGACTAATTTTTGAAGAAAACTTTTTTCTGAAAAACAGGATCTCTACTGATTTATTAAACTAAAATTTTTGCTTTGATTGTGTATCTGCTAGACCTGAAAACTCATATAAAAACTCATATAAAATCTCATACAACTTACACATTGGACTAAATAATCGAGTGTTTAGTAACTCTTTTCAGGCATGAAAGTTTGATTTTTATCCAAAATAAGCAAATAGTCAATACCTGTCAATACGGTTAGGTTAAGGATTATTTGTACAGATAATTTGTCTTTGAAGACATGATAAATCGTGTCTCTACATCAGGATTTTTGGCTGATCTGTATTGAATTACCTGTCTGTTGAATGGTTGTCATCTGTCTGAAACAATCAAATTTGGCGTTGCATAATTGCGGGATGATTTATTTAACGCAGCGGAAAGTCTGAGCGCCGGCTTCCGGCGATGGTCTGTTCACTGCCGAGAGGCGCAAAGCCTTGCGCCTCCCCCTTGTGTCCAGAGGACACAAGGCAACCGTTCTAAAAGAACGGTTGGGCAGTAAGACCGGCATAGCGTTGATAACTTTTCAAGGCACAGACGCAGCGAAAAGTTCTGTTCGCCTCCGGTCTCCGTCAGGAGAAGGAGGGTTAGCCCGACCTAGGAAACTTTTCAAGACAGAGAGAATAAAGAGTTTAAGATTTCAATACATCAAATTTCATCCCCTGATTCAGCAATGCCTCAAATTTTATTGATATACAATTATATTTAAAAATATATATGATGTATCCGTATAAAAAAATACAGATTTTCTGGCGAATCACGAGCGTCACCGGATGGCTTCCCCTTGGACATCGCCTTCAGAATGCACCGCAACCACGTTAAGCTGGATTAAAAGTAGCAATTTATTGCACTGTTTATATTAAATTGGCTAAATTGGCTAATCCTGTTAATTTTTAATCGCTGCTTGAGAACCCGGAATGTTAGACCGAATTTTTGATTACCTGAACTTTCATTTCAGCGTTGAAGCCTCTATAGTCCTGCTGATCCTGATTTTTTTAGAGGCAGTACTATCCGCTGATAATGCGATCGCCCTCGCTGCGATCGCCCAAGGACTGGAGGACAAAAAACTTGAGCGTCAGGCACTCAACTTTGGTTTGGTCGTTGCCTATGTGCTGCGAATCTCCCTGATTCTAACTGCAACTTGGGTGCAAAAATTCTGGCAATTTGAATTTTTGGGCGCTGCATACTTGTTGTGGCTGGTATTCCAACATTTTACTTCTCAAGAAACAGAGGACGATCATCATCACGGCCCTCGCTTCAACTCACTATGGCAAGCGATCCCCGTGATTGCATTTACAGATTTAGCATTTTCTTTGGATAGCGTGACAACTGCGATCGCTGTTTCTCAAGAAAGGTGGCTAGTGCTGACGGGTGCAACAATCGGTATTATTACACTGAGATTTATGGCGGGATTGTTTATCCGATGGCTAGATGAATTTGAAAACCTAGAGGATGCAGGCTATGTAACTGTAGCTTTAGTAGGCTTGCGGCTGTTATTAAAAGTGGTGAATGATGCTTTAGTCCCACCAGAATGGTTTATGATTACTGCGATCGGCCTCATCTTAGCGTGGGGATTTACGAAGCGTAGTGTTATCGAATTACCCCAAGAAGAACCGGAAAAAACTGAAGTCTCGAAGTGACAAAAGCACAGGAGCACAGGGGCAGGGGGAGCAAGGGAGTACAGGAGTGGAGGAAATAACAATTAGTCTTGTTCACCTATCCAATATCTTCCCAGTCCCCAGTCCCCAGTCCTCATCCTCTTTACTATTCGTGCAACCAAGGGGTCAAGTGCGGTTGCCAACTGACTAATTCTTCATCTTTGAACCACAGAGCAATTTCTCGTTGTGCGGTTTCTTGAGCATCAGAACCGTGGATTAAATTGCGACCAATATTAAGGCCAAAGTCGCCCCGAATTGTTCCTGGTTCTGCTGTCAGTGGGTTTGTCGCACCAATAATCTTTCTAGCAGAAGCAACGACGCCATCCCCTTCCCAAACCATCGCTACCACTGGACTAGAAGTGATAAATTCAACTAAACCACCAAAAAAAGGTCTTTCGCGGTGAACATCGTAGTGCTGTTCAGCTAATTCCCGGCTGACTTTCAGAAACTTCAAGCCAACGAGGGTAAAGCCTTTAGTTTCAAAGCGACGGATAATTTCACCCACCAATCCACGCTGTACGCCATCAGGCTTAATTGCTAAGAATGTGCGTTCCAAAGCTAACTCCCAAAACTTAATAAATTTTTTATCTGGTCAATTGTCTTTTGTCCTCTGTTCTTTGTCCTTTTTCTCAGGGTTTTACACTCCAGACTAATGACTAGTGACCAATGACATACGACTCTTGACCAATCAGAGTTTATCTCAGAAATTATCTTTAGGTGCATATCCGTTCGCAAATGAATGCGCTAAATTGTTAATTCGTGGGTGAAACACAGAGGTCAGGAAGAAATGGGTGTTGAGTCAACTGCTACATCTGACGAGGTGGTAAAAGTACCGTCCAATGGACATAAATCTGAAGTGAAAAATCACAAGCAAAAAAAGCTATTACCACCTAGTAGTACCACAGGAGATGTGCCTCGCTCCTGGAAAATAGAGGATAGCGAAGCCCTGTACCGCATTGAAGGTTGGGGACAGCCTTATTTTTCGATTAACGCTGCTGGTCATGTCACTGTTTCCCCCAAAGGCGATCGCGGGGGTTCTCTGGACTTGTTTGAATTAGTCAATTCTTTGAAGCAGCGTAGTTTGGGACTTCCCATCTTGATTCGATTTTCTGATATTTTGGAAAACCGAATTGAGCGGTTGAACGCTTGTTTTGCTAAAGCGATCGCCCGCTACAACTACCCTGGCGTCTATCGTGGCGTGTTTCCCGTCAAGTGTAACCAAGAGCGGCACTTGATTGAAGATTTAGTGAAATTTGGTAAGCCACATCAATTTGGTCTAGAAGCCGGTTCTAAGCCAGAATTAATGATTGCTCTGGCTACCTTGGATACACCAGGAGCATTGCTAGTTTGCAATGGCTACAAAGACCAAGAATACATCGAAACAGCAATGTTAGCCCAAAGACTTGGGCAAACACCGATTATCGTTTTAGAACAGATTGAAGAAGTCGATCTGGTAATTGCCGCTAACCGTCAGTTAGGTATTAAGCCGATTTTGGGAGTTCGCGCTAAACTCAGTACTCAAGGCATGGGACGTTGGGGAACCTCCAGCGGCGATCGCGCTAAATTTGGTTTGACAATGCCTGAAGTAATGGAGGCAGTTGACAAGTTACGCGAAGCTGACTTGCTCGATTCTTTGCAGTTAATGCACTTCCACATTGGCTCACAAATCTCTGCTATCAATGTGATTAAAGATGCCATCCAAGAAGCTAGTCGTATCTACGTAGAGTTGGCGATGCTGGGGGCAGATATGAAATACCTGGATGTCGGTGGTGGCTTGGGTGTAGATTACGACGGTTCCCAAACCAATTTTTACACCTCGAAAAATTACAATATGCAGAACTATGCCAACGACATCGTGGCAGAGTTAAAAGATACCTGTGCTGAGCGGCAGATCAACGTACCAACATTGATTAGTGAAAGTGGACGAGCGATCGCTTCTCATCAGTCAGTATTGATTTTTGACGTTCTCAGTACCAGTGATGTCCCTCTGAATGCACCAGAACCACCGCAAGAGGGAGAATCCCCAGTAATTAATTACCTCTGGGAAACCTACCAATCAATTAACATCGAGAATTACCAGGAGTTCTACCACGACGCCACTCAATTCAAAGAAGAAGCTATCAGCCGCTTCAATTTAGGAATTTTACGCCTCAAAGAACGAGCCAAAGCCGAGCGACTCTACTGGGCTTGTTGTCAAAAAATTCTTGACATTACCAGGCAGCAAGAATACGTACCCGATGAATTGGAAGACTTAGAAAAAATCATGGCTTCCATTTACTACGTAAATATGTCTGTGTTTCAATCAGCACCGGATTGCTGGGCGATCGACCAGTTATTTCCAATCCTGCCGATACACCGCTTAGATGAAGAACCGACGCGCCGGGGCATTTTAGCCGACCTGACCTGCGATAGTGATGGTAAAATTGACCGCTTTATTGACCTGCGCGATGTCAAATCAGTTTTAGAACTGCACCCCTATAAGCCGGGAGAACCCTATTATTTAGGTATGTTCCTGAATGGAGCTTACCAAGAAATTATGGGCAATTTGCACAACCTTTTTGGCGACACCAACGCAGTTCATATCCAGTTGACCCCCAAAGGCTACCAGATTGAACACGTTGTCAAAGGTGACACCATGAGCGAAGTCGTGAGCTACGTGCAGTATGACTCCGAAGATATGGTGGAAAACATCCGCCAGCGTTGCGAGAAAGCTTTGGAGGAAAAGCGCATTACTCTGGCAGAATCTCAGCGATTACTGCAAACCTACGAGCAGAGCCTCAGACGATACACATATCTAAATAGTTAAAGACTAGGGACTAGGGGTTAGGAAAATGTCTTAATACCCAGTCCCCAGTCCCCAGTCCCCAGTCCCTAATTTGTATTTGTCCCAAGCAATTCAGCGATCGCTTGTCGCTCAAGTGGTGTCTGGGATGGTGGTGTTTGACGGGCATCAGTAATCAGCCAGTCTAAAGCAGCAGCCTGGACATCAATTGCAGCACCAGTTTTATCTACGCAGTAACGTCCAAACACTAACTTATCAACCAAGCGGACTCCTGGCCCCAGGCGTGACCATTCAAAAATCACGCTGTTTTCTACTGTTGCACCGCTGCATATCCAGCAATTAGGGCCAATCATGGCTGGGCCCACGATTTTAGCTCCGTCTTCTATTCTGGTCATGCCACCAATGTAGACTGGGCCTGTGATATCCACTTTGTCCCAATTTACGGCAACATTTAAACCAGTGTAGATTCCAGGAGCAACTTCATGACCTGGGATTTGCACGTTTTTGATTTCGCGCAGTAGCACACCACGAATCGCTCGCCAGTAGTCTGGTACTTTACCAATATCTACCCATTCAAAATCCATAGGGATGGCGTAAAATGGGGCTTTAATTTCCACTAGTTTGGGAAATAATTGGCTACCGATGTCGTACTCTATTCCAGAAGGAATGTAATTAAACACCTCTGGCTCAAAGATATAAATACCTGTGTTGATGTTAGTGCTCAGAGCCTCTTCGGTTGAAGGTTTTTCTTGGAAAGCTTTGACACGACTATCTTCGTCGGTGACGACCACACCGTAACTAGACACTTCTTCTTGTGGGACAGATTTTGTAATGATAGTGGCGATTGAGCCTTTGGATTTATGCCACTTTACCGCCGCAGTCAAATCCAAGTCAATCAAAGCATCGCCGCACAACACCACAAAGGTATCATCAAAAAATGGTGAGAAATCTTGGATGCGGCGCATCCCTCCAGCAGAACCGATTGCTTCCCCCACCAGTTTACCGTCGTCATCAATTTTCCCTTCAAAAGAATAGGCAATTTGTACACCAAACCGCTGCCCATCACGAAAATAGTTTTCTATTTCCTCAGCCAAGTGACTAACATTGACCATAATCTGGTCAAAACCGTGTTGGCGTAACAGTTCTAGTAAAAATTCCATCACTGGCTTTTGCAGGATAGGAATCATCGGTTTGGGAGTTGTATAGGTAATCGGACGAACGCGAGTACCCTTGCCCGCCGCGAGAATCATCGCTTTCATAAAAGTTTATTCCTCAACCACAAGCCAGTTTACTTTCATCGAGTGATACTTAATCATCAGTTTTTATTTCTGCTCTAAGTTATCCCTAAACATAGGAATAACGATAATTTGCTGGTTATTGCAACCATTAGATATGGCTAGATGACAAGCGATCAGTTATCTTTTCAATTTACCCGGATTTTGGGGCTGAAGCAAAAATCTGTAAATTATCTCTAGGGCTGCTTCTGACTTACTTAGTTCATTGGTTGCTCGAAGGGCTTGTAAGTATTAGCTGTATCTGTAAGTAAGCGAATTTTGATCTCATGGTAAAACTCCTCTTGAAATAGCTCTACTTTGGATTGAGCCGAAAGTAGTAGTAGTGCCCAAAAAACACTAACTAGGTGACTGTGTTTTGATTCATGGCCAGAACCATTTTGGTATGATTGCTTTGTTTTTAACCACAACTCTACAAGTTGTTCCAGATTTAACCAATTTTGTTCTAAATGTAACTCTCCTGCTGAAAGATACAATACCTGTTCTAATTCCCCAGCTACTTCCGTCAGATTTTCTTGGTGAGCTAACTCTAGTGCTTCCCGCATCGTTTGGACACTAGGCTGACGCTTGGGACGAATTGGTTTATTGGCTTTCTGTACAAGCTTTAGCTGGTTCGCCATGATCTGCAATTGCTCAATTAACTCTTGCAGAGTGACGCGGCGTTTTGGTGGTGGCATTGCCGCTGGACGACGACGCAATTGTCGTTCTAATGGCAGACGGTGAGCCTGATGTAATATCCCATCTTCACTTTCTAAGATTGCATCATCTGCTACATCTTCTTGTGCATCTGCTCCTGAAGACAATTGCATCAAGGTGTTTGCTTTGAATAAAACTAGCATTGATGCTGACAAAAAAGCTTGTCCAGATTGAGACAAGTCGGCTTCATAGCCCCTTTCTGTTGCCTCTGGTGCCATTAGTTCTAAATAACGGTCAATCACCTCGATTACTTGGACATCCCAGGGATCAATTTCCCCCCGTTCAGCTTGCTCAATCAGGAGTGTAATTGTTTCTAATAGCTCGGAAGCATCCATCAACTAGTTCTAGGTTAAGTAATAAGATTCCAAAGACGATAAATTCAACAATAAATTGATTGAGCGTGTGCTTGCACATTTTGCACATTCGCTTGTGCTTGTTTTATTCTGAAATTAGCCAGATGGCGATCGCGCAAGTTTCAACAATTAAATTAGACAACCACATGGTATTACAAAGTTAAAAATTCAAAGGAAGAATTTTGGCTTTGTTACCTTTAATTTTTGAACTTCTGTCTTAATTTTCAGGTGGGTCATGAGCAATAGTTACGGTTGATACAAAATTATCGGATTTGCCACTTTTGATAGCATCGAAAGTACCTTTGATAGTACCGGCAATCGGAACAGCAACTAATGTCCCCAAAAACCCAGCAATCTCGAACCCCATCAAAATAGCTACAAAAATCCAGATGGGATTTAGTCCGATAAAGTTACCCAGTAACTTGGGAGCTAACAGGTTGTCTTTGATCTGCTGCATCAGAACTGCCGCCAAGGCCACTTGAACTGCCAACCACCAATTTTGCAATAGTACCAAAATTGTCACTAAACCAATGCCTAGAGTTGCCCCGATAAAAGGAATGAGTTCGGAAAGACCTATGAGTATGGCAAATAATAGAGCAAACGGTACTCTCATCACCAAGAAAATTGGGGTGAGAGTCACCATCATAAATAGCCCCAGCAACAACTGGCTAAGGAAAAATTTCTGAAAATTTAGCTGCAAGGATCTGGTCAAGGGGACGCTAATATTAGACGGCAAAAGATTGATTAGACCATACCACACGCGATCGCCATACAGGAGCATATAAAACGCTAGCACTACCACCAATACTATGTTCAGTAATCCTGATAGCAGTGTCCCTGCAAATCCGACAGCACCAGAAGCTAACTGTTGTACTAAATTCTGAATGTTGGCATTGATTTGATTACTCACAACCCTCAAATCAAGGGGCAAACGTCTTTGCTTTGCGAATTTTTCAAACTGTTCCAGATTTGCTTGACTGGCGGTTAGCCAATCAGGAATATTATTTAACAGTTGGATGGTTTGATCAATTACCAACGGCACTAATGTCACACCCAGAATAACCAACAGGGCTAAAGTTGCCAGTAAAACAATAATCACCGCCTGAGTGCGAGTAATTAAAGCGCGTTCAAAGAACTTGACGAGGTAATTTAATAGAAAAGCCAGAATCGCAGCAGCGCTCAAAATTGTGATGGGATGCTGAAAATAGCGAAAAAGTACAGACAGCAGCCAGACATTGAGAGCAATAATCGGGCCGCTCAGACCATAGATTAACAAACGTTGAAGGGAGGCTGAACGGCGCATCTGATGCAACCTATTTTAGGTATTCTTTGACAGAATTTGTAAAACTGGTGTTGGCACTGGTCATGATCATAGATATTTTATCAAAGACGTGTATAAGAGTATCTGCTCACAAGGAAGCAAATCACGATGGACAAAACCATAGCTGACCTTCGCAAAGACTACACTTTGGAAGGTTTAAGCAAAACTGAGATTGACCCTAATCCTTTTATACAATTTAAAAAATGGTTCGATCAGGCACTAGCGGCGCAACTGCCGGAACCCAATGCTATGACTATTGCCACTGCTACACCAGAAGGTACACCTTCAGCCAGAATGGTGTTGCTAAAAGATTTTGATCAACGGGGTTTTGTCTTCTTCACCAATTACAACAGTCATAAAGGGCAAGAACTAGCAGAAAATCCGCAAGCGGCCTTGGTTTTTTGGTGGGCAGAACTGGAACGCCAAGTCCGAATTTCTGGATATGTGGAAAAAGTTTCCGAAACTGAGTCAGATCAGTATTTTCATAGCCGCCCTGCCAATAGTCGCCTGGGTGCGTGGGTATCTAATCAAAGCGAGGTGATCGAAAGCCGAGAAGTTCTAGAGCAACGCTTGCAGGAATTCCAGAGTAAATATGAAAACCAGGAGATTCCCCGACCATCTCATTGGGGAGGCTTACGAGTGATCCCCTCAGAAATTGAGTTTTGGCAAGGACGCTCTAGCCGCCTGCATGATCGCTTGCTTTATACTCGCTTAAATGACGGTAGTTGGAAGATAGAGCGATTATCACCCTGAGTATTGCTGAGTTTTAAATTTAATGGAGAATGCGCCAGCATGGCTAAAAAAGGTAATCCACGCTGGGGAGCTTAGTAGTTTATTGTTCCTGTGCAGCTGCGGCTTTGGGAGCAAACTGAATTCTGGGGTCTGGCATGAAACTGTATCTCAAGTACAATCCTCCGCAGATAAATAGGATAATCAGCAACGTACCAATACCAAGGGGACTGGGAAGCCAGAAAACCACTTCTATATGGTTTAGCTCACCAGGCTGGAGTTTCCATACCAGTTGTTTGCCATTTTTTTCTGGCTCAATAGCAGTTTCAGTTTTTTGAATGTTCCTGGCTCCCCAAGGGGTCTTTAAACTAAATTCCAAATCCAGGATTGAACCAGCATTAGCCAGGACGTTACCTTTGTTGGAAATTAGCGAGAGCGATCGCAAATCTAAATCGTAAATTAGCCGATTTCGTACTAAAAGTAAAAAAAAGTTCTGCTCCAAAAGTAAGTTTGATTCAATTTTTGGTAGTTCTGAGTCAGATTCACTCTGCACAGACTCAGGAGGTTGATTAGCACGGGAGTTAAAAAATTCGTTGAATTTCTCTTGCAATTCCTGACCATTACTGAAAGGAATTGTCACAGTAATTTCTTCTTTAGAAAGTCGCCGGATTTTGCCTTCCAGTTTGCGGGCACGACGCTCTATACTATTTAACCATTCGTACACATAATCGCTACTAAAACTGGTTAGCCGCTCTCCCAACTTAATATGCTGTACCAGTTCACCACTATTTGAGTTGTCAAAGTTAACCCCTACGTCGTACTGGACACAGCCAGACAACAGCAGAGATATTAACAGCACCAGAGACAAAATAGGTTTTGGAATTTTTATTCCATCTCTTTTCACAGTTTTGAGGACGAGCAGATTTTGAATCGAGACGCGATTAATTGTATTTCTAGGAATCAGTCTTGTGAGCAAATCCCATTTTGCTAGTGCAAAACTCAATGGTTTAATTAACCACACGAAAATCTTTTCTAAAGTAGAAAAATTCAACATTATAAATCTCCCCAAAAGTCAAACATCTTAACTAATCTTGACTTCTATCTCTAGGCGACGCAATACGTTTTAGTTAGCTTGCTAGTCTCCCAATCTTGGAAGAATTGAGGGAGAATGAAACGGCTCTACGTTTTAACGGAGTCGCCGCAGGTAAAGAGAAGCGTCCTAATGTTGGTGTTAGACAGAGGTTCCTGAAAAACTCAACCAAACTAAATACGAAATGGTTAAACCAATGACAGTTAGCGCCACCCAGATAAAGCGATTATCTCTGGTATTGACCTGACTAAGATCAATGAATTCTGGCTCAGCAGGTTTCCGCGGCTGAGAAGATTTGGTAGGTTTGCCAGCTGCACGGATTTTGAGGTCATTGTCAGGGAGTGTGCCTAAATCAGGAATTTCGGTCATCCACTCGTTAGGTCTTACCAACTTCGGTGCTTTTAAAATGTAAAGCAACCGCCGCGCTTGTTTGCTGGTTTCTGAATAAGGATGGCGTTTAAGTCTTTCGCAAAGAGCGATCGCATCATCCGTACGTCCAGCTGCTTCATAAGCTGTCACCAGCCAAATTTCTACTTCACCGCCAAGGCGAGAATTGCGAGCCAATAAGGCACTTGCCTTTTCCAAATTTTCCACGGCTTCGCGGTATTGACCACTTTCAAAGGCAACTTTACCAGTCTGGTAGCTAGCTTTGGCAATTTCTAAACTTTCTGCACTCACGTTCTGCACACAAATCAGCACTGCTTTAATTTTGCCAATGCCAGCAATCTTTTTGGAATCTTTTTAGAAGCTGGCAATATTAACGTTGATAAACTTTTAAAATTTTAACCAAGTAGTTGCAGCTATTTTCTAGGTCTTTGGTGTTAATTATGCCAATTTATCAAATGCAGGTGAGCAAAATATGCTGAAAATCAAGCATTCGCAACTGAATTTGTTGGGAGCAAGCATAAGTCTATCAGTTATGAGCGCAATTGCCCCAGCTTTTGCCCAGCCTGTGATCGTGATTGATGGCGCTTCTGGAATCAGCCGTAGCTGCGGAGCAGCTTGTCGTCAGACATCGCCTGCTGTTGGTTCTTTTATTTACGGTAGTCCGATTCCCGCTCCCATGCCTGTAGATCCAGCAACGGGACTAATGCCGACGAGACGGACTAATTACCACGATTCCTATCCTCAGTTAAGACAAAACGTCAAAAATTCCACGCTAATTAATCCAACTTTGATTAATCCGACAATTCGAGACTCAACGCTAGTTAACCCAGTGATTATAAATAATTCCTGGCGGCGGACACCATTTGATCGGGGGCGATCGCGCGTTATCATTACCTATCCTCGGTAGGGGAGTAAGGGAGTAGAGGAGCAGGGGGAGCAGGGGGAGCAGGGGAGGCAAGTATCAAAGGTTCGTTTGCGAATATCAAAGGTTCGTTTGCGAATATCAAAGGTTCGTTTGCGAATATCAAAGGTTCGTTTGTGAATATCAAAGATTCGTTTGCGAATATCAAAGGTTCGTTTGTGAATATCAAAGATTCGTTCACGAATATCAAAGGTTCGTTTGCGAATATCAAAAATTCATTGTTGCATTGCAAAACATATCTTCCCTACCTCCCGTGCTCCCCCTGCCCCCCTGCCCCTCTTCCCCTCCGCTCCTCCGCTCCTCCGCTCCCCTGCCCCTCTTCCCCTCTTCCCCTAAGAAGTAAACTGGGAACCAAGAATCATAGTACCGATCCCAACGTCAGTAAAGATTTCTAGTAACAGGGCGTGGGGAATGCGTCCATCAATGATGTGTGCTGCACGTACTCCTTGAGCAAGCGATCGCACACAACAATTGACTTTTGGAATCATCCCACCACTGACTACACCATTGGCAATCAAATCGCGGGCTTCACGAATATCTACTTTCGCAATCAAGGTAGAGGAGTCTTTGTAATCTTTTAAAATACCCCTAGTATCAGTCAATAAAATCAACTTTTCTGCTCCTAATGCTGCCGCTATTTCACCAGCCACAGTATCGGCGTTAATATTGTAAGCTTGTCCTGACTCGTCGGCGGCTACACTGGACACTACAGGAATATAGCCATTACTAGCTAAAGTCTCCAAAACCTTGATATTTACATTGCTGACTTCCCCTACAAAGCCAATGCCTTCTTGACCTTGCGGACGGGCTGTAAATAGATTACCGTCTTTGCCGCAAAGTCCTACTGCTAAGCCTCCAGCTTGGTTAATTAGAGAGACAATTTCTTTATTAACTCGACCGACTAAAACCATTTCCACCACATCCATTGTGGGGGCATCAGTGACTCGTAGACCATTCTTAAATTGCGCTTCAATTCCCAATTTATCTAACCAACTGTTAATTTCTGGGCCACCGCCGTGTACTAGAATTGGGCGCAAGCCGACGCAGGATAAAAACACAATATCGCGGATGACTTGATCTTTGAGTGTGCTGTCTTTCATCGCCGCGCCACCATACTTCACAACAACAGTGCGACCGGTGAATTGTTGAATGTAAGGTAGTGCTTCACTTAGCACGCGCACACGAGTGGCTTCAGCTTGCCTGATGTACTCAGTATCGTTGACCGTCATGAGGAGCCGCCGTTAAGAGTTAAAACCTATTCCAGTCAGTGTAGAAGACTTTGGAACTCCTCACAATCTCTGATGATATTGAGTATGTTTGTTTGACTACAACAAGCAAGTGATGGTCAGACAATTTTAGATTTTAGATTTTGCGGAAAGTCTGTAGCTTGCTTCCCGCAGGGTGCGGAGGCTTCCGACGCTCGCGGACTCGCTCTAAGCGAAGCCATGCCGTTGGCGAAGCCTCTCGTTCACGAAGTGTCTCCGATAGGAGAAGAGAAGGCTTTACGCTGCGCTATCCGATGGTCTGTTCACTGCCGAGAGGCGCAAGGCTTTGCGCCTCTCCCTTGTGTCCAGAAGACACAAGGCAACCGTTCTAAAAGACAGTTGGGTAGTAAGACCCGCATAGCGATGGCTCCGCCAACGCCTGCCGTAGGATGCCCAAAGGGCTGTAGGGCGAACAGAACTTTCCAAGACAGATTTTGGATTGACCCCAGGATCAATTCGCTTGCTCTGTACCATTAAGGAATCATTGGTCAAAATTTGGTAATTTGAGTCTTCTTAATGAGAGACTTGGGGTTTGAGAACACTAGGAATTGCCTCAAGTACTCGCTTGGTAATTTCTTCAGGTGTTTCTTCCTCTTGAACGGTGATTCGCAAATCGGCTTGAGAGTAAAGTGGTGTTCGTTGTTCAAGGAGCGATCGCAATTTACCCTTGGGATCAGCGTCTTGCAAGAGTGGTCTTGTAGTGTCTTCAGCTAAGCGGCTGTACAGTAGCTCTATTGGCACATCTAGCCACACTATCAAACCGTGGTGCAAGTAACCCCAGTTTTCTTGCCGCAACACTATACCCCCACCGGTTGCTATGGTCAACTTTGTATAAGCGCAGATTTGTGCCAGCACGTCGCTTTCTAACTGACGAAACCCAGCTTCACCTTCTTGGGCAAATAACTGATTGATGGATTTACCTGCTGCTTTGATAATGACATCATCTGTATCCACAAACCCATAACCTAGATGTTTCGCTAGTAAACGTCCTACCGTCGTTTTACCAGCGCCCATCATGCCAATTAAGTACAGATTGACTCCTTGTAATAAGCTGCTCACCAGTCGCTTTGCTCCAGTTATGAGTACTGAGTTATAAGTTGTCTTAACTTCTAACTCTTCACTCTAGTTTACCTTTCCACATTCAGCCGATTTTCTTGAATGTAGTTTTTCAGTTGTGCTGTAAAAATTGTGTTGTTCATCAATAAATAGCTATCTTTAGCTTCACTTAATTTAAAATCTTCTTCAATTAAGCGTTCGATTATATACTCTGCTAATACTGGGGTTTGAGTAAAACTAGATGCTTCGTTTTCGATTAGCGCCGGCGGAGCCTTCTCAATGAGCGTAGGCGTTGGCGTACCCCTACGGGGAAGCAAGCTACGCGCAGCGTGTCGCAGACAAGCCTCTTGTAGAGAAGCCTTGTCGATTAGACATCGCTTTTGTAATAACTCCATAGCCTCCAAGATTAATCTTTGCGATAATCTTTTGGAAAACCCTGATATAACGTCTTTTTGTAACTCGCGTACTGAGACAAAATCTTGATTGAGGGCAATCCAGTACATAATCTGCTTTTCTAACTCAGATAACCGACTAAACTGTTGGTCTAAAATTGCCCGAATTTCTCCAAAAACGACAGTACCCTGTTGTATAAACTCATATATATTGCCACCAAATAATTCTTGAATAGTGGTAGCAACTAACTTTATAAATAATGGATTACCTGCATACCAGTAGTTCAATACTCTACATTCCTCTTCTTTTAGGCTGGTCAATCCTTTAGCTTTGAGAATGAGGATGTTTTCTAACTGACTTAAGCCAGTTAATTTTAAAGAGCGAACAGGTAATTTTTCTCCTTCTATTGCTTGAAACGCGGGGGGTTTTTCCCGACTTGTTAACACTAAGCTACTTTGATGTTGTGAGTCTCCCAGTCTTCTAATTAATTCTCTATAACCCTCGTAACCTTGACGATACTGAATCTGAGGGACGAGCGAAAAAGCATTTTTTATACTGGAATTATCAACTGATATAGCAGAATATTCTGGTGTTTCATCGTCATGGCTATTGCACAAAATAGAGTCAATATGGTCTAAAACAATTAGACAACGAGAGGAACGTAAACAATCAATCAGTTGGGAAATTCTGCTGTCCAAAGTTTCTGTACTTTTTGTCTCTGATGAGGACAAAATTTCTATGAGTTGATTTAAGATTACTTCTAAAGGTGGCGCAAGACGTAGCGATCGCCAGATGACATACTCAAACTTATCTTTATTTTCGTCTGCCAGTTTTACTGAAAAAGCAGTTTTACCAATTCCCCCCATACCCAGAACTACCACTAATCGGCAACGCTCTTGCACAATCCATTTTTGAACTGTTGTTAGTTCTGTTGTCCTTCCGTGAAATGCACTAACATCAATAGCTTCGCCCCAATCTTGTATCTGAACTGATTTAGGAATTAAATCAGTGTCTTTTTCTTTGGGATTTTTGACTGGGGTGATTGCTGATTGTATTTGCAACCAACCTTTTTTATACCCAGCCTTTTCTAGTAAATGAGTCACGCGACTCCAGTTTTTCACTTTGACTGAGTAGCCTAATTGAGCACTCAGCATTTCTTCTATGTATTTATATACTCCATTAGAAAGATAAACTCTAACAGTACTGCTACTACGACTTTGATAAACAATGTTTGCAATTTCGGCAGGACTACAACCACAAAGTAAACCTCTGAGGAATTTCTTTTCAACAGGTGTCAAGGCTTTTCCTTTTGCAGATGCCAAATCTACGTATAACTTTTCTAACTCCCAATTATTTTTAGCTTCGATAAATTCATCTTCTATTTGATTTGAATCAAGTGTTGCCATTATCGTTTATTTATGTATTTAAAGTAACTAAGGCAATATATTAACGATTCTTCTATAAAACCAGAATAAATAAACGATAAATTTATAACGAATTTAGTAACTGTCGTTAGGTGACTTGGCATTGTTGCTTAGGTATCTTTAGGCTTAACGGAAATTTAACAAAGCTTGTTGGAAACTTTATCCAAACAATTTCTGTCTACACAAACAACCAAGACTCTATGTCTGGTAGGGAAATTTTAGGTGTAAAAAATACTGTGTTTTTAGTGGCACAGTGTGCAACTTCTAAAAGTTTAGTAATAACAGGCCCTAATCAACAAAATGTTTCCGATAAAGGTGTAAATAATGACTCAATTTCCGACATTGCACAAGCAATATTTGCCAATTTGATGGTTTAGGCACAAAAACTACTGCATATTCCACCTGAGTAAGCCCAAATCAATAAATGTAGTATGAATGAGATGGCAAACCATGACTCGAATTCGTGACGTTGTACAAAGAGCTTTAGCAACTGGCTATTTGACTGTAGAAGCAGAAAATCAACTAAGACAACTGTTGACTACCCGCTATGACTTGGAAGATTTTAATGCTTTCATGACTTTACAGGAAGCTGCGATGACTGGTAAGGTCAAGCAAGAGTCCAGAGAGCGCTGTGGTATCAAATAGGCATTCATCGACGGGAGCGTTCATCTCCATCCTTTGAATCGTCATCATCAAAAAATTTCCAATCATCATCATCGGCATCGGCGTCCACTTGATTCGCAGTCGGTGGTTGATAAGGTGGAATTATTACCCGGTAATCGGCATCGTAAACTGATTCAGTTTTTCCCGCAGCAGTGTTTTTTGGCTCCCGGTAGCTGTAGGAGTAAACGGAACCCGACTGAGAACTGCTTTTAGGTTCTGTTTGTTGACGTTCGTAGGTTTGAGAGTCTTTAACCTGTTGAGTTTTAGCACTGGGGGTAGGCTCTTGTTCGGGCTTTTCATCAAAGTTCCAATCATCATCTCCACTACTATTTGTCTCCCAATCATCAAATTCATCACTGGTAGGGTATTTTGTTTTACTTGCTGGTGGTGGGGGACTAGTAGGAGAGGATGTAGGTTCTTCTCTACGAGTTGCTTTTGCACGTGATGAAGTTGCTGTTGATTTATAAAAGGTTTGGCGTTGCCCTCCTGCAAAATAATTGGATAATTTAAACAAAGTAGCGATCGCTATAGACGTAAAAGCACCGGTGGCAGTACTAAATAAAATCCACATCGCTAGTGGCAAGGGTTGAGTTCGCATACCCAAAAATACTAGCGATAAGGTAGGTGACCAATTTTGGACTAACAATAGCGTTAATCCTCCCAGTACAGCCACCAATAAAATTAAACGAATTACAGCCATAGGATTAGGAAAGGATAAAGGATAAAGAATAAAGTAATGAAGGCTAAAGGCTGAAGGCTGAAATTTTCCACTTCATACTTCATCCTTCACACTACATACTTCATACTTTAACGATGACCTTGCCACCGCTGAATTGGGATACAGTCAATATCGAGTTGATCTAAAGCACGGGCGACTACAAAATCAACTAAATCCTCAATGGTTTGGGGATTGTGATACCAAGCGGGAATAGCAGGGACAACTCTGACTCCGGTTTCTGCCAAAGTTGTTAAGTTACGCAAGTGAATCAGGCTAAAAGGAGTTTCACGGGGGACAATGACTAGCTTTCGTCCTTCTTTGAGTTGGACATCTGCGGCTCGTTCTAGTAAATCTGAACTTAAGCCAACTGCTAGCTTTGCCACTGTACTCATACTACATGGCATGACAATCATCCCTAGAGTGGGAAAGGAACCACTGGCGATATTGGCTCCGACATCACTCCAAGGATGGCAACGTAGTTTACCTAAAAGTGCAACTCCGGCTTGTTCTCGCCAGAATTGCTCTTGTGCAGTGGGTTCTGGTGGCATACGGATATCCTGCTCCGATTGCCAAACCATGTAGGTTGATTTAGAAGCAACTAGTTCAATCCTATACTCCGCTTCTAATAGAAACTTGAGAGCACGAACAGCGTAAATCAGACCAGATGCGCCTGATATACCTAAAATCAGCGGTTTAGTGTTATTTGACACGAATATATTAGTTGATTTTACTCATCCTCACCATAAGGGTCTATGTCGTCAGATTCAATGTCATTAGGTAAGTAGAGATCTGAAGGATCATCATTGGAACCACCTAGAGATGCTTTAGCTACACCATCGCTACCGACAGTTACCAAATCAATTTGCTGACGGTAATAATCGACACTTTTAACTTGTACAGCAACGCGATCGCCTAATCTATAGGAAGCGCGATTTTTGCGACCAAACAGTGCTTGTTGTCTGGCACGATATTCATACCAATCGTCTTTGAGGGAACTGACGTGTACTAGTCCTTCAACTCTCAAAGGCACACCAGGATTACCGCTGGACTCAATTTCTGCTGCTGGTACTTCAATTTCTACAAAGAAACCATAGGATTGAACACCGGTAATCACGCCTTGAAAGACTTGACCGATGCGCTGTTTCATCAGTTGGGCTTTTTGCAGTCCTGCTAAATCAGCTTCGGCTTCTTGGACTTCTTTTTCCCGGTCGTTGATCTGGACAATTACCCTAGTCAAATCGTTTTGAAGTTCTTGTTGCAATTCTGGAGGTAAAACGTTCCAGTTGATTTCTTCATGACAGGAGGAGTGACGGAGATTCACACGCTCTTTGACACGGGTATTACGGCGATCGCGCCCGTGTTCAAGTAGTGAATAAAACACTCTTTGCATGAGTAAATCTGGATAACGCCGTAAGGGGGCGCTGAAGTGAGTATATTCCGGTAGTGCCAGACCAAAGTGAGATCCTTTGGTAGTGGTATATACCGCTGGCTTGAGCGTGTCTTGCAACAAGTAAGTTAGAACTTGCTCCGAAGGAGATTCTGCAAAAGCTCTGGTCAACTGTTGATAATCGAGGGGTTGGATATCTACTTCTGGATCTAGTGATAGTTCCACGCCTAAATTGATTGCCAATTTCAGCATTTCTTGGACATCTTCAGTATCCGGTGAGCCTTGGACTCGCCAGATGGCGGGAATACTTAGGGCGCTTAAGTGGTTTGCTATCAGTTGATTGACTAGTAGCACGAACTCCGTTAATAGCGATCGCACAGGTAAATCATTTACTACCACGGCTCCCAGAATCCCCTCATCATAGTAGGGATTTTGGCTGGGTGGTAGATTTAACTGTAGGCTCCCACGAGCTAACCGTGACTGTTTTACTGCTTTTTGCAAAGTTTGCAAGTCTTGCAGTGTTTCAATCACCTCTGCGGATTTCTCTTTATGTTGACCGACTAGAATTGCTTGAGCTTGTTCTGTAGTTAGTGCTGTGTCTACTTTAATGACGCTGGATTGAATTTCCCACTCCACCACTTGTCCTGATTGTGGGTCAATGGTAATTAAAAAAGAGATGGTTAAGCGATCGCTTCCAGGTACTAAAGAACAGCGTTCTGCTACGGTATCTGGCAGCATTGGCAGCATTAACTCACCCAGATAAACTGACTTTCCCCGCTTGAATGCTTCCCTATCTAGGGGTTCATCGGGTTGAACATAGTGCGAAACATCGCTGGTATGAACTCCCAAAAGCCAATTTCCGGATGAGGTTCTTTCCAAGCTGAAAGCATTTTCTATAACTTTAGAATCACCATTCACCCCTGCGATGGTTAGGGTAAACAAATTACGTAAATCCAGACGATTTTTCAGGTCTGCTTTTAGCAATCTTTTGGGTAACTTTGCTGCTGCTTCTAGTACATTATCCGGGAAATTGCGGGAAAGGTCATGTTTACATGTTACCAAATCTATATCAGCAGCAGCTTCAGCATCGCTGCCGAGGATTTGGACTACCCGGCCCAATGGGGGATATTGTGCCAATGGGTAACGCAGGACTTCTACGTGAGCAAGGTGATCAATCGCTTCTTCTAATTTCGCGCCGTTGGCCTGAATTTTGAGTTCAAACAGTAGTCGATCATCTAAAGGTACAGCCCGGAAACCGCTTTCTACCTGTTTGATCCGTGCTAGTAAAGTGTGGTTAGAACGTTCTAGAATTAGCTTGACTTCTCCTTCGGGAGAGCGGCGGCGACTACCTTCTTTGAGAACTCTTACTAAAACGCGATCGCCATTCCAAGCATTACTCAGATGACTTTCGCGGATGTAAATATCTTCAGCTCCTTCCACATCTTGAATAGCGAAGCAAAAGCCTTTACTAGAACAACGAAGTTTTGCTTCAATTATTCCTTCTTCTGTGACACGTCGGTACTTGCCTCGTTCTTTTACTAGAATACCGATTTTTTCCAGAACATCCAAGGCAATGTGAAGTTTTTGTAAACTGTCTTCATCCTCGCAACCAAGTTTCTTTTCTAAAACTTTACGAGCTACCAATTTATCATCGGTGAAATTGGCAAGGAGTGTAGCGATTGAAAATTCCATGCAGTGAACCGACCTTTGGTCAAAACATCATTTTTTGAGAAAACTTGCGTGCGGGGGTTTCCCTCCGCCTTTGCAAAGTATCCGTTGTTTTATCTGGTTCTTTTCTGTATGCCCTCACGGCTTACAGACACTAACTGGAAACGAATTGCCCTGCGGCAAAGCTCCCGAAGTTCCAAGAGAAGAAAGCCGACCCTTGGACTTCTCACTGCACGACGCTCTCAGAGTTCGCCTGCGCTTAAGTTCCCTAATCTAACCAAACTTAGAAAGTACGCCTGATTAAAATTTCGCCCTACTAGGTAATTATGCAACGGTTTTTTGAGAAGCTGGGTTTAGAGAATCCATGCTTTCCAAAAGCGTTATGTAGGGGAGCCACTGCGGTCTTGGGGTCTCACGCCAGTCGCCTCAACGGAGGGAACCTCCGCACGGCGCTGGCTCCCCAAGTGGAGCAAGTGGCGTGGAAACCACAGGTGTTTGATTGTCTAGACTGAAGGTAATCTTACGCCATTAGACTCTGATGTTTAACTAGGAGAAACTGCCGGTAAACCCAATTTTCCCATATGTAGAATCGGTAACAATTAGGTAAGCAGCCCAATAAGCAGTGAGGGCGAACCTTATCTTCATTATTGTAGATTTAGAGCGCACTTCCAGAAAATAGTTCTGGATATCGAGTTGGGTAATTAGTATAGCATTATCAGCAAGACTACCCAGTTAAGTCAGCACTAGTTAAAAATTTCTTTAAAAAAGAGCTACTGCTACAATTGGGACACAGGACAAGACACGAATAGCACCTTGATGAGCATTAGCTCATCACCTGCAAGGAAACTAACGACATCATAAACAAAAGCTAAAAGCTTTTACATCCACAGGGTAGTTAGTGGATGTATTAAAAAGCCTCTAAGTATCCACTTAGAACAAAGTTAGTCATCTCTTACCTATTTTTAAATTAAGCAAAGCTTCGTTTAAAATTTGGGTTTGAGAGGATGTTACAAACCTGTGATACCTAGCTAAGGCAAACAGATAGCATCGACCCGTAATTAAACAGAGTTAGATTGGTGGCAGTATTATGTTGGCTCAATTCCAGAGCTTGTATCCCAACGGCAGTCTTATTTCTGAATTAGTGCAAATTTTTCAAGGAAAATATATTGTCCGGGCAAGTGTACAAATTGAAGGTGTAACCCGCGCTACTGGTATGGCAGCGGCAGAAACAGTAGAAGCAGCAGAAGATCAAGCCAGAACTAGAGCGCTAACAGTTTTAGGTATCAAGAATGCGCCACAGGAATCAGTGACTTCCTTAAACCCAAGCTCGCAGGCGCAGCTTAACCCTTCTCCAAGCACAAAACTAGAATTGAATGATGCCTACTCTTCTGCAAAAGATGGGGATTTTGCTAGTAGTCCTTGGCCAGTGAGTAGTGACAAAGAAATATCCATACCATCCTTTAGCGGACAAAAAACTAAACCAGCTTTCATGGCAACAGATAACTTAGACACGCCAGCAGTTTCTCCCGTGGTGCAATTGACACCTGACACGCGAAGCGTAGATAAAAACGATACCTACAGCCAGGAATTAGACCAACAGTTTTCTGTTACCGCTAAGCGAGAATCCCAATTCGACACCCCAGTTGAAAACTTGGAAATGATCTCTGGTAATCAACTGGAAATTCAATCCCTGCTAAGTACTTCTGCCAGTAATGTCACACCATTTACGCCACGTAGTTATAATCCTCCAGAGGATGTAGTTACCCAGACTGGGACAGGAAGGAAAAAAAAGAAGACTGAACCCGTGGATTTATCTGATGTAATTGCTAAAACAGATGTCGAACTTCAGCGCTTAGGCTGGACACCAGAACAAGGACGAGAGCATTTAATTAAAACCTACGGTAAGCGAGGGCGCACTTTGCTGACCGAAGAGGAACTGCATGGATTCCTCAAATACCTCCAATCTCAGCCAGACCCAGTAGCGGGATTTTGATTTGTCATTGTAGTGATAGAAACTATAGCAGTCGAAGTATAGGTTAGGACAATGTTGATTGCTCAAAGCCTTGTAGACGCGAAGCGGCTTCCCGTAGGGTAGTACTTGGATTTATACTCAGGACGGGCTAAACCATAGCTATCCGCGCTTCAGCACTCTGCTATGTATCGTTAAAATTTACAACAGTAGCGACCCTATTTGTAAACCCTCCCCGCAAGCGAGGAGGGGTTAAAAGTGGGGTTCAAATAGTCAACACCAACTAACGACTATTGACTATTAGCTGACAACTGCAACTGCTGGACGGCTACCAGCAGAGTGACGGTCAATCACTTGGTCAATTAAGCCATATTCCTTAGCTTCCTCTGGCGACATGAAGAAGTCACGTTCAGTATCTTCAGCAATACGCTCAATTGGTTGACCAGTGTGTTCAGCTAAATAGTCGTTTAGCCGCCGCTTATGGTAAAGAATTTCTCGCGCCTGAATTTCAATATCAGTCGCTTGTCCTTGAGCACCACCCAAAGGTTGGTGAATCATAATCCGCGAATGAGGCAGACTCATCCGCTTCCCCTTAGCACCAGCACTGAGGAGGAAAGCGCCCATACTCGCCGCTAATCCGGTGCAAATGGTACAGACTTCAGGGCGAATGTGCTTCATCGTGTCAAAAATGCCCATACCAGCCGTCACTGAACCACCGGGAGAATTGATGTACATATAAATGTCTTTCTCCGGGTCTTCAGCATCCAAATACAGCAGTTGGGCAACAATCAAGTTAGCGATATTGTTATCTACTTGTTGTCCTAAAAAGATGATGCGCTCACGCAACAGCCGTGAGTAGATATCGAAGGCGCGTTCACCTCGACCCGATTGTTCAATAACGATAGGAATCATGGAAATAACGTAGCTATTTTAAATACATTTTATCGATGACAGCCCTAAACTGGAGTGCATTTCTCCTGTTCGTGGGCAAATCCAATCATGGATTTATTGTAGAAGGTGATCAAGGGCGATCGCAGTTAGTTCCATAAGAATAAGCCATAGTCGGGTGGGCATTGCAATGTCCACCCTACAAACTCAACAAGATTGCAGAAGGTAGTTGTGCAATCTTGTTTAATTTTTAAGGGCACTTTTAAGCCAAAAAAGCAGTCTACAAGGAATATCCACATTATTTGAGGAGGAACAAATCAAAACCCTCCAATGTCAGTAATTTCGTATCTCGGCGTTTACTACACAACTTTGGCAATGTGGTTACTAGACCAATAACTAAATACAAATTGCTGGTAGGATTTTGTCAAATCTTTGTAATATTTTAAACATTTTTTCGGTACTTCCCTAAGCAATTATCCGATTCTTTTTGTAGAATTTCGGTAAACCAACATTACAAGGTGTATTTAGAATAACCAGTTGCATTTGAAATGCTATCTTTTTAGAGGAGACGTGCCATGCGGGAAAAATTTCTACAAGCCGCTATCATCACCTTCTTACTCCACCTGATAGCAGGACTTAGCCCAAATACTAGAATTCAAACAAAGGCAGCATCACCTGTGCCGGAAGTGTCAACACCTATCGTTAGCTTGCTGTTGCGCCCTTTCCAGTAAAAATATTTTACAAATTGCACAGATTTAACTAATAATGCTAACCATTTTGTACCTTTGTGGCAGCCTACGACTCAAGAGCTAAATCACTCTTCGGGTTTGTTGGCTATCTATACAGGCATATAGGCTAACACTCCTGAGAACAAGGTAGACTGAGCAAAGAAGGCAACTACTTTGCATTTGATCATGACTAATCGCCTTGCTGAAGCTAAGAGCCTTTACCTACGCAAACACGCCGAAAACCCAATTGATTGGTGGTCTTGGTGTGACGAAGCACTTGCAACTGCAAGAGGGCAAAACAAACCCATTTTTCTCTCCATTGGCTACTCTAGTTGCCACTGGTGTACTGTGATGGAAAATGAGGCTTTTTCCGATCAAGCTATTGCCGAGTACATGAATGCCAACTTCCTCCCTATTAAAGTAGACAGGGAAGAAAGACCTGACCTCGATAGCATCTATATGCAGGCTTTGCAGATGATGAGTGGTCAAGGAGGTTGGCCTTTGAATGTGTTTCTTTCCCCAGAAGATTTAGTGCCGTTTTACGCTGGGACTTACTTTCCATTGGAGCCGCGCTATGGTCGTCCTGGCTTTTTGCAAGTGTTGCAAGCACTCCGCCGTTACTACGACACGGAAAAAGAGGACTTACAGCAACGCAAAGCCTTAATTATTGAGTCGCTGCTGACGTCTGCGGTTTTACAAGACGGCGCTACAACAGAGCTAGAAGACGATGAATTACTCTGGAAAGGTTGGGAAACTAGCACAAGCATAATTATTCCTAGGCAAGACGGCAATAGCTTCCCGATGATTCCTTATGCAGAATTAGTGTTGCGGGGAACTCGGTTTTTGTTCCCCGGTTCGGTGTGGGAACAGAAATCCCGGCATGATGGCAAGCATGTTTGTACCCAGCGAGGACTAGACTTAGCACTGGGCGGAATTTATGACCATGTGGGCGGTGGCTTTCATCGCTACACTGTTGACCCTACGTGGACTGTGCCTCACTTTGAAAAAATGCTCTACGACAATGGGCAGATTGTGGAGTATCTGGCAAATTTGTGGAGTGCAGAAATACAAGAACCAGCTTTTGAACGAGCGGTTGCTGGTACTGTGCAATGGCTAAAGCGGGAAATGACCGCGCCTGAAGGTTACTTTTATGCAGCTCAAGATGCTGACAGCTTCATTAACCCCACCGCAGTAGAACCAGAGGAAGGAGCCTTTTACGTCTGGAGTTACAGCGAACTAGAACAACTGTTAACATCTGATGAACTAACGGAATTACAACAGCAGTTTACAGTGCTCCCTAATGGCAACTTTGAAGGACAGAATGTTTTGCAAAGGCGTTATCAAGGGCAACTGAGTGCAACGCTAGAAACTTCACTGAGCAAGCTGTTTACTGCCCGGTATGGTGTTGTACCTGATTCACCAGAGACTTTTCCCCCTGCACGCAACAATCAAGAGGCAAAAACTCACAATTGGCCAGGTCGCATTCCCTCAGTGACAGATACAAAGATGATTGTCGCTTGGAATAGCTTGATGATTTCTGGATTGGCAAGAGCTGCTGGGGTATTCAAAAAACCATTTTACTTAGAATTAGCAACGCAGGCAGCAAATTTTATCCTGAATCATCAGTTTGTAGATGGGCGTTTTCATCGACTCAATTATCAAGGAGAGCCATCCGTTTTAGCGCAATCTGAAGATTACGCTTTGTTTATCAAAGCATTGCTGGATTTACATCAGGTTTCATTAATACGAGATGAGAATCAATTGAGCCATCAGGACTCTTTTTGGTTAGAAAAGGCGATCGCTATTCAAGATGAATTCGACGAGTTTCTTTGGAGTGTCGAATTAGGTGGGTATAATAACACATCAAGCGATTCCAGTCAAGATTTAATTGTGCGTGAGCGGAGCTATGCAGATAATGCTACACCATCAGCTAATGGAGTAGCGATCGCAAACCTTGTGCGTCTCGCCCTACTCACAGATAATTTAGATTATTTGGATTTAGCAGAGCAAGGCTTGAATGCTTTTAGGAGTGTGATGCATCGTGCTCCCCAAGCTTGTCCCAGCTTGTTTACAGCCTTGGATTGGTATCGTAACTCTACCTTGATTCGCAGCACAATAGAGCAAATCAACTCTCTTATCCCTAAGTATTTACCAACTGCTGTGTTCAGCCTAATCTCTGATTTACCAGAGGGAAGCGTTGGGTTAGTTTGCCAAGGTTTGAAGTGCCTTGCACCAGCAGAAAGTGTAGAGCAGCTGTGGCAGCAAGTGCAGCAAAGTCAAACTAGAGCGTAACAAGATGGGAGATAAGGGAGACTGATGGACGAATCCGGCAAGTTAACCGCTATTGTGTTAGCAGGCGGTAAGAGTTCTCGGATGGGTCAGGATAAAGCCCTGATTTCCATTCAAGGAGTGCCTTTGTTGCAAATGGTTTGTGGTATTGCTCAAAGCTGTGCCGATACTGTTTATGTAATTACTCCTTGGCCAGAACGCTATCAAGACTTACTTGGTTCTAGTTGCCAATTTATCCAAGAAGTGGCTTTGTCCTCAGCAGATGAAGAGGTGGGAATGCAGAACATCTCCCCCTCTCCCCAAACCCACGGGCCACTAGTTGGGTTTGCTCAAGGACTAGCGCAAGTAAAAACAGATTGGGTGCTACTGTTAGCTTGCGATTTGCCGAGATTGCAGGTTGAGGTTTTGCAAGATTGGGCAACTAGACTTGATAAGGTAGGGAATGAAGCGATCGCAGCTTTGGCTCATCATCCTAAAGGCTGGGAACCTCTGTGTGGTTTTTATCGCCGTCGCTGTTTGCCACAACTCTTAGAGTTTATCAACCAAGGGGGGCGATCGTTTCAGCAGTGGCTTGAGCAACATCCTGTAGAAGTTTTACCCTTACCAGAACCAGAAATGTTATTTAACTGTAATACACCAGAAGACTTGGCATTTGACAATAGCCACAGGCTGAATTGAAGCATTTGAGGCATTACCTTAAGATTTAATTAAATTATGTATCGCCGTTGGATTCTATCAGCTTTAGCAATTTTGTTGAGTGTAGTTTTAATTGCTTGCACTACTGCAACCACTCAACAGCCACAAGCAAAAGTGGCAAATATTACTGAAACGACTAACACGAACTCTCAGCAATTACCAAAAGGCTCGGCAAAAAGAGTTGTTGCTCTTTCCTCACTATCGGCTGATATTATTTTTCAACTTGATAAAACCAAAATTGTAGGAATTACTGGCAGTAGATTATTTAAAAATAACCCACAATTTACAGATATTCCTCGCGTTAGCGAAGGTCAAAGTCCTCCAAATTTAGAAAAAATTGTGGCATTGAAACCAGATTTAGTTATTGGTGCTGAAGGTTTTTCTAACGTACCAATTCAAAAACTTCAGCAGTTAGGAATTCCGACCTTTCTCACCAAGGTGAATAACTGGGAGTCTCTAGAAGAACTTACTAAAACACTGGCTAAGTCAATTGATGCTAATCCTCAGCCTTTATTAAACCGTTATAAAAATTTTTTACCAGACAAACCAACTCAGATTTCTGCTTTAGTCCTGGTTAGTCGTCAACCAATTCTAGCGCCAAATAAAAACAGCTGGGCAGGGGATTTACTTGCAAAATTCCAGGTAAAAAATCTGGCAGCAGAATTACAAGGAAAAAGCCCTATTAGTGGCTATGTGACGCTTTCGGCTGAGAAAGTTCTAGAAGCAAATCCAGAGGTGATAATTTTGGTTAATTCCCCACAAGGAAACTCAGAAGCAGGACTTTTAGATTCCTTGAAGAAAGAAACTTTTTGGCAGCAACTCCAAGCGACTAAAAATAACCGAGTCTATGTTTTTGATTATTTTGGTTTGGTAAATCCTGGTAGTATAGATGCAATTGACAAAGCTTGTCAGCAGCTTAAACAAGCTTTGTCATCAGCCACTAATTTTTGAGCGATGAATCACTCACTACAAACTAGGATTTTATTTGATGTTTAATAATAAGTAGCTAGGCGTAAATAAACTAAAGTTTGTAGTGAGTTAGCGCGGTCTTCTCTACGAGACGCTACGCGAAGGGGGTGGCTCCCCATGAGCGACTAACGAACCCAAAGGGTAAGGACTTTAGTCCTGATAATCCTTGTTTTGAGCGATGAATCTCATTTACGAACTAGGATTTTATTTGATGTTGAATTATACCTACCTACTTAATCTTAATTAGAAGTCATTTAATCCTTTGCAGAACCAATCGGTTTTCTAGCAATAGAAGTATTTTTTCTGCCTTTAGCAGAAGGAGGAGTAAGACTGCGGAAATAAAGCCCTCCGACGGTGAATAAAAACACTACATATCCCACTGCTTGGACGATATATAGATTTTCCCTATAGCCAAACAAAGCTTTGAAAATAATGCCAGGAAACTGTTCGTCAGGTAATATTTTGGCAGTATTCCAAACCATTGGCCCCAAAATGCAAGAGTGAATTTTAGTAAAGCGTTCGTAATAGAAACAAAGGTTTTCTGAAGCGCGACTGCTGAGAGCAACACTAGCAACAGCTTCATCGAACCGTTGCAGTGCTGTAACTACTAAACCAGCGACAATCAACACTAATAAAACGCCCATTGCTTGGAAAAATAGGCGAATATTAATTTTAATACCCCATTTAAATAAAAGCACACCTATTGCTACTGCTACTATAAGACCGCCAAGAGCACCAATAGTGGGCATTAATCCCTGCTGAAAACTACCAGCAATAAACAGAACAGTTTCAAAACCCTCACGTAGAACGGCAACAAAAATTAAACTAAAAATACCCCATCCAGCGTTGGCGTTTTGTGTCAAGGCGCTGCTAACAGCTCCTTCAACTGTAGCTTTCATGAATCTGGCTTGTTTGGTCATCCAGATTAGCATCCAACTGAGCATAATAATTGCCAATACACTGAATACACCTTCCAGTGCTGGCTCAATCACTCCCGCATATTGCGGATAAGCTTTGCCTAGTGCTTGAGTTACCCAACCAAATAGCACACCGATAAATGCACTAACAATAATGCCAACGCCGACACCAGCATATACCCAAGAATTGAGTCGAGATTGTTTAGCTTTTTTCAGCAAAGCTAACACAATGCCAACAACAAGGGCAGCTTCTACTCCTTCCCGGAGTGTAATCACAAAAGTAGGTAAGGCTGTACTAAAATTCATCTTTTGTTATTTGTCCTTTGTCCTCTCTTACCAAAGTTGAGCCAGTTGCTTGGCCGGGTTAAGAGACTTGTGCATTAGCGTAGCGGTAGCGACGCAGGAGCGCCACTGGCGTCTGAATCTAAGGAAGCCTTAGCTCAGACTTTGCGCTTTGTCCTTAGTCATTAGTCATTTGCTAGTTACTAATGACTAATGACCAATGACTAATGACTATTAGCTAAAATCGCGTAACATCTTTTTCAATTCGAGATTATGCATCTCTTCTTGTCCAATCATGCCCCGCGCGAATTCTTCCAGATAAATGCTGGCATTAGTGACAGTTTCAAGCAGGTTTTTATACAGATCCAATGCCTTCTTTTCATGAGATAAGCTTTCTGCCAAGATATCTTTGACTGTGTGCTTATAAGTCTCTTCCATTTGGGCGATTTTCAGTGAGGGATGCCCATCTAAACCTGTAAGAATTTCTCCTACTTGTTGGGCATGAAGTAAAGATTCACTCGCCTGTGCTTTAAAAAAACCTACAATTGGAATGCGGTTGGGACCAGTCACCATCAGAGAATAATGTGTATAGCGCACTACTCCCGCTAGTTCAAATTCCATAATCGCGTTCAGCAGGTCAATGGTTTTTTTCTGGTCAAGCTCTTGCATTAGTTGTTAATTCAATTTACGAATGGAGCGTCATGAGCAATTAAGTTAAGAGTTAGGTGTTATACTCCGCCTAGGTGTTAAGAATCTAGGCACTATTCTCACTTTTAACTCTTAACTATTTCCTCACTTATCACTCATTTTAAACTTCTTATTCTGAGCTTCCCATTAAGTTGGGCTGCTATTGTTGGGCTTGGGTAGTGGAGTCGATCACTTTTTGAGAGTTTTGCTCAATGGTTGTCACTAGCTTGGTAACATCATTAGGAGTCTTGACTGCTTTAGACGGTGGGATGGCAGAAGGCCAAACTTTTATTAGTTCAGCCATACTAGTCTCGATCGCTTTGTGTGCTTCGGGATTTTGTTGAGCTACTTGGCTAGAAACCCCTTTGTATAATTCATCAGCATAGAGGACAAAGCCACGCGAGTCTTGATATTCAATGGGTGCGGCCACTTTACCATCTGCGATCGCTGCGCCATATTCTGAGTTGGCTGCATCTAACAACCCATTAATCGTCTGTAGTACAAATCCCGGTTTCGAGCGTTGCTCTGCTGGTAAAGCTGCGATCGCAGAATCTACTGCTTGCATCGAAGAGGTAAAATCAGCTTTTACTTTGGCATCCTTGGGCTTGGATTTTACTAAATCTTGCAAACTCACCAAAGTTGTTTTAAATTCTTTGACTTTGCGATCATTTAGTTGATCTTCTACATCAACATAAATTTCTTCAACTGGATGCCCAATATGGGGTTCTGCTTGTTTTGGCTGATTCTGATCTAGCAGTTCTTGTGCTACAAAAAGATGCCCTTTCATTAATCCCAATTTAGTCATGTAGTCAACATCTTTTGCTTCACCTGTCAGTACTACTTCCTGAATAGTAACCTGGTCTTTTATTTGGTCGAACTGCTCTTGAGTAATGACTTTTTTCGTAACTAAAGCTTCTGGACTAGCATAGGGACGATTCGCCTGAATCTTGTTTGATAAAGCTGGGATACCTAGTTTGGCTTCAAACTTATCTAATTGTGACAAGATAGCAGTATTAATGTTAATCGCTTTGCCACCATGACCGCTGTGATTCTGACTCACTGCCTCCGTAGCCTGGGGGTTGGCGTTAGCGGCTGGTGCAGATGGATTTTCTGCTGTAGGTGTACTGTTACAACCACTTAGGCTTACTATTGCCGCAGTTGCAACAGTTAAACAGATATAGCGAAATTTTATCATCTTTACTCCGAGATACTTAATTAAAAAGTAGTAATTGAAACATTTAAAACTACTATCAGCAGTTAGGTTTGACCCTGTGTCATAGATTTTACTGTTGCATATAATGAGACTTTTTATCAACTAACTGATCAAAATTTGTTATGATTTAATGATTTTTCAATTGACTACGTTTCGCTCAACATGACACCAAAGCCTTTGCGTAAGTTTTGAAAAGATTTAACTACTGTAGTACTGTGATCGCGTTAAAAATTGTATCGATATAATGTTGACTTTTTCTACTTTCCAGTATTTTTTCGGTTGTATATTATTATTAGGCTAGAGAGCGTAAGTAAATCTACTAGCTATTTAACCCTAAATAACCGTGGAAGAGTTTTTACAAGCTATAGAAAGAATTTTGCAATACAAGCCTCTTGCTAGTATTCAGCAGTTTGTGCTCTATCAATCATGGTTGGGCAAAACTTACGCAGAAATGGCAAGAGCATCAGGCTACGGCAACGACTACATAAAAGAAGTTAGCTCTCAGTTGTGGCAAGACTTTTCTGAAGCAATTGGCGAAAGAGTAACGAAAAAAAATTTGCATATAGTCTTGAGTAAATACCAGCAAGACAAGATAAGTCAGCAGGAGAATAGGCTCCAAAAAAAGTTCGAGGGAGAATCTAGATTACAAAAGGTTTTTCCAAGCTTATTTTCAATGGACAAGATGGAGTTTCCTAGCGGCCCTGTACCGCTGGGTTCTCCTCTGTATATGAATCGCCCTCCACTGGAAGAACTTGTTTGTAACGAGATTCTACACCCTGGTTGCTTGATCCGAATCAAAGCACCCAGGAAGATGGGGAAAAGTTCGCTGCTTAATCGGATGATTACTCATGCTAGAGAGCAGAATTATCAAATTGTTTATTTTGACTTTCAGGAAGCTGACGAAGACGTTTTCGCTTCGCTTGATAAATTTTTGCGTTGGTTCTGCACCAATGTTAGTAGACAGTTGAACCTCCTTCCCTGTCTGGATGATTTTTGGGATACAGAAATAGGCAGTAAGGTAAGCTGCAAAATCTATTTCGAGGCCTATCTGCTGCAATCCATTGATAATAGTGCTGTAGTTTTGGCTTTGAATGAAGTTCATCGTATTTTTGAACATCCCAATATTGCTCAAGACTTCTTGCCTATGCTGCGATTTTGGCACGAACAAGCAAAGCAGGATGAGACTTGGCAAAAACTGCGGTTAGTCGTGGTTCACACAACAGAAATTTATGTTCCGCTCAAACTCAATCAATCACCTTTTAATGTAGGAATACCCGTCACATTACCGCCTTTTACCCTTGAGCAAATACAAAATTTAGCACAGGGTTATGGACTAGATTGGGCAAAAAACAAAGAAGGAGCAAAACGCCTTGTACCTCTGCAAGCAATGATTGGAGGACATCCTTATCTAGTGAACCTTGCATTTTATTATCTGTCTCAGGGAGAAATGACGCTAGAGGTATTATTAGAAACTGTATCCACACCAACCGGAATTTACAATCAGCATCTCTTAGAACTGTTGAACTTACTCCAAGAAGAACCAAAATTAATGTCTACTATGCAACAGGTAATTGCAACTGATGAAATTATAGAGCTAAATGCGATCGCTGCTTATAAGCTAGAAAGCATGGGTTTGGTTCAACTCAATGGCAATCGAGCACGCGCCAGTTGTGAGTTATATCGCCTTTATTTTAGCCAGCAGATAGGATTATAAAACTTGCCAAAAAATAAACCTCTTGCAAAAGTCGATGTTATCCAAATAAAACTACAGACGAATTATCTGTATTTTTCTGAAGATTTGATTACTCAAAGTTAGCGCTCATACTTTTCGCTGTGTTTATGTGTGCTTTGTTTTTGAATTATTCGCATTTTTGCAAGAAGTTTAATCTTGATTAATTCTGTTGACCAAATACTATTTAAATTGGAGGTTAGAGGTTGCAATTTATTTAATTAAAATCAGTTATTAGCAAACAGGATTAAATATTTATAGCGATTCTCGGTTGAGTGAGAGAAACAGAAGAAGTAATTAACCACAAATAAACACCGATAAACACCGATAAATTTGTACTTCAGCCGACTAGAAAACGCTATACATAATGATTGTTTCTAGTGTTTTCGTAACCTGTCTCAATCAAATTTGTATTTATACAAAGCACAAATTATCAATTTAAAGCAAAATGAAGAATTATCGATATCAAGTTGGTGGCACGCTCACTAGTGATGCTCCTAGCTATGTTGAGCGACGTGCAGATGTAGAACTCTACGAAGCTTTAAAGCAAGGCGAATTTTGCTATATCCTCAGCTGTAGGCAGATGGGCAAATCCTCTTTGATGGTAAAAACAAAGCATCGCTTGCAACAAGAAGGCTTTAAATGTGCCATAGTTGATATGACCAATATTGGTTGTGAAAATATAACTCCAGAGCAATGGTATAAGGGAGTTTTAGGCGATTTATGGTTGAGTTTTAAACTGCTAGGAAAAGTTAATTTAAAATCTTGGTGGCAGGAACAAAATGATGTTTCTTTAGTTCAGAAAGTTAGTCGATTTATTTCAGAAATACTTTTAGCTCAGTTTCCCAACGAAAGACTATTCATTTTTATTGATGAAATCGATAGTATTCTTAGCCTTGATTTTTCTATCGATGACTTCTTTAGCTTGATTAGGTTCTGTTATAACCAAAGAGCGATCGCCCCAGAATATTGTCGAATTACATTTATAATTTTAGGTGTTGCTACACCATCAGACTTAATTTTATATCAAAATCATACTACCCCGTTTAATATTGGTAAAGCTATAGAAGTAGATGGTTTCACGTTTGAAGAAGCTCAACCACTAGCCAAGGGATTAGGGGTGATTGCCGTTGATCCCCAAAAAGTTTTGAAAGAAATATTGGCTTGGACAGAAGGACAACCATTTCTTACTCAAAAGCTGTGTCGGTTGCTTGTCAGTTTATCTGAAGCTGATGCGAGTAGAAAGCTAAAAATTCCCCCTGGCACGGAAGCATTTTGGATAGAAAATGTGGTGCGATCGCACATGATAGATAACTGGGAATCACAAGATGAACCAGAGCATTTGCGGACAATTCGCGATCGCATTCTCAGAAATGAACAATCTACCGCCAGATCACTGGGAATTTATCAGCAAATTCTCCAAGGATTTGAAGTACTAGTAGACGATAGTCGAGAACAGGTAGAACTTTTGCTCTCTGGTTTGGTGATCAAAAAGCAAGGTTGTTTAAAAGTCAAAAACCGAATTTATCAAGAAGTTTTTAATCAAGAATGGGTTGCAAAACAATTAGCTTACTTGCGCCCCTATTACCAAGCTTTCAATACATGGGTAGCTTCAAAGGAGAAAGATGAATCTCGTCTATTGCGTAGACAAGCCTTGATTGATGCCCAAACTTGGGCAAATGGCAAAAGCTTGAGCAATTTAGATTATCGATTTTTAGCTGCTAGTGAAGAATTAGATCGGCGAGAAGTATTGCAAGCATTGGAGTCCGAACGTGCTAAAGAAGTTGAAGCACGACTTGCAGAACAGCAAAAAAGGCTGGCTCAACAGAAAAAATATACAAGAATAGTGGTACTCCTGCTTTTAGGCATGACTATCAAGCTTGTGATTTCTATAGTGTGGGGAGTGTCGCTTTTACAAAAGATTAATATTTTGGAATCGCAAATGAAATGCACTCAGATACAGTATCCGAGCAAGATAACGACTGCAAAGTCTGAGTGGGGTGGATGCTAAGGATTTTTAGAGTCGTTGTTGGCTACTACTTCAAATTGGCCCATGCAACCATTTTCAGCGATCGCATCTTGGTGGGGATGAAACATATACTTACCCGGATAGCGGAAAGCAAATTCTAAGATGTGCCTCTCAGCTATACCCATCGTAATTACATCCGTTTTCTCGCTAGCAGTCATGCTCATGCCATAGCGATAAACATCAAAAAAGTTAGCGTGGAGATGAAACGTCACTGCTGGATCGTATTCAATGATGTTGAGAACATACAGCCGAATCAACTGATCTTGATAAATCCGAACGGGATGATCCATGTAGTAATGCGGCAGACCGTTGAAGGCGTAATAATCATTATGGCTATCGTCATTCACGTCATAACCAGCCATAACTAGTACTATCTCATCAGCTGGGGGACGGGGAGTCGGTGGATCAATAATAAACATGCCGTACAGCCCCTTGGCAATATGACGAGTAACTGGTTCAATATGGCAGTGGTACAAGTGGACGCCGTAAGGTTCAGCATCAAATTCATAAATTGTGGCGTTGTTGTTGCTGACTGGGCGAACACCGTCCATTTCCGCCGGATGAACGCCGTGAAAATGTAAAGAATGAGAATGTCCCGCCCGATTGAGAAACAATATCCGTACGCGATCGCCCTGCTTTGCCCGTAGCGTTGGCCCTGGTATGCGACCGTTTAAATCCCAAATGTTGTAAGATACAGCACTATTGAGTTTAATTATCGAAGTACTAGCAGTTAATTCAAATTCTCGGATGGTGCGCCCATTTTCTTGTTTGAGTGTCCCATAATCAAAATTTCTAAGCATCATCATGGGGCTAGCAACGCCTTCTGATGTGCTTATGTCCATTGGTGGCACTTTGACTATTGACTTACTTTGTGAATTATTTAGCACTTGCCACAGTGCTGCTGCACCAATCATACCAGTGCCCGCTAAGCCCAGCTTCATTAGTTGACGACGGCTCCAAAGTTTTTCTTTACCTAGAGCGAAGTTATTGGGCATAATATTCAATTACGCTGAGCGCAAAAAGTTGCAAAAGTTTTGCAATTACTTCTGTGTATATTATAAGGAACTAAAACTATTGTCAATAATTATTAAATAAATCTGTTACTTAAGAAAGTAAATTCAGTTATCCTCTTAATTTTTAATTTTGAATTGTTTATCAGGGCGTCCGCCGATTTAAACTAAGTCGTTGAAATGTATCTGCAAAGGTATAAAGCGTGTTAAGAATTATTTTCACATCAAAACGTATATCGCTAATTCTAATAGGGGTTCTGAGCTTTTATCTGATCGTTGGAGCATCTGCGCCAGCCTATGCAATGCACATTATGGAAGGCTATTTACCAGGAAGTTGGGCGCTTTTTTGGTGGGTAGTGGCGTTACCATTTTTTGCTTTAGGATTGCGATCGCTAACTCGTATTACCCAAGCGAACCCAGAACTAAAATTACTCTTGGCTTTGGCGGGAGCTTTTACTTTTGTGTTGTCAGCATTAAAATTGCCTTCAGTCACAGGTAGTTGCTCTCATCCTACAGGCACAGGATTAGGCGCAGTGCTATTTGGGCCTTTAGCGATGTCAGTGCTAGGTACTCTAGTTTTACTGTTTCAAGCGTTGCTTTTAGCGCATGGTGGTTTAACGACATTAGGAGCAAATGCTTTTTCGATGGCGATCGCTGGCCCATTTGCCGCTTACTGGATATATCATCTGATGATGAGACTAACTGGTAAGCAAAAAATCGCCATATTTTTAGCAGCCGCTTTAGCAGATTTACTTACTTACCTCATTACTTCAGTGCAACTCGCTCTGGCTTTCCCCTCGCCTGTAGGTGGGTTTATTGCTTCATTTATCAAATTTGCTGGGATTTTTGCAATTACCCAAGTCCCTCTAGCTATTAGTGAAGGATTGTTGACTGTGCTGGTGTGGAACTGGTTACAATCGTACACACCTCAAGAACTAGAACTATTGAAATTAATTAAACGGGAACCTCAACACAATGAATCAGTCTAAAAAGGGATTGAGTAACTGGCTATTGGTATTGGCAGTGATAGCTTTAGCAGTCGTGCCCTTAATATTTGTGCGTGGGGCGGAATTTACTGGTTCGGATGGCGAAGCCGAAAAAGCAATTAGTGAAGTGCAACCCGGATATCAACCCTGGTTTAAGCCACTGTTTGAACCACCCAGTGGTGAAGTGGAAAGCTTATTATTTACCTCTCAAGCTGCTTTAGGGGCTGGAGCTATTGGTTATGTGATTGGATTGTACAAGGGACGTTCCCAGCAGCAAAGGAATAAGGAATGACTCTGCAAATAGATACCCTAGCTTACACTAATCGGTTGCGGTGGTTAGCGCCTGAGCAGAAATTGCTATTTGCGATCGCTCTGCTAATCATCACTGCCTTTACTCATCCTCTAGCTCAAGTTTTGATTGCAATCTGGATTAGTGCTTGGACAATCATCTATGCAGGAATTCCTGCAAAAACCTATTTAAAATTAGTCTACATTGCTACTCTTTTCTGGTTAACAAGTTTACCAGCTTTAATTATCAATGGCATAGATATTGCTCACCTGCATTCAGTACAACATGACTCAATAATTGGGCTGAGCGTAGGTTCTTATTATGTATACATCAGCGTTCACGGCATTGGGCAGGGATTGGCAATTTTGACACGAGCGATCGCATCTCTTGCTTGCTTATATTTCATCATATTAACTATCCCTTTTACTGAACTTTTACAAATTTTACGTTGCATCGGTTTACCTGTACTTTTAACAGACCTGTTATTACTGATGTACCGTTTTATTTTCGTTCTCTTAAATACAGCCGCCGAGTTATGGATTGCTCAACAAGCTCGTGGTGGCTACCGCACTTTTAATATTGCGATGAAAAGTTTAGCTTTGTTGATTAGCCAATTACTCAAGCGCACTCTAGAGAACTACCGTCAAATCTCCTTGAGTTTGGCATCAAGAGGCTTCAATGGAGAATTTCAGGTTTGGCATCCTCATCGATATCATCTATCCAAGCGGTATGCAATAGAAGCAATTATCGGCTGTGCAATATTAATAGCAGTGGATTGGTATAATGCAGCAATCTTTACTCGAATTTGAGCAGGTATATTACACTTATCCCGGCGCAAAGCAATCAGCGTTGAATGGTTTAAATCTGAGAATTCCTGCTCATAAAAGATGTGCATTAATCGGTCAAAATGGTTGCGGTAAAACCACACTATTTTTATTAGCTAATGGTTTATATAAACCACATAAAGGTAGTGTGAGATGGCAAGATAAGCCTCTGCAATATGACCGTCAATCTTTGATGAAATTACGCCAACAAGTCGGGCTAGTTTTTCAAGATCCAGAGCAACAATTAGTAGCCTCCACTGTTGAAGAAGATATTTCTTATGGGTTGTGCAATTTAGGATTGCCTACAGGAGAAATTAAACAGCGAGTTGAGCAGGCCTTAGTTGAATTTGGACTGATTGAACTAGCACAAAGACCCGTACATCATCTCAGTTTAGGGCAAAAAAAGCGAGTCTCTATAGCTGATGTGATGGTGCTAAGACCACAATTGCTATTGCTAGATGAACCAACGGCATATTTAGATAGGTTACATACTCGTAACTTAATGGCAACCTTGAAAAAGATTCATGCAGCTGGCACAACAATATTAATGGCAACCCATGACCTTGATTTAGTTTATCGCTGGGCAGACTGGATTTTTGTTATGGATCGGGGACAACTTGTAATTGAGGGGAAACCGCAGGATGTTTTTACTCAACGTGGTGTTCTTGAAGATTTACAGCTAGGAGTACCGTTGATATATGAGATGTTATTTGCTGAAGGAGTAGCTGAGGAAGGGCCAGTTTTAGAACGGTTGCGGCAGAGAATATTAAGTCTGTTCCGTTACTTTTGAGTCGAAAGTCTGAAATACTAAATTTAATTAAGTGTAGGCAACTTTTAAAGTAATTACTGAAATCTCAATTTTTTCTATTTTTTGAATTTTCTAGCGCTGAATGCTCAATCAAAAAATATGATGAATAAAAATTTATTTTAAAAAAGACAAGTATCTTATTTGACGCAGATTTTATTGTCTATCTATCTTAAGTAACACTATAGAAATCCCCCAGTAGGGCATTGCAAAAGGAGGGGAAATCTTGTTTGTTATTAATTTGATACCGTAGTTATATTACTTAGACCAATTTGCTATGAGGATGTACTTAATATTTATTTAACGAACCGCCAAGTACGCCAAGTACGTCAAGATGGAAGAGTAATCATGAAGTGCAAGTTTACAGAGAATTGGTATTATTTTGCCTAAATAAACATATTAAATAAGTGACGAATTATGCATATACCTGATGGGTTTGTATCTCCACCAGTGGCAGCGGCTACTGGTTTATTGAGTGCGGCAGCGCTTTTTATCTCCTTTGGGCGATCGCAACAGGCCTTTGGTGTCCGTCGTGCTCCCATACTAGGTCTGACCACCGCTTTTATTTTTGCCGCTCAGATGATCAATTTTCCTGTAGCAGGAGGTACTAGCGGTCACTTATTGGGGGGAACCTTAGCAGCGATCATCTTGGGCAGTCCTTGGGCGGGAACGTTGTGCATTGCCACGGTTTTAATTATTCAAGCTGTGCTATTTGCTGACGGTGGAATTACAGCTTTAGGAGCGAATATTTTAAACATGGCAGTAATTGGTGTTTGGGTTGGCTGGGGGTTAACTCAAACCTTACAACGGCTGTTTGGGGGTTCTAAAGGGCGTTTACCCTTGGCTGCTGGCATAGCAGCTGGCGTGAGTGTAGTGGTAGCAGCTTTAGCTTGTGCCATTGAGTTAGTTCTATCTGGAACTGCGCCCACAACCATAGTTTTACCAGCCATGACTGGTGTGCATATTCTCATTGGCATTGGCGAAGGTTTGATTACTGGGGGTGTGCTGACTTACCTGTCTACAGCGCGACCAGATTTGTTACCAGGGGAACAGTACGAGTTTCGCGGCTGGTCAGTGCCCATTGTCAGCATTTTTCTGATTGCAGGTGTGCTGTCACTGTTTGCCTCAGCATGGCCTGATGGCTTAGAAAGAGTTGCTGAGAATTTAGGCTTCATCGACTTAGCTGAGCAAGTGCGGGTAATTGTACCGACACCGTTAGCTGACTACAGTATTGAGGGTTTGGGCCCTATTGGCACTAGTATTGCTGGACTTTTGGGAGCTGCGGTTTGCTTTGCCGTTGCTTTTGGAATTGCCAAGGTTGTGAAACCGAATAATGCTTAAACTTTCTTTGCCCTTACGGTTGCAACTGTCCCTGGTGATTGTGGTGGGGGCAGCTTTGTTAAAGTATCATGCTTGGTCTAGCTTGTGTGTCTATGGCGCGATCGCTCTTTTATGGGTTGCACTATTGCGCGTACCAATTCGCCGTATGGGGGGATTACTCGGTACAGAATTGATTTTCCTGTCATTACTGGCGTTACCCTTGGGATGGGAACGAGCCAGTTTTTTGCTGGTACGTTCCCTTGTTTGTCTAATCACTATGAATAGTTTTTTGTTAACCTTACCACCACACAGTTTCGGCATTGCCCTCAAGAGCTTACCAGTACCAGCACCTTTAAAGGAAAACTTGCTCTTAACTGGGCAGTATATGGAAATTTTGCTCTCAGAAGTAACGCGAATGCAGCGCAGCGCTCAATTACGCGGTTTGAATGGAACTACCGGATGGCTGCGTTACGCTAGTGCTGCCATGATTGGAGCCTTGTATCTCCGTACTTTAGATCGGGCAGAGCGAGTCTACGCGGCAATGATAACTCGTGGTTACAATGGACAACTGCCCATAGATTCCACCCTCAGAACAAAAGAGCGTCTTGCCATATTAGTAGCCTGGGCGATCGCTGCTTGTTTGACCTTAACTTCTTACAGAATTTAGCTCAGTTGTGCATTTTGAGTTGTGAATCTTGAAATCTTTGACATCTAATCCCCAAACTCCAATCGGTAACTCCCACACTGCTGTGGTCGAAGTTCAGAACTTGGGATATGCCTATTCCCAGCAAGAACCAGTATTACAAGAAATTTCATTTACGTTGAACAGAGGCGATCGCGTAGCATTAATGGGAGCAACTGGTTCTGGAAAAAGCACCTTGCTGGAGAACCTGATTGGCTTAAAACAACCACGAACTGGCAAAATTTGGATTAATGGCATCCCAGTAGAACCTACAACTCTGCCCCAAGTACGTCGTCAAATTGGCTTTAGTTTCCAAGATGCCAACGACCAACTATTCATGCCCACCATTTTAGAAGATGTAACCTTTGGGCCACGCAACTATGGCGTACCACCAGCAATCGCAATTGATCGGGCCCGACAATTATTAGCTGATTTTGGCTTAGAAGCTTACGCCAACCGTTCCGCCCACGAACTTTCTGGTGGACAAAGACGCCTTGCTGCCCTAGCTGCGATTTTATCCCTAGAACCGACAATTCTAATTTTGGATGAGCCGACTAACGGTCTTGACCCATCATGGCGGCGTCACCTGGCGCAGGTATTGTTAAAGTTGCCTGTGCAGGTAATGTTAATTGCCTCCCATGATCTAAATTGGTTAGGCAGAGTCACTCAACGTGCTTTGGTACTATCTGCTGGTCGCATTCAAATAGACGGCAACATTCAGTCACTTTTGCAAGATGGGGATACTTTAGACCAGTTGGGTTTGCCGATAGACTGGTGATTTTGCCAGAGTGAAGAGGTAGGAGATAGAGGGTAGAGGGGCAGGGGAGGGGCAGGGGGAGCAGGGGAGGCGAGTATCAAAGACTCGTTCGCGAATATCAAAGACTCATTGTTGCATTCTAAAATTAGGACTTACGCAAATTAATGGAATAACGAACCACAAAGGACGCAAAGGACACGTTCGCGGAGCGTCTGTCTACGACACGCTACGCGAACGCAGAAAAGTAATAAGAGTTTGAGAAGGTTTTTGCGTAAGTCCAGTAAAATATATTTCTTCTGCCCCTCTGCTCCTTCTTCTCCCCCCTGCCCCCCTGCCCTCTACCCCAAATACTACTTTTGCTCGTAAGATTGAATACTATTAATTAGGTATAACTGCTATTAAAGTGTTAACATCTGTATCGCGTAAATGTACTGTTATTGCTCCTGTTAGTCTGAGCATTGCATTGTTGGTTACTAGTTGCAACGATAATAAGGCCTCCCAATGTCAGCGACTAATTAAGCTCGTCAATGCAGGAACTTCTCTGATGGATGCAAATAAAGGAAAGCAGGTCGTAACCAGCGTTCAACTGGCTAAGGATTTAGAGTACATTACTAAATCGATTAAGGAACTGAACTTAAAAGATCCCAAGTTGAAAGAATTTCAAAACGGTTTTGTGAAAGCTTTTGAAACTCTCTATCAAGCGATCGCCAAGGCGGCTAAGGCTCTGGGCGCAGCTAAAACAGCCGAAGACTCAGTATCGGGTAGGGAAAAAATCCAAAAGTCTAGAGCCGAAATTGACTCAGCACTGACAACAGCAGCCACAACTGTTGGTAAGCGATCGGATGTATTAGTGAGAGATCTGAATAAATATTGTAGTCAGCCAGAATAATCCATCTAGGAAATCGGTTAATACTTACTTTTGTTGATGTATTCCCCCTATCCATAAAGGCTTTCAGCTAAATTAACGTGAGCTTCTAACGAATGCCGTTCGTTAGAAGCTCACGTCTTTTTGATACCAGAAAATTTAAAATTCCCATTAATAGTCGTCTTTAGACGACTTTATACCGATTAAAAACAAGAATGTGACAGATAAAACATGTAGAGACGTTGCAATGCAACGTCTCTACTTCTTGGCACATGCAGAGGACTTAGTAACTTTTATCACTAATTTTATAGAAATATTCCTGACGCGCACCAACTTTGTTTGTCAAAAGAAATATTGGTGCAAGTCAAATGAAATACCAGGAGTGATATGAGTCTACTGATAACGGGTGTGCTAACAACAGCGTCAATATCTGCGCTTAATTTACCAGAACAGCCTGTAATTCAGTCAGATAAGCTGGTGCAGCAGTCAGCGCAAGAACACTTGCCTCAAGTCGTTCCGCCTGCTGAAATTACACCGCCCGAGTTCATACAACTAGATGGAATCCCAACTCCCTCATCAGCTATAAAAACTAAGTACAAAAATATACTGAAAAAAAGTAGAGAAAAAATTCAATTCCAAAGTTCTCCTAACTTACCTGAATTCAAAAATTCTCAACCTGTAATAGAAGTTGCACAGAATCAAGAAAACACAAAAGAATTCTCTTCTCTACAACCTATAAATTCAGACTCAGACAACGAGATGTCTGAAATTACATCGGTGTCGCAACTTGAAGATGTGCAACCCTCTAACTGGGCTTTTGCTGCTTTGCAGTCTTTAATAGAGCGCTATGGCTGCATTTCTGGATACCCTAATGGCACTTATCTAGGCAACCGTACCATCAGCCGTTATGAATTTGCTGTTGGTTTAAATGCTTGTCTGGTGAGGATTAACGAATTTATTACTAACAATAAAATTAATACTGTTAACAATGAAGATTTAATTCAACTGCAAAGGTTGCAAGCCGAATTTCAAGGAGAGTTGCAGCAATTACAGGAGCGTTTAGAGACTGTTCAAGACCGAACAGACGAATTACAGCCGAATCAGTTTTCCACAACTACTAGACTGTTTGGTCAAGCCATTTTTAGCGTGCAAGGAACTAATAGCACTGATGTAGATTTATTTCCTAGAGATGGAGTACCTGAACGCAAAGGAGAAACTAATTTTACTTTCACCAATAGTGTGCAACTAACGTTAGCAACTTCGTTTACAGGGCGAGATTTATTGCTAACAGGCTTATCTGCGGGTAATTTGGGTTCTACTGCATCGTTAGTATCTACAAATATGGGGCGGTTGGGTTTCGAGTCAAATACAGACAACAATCTAGTTATTAGTGACTTGTCTTATAGATTTTCACTCTCAAATAACTTCGGGGTTGTTGTAGGTACAGCGGGAGTCAACCCAGTTAATACTTTTCGCGGTATTAATCCTTTAGAAGGGTCTGGCGACGGCGCAATTTCTTTATTTGGTCAGCGTAACCCGATTTTAGGCATTGGTAACGGTACTGGTGGTATAGGTTTTGACTGGCAAATTAGCGATCGCATCAGTCTACAGGGCGTTTATAGTGCAGAAATTCCCAGTTTTCCAGGTAATAGCAACCAAGCTGGTCTATTTGGTGGTAGATGGACTGCTGGCGCTCAGCTAAGCTTAGCACCCACCAATGACATTGATGTCGGAGTGCATTATCTTTACTCCCACTCCCCTGATGGCTTACTAGGAACTGGTATCGGCGATAATCAGTTGCTTTCGCCTTTTGCAGATGCAACAGCTTTCGATACTCAAGCTGTTGGCGCTACCGTTGCTTGGCGGATCAACCCTAATTTGCAGTTGGGTGGTTGGGGTGGTTTTTCTTCTTCCCAAGCAGTTAACCTTTCTGGAAGTGTGGAAACCACAAATTGGCTGGTGTTCGCTGCTTTTCCCAATTTGCTGCGTCCTGGCAATTTAGGGGGTGTTCTCGTAGGACAACCTCCCAAAATTACTTCCAGTACTTTACCTGAAGGATTTAATTTTCCTAACTTTTCTGATGGTGGGACAGCAGGCGATCGCAGGGACACATCAATTCATGTAGAACTTTTTTACCGCGCTCAGTTGAATGACAATATTGCCTTGACTCCAGGCGTATTCGTCATATTCAATCCTGATCACAACGCTGCTAATGAGCCTTTAGTAGTCGGAGCGCTAAGAGCAACTTTCCGGTTTTAATTTTGTACTGGTGTAAAAGTAATAAAATATGCTTGATTTATACTGCTGTACTCAGTGTTGAATACTAGCGTCACGCAGTATAAGCAAGGAAAACTTGCCTAAAAATCCATGCGTGTTTTTTTCATAAGTGATAAAAAGAGCAAACTTTCCATGAAATTAAATTCATCAATTAAACTAGGTTGTGCAGTTGTTAGCAGCAGCAGTTTAGTCGCAGTCATCATCGGTTTAAGTGGAGCAAGCGCTTCTGCTCAAATCACAATTCAAAGTACTGGTACATTGTCAGGAACTATTCAACTTCCTAGCATTAATCCCAATTTCAATCAGAGCGTTACACGTGTAGATACTGATACCACAGGAACATACTCGCGGAATATAGGTTCTAGAAATAATCCCAATTACGTTCCTGTGTACAAGTCAGATTATGTAGCTGTAAGAACACGCTCAGATGGTAGTCTACATTACTATGTTGACTTTAAAGGCATTCCTATTGTCTCTTTCAATGGTGTTGTCACTTCACCAGTTCTCTCAGGTGGTGAATTAACGCCTTATAAATATCAGGGAAGATTAGCAGGAACTACATTTCAAGGAGTAGTTCAAGATGAATTTAATCTCACAAAGGCTTTATACACTGGAACTGTTACTGATCCAAAAACTGGAAACCAGTATCAGGGTACTTTTGAAGTGAGTGGATACGGAGTGCGATATAGCGATCACAATGGTGGTGCAACTCCCACAGTGTTTGATTTCAAGTCCGATATCCCAGGTTCGCCAAGCGTCACTTCCTTGAACATGACTAACTCCCCCTTGGCAAGATTGACAATCAAAGTACCTACAACTGCAACTCTCATAACTCCCACACCAGTAGTTGGCGGTAGTACACCCACTCCCACACCAGTAATTGGCGGTGGTAGCATACCCACACCTTTACCTGTAGTTAGTAATGATAGTGCGATCGCCGAAACTGTATCCCAGACATTAATTTCACCAACGCCTACAGTGTACACATCTGAATCTAATTCTCTATCGCCTGCTACACCCAATATAGAGTTGAGTCGCAGTAATTCTTCTGGAGTTAATCGAGTGATTGTCAACCCATCAACGCTTGCTTCGGGTGTTTGTTCACAGGATTCTGGAAATAGCTGTATAAAATCCTCTTTACCCAAGCAAGCGATCGGCCCTCGCAGCCGAGTGCTATTGCGTTAGTCATGTAGCATCATCAGTTGACAAAGGGTTGCACAATTATTTCAAACTTAAGGCAAAAGCTTTGTATAGTTCTGGAACTTAAGCAGGACAGAATGAAACTAATATCATAGCTAGGATAAGGGCAACATCCAGTTAGGAAATTCCACCCGAAGTTATCGGTAGCAGTTTTGCGGCTCAGACTTCCTTTTTGTGGTAGATTTTACCCTAATGATTTTCTGGCTATACTAGTGACTTAAGCAGATTGATAAATGTCAGCCCCCACTATAAAACACCCAAAAACTCTATGTTTCCGACATATATCAGTGTGCATTTGCTATTTAACTGACACAAAATCTTGTTTAGAGTTTGAGCAAATAAATTTCCCACAGACCACAAAAAATTTATTAGTTAATCACTGACCACACAAATACTACAGAGCAAAATTAGATAAATCACACATATTCAGAGTAAGTAACTATGAAAGAAGAATTGCTAGCCAGAGTTTTGCAAGTCTTGCGAATTAATATGAGTTGGATGACTTGGAATTTATTTCTGGCTTTTATACCTTTAGCTTTAAGTGTGTGGCTATTTCGCATCAGGCGCAATCGTTCTTGGCTGTGGTGGTTGGGATTCTTAGTATTCTATGCTTTCTTGCCGAATGCACCATATTTGTTGACTGATGTAATTCACTTGATAGATGATATCCGCACAATTCAATCAGTGTGGATGATTACACTGGTACTTATTCCTGTTTATTTGGTAGTAATTCTGTCTGGATTTGAAGCTTACGTTATATCCTTAGTTAATTGGGGTTACTATTTACACCGTATTGGCAAGAGCCAATGGATTTTATGGGTTGAATTAATTACCCATTTTCTATGTGCTGTTGGTGTTTATTGGGGGCGATTTTTGCGTTTTAACAGTTGGGATTTTATTACTCAACCCGATGCTGTTTTAACTAGAGGTGTAGAGGAAATTCTCGGTAAACAGCCATTGGTAATTATCGCTATTACTTTCGTGATACTTGTTGGGTTGTACTGGATCATGAAACGAGTAACTTTGGGTTTTGTTAGGCAACCACAAAGTAGTTATCCTATCAAGACACAACAAGCAAATTCTAATACCCCGAATGCTGGATAATTCAAAACTTATAAGCAATAGAAAATAGCACAGCTAAATCATCTATAACTATATTATGTATTCGTAGCATTTGACCGACATAAAACACTTCAAGTTGATATACATTTAGTTTGGAAGGGGGAGTAGGGGAGACTGGGGACTAGAGCATCGATTCAGTAATCGTAAAAACCCGATTTATTTTCGGTAAAATAACCAATTATCGTTGACTGTAGAGACGTTGCAATGCAACGTCTCTATGAAATAATCGCTTTTTCTCGCCCCTATCTTGAATACTGAATTGGTATTTTAGAAATGGGAGGAGTAGCCCCGCAGCGAATTGGTTTGACCCTTGACTCCTGTCTTCTATTTCTCCACCTAAAGAATAGTACATACACTAGGTAATTTCTTATCAAAAGAAAGATGAAACTAAACTCTCCTTGAGGTGAAATAAACATAAATCAAACACTTGGACGTAAATCGCCATCATTTGAGAATAACGTTGTCCTATCAGACCGTTGATATTGTGGGTCTTGTTTGATTTAGCTAGTCACTTTGATAGGAGAGATATGATATGCAATTAATTTCTAGAGAGGAGATAAAGACACTACTAGAACAGCCAAAAGGAAATTGTGTTTCAATTTATATGTCAACGCACCCAGCCGGGCAGGAAGTGCGACAAGACCCAATTCGGCTTAAGAATTTGGTCAAAGAGGCAGAGGAGCGCTTAATTGATGCAGGTTTAGAACAGAAACAAGCGATCGCATTGTTGCAAAAAGCCCATGAAATTGATACCCAAGATTTTTGGGAGCAAACGGTAGATTTGGGACTAGCGATTTTTATTTCTCAAGATATTTTTCGCTACTATACTATGCCACTCAATTTTCAAGAGTTGGTCGTGGTGACAGATCGGTTTCACATCAAACCGTTACTACCGATTTTAAATGGCGATGGTCGTTTTTACCTGTTGGCTTTGAGTCAACAAGATGTTAGATTTTTTGAAGCAACACGCTATAGCATCAACGAGGTGGAGATAGAAAATCTGCCTAAAAGTCTAGATGAAGCTCTCCAAAAAGACGAGACTGCCAAAGAAGGTCAGTTTCGGAGCAGAATATCTAGAGGAGGAACCTCCAGTTCTTCTTCACAACCGGGTGAGTTTCATGGACAGGGAAGCCCTGACAGGGACAAGCACCAAGAAGACATCCTAGAATTCTTTCATATCATTGATGACGTATTGCACGAAAAACTGCGAGAGCAAAAAGCGCCTTTGGTGCTGGCTGGAGTTGAGTATCTCTTACCTTTATACAGACAGGCAAGTACTTACCAGCATTTAATGGAAGAAGGTATTACTGGTAATCCAGAAATTCTCAGTGCTCAAGAGTTACATCACGAAGCTTGGCCCATTGTCGAGGCTGATTTCCAAAAGTCACAACAAGATGTTTTAGAGCGTTTCCATCAACTGTTTGGCGGTGATACTGGCAAAGCCACCAACAATCTCAAAGAAATTATCCCAGCGGCTTACTACCAACGAGTAGATTCATTATTGGTTGCAGTTGCTCAACAGCAATGGGGTTTATTCGACCCAAGTTCGGAAACGGTTTATCTACATGAGGATAAAGAAACCGGTGATGAGGATTTATTGGATTTTGCTGCCGCTCATACCTTACTAAATGGTGGTACGGTCTACGCTGTTCCACCAGAACAAATACCATATAGCACACCCGTTGCGGCGATTTTCCGATATTAAACATTCTGACGGTGTTGTATAAATTTAACTGTACTATATACAACACCACTAATGAAGACTATTCGTTTTTCTATTAGTCAATCTCTAATCGGTTTAGCTCTTTTGAGTGCGGCGGCTAGATTCAGCCAGCCTGCTATAGCAGAAACAATGACTGGACAATCGGGCAATGTGCGGGCAGAAATATCCTACGATCAGCCACAAGAATACCAGTATAAAAATGTTAGGTTAAAAATTATTCGAGCAGGTAATAGTGTTTTTGAGCAAAAGTTACCCCAAGAAAATGAATATGACAGACCTGTGGGAGGATTGTTTGAAGAACAAAAAAACAAGTTGCCAGTGTTAGACTTGGACGGCAATAAAGAACCGGAAGTAATTGCTGATTTCTATACAGGTGGAGCACACTGTTGTACTTATTCATTAATTTACCGCTACAACAGTCAAGCTAAGCAGTATCAAAAGATTCGCCACGAATGGGGTAATGGTGGCTATCGACTCAGAGATTTAGATCAGGACGGTTTACCAGAGTTTGAAAGTCGAGACGATCGCTTTGCCTATGCTTTTAGTAGCTATGCCGCTTCTGGCTATCCCTTACAAATTTGGCAGTATCGCCAAGGCAAGATGATTGATGTTACCCGTCGCTATCCTAAATTAATCTACAATGACGCCTCTGAGTTATGGCAAACTTTTTTAGAAGCGCGCAAGCAAGGTGATGACGGCAAGGGCTTTTTAGCTCCTTACTTGGCAAATAAATATATGCTGGGTCAAGGACAGGATGGTTGGCAACGTGTACAGCAAACTTATAAAGGACGAGATCGTACTAAATACTTCGCAGATTTACGTAAATTTTTACGCGAAACTGGATACATCAAGTAAAAATACACTCAAAATTCTAAATTACTCCCCTACTGTTCCACTCTTCCACTTGCCCTCTCCCAATTCCCGTCGCGCCACTTCTAAAATCAGGCGTTGTTCGGCACGAGCGATCGCTTGATATGTTCGCGCTACTGCTTCCGGTTCAACGGAAATAGAAGTAATGCCCCATTGCACCAGCTTATCAATGATTTCTGGATAGATAGCTGGTGCTTGACCGCAGATTGAACAAGGTATCCCCGCACTTTGCGCCATTTGGATAAGTTGGGCGATCGCACCCATTACCGCCGGCTGACGTTCATCAAATACTTTTGCTAGTTGTCCATGCTCCCGATCTACTCCCAACAACAATTGTGTCAGGTCATTTGTACCAATAGAAATCCCGGCTACACCTGCTTTGACGTATTCTGGAAGTAAAAATAGTACGCTTGGCACTTCTGCCATCATCCACAGTTGAAACTGGGACACTTCATTTAACCCTGCTTGCTCAACTTTGCGGCGACAAAAGACAAACTCTTCCACAGTCCGAACAAAAGGCAATAGTAAATGGATATTGCTGTAGCCAGCTTGCTGTACAGTCGCCAAAGCCTTCAATTCTAACTCAAACACTGCGGGATTTCGTAAATAGCTAAAAGTGCCACGTTCACCCAACATTGACTGTGGTAAATATTTTATATCACTCAATGATGGTAAATCCTGCGATCGCCAATCTAAAGAACGATAAAAAACAGGTCTTGGTGCAAAAGCATGAGCAAACTGCATTATCTGCTCTGACCAGCGTTCTAACAATTCTGTCTGACGCCCGCTTAAGAGCCAACTATTAGGATGTTGTCCCTCTAATATAGTTAATACCATTAATTCTGAACGCAATAATCCCACACCATCCACAGGCAAGTTTTGCACTTGCTCTATCAAGTTAGACTGGCTCAAATTAACCAGCAATTGTGTAGCATTCATGGATGGGTAAGGAGTAATCGGATGGAGAGATGGAAGGGCGGGGGAATAAGGGAAAAGAGAATTTTCTCCCTCTCTTCCCTTCTCTGCTGCTTTCCCTCTTTCCTTTTCCCTATCTCGCCCTCTTCCTCTCTCCCCATTTCCTTCTCCTCTAATCCGATAAACTTCTCCCCTGTCGCCATCTACTAGCAGTCGTTCGCCAGTTTTAATTAAACTTGTGGCAGATGTGGCGCTCACTACTGCTACAAGACCCAATTCTCTAGCTAAAATCGCAGCGTGACTGGTTAATCCTCCCTGTTCCGTAATAATACCAGCAACTTGTTGAAGTAACGGTAGCCAATCAGGTGTAATCGTTGATATTATTAAAATTACTCCCTTGGGTAGTTGTTCTGGTTTTTGTTGTGAATTGATTATCACATGGGCAGTCGCTACAATACGTCCTCCTGCCGCCCCTAATCCCTTGATGAAGTGCTTATTGGGAATTACAGATTGGGGAGCAGGAGCTTGTGTGATGTAAAGCTTATTATTTAGAGTTCCCTGAGCGATAGTCCACTTAATGGTAAACTCTTTACCTAGTTCACTCACTAGTTGATTCCCCAGAGCTATTACTTGCTGTAAGTATTCTTCTTGTAAAGCGTATTGTTTTTGTTGGGATTCCTCAAGTAGGTAGGCAACTAGACAAGTGTGATCTGGCGTTAACACTGGCTTTGATACATGCTGTGTAAAAGCCAGTTGTGTCTCATTATCAACACGATAAGCCAGCATTTTATTGCCCAGATGTTGCTCTTGTACAACCCCAGTTTCATTTTGAATGTAGTAGACATCTGGTATGACTTCACCGTGAGCGATCGCTATTCCTAATCCCCAAGTAGCTTTAATTTCATACCTAGAGGAGTTAGCTTTAAATACGCCACTGGCGATCGCATTTTCAACAGGTTGCACCAATACCGCTAAATTAATTTGTTGCAGATTAATTCCTGTGCGCTGCCAATATAGGAGACTTCTAGCACGAAATAGCTGGCTCCAAGTACGCTTTAATGCAAGGGCAATATCTTCCTGATTACAATGACAAAACACTGACTCCAACAACCCAGATACATTTGCCTTAACCTGGGTAGTTGTTGATACAGCCACAGTAGGTCGAAAAATCAAACAGCCAGTTTGCCATTCTCTAGCCGCTTTGAAAATTGTATTTACCCACTGCTGTGGCACTTTCGCAGTGATAATTTCCTGACGCAAGCGACCAGCCACTTGTTGAAGTTGACGCCAATTAGCTACATCCAAGTGCAACGAAGAATATGGTAAGTCAGCGACTAATGACTCTGAACTGTTGAGATTTTCGAGAAATTGTCGCAAAATTTCTGCCGGAACTACAAAACCACGCACTACCGGATAGCCACGCTGCATAATTCTGCTCAAGTAAAATGCTTTGTCACCCACTTCGGTGCGGTCTTGTAGTTTAATTTGGTCAAGCCAGTAAAGTTTGTCCACTCAATTTGTTAGTTGTCAGTTTGTAGCCACAGCCATTGCCTCCTGGTAAATTGTCAGCCATCAATCCACTGACTCCTTATCTAGGACGAGTTTCCAGTATTTACGTTCAATTGTGTCAACCTAATTAGTGGTTAATTGCTAGTTACATGATGTCTCACTGTCATTCAACTCTTTTATCAAACATTTTTTTCTTTATTCACCTCCTTCCCTGTTATGAGTGGTTTAGTTGTTTGAGCAAGTTGTACATAGCAATATCGTATTTAATTATTGAGTGTATGATTAAAGTTAACCGTTTGAAATAAAATATTTTATGTTAATCATTTAAAATGATTAAAAAACCTTTTAATAAAGTTGAAAGTCTTGACTTATTTAAATATTTATTGGCAAAAATAAACCTTTAACCAGAAAAATTAAACAAATTGAGGAGATTGATTCATGCGTTAAAAAGTTTTTTCCAATGGGATTAATCCAAAAGATACATACATTGTTTTAGTAAACTCCATAAATGGAAGGAATATTTTTATAGTATTTATTGAAATAAATTACTAATTAACTTAAAATATTAAGGCTTCTTCGTACCAGACCAAGCTAAATTGTCAAGCACTTTCTACCTTTCAAGTCACGATTGGCTGAATATAAGTTTCAGGCTGTGTATTGCGTTGCTTATCGGAGCAATTATCGGCTTAGAGCGCGAAGCTAAGCGCAAACCAGCTGGATTAAGAACTCATATTCTAGTAAGTCTTGGTTCAGCGATTTTTACTGTTATACCTCTACAGATAGATGGATTGCAATCTAGTCCTGATGCTCTCAGTCGTGTAATACAGGGTATTGCCGCTGGCGTGGGATTTCTTGGTGCTGGGGAAATTGTAAGCCATTCTTCCCAACAATCACAGCAATTTGAAGTTAAAGGACTGACGTCAGCGGCGGCTATTTGGGTTTCGGCTGCTTTGGGAATAGCTGCTGGGTGTGGTTTGTGGCAGTTAGGATTAATTGGTGCTGTACTAACTTATTTAGTTCTCAACGTTTTTAAAAGATTAGAAAAACGTCAATAGTTATTAGTTAATCCTTACAAAGGACGAATCACTAATGAAATAACACCAACATCTTCGAAAAAATTGTTTCCTCCGCCCTAGTTCGAAGAATTGATTTTACTAACTTGATAAATTCTTCATCAACTTTATTGTCACTTTCAATTGTTTTAGTAGCTGCATAAAAACTAACATCGTTAATATTTAATTCGTCAGTATTACCTGTTTGCCATCCAGGTTTTTTAATATCCCAAGAAAGCGATTTACCACGTAATGTAAATTGAAACCATATTATTTCATTATTATGTAATTCCAAGAAAACATCAAAATAAGGTTCTTCACCTTGAAACCAAATTCTTTTTGTAGCAGTTTTAGATCCTTGTTTTAGTGAATTTTGCTCAATTGCTCGTAATGATGCACCTAGTGATGCAATTTCATTTTCATCTACTATGTCATTTATTTTAGGTATATATGAATTGTCATTTGTCATTTGTCTTTTATCATTTGTTATTTGTGATGAACCAATGACTAATGACTACTTCGGTGATATTTCTCCTGCCTTCACAAAAAGAATTTGGGAGGAGTTTAACCACTGAGAATCAAAAGAACTTAAATGAGTGGTAGTGATCAGGGTTTGAAAGCGATCTTGAATAGCATCAAGCAATTGATTTTGGCGAGATGGATCTAGTTCGGCGAGAACATCATCAAGCAATAGTAGCGGCGGCTCTTTGACGACTTCTTCAATTAGTTGTAATTCTGCTAATTTTAAGGCTAGAACTAGCGTTCTTTGTTGACCTTGAGAACCGTATTGACGTGCAGGTGTCTGGTTAATAGTTAATTCTACTTCATCGCGATGAGGCCCAACAAGAGTAGTACCTTGATGAAGTTCGGCAACGGCTCGTTGTTGAATTTTTTCCAAAAAAGCTTGTTGTACTTCTTCTGGATTATTTTGCTCTAAAGGAATACTAGGTGTATATTTGATTTGCAAAACTTCTGTGCTACCACTGATACTGGCGTGCCAAGCAGTAGCGATGGGAGCTAGTCGCTGGATGGCGCGATCGCGTCGTCTAATGACTCGTGTTCCTGTGGTAGCTAACTGTGCATCCCACACGGCTAATTGTTCGGAGTGTAGAGAGGTTGCATGCAACGTCTCTACATGGCGTTTTAAAAAAGCATTGCGCTGCCGCAATACCTGGTTATATTGCTGCAAAATGTAAGCATAAACTGGTTCGAGTTGGATTAGTAGGGTATCTAACCAGTTGCGGCGACCTTCAGGGCCACCGCGTACCAAATCTAAATCTAGGCTGGAAAACTGTACTGCATTCAGAACGCCAAGAAAATCCATTTGCCGACGTACAGATTCGCCATTGATTGCAACGCTACGGCGACCATTACGGCGGAGAGTTAAAGTCAGTTCACTAACACCCGTTTGTCGTTCTAGAGTGGCATTAATTTGGGATATGACTTCCCCTTCTTTGACTAAATCGCGATCGCGTGCCATCCGGTGCGATCGCAATGTTGCCAACAACTCCACTGCTTCTAACAAGTTAGACTTTCCCTGAGCGTTATTACCTACCAAAATTGTTTTGGCAGCACTAAACTCAACCTTTTGCTCTTGGTAATTGCGAAACTGTCGGAGGTGAAGGGTTTTGAGGTACATAGCGGGGATTGGGTACTGGGTACTGGGAATTGGGTACTAGGGAATCTTAAGAGGAGGAAAAGGTTAAAGGGTAAGTGGAGGGTTTTTCCTCCCCCTTACCCCTTTCCCCCTTTCCCTTTCCCCAATGCCCAATAAATGCCCCATCACACAGCCTTCTTGCCCATAAACCGCAAAAATAGCTTCTCCAATTCAACCCAAACAAACATTAAGGAACTGAAGCCAATACAAACCCCCAATTCCGTTGGACTTAGCCAGTGAGTGCCAAAGAAATTTCTCAGGGGTGGGACGTAAACTAGCATCAGCTGCAAAATAGTTGTCACGACAACAGCCGCCAATACAAAGATATTCGAGAAGGGATTCATCTCGATAGTTAGTCGGTTATTGGAGCGAATAGCGATCGCATGACCCATTTGGGCAATACACAGGGTAGTAAATACCATTGTCTTCCAAGCGTCGGGATTACCTTGATACCCAGCTGCATGGGTATAGTTGTAAGCCCACCACATCAAGGAAATGCTGATGATAGCAAAAATGATGCCAATGCGAATCATGTAAGAACCCAATCCCCTAGCAAAAATACTTTCGCGGGGACTAAAAGGCGGACGTTTCATAACATCTGGTTCTGGGGGTTCCACAGCTAAGGCAAGAGCTGGTAAACCATCTGTAACCAAGTTCATCCACAAAATTTGCAAAGGAGTTAGGGGAACGCCTCCCAAACCAATTAAGGGCGCAGCGGCGATCGTCAGCACTTCGCCGATGTTACTACCCAAGATGTATTTGATAAAGCGGCGGATATTAGTGTAAACAACTCTACCTTCCTTGGTAGCAGTGACAATGGTGGCAAAGTTGTCATCAAGTAACACCATGTCGCTGGCTTCTTTGCTCACATCTGTGCCGGTGATGCCCATTGCAATACCGATATCAGCTTGTTTGAGGGCTGGGGCGTCGTTGACGCCATCACCTGTCATGGCGACAAATCTGCCTCGGCGTTGCAGCGCTTGGACAATTCGCAGTTTGTGTTCTGGGGCAACTCTTGCATAGATGCTCACCAGGTCAACGTTTTGCTCTAGTTCTTGGTCACTCATCCGTTGCAATTCTTGACCTGTGAGGACGCGTGAGCCTTCCTCGGCAATTCCTAAATCTGTAGCGATCGCTCTTGCTGTTAACTGGTGATCGCCAGTAATCATGACTGGACGAATGCCTGCATCCCGGCACTCTTGTACTGCTGCTCTGACCTCTGGGCGTGGCGCATCTAACATTCCTACCAATCCCAGCCATACCAAGCCTTGCTCAGATGTCTCATCCGAACCTTCCGGCGGAATTTCTGCAAGAGGCTTGTAGGCAAAACCTAATACCCGCAACCCTTTGCTCGCCATTTGCTCATTTTCTACGAGAATTTGTTGGCGTTGCTCATCGGTTAAGGGGACTGAGTGATTGCCCAGATGAATTTTAGCGGAACGTTCCAAAGTTAACTCTGGAGAACCTTTGGTAAACATTAAGTACTTTTCAGATTCTAAAAAGCCAGCGATCGCAGGGTCAACTGCTGTCAAAGGCGATCCACCTGACGCTACTTCCTCCACCTGAGAAATCACACTCATTCGCTTGCGTTCTGAGGAAAAGGGAAACTCACCAACGCGGGGTAATTTACTATTCCACTGGTCTTTTTCGATTCCAGCTTTTCCCGCCAGTGTTACTAATGCACCTTCTGTAGGATCTCCCAAAATCGTCCATTGCCCATTGTTTTGTTGCAGCACTGAATCATTACAAACAGCACAAGCAACTAGCAAAGCTGAAATTTCTGGGTGCTCATCTACGGCTATTTTTTGACCATCTAACTGAAAATCCCCTGTGGGAGCATAACCTTCTCCCGTGACACGAAAAGTCCTGTTATTGGTGAAAACCGATTGCACCACCATTTTATTTTGAGTCAGGGTGCCAGTTTTATCAGAACAGATAGTAGTAACAGAACCCAATGTTTCCACTGCTGGCAATTTGCGAATCAAAGCATTCTGGCGCACCATTCGCTGAGTTCCCAGTGCCAAGGTGACGGTGATCACGGCAGGCAAACCTTCTGGCACTACAGCAACGGCCATACTCAAGGAGATTTCCAAGAGTTCTTGGATATTGCTAAAACCTCTTGCCTGGATGACACCAGCAATCACAACGATCGCGACAAGAATCAAAGAACCTGTAACTAGGACATTGCCCAATTGAGTCATTCGCTGTTGCAAGGGGGTCGGTTCACTTTCCACCGCCTGCAACATGGCAGCAATTTTACCCAGTTCTGTTGTCATTCCGGTGTTAGTCACCAGAACTTTGGCTCGTCCTTGGACTATTTCAGTTCCTTGAAAAACTAAATTAATGCGATCGCCTAAATCTGTTTCTTCCGGCAATTTTAGCGTTGCCTGTTTACTCACCGCTTCGGCTTCACCTGTTAGTGCCGACTCTCGCACTTGTAAATTAGACTGTTCGATCAAGCGTCCATCTGCGGCTATCTGCATCCCAGCTTCTAGCAGCATTACATCCCCTGGGACTAATTCCTTAGCTGCTATTTCCACTAGTCTGCCGTCGCGCATGACTCGCACTAAGGGAGAAGTCAGCTTTTTGAGGGCTGCCAAGGCTTTTTCGGCACGGCTTTCTTGGACATAGCCGAGTATGCCATTGAGAATTACAATCGCCATAATCGCGATCGTGTCTTTAAATGGCACTTCACCAGGCTTCAAGTCGCCCGCTTGCCAAGCCATGAGGTCTAAAACCCCAGAAATTAGAGCTACGCCAATCAGCATCAACAACATAATGTTCTTGAACTGATCGAGCAAAATTTCCCAAGTACTACGGCCAGCATTTTCTTCTAGTTCATTGGGGCCGTATTTTTGCAACCTCTGTTGAATTTCTTGGGGTGTTAAGCCACTGTCTGCATTACTATCAAGCAGGTCTAGCGCTTTATCAACTTCTAAACTATGCCAAACGGCGGCACCTTCAGGCAGAGAATTAGCAGACATCGTGTACGTCACAGGAAATGGTTACAAAATTTGATCATAATTTAGTGATGCATGGAAAACCATCAACTAAAGTTACATTAAAGCCGTTACTAAGCTAAACAAATATTGATGTAATTCTTAACATTTGCAAATTTGTCCGCTTTTGACATAGTGTTATTTCTCACGAAGGAGTTTTTCGGAACACATTGTACCGATAATTGTGAGTAATAGAAATTTCAAGTTTGGTTACAGAGCATATGCCACAATTAATTTTAGGCGTGCTAAACCGTTAAATAAACATGCTTAATATGAGTTTTGCACCCCCCAGTCTGACTGCCAGCCAAATGTTTGGGCAAAAAATAATTCGACCGCTGACTGCTGCTACCCTGTGTGGCATTGCTTTCATTAAAGATAGGCTCATTGCTATTGACAGTGTTAAGGGGCATCTACTGGAGATTGATCCTACTTCTGATAACAGTAAAATTATTAATCCCCATCAAGTAAAAGAATTTAGTGATGTCACTGGACTAGCAGTGTGGGAAGACACTCTATGGGTAACTCGTGATCAAAGTGTCTATTTATGCACACTCACTGCTTTAGGTCTGGAACATTTTACTACATTGCCTTATCTAGCTGACGGCGTTGCTGTTTGGGAATCGACAGTCTACGTCAGCTCGCAAAAATTAGGTTACATTCTGGTTTTTGACCGCGATACTCGAAAAGAAATTACCAGGTTCTATGCTCCTGGAGTTGGAGTAGAAAATTTAGCAGTCAGCCAGGAAACGCTTTGGATTTGCGATCGCACAGAACAAACAGTTTACGCGATGGATAGAGCAACTGGAAAAGTCAAATTCAGCGTTCTGACGCCGTTTGAATCCCCCACAGGGATAGCGATACATAGAAATGGCGATACAAGTCAGGAAAGCCTCTACATCGCTTATGCCTCTGAGGAGCCTTATATCCGGGATAATCCAAATGCAGACCCAAATCATGAGTTAACTTACCGCGATCGGACTTTTATTCACCCTCTGTATTATCATTACGAGCCAGATAAACATTACGCCCTCTCCAATGGTTATCTTATTGAAATGTCCTATGCTGAGGAAATTGCTCCCTTAGACGAGGTTTATTTACCAGAAGTCGAATGGCGCATTGCCCTTCCATCCGAAACTGAGCGTCAAAAGGTGAAACACGTTGAACCCATCGGTTTACCCTTTACCGAAGAAGTTATAGACGGGCAACGTGTAGCAGTATTTAAATTTGATGCCCTCACTCCAGGCGAACGTCACATATTTGGCTGGAAAGCCCTTTTAGAAGTTCGCGGGATTAAGTATCGCATCACGCCCAGAGATGTAGAAGATATTCCCGAACTGTCACCAGAATTGCAAACTCGCTACCTAGTTGATGATGACGATTTAGCAATGGATACTCCCATTGTCCGCCGTGCCGCCCGTGAAGCAATTGGTACTGAAACTAATGTGTTGCGGAAAATGTACAGCATCCGCAACTACGTCTACGATGAACTGTCCTATGGTATTAAACCCTACATTGATACACCAGATATAGTTTTAGAGCGGGGCATTGGTTCCTGTGGGGAATATGTGGGCGTTTTACTTGCTTTATGCCGTTTGAATGGCATCCCCTGCCGCACCGTAGGTAGATACAAATGCCCTCCCAATAGCGAACACCAAGGTGTCCCTCTGCAACCCGACTTTAATCATGTTTGGCTGGAATTCTACGTACCGAATTTTGGCTGGTTGCCAATGGAATCGAATCCTGATGATGTTGGGGACGCTGGCCCTTATCCTACGCGCTTTTTTATGGGCTTATGCTGGTATCACATTGAAATTGGTAAAGGTATCTCTTTTGAAACTGTCACAAGTCAAGGTACACGGCTAACAAAAGAAGATGTCCCTATTGGCGATTTGGCAATTAATCATATTCGGTTTACGATTCTCAAAGAATTACCGCCTTTTTGAATTGGGGCATTGGGCATAGAGAAAAAGGAAAGGGGTAAAGGGAAAAATTATACCTTTACCCTTTAACCTTTTCCTCTCTTAAAGAGTCCTCAATCCTCTGATTTCTCAATTAGCTGTTAGCTTTTAAACTTGGCAATGGATGTGAATAAGGCGGCTTAAAATCTCCAAACTCACAGATAGAGCTAAATGGGCAAAAACGGCAGTGAGAGCCAGGATTTGGGGGAAAGATTTTGCTAAAATTACTAGTTTTTTCTTGATATTTATGCAAATCGTGCTGATGCTTGTGAGCTATATTAGCTAAGTCAAATTCCAAAGATTCTAATTCCCTATTATTAATGCTAATCAGTTCAGACGTTTTACCTATCTCTAAATTATAGAATGATGCAACAGCGTGCCGTCCAGGATAAAGATAACGAGCAGCCAATAAATAAACTAATGCTTGTCGTCGGTCAAAAGCTGACTTACCAGTCTTGAAATCTATAATATGTAAAGTGCTATCAGACTCAATGAAAACGCAATCCATAGCCGCATATAAGCGAAAGCAATAATCCTCTTGTTCAATCACAATCGGTTTGGGAAAACCTTCATCGCCCGGAGTTAATTGGATAATATGTTTATCTAAAAGCAACGGAGCGTCGTGATATTTTTTCAAAATTTGTAGCACGCGTTGCTGAACTTGATCACTTGAGTTGCCTAATTTTAGTAGCTGGGCAACTTTTTCTACACCATCTGATTGATTCAACAGATGCCTGTGATGATGAAACTCATAAACGCCTTTTTGAGCTAATATACCAATCCGCTGAGGTGCAGTGGCTTGCGCTAACAGCGCTTTGACTTGTGGTTCGTGTTGCCGAGCTTTGATAAACCCCCGTCTCATCTGGCAATGCCAGCGTTCTTGCCCTGTCGCTGGGGCAACTAAAGACCAAAGGTGATAACTGGCAAAAGGTCGATCGGGGGTTGACATTGCTAAGGAACAGTGAGAGAAAATACGGTGGGGAGAAGTCAGAGCGAGGGCTTCTAAGAACTCTGAGTAGAGGCTTTCTCCAAGGGTCTGATCACTGGCGAGAGATACAAGACTTTGCGCCTACCTAGCCCTTGTATTTTTAGACACAAGGGAACTTTTCTGTAAAAATGGTTGTGCAGTAAGACCCGCATTACGAGCAGAAGTTCGATGCTAGATGGCTTGTCTTTTACTATGGTCGGTGCTGCGCTTCCCCGTAGGGATATGACCTACAGAACTTTGGGAGATACTTGCTGTTACACAAGCCTTGTAAGAAGCCTCCTAATAGTAATGATGAACGGGAGAAAGTGGCAAAAATGAGGGCCAGTAGCAATTCCAGCAAGATAAAATTTGGCACTGATGGATGGCGAGGGATTATTGCCGATGACTTTACATTCCCCAATGTGCGGAAAGTAGCAAGGGCGATCGCCAGTTACTTAGAAACAGCCTATACGAAAGATAGACCAGTACTCATTGCCTACGATACTCGGTTTTTAGCTGACCAGTTTGCTCACACAGCGGCCCAAGTCTTGGCTGATTTGGGTTGGGCTGTCAAAATTACTGAGCGGGATTGTCCTACACCAGTAATTGCTTACAACGCCCGTCACTTAAATTCAGCTGGGGCGTTGATGTTTACTGCTAGCCATAATCCAGCACCATACTGTGGAATTAAATATATCCCCGATTATGCTGGGCCTGCCACTCCAGAAATTACTGATACTATTGTGGCAAATATAGAAGGTGCATCGGATGATCTGCCTGGCAGCAGTTCATCAGGTTCAATTTCCATTTTCGATCCCAAACCAGATTATCTGAAATTTATCTACACCCTACTGGATGTAGAACGAATCAAGAATGCTCAGTTGAAAGTTAAGTATGATGCGCTATATTCTACCTCTCGCGGTTATTTAGATGAAATTTTGCAACACAGCAGCGCTCATTTAGAAAGTTTCCATACTTGGAGGGATGTGCTATTCGGCGGCGGTATGCCAGAACCCAAAGGAGAGCAGTTAGTTGAGTTAGTGAAAGCAGTACGCCGCGATCAGGCAGATTTGGGTTTAGCAACGGATGGAGATAGCGATCGCTTTGGCATTGTTGATGAACAAGGAACCGTCCTCACTCCTAACACTGTGCTGCTAGTTTTAGCACGTCATTTAATAAAAAACAAAGGTAAAAGCGGCGCAATAGTCCGCACTGTTGCTACAACCCATTTACTGGATAATCTCGCGGCTAAATATGGGTTGCCAATTTATGAGACACCAGTAGGGTTTAAATATATTGGTGAAAAAATGCGGGAAACTGCTGTACTAATTGGTGGAGAAGAATCAGGTGGTTTAAGCATTATTGGACATATTCCTGAAAAAGACGGAATTTTAGCCGATATGCTAGTAGCAGAAGCGATCGCCTATGAAGGCAAACCGCTGAGTCAACTTGTCAAAGAAGCGGTCGTCGAAGCTAATGGGCCGCTTTACAACAACCGTCTTGACTTACACCTCACCGAGCCTCACAAAGTCGCTGTCATTGATTCCTTTACTAAAAACCCACCCACAGAAGTTGCAGGAATTAAAGTCAAAGAAGTAGGGCGTAAAGACGGTATTAAGCTTTATTTAGAAGAAGGTAGCTGGATTTTACTGCGTCCTTCCGGTACAGAACCGCTGGTACGCGTTTACCTGGAAACCAACTCTCCTGAAAAACTTACCAAAATCGCTCAAGAGATGGAGAGCGTGATTGCTAAGCTAGAGGCAGTAGCAGTTTAAAATAACCTGACCCCTAACTTTATCAACGGAGAGGGGAGTCATAACTTGGGACTAATTATGAAAACTCTGGCTCCTTTTTTGATATCCCTCGTGGTAGCTATCTGGGTAGTAGCGATCGCAATTATTTCAGTCCAAAATGCCACACCCGTATCGTTAAAATTCTTAACATTCCAATCAATTCAAATACCATTAGGTTTAGTTCTAGCTTTCAGTGCCGGCTTGGGGCTAATTGGTATGGCAGTGCTGCAACCATTCTGGGTACTTGCTGGTTCTGGGCGAGGTAATTCTAGATTGGAAGACGATGCTGAATTCTTCGTCGATGATGATTTTTAAGGTTTAAAAACAAACATACAAAAGTACACGGTTATCGGCTCACACCAGTTAAGTACTCGTCATCTGCTAATATGCACGAATGTGCATACAATAGATTTAGATGGCGTATCAGTGGGATAAAGATAAGGCAGCAGCCAATTTTCACAAGCATGACGTTAATTTTGCTGATGCAGTAACCGTATTTTCTGACGATTTAGCAATTACTATCACAGATGAACGTTTTGATGAGGAGAGGTTTATCACTATTGGGGTAGATGCTTTCGGTCGAGTTTTAGTAGTTGTGTATACATGGCGCAATAATGAGATTCGATTGATTTCTGCCCGCAAAGCTACGCGCTATGAACAAAATCAGTATGAGGAGGGATAAGTTATGGAAGGTGAGTATGATTTTAGCCAGGGCAAGCGGGGAGCGATTGAAGTAACACCAACAGGCAAAACTCGAATTACAATTCGCCTAGATGATGAAGTATTAGCATGGTTTCGTGACCAAGTTCACGCAGCAGGTGGGGGAAATTACCAAACTTTGATTAACGATGCTCTACATGAGTACATTCAGCAGCGCCGTGAACCTTTAGAAGAAACATTACGGCGAGTATTGCGCGAGGAACTTGAGCGAATCGGAAAATGAGGCGAAGGGCGATCGCTAAAGTTTTAGTTTAACTGGTATGACGTTAGTAAGTATGCATAATTACTAACTTTTCAATTAACTAAATCTATTTATTTTTATGGCTGTGCCGTACCAAAGAATTATTACTATTGAACCAGGAAAACGAGGCGGTCAGCCTTGTATTCGAAAGAGGCGAATTACTGTATATAATGTTTTATCTTATCTTGCTTCTGGTATGACCTATGAGGAAATATTGAATGATTTTCCTTATTTGATACAAGAGGATATTTTGGCTTGCCTAAGCTATGCGGCTGATAGAGAAAAACAAATACTGACGATGCTAATGGGAAGTAGGAAGGCGATCGCCATTATCTCTAAGTGTCTGTAACTACACAAAAAAGCCTGCATTAGCAGGCTTTTTTTGATACTTTGAGAGAGCGATCGCGGTGTTAAATTAAAATGTCCATTCGTGCTCTGGATCATCTAAGGCAGCACGAACAGAAGCTAAGTTAGCAAGGTCTTTGAAAGGGCTTGATTTAGCAATTTCTGTAATTGAATTTAAGGTGAAGGCTAATTGGTCGTTGTTACCGGATGCGATCGCACTATCAACGACAGCAAACAAAGCACGAAAGTTTTCTGCACGTTCATCAAAAGAACGGTCTAGATACGCCATCAGCAACTCTCGTTGAGCATTAATCTTGGTGATTGTTTCTTTTTCCCAAGCCTCAATTTCTCGCCGCTTTATCTGTTCTTGTTCGGCAATTATTTTATATTCAGTATAATCTGAAGCAAGTGTGTCAACAGATTTTGTTTTTTCCAAAGCTGCTATCTCACGCCTTTTATTCCCTTCTTGCTCTCCAATTTGCTTGTAACTTACAACAATGCTTGCTAACGATTTTGTAGCGTTAACCGCAGTACATATTGTACCGATATTTGGTAAAACCATTGCTAAATACCTCCTAGAGTTCTGTATTTAGCTTGGATGGTTAAAGTTGTAGGGTTTAACATTCCTTCATTATCTAAAATAGAAATTTTCATAATTTCTGCAAGTGCTTTAATTAAAAGTGCTACCTCTTGAAATTTGCTTGCATCGCGATCGCGATCAAAAGGTTGAGCTTCAAGCTGCTGAAGTGCGCTTTTAGCACGGTTGTTTAAATTACACACTAAATTAGCCAGTTCCACTGTTCGCCGTTTAACCTGTAATAGAAAATCTTGAGCTGCTTCAATATTGGCAATTTCTACATTGACATTAGCTTCATACTCCCGCGCTTTAGTTAAAGCTTCCTCACCTTTGCCAGCAAGTTGAAAACCTCCAGCCATCAATGCAGGGCCGAGTGTAATACCTCCCAATACAGCACTACCAACTGCCATACTGCTACCACCCAACCACGCTATAGTCGCCTTCAAAGCGGCGCTACCACCAAGTTGTGAGATGGCGACTTCACTAGTCCACAATCCAAAGAACTTGGAAACAGGAACTTTACCGACATTCATTGCTAGGGTAACTGCACTAGAACCTGCTGTTGAGGCCGCAACGGCTGCTGATACACCACCTTTCACCCACTCTTGAGCTTTGATAACTTCAGTTTTGTACTCCTGAATTTGCTGAGTGGAGACGTCTAATCCAGCTATGATATCCAGATTGTTTTGCGAAGCTCGCTGACCAATTCTCTCAATAAAAGCTATAAAGTTTGAAATTGTACCCTGCTTGATACGAAGCTGCATTTGACCATAGACTTCTGCTGACTGGTTGGTAATTTCCCAGGCTGCTTTTAAGTTTTGTAAGCTACTTTCGTATCTTTGTTGAGCCTGTTCACCAATTTCCTTTGCTTGATTCATATTGCCAACGCCTTCAGCACCTTTTAGAGCTCCGATGGCTCCAGTAGCCAAAGCAGCAGCACCCAAGATAATTGGAATCATGAAATACTCCTGATTGTGATTAGTACTTAGTTAATATTTTTCTAAAGGTATTTAAATGAAAATAAGGCATCACCTTATACCCATATTTCCCAGAAATACCCGATGATCAACAATTCAGGAACCGTAAATTTGAGGCTGTAATAAACGCAGTTGCCAATTCTTATTTGTTTTTAATGCGATCGCTCATTTGAGTGCAGCGGATAGGCGATCGCGCTTAGTTTGACGCTAAAATATTTAGACGCAATCTTGTGGAGATGATTGACGATGAAAATTAAAGCAGTTATCTGGCAAGAAGACGGTGTGTGGTGTGGTTCCGTACCTGCTTTACCAGGATGTCATACTTGGGGGACAGCTACGAACATCTATTAGACATGCTGCTAGATGCGATTCAAGCTTGTTTGGAAGTCGCCAGCCAGCGTGAAGATATTGATCTAAAGAAGCGCTCACCGAAGAAGATTTAGATTAAAAGCGATCGCACTCCCAATATTTATGGCATCAGTTCAAGAAAGTGCGATCACTTACCATATTTATACTACAAATATCCCTTTCCTCGCTCTGTAGTCGAGTTTAATTGTGGTAAATATGTATCAGTTTGAGATATTAGACATGTGTAGAATTCACGGGTATTTTATTAGTACATATTTGTATTTGTTCTTGATTTAAATTGTGATTTTCGTTGATTTTAAGACTGACTGTTTGTCCCAAAGCTTGCCAGTTAATTTCATTGTGTCCGTCACAACTAACACCTATAGAGCGATAAGTAACTGGATCATAAATATTACAAAAAACTACATTATTATTTCCTGGGCTAACGGCGATCGTCAGTGGATTACGCAGTTGTTCAGAAGTAATCACATCTAAAGATAACAACAAATTTTTAGAAAAGTAAGATTCACTTCCTGAACGGATAATATAAGGTTTGTCTGCCAAAATATATAAATCAGTTTTTTCAACTATTCCAAACTTAGTTTCAACCCTTTTATTTGCTTCTATTCCTGTAATTAGTCCAGTTAAAGCTTTCTCATAAATTGGGATGCGTCTTTCATCTTCAGCAAGCATATACCAACAGTGGTCGGGTTCTCTGCTAACAAAGACATATTGAGGTTTTGGGGTTTGTCCGAATCCTAATTTAACTTCCATATTTGTGATGAAGGTTTTTGTAAACAAGTTTATTTAGCAACAAGCTTTTACGGTTTGTGCCGTCAATCAACAAGTTGCTTTATAGATATAATTCCCTGAAGAACAATACAATTAACATTGAGGCAGCGCAAATTATAAAATTTAGTTAATTTATAAGCAACATTCATGTCAAGACGACAAAAAAACCTTGTGCCTTTGGATTAAATTTAATTGTGTAATACCGATTCAATTAATGATTGCAACAAATCCTTTTGTAGAGACGTTACAATGCAACGTCTCTACAGTGGTCTATCTTGTTATAAAGATACATAAAAAAGGGCAGGTACAAAACCCGCCCTTAAATAAATGGTAATTTAAATTAGCGATCGCTATTTAATTAGCAATTTCTGGCGCACTCAAAGAAACCTTTGGTACTTCTGTTTGTTGTGCTAATGTTGGCACGGAATCACGCAATCTTGCTGTTAATTGCACAGTTGTGGAGTCATACATCTGAGTCAGCAATTTCGGATAGAAACCAATACCAATAATTGGTACTAACAAACAAGCAATGATAAATACTTCGCGGGGTTCAGCATCTATCAACTCTTGGTGAGAAACTAGTTCCTCATTCTCTTGACCGTAGAAAATTTCCCGCAACATCGACAGTAGATAAATCGGAGTTAAAATCACTCCAACTGCCATCAAAAAGACCACGATAACTTTGAAGGTAGAACTATAAGCATCGCTGGTAGCAAAACCCACAAACACCATCAACTCTGCCACAAAACCGCTCATCCCTGGTAATGCCAGAGAAGCCATCGAACAGGTAGTGAACATGGCGAAAATCTTCTTCATCCTCTTGCCGACACCGCCCATTTCATCCAACATCAAAGTGTGTGTGCGGTCATAAGTCGCGCCGACGAGGAAGAATAAACTCGCCCCAATTAACCCGTGAGAAACCATTTGCAATACTGCCCCACTCAATCCCAAATCTGTGAAGGAGGCAATACCAATGGTGACAAAACCCATGTGGGAAATTGAGGAGTAGGCAATTTTCCGCTTGAGGTTGCGCTGGGCAAAGGATGTTAAGGCAGCATAGATAATATTAACTACCCCCAAAATCACCAACACTGGTGCGAAATAAGCATGAGCATCGGGTAGCATTTGGGCATTCATCCGAATTAAGGCGTAACCGCCCATTTTTAAGAGAATACCTGCCAACAACATATGCACAGGGGCCGTAGCTTCACCGTGGGCATCAGGTAGCCAGGTGTGTAAGGGAATGATCGGCAATTTGACGGCGTAGGCAATCAGAAAGCCAGCGTATAAGACAAGTTGGAAGTTGAGAGCGAAGTCTTTGAGGGCGAGCGATCGCATATCGAACGTCACCGTATCGCCGTAAAATCCCATTGTCAGGGCAGATAGCAAAATAAACAGCGAACCGCCAGCGGTGTATAAAATGAACTTGGTTGCTGCGTACTGCCGCTTTTTGCCTCCCCAAATCGACAGCAGAAAGTATATCGGCACTAATTCTAGTTCCCACACCAGGAAAAACAACAGCATGTCCTGGACAGCAAACACGGCAATCTGACCGCCATACATCGCCAGAATCAAGAAGTAAAACAGCTTTGGTTTGAAGGTAACAGGCCAAGCTGCTAAAATCGCCAGCGTAGTAATGAATCCAGTCAAAATAATTAGGGGCATGGACAAGCCATCTGCCCCTACCGACCAATTCAAATCTAGTTGTGGTACCCAGGGGTAACTCTCGACCAACTGTAAATCTGGATTAGAGAAATCGTACCCGGTATAAAAAGCATAAACAATCAGTGCAAAATCTATTAGCCCTACAATAAGGGAATACCAGCGCACTGTTTTGCCGTCTTTATCCGGGATGAGGGGAATCAATAGTGACGCCGCTATTGGAAACAGAATAATCGTCGTCAGCCACGGAAAATTAGCTGTATTCATCGCAATTCGTCTGCTATCAAAATCATGTTTAGCAAAAAGTCACTAGCTATTAACTAGCAGTTTTTTAGGGCTTTAGTCTTCAATGTTAGGTTGATTTAAGAAAAATAAAGAAAGATGAAGGTAGGTAAATGATATCCTTGCCTTCATCCTAAGAGTGCTGAGTTGAAAGTGTTGAGTACTGAGTAAACATAGCGCTTGTGGTGCTGCTTGCTGATTCCGAATTCTTATTCTGCTCAGGACTCAGGACTCAGCACTGAATTTAGGTAACACCAAAGACAATCACTAAACCCAAAACTGCCCCAAACACGATCAAGGCATAGAATTGAGCGCGACCGTTTTCTAGGTATTTCAGACCTTCACCACTAACTAGTGTGAAAAAACCTGTAAGGTTAACAGCACCATCGACAACGCGGAAGTCAACTTCCATGACTTGTCTGGCTAGGCGACGCAAGCCGATGACAAAAACACGATGGTAAATGTCATCAAAGTACCACTTGTTGAGGGACAACTCATAAAGTGGTTTGATTTTAGCAGCGATCGCAGCTGGGTCGATTTTACCCCGCAAATACATTAGCGAAGCTAAAGTAATCGCAATTAAAGAAATTCCGACTGAAGCCCCCGCCATGATATAAAATTCTGTCGGGTTAAACTCAGCAGCTTTTTCTATAACTTCCGAGAGAGTTTCGCTAGGAGGAAAAATAAACTCCTCGAAGTAATTGGCATAGGGAGTCCCTACCAAACCAATCAAAATCGAAGGCACAGCCAACAATGCTAACGGCAGAGTCATTGTCCACGGTGATTCATGAGGAGAATCGCTGTGATGCCCATGAGAGTCATGGGAGTCATGGTGAGCACCTATTGCTGCCAATTCTCCTTTTTTCATTGCCCCAGGGCCAAATGTCGGGGCTGGTTCTGCTGACTCTAATTCCAGAACAATTGTGGCTGCTGCTTGCTTGAGTTTTTCTTGAATTTTCTCGTCATTACCCCGGAATTTACCTTCAAATGTCAAGAAATACATTCTAAACATATAGAAAGCAGTAATCCCGGCAGTTAGCCAGCCGATCAACCAAAGAAATGGGTTAGCCTCAAAGGCATTCCCAAGAATTTCGTCTTTTGACCAGAACCCAGCAAAAGGCGGGATACCAGAAATTGCCAAGCAACCAATTAAAAAGGTAATCGCTGTGATGGGCATATACTTCCGCAATCCACCCATCAACCGCATATCCTGTGCCAAGGCGGGGTCGTGTCCGACGACTCCTTCCATGCCGTGAATTACAGAACCAGAACCCAAGAACAGCATCGCCTTGAAATAGGCGTGTGTCATGAGGTGGAAAAGTCCAGCACTGTAGGAGCCTACTCCCATTGCCATCACCATGTAACCGAGTTGGGAAATGGTAGAGTAAGCCAAGCCTTTTTTAATGTCGTTTTGGGTAATAGCAATACTTGCCCCCAAAAATGCCGTAAACGCCCCAGTAAAGGCAATCACGTTCATTGCTGCTGGAACGTGTTCAAATACTGGGTACATCCGGGCAATTAGGAAAACACCAGCTGCCACCATCGTTGCCGCATGGATTAGGGCAGAAATGGGGGTGGGGCCTTCCATCGCATCTGGTAGCCAGACATGCAGGGGGAATTGAGCGGATTTTGCCACTGGGCCTAAGAAAACTAAAATCGCAAACAGGACAGCAAGAAAATTGCTGATAGAACCTGATTGCACCAGTTGTGCTAGGCGATCGCCCATCACATCAAATTCAAAGCTTCCTGTTGCCCAGAACAGCCCCAGAATACCCAATAGAAGACCAAAGTCACCCACACGGTTGGTTACAAATGCTTTTTGGCAGGCATCTGCTGCTGACTTGCGATCGTACCAAAAGCCGACCAGCAAGTAGGAACACATCCCGACTAGTTCCCAGAAAATATAAATCTGTACTAGGTTGGGGCTGACCACCAGACCCAACATTGAGGAGCCAAACAAGCTGAGATAGGCGTAAAACCGCACGTAACCGGGATCATGAGCCATATAGCCATCGGTATAGACCATGACTAGGAAGGCTACTGTTGTCACAATCACCAGCATTAGGGCTGTCAGGTGGTCAACAGTGTAGCCCATGCTCAGATGAAAATTACCTGCTGCCGCCCATTCCAGAGTGCGGATATAAGGCGCGTGTCCTTGAATTTGACTCCATAGCAAGGCAAACGACAACCCCATGGCCACTCCCATCAGGGAAATAATCACTACAGCGTTAAGCTGCCGCAAGCGGTTTGTCACCTGATTCAACGAGATTAACCCTAGACCGACCAGCATTGCCCCAAAAAGAGGTAATACCGGAATCAGCCAGGCATACTGATAGATTACTTCCATCACTGACGCCTACTTTTAGAATTCTTGACTAAGGTAGAACAGTTTTCTAGACGATGTCCGTCGTAGGAAACTGTTCGAGTCGGAACTGTTAATAATTGTGACACACACCCTTTAGGATAAAATACCCCACCCAATGACCATTGGGTGGGGTGTTAAGCATGGTTTTAGATTTGACTGACTCGTTAAATCGCCCACAGTCGATAGTCAAGAGTTTAAATACTCACTTTTGACTATTGACTATTGACGATTGACTGTTAACTTTCTTTATGCTGAGCGACATCCCAAATCTGCGGTTTTTGAGCTGTTGTAGTTTTTAGGACTGTTGCTGTAGCTGACTTTAATTTCTTCCAAGGCTAAACGTAAATCTTCTCTACCACGAAAACTTTCCAAGCGATGCCGGACAATACCATTTTCAATCAATAGTAAAGTTGGCAGTGATTTTAATTTATAGGTAGTAGACAATTTAAAATTTTGATCTGCGTTAACCCCAACTAATTTAATTTCCTCTCCGTATTGGGCTTTAAATTGCAACAATAGTGGCTGGATAATACGACACAATCCACACCAAGGTGCTTCAAAGTTAACTAAAACAGGAATTGGAGATTCTAAAACTTCTTGAGTAAATGTCCGCTCACTAACCGACAACACCATGACGCCTCTTGGATTATAGGGTTTTTATATCAAACTAGCTATCAGCACTGAGGGATTGGCAAGCCAGTAACTGCCGATAGATGCTCTCAGGACACAGATGTGCAAGACACAGATAATTAAGCAAAAAATAAGCGCGTTGACGTGTCTCTGACAAAAAAGCCACCGTGAAAGTCGCGCTGGCTTTTTTGGATTTCTAACTCCTGATTGCCGTGGCTGCCTAGAAATGTAGACTGATCTGCCATTTATTCCCCAGGAAAGACCACTGACCAACAACTAACAATATAAAATCTCAAACCGACTGAATACACTCCCACTCATAGATGTTTAAACTCATCCTACATTGATTCGGTAGCAGTTGATAAGCTCAAACGTCCATCTACTTTTTATCTCATGCTTATATTGGGGATCGGGGATCATTTAAAATTACCATCCTATCCTACTAGTTGCTTGCAGCAACAGAGGGTGCGACCACCAAAGTAAAGCCACAAAAATAGCAACTCCAAAATAGGCAGGACGGAGAAATTCCTGCCATTTGATAGATTGACGACCGTCAATAATTGCTTGGAAGGGAATAATTGAAGTCCGTTGTTTGACAATTTCAAAGGCTTCTCCATAGCGGGAACTCAAACGGCGATCCCCATGCCAAACTCCAAACAAGTGGTGTAACACCAACCCAATTGATGTCACCAAAGTAAAGGTAGTACCGAGCCAAAGAGTATGGGCAAAGCACCAAATTATTTGTCCTACCATCTGGGGATGACGGGTAATACGAATAATCCCTGTTTCATAGAGATGGACTTGGGGCTTTTGAATGGCAGCAATTTCTAGTAGATTGAAGGTAGCAGGATATAAAAACAAAAACGAAATCGCTGATAGCATCCAAACTACTTCCCGAACACCTGGTACTCCCTGCACCTGCCAAAGCACCAAACCGTCATAGCGATGGTTAAAAAAGTAAATAATTAATATCACAGCCAACGCTAGGCTGATTAATGCAAAGAGAACGCGATAAAGCCTTGGTGAAATATATTTTTCTGCCCAAGGGCGCAAAGCAGCGCCCCCACTGTGAGCGATCGCAAAAGCTAATTGTAACCCTAGTATGACAAAATGACTGGGGGTTAACCAAGGATTCAGCATCATATACACAGGTAAAGTAATTTCAAGAAAACTTAATTCAGTACACCGATACCACAAAGTGTTCAAAAGAGGACTTTAGTCAAGATGTTGTGTTACTGTCTTTTTCGAGTAAAGCCTTCAAGTTTAAGATGCAATAAATCAGCCTCGGCTTATTGCTGTGAAACTTGATTTGTTGCCACCGCTCCTTTCAAAGTTTGTGGGTTGAGCCTTATGTCTGACCTTCCTTTCACTTTAGATCAGTTACGTATTCTAAAAGCGATCGCCGTAGAAGGCAGCTTCAAGCGCGCCGCTGATAGTCTTTACGTCTCCCAACCTGCCGTGAGCTTGCAAGTCCAAAATCTAGAACGGCAGCTGGATGTCCCCCTATTTGACCGTGGGGGACGTCGTGCACAATTAACCGAAGCAGGGCATTTACTCTTAAGCTACGGCGAAAAAATCCTCAGTCTATGTCAAGAAACCTGCCGCGCGATCGAGGATTTACAAAATCTCCAAGGCGGTACTTTGATTGTCGGCGCTTCTCAAACCACCGGCACGTATCTTTTACCCAGAATGATTGGGACGTTCCGACAAAGATATCCAGATGTGGCTGTGCAATTGCATGTCCACTCTACCCGGCGAACTGCTTGGAGCGTAGCTAACGGACAGGTTGATCTAGCCATCATCGGTGGAGAGATTCCAGGTGAACTGACTGAATCATTGGAAATTCTTCCCTACGCTGAAGACGAACTAGCGCTGATTTTACCTGTCTTTCATCCCTTTGCCAAACTTGAAACAATCCAAAAAGAAGACCTATATAAATTACAATTCATCGCTCTAGATTCTCAATCAACTATTCGCAAGGTAATTGACCAAGTGCTAGGACGCTGTGAGATTGATACAAGACGTTTTAAAGTCGAAATGGAACTAAATTCCATTGAAGCAATTAAAAATGCTGTGCAATCTGGTTTAGGAGCTGCCTTTGTTTCAACATCGGCGATCGCTAAAGAGTTACAAATGGGCGTTCTACACTGCGCCCCCATTGAAGGTGTTGTTGTCAAACGAACACTGTGGCTAATATTTAATCCCAATCGCTATAGATCCAAGGCCGCAGAAGCGTTTAGTCAGGAAATTTTGCCCCAGTTTGCTAATCCTGGATGGAATCAAGATCTGTTAAAATTAGCACAAAAAAATATAGTGGTAGCTACATTAGATGCAGCTACACCTAACTCAGGAGGAGTCTAAAATTTTGTCAGGCATTAAGAGAAGCTAGTCACTTACACAGAGAAGTCTGAGGGTCGGCTTGCTTCGTAAATGCAAACAGAACCTTTTAGAAGCTTCTACAAATTCCCGCAAGATGCACCGGATGGAGGTAATAGCGTACTCAATACCCCTACTCTTAAGGAGGCTATGCGTAGCATCCGCACCAGAGCATCTGGCCCGCTTGACTCGCCTAGGCGAACAGAACTTCTCCTATGATTGACTCTATGCGTAGCTTGCTTTCCTGTTCGCGCAGCGCACCGTAGAGAAAGGCTACGGTGGGCGAACAGAACTTCGGGAGTAGCTTCATAACTTTTCCTACGGTCAGTGCTGTGCGTAGCTTACTTCTTGATAGGGGTGCAAGTGGCGTGAGACGTCAAAGACGATCAGTGGGTTACTCCCGTTGAATGAACTGATATTCAGTAGTCAATAGCCAGTAGTTATTAGTAAAAAACTCTTGACTTTTTGCAACTGACAACTGACTAAGGACAAAAAAATGGAACTTCACTGTACTCGTCTACGCTGTCCACGCTCACAAAACTATTTCGCGGCTCATAGGTGATGTTACAACGCTGAAAACAGCGCAGCAAAAATACTGTACCACTGTAGTATGCTACTGATGCTAGATGACCGCTACGTAGCAATTAAGCTATTGAGAAAAGGTGAATTTGGAGCATTTGGCACGCGATCGCCTAATTCTGGGAATGCATCAATGTGTGGTTAAGTAGTTCCAACCACCGGGAACTTAACCTCCACTCAACTGCAACAAGCACAACATATATTTGAAATAGGCAGAAACCCTAGCACAGATTGGTCTCGAACACGAACAAATTACTGATTTGTTTTCTCTCTTTGCAGTAATATTTATATGCTTTGACTGTCACTACTCTTATTTTATTAATAAGTCAGGAACCAACTAAGCTATCTGATGCTCACAGCAATCAATGGCAATGGCGAATGCAAGGGACTATCAAACCTCACTTGGCTGATATTTTAGATAAGCTGCTTCTACCTGTTGCTAATCAACAGTTTCAGTCGGCTTATGAGGTTCTTGAAGCTCTCTCTTACCCATTGATACTTCCAACAGTATTACCGCTACAACAACGGCACAGCAACAGCAGCAACCACGTTCAATACAATCTCAACCAGCTTTTTCAAGCTTAGTGCAATAAGCAGTTAAAATATCTAATACTAGGCGGTAATTTTCTTAATTAAGCAATATCAATAAAATAGTAAGCAAGTATGAGAAATATACGCTAAATTGCTGTTGACTGTTCAAAGTCAAAAATTAATTTCTAAAGCAGGATTTTTCAAAATTCTCTAATAAATAAAAAAACCTGTCTAAATACAATTGCAAGTAGCAAAAACTTATCAAGCATTTATATTAAGCTGCTTTATGTGGAATCTATCAGCGGCGATCAAGCTGATATAGGTATAAAATTCCTAATCGACGGTCAAATTACCTTTTCCGAGCCCTGCATACCAGTATCAGACGATAAGTTACCTCGCGTGCCAAGCAAAGAGAATTTAAACTAAAACAAATTCTCCTGGCAATTTACGGTTTAGCGGTAGCTGTTAACTCTAGCCTCGATGTTCCTGGACTGACAATAGACCAGTAAAAGTCAATTTGTACGAGAACTGTTAACAATTGGAGCCAGGTGGGGGCCCCAATATGCTGATCAAACTTTATTCTGACCGCGTCGCTGATGGCGATACGGCCGGCCGAACTTTTTGTCCAAGACATCTTGAGTGGTCAAGCTTTTGGCTCTAATGTGGAGTTTATCTCAACTACCACCCAAGCTTTGCAAAAATTAGCTAGTAGTCCTAGTGGCATTTACTACGCTTCTGCGCCACAGGTAGTTCCTCAGTGTTCAATAAAGCCCTTGCCTTTGGGGCGGACGCAAGGGCAATAATTGCTCCCTACCAAGAACCATTTGTCCTCCCTTCTGAATGTCCTGGTAAACGGAACAAATTGAACATTGAGGCTTTCCAATTAAGAAAATACCCGATTACCCGCAATCTGTTCGTGGTGGTCAAACAGAATGATCAAGATGAGCAGCAAGCAGGTGTTGCCTATGCCAACTTACTGCTAACTGAGCAGGGACAGGAACTGATTACCCAAACAGGGTTTGTCAAAATTCGCTGACACCTGCTATTGGTGCTCTAGCTGGCTCTATTAATCGACTCTGCTGGCAAGCAAATAAGATTATCTCCTTGGGTAAGGATTAAGCCGCGTTGACGCAATTTACCCATCAAACGGGTGACGGTAACACGAGTCGAACCAATCGCGCTACCAATTTGGGCATGAGTGAGGGGAAAAGGCAGACAATAGCCACGAATCACATCAGGATCAGTGTCGCTCATTGCCGGCTCTCCATATTCCTCAATCAACAATGTGAGAAATCCTAAGAGTCGGTCAATTGTGCGTCGTTGCCCCAAGGCACTCAGCCACAGCAGCTTGCGCTGGTGCTGATATCTAAAGGCATCCATAACTTCGCGGCGGAAGTGAGGCCAATTGTCTAAGTCGTGCCAGTACATCCACAGCACCGCAGTTTGATCAACATGCGCGTAAGCCTGGAGTGTGAATGGTGACTGGGCAACAATTTCAAACGGCTGTCCCGCTCCCACAAAACCCAAGAAAGCTTCTTCTGGAGTTCTATTGATTCGTCGAGACGTTAGCTGACTGGCAGTAGCACTAACCTGGGCGGTTCCTACCATACGGATAGCACCCCTTTGCACCAAATATAGCAATCCAGGTCGAGCTGGAATGCGCTCATCTTTGCTAAAGGTGCGGCAGCGATAGTGTTCTTGAGCCCAATCAAGAATTCGTTGCCAAGTTAGAAAAGGCCGTGAAGCCTCTGAAAAGGAGGATGGAGATTGCATAGGTAACAAAGAGCGTTCGGCTGAAGACAAAGACGTCATAAAAAGGTGCAAGGAGTGTCTTTGTGTTGGCGAGGTTGGCTTAACGCCTAACAGCGCCAGCCATACAAAGAGTAGAAAGCAAATTAATTGCGCTCCACTCTTTTGTTATACTTCTTACTGTACAATGATGGTAGTAAAGTTTACTTACTATTCATCGATTATTCATCAAATTTTATCGTACTCTCATTTTTCTTCATCTAGATTAAACTTATATCTCAAGATAGATGTCAGAAAACCAACAAATACAATGTAAGGAGTTATTTACCCAGGACTACGTGCATCATAGACTACTAGTTAGCAAATACACAGCAATTAAGTGGTTGTTGTATGGTTACTTAGTGAATACACTAAGTATTTGTACTAAAAATTATAAAGTTAATTACATAGAACATAAAAAAAGTCTTCTATATAAAGATAGAGATGATAAGCGAGTTTTGTATATCTCAGGTATGGCTCTGCGATTATCAAAATCTCAGAATCAAAAATCTATGGAGCTTGCCCATGCAATCGCCTCTCATTTATCAGCGACCTGTGATGACGTTTTTAGCATTCAAATAGTTCCCCCCGGCTGGATACATTTAGAATTGACTCACCCTAGCTTAGCTGTTTGGTTGCAAAGTCTCGTCGTTGGGTATTCAGGAAGAGATGAGAAAAGTGGGAGATGGAGAGAGTCGGAGATGGAGAGAGTCGTACATGAAGAGAAATACTTAATTCCAAAAGAGGGCTCTAATTTCACCAATTCTTTATTTGCTGTTCAATATGTTCATGCACGCTGTTGCTCTCTAGTACTGCTAGCTCACCAAGAAGGGTTAATTAAACTTAATGAACCAGTTCCAGATACTAGTCCAGCTTTTTGGAGTTTTATTTCTTCCAACCCCATTCCTTGGCTTAACTGCGACGGAAAACTGCGCCTACATCACCCAGATGAGCGTCGTCTAATTGCCGAGTTAGTACAAGTAGTAGACAGCATAAAGTGTCCTGATATTAGCAGTTATTTAAAATGGCAAAAAGCAGCGCTAAATTTGAGTCGAGCGTTTGAAAACTTTTGGTGTAATTGCCGCATTTGGGGTGAGGTGAAAATTACCTCATTAGAGCTAGCTCAAGCCAGACTCGGATTGCTTATGGCCACTCAGTCTGTATTAAGGTTTTTGCTAGAAGAAAAACTGGGGGTTTTTGCACCCTTGGAGTTATGAATTATTAAATGTCTCTGAGGTAAAAATAAAAACTTTTATAACAGCTATTGACTCAATAAATCACCTCGGCTATATTAGCAGGTGTGTGAGGAGCGAACCAGCAGGGGCACCGAGACGAAACACGGCCAGTCGTCGGTGTCCTTTCTGATTTTAAGTAAGGTAGGTAAAAAAGACTGCCCTTACTACAGCAAAAACTTTTCAATTGCCACTGCGGCTCCGTCCTCCTCTACAGTAGGAGCTACCCATTGAGCGATCGCTTGAACTTTTGCTGGTGCATTGCCCATAGCTATACCAAAGCCAGCATACTCTAGCATTTCCAAATCATTGAAGTTATCACCAATAGTCATAACGTTGGCTTTCTCTAATCCCAACAGTTCTTCAGCTAGGTAACGCACAGCATATCCTTTATTGACAGAGGCATTAGTCGCTTCAAAGAAGGTAGCAACAGATGTTGTTAGATAAAGTTCAGCTGGTGTGTATTGGCGGCGTAAATTACCCAATAGCTCATTGATTACATTTGTGTCATCGCATAAAGCCAGAACTTTTGTCGGTTCATTAGTTAATACTCGGCGCAAGTCACCTACAGGAATTGGGTTAATACCGGAACGTTCTGCGTAAATTTGGGTTTCTCTTGTTAACTCCCGCACGTATAGCTGATCATTAATATAGAAGTGAACAGACAAAAGCGATCGCAACTGAGGCTGTTCAAAATAATCGATTAGCTGGTGGGCAATTTCCCTGGAAACAACCAAATGGCGATGAATCTTTTGAGTGGCTGGATCTTGAATCCAGGCTCCCTGATAGGCTAATAATGGCAGAACAGAGTTAATTTCTTGGTGAAAGCGTAAGGCTGAGCAGTACATGCGACCTGTAGCGATCGCCACTTGAATTCCTTGTGCTTGTACTGCAAAAATTGCTTGCTTGACAGCCTCGCTTAGATTGTTAGACTTTCCGGCGATTGTGCCATCAATATCTAAAACTAGTAGTTTGATATCTCTTGCAGCCATAATCTGATTACCAGTGGATGCCAAATGAGTAGTAGATGCTTTCTCCATATAATAATTCCCTAGGTTTGAACTCCCAGTATGAGGTTAACAGGCTCTAGTAGCCAGCGGGGAGTGGTAAGAAAAAAAATGGATTGACTAGAACATGCAACTGAACTTCTACGGTAATGCCAAAAAAATCGAATACACATGTAATTAGGATTTAGGACTGTCATAGCAAAACATTGTATAAATGGTGTTGATAATAATAAGTCTTACTATGAATAAATACGTAGTTATAAATTAATAATTTGTTTTTGGAGATAATTAACCCCGTAATCTTACTAAGGTTTTTCAGTAATTATCCTTTTGAATTCTATAAAAAAAGAACATTATAGGAAATAATCTCGGTTTTTAGAAGCCAAAGTCTTAACAATATAAAGAGTGTTCCAAACCAGTTAACAAATATAGACATTTAGTGATTTTTAGAGTTATCAATTAAAGAATCAACCCAACTCACTTCAATCAATGCAAATAAGCCTTAAAGGCTGAATTGAGTACTTTTTGAAAGCCCATTTATGGGTTAAATGAAGTGAACAATTCGATAACTCAAGTGAATAATACAAGGATTTTCATGAATAATAAAGGCTTGACTGGACTCATTGCGGCGGCGGCAGCTACTTTAACTAGTGTAATTTCTGCCATAGCTCCTGCAAGTGCGGCTGACTTTACCTGGGGTAATTGGAATGCCACAACTTCCGGCGTTCAAAGCGCAACGACTGATACATCTGGTTTCCAATCTTTGATTCCTAATTTCCAACAATTGGTGCAACCAGAGGGAATAGCATTACAAAATCTCAATAAACTAGACCCCACTAAGCTTTTTTTGAAATCTGAGAGCAATGTTCGCCTTTGGTTTCTCAATGAAGGTGCTAGCTATAAAAATCAGTTAGCTTACCAAGCAATCAACGGTAGTCAATCCCAAAAAGGATTAATTTTTGAAGACGCCTCTTGCAAAACAGGTAATCTGTGCGAAAAACCCAGTAACGATGGAATCTTGAATGTTGGTGATTATGTTGATCTGGGGACAATAGCTGGTGGTACACAAATCAACTTTTGGTTGAACGCAGATGGTGCTAATCAAAACAGAAGTTTTAACAATGTCTACGGTGCTCCTGATGCTGCGAATCCAGATGGATTAGAACACTTAGTTGCTTACGAATATAATGGTTATCTTCTAATTGGGTTTGAAGATTTGTATGGTTCACTAGGTTCCACAGATGGCGGTAATATCAGTCCTACAGATCGCGACTTCAATGACGTAGTTTTTGTTGTGGATTTTGGCAAAGACAATATACTAACTTCTTCTGTACCAGAACCATCTACAGCAGCAGCGATGTTGGGTGTAGGAGCAATTGGGATGTTGAAATTGCGTCGCCGTCGCCAGAGCAAAGCAGAAAAGTCAGCTTAAATAACACTATTTGTTCATGCAGCGGAAGCCACTGGTTAAAATAGGGCTATGTCCCAAACTTTTTCTAACCAGTTGACTTCCGATTCTGCAACCGTAACACGCCCCACGTTCATCCTCGTAGATGGACACTCCCTCGCCTACCGTTCATATTTTGCTTTCGCTAAAGGGCGAGATGGAGGACTACGTACAAAAACGGGCATTCCTACTAGTGTATGTTTTGGTTTTCTGAAATGCCTGTTGGAGGTAATGGCAACACAACAGCCACAAGCAATGGCGATTGCTTTTGATTTGGGCTTGCCAACCTTCCGCCACGAAGCTGACGATACTTATAAAGCTGATCGTCCAGGTACACCAGAAGACTTTGTTCCCGACTTAGCAAACTTGCACGAGTTGCTCAATGGCTTTAATCTCCCAATTTTAACTGCCCCTGGTTACGAGGCAGATGATGTTTTGGGAACCTTAGCACAACGAGCAACTGCTGCTGGATACAAAGTAAAGATTCTCACTGGCGATCGCGATTTATTTCAGCTGATTGACCCTAATAAGGAAATCACTGTTCTAAATTTTAGTCCAGATGCCCTCAAGCGTTCCACCAATAGCATCACCGAATTTGGGATAGAACAAGTCAAAGAAAAACTAGGCGTTTTACCTTCACAAATTGTCGATTTCAAAGCTCTTTGCGGTGATAAATCAGATAATATTCCAGGGGTCAAGGGAATTGGCGAAAAGACAGCGGTACAATTGCTGGACGCCTATGGTTCCCTTGACCATATTTATGCTGCTTTGGATGAAATCAAAGCAGCAACTCAGAAAAAACTGGCATTAGGTAAAGAAGACGCTGATAGATCTCGTTATCTAGCAACCATAGTTATAGATGTTCCTATAGAAATTGATTTAGAAGATTGTAAATTAAAAGGGTTTGACACAAGCGTCCTAGCATCAATTTTAGAAAAATTAGAATTCAAAACTTTTTTAAGCAAAATCAACGAACTTCAGCAACGGTTTGGTGGCAAAGTTGAAGCAATGCCAACAATAGAAACAGCCGAAGCAGATACAGAACCAGAATTTGAAGGTGAAGACCTTGCGTTTTTCAGTTTTGCTGAGACACAAGATGCACAACAACAGTCTGCGTTGCCAATTCAGCCGCGTATTATCGACACAAAAGCCAAACTAACTGAGTTAGTAAAACTTTTGCAAAAATTCACTAACCCAGAAACACCAGTTGCTTGGGATACTGAAACCACCGACTTAGAACCACGAGACGCTGAGTTAGTAGGAATTGGTTGTTGCTGGGGAATAGAACCAGATGAATTAGCTTATATTCCCCTTGGACATAAAACTGGGGATAATCTAAAAAAAGAGGTGGCGCTAGAAGTACTACGCCCAATTCTCGAAAGTGCTGATTATCCCAAAAGCTTACAAAATGCCAAATTTGACCGCTTAGTTTTTCGCTGTCAAGGAATTAACTTGGCAGGAGTGGTGTTTGACCCGATGCTAGCTAGTTACCTTTTAAATCCAGACGCTAGCCATAATCTAAGCGGCTTGGCACAGCGATATTTGGGGTTGGTTGGAAAAAGTTATGTAGATTTAGTTCCTAAAGGTAAAACCATTGCTGATATAGATATTCCTGCTGTAGCAGATTACTGCGGGATGGATGTTTATTCTACATTTGGTTTAGTACCAAAATTGCGAGAGGAACTGGAAAAAATTCCAGCTTTGTATCAGCTATTGATAGAAGTTGAACAACCGCTAGAAGCAGTTTTAGCGGAAATGGAATATACAGGTGTCCGCATTAATTCAGCTTATCTTCAAGAACTTTCGCAGAATTTAGAAATAGATTTAGCAAGATTGGAACAGAAAGCAACTGAAATAGCTGGAGAAAAATTTAACTTAGGTTCGCCTAAACAGTTAAGTCAAATATTGTTTGAAAAATTGGGATTAAGTACCAAGCATTCTCGCAAAATTCAAACAGGTTACTCTACAGATGCAGCGACACTAGAAAAACTCGGAGAAGTTGATGAAACAGGGTTTGTTGATGCCATCATTGAGTACCGCACCCTATCTAAATTAAAGTCTACTTATGTTGATGCACTGCCAGCATTAGTACGTTCAGATACCCAGCGGGTGCATACTGATTTTAACCAAGCAGCAACATCAACTGGTAGGTTGTCTTCTTCTAATCCAAATTTACAAAATATCCCAATTCGCACAGCTTTTAGTCGCCAGATTCGTAAGGCATTTTTGCCAGAACCAGGTTGGTTAATGGTGGCTGCTGACTACTCACAAATTGAGTTGCGGATTTTGGCTCATTTGTGTCAAGAGCCGATATTAGTGCAAGCGTATCAACAAAATGAAGATATTCACACAGTAACGGCTCGTTTGATATTTGAAAAAGAAGACGTAACATCAGATGAACGAAGGTTAGCGAAAACCATCAACTTTGGTGTGATTTATGGAATGGGTTCTCTTAGATTTTCACGTTCCACAGGAATAGATAAAGCTATTGCCAATGAGTTCATTAAGCGGTTCAACGAACGTTATCCCAAAGTTTTTGCATATTTGGAAGGGGTAAAAAAGCAAGCGATCGCTCAAGGTTATGTAGAAACTATTCTCGGTCGTCGTCGCTATGTTGAGTTTACTAACAACACTTTACGTCAATTAAAAGGTAAGAGTCCAGAAAAGATTGACTTAAGTAAATTGAAGAATTTAGGAGCTTATGATGCAGGTTTGCTACGCGCCGCTGCTAATGCACCAATTCAAGGTTCGAGTGCTGATATTATCAAAATTGCGATGGTAAGATTGCATGAAGTTTTGCAAAAATATCAAGCGCGTTTGTTATTACAAGTTCACGATGAATTAGTGTTTGAAGTTCCTCCTCAAGAGTGGGAAGAATTGCAACCGCAAATTAAGTCTGTGATGCAAGATGCGGTGCAATTAAGTGTGCCGTTAGTTGTAGATGTACGTGCGGGTGATAATTGGATGGAAACGAAGTAAACTACTTAGTGCGACAGAATTTGCGATCGCCATCATGTTCAGGGTATTGCCAAGAATAGGCAAAATGGCTAACTCCCTTCAATTGGGGGGTAAATTTGCGAAGTGCTTGCATTTGCGCTTCTAGCGGTGGGCGATTACTGATGGGTTGTCCCCATTTGCCAGCTAAAGCTGGAATTATCTGCGTACCTGGTTTTGCCATACTCAAAACCCGCTGTGCTTGCGCCACAATACAACTGACGTTACCGCAAGTCGCGTACAACATGGGATGCCACTCTAATGTGCTGGGGAATCTATCCCAAGGTTGCAAACGGGAATCATATCCTTGGCCTAGCGTTTGGTTGCCATCAGAAAAAAACACCACTCCTGCGGGAATACCTTGTTGCTGTGCTGGGTAACTAGCTATGGTTACAAAATCTAGAATGCCTTGCATGGCGTGAGCAACAGAAAGTTGCCATAACTCCCATTGCAAAAGTGGTTGTCTCTCAGTTGCAGGCAGGATTGACTTTTGCCCTGGTGGAGGAGTGCGTCCTTGCCACATGGGTTCTGGTTCTTGGGGGTAAAGTTTATCGACTTCAGCTATATCTCCTGCTGTAATGTATCCCCGACTCAAAAAGCGGCGAATCATGTCCAGCCCCTTGTAATTCAGTGCCCGTCGAAATAAAGCTTCTTGAGTTGCTGGACTAAATAGCCACAAATCTGTGACTTTGGTAGCGATGGAATTACTTCCTGTCTGTCGGGGATAACGTACATAGTCAAATAGCAATCCATCTGGGCGACGGCGCAGCACTTCTTGCACTATTTGATAGTAGTCGCGCTTTGCTTGCAAGTTGTAGGGGTCGATAAATACCTGACTGCTGTCATCTACTACATATAAACTCGTTTGACCCTTGCCATTGCGGGCGATCGCTGCTTCCCTATCTCGACGCTGAGCGTAGGTATAGCCAAAATTTGTGGTAAACATCCAAGCATAAACCTTTAAACCGCGTTGCCGACCTTTTTGAATAGCTAAAGAGAGCAAATCGATATTTTCTGATCCTGCTGTGCGAATCACAGAAGGCCAAACTGTAGGGTTAGCAGTCGTTGGTAATAATACTTGTCCATCGTAAAATACTTCTAAATAAACTTGGTTATAGCCGCGATTAACAATCCGATCCATAATCTGCTCAATTGCTCCCGGACGAATGTCGCAAGGATACAAACGTAACCAGATTGCTTGGATTTGCGGCCAAGTGCGAGTGCGGCACTCCTGTAATTCCTGTGCTTGTTCTTGCACTAGCTTTTGGTAGCTAGTCTGGGAATCTTGATTGCCTTTGATGGCTGACAAACGTAAGTTTTCTTTTTTTTGTGCCGCAGCTGGTGATAACTGACAATATTGGGTGACTTGTGCCTCTGCTGGTTGGCTCCCAAAGTAGGGGATCAACAAATTACTACTGAAAACAACAACCCACAGGTGTCGCCAAAATAATATTGGTTTTGCAACGTTCAATGGACGATTAGACATACGTATAGGTAGATGGACAAGAAAATTATTGATCCCAAATTCAGATCATTATGGCGTGACTTATATTAAATTCTTTAGTTCAGTAATAAGGATTTTTAAGCTTACTTTTTCACGACTGCCAAACTCCTGTTTCTGTTGCCACATTTTTTGAGAAAAACATAGCATAAAATGCAAAGCGTCTAAAAAAAGCAGGCTAAGCCTGCTTTTGGGAAGATACTACCTCGACTTAGATTTAGTGAAATTCCGCCAAACTCAGAATCCTTTAGCTTGTAACCCTTATCATTTCTCACATCTTCATTTCAATAAACCAAAACCTTTACTCAGTTTTCTTTAGAAGACTTTAGCTATTAGCCTCAACATGAATTCTGAGACCGTTATCGGAACTTATGCAAAATCTGAACAAACTGACTACTGACTATTTATCATCGCAATAATGGTAGATAGAGGCACTTCGGCAAAATACTGTTTCTGAAATTGTTCTTCTCGTACAGCGGCTAAAAATTGTGCAATGGCAACATCGGCAGCGTTTTCTGTGATATTAATTTCACACCAGCTAATTTGTAAACAACGGTCTTGACGTTTAACTGTAAATCCCAAGTATTTTAAAGCTTTGAATCCCAAAAGTAAGCTTTGGTTGCCTATGCCGAGTTTCTCCAAAAGCTGTACACGAGTAACTAGTTGATTAGTGCGACTGAGATATTTAGCAACTCCCACAAGAGTTAGCCAAATTTGGCTGGGTGGTTGCAGGTTGGGTTTAGACCAGGCGATCGCTAGTTGTTGATTATATTGCGTAGACGCAGAGCGGTGAGACAGCGCTGCGGGAGGGTTTCCCTCCGCAGGCGACTGCGAACCCGAAGGGCTTGTAGCTAGACATCGCCGCCACCACGCACGTAAATCATCCCAGCTAGTGGGACATTCATCGACAGTCAGTGCTGAGTACTGAGTTGTGTTAGCGTCAGGGGGCGTAGCCTGTGCTGAGTATTTTTCAGTTGCAAAGTTGCGCCAGTCTAGTATGAGTGTTGAATTAGGAGTACTAAGTTCTGTGTTAGCAGCAGGACGCACGGCCAGTAATCTGATTTCATAGCGTTTTTTGAAGGTGTTATAGTCCAGTTCGGCTATGCAATCACACCTTCCTAGAGGTAATTCATCTTTGTAGTGCCCCCACCAGATGCCAGGAAAGGCACTTCTGCCAGAGTCATCGCGGATCTCAAACTCAGTTTTAATGTACTGTACCTTTTTCCCCTGCCAATCCTGCTGATTGCGATTCCAAGTATTTTCAAACCAGCAATTTTGAATTAGCAATTTCGGGACAGGGTTGCCCATACCACAAGGTTCTAGCAATTTAAGTTCCAAAAATAACTCTTTTCCTAAATCTGCAACTGTTACCACCAAGTCTGCTTGCACTGTTGGCGTTAGGGTTTTACCACCCAAAGATTGCCGCAACTGCTGATTAATAGCTGCCGTAAATAAAGGAATATTCTCTGCTAACAAACTCAAACCTGCTGCAAAGGGATGTCCACCAAAGCGATGCAACAAATGTGCTTGGTCTTTTACCAATTGATATAAATCGACAGAATTCACTGAACGGGCGGAACCCCTTGCAAGAGGAGGAAGAGAATTCTCCTTATCTCCTTCAGTCCCCATTCCTTCGGTACTCAACAAAATTGTGGGGCGACCTGTTTCTTGTGCTACTTGTCCAGCGACTAGACCTAACACGCCTGCTGGCCATTGGGCATCTTCTAGCACAATCACGCTGGTGGTTGATAAATCTAATTGAGTAAGTTTTTGTATTACTTGCTTTTGCACATCTTTCTGTAAAGACTTGCGACGGGCGTTGGCTAGTTCTGTAACTTCAGCTAGTTGGTTACAACATTTGGTATCTCGACTAGTCAGCAATTCGACGCAGAAACTAGCATCGCCTTGGATGCGGCTGACGGCATTGATTCGCGGCCCTAAGCCGAAGGAAATATCTGTAGGGCGATCGCCACTTTTCTGGCACAATTCTAATAATCGCCCTACCCCCGGTCGTCGTCTTGTTGTTGCTGGCTGTTGAAAATCTGCTTGCAATCGTTGAATTCCCAACTGTGCCAAATAACGACAATCTCCACTTAACTGTACTAAGTCAGCAATTAGCCCTACTGCCACTAAATCTAATAAATCCTCTAACGGATGTTGGGGAACATCAGGCAGACTTTGATACAGGGCTTCCACCAACTTATAAGCCACCGCCACCCCAGAAAGATGAAACAGCTGATGTTCACTAGACAAGTAGCGAGGGTTGATAATCGCTGAAACTGATGGGCGTTCTGTGGGTAAGGTGTGGTGGTCTGTAACTATTACATCTATGCCTAGCTGTTTAGCATAAATAATCTCATTAATATTTGTGCTTCCTGTGTCGCAAGTGACAATTAACTTACAATCTTGTTGTTTTAAGTTATCAATCCCTTGGTTATTGAGTCCGTGAGATTCTGTGAGGCGATTAGGAATGTAGTAAATTAACTGAGTATGTTGGGTAAAAAACTCTCCCAAGCCATCCCATAATACAGCTGTGGCTGTGATCCCATCAGCGTCGAAATCTCCCCAAATAGCAATCTTTTCGTTAGCACTGCAAGCCTGTTTTAATCTTGCGATCGCCAAATGCATTTCGTGCCCAAACTCAAACGGACTTGCTGGTTGATAAGATTTATGATTGATAAAAGCTGCTAGTTGTTGCTCATTTTTAATTCCTCGTTGCCACAACAATTTTGCCGCGTACAATCCATTTGATGCGGGTGTATGTTGTTTCACTGCTTGGATGAACCACTCTGGCGCTTGTTCAGTTGTTGATAGAATCCACTGCATTTAAAATATTTTAAAGTTCAAAAACTTTATAATGCTATGTCTGAGCTAAAATTGTCATCAAATTTAAGTTATTTTGTGCGTTATTTTGGTATATACCTAGCATTAATTGAGCACATTTATCAACGCTCAAATTGAAGATTCTTCTTCATTGCTTTGAGATTTAACAAGGGGATTGAGAACGATTTCATTAGCAGCACTATCGGGTTTACGGGCGCGAATTGCTGGACGCGATCGCTTATAACCCGCTCTTTCAGCTTTTTGGTGTTCGTAGTCAATCAGTCTGCCATAATATTCGTGCTTACTTAAATTCATTGATAAGAAAATATGCTGGCGAACATTACCAAAACCTTTACGATTAAAAAACTTTAATGCTGAAGTATTAGTTGGGTCAGTATCCACTAACATAAACCTTGCTCCATCTTCAATCATGCGGGCAACGACTTTATCAACCAACTTATCTGCTACTCCCCGACGCTGAAACTTAGGACTCACTCCTAGCCATAAAATGTATCCATAAGTCCAGGATGTTTTAGTAATAATGGTTCCTAAAACGAATCCTGCTAGTTCCCCATCTGTTTCAGCAACAAGGCAATATTCTGCATCTGTGTTGTAAAGCCCAATTACCTCCCATTCGTCCCAGGTACGGTACAAATAAGGATATAAATCACTAGTAAATAATTCTTCTCCCAAGTGGTAAATGGGAGCAATGTCATCAATTCCTAATTCACGAACATAAACCATGTCATTTCCATCATAGTTTGTCATAGTTGTAGAAGTTGTGATTTTTTAATATGAGAATCTATTTTCAAGTCATTATCATCAAGTCTTTGGGTACTCACATTAAAGCGATACTTCTTGAATGTTAGCAAGATTTGGTAACAAGCTTGTGCCGTTTACACTTAGTTGATTGTCATCATAAATGTCTTGTTCGGTAGCTTGTTTACGTTCGCATCGTGTAACAAACTGGCAATAATTACAGGCTTTACTAGTTTCCACCACTTGTGGAAATTGTTCGTTATTTTGATAAAGTTCCAGCCAATTTGTTAACTTGCTTAATAGTTGATTAAGTTTCCTGGCTGTATGCTCATGCTCGACAGCATTGTAATTAAATTTAATACTCTGTGGTTTGCCTTCAGACTGAACAAACCAGTAAGTCATCGAAATTTTTTCCGGCAAGTATTCGCTAGTTTCCGCTAACACGTACATATAAAGACGTGTTTGCCAGTTCTTTGCTAACTTGCTTTTATTTGGTGGCTTAGGATAAGTTTTCCAATCAAGAATTTGTACTTGCTGGTTATCTGCAATTAATAAATCGTAGACAACTGTCAGTAAATAGTCTTGAAGTTGCAAGGTGCGATAGTGTTCACTTTCACGGAAAGTTTGGTTATTGGTTGCAGGCGTTAAAACTTCCGGTGCTGCATTGCCAAAAGCTGACATCCACTTTTGTAGTTGAGCATCTACTTGCAGGAAACTATCAATTGGCAAACCCATTTCTCGCTGCTGCATCAGCAAGTGAAAACGACTACCCAAAGTCTGTCGTTCCTCGTGTTCGGGATCTAAGGGAGAACTGAGTTTTTCTAAATAGGTGTGTTGGAATTTACGCGGACAAGCTTCTAACAAGTTCAGCTGCCCTTGAGACAGTCGTAATAGTTGAGTTGTAGTTGATAGCATTCTTATATTTTAGAAGCGCTATCAAAAATCTAGGCAAATTGAGGCACTAAACTAAATAGTTTCTATAGCTTGGTAAGCATTATAACCCTTGTATTCAGAGCAAAGCAGAAGAAACAGAGCCAAACGAGTGCATTACTCAGTGTTCATAAGTACGCGAGCGTCAGGGTTTGTCAAAAGCATTAACCAAACTCAGCACGGGTTATGCTAACAGCACTCTTGATCATTTGCACTAACTTAGGTGTATTAGATTTATTTATGTTTTAATTTATATATTTTTTAATTTATTAATACATAAGTTATAAATGCTAGGCTTTATTGAAATTTTACACAAACGAAATAGCTATGAAAATCTACAGTTGTACTGTAAATGTTTCTGACTTATAAAAAATTCACTATATTTTTCTGATAAAGAACTTCAATAGTAGTTGCATTTTGAGGATGTTACAGTCATATTAATATACTGTGTAATATATCACAGTATTTTTATTGAAAATTAACTAGTAGTAGTCAGGGATTAGAAGATATTTACATACATTTACATATAAACATTTTTACCCGACATACTCATTTTCAGTAGTCTCTATGGGTTAAGAAGAACCTGATTTGGTTACACAAATTTGCAGACTTGTGTGACCTAGTTGCGATAAATACAGTAACGGGTCTGAGTTTTAATAACCTCAATGAGATGTCCAATTATTACAGTATGTGTATAGACAAGGTAAGCATCACCTCTAACTTAGTAAAAAACCTTTAAGTAAGTCAAAAGATAGTGCAAAAATATGCATAGCTTAAACCCTCAAGAACTAAAATCTAAGACTGTGGTTTGGATAATTGGCGTGGGCGCTCTGGTATTATTCACTTTCAGTAGTCTTAGACACGGACTTTTTCGTTCAGGCGCTTGGGACTTAGGAATTTTTGACCAAGTGGTTTACTTAATTAGTCAGGGACAAACACCTGTTTCCTCCTTCTTAAATGTTCATATTTTGGGGGATCATGCAGCATTAATCCTCTATCCATTGAGTTTGCTGTACAAAATTATCCCAGATGTTCATTGGTTGTTAGCTGTGCAAGCATTGGCTTTAGCCTTGGGAGCTTGGCCAATCTGGGGTTTAGCTCGTCAAGCTGGATTAAACCAGGAACAAGCAATAGGCTTAGCAGTAGCCTATCTAATGTATCCAGTGGTTCTGACCAGCAATTTGTTTGATTTTCATCCAGAAGTTTTAGCAGTTCCAGCACTTTTGGGAGCAGTTTGGGCTGCACGTTTGGGTAAGACAATATGGTTTGGATTAGCTATTGCTCTTGCCTTAAGCTGCAAAAGTGTATTGTCACTGACTGTATTTGCAATGGGGATATGGCTTTTCTTCTTTGAGAAGAGGCGTTTATGTGGTGCGATCGCATTATTTGCTGGTGTAAGTTGGTATTTAATTGCTACTAAGGCAATCATCCCATTTTTTAGTGCTAATGCAGTAGGGGATGTCACTATAGGTTATCTGAACGGATTAAATCGTTATAGATATTTAGGTGAAACTCCTCTAAAATTTGTCCAGAATTTGTTTCTCAGACCTAACATAATCTTGAGCAAAGTTATCTCTCTGGACACACTCAAATATTTAGGTTTATTGGTATTGCCAATAATCTGGGGATTATCACCTCGGCATCTATCTCCGTTAATTGGAGCACTTCCAATACTGGCATTAAATATCCTATCTATTTATTCTTCTCAGCGGCAGATAGATAACCACTATTCTTTACTCATCATTCCCTTTATATTCCTATCGATAATTTCTACCCTGGCTGATAATAAAGGATGGCTAAAACAGGGACGGAAAATAATCTTGTTTATGTTAATGATTTTGTTATTAGGTCTTGGAACAAGGTTGTCCCGGATGGATTTTAAAAACTCTCCTTTTGATTGGTCAAATTGGCAAGCAACAAACGCTGCGATTACACAGATTCAAACTCAGGGAAGCGTTTTAACAACTCATGAAATTGCACCTCATGTAACCCACCGTGCCTTGGTTAATTATTATGGTTCTTGGGATGGTAATCCTTTTTTTGCTAAGAATTTAAATAGTTTTGAGTATGTATTACTCAATTTGAATCATTCTAGTTTTATGAACAATTTTAAAACAAATGATTCTGTAAATAGCTTTATCAATCAATTAAAAAATAATCCAGGTTTCCAATTAACTTATGAGCAACATCGGGTTTATTTGTTTGAAAGAAGATCTTAGGAGTAAAACAAAGTATTCAATTTGAGTAAAAAAATGTATAAAATCTAAACCTATTAAAGCAATATTGATTGACAAAAAACTACTCTTTTACAACCTGGATTCTGCTTTATGAGTAACAACCAACTTACTTCATTGTTACCAGTACCATCTGGCTGTTTGCAGATTTCTGAACTGACTCCTAGTGGTACAAGTATAGGTAATAAATCTATACATCTTTCTCTAGTAATTCCCACTTATAAAGAGCGAGATAATATTAAAAATGTTGTCAGAATATTGAGCCAGTTGTTAGATGAAGCTATCCCAGGAAACTACGAGCTGATTATAGTAGACGATGATAGTCCAGACCGCACTTGGGAGGTAGCACAATCCCTGATGGAAGTATACCCGCAGTTGCAGGTGATGCGACGACAACAAGAGCGAGGGCTATCTTCTGCAGTGATTCGTGGGTGGCAGGTAGCCAGAGGGCGTGTGCTAGGGGTAATTGATGGGGATTTACAGCATCCGCCAGAGATATTGACGCAACTGCTCAGCGCAATTGAACAGGGAGCAGATTTAGCAGTAGCCAGTCGTCATGTAGAAGGAGGCGGTGTTAGTAGTTGGAGTGTTGTTAGGCGTTTTTTATCGCGTGGCGCACAAGTGTTGGGATTGACTATTCTACCAGGGGTATTGGGCAGGGTTTCTGACCCCATGAGTGGTTATTTTATGGTGCGTCGGAGTGCGATCGCAGGTGTAACACTTAATCCAGTAGGATACAAAATCCTCCTTGAAGTAATTGGACGCGGAAAGGTAAGCGAAATTGCTGAAGTTGGTTATGTGTTCTGTGAGCGTAAACAAGGTGAAAGCAAAGTGACATGGAAGCAATATGTGGATTACATACACCATTTATTGCGGTTGCGGATTTCCACAGGAAGATTAGGAAAAATCAGTCAAAAAGTCGATTTTCCCATTGGTAGATTCCTGCGCTTTGGTTTGGTGGGATTGAGTGGTGTATTTGTGGATATGACAGTACTTTACTTACTTAGCGATCCGACAACCCTAGCTTGGCCTTTGACGCGCAGCAAAATTCTTGCAGGTGAAATTGCGATTTGCAATAATTTCTTATGGAATGACGCTTGGACTTTTGCTGATGTGAGTGTAAACCAGCAAGAATGGCGTCATCGCCTAAAGCGCTTTTTAAAATTCAACATCGTTTGTCTTGCTGGACTTGTGTTGAATGTGCTGGTGTTGAATTTGGTATTCAATTTCCTGATTCCTAATCGCTACATAGCTAACTTAATTGCGATCGCAGTTGCTACTATTTGGAATTTCTGGGTGAATTTGAAATTAAGCTGGCGGGTGACTGATGTGAAATAATAGCTATTTCAACTCGTCGTCATCTAAATCATCCTGTTTCTCCAACTTTTTAATTTCACCTTTGTTTTTCATTGAACCAAAACTGTAGGCGATCGCTATTTTAACTATGTCAAAATATGCTGGGTGATTAGCTTTGTTCACAATTGCTAAAGAGATTGACCCAGCCACTAAGATGACTAAAATCGGCGAAAGGATTTCTCCTCCAGAATTGCTACTTTTGTTATTTGGCATGATATGATCTCCAAGTGGAAGCCTCTAGCTAAGTACAAGTTAGCCAAAGGCAATTGATTAAAATTGACCACGAACCTAAAATTGCAATCTTGCTACTGATCAGTGGGTGAAAGACTAACCCCAAGACTCAATCATCATGGCGATCGCAAACAAGCAAAATAGGAAAACTGCTGTCCGAAAAACCCATCTCCATATACTTGCAGATAACAGCATCCCAAGTATCGAGCCTGCGCCAAAAACGTGAGCCAAAACAAAAGCAATAGCAAAGCCTAGCAGAATCAACAAGAAATATTTGAGTCCCTTACAAGCCCACTTGAATAGCAGATTATCGTCATCTTTGAGACTAGTTTTCATTGTTTTTGTCCTGTTTTGAGAGTTGAATCTAAGCAGCAGCTAACGCTACCTCGACTGTCCTAAAAAAGGAGCCAATACTTGCAGCGTTGCTTTTAGCTAGTCAAGGCACGCAGCATTCCTACCAAACCTAAGTAAAGTTTGAATGCCAACAACAGTAGTCTTGATATTTGCAGATGGTGAAAGTAAACCTTTAAATCAATTCCAAAGATAATTTTGCAATCGAAGTTAGGCGCTCAATGCTCGTGATGATGCAGAATAAGCATTACGCGCATTAACCCCTAAAATGCAATTTCTACAGACAACAGATTTTTAATGCTTGACTTTTTCAAGATGGATTAACCGTTTTAGCCTTTGCCTTTACCTCTTACTCACTAAGTTTCTGTAATTAAACCGTAAACTTACTAAGTTATTCAATTAACCTGTGTTAAATTCACTATAAAGTAACTAAGTTACTTAGTCAAGGCAAAACTGAAAAAATTATTTAAAAAACGATAAAAGACTTATTCAAAAAGGTATTTGAAACACAAGGCACTAGTTGAACTTCACTCTATCTAGGTTAATTTCTCACCTAGTGAGCTAAGATTGGGAGTATAGTTCAGTTCGTCTTGGTGTGAGTATGAGTGAGATTCCCGAAGACTTTCTTTTGGCTTTAGCGCAAGAGCATTGCTTGTCTAGCAGTGAGCTAGAGGTATTGTTATATGCTGTTCAGGACAAATCGCCAAATGCGATCGCCATAGAATTAGGTATTAGTGCCGAGGCAGTACGCAAAAGATTGAGCGAGGTTTACAAAAAATTCCAAGTGAGTGGCGGTGGGCCAGGTAAGCTCACTAAGTTACAGCAAGTTATCGAAAATGCATATCAAGCATCTTCGCAAACAATAAAACCCATTGCAACCAAGCGTCAAGACTGGGGTGAAGCGCCTAGCATCCTTAGTGTCTTTTGCGGGCGGGAAGCAGAACTGTCTAAGCTCAAGCAATGGATTGTCAAAGATAACTGTCGATTAGTAGCACTACTGGGTATGGGAGGAATTGGCAAAACAACTTTGTCTGTGAAGCTAGCAGACGAAGTTCAGGAGAATTTTGAATATTTTATTTGGCGAACTCTCCGTAATGCTCCACCTATCCAAGAGATGTTAGCAAATCTGATCCGATTTCTATCTGATGAGCGCGAAACAAATTTACCAGAAACCGTAAATGGCAGAGTCACGCTGCTGATTAAATATTTACGAGAGCGCCGTTGTTTACTAATGTTGGACAATGCAGAAACTATTTTGCAAGCTTCTTTGCAAGAAGCCCGTGTTGGATACTATAAAGAAGGATATGAAGGTTATGGTCAACTACTGAGACGGGTAGGGGAAGAACCTCATCAAAGTTGCTTAGTGATTACCAGTCGCGAAAAGCCAAACGAATTTGCGCCTTTAGAAGGCGAAGCATCACCAGTTAGAACAATGTCAGTAGCTGGTGTGGGAGAAACAGAAGGGCAAGAAATTCTTAAAGATAAAAGCTTATTTGGGTCGCAGCAAAACTGGGCAAAACTAATTGATAATTATTCAGGTAATCCTTTAGCCTTAAAGCTAGTCTCTGAGACAATCCGAGAATTATTTGGTGGAGATATTGCTGCCTTTTTAGATGAAGGAGAGATAATTTTTGGCGACACCCGTAATTTATTAGACCAGCAGTTTGAGCGCGCCTCAGAGTTTGAAAAAGAAATCATTTACTGGTTGGCAATTAAACGTGAGCCAGTTTCACTGGAAGAATTGCTAGATGATATTGTGCGTCCTTTATCAAAAAGGGAATTACTAGAAGCACTAAAATCTCTACGCAGGCGATGTCTAATCGACAAGGCTTTGCCTACGCTAATTGAAAAAAGTGTAGCACTGTTTACCCTGCAACCTGTGGTTATGGAATACATTACAGAATCCATAATTGAGCAGGTTTGTCAAGAAATTACTACAGGTAAAATTGCACTATTCATGAGTCATGGTCTGATGGGGGCAACTGTCAAAGATTATGTCAGAGATATTCAAATTCGGCTCATACTTAAGCCAATTCTAGAAAGATTGCTCAGTCTTTTTCTTAGTAAGACAAATATTGAAGACAAGCTAACTCAAATTCTGGAACCCTTACGAGACAAATTTGTAATTAAACCAGGCTATGCCGGAAGTAATGTTCTCCATCTACTGTGTCAACTACAAACTGATTTAACTGGTTATGACTTCTCCCATTTAACTGTTCGACAAACTTACCTCCAGAATGTAAATCTGCATCAGGTTAGTTTTGCTTACAGCAACTTAACTCGCTCTGTGTTTGCGAAAAACTTTGCCACTGTCTTGTCAGTAACATTTAGTCGAAACGGTCAACTTTTAGCTACAGGAGATGCAAACGGTGAGATTCGCCTGTGGCGAGTTATCAATGGTCAACAACTTTTGCTTTATCAAGGACACAATAATAAAGTTTGGTCAATTGCTTTTAATGCTAGTGGTACAACGTTAGTCAGTGCCAGTGAAGACCAGACCCTAAAAATCTGGGATGTTCAAACCGGTGAATGTTTGAAAACTTTACTAGGGCATACAGATAGAATCTGGTCAGTCGCTTTTAGTCCTCAAGACCATACCATTGCTAGTGCCAGTGAAGACCAGACCGTGAAAATCTGGAATGTCCAAAGCGGTGAATGCTTAAAAACTTTGTCTGGTCACATCAATGGGGTACGGTCAGTAGATTATAGTCCCGATGGTACAACCCTAATTAGTGGCAGTAAAGACCAGACCGTGAAAATTTGGGATGTCCAAAGCGGTGAATGTTTGAAAACTTTACTAGGACACACAGATAGAATTTGGTCAGTCGCTTTTAGTCCTCAAGGTCATACAATTGCCAGCGCCAGTGATGACCAAACAGTAAAGCTATGGGATGTAGACACAGGTGAGTGCTTAAAAACTTTGTTAGGTCACACTAATTGGGTATGGTCAGTAGACTATAGTCCTCAAGGAGACATTATAGTTAGTGGCAGTGACGACCAAACAGTTAGATTGTGGGATGTCAATACTGGTAAATGTTTGAAAACTTTGCCGGGGCACACAGATAGAATCTGGTCAGTAGCTTTTAGTCCCCAAGGTCGCACAATTGCCAGTACCAGTGATGACCAAACAGTAAAGCTATGGGATGCGGATACTGGTAGATGCTTGAAAACTTTGAAAGGTTACACCAATTGGGTATGGTGTGTAGCTTTTAGTCCTAACGATCCAATTCTAGCTAGTGCCAATGATGACTATACAGTTAGGCTTTGGGATATCAACACTGGTAAATGTCTAAAAACTTTGCAGGGTCATACGAATGGGGTACGGTCAGTTGCCTTTAGTCCCGATGGTCAAATTCTCGCTAGTGCTAGTGATGACCAAACTATCAAACTGTGGAATGCAAAAACTGGTATTTGTTTACACACATTAAAGGGACATACTAATTGGGTATGGTCAATTGGCTTCAGTCCTAACGGTCAAATTTTAGCCAGCGCCAGTGATGATCAAACAGTAAAGTTATGGGATGTAAACACTGGCAAATGTTTCAAAACTTTGTCAGAAGACATTAACCGAATATGGTTTGTCGCCTTTAGCCCCAAAGGTGATATTTTAGCTGGTGCTAGTGAAGACCATACAGTGAAACTATGGAAGGTTAGCACTGGCGAATCCTTAAAACCTTTGCAAGGACACACTAATTGGGTAAGGTCAGTAGCTTTTAGTCCTAGAGGTAACATTTTAGCCAGTGCTAGCGAAGATGGTACAGTCAGATTATGGAAGGCTAACAACGACCAACACTTAGAACCTCTACAACCTCCTTTGAAGGCACACACTGATAAGGTACGAGCGATCGCCTTTAGTCCTCGCAGTTATGCGACCACCAATGAGAGCGAGCAACCTAGTTACATTTTGGCCAGTGCTGGTGATGATAATACTGTGAAAATCTGGGATGTGACTACAGGCCAATGCCTGCAATCACTCCAAGGGCACACCAAGAGGATTTGGTCAGTCGTCTTCAGCCCCGATGGACAATTCCTGGCTAGTGGTGGTGAAGACGAGACTGTAAGGATATGGAATGCCGACACTGGCGAGTGTTTGAAAATTTTCAGCAATCCTAAACCATACAAGGATATGGATATTACAGGCTCTATCGGTTTAACTACGGCTCAAAAGGTGACGTTAAAAGCTTTAGGTGCGGTGGAGGATATATAGCATTTCTCACTTCAGTGAGGTACACAAAGAAGTAATTAACCACAGATGAACATGGAGAAAAGTCGGAGCTGCGGAAGCCGCCGCTCTGAACTTCGGTGTAAACACAGATGAGTTAATACCTCAGCAGATTAGGAAACGCTATATAGAAAAATAAAAGGTAAAAGAATGAATTTTGTATTTTTAACTCATCCCTTTACCTTTTTTATGTACCTGATGCTTATTTAATGTTAGCCCTTGCGTCCCTCACTGCGGCAAAGAAAAATAATCCTGTAAGTGGAATGCTCAATCCCAAGATAATGGCAGTTACTTGGAAGCCCAAATCCGGTTGCCCATAACTGAGTTCAAAAATTGAACCTACAGCTGCGATGGCTGTTACACACGAACCACCTAGAAATAATCCGCTTTTTGGAGTTAAATACACTATTAGACCACCCTATGCTACTGGTTTCACCGCTTGATACGAGAAGCCATTCTTAGATAACTCTTGTGCCAAAGTCAAGGAATTTTCTACACGATCTACAAATACCACCCCATTAAGGTGATCCATCTCATGTTGAATACAGCGGCCTAGCAGATCATTAGCTTTTAATGTCCGGGGACGGCCATACTCATCTTTGTAGGCAATTTCTACAACTTCAGGACGCTTCACATCCATGTAAACATTAGGAATGCTTAAACACCCTTCTTGAGCAACGCTAATATCGCGGCTAACCTGTTTAATTGTAGGGTTAATCAGCACCAAAGGCTGATTCACTGCGTTGTCTGGTTCTAGGTCGATGACAATTAGTTGTTTATGAATTCCCACTTGGGGTGCAGCTAAACCAATGCCATCTTTGCTGTACATGGTTTGCAGCATTTCGCGCACCAGTTGGCGAATTTCGTCATCTACTTTCGCAACTCGCTTTGCAGCTTGACGCAATACGCGATCGCCTAAATAGTGAAGCTCCAAAGGCGGATTTTTTAACTTTGTTTTTTCTACAGCAATTTCCGAGGGCATGATTCTTGATAGCTAAATTGTGAAAATTCCTACTTTAATTCTATCAATCTCAGTTAGACCCCAGTTGAGATGCAACAATCTCCTTAATAGCATTTTCTGACTTGCCCCATATACTAAGCTTTTAGGTAGTCGTAGAGGAGCGACAAACTCTACCTCATTCCCGATGCTCAAAAACTCTATCCACAAGGAATGGAGTGTTTGATATGGTTTCCATAAAAGCCCAAATATAGCAGTGAAACACAGACGTTCGTACGTGATACCTCACTCAAACGAGAACCGCTATAGTTTATCGTCCACGTTGCGCTTTCTTTACTGTCAGCAAGTCAATGTAAAAAATTTAAGTTTTCATGAATGCAGTAGAAGCACGCACTCTATATCAACAAATGCGAACAGCCTTGGTTAAGTGACTGATTTAGCAGAACCCCAATGGAACCTACTTGCATCGAATTTTCAAGTTAAAACTGCTCAGAAACAAGAATATAGATAGGACTTACGCACTGAAGGCTGAAACCTAGATCCCCTCTAGCCCACGCTAGTCGCTCATGGGGAGCCACCCCAAGGCGGAGGTTGCCGACGCTCGTTCGCGCAGCGTGTCGCAGACAAGACTCGCTCTCAGCGTTGGCGCAGCCTCAAAGTAGAGAAGCCATGCCGTAAAGCCTGCGGCATGGCTTCGCTTAAGGCGAAGCCTCTGTCTACGACACGCTACGCGAACGAACAGAAGGCTTTACGCTGCGCTATCCGTTGTGGGGAGTGGCGTGGAAACCCCCTTGGCGCAGCCTCAAAGTAGAGAAGACCGCGCTGGCTCCCCTTCAAAAGGGGAGAATTTATAAAGCCCCCTTTTTAAGGGGGTTGGGGGATCTGAGTGCGTAAGTTCTGGAATACATTCTTCTACCTGGAGCAAAAATACACGAACTCTACTTTGGTCGAGTATAAATAGTGGTATTATTCCACGCAAATACGCAAACTTAGAACTTAACGCTAAAGCGCTAAGTTTTAAGTTTTAAGGTGATCTATGTTTAAATCTCTTACGAAACTTGATTACTTGCTCAAAGAAACTTTCCTGGGTTTAATGCGGGGCGGTTGGATGAATTGGGCTGCTGTTAGTACTGTAACGGTATTACTATTTTTATTCGGTTTGAGTTTGCAAACCTCCTGGCAAGTAGAAAAACTCCTTAATCAGTTCGGTAGTCAATTGGAAGTATCAGTTTATCTCGAACCGGGTACGCGAGCCGAAATCATTGAACCACTGATAGCAAAAATGTCAGAGGTAGCCACGATGCAAACCATTCCTAAAGAGCAAGCTTGGGCTAAGTTAGTTAAAGAAATGGGCATTTCGGATATCGAAGGTGCTACCCAGCAGCTAGAGGAGAATCCTCTAGTTGACGAGATGAAAGTGAAAGCCCGTAATTCTCAAGTTGTACCAACTTTAGCGACGAATTTGGCCAAGTTGCCAGGAGTTGATGCGGTGCAATATATAGATGAAGCAGTCAAACGCATTGCCCAATTGCACCAAGGTCTAAACAAGATTACTTTGACAATTACGATCATTTTGACTTTAACTGCGATCGCAGTTACTACCACCACAATACGCTTGATCGTCATGGCACGACGCCAGGAAATTGAAATTATGCAATTAGTGGGAGCAACTTCCGTTTGGATTTATCTCCCATTTATTTTACAAGGAATTGCTTTTGGCTTAGTTGGTGGTGCGATCGCTTGGAGTTTCATTTCTGTTATTCAACAATTCTTGGGTAGGTTGCTAGCCAAGCAACCTGAGTTTATCCAAGTTATTACCAACGGGGTACAACTCACTCCAGCACAAATTTTACAACTCCCCCTGATTCTCTTGAGCTTTGGTGCAGCTGTAGGATTAATGGGAAGCTTATTTGCTGTCCGGCGTTTTGCTAAGGGTTAGTCATTAATCATTGGTCATTGCAAATGACTAGTGACAAAGGATAAAATCACTATGAAATCTCAATGGGAATGTTTTCTGCAAAATCTCGGCATATGGGAAGGATCATTCACTAACTTTTCTCCCCAAGGTACACTTTTGAAAGATGTTCCTAGCCGCTTATCCCTAGAAGGTTTGAACAATAACCAGACAGTACGCTTAACTCTGTGTCGTTCGGGACGAGATGATTTGGTTTTAGAGTATAGCTCTCTGGGGCGAAGTATCTTGTTTTTTGAAAATGGGGCATTTTCTGAAGGTTTAATTCAGCTAGGCCCATTTTCGGAATTCGGTGCAGAACTGGCTTTGATTCATGAGAATCACCGCTTGCGTCTAGTACAACTGTTTGATAAAAACGGTCATCTAAATGCACTAACTCTAATTCGAGAACATTTAGCTGGAACAGAAAAAGTAGAACGTCCACCCTTGCAGGTAGACGACTTGTTGGGAGAATGGCAAGGCGAAGCAGTAACAATATATCCAGATTGGCGATCGCCTGATATTTACTCTACAACTCTGCAATTACAACTTGATAACGCTGGGCGATTAATTCAAAGTACCTCTTTTGGCGATCGGACAATTACCTCAACTGCTACCATCAAAGACTCCATCATCCTCTTTGATCAAGATCCGCAAAAGCAAGTACAAGTATTGCTGCTACCTGATGGCGCTTCTGCAACTTCTCCTCTCAAAGTGCAATTACGTCAACCCTTATTCTTGGAAGTGGGTTGGTTAATCCAGCCAAACCTGCGCCAGCGGATGATTCGCAGCTACAACGACAAAGGCGAATGGGTCAGTCTGACATTAGTTACTGAAGAAAGAGTGTAAGCATAATCAACTAATTTAACTGCGATCGCCCAACAGGCAACCTCAAAATATATCCTCACCGATTTCAATTACTTCACGTGGATTTCTTGTTAAACAACATTGCTGGTAATTTCCGTTAGGAAGTAAGTTGAAATAGCCGTTTAATTTAAATTGAAGTTCAAAGAGGTTTACTGTGAACTAACATTTTCATTAACTATCTCTATTGCAATATACTTCTGGCGTGGGTGATTAGGTTGATGAGGATAGAAGTAGTTAATCCGACCTGACGCAATCAAGGCGCGAATTATTTTTAGAAGATATTGCTTTTTACGTTGTAAAATAGTTTCAATATCATTAACTCCTAGTGGAGCTAATGTACATATTTGTACTATGACTGTTTCTAATGTTAGGCGATTCACTCGACGATGATCCCGGATAACTGTACCTAGCTGCATCAGTTCATTCCAAATATTTATTGGAATAGTTTCTTGTTTGCTGGGCAATGTAACAGTATTTGTAGGCATTCGAGTTCCAGATATCACCTGTGAACTTAACTCGTAACAAGCGTAACGCCCTCCGCTAACCATTTGTAAGAACTGTCGATTACGAAGACCAACTAGTACCTTAGATATGTCAGCTGGGTGCTGTCCAGTCAATCGAGTTAATGTTGCATTATCAACATAGCTATGGTGTTTGGCATGAACCAAGGCTAATTGCTCTGCTTCATTCCATTGAGAACTCAAATTCTTTAGCCAACGACGATCTTCAACAGAAAGCAAGTGAGCCTGACGAAGCTGTAATGTAAATTCGTATCGCTCTGTTCCTGCATCAATTTTGGGCATTTCTAAGCCTAATTCACGCCATGCTCGGATAATTTTTGGGATGCCAGTTCCCGCTTCTTCTGCTAATCCAATTAGACGAAACATGCGGACTAATTCAGGGTTACGCGGATCAGAACGATCACCGTGAAGAAGATCAAATTCAGCAATACGAGAACTTCCAGGGTTCCGAAACAAAAACCCGCTAGGTGTGCGGACAATAAGTGATGCTTCTGGTACAGCATAATCAGCGTGGACAAGAAGGTTTACCAGTGCCTCACGTAGTACAATATGGACAGGGCTTTCCTCAATTCGTGTTGCTCCCTGCAACTGAAAGGCTGTAGCTAGACCTGCTGTTAGGCGAAGATAAATATTCTCAAAAGCACCAAACAAATGTCCTTCCCACGGAACACGATCATCCCAGCGCTTATCGGGATCATCTTCAGTTAGTACCACTCTATAGTCGATAAGGTGACGTGATCGCCACTCCCGAATAGCCCCATCCGTTCCTAGTAAAAGCAATCCTGCGACAGTCAAGCCCTCTTTTCCAGTTCCTCTCTCACGACCATAACCGCCTACTGCTGTCAGAAACCGGAGATCATCATAGGTATTACGCGGTTCGCCAGGGTGAAGTGTTTGATCTAATCGCCTATATCGTGTTAATGCATCTTGGTCTATATCATCTAGGTTAAATCCGGGCAAAATCGCGGAGTCTGCACCGACATCTGACGCTTCACGCATCATCCGATCTACTTCTGGCTTAGTGCAGTGATGATCGCCAGTGTGGCGTCTCACATAAGTACCGTTATATGGGTTGCCATTGATATAAACAGGACGTTGTTGGCGTGGTGCTTCTGGCACACGGATAACAAGTATTTCCTTCTCATCTAAAGTTTCAATCCGTGCATCCTGTGCGTTACAAATTGGGTAATTAATTTTTTGAGGATTACGCAACATGTTGTAGAAATCATCCAACATTTTGGACGGATTAAAAAGCCCTTCAATCTCAAGCATATTATTTGACTCTTTGACGCCCAACAGAATCCACCCACCATTAGTATTGGCAAATGCACTGACTGTCTCCCAGAGACTTTTAGGTATACCGCCTTGGGCTAATTTGACTTCGACTTCTAGCGTTTCACTACCTTGCAATCGCTCAATAAGAATAGCGAGCAAGTTATTAACAGCAGTATCGATAGGCATACTTACTTTCGTCTACGGTTGACATGATAATTGCGGCAGTGTAACACAAATGAAAAATTCTGCTTACACAACAGAGAAAATGATTAACCTAACTAAGAAAGCTTAGTTTCTGTAGCCACAGACTTTAGCCTGACGGAATAATTAGAGAACAGCAGCGTTGCAACGCTTGTTTAAGTAAAGCTTGATATTCTTCATCCCCAACGCGATAAGCACCAAATCTTTCTAAGTGAGGATTCATCATTTGGGCATCGAAAAACACAAATTGCCTCTGGCGCAATCTTTCCACTAACTTTACCATCGCTACCTTTGACCCTTCAGGAATACGGTAGAACATCGATTCGCCAATGAAAGCACCGCCAATGACAATCCCTAAAATTCCCCCAGCGAGTTCGTCACCCTGCCAAGTTTCAAAACTATAAGCATATCCTGTCTGGTAAAGTAACCAGTAAATCTCTTGTAATTCTGGTGAAATCCAAGTTGTTTCGCGGTTAGCGCACCCAACTACCACAGCTTCAAAGTCACGATTAATCGCCACAGTAAACCGCTCTTGATTAAGGACACGTTGCAAAGACTTAGGGTAACGAAATCGTTCATCTAAAGGGATGAAAGTCCGATCGCGACTTCCGTACCAACTCAGGCGATCGCGCTCATCAGCCATGAGAAAATAACCTTGAGCATAACCTTGAACAATGGCGGCGATATCATATTGCATAAATATATAAAAATATCGGAGAAACGCAATTTGATGTTAACAACCATCCTCAGCGTTCCTCAGCGTTTACCTCAGCGTTTAAAATAAAAAAGATGACTCAACCAATCCCACCCATCACTCTACCACCGCCCGAAAATCCCCAACTCGAAGGTCAATGGTTGCAAGAGAGTTTATTGCGGTGGCTAGATACAGAATTTATCCCCGAAGCAGTCAATCAAAATATCGCCCAACGTGCAGCACAGATTTTCGTGCGTCAACGGATGGAAGGAGAAAACGACCTAGGTTCTCTGGTAATTGCCATTGTCACAGAGATGCAGTCGTATGATTTTTCCAATAGCTTCTATGGAGAGTTTGCGATCGCCAACGCCGTTAGCGACCTACTCTTAGAAAGTCTGGGAATTGATAAGTGTTGTGGTCAATAATGTTTGTCATTTGTCATTTGTCCTCTCTTACAAAGTTGAGCCAGTTGCTTGTGCGGGTTAAGAGACTTGTGCATTAGCGTAGCGGTAGCGACGCAGGAACGTCACTGGCGTCTAATCTAAGGAAGCTTTAGCTCAGTACTTTGCGCTTAGTCATTTGTTCTTTACCAATGACTAATGACTAATGATTATTGTACAGACGCGATTAATCGCGTCTCTACTGACTACCAGCTAGACTTAACCACTCCAGGCAAAAGACCTTCATGTGCCCATTCCCGCAGGACATTCCGAGATAGCCCAAAATCGCGGTAAACACCTCTAGAACGACCAGTTACCCAGCAACGGTTACGGCGGCGGGTGGGCGCACTGTTCCGGGGTAGCTGTTGAATTTGTCGGTGGATTTCCAGCTTATCTAGCGGAGATTCTGCACTTTTGAAATCATCCAGCAGAGCTTCCCGCTTGTCAGCATACTTTTCTACCAACTTGGCGCGTTTTTTCTCGCGCTCAATCATGCTCTTTTTCGCCATACATTTTCTAATTTCTTTAAAGACAGCATTTTCTATTCTACAGTCTCCCCATCAATTCTAGGGCTACTTGTGTTCTCTACCCTATTACCACTGGTTTATTAGCGGCAGGACATAAATCGGCAAGTTCACAAGCAACACAGGCAGGAGAGCGGGCTTTACAAACAGCACGACCATGATAAATTAGCCTAATTGACCAATTTTCCCAATCTGATTGTGGCAATAACTCCATTAAATCTTGCTCAATCCGAACGGGGTCTGTATGCTCAGTTAAACCCAAGCGATCGCTCAGACGCTTAACGTGAGTATCTACTGTTACCCCAGCATTAATGCCATAAGCATGAGCCAGAACTACATTTGCTGTTTTGCGTGCCACACCTGGAAGCTGCAACAGTTGCTTCATTTGATTGGGGACGATAGAGTCAAACTCGGTAACAATCATCCGACAAGCGGCTTGAATATTCTTGGCCTTATTGCGATAAAATCCTGTCGAACGTACCAAGTTTTCTAACTCTACCAAATCCGCGATCGCCAAACTAGCTGCATCGGGAAACCGACTAAATAAAGCTGGCGTCACTTTATTTACTCGTTCATCAGTACACTGAGCCGAAAGAATTGTTGCTACCAGCAGTTGCACCGGCGTTGAGTAGTTTAAAGAGCAAGTAGCGTCTGGATAAAAATGTTTCAAACGAGCTAAAATTTCTAGCGCCCGTTGCTTTTTAGACAAGAATTTACGGGTAACGCTCACTGGATTTTTAGTTAAAATGCTTTCAAACTGAGTTCGTTTTGATAACTTGCACCAATGTCAATCAGCATCCTTACACGCCCTGCAATCAATTGCAGCGGTTCATAGCCCAACTCCACGCTTGCGTGGACTTAACCCTAACTTAGTCTTTTTTAGAAGACTTTAGCTATTAGCCTAGGAATGAATTCCTAGGCGGTTGTTTCTAGGAGCGTAAGATTTCAGTTTCAACAGACTTTGTTCTTAGCTTTGGAACTTAATTTCCAAGCGTTATAGCAACGAAGTCAGAGGTAAAAAAATACTGGTAATGAAAAGGACTTCAGCCTGATAGCGTTAAATAAATTTTGCCAGAGGCTCATTGCAATAATTTTTGCACCCATTCCAACTGGCTAGTTAATTGGGTGGTTTCTTTAACTATCAGAAAAATTCCTAGTCCTAACAGTAGCACCAAACCAGTTTGCATGACACCTTCTTGAATGCGATTGGGCAAGGGCTTACCGCGCAAACCTTCAATCAGCAGAAAAGCGAGTTGTCCCCCATCCAAAGCCGGTAGTGGCAAAATGTTAATAATCGCTAAGTTAATGCTGATTAGTGCGGCAAAGAAGAACAAACTACCTGTATCATTTTGGGCAATGTTGGCACCAATTTCCACAATTTTAATAGGCCCAGCTACTTGACTAGCTGTTTCGCCAAAGTTGGTAATTAGTTGCCCAAAACCTTTAAAAGTTGTTGTCACAAGTCGCTGAAATTCTGTAGCACCAAAATTCAAAGCTGCTATTGGATTAGTAACGCGACGACGCACAACTTTCCCGTTGGGAGCAAGTCCGATACCAATACTACCTCCATTGGATTTGGCTTCAGGAATCACATTCACAGCTAGTTTTTGATCGCCACGGGCAACTTCTAGTTGAACGGGCTTACCTGGACTAGTTTTAATGATGTCCCTTAAAGTTTCTATCTCTTGCAGCGATTTCCCAAATTCTCTTTGATTAGCTGCTAATATAACGTCTCCTGCCTGAATGCCTGCTTTAGCTGCTACAGAACTAACCTCTGGTGCGAGCTGTTGGATCAATACCCCGTTTTGGCTGGCTTGCCCTATGCCAATGAAACTAACCTGGGCCACCAGTAACATATAGGCAAATATTAAATTTGCGATCACTCCGGCACTGATAACGATCGCCCGGTCTAAAATTGGACGGTTACGCAGCAGATTTGGGTCATTGGGTGGAATATCGCTATCGGGGTCATCATCGGGAAAGCCCACAAAACCACCCAAAGGAAAAGCACGGACAGCATATTCGGTTTGCGATCCTTGATACTTCCAAAGAACTGGGCCAAAACCTAAAGAAAAGCGGTTAACGTAAATACCTTGAGAACGTGCTGCAACAAAATGTCCCAACTCGTGAACCAAGATCAAAACAGCCAAGACTGCGATCGCTGCTAAAACTGACATAGAGCAAATTAGTGAAGATATTAAGCTATATACTTATCTCCATTTTAAGATGTGTCACAAGATAGGACTTCTCTCAATGGGATATTTCCGTCGTCTATTGGCATTAGTCACTGGTAAAGGACAAATGACAACTGAACTACAATACCTCACGTCCTAAGTAAGGTTGCAACGCTTCTGGTATCCGTACCGTCCCATCTAGTTGCTGATAATTCTCCAGAATTGCTGCCATTGTCCGTCCCACCGCCAAACCAGAACCGTTAAGGGTATGTACAAACTGCGTACCTTTTTTCCCCGCCTCTTTGAAGCGAATATCAGCCCGTCGCGCCTGGAAGTCTATAGTATTAGAACAGCTGGAAATTTCGCGGTATTTACCAGAAGATGGCAGCCAAACTTCTAAATCATAGGTTTTGGTTGAGGAGAATCCCAAATCCCCACTGCATAAACTTACTACTCGATAAGGCAATTGTAACGCCTGCAAAATCGCTTCTGCATTCCCCACCAATCTCTCCAATTCATCAAAAGAAGTGCTGGGATGGACAAATTTTACCAGTTCCACTTTATTAAATTGATGCAGGCGGATTAATCCTCGCATATCACGCCCATAACTCCCAGCTTCACGACGAAAACAGGGAGTATAAGCACAGTGGTAGATAGGCAAGTCTTCAGCGGCGAGAATTTCACCCCGGTAGAGGTTAGTAACGGGTACTTCCGCTGTGGGAATCAACCATAAGTCATCGTCAGCACATTTAAAACTTTCCTCAGCGAACTTTGGTAGCTGACCAGTCGCCGTCAAAGACGCAGTATTAACTAACAACGGCGGACTGACTTCTATATACCCAGCTTGAGTCTGGACAGAGAGCATAAATTGAATTAATGCCCTCTCCAGCGCTGCACCAGCGCCTATCAGGGTTATAAAGCGACTTTGAGCAACTTTTACAGCCCGCTCAACATTGAGAATACCTAGCTTTTCGCCAATTTCCCAGTGAGGCAGAATATTCGGGTTTTGGATAATGTACTCATCACCCCAACGACGCACTTCTACATTCTCTTCTTCACTCTTACCAATGGGTGTGGAGTCGCTTGGTAAGTTAGGAAGTGCCAGCAAAAGTTGTGCAATTTCAGCTTTAAGGTCTTTTTCCTGCGGTTCCAGTTCACTCAATTGAGTTCTGATGGAATTGCCTTCATCCCGTAGAGTCTGAATTTCTGAGTCTTGAGAATCGATACCAGATTTGATCTTTTGTCCGACTATTTTACCGATTTCGTTGCTACGAGCTTGGAGCTGGCTACGCGTCACTTCCAGTTCCCGTTGTTGTCGATCTAGCTGTAATATGGGCTGAATGTCATATTTACCACTGCGACTATCCAACCGTTCCTGAATTAATTGTGGATTTTCCCGTATTTGCTTAATATCCAGCACAGATTTTTCTCAGTCTTTCGCCTAGTATCTTCCTGTCAACACATCAGCAGCATATAGTAATTTTGCCTTCCTGTGACTAGAAAAACAAAATTTGTTAGAACAATCAGTCTTGGTTTACTAAAAAAAAATTTAGCCCTAGCATTATTACCAAGGCTACAAAAATAGATAATTCGCCAAATCAATCAGTTTTGAGGTTCTGTGGTGACTGTCGTATTAGTAACTTGAGCAAGACCCTGACCTTTCCCATTACTGTCATTAACAGCTGCAAAGGTTTTTTGATTTACAGTCATTTGTTCCTTGTCATCTTTAAGTTGTCCAGCAGGTGAAGGCAACCAGTATGCAAGTACACTTGATAACCCACCCCAGTAAAGTGCAAGATTCTCCTTGTCCCGTGCTGAGCCAATCTGAAAAACACACAGCCCAAGCACAATGGTACTAAAGAAAACCTGTATAGCAAATTTCCATGCTTCTTGATTTTTCACGATATAAGACTTCCAATAAAGGTTAATCTCGTCCCTGTGCCAAGTGTGGCATCACCCATTAAAAGGATGTTTCTTCAGGAACTATCATAGAAGTCTTCACACTTAGGATTGATTGTTTCGGAAAAGTCAGGATAAACCTTTTTGATTTATAAGTAATAAGTCAAAATTACTCTTACTTTGCCACTCATCCTGTTAAGCTCGGTTGATGCGATTGAGTAGCCAAAGTGACCCTACAAGACCTGCAAAATGCGCTGAGACAGTATTAGTGTTGGCCTGTACTACAAGCATATCTAGACCACTAATTATTCGGGTGGGATCAAAAAACTGGGTAGTTATGGCTTGGGGAGATATAGACCTTGCTACCAACGTACCAACGATCGCTTGCGCCCCTAAAAGAGTTACTAACGTTCCCGCCAAGTTCACCCATAATCCTAAGCGTAAGACTTGCACAGTCTCGCTTTTCCGAGGTCGGTTACTGGGATTGGAGGATTGCAGTTGCCTGCCGATTCTAGTGTAGCGATAAGCTAAATAAATACCTCCACCCAAAACAATCAGTCCACAAACTGCTAAAAAAACACCAAAACCAGTTCCAGGGTTATTACTAGGACTGCCAGATCTTTGACTAAAGATGGCGAACAGCAGCACAATTATGCCAGAAACAACGCCTAGTACTAACTGAATCCAAAAGCTAATCCAACCTATAAGGCGAAAAGTTTGGGCAATTGCTCGGAGAGTAGAGGAAGACGATGGAGCATCGGGGATTTGTGACATAACTGATCACCAAGATACTAGGCGCTTGATAAGTTTACTATCACACTTACCAGATGAAACAATAGGATCTCAAGCCCAGAAAGTTAGAAGTACTAAAAGAATGGTTGGGCTATAAAACCTGCATAGTGATGGCTCCGTTAACGCTTTTCCTTTTTTACGAGAGGCTGCGCCAACGGAACACTATACGTAGCTTGATTCCCGGTCGGAGGGTCAACTGAATTTCAGTAACTCAGCACTATGTCTTTCAGTACTGAATGTTCGCTTGAGTGTGTTCACTAGCAGAACGGTTATAACCAAGACATCTCGTTTAGCTTGATTTTTTAGAATATACATTGGGAAAACCACTGTCAAACAAAGTGTTTATTAAGTTTTACAGACAAAACGGCATTTTACCTGTAAAATTTCTTCGATAGCATCTTATGCTTAAGCAGTTCTAACCCGCTCGGCATCGCTTAACACTAAGACTCTGGCTTCGCCATTGTCTAAATCGCTCCTCACAACACCGTATCGAGCTTGGGTAGGGGTGTAATATATTGCACCTCTAAAACTCGCAAATTTTTCCTACAACTTTACAGAGGTGTGGGTAATTATTGTGTTGTTTACATTTTGAAAATCTGGCCCAAGTAGCATTATATACTTACTCATTTTGTAGTAAAACTATATACTGACTACAATCCTTGTAGACCTTACCCTAAGGCATTTTTTTTAGCCATTCACTAACCATGAAACTTGAGGATATATATCAATTCTTTGAGAATCCTCCGCCAACTTACCTCTGTCAGGAACTAGCAGTTTGTTACATACTGTATGTTTTGCTACAAGGTGAATCCTACGGAACCGAGTTAATCCAGCGACTAGAAACTGAATATTCCACATATAGACTTTCGGACACCGTGCTTTATAGTGCGATCAAATTTCTTGAAGACCAAAGGGCAATTACTGGATATTGGAAGAAACTCGAAGGGCGAGGACGCCCTAGGCGGATGTACCAAGTTTCTCCAGAATGGCAAGTTCAAGCACAGGATTTGGCTTTTCTTTGGCAAGATTACATAAACGGAAGGACAAATTAAGGAATATATTGATAATGAATAAGTCTCCTCCAGTCGCACAGTAACAAATAGTTATGGATACTGCTATTCTGCCATCTACGTTGCTGCTAACCTTGTTGTTATCGGTTGGACTGTTTTTCTTTATTCGTGCTTCGACCAAAGACCGTACACAAACAGTGCAACTGGTATCTCAGCAAGATGAAGCTACTTTAATGTCTCAATTAAAGGAGTATTTTCGCTTGCGGTCTTACCGAGTGGCAGCGGTAGACCGAGAACAAAACCAAGTGACTTTTGAAGGGTTTGTTAGACCCAGCTGGTTCTTAGCTATATTTTTGACTGTGCTGGCATCTACTGGCTTTGTTTGCCTATCACTAGTTCTGTCGCTACTTTTTCCTGGCCTCAGTAAGCTTTCTCTGGCTATGGTACTACTGTCGCCTTTGAGTGGTATATTTTATTGGAAAAAAGCTGGAAGACTTGAGAAGGTGTCTCTCAAGGTAGAAGCAACCCAGAGCGAACAACCCTCCCCAAGTAAGATAACTGTAGTTGCCCATCGAGATGAACTCATTGAATTGCAGAGGAACCTACAGTTAAAGGCTGGTGAATAATTGCTGGTTTTATTCACTATCCTCTATCTTTTGATATGCAGACTTCTGACTTACTCCTTGAGCAATGGACAGTAGAGAGAAGTAAACAACTAGTGCTTTCTTTATCAATTTTCCCCACAACGCAAGTTGTGGGGAAAAGTTTAATGTTGAAAGAGCGTATTTAACAATCTACCTGGATGCAAACGCAACTTCACTAGCGCTTGATATCCTCACTCCCTTCTGTATCATCTGACTAGTAATAATCAATTCATGCAATTAACCTAGTGTGGTTGAAGACGAGTTGATTCTCCAAATACCTGGACTAGCCTGACTGGCAAATTCAGTTACAAACTAAAAAAAAAGAAATTTTTGCATAAACTGAGCAAGTTTGCCAGTTAAATGATTGTCAGAAGCCACACTATAAATTTGTCAGATGACCATTTATGGTTCACCTACTAGCCAAAGCAAGGGGTTCTTGACTAGATGAAGGTTCTAACACCCTCAGGCTAGGAAACAAGAAATGGTTTTCTTCTACGTATTGAGCACCAAACAGTCCCTTTTCTGCCCAGAAATAACGGTCTGTGGTGTGTTCGTTTCGCTTTACGAGTAGCAACGCCGGTGGCAAAATACCTTCAGCTTGAATGAATTTTCTCGCTGCTGTCACAGGTTTTTCTTCGCCGCTTTCGATGCTATATTGAGGCACATGTTCCAGAATTCGTCGTCCTTCTTGGCGACGACGACTTTTCCTTTTACGTCTCCTTGCCAACCTATTGTCCTCCTCTTTCAAGCTATAGATTGTAGTGATAGCTACAAAATCCGTCGTCATTATATAAGTTCTAGTTCAAAATATCAATAGTAATTAACCTTTTGATACAAGAAAAAATAATATCTTTTGAAGATATATAAATTAAAAGTAGCTAAGGATATAATCCCCTGGTACAAAGCATCACTAAAAATATTCAGTTAAGCTTTATTAAATGAGTGAGGGAAAACTAAGTGTTCTTTTTTATCATCCCTCAAAGTCTGTAATTCTGAGCAAATGCTAAAAAATGTTAATGTCTGCCAGTTCTGATTTTCTTGCTCTGTGCCGAGAGCAAATATCACTGCTCACCCAAGGGTTAGGAGCATCTTTGAGTGTTGTGTACTTAACACAAGAATTGGTAGAGTCGAGTTCAGGTGAGGCAAAACTAGTTCCTGTAATGGTTTACCCGGAGACAGCAGCACTGCGGCAAGGAGAGGATACTGCTGAGTCAATACTACGCAAACAATTGAAAGTAGGAAATATATTAGTATTACCCAATCATCAAGGAAGGTTGTTGTTAGCGGGCTCAGATCCCACCTCATCACGGGAGTATGAGACACAAGATACTACTCAACCTCATTTAAGAGAGGAATACTTGCTTGGTGGTAAGCAAATTGTTTTACCTCTAATTTATGAGGGTGTGATGATGGGATTATTGGTGACAGGTAGAGAAGATCGCGTATGGAATGAACATGAGCAAAGTGAAATTCAACGGATAGCTCAAACATTAGCGATCGCTTGCATTTTGGATCAGCGACGAGCATGGTTGCAACAACAGTTGCATGAACAACAAATTCTTCAAGAAAAACAGCGGGATTTGCTAGATAACTTATTACACCAGTTTCGTAACCCATTAACAGCGTTGCGAACTTTTGGCAAACTACTATTAAAGCGATTACGACCAGCGGATGCTAACCGTGATGTAGCAAATAGTATAGTGCGGGAGAGCGATCGCCTCGAAGAATTGCTGCAACAATTCGATAAAGTAATTGACTTGACAGAGGCAGATTTAGCACCACTCTCGCTCCCTGAACATGAAGTATTGGTAGAAGCAACTGTCCAAAAAGATGCCAAACCAGCGCTATTATTACCAGGAACGGGAGACAAAGAAACTGATTGCTCGTTAGCAGATATATTAAAACCATTATTAGTATCAGCCAAAGCAATAGCGCAGGAGCGAAATCTCAAACTAATAGCTGAAATTAAGCAGATGCCACTAGTACGCGCCAATGTTAAAGCTTTACAAGAAGTATTGAGCAATATCATTGATAATGCATTGAAATACACTCCCGCTGGTGGTAAAATTTTGATCCAAGCGGGACAAAAAAAAGCTAATTTTCAAGGAATTGTCATCAGTGATAACGGCCCTGGCATTCCACCCGAAGATTTAGAGCATCTTGGAGAACGACATTACCGGGGTGTACAAGCGCAAACAGAAATTCCTGGCACGGGTTTAGGGTTAGCGATCGCTAAACAATTAATAGAGCAAATGCAGGGCAAAATTGAAATTTTCAGCCCTGCAATCAACTCAGTAATTACTTCACCCAATGCACCAGGAACTACATTTATTATTTGGTTGCCTGAAGTTAAAAATTAGTTAAAAATGCATAGTTCTTAACTCTTGACTATCTTAGTGAAACCAGCAAATTTTGATTGATCGTCATTTGTAGATCGGTATCTGGATCAATTGCGATTAAATCAACACTATTTTTACCAAAGAACAGACCAATCAACGCACCTATACCAGCGCCACCCAAAACTTCTTCTGTGGCGATCGCGCGATCGCCTGTAACAGCAGATACCGCTGCTGCTGCTCCTGCACCTAATACAGTATTCTTGAGAATTGCACCTGTACTAGTACCTTTTTTGACTGTTTCGGTTTTGGTGATCACTTCCGAAGTAGCGTTAATTTGATACTCTTGGCCTGTAGGCAACACTAGTTTCTCAGCAACGAATTGAGAGCCGCCCTGAACTGGTTTAAGTTGACCAATCACTTGGCTACCAGCAGGAATTATTACACTTCCTTCTTGAGTAACTACATTTTGGTTTACTGTAAGTGTTAAAGGCGCTGTTTCATCTTTAGTGACAAGAATTTTTTCAGCCTGATCATACTTCACAGGAATAGCAGTTCCTTGAGGAATGGTCACAGCTACAGGGGTTGGGGTCGTAGACTGAGTAGCTACGATATAGGGCGAGTTAATTGCTGAGGCTTGATTAGAACTGACCAACGCTTGGTAGATAAAAGCAGCTACCTGTGCCCGTGTGGCGGTTGTAGTTGGATTCAAAAACTTCACATTAGGATAGTTCACCACAATTTGCTTCTCAGTCGCCGCAGCGATAGGGCGACGGGCATAGTCAGCGATGCTAGAGGCATCGTTGAAGTATTGCAGAGTGCTTGTGGTATCACCGCTAGGAGTATATCCTAAACCGTTAGCGAGGGAAACCAAGACCTGCTGGCGGGGAATAGCCTCGTTAGGTCTGAAGAGATTGCCAGGATAACCTGACAAGAAACCGATAGTATAAGCTTGCCCAATTGCACTAGATGCCCAATAGTTGCTTGGCACATCAGCAAAATTGATTCCCTGTCTTTGCTGTGCTTTTTGAAAGGCTTTGTTGACCATAGCGGCAAATTGAGCGCGTGTTACCGCTTGTTCTGGGCGGAAGCTACCATCAGGAAATCCGGCAATTACACCTCGCCCAGATAATTCTTGAATAAACTGTGCTGCCCAATAGTTAGATGAAACGTCATAAAAAGTTGTTTGAGCAAAAGATGGTGTAGCTGTAATAAAAGGAGCTATAGTACCTGCTGTAATGCTCAAAGCCATGAGTGCAGATGTTCCAGATTGCCAATTTTTTAAAGCAAACATTAGTTTCTTATTTCTCTACAATTAATTGTTCTTCTGTTAATTAAATAGACATTAATTAAAGTATGAAGTTCCTAGAAAGTTAAGTTTATCAGTAGTTAATTTTAAAATTAAAATATTGTATATCCTAATTAAATGGACAATTGTAGACGTTGCAATGCAACGTCTTCTAATACAGAGGTTATTGGTAGTGCCAATTGTTTTAGTTAAAGGGTATTACTTTATATTTAACAAGACGAGACATTAATAAAATAGTTGCTAGTCAATAAAAATTTTTACTATTAAGTAGTCTTTAAAAAGAATAAATTTTAGCTAAAAATGAAGCGATCGCACACTCTAGTTGAAGTGGCGATCGCTAATTGGGGATAATTAAATTCACAACTTGAAAAGAGTTAAGCTTAGTAGCGATATGGTACTAAGTTCAAGTTAGAGTTGAGTGTGAGCCTCAAATCTTGTTCAGGTCTGAGGACAAAAACAGTTGCTTCTTTTTTCCGCAACAGCACACTTGCTGCTGCACCCGCCGCACCACCGATAATAGGTTCCAATACCTCAATTCTGCGGTTGCCTGTAATTAGAGAAATGACGCTAGCAGCACCAGCACCAATAGCTGCATCAGTTAATATACTGCCTGTATCGGCTCCCTTAGAAATTTTTTCAGTTCTAGTATATGTCCTAGAAGTTGCATTAATCTGCTGACGTTGACCAGAAGAAAATACTAATTCCTGGGCTACAAACCTTACACCTTTTCTATTGTTATCGTTGTTATAATCCCTATCCCTGTTGTAATCTCTATCGCTTGAATAACTGTCCAAATTTACAGGTTCTAACCGTCCTACAACTTCAGTTCCAGCGGGAATCAATACATTTCTGTTCCTATCAATAATATCATTTGCTATTTTCAGCGTTAGGGATAAACTTTCCCCAGGAGTAACAACTACTTTATCTTTTTCGTAGGTGACAGGAAAAGATACATTAGCAGGAATAGTAACTGTTCTGGATTGCCCAATATTGTATTGTGCATTAGCAGGAGCAAAGGCAATCATCGGAGTAATAGCACTTGTGGCAATTGCCATTGTCATGAGTGCAGCGGTTCCAGATTTCCAGCGAATAAGGTGTGTCATAAGAGGCTTTCCGTGAGTGCGAGTGATGTATTTAATGACGATGAGTCACTGAGATTGTTTCTGACTGCTTTTGAACTTATCTATAGGCATATTCCGCAGGTAAAAGCACTTTGATGACGCGGAATATGTACAATTGTTCCTTAAGTTTTTTATCTTGTTAATGTACCTAAATAAATAGAGAACAAGACACTTGTGTAACGTACAACTACCTATTATTACTTCCAAATATAGTTTTATAATTTACGCCCACATATTTATAGCCACTGAATAGAGACGAATGGGCTAACTTGTGAACTCTTACTTTTATTGTAGGTTTATTTGCTATGGCTTAGGAAATACTTTCGTTTTCCTTTAGAATTGCTAAAGTCAATTTATAGGATAACTATTAATGGAACCGAGTGAAACACAATACTTGATTATTAACGCACTTACTACTCTATAGGAATCATATTTGATTTCTGAAAAAAACTGCGAGATAATACGGAGAAAGATATCTGTCTAACAGAGAACAATGATAAGTCAGCATCTACAAGCCGTGATCGCAGAACTACAAGAATTTATAG
>NZ_VJXY01000070.1 GCF_014831675.1 Komarekiella delphini-convector SJRDD-AB1 | reverse complement strand
ATTATTGAGGCAACTAACTTAATTTTTTTCTTTCCGTGTATTGCACGGAAAAGTATAACTCTCCTCTCCATGTAATACGCGGCAAACTTGGCGTTTTTTTGTTAAGCAATATTTCGCCAACGGTATCCGTATCTCGGCGGCCACCCCAATAATGGTCGGTTGTTACACACACCAGTCTGATTGTTATTAGCCAGAATGTAGTGTAGTGGTGCAATGTATTGCACTGTTACAAAAGCTAAATACAGAGGTAAACTATGTTTCCTTTTTGGGGTAATCCCTGTTATGGAAGCGAACCCATTTCGCACAAAGCTAGCTTAGAGCGGAAATTAAAATTCTTGATTTGGATGCGAGATGATTTAGAGTCCAAACTGGCTGGCATTAATGCTTCTATTGATACCATTCGGCAGCAAATAGAACGCTCAGACTCAGCTGCTTAGAACTTAGTTCTTGCAGACATTTGTACTTAAGCCGATTGTAACTACTTTGTGACTGGGCGCTGTTTAGGGGCTGCAAAGCGTGTTGTAGGTCTTGGTACAGCGCTCTATCACAAAGGAGCGAAATGGGCAGTCTTGAAAAACGAAGCCCAGTCTTTTATTAAGAGGGGCAAATTTTCACTTCTGCAATTTGAGTGCTGATAGACCAGGCACAAAAGCAAAAGCCTCTAAGCTAGCGCGAAAAGACAAGCTATCTGTGCCGCCCTTCATTCAAAGAGGAAAAGAGGAGCGATCGCTTTTTCACACAACCCCAAATCCTGCTAAAATTCCTGTATTCAATACACCAACTACCATGTCTGGCAAAGGATTTGGGCAGCGCCAACCTACAAAAAACGATAAACTTGTTGAATCTGCGGTGCGTTACTGCCACAAGCGACAGCCAGAAGCCTTAGACCAAATTTTTGACAACCTGCCTGTGAAACTCAACAAGCAAGTGTTAGATGGTACAGTAGCAGCTTTAGAAAAAGATATCGATAGCCTCAGTTGGCTGTGTGGTTATTTTGCATCCGAAATTAACAGCACTTCAGATAACGATAAACCCTACCATCCGATTACGTTATTATCAAAACTTTTGATTAAATCTGGAATGCAGCCATTCGTTGATTTTATGCCCTACATTGGTTGCCGCATTTCCATACTCAACAACGATAAATTTGAAGCACTACCTCCCAGAGTTCAGGCAGCAGTTAAAGAAGCCTTTGATGTGGTAGAAACTAGTGGGGAAGAGGCACAAAGGATAAATGATGCACTACTACGAGAGTTGGAAGTGTAGTAGATAAATAATGGCAAAAAAACTTAAAGAAAATAAAATTTAAGGTACTTCATCTTGCTGAAACTTTTCCCAATCAAACTTAAGCGTCAGAATTTCAAATAGTGTTGGTGACAATATATCTAACTCTATTGGTTCACCAGTGTAGATGACATCTGGAAAATCTTGAGGGTGAAAGATTCCATGAGGAATACCCTCGCCTTTAAGCCACATCTTAGCTCGATAATCGATGCGCTCACCTGATGGTAAGTCAATCCAAAAATGCGGCTCAATATGCTGATTATGTCGGGTCAAAGTCCCAAATAAAAGCTGATGCTCAATACCTTGATTAGCTAGTACAGTATGACAGATGCGTGTCATGCCATCACATTCAGTTTGAGAAGAATCATAGGGGTCAAGGAGTTGCTGAATTATTTCCCTTTGTGTCACTTCATACTCCTCAATTACTTCTAACCCATTGTCTTTCGCCACTTTCCACGTCTTAACTCATTAGGTGTAGCAGTTTCTTATGACAATAGTGCCATGCTATTACTAAGTCAATTAAAAACTAGATTATCATAGCGATACTGTGCATTATCGATGTTTTAGGAGTATTGACGGTTCATGATGGAATCTCAAAATCTTCTGTTGGGACAGTATTTAAGCCTTATCGATTTTTGCACTTGCACTAACACTTATCAAAAGTACATCAATCAGATTAATCCGTTTCCTACAAACTCCGAAAGTATAGATGCTTTGCAAAATCTCTGCAAGCATATTGTTGACCCTATTATTGACCATTTTGGTCGAGAGCAGTTTCAACTTACTTATGGTTTCTGCTCCAAGGACTTGAAACATTTCTTAGAGCAGAAAGACCCTGTAACAGGCTTAAAAAACGGACGGGTTGCACCAAATCTTGACCAACACATGGCACATGAAGTTAACCGCAATGAAAAATACTACTGCGATCGCTTGGGAGCCGCTTGCGATTTTCAGATTGCAAATGTATCGAGCAATAAAGTTGTTGACTGGATTTTAGATACAGGCTTGCCATTTGATAGGCTGTACTACTATAGTATCGAGCGACCAATTCACATTAGCTATGGCGACGGTCATAGCCGTAGTATCTGCACGTTTACTACAAGCGGGACACCTACTACCAAAGGTATTGAGGCTTGGGTAAATTTAGCCAAATTGAAGATTGAATAGCGTAGACGCTCTGCGGCTTGCCGATAGGCATCGCCGCCGTCAAAACCGAGCTAGGTTACGAGAGTCAGCAAAGGTATTAATGAGGTCAATAACAGCAGTTGACAGTACACCAGGAAAAGAAGCGGCATTACCAAAGACAGTAGAAAACCTAATAGCCACATCCTCTTGAAGTGCTAGCGAGAGTGAACCAGATGTGTTGTAGTTTCTGTAAGCTAACTCTAAATGAGGTTGAGCCTGCTGTAATTTTGCTTGAGAAGGAAGGCGATCGCGCTTGATGTGTGAATTGTAATAAGGGTCAGCCGGGACTAGGTTCCAAAGTTCGTTAATTGGGTAAAGTGACACAGGTAAAATGTGGTCTAAATCATACCTGATGCCACAACAAATGTGTTTTTGTGTCCACGGGCATACAAATTCTGTTCCTTCCATCAACAGTACATCAACATGGTTGCGTTCCCAAGTCAAAGGTCGGCGGTTGTCAGGTCTATCTGTGAGCAGCTGATAAATAAAACCTCGATTGACTATTGACTGATTTTCTTGTTGTACTCTCTCTGTAAATAAGCACCATTCGTGAATGCAAAGTGCTTCAATCCACAATGACATCTCCCCAAATGTTTGCCACAAGTTAGCTTCCACAACCAAACATTTGTCTTCTGCTTTCGTGCCAGGAATTGCTATGAGGGTGCTAAGTTCTGCATATTTTAAAGGTTTAGCAAACACCGTCCAATTGCCGGGGCCAGCATACCTAACTGGCATTTAAATTGCCTTGCTAATGGCAGTGAGAGCAGCTTGATAGGCTTGGCGTAATGATTTGGAGTAGGCTTGATATTTTCGCGGCACTCTTAACTCGTTGATGAGGAAAAAGCCATCGCTAGGGTTTGAGGTTCCACCTACAATTGATTCCCATTCATGCCGCAGTTCGGTTAGCTGAGGGCGAAACGCCATATCGTTTCTTAAGTTATTCCCTTGAGGAGCACGCGGCCCTTGTAATATTGGCTGTCTATCACTAACGAATGGCCAATAATAAGCCACCCAAAACTCAGCCAACGCCCGTAAAGGTACTGCTACATCTGCTCTTAGATTCCGTAAATCAGGGAAGCTGAGGACGACATCATTAATGGCACGCAGCAAGGCAATTTTGTAGCTCGTCACCTTGCTATCGTGCTTGAGAATTGTGCTGATAATTTTGCTTCCCGATGACATAGCAGGGGTTACAAACGCTACTCTATAATATCCCCATTTTCATCCCGCCTCACTTCCACCACCTTAACGTCAAAACTTTCCCACTCCTGCACAGTAAACCCTGCTGCGGTTTCGTTGGGATATCGCCGCGCCATTTCCTCCCATGCAGCTTCTTCGTTGATTGCCCAGATGAAATGCCCCTGGCGTTCTCTGGGGTCATCACGCCCAGTACAGTCGTGTGAGTATAATGCGTTACGTGTACAGCGATATTCTCTCATAACTGCGAATGGCCAAAGATTTAGCTTACTACGTTAAGAAATTTTCTAAGAGGTCTGTTGTTGGGAAGATGGGCTTAAATGTTAGCCCTGGTGCGCCCAATAAACCGATTTTGCTGTTATCTGTCATTGAAATGATAGCAACTAGGCAGATAGTAAGAAACCAAATTCCCCTATCTGCTGAACTCATCGCTACTTTCCTCAAACTGTGGAGCCACCTGGAGCCAGTACGCAAACCAGATATTGGACTGCCCTTCTATCACCTCACCAGTGATGGTTTCTGGCATTACCAAATGAAACTGGGGTTTGAATCATTGATTGCTGCCAAGGTGAAAATCAGAACTCCCAGCACCATTAGGGAAACTGTAGAGTATGCTGACCTCGATAATGAACTATGGACGCTTCTGCAAAATCCCCAGGACAGGACTGTGCTGACTCATGTTTTGATTAATTCCTGGTTTAACGAGCGTACACAGGATATCGAGTCATTATTGCAAGTTAACGCCTTTGCTGAACTACAAGACCAATTGCAACGCACTGGTGGCAAGGTCTATCAGCCAGAGGAATTAAAAGATGAACAAGCTGTAATTGTGCGAGATGGTGCGTTCCGTAAAATCGTTGTCTCAACTTACAACCACACTTGCGCGTTCTGTGGGTTGCAGATACTCGATTCACTTGGTCAGAACATTGTAGACGGGTCACACATCAAACCTTTCTCCCAGTTCTACGACGACCGTATAAATAATGGACTTTCACTGTGCAAGAATCATCATTGGGCATTTGACCGCTTCTGGTTCACCATCGATGATGATTACACTATCATCGTTGCTGACAACTTACGGGAAGTGTCGCCCAACGCTAAACCGATGCGGGAGTTTAGGGGCGATCGCATAAACCTACCTGCCCAAGAGCAGTATTATCCCAGGCAGGATTCTCTACAATGGCATCGTGACGAATTTTTAAGGCGTGCTGCATGACCAAAAAACCTAAAGGTTGGTATAAAGAAATTGTTATTCGCCCCGTTGTTCATGTAGACGGTTACGAAAGTTATGAGAAAATGTGCGGTATTGTTGCAGACTTTTACTACTCTGGGGAAGAACAAACACTACTGCGCCAACTAAGAACTAATCCCGCAGAATCGAGGTACATCACCTTATACACCTTGTTTAAAGTCGGTCAAGCTAAATGTCCGGCATATTGGGTGAATAAAGATTTACTCGAAGCATTGTTGCAATCAGTTTTAACCGTTGAAATTGACAGTTTAAATTGGGCAATGAAAACGGGAATGTTTATGCTACCCAAAAGTGTAATTCTTTCTCCTGAAAATAAGAGCGTCGATGCTATTTTTTGGAATTACGATAGTGAAGCTGATATCCTTTATTGGGCTGCAACCGATGGGTCTAGTTCCTTTTGCCGCCGATTTAAACTTAATGCACAAAAATTTTCTTATACTGATGCTGAAGATATTGACCCTAAAGTAGTCAAAGGATTTAATGAATATTTGCACTCAATTTTACTGCGATTAATTTTAATAATGGAATGCCGCCCTGAACTTGTAGATACAACCAGTGAACTAGTCAGGGTTAATAAAGGTTTTGGTAAAGCGCAAGCACAAGATTTTTATCAACCACTTTGGCTAGGACTTGGATATCGACTTAAACGTGAAGGGATGCAAACTACTAGTGAAGGCAGTAGCGTTACGCATGGTACTAAGAGCGTCCATTGGCGCAGAGGCTTTTTACGTAATCAGCCTTACGGAGAAGGCAGGCAGCAAAGAAAACTAGTTTGGATTGAGCCAGTTCTAGTAATGGGTGGAAAAGAATCATCATGATGACTGATGATGAAATCAATGGCAAATATGAATCCGGTCAAGACAGACTAATTCAAGAAATTGACAGGATAAAGCTAACAGCGCTAGTTGACAATATCAGGTCTAATCCTAGTTACATGACTATTGATAATGATAGTCAATCTGTTAAGGATTGGGATGATGTTAAAAAATCCCAACTAATTGAATCTTTTATTATTAATTTCCCTGTAATGCCAATTGTTCTCTACGAGAGGTCATATCATATATATGAAGTTATTGATGGTAAACAGAGGTTAAAAGCAATTGTAGATTTTTACAGTAATAAATTAGCTTTGAGTGGGCTAGAAGTTAAGACAGAATTAAACGGGTGTACTTATACTACTCTTCCAGCAAACGTCAAAGCAGAGCTTAATCGCCATTCTCTATCCTTGATATCTATTATCCCTTCAGGGGATGCCAGCCCTGAAGAAATAGCAAAAGTGATAGAGGTTGTTGCAAATCGTCTTAATTAAAAGGCTGCGATGGCGTACCCGCCCGCCGCAGGCATCGCATTCAGCTATTACACCAAAATTGTGAGTACATTTAGTTTCTAAGCACTCTTTGAATCAAAATTATTAAAAGACAATGGATAGACAAAAGCTTTTAAATAATGCTCATAATTTTGGAGCAGAAGCTAGGGCTAATAATCGGGCTATGATTATGACTAAAGATGATAGAGAAGATTTAATGTTTAGTGTTAGTATGTCAAATTGGGGTGATATACCAGAAGATTTACGTCAAGGACTACAAGCTGCATTTGTTGCTGGCTATGAATCTGAGTCTAAAAACTACATTTAATTTTAAATGACTAATGCACAATCCCAAATTGATGAGCTTTTTAAGCTTCTTGAACCGCTAAACAAAACTCAAGGAGAGCATTCGGTGAGTATAACTTTCTATCCTGGCATGAAAGGTGGAGTTATTAACTTTATGTTGGACTGGAAAACTTTCATTGGTGAGCAAGAATTTGACAATATTGACGAAGCGATAAAGTGTGCATACTCCCTTCAAAAAAAGTAGGTATCGATTCTATTAGTCAATAAGATTAATTAGTTGTGTTTTTATAAAATGTACTATGGATATCGTTGCTATACCAAAGAAGATAAGCCTTTAGGTTGGCTATATACATTTGATAGTAATACTGAATATGCTTGGACTGATAAAAAGTTGCATTGGTGCAAGCGTTGGAAAACTGAACGGGGTGCAAAGAAACATTTTGATAGTTACAACAACCGATGGCACTTCAAAAGTCAAGGAGGCTATCTCAAAATTGAATTAATGCCAGAGTTTTCACAAAGCCAGTCTTCTGCTAAGTCTAATCAGCAGCGATGGAACGAAGCCAATCGTGATGCGCTTTACCAACCTCAAGAAAATTACAACCAGAAGCGCCCTATAATGTCATTTCGTCCAAAAACCGAACTGTTGGAATGGCTGGAAGAGGAACGCTATCAGGATGAAAATGGGGAAGTAGAAACTGATGCCTCACTCCTAAATCGGAAACTAGAAAAACTCAGACAGTTAGAACAAAAAGGATTTTAGTGATTCGTTCAAGGATAATTAAAATGTCAAATAAAATATTAAAGTTTGAATTAATTGAAGGACTACCAGAAGATTATGGGACTTATCTCTTCTTATTAGAGGATAGTTGTATAAAAGAAGGATATTTCGGTTCTTTTCCTTATCCTCATCATCAAGAAGAGGTTGTTAGAATTGCTAACTGTGAAGATGAAAAATTTCATTATGAAAAATGTGTTGCTTGGCTCAAACCTATAGAATAATTTTTTTGACTAAATAGGTATAAAATAAAAACATAGAAATGTCTATGTAAAACAATGAACTCATAACAGTTGCAAAATATTATTATTAATATTTTTGCCGAAAAGCCAAGGTTTTTTGATGGTGTTTGCGCTAAAGATATTAAAAGTTTGCTTTTAGAGAATTACGAAATTTCTGTAAGTGAAAGAACAATTATTAAAGTGATGATGGAAATAATAGACGAGGGTCAAAATAAATTTGGAGGTTCTGGTTATGTTTGTGGTGATGATAGTACACTAACATGGGCGGATGAACATAGTAATGCAAATTCAAAACTGAGAGGATTACATAAGTATTGGTGGTTTAATATTTAAATGATAAAAATATAAAAAATTAAGCTAGTAGGTTTAGATAAAATTATCATTAGTTGTAATTAAAAAATGAAAATTTTATAGAGATAATCAGAGTTTCATTCTATGAATAAGAACGAGATAATAGGTAAAGTTTTTAAAAATCAGGAATACATGACTCCAGAACAGCTAAGTATTGCTGAAGAATTTCAGAAAATGATAGAGGCTGAGTACGCGCTTTGTACGGGAGAAATGAAAAAAGCTAATAAAGCAGCATTTGGAGACGAATCAACCAACTCAGATGAAGAGTTATCAACAGACTATGCCTGTTCCGAAATTGATGCCATTCGCAAATATTGGTATAACAGATTATTCAATCTTATTCAATTAATAGAATATAGAAATCCTCAGTTGACTGAAGAATTAGCAAATAAGTATTTAAATAATGAGCAGTAACTTAGACCGTCTTTTGGCAATATTAAAGGAACAAGCAGATTTAATTGATAAACTTAACACACGTTCTGATTTTCGCTACAAAAGTACACAACGACTAGTTTTAGAATATGGACAACCTTTTATAACAAAGGTCAAATCACCATTTAAAGGTCAGCCTAAATCATGCTTTGAAAACTGCTTAAAAGGATTGTTGAGGTATCCAAACCTAAACTACTGTGAGGGATTTGCTATTAGTGATAATGTTGATATAGCTGTATCTCATGCTTGGCTGGTCAATAATAATGGAGAATTAATTGATCCAACGTGGGGGGTAGGTAAACGGTTTAAAGGTAGTACTTATTTTGGAGTAGTCTTCAACGATGATTTTGTAAGGGAAATAGCCCAAAAGACTAAATGCTATGGAATCCTAGATAACGACTATATGAATGAACATAAACTGGTGCGCGCAGGCTTTCCAGCCCATGCACTGCATCCTCAATTTCATCAGCAATAATCAGCGATCGCCAGTCATCCTTTCATTCAAGCAAGGAAAACCCAAGAGCGATCGCCTGTATGTTACTTAAAGTAAAGGCGCTCAAGGCGGCGTTCTTATAGGAAAATTCAAAAGCGTAAGGCAAGCCTATCGCAGACATAGCACAAATTAATCACTACTCAAATACACAGGACTTACGCACTTGCCACGGATGATTATTATAAAAAAGCCCGGTTATCAGAGTAACCGAGCTTTTAGCTATCTCAATCAATCATTGGAGGTAGAGTAGTCTCATCACAATTAATTAAGCAGCAGGTTGTTCTAGATTAACCTTGACAACTTTGTTTTTTTCTTGCTCGGACTTGGGCAATGTCAAATTCAAAATGCCGTCTTTATAATCTGCGGTGACATTGGTATTTTGAATCCGAGCAGATAGAGGAATTACACGTTGGAATTTACCATAGTAGAATTCACTCTTGGTAGTGCCATTGTTTTGGGTTTCAGCTTCAGACTTGCGCTCACCGCTAATATGAACAGCATCTTGGGTGACTTGAATATCTAGGTCTTTAGCGTCTAGTCCTGGCAGTTCTAGCTTGAGCAGTATAGCATCATCAGTTTCTTGTAGTTCAGCAGCCGGAACTTTGATAAAATCTCTGTCAAACCGTGTAGATGGTACTCTGGTATCTCCAAGTAAGCCGTTGATGTGACGTTCTAAAGCGTTCAATTCTTGCCACGGGTTGTAACGTACTAGTGCCATAACTCTTACTCTCTTTAATTAGCTCTTGTTTAATCGTTTTTGCACTCGCCTTTGTGCTTATGTATTCATAATAAGTATGCTTAAAACTCATGTAAATTCGGTTCTCATCACCTAATAAAATGATGATTACCGCACTAAATAAGGCAGACAAAACATTACGGTTTACTCGACTTTTTCAGTTCGGTAAACCAGAATAAAAACAATACCAATAAGAATCAAATTATAAATCTGCTGATACTAAACTTCACTTTTTCTATCCAAACGGTTGCCCCCATCTCTCCCAATTCTCCTTGTTAAATGGTGATCGCCACTTCAAAATTAAGTTCAATTCCAATTCTTGCCGAGGTTTTCTTTCAACCGGAGCATCCCACCAAAACCCTGCATTGACCGCAGTCTGAATTCCATAGCGATAATGTAAATCTTGGTAGCTAGCGATGTAATCCTTGCAGGCGTGTATACCCTTCCACCGCTTGTTAGAGCGGCAGGTTTCCCCCACATACAAAATCAGACCAGCCGCAGAGTCAACAACAAAGTACAAACACGCATCGCCGGGGCTATCTGCTGGCATCCTATAAAATGACATTGGCATCAGCCGCAGCAAGAGCGGATCAATTTGGTCTGGGTCGCAGTGGTTGGGTGCAATGTCAAATAACGCCGTCTGTTGTGGTGGTTTGCTCTCTCTCGCCCGTTGCTGATAGTCCAAAATCTGAGACTTCCACCGCAGCAGCGCCTCAAGGCTCATCACTAGCGCCCCTGCTCTACATGCTGGTGTGAGGGTCAAATCTGAGAATAGGTTTAGCTGATTGGGTTCCAAGGTCATCACTAGGAGTTACTTTCCCAATAGATTATCTCCCAGAACTGAAATGCAAAAAACCTGTTAACGAGTTTAGGGGAGCGCCTTACTGCAAAGCGATCGCCAACGCCTTCACTTTCCTTTTTTCCTCTAAGAAATTTTTGGGTATCCATTCATACAAGCTACATTTATTCTTAAGAGATGAGGAGCGACGATCAAGCGATGCCTACGCTTGACTTCATTGCACTTATATTCTTTCTTCAAATCAACATTACACTAATCCAGAAGATAGATACATTTTTGAAAAGTTGAAGCACACTTGTAGGAGCAACTTTAACTATTCAATAATGGTGTGGCAATGTGGCTAAAATATGGTGTAAATGAAGATGGAATATTGGTATGTATTGAAGATATCACCAGAGGTAAAACTTCGCTTAAGTGTCTTTATTGTAATGGGGAGTTAACTGCCAAAAAAGGCAAGTTAAAAGAGCATCATTTCGCTCATCATGGAGAAACTTGTCGCCCTGTAGCTAACCAAGAATTTCCTACTCTGCCTCTCTATGACAATTTCAACATTCAGCTATCAAGCAAGGATTTAGCACAGTTAAAACTCCTCTGGAAGGAGTACGGAGCCAAAAATTACCCTACTAGTTCCTACTTAGTTACTCCAGGGTTGATAAAAGCGGGAATGTTGAAAAAAAATGTCTACATTAAACCACCTGCCTATGAATTCATAAATCTAGGAAAAATCCCCATCGGAGCGCTAGAGTTAACGCAATTTAACGCAGTACAGGAGCCGCTATTACTTAAAAAGCTCTTGAAACTTGAGCTAGCTTTTAAACACGCCGAGTACAAAAACGCTCCAGATTTAGCATACCGACTTACTGATTTAAAACTGTATCGCGCTCAACTCAAACGTATATTATCTTGTACACTGTATTTTTTAGATATTCAAACCAATAAAGGCACTTTATACAAGATAGGAGTAACCACTAGACCCGTTACTATGCGGGTAGCAGAAGTGGAAATAGATTTACTTGCACACTACCAAACTGTTGCGATTAAAGTCTTGGGTAGTTGGGCACACCGAGGTAATGTTGAATTGTATTTCAAACACCGCTATCGAGATTTTAACCATCCCATTGGGAGCTTAACTGAGTACTATAAATTTAATACAGAAGCTATCAAAATTGTCCTGAGCGATTTGCAACAAATGCAACCTAAAGTACTTTCTCAAGTTGAAATGGATATTCTTGAGGACAAGCCTAACTTAATTCAAGTTGCCGTATAGCGTTTATATAATTACCATAGCAAAATACTTAGTAGTTAGTAAGCAAAAACACATTTTGTTTAGCGATGAACTGAAATTCGCTTACCAGGATCTTGCTTTCTTACCCACACCAAGAATTTTTGCATTTGCGGTGCATGAGAAAGTTTTTCTAGAGTATTGAGTTCTCTAGCCAGTAACTTGTTATCGAATAAAGCATGAATCTGACGATGGCAGGCAGAACAGATATTTGCTGTTGGGCCTGGATCTTGTTTTTTGCGTTTGGTATTTTGTTGCGGAACTAAGTGATGGACTGTTAAATGTTCCATCTGTCTTTGGCACAGTTCACATTGCTGCTGTTGGTTAAACACCTGCTAATTTTGCTAAAACCCTATCTCATAGGATAGCTATCACTCAACACATTCTGCACGCGATAACCTGTGATTTTTTTAGAGGAAACCCAAGCGATCGCTTTTCGCTTACTGTTTCTAATTTCCTGCCAAGAAAGCTTGAAATAGTTCTGATATTTTTGCCTTGAGTGATGTAATTGCTTCTTCTAAAGTTTCACAAGGGTCTGTACTAACTATGTGGGCATCTCCCGCATCAGCACTAGACCACAAATAGCTGTGTTGCCCTACAGTTAAACATCCTTGCCATTTGTCCTCATGATTAGTGTCCAGTGTGATAAAAAACCGCTTTGGCATTATTAGTTCTTCGGAGTTAATCACAAACTCTCCCCACACAGAAAAGCCAAAATACTCCCCGTTTTTTTCATTATTGTATTCCCAATTAGTGAAATTGGGAAAAGCAGCTTGAACTTGCTCTAAAACTCGTTGTATTTCAGGTTCGGTTAATAGCATCGTCCTCATCCTCTTTGAATTTATTTCTTAGCCTCTCTTGAAAAGTTCAGAGACGCTCGCGGACTCGCTAACGCCGGAAATCGGCGCTCCGACTTTTCGCTTCGCTCTTTTAATAAAACCGATTATTTCTTCTAAACTAGCTCCTTCTCTCTGCATTGACTGAATCATAGGAATTAGCCCCACTGGCACAGAGCCAATGCTGCGGCCTTTCCACTCGCCATCAATCTTTTCTTCCCAGTTAAAGCCCCAGCGCCAATGAGTAGGATTATCAGGCTTTCTGTCACCAATTACACGCGGGTAGCTGGCTATGGTTCCGTTTTTCAGCTTCTTATTTTCCAGGTATTTGTACAAGCATCCTTTGCGCTGTCTGCCTTTTGGCTTTTGCACAGCTTGTTTGTGGCATTCAGTTTCCTCTAAGAATTTTTCGGGTATTACCTTATACCATCCTTGCTTGAGAGTAAGGTGCTTTTTCTCTCTACCCTCACCAGCTGCTATGCTGATAGTCTCGCCATTAATACCTGTCACTGTGGCAACGTGACCTACCCATTGGCTGAGGTTTTGGGTGCGAGTTTGGGTGATGCGAACGCGTTGACCTATCTTTAATTGCAGTGTACGCTCGATATCTGGTTCATGAGATAAAAATTTGGTCTGTTTAAGCACAGGAGGCGAAGTTGGCGAGATAGCAGACTCGTTTGATTGCGATCGCTGCTTGCAATGGGCAGACTGATCGAGCATAGAGATCGTTGCAATCTCGCCGTTTGTTGAGGTGGTGACGTATTCCTGGGTAAACGGGAGCTGCACTGAGATTGTCTCGCCACCATCCATCAATACTTTTTCCACCCAGCCAATGGGGAACCCCATCATCCACCCTGGTACGGCTGGGTTTAACTTGTCGCCCTTGGTTATATATGGCCTTAATTTCTGCTCCAATCTGGTTGCCCCAGCTGGTCTGCATCCCGTTGAGCCTTTGCAGTATGTTGTTGGTGTAGGCAACAACAAAGAGTCTGTTACGTTGTTGGGGTGATCCGACTTCCGCCGCCGATATGAGCTGCGGATCGTCCCAGTGATAGCCAACCACTCTGAGTCCGCCAAGAATTGCTCGTAATCCTCTATAGATAAGCCCTTCAGGATTTTCAATGATGGCGAAGCTGGGGCGGCCATCTGCAATACATCGCAGGGACTCAAACCAGAGGGCTGATTCTGGGTGGCTGAGTCCTGTGCCGTTTCCTGCGCCGCTGGTTCCAGTACAAGGAAATCCAATTGTGTAAAGGCTGAATTCTCCTGGTTGTGGGTAATAGTCCCTGATGTCGCTGTGAATGGAGATATTTGGATATCTGTATCTGAGGACTGCTTGGGCGTCGGGGTTATTTTCAATGAAGAGTTCTGTTTTGATGATGTCACTAACTCCGGCGGCTTCAATTCCGAGTTCAAATCCGGCGATTCCTGCAAAGAAGCTGACGTGTTTGAGTTGCATTCCGTCGCCTCCTTTTCCTCTAAGAATTTTCTATAGAACCCATTTGACATCTTTTACTGTATTGAAGTAAAGTTACCGCAAAAACCGTATCCAGCAGCCATGCCGTACTCTAGCAGCCTAACAGACGAAGAGTGGGAAATCCTTGAACCCCTACTGCCTCAGATATTGCCGCCTAAGAAACAGACCAGACCCTCAAATTGGACAAAAAGAGAACTCTTGGATGGCATCTTCTATCAACTCAAGAATGGCTGTAATTGGGAAGACTTGCCCAAGGACTTGCCCCCTTACTCAACCGTATATTGGCATTACAAGCAGTGGCGGGCATCTGGAACACTCGAAAAACTGATGGGTATCTTACATTCTCAAGTGCGTGAGCAAGTAAAAAAAAAGCTAAGTGGACAACGTTGATCATAATTGACTCGCAAGCAGTGAAAAACACTTGCAATGCTAGTGTTGAGTCGAAAGGATATTGTTTCTACAAATCGACGAATGGGATTAAGCGGCATCTAGCCGTTGATACATTGGGATTTCCCTTCTTTACTTACTGCACTACAGCAAATGTATCTGATGATATGGGTTTGCTTGAGATGTTGACTCAAAATATTGATTATTTCCAGTCAAAGCCCGTCAACATTCCCAAAATCACCATTCTGCTAGACCACGGTTATCACCCTGAACATCTGAGGCCGGAGTTAGAAAAGGTTTATCCCCAGATTATGACGAAAATCAGGTTTGAACTTTCGCCAAAACCATCAAAACACGAAAAGAAAGAATTAGGGAAGTCTGGGTTTATTCCGGTGGCTGCGAGGTGGATAATTGAACGCTCAAATGCCTGGATGGAGAGATGCAAAATTCTTGTCAAGAACTTTGAGAGAACTCTAGTTAATGCAACTGCCAAGATTAATCTTTGTTTTATTCGGTTGATGGTTAAAAGGCTTGCAGCCTCTTGTTAGATGTCAAATGAGTTCTATACAGTTTCACCTGACATCGCAATTACAATCCTCTCCCGCCGCGCCCACTCGAACCAAGCAGCCACCTCAGATTTAGCTTGTGTGGATTCCGGTTTTCGTCCCTCCTTACAAGCTGCAACAAACACAGCCTTCGGTGACTTAATACCTTTCCAATTTCGTATCGCCTCTTTAAGATAAGCGATGTCTACGACAAGCCGCTATGCGTCTACGCCCCTGGCACATTCTCCCAATACCGCTTGAGTGTGCGTTGAATTTCACAATTGAGCCGAAACTATAGGGTACAGGGTATCTCCATCAACTATTAAACTATAAGAAAGTCAAAACAACTGCTTGGGAGACACGTTAAGTGTGTGGTTCTGGGAAAAAGACTCAGTTGAATACGAGGTGTTCAAGCAATACGAACGAGCGTTAGTGGCCATTGGCGTTAACTTCTCACTTGAAGAAGTTCAAATGGCTTTAGAAGATTGCACTTATGGGTTAGAAAATGCGCTCAAAAGCACGATTGATTATGTACTGTGGCTACAGAAAAATGAAAAGCAATTTTTTCCAAATGCCATTTTGATTAGTGCCTTGCGAGAGCAGTGGAAGCCAAGGGCATGGCGTGATGAGTACCTGGAACTGCCAATGTTGGAATCAGCAGGACAAAGGTGGTGGAATGCTGCGGCCTCCAGGTGGGGGTATGATGTACGTAACCGCCTAGTTGCTGATGTTTTTTATGATGAAGGCACAGAATTTATCAAGTTCACCAACGGCAAAGAAATGACAGTAGAGACAGCATGGCATTGGGAATGGGAGCGAGTGCTAAATTATGCCAATAGTTGAAGTGTGATTGTGCTATTCATTCCCGTATTGGAAACCGCCTCATCATTTCCCTAACCGCCACCGCCTCACCCTCCGGCGTATACACAACCTCACCCGACATTGCAATCACAACCCTCTGCTGTCTCGCCCGCTCAAATCAATCCTCGACAGCAGATTTAGCCTGTGTGGACTCCGTTTTTCTCTCCTCCTTACAAGCAACAACAAACACAGTTTCTGGTGAATTAACGCCAATCCTCGTTCGGAGTGCTTCCTTCAAAGTCAGCGATCGTGCTACTGTTCCCAGTATTAACCAACATCCCATCCACACAAGCAACCCTCCACTGCGGAAACTTCGCCAGCAATTTCTTAATCACAATTTGCAAAGCCGGATCGTCACTCCAGCATTCATGCAAGAAGTCAAACCCCGGATTCTGCCCCGAATTCGCCGCCACTTTGAGTTTTTGCATACGTTCTGGTCGCATATTTGACCTCGCTACAATCGCCTCATGCGACCACTTTTCAGAATTTGGCACAGGTGCGGCGGAACTTTTACCTTCATGAACTGCTTTGACTTCATCACAAGAAACTGAGTTTTCAGTCATTAACTCAGCAGAGGGGCGACTAGGTTCTATTTTCTGATCTGCAATGCCTTCTCTACGAGACGCTCCGCGAACGGCGGTAAACAACGCCTCAGTTGAAGATTTTTCAATTTGGGCAGGCGACGCGGCGGAAAAAGTGCTTTCAGAACAGTCTCTCACTTCCTCACCACAGTCCTGATTTTCAGCTAACAACAAAGCAGATTCACCTTGTACAGCATCTACAAGCGCCAGCGTCGTACAGTCCATTGCCACAGGCAAGTCTTTCTCTTTCTCTGACACGCCCTCGACAGTCTGAGGCAACGCGACCCCCAAGGGAGCGTGAGCCGTCTCCTCCTCACGCGAATTTTCTGTAAGCGTGTCAGAGTTACACCTCACAAACTCAAATGATGAGTTTGTGAGGTGTTCCTGAACAGTTCGTGAGCGTTCACAGAACGCTTGCTCTGACTGGGTTTTATCTGAAATAGACGCTTTGTACAAAGCACGCATTTCTTTAGGGGCAGCATCCATCTCTGTATTGCTAGAATTTGGTTCTTGTTTTTGGGAACCTGGTTCTTGTGACGCAGAATCAATTTGCTCCCAAAATTCCTTTATCCGACTGCCATGCAAATTCCGAATCATCCAACCAACAGTTTCACGTCCGTCCTGGATCGACTTGTCCGGTTTTAAAATGAACAGACCACTGTCAGAAAGAATTTTCTTTGCAGAGATAAAAGTACTGTAACTGAGGTTTGTTGAAAAGGTCATCCACTGAAAACTTTCAACTGAAAAAATTAGCTAGTTTAGATTTGACTTGCAATCTCAATTAAAATACCGTCTAAATCTCTGACATATCCAACCTTTTGTCCCCAAGGCTTTTGTTTTGGCACAACTAAACTAATTGCACCAGCCTCAACAGCACGATTGAAGGCTGCATCAACATCATCTGTTGTAAAGGCAATTTCGATTCCAGCAGGTTGAGCAGATAAGCTGTTTTCTTGAAATCCGTTAATTAGATTTGAGCTAGCTAGTTCATTGGAGGCAAACGCAAGTTTTGTTGAGCCTGTCTCCATCTGTGCATACTGTCTACTTTCGTGAATAAAATGTTGGTGTAACCCAAATGCTTTTTCGTAAAAAGCGACCGACTGGGTAACATCCTTTACGTAAAGAATAGTGTAAGAAAATTCCATTGTTTTTATGGTTCTAAACAAGAATCACTGAGGACAAACTAGTACATTTGCTCTGTTTAGTCAAGCATCAGTACTTCCTTGACATCCAGTGTCAAGATTTAACTACTCAAACCGTTACTCCTCCCAATCCACCAACACCCCATCCACACAAGCGATACCCCACTGCGGAAACTTCGCCAGCAACTTCTTAATAACAATCTGCAAAGCCGGATCATCCCAACACGAGAGCAAGAAGTCAAACCCCGGATTCTCCCCCGAATTCGCCGCAACTTTGAGTTTCTGCATACGCGACTGTCGCATATTTGACCGCGCAACAATCGCCCGTCGCGACCACTTTTCAGATTGTGGCACGGGCAGGGCGGAACCTTCTCTACGAGACGCTGCGCGAACGCCTTCATGATCCGCTTTCACTTCAAGTCCAGAGACTTGATTTTCTCCCGATAAGGAAGCAGATTGACCCTGTTCTACTTGCCCCGGTGTTTGATTGGCGATTGCCTTTGGCACTGCCCCTTGGGCAATCGTCAAACTTGAAGAAAATTCATTTTGAGCGACGGGCGCGGCGGAACAAGCACCTCCATGACAGTTTTTCGGTTCAACACTACAGTCCTGATTCTCAGCCAATAACGTTCGCGCAGCGTCTCGTAGAGAAGCGGGATTACTCTGTGCAGCATCCACAAGCGCCAGCGTCGTGCAGTCCATTGCCGTAGGCAAGTTAATTTTCTTCTCTGCCACGCTTTCAACAGTCTGAGGCGACGCGCCCCCCAAGGGCGCGTGAGCCGTCTCCTCAACTTGCAAAATCTCATTTAGCGTGTCAGAGAAACATCTCATCAACTCATTTGATGAGTTGGTGAGATGTTCCTGAGTAGTTCGTGAGGGTTCACGGAACCCTTGCTCTAGCTGACTTTGACCTAAAATAGATGCTTGATTTAAAGCACGCATTTCTTCACAGCCAGCATCTTTATCTGAATCCCCAGCATTTGATTTTCGTTTTTCAGAATCTAATTCTCGTAAGACAGAATTAGCTTTCTCCCAAAATTCCTTCATTCGGCTACCATGCAAATTCTTCATTATCCAGCTAGCCGTTTCCCTACCATCTTGAATCGACTTGTCGGGCTTAAAAATGAACAGTCCATTTTCAGACAGAATTTTCTTCGCAGAGATAAAAGTACTGTATCCTAAAGCAGAAGTCAGAGGGAACCGTATGGGTCAGCCGTCCAGCACTCCTGCGACAATTGCGACACTTCCTCAATTCAATTGCAGGAAGTATGTCAACCCTTAAAAGAAGCGTTCCACTAAATAAGCCGCATATTCCATACCATAAGGTACGCTCACCCCAGCAGTCATTTCATTAGCAAAGTAGGTGTTTTGATTACCTTGCAACATTTCTAATCGTTGATAAATACCATCCTTGAGGTCTTCGGCTGAAAAATGAGAGAACCACTTCCAAATTAGGGGTTGACCCATAGGTGTCACTTGAGTACCTCCGAGCTTTTTGACACAATCGGCTACGTTGCTTTCCAACTCTTCAACAGTTGTCGTTTCATCCATGAATGGATAAAAATTGTAGATTTTACTGCCTGGATCAACCTCGTAGATAGCTAATGGATAACTAGTTGGTAAAGACTGATTTAAAGTATTTCTGATTACGTAGAAAATGTTTGCAGGTAGACCCTCTACTTTACAGGTAATAACCGCTCTTTTTATTGTACGTACCCTAGAAAAAATATCTGCTTCTGCACGGGAAGCATCGGCTACGCCAAGAAAGTCATCTACAGGAGCAGTCCAAATTAAACGCTCGAATTCCCACTGATTTGAGGCAGTTTTAACCAGAATTGTTTGACCACGAGAAACACGTTCAATAGTTTGTCCTAGACACAAGTGATGAGTTGCTGCTAAACGATTCCATAATTCTTGATTCCCTTCTTGCAATTGAGGCATATTCAGAAACAATTTTTTCAAGAAATTGCAACGGTTCAATAATGCCAGTAGCCGAATCACATAAGCAGTAGAAGCTTCTTGTTTTAGATATCCAAATTGTGCCGCATTCGCAATAGGCATTAAAGCATCTCGAATAAAATCCAAACCCTGTTTGTTAAACCATTGAGGTGAGGATTCATTCATACCTCGGTAAGTAGGATTAATATAGCCTGGATCTGAATACAGAGTATACTTGTCTAATTCTTGGAAAAATTTCCTCAACTGCCAGAGTCGGCCCAATAAAGAATATTTGGACTCCACTAAAAACGGGCTAGAAACTTTGCCAGTCCCTAAGTCAAATACTTGCACTCGTGGCATCACATGAAGCGATGGAGAAATCCCATACCTTTTTCTGTATTTTTTGTACAAAGGACTAGGTAAGAGCCAAACAGTTCCACCCTCGTAAATACCACGGGCTTGAAGACTTGCGTCTGCATACCTAATTGAATATGTTTTACCACCTACGCGATTTTTGGCATCAATGATGGTGATATTTTTATATCCAAGATCATGTAATTCTTCGGCAGCCGTTAAACCAGTACATCCAGCACCAACGATACCAATACGGATTGAAGGTTCATAGGTTAAACGATTAATTCGCATCGTAATTGTTAGTGAGAATTTCAGCCCTATTTAATTGTACTAACTTTATGTTCAGCGTTATATGCCAATACGGTTCAGCCTCTTCAAGGTTCAACATAGGAATGGCACGCTTGATATCGGCAAATCGATTATTCATAAGGCGCTACAATTCCTCATGTGACCATTTCTCAGGATTTGGCACAGGGGCGACAGAACAGGTATCGTCTCTATGAGACGCGCAAGGAATATGAAGGGCTTTGGGTTCAACGCAACAATCTTTTATTTTAAGTAATCCATATCAGATTAACTTTGTCCTCTTTCATCCCCATACGTACTATAAATTCATGCCCATGATCAGCAAAACTCAGCTTCCACAAATAGGTCTGAGTTTCTCCTTGTTTGAGATGGCCGAAATAAGTAGTTGTATAACCTTCAGACATACGAGGAATTAGTGGGGAGCTAACTTGGTCAAAAATTTCTTTGGTAATATCTGTTCTGTAGTCTGAATCACCAACTGTGAGAAAAAGGTCGTAATTTCCCGTAGCCGTAGCATCCAAAATAGTTTGCAAACAATTAATCACGTTCTCAGGGGGATTTGTTGAATTCATAATCATGCTCTTATGTTTGGTGTGGCTAGGTGTACTAAGCTTTCACCCCAAAATTCAAATTTTTTGCATCAAATCAAAATTATTACAAAACTTTGCATTTTTCGTTTTCAACGCATCGCACTTGTTACTCATTCTAGTGAACTAACACCCCATCCACACAAGCAATTCCCCACTGCCCAAACTTCGCCAATAGTTTCTTAATCACAATTTGCAAAGCCGGATCGTCACTCCAGCATTCATGCAAGAAGTCAAACCCCGGATTCTGCCCCGAATTCCCCGCAACTTTGAGTTTCTGCATACGCTCTGGTCGCACATTTGACCGCGTAACAATCGCCTCATGCGACCATTTTTCAGGATTTGGCACGGACGCGGCAGAACTTTCACCCTCATGAACTGCTTTGATTTCTGCACCTGAAACCGAGTTTTCAGCCGTAAACGTAGCAGAATAACCCTGTTCTACCTGCCTCTGATTTTGATTAGCGATCGCTTCCTTGTCAGAAAATTCATTTTGGGCAACGGGCGCGGCGGAACAAGTGCCTTCATGATCTACTTTATCCTCATCACCAAAAACCAAGTTTTCAGCCAACAAAGATGCAGAGGAACGACTCGGTTCTATTTTTTGATATGCGATCGCTAAACTTGAAGAAAATTTATTTTCGGCAACGGGCGCGGCGGAACAAGTACCTTCATGAGGGAATATCGCTTCAACACTGCAATCCTGTCCTTCTCCTAACAACAAAGCAGATTCACCTTGTACAGCATCTACAAGCGCCAGCGTCGTACAGTCCATTGCCACAGGCAAGTCTTTCTCTTTCTCTGACACGCCCTCGACAGTCTGAGGCGACGCGACCCCCAAGGGAGCGTGAGCCGTCTCCTCCTCACGCGAATTTCCTGTAAGCGTGTCAGAGATACACCTCACAATCTCTTTTGAAGAGATTGTGAGGTGTTCCTGAATAGTTCGTGAGGGTTCACAGAACCCTTGCTCTGAGTGACTTTGAGCTAAAATAGATGCTTCATACAAAGCACCCATTTTTTCACAGCCAGCATTTATCTCTGAATCCCCAGCATTCAGTTCTCGTTTTTCAGAATTTGGTTGCTGATTTTCAGCATTAGCTTTCTTCCAAAATTCCTTCATCCGGCTACCATGCAAATTCTTCACCATCCAGCTAGCCGTTTCCCGGCCATCTTGAATCGACTTATCGGGTTTAAAAATGAACAGACCACTGTCAGAGAGAATTTTCTTTGCAGAGATAAAAGTACTGTACCCCAAAACAGAAGTCAGGGGCATCCACCGAGAACCGTATGGGTCAGCCGTCCAGCATTCTTGCCACAATTGCGTAACAGAGGGTCTTCGCTGCGAAGCCCACAACATATCTTCAATCGGAATGATCACATGAAGTCTTTTATATGGGGATTCCTTCTTGCTAGCAGCAGCCTTTTTAGGTTTAGATCTTGTGATAGTTGAGGTCATTTTACAATCTCCTGTTTATGTTGACGCACGGAAATTTCCCCCACTATGATTGCGGGGCTTGGTACTTGTATTTAGTTGTCTAAAAAGTTACCGATACACTGAAGACCTATTGAGGTTGCCAGAATCGCAACTCATCTCGGAAATACCTATCAGTTTTTTTCGATTGCTCCTTCCAGAAATCCCAGGCAACTACCAGTTCCTCGCCTAAATCCTCTACAACTTCACCCCTCTCGACATACAAAGTCCGGTAAGGGTTAGCATGGGCAACAATAGAGCCAACGCTAATTGTGTCCGATTGCAAGGATGCATTCTGGAGCACAGTAATTAAATCTGTTTCCTCAGTGCTTAATTCCGCCCAATAATCCTGTTTAATTACCTCGTATTCTTGGGCCACTGCCCAGTAGTCCTGCCAAGTACACCCAGACTTAACCAGCACCCGCCGAATCTCACTAACCGCTTGAGGAAGCATCTGCAATTGTTCGGCACGATATGCGATCGCGGATTGTGTAGGTTCACTACCTAAAATTAGTGCTGCTGCTTCCAATGCCTGAGTATTGTTCATCGCACTGGCAAGGTTTTTCAATGCCATACCCATCAGCCGCAGACATTCTTGGGCATTTTCTTTGGGTGGTTCTTGTGCCAGCGATCGCAAATCAATGGTTTTCTCTAAGGCCTGTTTCACCTGCTTGTTCAAAACTTTAGTTGCTTGCTGGGTCATGGTATTTCCCCACTGCTGAACCGGATGCTGTTGTACGGCGTGTTCTAATTCTTGGATACGTTGCTGGAGTTGTTGGTTTTCAATTTCCAGTTTCCGTAACCCCTCCATCTCCAAGAGGCGTTGCTGTAACTGGATATTCTGCTCTTTCTGCTGCTTGTACAGGTTTTGCAGAGATTGGATTTGTTCTTGTACCTGGGCTTCGGCTCTGGCCGATACTTCTGCTTGCAAACCAATCCTCAATTCCTGGGAAAGTCGTTCTAACTCTTGCTGATGCTGTTCTTTAATTTGGGCAATCGCTTCAGAGTATTCTGGCGGATAAGTGCGTTCTTTGGGGAATGGAACGCTGGGGGCATCTAGATCAGTATTGTTGATCAGCAGTTTTTCACCATCATCAAAAGTTACAATCTGCTGCCAAACGTTTGGTGCATCTGCTTCAATCAATCCTGATTCCCCATAACGAGAATGTGATTGTGATGAAACCGTGACGCATTTGGCGAAGAGAAAAGAGGGCAGGCTTTCTGGGTTGATTTGTTCAGCGCCATGAGTAATCGTGTTGTTACTAAGCCTGCCCTCTTTTCTAAGCCGTTCCCCCGTGACCGAATTACACAATTGCGTTTTTGATTTTCTGGCTTTTCGTGGTGCAACCTGTTGTACTGCTTTGGCGAAATCGGCAGCTGTAGGAAAAGGCTTTTCTTGAGATGCGATCGCTACAGCTTGTTGAAGCTTGTCGGGTGTTTTGACCAACCGGAGTAGGGGGCGAGTTTGGGAAGGTTTAGTGATCTTGTCTCTCAAATCTTCTGGCAGAGTTTCGACTACTCGCTTGGCCGCGAATAAATCCCTGACCCTCCGATATCCTCCATGTTTGGTCAACTCGCTTTCGCAGTAATCCTCAAAGCTAGTGTATGCGCCATCTTGGAAATAGCCGTTATCTCGCATCAGCCGCAGTTCGTCGGATGCTTGCCACTCGAACCGATCTATGGCAGCGAAGGTTTCTTGGATGCTGCTGTTGAGATTGGCGTAATCGAGTGCTGATTTTGTTTCGGAGCGGTCTAGTGTCAGCATATTTCTTGCCCACTATGGTAAATGCTTGAGGAAATTAGTGTTGCAAATTAGCCAAAGTGAACCAGGTAGCTGTCAGATGGATTTTTCCAAAAATGTGTCAGCATTATAGTTAGTTCACTTTGTTGTGAATGAATTGAACGGGCGATCGCATTGCTTTGGTCGGCGGCGATCGCTTTTACTAAGCAGCAGATGAGACTAAAGAGTCTTCTACTTGAGCTTCAGAATTTGTGAGATGAGATTTTTTGTGTTGAATAGATGCTTTAACTCCTTTAATTTCATAATTCTCATCAACGACAGGGTTTGGGCCTCGAACGTAACTAATTAAGTCAGAAGGGCTAATCTCTCCTTCTAAATCCTGTGCAAGTCGGTTTAAGGCTTCGCAGAGGTTGTTTAATATTTCTCCGTCCAACCGAGGCATCGTTCTAGAATTTCGTAGGTTAGAGACAGAGTTAGCGCTTACGCTCATTTCGTCGGCAAGGTCACGGGCTTTAATGTTATGCCTTGCCATTACTTCTTTTAATCTCCACTTAATCAAGGCTTGATTCATAATTCTACACTTTAAGCTTACTTCTATCCTTACTTCACCACAAATAGTCAAGGATAAGACTAGATAGATACATAGCAAATCTTGATAAATACAGTTTTAAGCTTGACTAATATGCTTTTAGCCTTTATATTCTTAGAAGAAGAACAAGAAAAAGCAAACCAACTTGCACCCGAATGCAATTAGGGTTTGCACTTACAGAACCTTGACAAGAGAATCCAGAAGTACCGATTGAGGGGCAGCCGAGGCACTGGCACAACCAGAGAAGGGGAGAGGTACACATCGGGGGAACGGATTCGGTTAATAAGAATTACCAGCAGGACGACTGCCTTTGAAGCGTTGAAGCCGTCGCCTGACATTATTGTTCTCCTGTTTGGTAATGCTCCTGGTCACTGGCTGAGGGCAACAAATGCAAAGCTACGCTTAAACAATTTGAGAGCGTTGTACTAAACCACAACATTTTTTGCACACATATAAAAGCGATCGCTTGCCCTGAGAAAGTTCGCGATCGCCTTTTATCCAACTGAATGGAGTTTTATTATGACCTATCTAACCCATCCACAGCAAGCCCAGGCGCAAACTGTCGCTCCAATTGCCCCAGCCAAAGACCCATTGACTGACCGCGATCGCTTGATCATTGCAACCATAGTCAACCAATCCGACTTTCCTCATGATTGCCAGCCGCAGGATGTAGTCACTATCTGGATTAACTCTGACAACATCGTGTGGGTGAAGATGTCCCACGGTTTCGCTCGTTTCAACAAAGAACCGTTCAAGGCAGCAGTGGCGGAAGTCAAAGCAACGTTACCCGAAACGCCACTAGTAGTCTGCCAAGGTAACTTTGCTAAGTAAAACCTCTAATTGGTAAAATAGCCAAAAACGGGGTGTAACATGGCGAAAAAGTACATTGTTGACTTGAATAAAGATGAAGTTTCCCAGCTACAAACAATAATTAAAAAAGGTAAGCACAAAGCAAGAACCATAACCCGTGCAAACATTCTTCTGATGGCTTCTGAAGGAGAAACGGATCAAGCGATCGCTGACACAGTTAGAGCGCATATTGCCACAGTACAAAGGATACGAGAGAAGTTTGTCGTTGGTGGGTTAGATTTTGCTTTAAAGGATGAAGCTCATCCACCAAAACCTAAAAAATTAGATGAAAAACAAGAAGCATTCTTAATTGCAACTGCTTGTTCTAATCCACCAAGTGGAAGAGTGCGCTGGACAATGCAATTATTAGCAGACCATTTAGTAAGCGTTGGTATCATAGATTCAATTTCGGACGAAACAGTGCGTCAGACTTTAAAAAAAATGAAATCAAACCTTGGTTGAAAGAACAATGGTGTATTCCTGAAGTCAATGCGGAATATGTTTTCCGAATGGAAGATGTACTGGATTTATACAATGAGCCTTATGATCCTAAACGCCCTGTAGTCTGCTTTGATGAGCGTCCA
>NZ_VJXY01000069.1 GCF_014831675.1 Komarekiella delphini-convector SJRDD-AB1 | reverse complement strand
GTGAACCACGAGTCCGTAAACGCCGCCCAAAAGCTTACCCCTTAATGACCAAACCCCGGCATGAGTTACGCAAGCAATTGCAAACAGCTTAAACCACAAGTGTTTCGGCTTTTCTTAGTGCCATTCCTCTTAGATGTGTTTGTCCTGCTACTCATGTAAGACAATACTCTATTTCTCTAACCGTAAAATTCCTGGAAATCTTGCTTAATCAATCTACAATACCTTCGCCAAAAGAAGAGGATGAAAAGAGAGGGCGGTCTGTAGTAGAGTTGTTGTCTTCCCAAACGACAACTCAAAGACCACAAAACAGCCCATGCCCGATATCCTATCACTGTTACAATGCCTGCTACCGCAGATAAACGCGACAACAATGCGGCAATTGAACCAGATAATCCTGGCCATGTTAGCAATGAGCGGACGAGTCACCATGTTGGGAATATCTCGTTGGACAGGTAGTGGTGGTAGTTATCGGACAAGATTGAGATTCTTTCATACAGTAATCCCTTGGGCGACGTTGTTTTGGCTATTTTTCCGTAAGCATTTGTTCCGTGCAAATGAGGTGTATTTGCTTGCAAAAGATGAAGTTGTAGTGAGTAAATCAGGCAAAAAAACTTATGGGTTGGATAGATTCTTTTCCAGCCTAGTCAGTAAGCCAATATCAGGGCTATTTTTCTTTACATTATCATTAGTAAGTGTTGAGCGAAGATACTCATTTCCGATTCAGATAGAACAGGTGATAAAGAGTGATATAGAAAAAAGTAGCCCATTACCGACCCCAGAAATTAAACCTCAAGAGAAACGTCAGCGTGGACGACCAAAAGTGAGCAAAAACAAGAATAAAACAGAGGTTATTCTTACATCTGAATTACTAAGAATTAAGAAGATGATTAATGAGTTAGTCAAGCTAATAACTAACTTTATCCCCTTGACATACTTGGTTTTAGATGGTCATTTTGGGAACAATAATGCTTTGCAGATGGCACGTCTTGTTAACTTGCACATAATTTCCAAGTTGCGCCATGATTCTCCATTATACATACCTTACCACAACCCCGATCCTAATCGTCGCTCCCGTCGTAAATACGGTAATAAGCTGGATTATTGTAATATACCTGACGCATATTTATGTAAAAGTAGCATTCAGGAGGATATCAAAACTGATATTTATCAAACTACTTTACTCCACAAGGAATTTGCTCAAGCACTAAATATAGTCATTTTAGTCAAAACCAATCTTAAAACTAATGCTCGTAGTCATGTAATTCTATTTTTTAGTGACCTAAAGTTGTCATCCGAAAAGATAATTGACTACTACAAACTCCGTTTCCAAATCGAGTTCAATTTTCGTGATGCCAAGCAGTTCTGGGGGCTGGAAGATTTTATGAACTTAAGCCAAACGGCTGTGACTAATGCTGCTAATCTAGCATTCTTCATGGTCAATTTATCTTACCATCTTCTCGCTGATTTTCGTTTTTCTAATCCTGGTTCCGGCATTATTGACCTTAAGGCTCATTATCGTGGCTTTCTATATGTCCATGAAATTTTAAAAATGCTTCCTGAAACCCCTGAGCCTATTTTATTAAATCAGATTTTTGCCAAGCTTACTTCTTTGGGACGTATTCATGACGTTTCTACAGACTTTAAAGCTTCGTAAATTGGCAACGGTATTGCTATAGGGAGAGAATTTGTTATGGGTAACAATAAGCTATGAGTAAAAAATGGGTGGCCAAAAGAATTACAGTAAATCTTGCCCTAGAGGAGAAAAGGAAACTTGAGAACTACTGTGCAATGACCGGAAGAACAGCAACCGATGTAGTTAGGGAATTACTCCGCTCTTTGCAAGTAGAGTCAGAAGCATCGGTGAGAGGTTAAGGTAATAGCACATTTGTCAAGAGGGTGCAGGAAAAGGGGATAAATCAAGCTTGGAGACTGGCTTTCGCAACGCTTTGACTACTCCTAAGTCTTGATTCTCTGGGGCAGCAAAGTACTTAATTGGGTCATCCGCTTTGCCTTTGTCATTTGCGACACTAAAATGGTACAAACCACGAAAAATCATCTCCAAAGAAATGCGGTCAAATGGCAGAGATAATTCGTCTGCAACCGCGTCTCCCAAGTCAATTAATACTGCATAAAAGAGCCAAGTAGCCCAGACTTGTAACTTCACACCATTAATAGAACTAGTCCATAAATACGACAGTCCCAATAAACGTTTAACTACATAAAAAGCCTCTTCAATTCTCCATCTTCTTCGATATAAATCAGCGACAACGTAGGGAGGTAAAATTTGTGGGTCAAGGACAGAAGTAATATAAGAATAGCTAGTTTTACCAACTTTTATCTCAATTAAACGCAAAGTAAGCACTGGTGCGCCACGACGAACAGTACCAAGTTGAATCAATCGGTCTTTAACAGAATGGTCATAACTGAAAATCTTTAAGTATTTAATGGATGCTTTCGCTTTTAAACGAGTAATCAAATGAACATCTTGTAAATTAAGTTGTTGTAAAAACTGGAAATGGTAAAAACCTCTATCAAGTAAAATTAGAGTTTTAGTAGGCAGTAAATTTAGTAAAGGAGCTTCAAAATTAGTCTCTGATGCGGCAGGATTGGTGTGAAACCAAACTTCTATTGGTAAACGAGTAAGCAAATCAATAACTGTACAAATCTTTCCTGCTAATTGACCTGTTTTCAAGTCTTCCAGGCTTTTTAGCTTTCGGAATAGGGCTTCTAATGTAGACCCATCAGCTATCCAAATTCGGTCAAAATTATGCAATGCGAACTTAACGCTATCTGGTAGTGGTCGCCTCAGTCGTTGCTGCCAATTAAGTTGTAACTGAGGTAATAAATCTTTAAACACTCGCTCAAATAATTCAGCCGGAAAAACTAAAAATCTTTGAGAGAGAGATTGTTGGGCAATATTAGTAGCACAACACCACAATAAATCTTCTCTTGCTAAAAGCCTCGTTAATTCTTGAACTCCCGGAGTCGCCATAATAAAGTTAATACTGCTGCTACCATGAAGGATAGATTGATAATTCTATCTCGTAAGCCTAACTGTTTATAATATTTTTGTTGAGCAAAGATAGCTGGAGTTAGTAACTCTTCTAAATGCGACGCAATCGCTTCATTATTTATGGTAGGAGCATGATGTTTTTGCGCGTGGTCGGAGTTTCGTTTTGCAGCTTTGGGCATGGTAGTCAAGAAGCGCTTTTCATTACCGCATTTGATTACTGAATTTACAATAATAATGAAACTCACTTTTGACAAAGTTATTCTCTCGTTACAATACTTTTTTGTCTCATATTTCGGCTGTTAAAAACCTAAAGATAATGATAATCAAATAGAGGGGAAGGAGGCGAGCGTCGCTCGCCTCCTTCCCCTCCCACACGCACGATTATCATTTTCATTTAATTCATTTTGGGTATTTTAACTGATTGACAAAATGCGCTTTATTTTAACCTATCACCGATGAGTCAGAAGTATCTGTAAAAGTAAATTCCAACCAAGAAAAAAATACAACTGTTGCGGCTTGAGAGTATATTAACATCGGTCAATCAACAGGCAAGACTTCAAATAAAGCCCAAATTTTCACAAAGGAGCGAGGGTCATAATACCAAGCTTCTGGAAGCATCTCTTGAGCAGTTGTGGCATCTTTCCAAGTTAATAGCCCGTACTGATTTCTTCTTCTAACTAAAGGGGCTAGAACTCCTCGCCAAGATAAATAGTTCCATAAAGGTGATTTCCATTTAGCATCTGATAAATCATAACCAAGCAGCTTCAATCTGGGATGGTCTAGAGGTATATTTTGCTGTGCTCCTTTTGCAAACAGTAGATGGTATTGCTGACCAGAAACCGCTATTGGTAGCCAGTCCAGCAGATCCCAAGCTTGTTCTAAAGAATCTAATTGAAAGTTTTGTGAGTAATCAACGTGCGGATTGCACCAGGAATCAATACTCCGAATTTCACGCAAATGGGATAGACCGTAATAGCCAACCTCACCAGCCCATTTGTCGTCTTCAAGGCTTCCAATTGCTCTTGTACTTAACCACATTGATTTGACTGATATATTCTTAGATTCGCCGTTATTGCTACTGACGCGCGCTAATCAATTGGAAATCTTTAGTGTTTATTGTTATACAAAATGTGCATTAATTTGCATCATAATAACATCCTGGTTGAAGAAGATGCAAGAGAACTCTTAGTTAGGAGGATAGTTCAGATGGAGATTCGACCCCAGCAGTTGCGCTAGCCTCCTGCTATTTACGTCAATTTTGCAGCTTTGTTGCTTGATTGTCCCTGACTTTTGTTTCTTTGCTCCTGAAAGCGGCGTTGTTGCGTGAATGAAAAGAAAGGACACACCAACCCATGATTGGAGTAGTCATAGCCCTTCCACTTTGTAACTGTCAGGCTTACCTAACTGGATCATGCGGTTAAGCGCAGCACATTGCAGAAATAACTCGACAGCCTGGTTATCAAAAAAGCGTCGTCTCAACTTGCCACCAAAGATGGTTTTGAGCCGAAAGATGGCAGTTTCAGATCAAGAACGGCGATGATATCCGCTTTCTTGAATCCAAAAGCTTGCGTCCAACTTGGTTCACCCTTCGCAGATTTTCATCTCTGGGATGGGGCTGTGCTTGAGGGTGTGGTTGTTGCATTTTGGCGTTGCTACGCGGTGGAATTATCGCTCTGGCTCCACGTTCAGAAATAATGTCGTAACAATCTTTTGTGTCATAGCCACCATCACCAGATACTTGCTCTATGGGCTGTTCAATCTGCTCCAATAAGTCCGGCAGCACCTCACAATCCGCTAAATCATTAGTAGTGACTACCGCAGCCGAAATTTCTCCACTCCCCTCATCGACTCCAAAATCCAATTTCCGCCACGTCCGTCTTTTACCTACTCCATGTGTGCGGACTTTCCACTCTCCTTCCCCATAGACTTTCACTCCAGTTGAATCTACGACTACGTGAATAGCCTTATCCTTTGGAATTACTGGCAATTTCACCGACAATTTGCTTAAACCTCGGCATCAGGTAGAGTCATCCGCTACTGCTAGCTCAATCCCCATGAGCATGAACAGCGACTCCAAAAACCCCTCTGCTTGCCGCCCTGCTAGATGAAATACCGACTGAATCGTCCCCATAGTGGCGATTGCCACATCAGAGTAATAATTCGATGCTCCCTTTCTACCCGTTTTCTGCTGGTTGCGCCACTGCTCAATTACCTCTTCATTTACCCAGAAGCTAATACTACCTCGTTGCTTTAGTGCTGCATCATAAGCGTTCCAATTCCGAACTTTGTACTGGGCTTTCGTCTTCATTGTTGGGCTAGGCAGCGAGAGAACATTGGTGATAGGTAAAATTTACCATTTTCTCTTTTCATGCAACAACGCCTCGTAAAACACCAAAAGCCTGTTCAAGGTCATTATTGGTTCGAGGTAAACCTTCAACCTCATAACAATGAAACAATCCAGACCAATAACTACGAGTAATCTTTAAGAAATGAGTAATACCAGGCTCTAAAGTAAGAGCTTCATTTTTCTCGTGTGACATTGAATCAAGTAAAGTTTGAAAACTTCGTTGAACTTGAATTGCATCAAGGCCAGTTCCGTTGTCGAGAATCTCTGCGGCTTGATAAATCCAGTTATAAGCAACAGTAATTGGAGCGAATAAAGATGCCGTTTGTTCAAGTCCAAATGAAACAATTTGTTTGAGCTTTATCAAGCGTTTTGGGAACCCCCTTTTTTAGTTACCCGTTCTAGGCTTGCTTCAATCAAACTTAGACGTTCCTGTAATTTTAATCCGGAAGCATATAGCGGTGGACAACCATCATTTGTCAAGTAACCACGTACAGCCAGACAATATTCATGTACCACTTCGGCATCCGCTTCGTCAGATTCACTAATACTACGTTCAATTAGTGACATTCCGGATTTTTGCAGATATATCTTTGCTTACCTGTGCTAGTACGACCATTACGACAAATATTCACATCCTGACAGTGAGGACATCGGATTGGTGTGAGAATCATTAGTCAAGCTATTTTTTATTTCATGTTATAGTTCCCTATTATATAACTACTTTTCAACACGTCTGTAACACTACCATTGCAATCATCTCCAGAAAATACACTGCTTTTGTTTTTCAGAAAGTTTTTCAGCAAGTATTATTAAATTTTCGTTAGTTAAGGAACGTTGGCAATAAAATGGGTGTTTTGGAGACTGAGAAGTGTAATCAAAAAATATTGCAAATCTATCTGAATTGGTAGGTATTTTTCCTCGATGAAAAATTTTTGCAGTGTCAACAATAATTACTGTGCCAGAAGATCCTGTGCAAGATTTCCAATTTAATGGCGAAATAACCTGTTGCATGGTTTTGGCTTGAACATAACCATAGTTATATCTTAGAGAGCAAGTTATTGTTGGGCTAAAAGATAGGGGAATATATTGAAATGGCCCACAATCATCATTTACATCATTTAGATAAACAATAATTTTGATCATTTTTCGATCTTCCTTGTCTAAATGCCATAACCTTGTTTTTCGCTGGACTTGATTAGCAATATCTCTACGAAAAGAAGGATGATGATAAGCAACTGGTAGACCTAAGTAGTTTTCAACAATATCAAGTAAACGTTGTTGTAATCCCCAGTAAAAAATTTCTGGATGCTCCATTATTTGTTTATTTGTAGCGTGAATTACGAATTTATGTTCTTCATTTGCCGGAATACTATGGGGCATTTCTAGCATCAGTTTTTTCGCCATTTGTAACATTCTTGAAGTAGAAGGAATGGAGAGTGTTGCCAATGAAGTTATAATAATTCCTTCATTTTTAAGAGTTTCAACTAAAGTCAGGTCAGTAGTTGAGAGTAAAGGTAAATTATTAATATTTCTTTTTACTGACATTTGATACTCAGTTTCAATTTTGTTTTTCAAAAATGTAATTTGATAAAAACTTTCTACAATCCGATTGCCAAACTTTTTTACCAATATACTCATTTTTTTAAAGCTTTATTGAACTTTCTCTTATAAGATGCAATATTTGCCATTACATCTACCGTGATTTCGGTTGTTAAAGTAGTTTTTGGGGAGTCTGTTCTCTAAGTGCCAGTAGCCAACCAATCCTGTTTCATTTCCCTGAAGTCGATGATTCATATAAGCATAACTTTACTCTTTGCTGCAAACGGTATTCCAGATGTAGAAATCATTTATCTTGCCTCTGAAATATAAGTCACCCTACTTACTTGGATCAGCAAACCACTACTTTTAGTCCCATACGTTCTAACAGCATTGATAAAACTAAAGAAATGCTTAGAAGTAAACAAAAACATAACAATTTCACTATAATAATCTCCAAAAAATTAAAGTTTACTTCAACAAATAAACGTAAGCTTAATGAAGAAAGTAGCTGATAGAGAATACCATTAATACAAAAAATACCTAAACTATATTTTGACAAAACTGATACTAGATTTTTAATCAATGGGTTTACTTGATCCTCCTTAATAGATGCAAAACATATAAACATAACTAATACACTTAACATACAAGAAAACATAGCATAGTCAAATGGTGGTATATCCCCTTGTAAGACGACAAAAGCATAGTAAGCTTCAACTCCTTGTAAAACAGTATAAATTACCAAAATTATTACTTTTGTATAAATGTGTAATAAAGATGATAATTTTACAATTGATGACCATTTTTTATAGCAGTATATACCCAAAACCATATAGACAAACCAGTAAATGAATAAAGGTCTGTGTATAAACTTTAGGATAAAAACTATTTGGTTAAATTCTGAACTCCAATGAATAGTATATATCCATATATAAACACTAGACTGAATCATAATTGCTATAAAAACATTGATTTGTTTAGAAAACCAAGGTCTAAAGATAGCAAAAAATGGTATAAACTGTAATATAATTAATAAATAATAACCACCAGTAAATATTTCTCCATTTAAAATACCACCAAATACTTCAATCCAGGAAGATTTATTAATTAATTTTAGTAATGCTGTAATACTAAACCAAAACATTGTTGGTATTAGAATACGTACTAGACGCTTTTGAACTACTGATAAAGTAGAAACCTTGTGTTTTGATAATGCTTTCTCAAACAACAAAAAATAAATTACTAAAAAGACTGGAACACAAAATCTTAAAGGAGAAAATAAAATCTCCATATATAATTGACTATTTATATAAGTAGTTTTTGGTACAACAGTTGAGTGAAAAGAAACTACTGCTACAATGCTAATCGCCTTGAGTAAATCAATAGGGAAAAGCCGATCTATTTTTTGATGAGTTGAGATTTCTGATTGCAATAGTTGATGAAACAGTTTATTTGGCATAAGTTAATACTTAAATAAATCTTTAATTTTTTGAGCAAATGATTAAAATTATAACACTCAACTTTTGTATTAATTTATCAGCCAATAGCAACTACTAATTTCAACAGTTATTCATTATTACTATTGATAGTAATTATAATATTGCTTCATTTTTCCACAGTATTTTAATTGTACTAAATAACATATTCGGAATCCGTCCAAAAGAAAATACTGCTAGTAAAATAGAATAAGAAAAAAGTATAACAATTGGTTGTGTAGATATAGTTATATATTGATGAGGTAAAGGCAATATTACAGCTAGTATCAACGAGATACTAATAGCCAAAGTTGGCAAAAAAGTAGGTTTCACAAAAAATGCAATATTCCACCTAGTAACATAATAAGTTGCCAACCAAAACCAAATAGTTGCACCAATTCCCAGTACTAAAGCAACAGCGATCGCAACTCCTTTTACACCTCCTAAGCTGACCCCAATAAAATAAGATAAAACTGCAAGTGGAACTAACGCCCAATTGATGAAAGCATTTGTCATTGGTTTATCTAAAGCCAGTAATGTATTACCCAAAATCGCCATGAATCCCCTGGCATAAGCAAAAATCAAAAGAATTTGGAATAAGCTAACACTCTCTATCCAAGCTTGACCGTACATTAATGGAATAAACCAAGGTGCAATGACAAAACCTATGCCGTAAACAGGAGCAAACATAATAGCATATAGTTCTAAAACTTGTGAAATAAATAGTTTTTTACCTATGTTATCTCTCTGTGACATTACACAAAGAATTACCCGGTTAACTTGAGATAAAATATAAACAGGTGTCATTGCTAGTTGGTAAGCTAAGTTATAGTAACCGAGTGCTTGTTGTCCCAGTAATTTACCGATAATTACGTTATCACTCATCGTACTCATTTGAACTGCAAAACTAGTAAAAACTATACCAGTAATGAATTTTTTTACTTCATTAACAGCAGTTTTATCTAGCCTATAACTGTAGGTAAAAGGGTATCTGCTAAAATACTTTTTGAGTAGACTATCAACCAATGTCATAGCGACTTCTCCTACCACAAAAGACCATACTCCCCAACCAATGACAGCACAAACAATAGTAGTTCCTACTCGTGTAAAACTGGCTAGACCATCACAAATAGCTAGTTCTCGAAACTTCATTTGGCGTTGCATTACAGAGGCATGAGAACCAGCACCGGCGCCAACAAGAAAAATTAATGCAGCAAAAGCTGTAAGTGGGAAAAGTATAGGTATACCAAAAAATATTGAAAGTGGAAAGCTTGCAAGAGACTGAACTATAAATAAACCAATGGATATGTTAATACCCATGCTGTAAACAGTATTGACAATTTTTTTATCATTTAAACCTCGTTGTACAAGAACTTGAGCAATTGCAGCATCTCGAAAAATGATAGAAAAATTACTCAAGATTAATACCATTGCCCAAATACCAAAGTCATTAGGTGATAACAAGCGAGCTAGAATAATTTGAGAAAGTAACTGAGCTACTTTTCCAACTACAACACTCGTACTCATCCATACACTAGATTTAAGTATTCTCGTTGAGTTAGTTGCAGTCATAAAAACTTTATTGAAAATGGTTAGATTGTAAAACAGATATCTCCGACTCAAATATAAGCTGAATTAAATGCTGTACTTAGTTTGTATCTGCTCAGGCAATTGTCTCAAAAATCTTGTTATTCTAGCTTGAAAATACTTAGGATTTTTAGGTACACGTTTAGCTATATAACTTAGTAAGGCAATCTGATAGCCAAACTTATATTTAATTACAGAAAAGATACCAGGCTTTACCTGACTGGCTGTACTTTTGTTTAGATCTTTTAGCTTTGATACTTCACGATAATATACGGGATGCTCCGCCCAAACACAGGCAAAGTGTACAAGAGCAGGAGACACTACCTTATTGTATTTTTGAAAAGTAGATTTACCTGTAATAACATCTACATCTAGAGAACCGCGAAGACCGATAGGAGTTCGCATCATGTTACCATTATCTTGAAACAGATTTTGATTGTGCAACATCATAGCTATAGCAATAAGACGTTCATCATTAGGACCATCGCCACGAAATTCAGAAATACCTAGCTTTTTCCAGTCACGTGAAAATTCTATTGCTGTTTCAAATACTGCCTTAGCAGTATTTGTTTGCTCAAAGTAATAGAGACCTCCATTAAATTTAGGTAATTTTTTCAGAGCAAATCGATTGAGTATGTAATCTACATCCATGAATGTATCTTTATCACCTGCTTGAAGATATATATCACCTGTGACACTAAAACTTCTACCCTTAAAAGCATCAAAAATAAAGTTGATATCTCTGACTGCTATGCAATCACTATCAATATAGAGTGTACGTTTAAATGGAGAATAATCATAGAGATGAAGTTTTTGTATTACATTTGAACCATATTCTTTTCTGCAATTAATAACGTAATCGAAAAGCTCGAATAATTCTCTATCATTTTGACTGTCGGTAACAATAGCACGCAGAATATTTGGTGAATGAAGACGCAGAGAACGCGCCAATGACTTTGCCATTTCGATATAATAAGATGCTCCGTAAGCATAAGTAATAACACCATGTTCTGAAATAGTCATTGTTTTTTCCTTAAATATCAATATCCGAACTTTTATTTTCTAGTTGAATGAAAAAATTATGTTTTGGAAACTTCTACAGCCAGTATTCAATAACTTCATGCAGTAATCTGGTAAAGCATTCGATGCAAAGTAGTACGGGTCGCTAATTCTTTACCTTTTTTACCAAGCCGTTGACGTAGTGTCTCATCCGTACACAAATACCGCATATTTGCCAAAATTTCCTCTGGATAGTTTGGATCTGCTAATAAACCGTTTTCTCCGTGAAAAACTGCGTCTACTACACCTCCTATCTGTGAAGCGATAACAGGTTTGCTAAAGTAACCCGCTTCTAGGTAAACAATTCCAAAACCTTCAATACTTCTGCTTTTGGTATCCAGGAAAGTGAGCATTGAGAATAAATCACACGCTGCATAATAGCCAGCTAATTCTTCATCAATCACAAATCCAGCAAAAATAACCCGTGAAGTAACACCCAAGTTTTCAGCTAACTTCCTAAGTTCAGACTCCATATGACCCTGACCGCAGATTAGGTAGTATACATCAATCCCTTCAGCTAACAAAGCAGGCAAATTTTGAATAACCCGATCAAAGCCCTTGCGTTTCACCAATCGTCCTACAGACAATATAACAATCGCCTTTTGAGGAATTTGATGCTTCTGACGTATTTGTGAGCGGAGAAGATTTTGCTGATTGAGATTTAGCTGCCCAAATTTTTCTAGTCTGACAGTTGGATGAATAATATGTATGGGGCGCTTAATTTGAAAATGCTCTTTTAGATAATTTTGAGTGAAGTTGCTGTTGCATACAATTATTTTAGTACGCTCTAGTGTCCACTCAAATAACCACCGTAAGACAGGGTTTTTTTGTGGGCAAAGTACATCATCGCCGTGGAGGTAAATAAAACACTTTACAGGCAACAAATAACTTAGCAGTAGGAGTGCAGGAAAGTCGTAGCCGTGACACCACTCGATATAATGATATTGGTAACGTTGATACAGTCGGATGGCTAGTACCATAGACCAAAACATATTCAGAATTTGTTTGAAAATAGCTCCAAACCTACCAAAACTTCCAAGAATTGGCATTGGCCATCGATATATTGGAAATGCTTGCATCTCGTCAAATTCTTTATCACTTTCACACTTAGAAGAAAGAACAATTACACTTTCGGGGTCTTGCAAACAGCGATTGTAGGCATATTCTTGAATACCACCTGTATTAGGAAAGAAGACACGAGAGATGACTAGAATATTTGGCTTCCGAAATTGTTTATCCATAACCTTTTTAATGTTAGGTCGTAGTAATGTAAGCTGGGCACTGCCTAGCTTACATTACTGAAGATTTTTCACAAATGATTTAGGATTCTTATATATTTATTTTGTACATAAATAGATATCTTCTCTGTCTGGTAAACAGTATTTTATAATCTTTTCTTCTCCCAACTGCGTTACATAGTCTACAACTTCAACTGTAAAACCAGCTTTTTCTAACCTATCTTTATAATCGAGTCCATAAACTCTCACATGATCATCCTTACCAAAAAAGCATTCTCTGTCTTTAGGAGATGTAATACTGAAATCCTCAAATGTTGTTTCTCGTTCATAATCAAGCGGTACTTGTAAGATTGCCCAACCACCAGGCTTGAGAATCCTAAATAATTCAAACATTGCTTTGTGGTCTTCAGGGATATGTTCTAAAACGTGGCTACACAAAATAACGTCATATGAATTATCTGGTTTTTGAATGTTTTTAATATCCATTTCAAGTGTTGCAAATGGAGAATTTAAACCAGCAGCAGTATATTGAATTAACGGTAGAGAATTTAATCCTTTCCAGAAGAAAAATTCTGGACAAATATGAAGTAATTTCAAATTGTCAAAGAATAAATTAGTTTGATTCTTCAAATACAACCATAGTAAACGATGTCGTTCAAAGGAATTACATTTAGGACATACTGCATTTTGCCTTTTATTCACACCTCCGCTCCGAAGTTTACGAAATGTTCCTCCACAACAAGGACAAGTATATTGCTTACCTGCGTACCAAATTGACTGTAGTTCTCCAGTAAATTGCATAACAGTAGGCAGAGTCTGTTTGGGAAGGATTTGTTTAGCTAAGTCTCGGATATACGACATAATTTTGGTTATAAACTAGGTTTCAACAGAAGTACTAGATATATCGCTATGTTTATATGCAACACATCCCATATTTAAAAAAAAATAGCGCGGTAGAAAAGGTTGTAATAAATCACTTACAGCTAAAACTATTAAATTCATTAACACTCGCAATATGACAAATATGCCTCTTAAGAAAAAATTAGTTTTTTCTGTAGGTGCAAACATTTGTCCCCATACTGTTGCCATAACTTCAAGTTCATTACCATTTAATTGAAGAACGTTTGGTGCTTTAAAACCCAGTTTCGGGAACCAATACTCTATATAAAATGGGGTGAGTCGAATGAAATCATAGGGAACTTCATGCAAGCCAAAGTTGAAAGGAGTTGTGATGATAATTGCTCCCGAAGGTTTGAGCAGTCGGGATAGCTCTAATAGTGCTTTTTGGGGATCAAAACAATGTTCTAAAACTTCAGTACAAATAATGACATCAAAAATTTTGGAAGGTAAGGGAATTGAAGAAATATCTGCGATAATATCAACGCTATTTTTGCTATTCTGAACTATATCTACACTCGTATAATTTCCTCCGCAAGATTTGATCAGGTTGCGAAGTGGCTGCCCTCCACAACCAACATCTGCAACTTTCATCCCAGGTTTAATTATTGAAGTGAGGTGAGTATAGGTGAACATCTTTATATGACGCAATACAAAGAAATGTCCGTGATGAATGGGTATTTTTAAAGCATCTCTACGTTGGATTAATTCCCTAGAATCAAATTTTGACATAACATTAAATTATTCTCCTATATAATGTTAAGTGACTTAAAGAAAATTAGAATTGAGTTAACACACCCTGTTCAATTCTTTTTGTTTGCTAGTTAGAGAAATTAATCCGCTAATTTCCATCATTGTTTGTGTGTACTTATCTATAGTACAATTTTGCTCAACCCAACTTTTTGCTTTAATTAAAACCTTTGGCGTATTAGCATCATTGGTAACGCGAATAATTGTCTGGGCAGCAGCTAACGTATCATTTGGATCAACCATCCACTCAGAAGCAAAGTGACTGAGAATTTCACCAATACCACCCGTACAGCTACCTACTATAGGGACACCACAGGCAATTGCTTCCACTACGATACGTCCAAAAGGTTCTCTGGGAGCAAGGGTAACAACGATGTCTGCAAAACTGTAGTAATCTTCTATTGCAAAGGTTGGAGGCAAGATCGTGAAGTAATCGGCAATGTGTGCGTTTTTAGCACTTCTGAGCAACTCCTGAGTATAGATTTGGACAGGAGATGCATCATGGCCAATAATCACGCAGTGGAAGTGATGACCACTGGCACGTAATTGCGCTAATACCGGAATTAGCGATCGCAAATTTTTGTCATTCATCCCCCCTGGCTGATTGAGTCGTGATGGAGTCAAAATAATCTTTGCCCCAGATTTGAGAATAGGTTGTAGCTCTGATGGCGGATTTAATATTACTTGCCGCTGAAAACGTGTCAGATCGACTGGTTGATACATAATTGCGCGAATATCTGACCGAAACTGACGAACATGTTTGGCTGTGAAATGGGAGTTGCAAATACCAACTGGCGCAAGACAAACAAAGGTAAGTTTTCGCAACAAGTATCCCACATAATTATATGAAAGTGATAAATCATGAAAAAAGTAAAAAACTGGACGACCGTTTAAACGAAGACGTGGGCTAGCCCGCAGAAGGACTAGTTGTAAAAGACGGTGATTACAGTTGTCTAATAACAATGGGTAGTCTGAAGGTTGCTGATTTACCCATTGCAGTGCTTTTGTACAAAATTCTACTTGGTTGTTTGCTGAGATTGATTTTACGCAAGCCCTTTGCCCAGCTTGGTGTAAATACTTCTCTATTAATGAATCGGCTCGCACTAGAACGCATAATGATTCTGCTACATTTAATTGCTCAAATCCTTTAATCAATAACGAAAGTGTGACTACTGTTCCTCCCAATACATCACAATCTCCAGGTAAAATCAATAATTTACGCATAATCAACTAAAGTTAATGTTTAAGAAATCCGAAAAATTCAAGCTGCATAAACTAGAAAAAGTAAAAACCTAAACTATATCATATTGATACTCTTTAGTTTCCGATTTGCTTTTAGTTGATTCGTGTTAGTAACTTGTAGTATTGTACACAACAAAGGAATAAATAGTTCTGGTCCCATAAACTCTGTTACGGTGGAAGCTAAACTTAAGTAAAGTAGCATCATAAAAGAACAAATTGGTCTATCATGCCTTGTTTGATAAAGTTTTCCTAAAAACAATATATAAAAGATAAGAAAAGCTCCAGTACCTAGTAATCCAGATTTATAAAACAAAGTTCCTAAGATAAAGCTTTCAGTGCCAATTCTAGCAAATTCATACCCTGGCGTAACGGATGGTCCATTAACTCCATGCCCAAACAGTGGTTCTTCAATAAATCGTTGCCAAGTTCGTTCATATATTAATTGACGCCCTTCAGTTGATTCTTTACGAAGATTACTTGTGGCTTCTACGGAATTGATGTATGTTTCAGTAACATAATCAGTGCCTTGAGGTATTGAAAATGTGGCAAAAATAGTGATTGAAAATAGTATTAGAATAAATGTAATTCCACGTTCTTTACCACTTACAATTAACCAACGTACAACAAAGACAATTGATAAGGCTACCCACGCATTACGAGTTTGAGCAATCAGAATCAGCAGTACGCAAATCGATGCTAAGCCTAAAGAAACATAACGATTTTTAAGATCTAAAAAAATTAATCCGGCAAAACCAATTGCAAACGATGAAACTGTAGGATGAGGAAAGAAAAAGGTATGACGTGCTAATCCAGCGAAACTTTTATCATCTGGATAATAAGGAACTAAAAAACCGCCAACACTAGTAAGTTGATTAGGATTATATGCTGCTTTATCTGTAAAGAGTGCGTAAAGTGTTCTAGGTGGAGTGTAATATGGCTCTGATAAGACAAAATGAAAAAACGCCCACCAAAGCACCATCAAAAAGATAACAATGGAAAAAGCCCAAGCAACAACTTGTAAACGTATGCGAATTTTATGACTCTGAATGTACCAAAGTAATAGGCCCGCGCTGCCAAAATCAAACAATGGATCTAATAATAGGCGAAGAGTAACCTCTGTAGAATTTGTGCCTCTGGAAATCACTGTGTAAATTGCAAACAATAAAATTGCAATTACTTCTAAACTTGGTTTTGATAAGCGTATAGTTTTATGATTCCACAATTCGTATATCGCTATTCCAATTACACAAAAAAGAAGCATCATTCCCCAGCTGATTATCCACCATAGAGGAATCAAAATAATTCCTAGACATACAACTTTTTCCGCGTGGCTCAACACCTGCCATCGAATCAAAATACCGCTGAATAATTGTTGACTGGAACTATTTGTCCTTGATGGAAATGCGTTAAGAGGTACGTTCTGTTTCATGTTTTAACCTGCTGAACATCCTGTTTGTAAACGTACTTTTCTCCCCCTTGCTCGACTCCATTCAACGCAAAACCGATGATTTGAGCATTATGGCGCACGAGTTGTTCTAAACTTTCTTGGAGCATGTTGCGATCGCTCACTCCCAATTTCACAACTAACAACACGTTAGCCAGTGTTTTTGCCATCAAAGGTGTTTCTCCCGTCGAGTTCACAGCAGCAGTATCAACAATCACATAATCATAGTTGCCCAACTTTTGAAATGTATTCACGTACTCTTCAAATTTTCCTCGTGCCACAAATTCCATCACCTTACTTGTTGGTATCGAAGGTGCTGGTAGAAAATCCAACTTTGAACTTACAGGTATTGGCGAAGGTAAAGCATTTGTTTCCTGTAGTAAAGCATACCCAAAATACTTGCTCAGTTTTGCTTTATGGAAATCGCCATCCACTACCAATACTCGGAAACCCAATACTGATAATGCTGTTGCAAGTCCAATTGTGACTGTAGTTTTGCCCTCGCCAGAGATAGAACTGCTAACCATCAAACGGCGCTTTTCTAAAGACATTAAACTAAGAGTTGAAGCCAAGCGTTGAAATCCGATTTCCGATACCGATTCTAATTTCAACCCCATAGTTGAAGCTTCGAGAGTCGGAATTCTTGCGAGAATTGGCAACTCAATCTCTTGTAAATCCTTCACTTTCAGCAGCGAGTTACGAGACTCTAAATATGTAACAGCTGCAAAGCTACCAAGAACTGATGATAAAAGCGCACCAAGGGCAACTAAAGAGAGTTTGGGACTTGTCGGTTTGGGATCAACAGTTGGTGAATCGAGAATTTGCACGTTGGGATAAGAACTAAAAGCACTGATTTTCGCTTGCTCCAACTGAGCCACAATACCTTTGTAAATGCCTTCAGCAATTTCATATTGGCGTTGCAAATCCAAGAGTTCTCCTTGTTTGGTGGAAATAGAACTCAATTCAGTATTCAAATTCTGCACTTGATCTTGAATTTGTTTAGCTTGTTGTTCTAGTCCTTGACTATCACTATCAGCTTGAATCAAATCTACAATCAAATTCATTGTCGGTTCTTGGAAGTTATTACCACCAAAGCTAGTATCAATTCCTTCAGAATTAGGAAGGAGTAAATTTATTTGTTGGTTAAGTGCAGCATTTAATGAATAGTGCTTTTCTCGCAACGACTGGATACTAGGGTGTTCTTCAGTAAAATCACCTTTTTTAAATGCAAGCTCTGTGTCAACTTCCAACAATTTTTGTCGTAGTGCTTGATACTCTTTATTTTGACTCAAACGTAAAGAGTTAATCGCCTGTTGTGGAGTCATCCCTAGTCTTTGGCTCAAAATTTGCGACCGAGTTATTGCAGCTTTTGCTTGAGAGCCTATCTCTGTTTGTATAGTTCTCAAACTTTTAATCGCTTCTATTAAATTTCTAGTCTGTTGCTCATCGCTAACCAATCCTGTAGATGTTTTGAATTGTCCCAGTTTATCCTTAGCTAGTCGCAGATCGCTTTCCGCTTTTTGAAATTGCATTTGACTGAACTGCTGTCGAGTATCAGAAGTTCCTTGACGAAGTTCATTCAAACGGTGTTGATAACTTAAAAGTAGTCTTTCTGACCTTTTTATTGTCAGTTCAGGAAGGGAACCTGTAACTTCTAAGTGAATAGTTGTAGATTGATCTACAGGTTTAACTTTAAACAATTTTTTGTAAATTCCTAAACTGCGGAATTTATCTTTCTCAGGGTCAGCTAACCAAACAGGACGAATAACATCATCGCTAGTCATGATCGAAGTCTGTACTTGTAATGGATTGAGTTCATTAGTAAAAGCAACTCCTTGGTCTTTGATTTGCCCCAGGATACCCAAACTTGCATCCAAGTTATTTGTGGTATCTGGCAAAATTAGTTGAGTACTAGCTGTCCAAATACGTGGTGACAACATAGCTATGCTAAATGCCCCACCAAGGGTGATACTGTGTAAAACAACAAGGGGAAGCCAATACCTTTGTAAAATTGCAAATATCTTCACAACTTTCAACCTCAATAGCTAGAAATACAAAAAATATTTAGTTACTCAACTGAGCAGCTGTCTTCTTCGGAGGATATTGCACTAAAAGATAATCAGTCAGCCTGGGAGTATTAAATATCTTTTGCTGAAAACTAGGAGGTGGTTCTAACACTGCTTTTGCCAATTCATCCAGAGACAGAAAACTTTTGATACCTAACTCAGCAACAGCTTTAGCAAATAATAATTGATGGTCATCAACATGTTCGCTATAGCGTTTAAGCCTTGGTAAAAGAATAAAAGGTGTCCCTTGTACTGCAAGCATTCTTGTAGATCCTTGTCCAGCGTGAGAGATAACCAAGCGAGAATAATTCACTAACTTGACTAGCTCATCTGAACTAACTGTTGGTTCTAAAGTGACTTGAGAATATCCTTGTAATACAGAAACATCACTGTAACCATATTGCAAAAATACAGATTCAGAAATCACGCCGCGTTCTATCAAGATTTTTAACCATAATACAGCACGATCAAATGGAAATGAAACTGTTCCTAGTGTCATTAAAATCATGATGCATATCCTTTAAAAATTGCTCTAGGGTATTTCTGGCATAAATCCGGCCATTGAACATAAAACTCATCGCATACCAAGTAAACTAAGTTTCCTGAAACACTCAGTTCTTGAGCGCGAGAAATACTTTCAATGTAAATGAATCGGATTCCAATAAGTTTAGCTATGAATGCAAAATTGATAGCTATACTAGCTCCCGTTGAGATAATAACATCGGGTTTTTCTAAATAGATAACTTTTAAGATTTTAGGAATATTAGCTATGATAGCCAATACATCTCTTGGTGCTTGATAAGGCATCCAATGCACTCTTTCAGTCTTTTCAAGTATTTCTGTATCTCTCTTATGGTCAGTGACCCATACTCTTTCATGCAGCGACCAAAAAGACTTCAAACTTGTCATGGTTGCAAAGTGACCACCAGAAGTGCATACTAACATCAATTTCATCGTGCTTACCTAATTTATTCAAAAGATAATTTGGATTAAAGCAAAAATTTCCAATTTACACATTTACTTAGCTTGCTCTTGCAAAATTGAGTGCACATCGTCATTAATTAGATAGGGTTTATGGAGTCAATATAATTTCCAAGTTTTAAACAAATCAGCAACATTACTTTATGAAAAAAATAATGACCATAGTAGTCATAAATTAAGGAAACTGCTGTTAGTATGCACCTGTTTTTTGCAGGACAACCTTTACTGTCTTTAGCAAAATTTTCAAATCTAGCCATAGAGACCAATTTTCAATATAAGTGATATCTAATTTCACTCCATCTTCAAAGTTATCAATATTTGAACGACCAGAAACTTGCCACAATCCAGTGATACCGGGAAGAACTTCTTGTCGAATATAATGGTTTTTTTGAAACCTTTTTACATCTCTGATAGAGTGAGGGCGGGGACCTACTAGACTCATTTCACCTAGTAGAACATTAAATAGTTGTGGTAATTCATCTAAACTGTAAAGACGCAGGAACTTACCAATTCTTGTGATGCGAGGATCGTCTTTCAATTTAAACAGAATACCATCCTTGATCTCATTCTTTGCTTCTAGGGTTTCTAGCAACTTCTCTGCATTTGTATTCATTGTCCGAAATTTCCATATTGTGAACTGTTTACAATGCAGACCAATCCTGTTCTGCCTGAAAAAAATTGGGCCAGGAGAATCTAGCTTAATTAACAGAGCAATTATCAGATACAGAGGTGACAGAAGCAATAGCAAAATAATTGTACAAAAAACATCAAAGCACCTTTTTACCCAGAAATCGCTACCTGCGATAATTGGTGCTGGAATTGTCAGACAAGGAACTTCACCAATCATCCATAATATAGACTTAGATGGCACAACTTCTCTCTCAACTGGTAAAATCCGCAGAGTAATGCCAGCACTCAGGAAATACCAAGAAATATATAAACGTTTCTTGATTGCATTCCAAGAAACAAAAACCTCAAATATATCTTGGTTGTAAAGAAATTCCAGCATTCCTTCTCGGTTATGTCTATCTAAAGAACTAGCTTCAGTTACACCAAGAAGGTTGTAGCAATTTTCTTTTTCGATTAACTTAATACTACTCTCTTTTTCTTCTGCATCTGTGATCAGAAAAACGGAATAACGAATTACTCCTAATTTACAAAGTTTTCTAGTAACAGCATCCACTAGGAAGCGAGCAGTACAGATAAAGGCTAGAGACAGTAACCAAAACAGCAAAAAAGTTGAACGTGAGATATAAAGATTGGATTCATAGAAAAATGCAATCAATAAGAGGAATAAGTTTGATAGAGAAACAGTTGTAATCAAGCGGCGATAATTACAATGATAAATGCGTACATTATATAATCCTTGGAATGCAATCATACCTAATTCAACTGTAAGAATTAGTAGTTCAAATGGTGTTTGTACTGTCCAAGGTAACTCTGACAGAGTTTTATAAAATGCTGCGAATCTCCATGCCAAAATCAGAGATGTAGCATCTAACAAAATAAGTGCTGCTACCCGGAATAATCTAAAAGCTAATACTCTTTTTCTGATTGTGCCTTTAGCCGATCTTAAGTCAGATTTGAAATCTACTAATGGTAGAGAACTAATTGTTACCATTTTTCTTCTCCATTGCTCCTATGTATTTGCTGTATTTTTGATTGAGCAGATGATAATTCAGCCAATAGGGAGTAACAAAACCAAGCTAATACATGTTTTGTTATTGAGTAATACTATAGTGAACCTAAATTATTCACGAGAAAACACAATCTGAAGAGATGGTGTTTTGCCTTACTGCACTTCTCGTAAGGATAAACTTTTTGACAGAACTAATGTTTTCTTCGTTATATTTTTGGTTCTTAGCTTTCGTTTTTTTTTAGGTAATACGTGGCGAAACCTAGTTTGGTACATTAACTCCTTGAAACTCCATCTATGCACATTTTCATTGAGACTCAAAGAGGCTATGACCAAAAAACTTTGTTTGAGATTATAGTCAGAGTTACTAGTAATTAATGTAGTATCTAAAATACTACCAAGAGATTATATTATGCCCTTCATGATAATGACATCAAATATAGTCAAGCCATTGGGCAAATAAAATTATATATGTCGACATTGTAGTCTTCAGTTTATAAAAGATTTGTGAATTAATCTTTTTCTCTATAGGACTACTCAGTAAAGCTATATACATATCTGCTGAATGGGGGTAGTAATCAATTTCCTCAACTTGATATTGATAAACTTGATAACCGTGTCGCAAAATAATGTAGTCACCGGATTTGATCGTTTTTCCTATTCCAGTCATGTATCCTCCCTTTCCTTCATTTAGCCGATCAAATACATAGTCTCTTCCCAAAACTAATTTGCTGTAGTCGTGTGTTTCATTCTTCATTTTCATCATCTCGTTGAAACGCATTTTACGACAAATGATCTGTTCTAAACTTAATTTATGGCAAATGTCTTTACTTCTGTATAAACTCAAATACTTGAAAATCGTTTAGACAACAAAAAATCCTTATGATGTCCAATTAAGACTCATGACAAAAGTACGTAATTTCACCAAACCTTTACTGTATAAGGATCTTGATTAGAAAAATAGTCTCTATTTACTATCCATGCAGTGGTGGATTCAACGCAAATGAAAATTTATTGGCAAGGGAAGTGGAAAGTACGCACACATGGTGTGAGGAAAAGACGCAAATGGACAAATTACATCTAAGGAGCTGCTACACTAGAAGTAGTTGATGTAAAATGCAGAGTATAAATGTTGTTTAAATCAAACATTTAGCCTCTTCGTTTTAATGGGATCGCTAAAAAGCAGACCTAAAGATTTAGCTCAAAATAGACGTTTTACCAATAGAGTTGTTGCTAAATAAGCTAAAAAATCCGTAAAACCCAGTCACAGTCAACATTTCACTCAACTTGATTTAGAGTAGTTAAAACGTAAACAGTAGAAGGGTTTGAGCTACTTTAGGCGTTATTAAGCAACAAGTCTAATGTGGTGCTCTCAATAATATGATCCAGTTAGGCAAATCGGAAAGCTACAAAGTCGAAGACTAGTCACCACTGTGTCAAACCAAGGTTTTGTCTTTTTCTTGTTCATGCAACAAAGTCTACCACTATGTCTAATGAATTGTGCGTATATCCAAAGGACTAAAAAATTTCATACTTTGTAAATTTTAGTGTAAAAATATACTATTATCAGCTTTTAATTTTTTGGGGAGCATCCCACTTTTTTAAAGGTTGTTTCCTTGGGATAAGACAAAATACCCTGAAAGCACTACAAGATAAAGAATGTGGTAATTTATGGTAAAATAAAAAGAATCCTCATTTGCAACAAGCTTTATTTAATGATAATATTACCCGAATTATACTAAACACACTTTAAGCGGGAACTTGGAGTGCTGAATATTTATTACTAAAAATCCTATTTCCCTTCTCTGCATCCCATGAAAAGTCAAGTCTATAGAACCGTTAGAGTCCAACTATAAATAAAGAGACACTCTAAAAAAGGCAAAATGACAAGATGTTGAGCAATGACGCCAGTTCCGCTCAAGTCGGTAGAGTCGCCCACGGCGCAGGCTCCCCAATGCCCCAAGCGGCGGGGCAGTTATCTCTCTCCACTCACAAGGGGATTGAGTTTACCGCCACTTTCAATAAAAAAAATCCAAGAATACTTTTATACAACGTACTGATTTAACCTCTACCTTAAGAAGTATTTGAGAATTCTATGAAACCCCTTATGTTGTTAATAATGGTTTAGTTCCTTTGGCTTCAGCACCCGTCAGCTTACGACTGAATTTGATGGTATATGGATAAATCTTATACATAGGGACTTGCAGAGATATCAAATACTAGCTATCAAGGAACTACAATCACATCCCACTTGGGCAAAGTATAAAAGCGTAGCCATAAGGCTTTTAGAAATTCTAATTCTTTAGGAGAAGCTACGACCCCTTTTTCATTTTTACGTGTTCGCCTATCAGAACAATCTTCCAAGATTGACCAAAAGTAAAGCACTATAGAACCCATCTGACATCTTACAGATATTGAATTAGTGTGCTTGAAACCATCTAATCCAGTCATCATGGTATATTCCAGCAGCCTCACCAATAAAAAATGGGAAATTTTTGAACCCCTGTTACTCCAGATATTACCGACCAAGAAACAGACACGACCTCCCAGGTGGACAAAGCCAGAGAAGAGATCTTCGATGGGATACTCTATCAACTCAAGAATGGTTGCAATTGGGAAGACTTACCCAAAGATGTGCCACCCTACTCAACCGTCTACTGGCACTACAAGCAGTGGCGAGCAGCAGGGGTGTTGGAGAATCTGATAAGTGTCTTACATGGACAAGTGCACGAGCAGGTAAAAAAAAGCCCAAGTGGACGACTTTGATGATCATTGACTCCCAAGCCGTGAAAAATACCTGTAATGCCAGTGTGGACTCTAAAGGTTTCTGTTTCTACAAATCAACGAATGGCATTAAAAGGCATCTAGCCATTGATACACTTGGGTTTCCCTTGTTTACTCACTGTACCCCTGCGAATGTCTCCGATGACGCAGGATTGATTGAAATGTTCACTCTCAATATCGACTATTTCAAATCAAAACCCGTCAATATACCGAAGATCACTATCCTGCTAGACCATGGTTATCACCCTAAAAAATTTGACTCAGGCGTTAGAGCAGATCTATCCTCAGATGATGACGAAAATCAAGTTTGAACTCTCGACAAAACCCTCGAAACAGGAAAAGGCAGCACAAGGAAAATCTGGGTTTGTTCCGGCTGTAGCTAGGTGGGTCATTGAGCGTTCAAATGCTTGGATGGAGAGATGTAAAATCCTGACTAAGAACTTTGAGCGAACCCTATCGAATGCAACTTCCAAAATCAACCTCTGCTTCATCAGGTTAATGATTAAGAGGCTTTCAGCCTCTTCTTAAGATGTCAAATGGGTTCTATAGGAATCCTATTTGATTTCGGAACAAGACTAAGAGAGAATACGGTGGGGTGTAAAAGTCTAATAGGAAACAATGATAAGTCAGCATTTATAAACTACCACACACGCAGTGGAAATAAGCCAGCAATAGACAACAGAGGCAATGGTAGTTGATGCCCTGGCCGAACTACAAGAATTTATAGCTGTGTGTGCAGATGCGCGTGAACTCAGAAAAGCGTTGGCACTCAAGCTAGTTTATTAAGGATACTTGTATGATGAAATCCAAAAAATTTTAGATGTATCAAGAGGTTTAATAACAGGCTGGAAGCAAGCTTATGAGGAAAAAGGAATCGATGGACTGTGGCTGAACTATGAGGGAAGGAATAGCTACCTTTTGGGCGCACAACGAGAAGAAGTTTTGAGTTGGCTGCAAACTAAAGATATTTGGGAGCTTAGCGAACTTGAATATAGGTTAGCTTTTGAGTATGACGTGGTTTATGAGTCAAAACATGGTGCTACTTATCACCGCTCCAAAGAGATTCGAGGTTTCCTGGAAAAGGCTAATCAAGGTTTGGCAACCGAACAATGGAAAATACACGCTCGTAGCTTTGCTTCTAAATGTCCTGCGATGCAATTTGATTGCTGGACTTATCAACTATGAACTTGCTCTATTTTCTTGATTCATGCAAGAGGTCTATTTTATTGACAACTATTATCATAATAAGAATTGCTGATTGGACAGGCACTTTAGATAACATTAAATACAAACTCCTATTAATACCTTTCGAAATTATATGTCTTTGGGAACAAGACTAGAATTATAAAAGTTTGATTTAATTACTGAGTCTAACTAATTAAATATTCATCAATATTCCTCAGTAAGCAGCTAGTTTTCAGCCATGTGTTCACGGGTATTGATGTACAAAAATATATTGCTAGACTTCAAGAATATGGGCGATTGACGAGAAGACATAGCAGTTTTTATGTTGGATTGTATAGTTAGATTTAGGTAAGTTTCATGGATAATTACTGGGGTCTAGTTCAAAATTTCATGAGATCAAATCACAATAAACTAGAATATTATTTACGAGGTATGAGAGATATGTACCTTATTTTATCCAAGTTTTAGCTTTCATGTCGCCCCTCAGAATTAGAAGAGATTGTTAAACATCACCGAGATATTTTTTTGGACAGAGCTCCACAAGAGAAAGAACTAACTATAAATAGAGCATTTTTACCGATTTTCCCAGATGTCCAAATCCAGTAAACCTCTAAACTAATAGATAACCCATACTTGCGTATTAGGTATCTCGAAGCTTATTTAAAGCATTTCGCTGAGTATCTTACAGACAAAGCAAAATTAAGCGCTGCTTATCGGGCATTAGCATTAGCAAAAGAACAACTTCAGCAAGAAAACTTAGTGAAGTATTGATATATATAAAATGAATACTAATATTAATAAAATGAGTAATAATATTAAAGATTCAGAACTTAAGGAAAATATTCAGTTGGATACCTTGGCTCACTTGATCGGCACTCAAGTTATACAGGAATTGAATTACACCCAAATACTTGATTACCAGAATTTGTGCATTCATCAAATGTTTGAGATTCAAGTAGAGCGGTCGCCTGATACAATCGCCGTAGTATTTGAAAACACCCAACTTACTTATCGGCAGTTAAACCAACGGGCAAATCAGCTAGCGCATCACCTACATACCTTGGGCGTTGAACCAGAGGTACTGGTTGGTATTTGTCTAGAGCGCTCCTTAGAAATGATCATCGGACTGTTGGGAATTCTCAAGGCTGGAGGAGCGTATGTACCTTTAGACCCGGCATATCCT
>NZ_VJXY01000012.1 GCF_014831675.1 Komarekiella delphini-convector SJRDD-AB1 | reverse complement strand
GACCATTTGCTCGACACCTTTATTTCAACGTTAGGACTCTCGCCGACTATAATTAAATCCCATCCTAACTACCAAAACCTACGGTCTTACGGCGTTATTACCGCCTAATTTTGTCCGGAGTATTGATGACTAGGATCAATCATAATTGGCAGGTGAGTGAGCGATCGCAATACTGGAAGTACTGATAAATCTAAAGTATTGCGGGCATATTTGCCGTCAAAAGTTCTAATTCCGCGTTCACAAAGAATCACATTGGGATTTCCTGATGCCAAGATATATTCTGCTGCCATCAGCCACTCGTCAATTGTGGCAGACATACCGCGCTTGAGTAGTACAGGTTTATCTTGAGCGCCTACCTTCTTCAGCAACGAGAAGTTATGCATATTTCGCGCTCCCACTTGGATCACATCAGCTACTCTGGCTACTGCTGTTAAATCGGCAGTATCCATAACTTCTGTGATGATACCCAAACCTGTAACTTCACGCGCTGCTGCCAATAAATCCAAAGCACTCTCACCATGTCCTTGAAACGCATAAGGTGAAGTCCGAGGTTTGTAAGCTCCCCCACGCAGAAACTTTGCTCCTGCTGCTTTAACCCGCTTTGCTGTCTCCACAATCATCTCTTCGTTCTCGACAGAGCAAGGCCCAGCCACTACCACCAAAGGATGATGTTCTCCGAAATAGACGCGACCATTAGGTGTGGGTACAACAACTTCGCTGGCTTCTCCATGTCGGAATTCTCGACTAACCCGCTTGAAAGGTTTTTCCACGCGCAATACTTCCTCAATCCAAGGACTAAACTTCTGAATTTGCAACCGATCAAGGGTTGCAGTTTCGCCAATCATTCCGAGAACAACTTTATGTTTGCCAACGCTTTTTTCTACTTTTACTCCCCAAGCGTCACTCAGTTCTTTGCTCAGCCGAGTAACTTCATCAGCAGGCGTACCGCTCTTAAGTACTACAATCATTTTCTTTTCCTGTATTGTTTAATTAGTTAGCTATTAGCGCTGGTGGTCTATCACAGTAATTTTGATAGTCATACGTGTTTGTAGTAAGGACTTTAGTCCTTGATTTTTTAAGCACTAAAGTGCTTACTACGAACCTAGTAAAAATTTGGCGAGCTGTTCTAGCTTTGCCCAAGCTGCGCCACTTTGCAGAATTTCTTGAGCAAGGGCAATATCTTTAACACAACCTGCCAAAATATCCGTTTCCCTATTAGTGTTTTCACTAACTTGGAGTGCTAAGGCTGTGTTTAAAGCGACTACATCCTGCTGTGCTTGAGTGCCTTTACCTTGGAGAACTGCCTTCAAAATTTCGGCATTTTCTTGGACATCTCCACCTCGTAACGCTGTAGTTGGTGCAGAATCCAAGCCTAGTTCTTGAGGATTGAGTGTGATGCAACGTACTTTTTCTTGCTGAAGCACAGCCAAATCAGTGATATCTGCTAAACCAGCCTCATCTAACCTTTCCCTTCCGTGAAGTGCGATCGCTTGGCGGCATCCTAATTGTGATAAAGCTTGAGCGATCGTCTCTAGCAAAAGTGGGTCGTTCACACCGATAATTTGTCCTGTTGGTCGCATCGGATTAACTAGCGGGCCAAGCAGGTTAAAAATAGTACGCACTTTTAAAGTTTTCCGCAAAGCCGCAACTGCTTTCAGCGCCGGATGCCAGCCTGGAGCAAACAAAAAGGTGATTCCGACTTCCTCTACAGCAACTTGCACTTTCTCAGGACTAGCGTTGAGATTTATACCCAAAGCTTCCAACACATCCGCAGAACCAGCCTTACTAGATGCGGAACGATTACCGTGTTTAGCAACCTTTACCCCTGCTGCTGCGGCAACAAAAGCAACAGCAGTGGAAATATTAAAGGTTGAAGCACCATCTCCGCCAGTTCCGCAGGTATCAATTAGAGTGCTGAGTTGAGAGTGCTGAGGAGCCAGTGCGTTGCGGGGGTTTCCCCCGTTGTGGCAACTAGCGTTGCTGAGTGAGGAAGATTGAGCTTGCAAGACGCTAGCCATGCCAACTAATTCTTCTGCTGATACGCCTTTGGCTTGAATAGCTGTTAAGATTGCCCCCGATAATACCGGAGGAATTGCATCTTGGAGCCAACCTTGCATCAAATCCCCAGCTTGAGAGGTAGAGAGCGATCGCCGATCAAGCAATTGTTGTAATATAACCGGCCAATCGTAAGAGTCAGAAATGAGAGGGATTCTATCAGGTGGAGTTTGAGTTACAACTGTCATATTAATCAATGACAAAGGACAAATGACTAATGACAAAGGACTAATGACTAATGACTTTCGCCACAGTTTGCACATCCTTGTCACCTCTACCAGAGCAATTGATCACAATGCGAGGACTACCATCGAGTTGAGGGCAGAGGGTTTCTAGATAGGCGATCGCATGAGCGGTTTCTAAAGCTGGGATAATCCCTTCTAGCCGCGAAAGTCTTTGAAATGCTTCTAGCGCCTGTTTATCAGTCACGCTGTAATACTCAGCACGACCAAGATCCTTTAAATAACTATGCTCAGGCCCAACGCCAGGATAGTCCAGCCCCGCACTAATCGAATGAGCTTCAATTACTTGACCATCGTCATCTTGGAGTAAATAGCTCATTGCACCATGCAATACACCTATTCGTCCTTTTGTCAATGTTGCAGCGTGCTTTTCTGTATTCACACCTTCACCCGCAGCCTCGACTCCAACTAGACGCACAGATGTTTCATGCACAAACTCATGGAACAATCCGATCGCATTGGAACCGCCGCCAACACACGCCAGAAGAATATCTGGTAATCCTCCCCATTTCTCTTGGCATTGAGAGCGAGTTTCTTTACCGATTACCGCATGGAAATCACGCACAATCATCGGGTATGGATGAGGCCCAGCAACAGAACCCAGGATATAATGAGTTGTTTCTACATTTGTCACCCAGTCCCGAATTGCCTCAGAGGTTGCATCCTTGAGAGTTCCCGTCCCCGCCTCAACTGGACGAACTTCCGCCCCCATCAGCTTCATCCGAAACACATTCAGGGCTTGCCGTTCCATATCGTGGACGCCCATGTAAATCACACAGTCTAAACCAAATCGCGCACACACAGTTGCAGTCGCAACCCCGTGTTGGCCAGCACCCGTCTCTGCAATAATCCGCTGCTTACCCATACGCTTGGCTAGCAACACCTGAGCCAAAGCATTATTAATCTTGTGAGCACCTGTATGATTTAAATCTTCACGCTTTAAATAAATCTGCGCTCCCGTGCCATCTGGTCTAGCATAATGCGTTGTCAGGCGTTCAGCAAAATATAAAGGGCTGGGACGGCCTACATAATCCCGGAGTAAATTTTGTAATTCAGCTTGGAAACTCGCCTCATTGCGATATTGCTCAAATGCAGTTTCCAACTCACTTAATGCAGGCATCAAGGTTTCTGGGACGTACTTTCCACCGAATCTACCAAATCTGCCCAAAGAGTCGGGATGCACAGTTGCAGTATTGATGTCTTGTATACTTACCACAGTTTAAAATCCTTTTATGTTCAAGTATCTTTTCTTGGCGCTCTTGGCGTCTTGGCGGTTCGTTACTCTTCTCTATAAGAGGCTGCGCTAACATCGAACCGCAGAGGCGCAGAGGGCACAGAGATAGAAGGTTAAGGAGGTATTTATTTTCAAGAATTTTTACCCACTTTGAAAGGGTTACTTAACAGAACCAACCTGTTGCAAAGATGCAGGAGTAATTGCTACTTTAAGTTCTTTACAAAGTTGCTCTACAGCTTGCAGTCCTTGAATTGGGCTACCTTCAGCTAAGCGTTTGACAAAGGCACTACCAACAATTACCGCATCTGCACCCCATTCCATTACTTGATGTGCTTGTTCTGGATCTGAGATACCAAAGCCAACACCAATGGGTTTATCGGTGACACTCCGCAAATCCTTTACTAAATGCTTTACGCGTTCTTGGAGTTGAGAACGCATACCTGTAACACCTGTTACGCTTACCAGGTAAATAAATCCCTGAGATTGACGAGCGATCGCTTCAATTCTATCCTGAGAACTGGTAGGAGCTACGAGCAAAATTACTTCAATTCCGAAACTGGCAGCGGTATGTATTAATTCTTCTGCCTCTTCTAAGGGTAAATCTGGTACTACCAACCCTCGCGCCCCAGCTGTAGCAATAGACGCTAAAAACGGCTTAATACCCCGGTGCAAAATTGGATTGTAGTAGGTAAATAAAATTATCGGCGCTTTCAGGCTGGGACTCACAGTTTGCAACATCTCTAGCACTTGCTCTAATTTTGTGCCTTTGTGTAAGGCGCGAGTTGCTGCGGCTTGAATCACAGGCCCATCTGCCAAAGGATCGGAGTAGGGAATACCCAACTCGATAAAGTCAGCACCATTGCGATCTAAGATGCGTAAAGCCTTGGCAGTAGTTTCTAAGTTAGGATCGCCAGCTGTGATAAAAGGAATCAAAGCACACTGTTGGCGAGTGCGTAAAGTTTGAAAGTAATCGGAGATAGAAGTCATCCTGAAAAATAGTTAATGGTTTATTAACAACTTTGGAATAATCAAAAATTAGCAATTACAGCAGAAACCCTGTAGAGACGTTACATCTACGGTCTCTACATGTAACGTCTTTGAGGTTCATCAGCCAGCCTTTAAACTCCCCGCAATGTGACTCCCCAAAAGATTACGTACAGCTTGCTCTATATCACTTTGTTTAATCAAAGACTCTCCTACCAAAACCGCACGAGCACCAGCCTCAGCCACAATAGATAAATCAGCTGGTGTATATAGTCCAGACTCACTGACAACGGTGATATCCATTTGCAATTGTTGTTGCCGTGCTAAAAGTTGCTGTGTGGTTGCTAAATCAACTGTAAAATCTTCAAGATTACGATTGTTGATTCCTACTAAACGTAAGCCATCAAGCTGTAACACTCGATCTAGTTCAGTCAAGGTATGGACTTCCACCAGCGCAGTCATTCCCAAGTCGTGAATCAAGTGCAAAAAATTCTGGAGTTCTTGATCACAAAGGATAGCAGCAATCAATAATACAGCATCCGCACCCGCCGTCCGTGCTAGATAAATTTGGTAAGGGTCAATGATGAATTCCTTACACAGTAGGGGTAATGCTACCTGCGATCGCACAGCCCGCAGATTATCAAAACTGCCTTGAAAGAACTTTTGGTCAGTAAGAATTGATAAACAAGCTGCACCACCTCGTTCATAAGCTTGAGCGATCGCTACTGGCTCAAAATCCTCGCGGATCACACCACGACTCGGTGATGCTTTTTTAACTTCGGCAATTAAGCTGGGTTGACTAGAATTCTGCTGCAAAGCCGTCAAGAAATTCCGCACATTCGGAGCAGCAGTTAACTGTTGTTGTAAAGAAGTTAAAGGCAGTTCTTGCTGCATTTGGGCAACTTCTTGCTTTTTATGCCACACAATTTCTTCAAGAATGTGGCGCGGTGAGGCAATTTGTTTATTCATAATTTATTAAAGGGAGGGAGGAGCGGAGGGCAGAGGTGCAGGGGAGCACAGAGTGCAGGGGAAGGAAGAATGATTAATAACCCTTAACTTCTGCCTCCTATCTCCTATCTCCTATCTCCTGTCTCCTATCTCCTATCTCCTGATTCTCAGCATATACACGCACAACATTTTTAATAATTGCTAGTCCGACTTCTCCTGCTAGAGTCATGATTGATTCTGGATGAAATTGAACACCAGCTATAGGAAGTGTTTGATGCTCAATGCCCATAATTACATCGTCCTCGGATATTGCCGTCACCTTGAGTTCTGCCGGCAAGTGTTGTGGTAGGGCAAACAATGAATGATATCTACCAACTGTAAAGGATTCTGGTAAGTCTTTAAATAGAACGGAATCTGAATCGGTGACAAAAATCCGCGAAGATTTACCATGTTGGGGATAGTCGAGAACTCCTAATTCTCCACCAAAAGCCTCTACAATGCTTTGCAATCCTAGACAAACGCCAAAAATGGGAATTTTGCGATGAATCAGGGCGGCAATAGTCTCTGCAACCCGAAAATCACTTGGTCTACCAGGGCCAGGAGACAAGACAACTAAGTCAGGACGTTCGGTGTCGAATAGCGATTCTGAGAAGCCATGACGTAGTGTTGTAACGTTGATACCAGTTTGGCGAATGTAATTAGCTAATGTATGCACGAATGAATCTTCGTAGTCTATTAGTAAGACGCGTTTGCCAGGTTTAATATTTGGGATAGATTTGATTGTTTTTATTGAACTAAGCTCGTTAGTTCTTTCACTTGTTTGCTTTGCACGACGAATCGTTTCAAATAGTGCAGCAGCTTTAGTGATTGTTTCTTGTTCTTCTGCTTGTGGGATTGAGTCATAAAGAACAGTAGCACCGACTCGCACTTGAGCAATTGAATCTTTTAAGCGAATTGTTCGTAGGATTAATCCGGTGTTTAGATTGCCATTAAAGTTTAAATAGCCAACTGCTCCACCATACCAACGTCGAGCACTACGTTCATACTGTTCAATAAAATCTATTGCTGCTCTTTTTGGTGCGCCGGTGACTGTAACTGCCCAAGTATGACTTAAAAATGCATCTAAAGCATCAAATTGCGATCGCAATGTACCTTCAACATGATCTACTGTATGGATCAAGTGACTATATAATTCAATTTGACGACGACCAATAACTCGTACTGAACCCGGTTCACAAATTCGAGATTTGTCGTTACGATCTACGTCGGTACACATTGTCAACTCAGCTTCGTCTTTATGTGAGTTGAGTAACTGACGAATTTGAGCAGCATCATCAAGAGCATCTTGTCCCCGCGTAATAGTACCACTAATTGGACAAGTTTCTACCCGTCTACCCTCAACCCGCACGAACATTTCTGGAGATGCTCCAATCAAATATTCTCCGCCTAGATTAAAGATAAAACCATAAGGACTAGGATTGATTTGCTTTAAGATTTCAAATAGTTTGCTAGGTTGTTCTTCGCAGGGTTCAAAAAAGTTTTGACTAGGAACTACTTCAAATAAATCGCCTCGTCGGAAATAATCAAGTGCAAATTCAACTTGTTCGGCATATTCGCCTATTTCATGGTCTGCGGTTTGCTTTGGTACAAGACGCTTTCCTCGATAATCAACAGATTCACCTGTTCGAGGCAGATTATTAGTGCTACCATGCGCTGTTTCAAATTCATATTGCAGACGAAATGCGCGTTGCAAATAGTAGTCAACAACTATGAGTTCGTCAGGGAGATAAAGCACCAAATCTCGCTGATCTTGAGGGCGTTCTAAATGCTGAGGAATTGGCTCAAACTGAAAAACTAAGTCATAACCAAAAGCACCATACAACCCTAGATGCTCATCTTCTTGACTAGAGAAAGTATATAGAATTTCGCGGACAACTGTAAATACTGAAGGTTGTTGGCTACGTTCTTCTTCGGCAAAAAACTGTTGTGCGGGTTTAACAAATCCGGCGATATCATCATTTTCTTGGGTGACATCCTGAAGTTGTTTTGAGCAGGATAGACGCTCTAAAAGCAATGGCAAAAGTACTCTACCGCGCTCATTTAAGGCTGTTAAAATAAAAGCGTTTTCTTGTGTTGTCAACTCTAGTGGTGGATTGACAAATCCGATCGCCCACCTCTTATATCTTCCTGGATATTCGTAGCTACTCTTTAGCAAGCCACCACGTTGAGAATTTAGGTAGAACAGAATCTCTTCGATGGCAGTGTCTATCTTAACTTCTCTGCTGGAGCGTGAGATACGCACACCAGCAAGAGTTGTATAGGAATGAGAATTAATAATCATGGGTATCTCTAGAATAGCTATTAGTCATTAAACTCAAGAGTTATTAATCATTGTTAGTAGTAAATTTTGAGCAGAGGACAAATTTAGTCAATTTGATGTCAATATAATTAAGTCTGTCTCAAACCTTATAAATACTAGGTTTGATGTAATTAAAAGTCTTTACTAAGTTCTTATCTGAAGTTTACTAGATGTGAATCAATTATTACATGAACAATTTTTAGATCAAGGTATCAATTTATTGGCTTTTTATACATCTTTCCTGGGATAATCCCGTAGAACGTTTTTTGGAATTTTCTGCTTCTTCCTGTGGTTATAGAATCAGGCATAATTTAGTCATAAACATTTATTAGCAAAATAATACAGCGAAAAAATACTGTTATTATTTATTACCATTTTCTATTAAGTGTCTGAGGATTAATTGACAAACATCAACTGCTTTTATAGACGACGAGTCAAGCAAGTGAGGTTGTTTGGTAATCAATAACGGCCCTTCGGTAGGAGAAGGCGGAATACAACCGTGAGATCCACGCACCAAAGAAGCATCCAAAGAAATAACATCCATCAAATAGCGAAACCCAAGCTGTTTCTTTAAAAGTGTGAGACCAATTTTGGCTTGGGGAAATTTGATTTGAGGGTCAAGGAAAAGTTCTACAGGATCGTAACCAGGTTTGCGATGGATATCTACAGTTCTGGCAAAATCGGGAGCGCGTTCATCATTAAGCCAGTAATAATAAGTAAACCAAGCATCTGACTGCGCGATCGCTACTAACTCTCCTGATCTAGAATGATCCAAATGATGGGCTGACTTTTCAGCATCGTCTAAAACATAAGCAACACCCTCAACCTCTTCTAGAAGCGATCGCACCTTGGTAATATAGTGTGGATCATTAACATAAACATGAGCAATTTGATGATCGGCAACAGCAAATGCTTTGCTCGCAGCTGGATCAAGCAGTTCTCGTCCTAGTTCAACGCGCACCGTTAGCAAACCTTTTTGGCGCAGTATCCGATTTATGTGGACGGGTTTGGATACTGATGTAATTCCGTATTCTGATAAGACGATGACTTGAGCGCCTCGTTTTTCATAATATTGAATCAAATCGCGACAAACTGCATCAATTTCCTGCAAATCCTTCGCTATTTTATTAACATCTGAGCCGTATTTTTGTAAACAGTAATCTAGATGCGGTAGATAGACGAGTGTCAAAGTTGGGTTAGAACGTTCTTCAAGCAATTTTGCTGATTCTGCAATCCATTGAGTAGAGCGAATCGATGTGTTAGGACCCCAAAAATTGAACAGAGGAAATTGACCTAGTTTATCTTGAAGTTGCGATCGCAATTTTTTGGGTTGTGTATAAATATCTGGGATTTTCCTACCATCGCTAAGATACATTGGTCGCGGGGTAACTGCATAGTTTACCGACGAGTACATGTTGTACCACCAAAATAAGTTAGCGCAGGTAAAGTTTGGATCTAGCGCTTTCGCCATTTCCCATATTTTGGGAGCCTGAACAAGTTTGTTAGACTGTCGCCAAAACTTAATTTCACACTCATCCCGAAAGTACCAACCATTAGCAACAATTCCATGCTCATCAGGCAACTTTCCTGTAAGATAAGTTACTTGCACTGTACAAGTAACAGCAGGTAACACGGGTGCGATCGGCACAATTTGCCCTTGTTCTGCCCAACTATAAAGAAAGGGCGTATGCTCACCTACAAGGCTAGATGTCAATCCTACTACGTTAAGAACAACAGTTTTTTGCATGAGAACGAACCGCCAAGGGCGCGAAGAAACCGAAGACCCAGATTAAATCTGACGCATCTTAATTACGAATTACGTTAGCGTAGCGGGGCGTAGCCCATTACGAATTACGAATTAGTATCTACTATGCATCTGCGGAAAATCTAAATGTTGGTTTGTATCGAAGTGGAGAATAATTTGTTTGTAAGCGTGTTAATACCGTCTGCCTATTTTTTACAAATTCGCGCAGTAGCGATATTGCTTGTTTGTACAAAGACACATCAACCTCGTGAACTTCAATTCCCTCTCCGATGCGTTGCAGCAGCGTCAGGGTCAATTCTCCACCCAAGTGTTCGCGGAACTCGGTCAAACCTCGGAATAAACAACGAGGATGTTCTAGTTGTGAAGACTGTTCGGCTAGTTCTGGTACGTACAATTTGAAACCCAGTGCAGATAATGTATTTAATATCCGTTGCCACTCTGACCAACTAAGCCGTTTTAGGAGATAAGAATAAGTACTATCTAAAGCGATACCGATCGCAACTGCTTCTCCATGACGTAAGCTGTAATTTGTCAAATGCTCTAGTTTATGCGCCGCCCAGTGACCAAAATCCAAGGGACGCGATGAACCCATTTCAAAAGGATCGCCGCTGTTGGCAATATGGTCTAGGTGTAATTGAGCGCAACGATAGATTAGCTGTTGCATGGTGTCCATATCTCGATGGACAAGGGCTGCGGTATGAGAGTGGATAAAAGCAAAGAAGTTGGCATCTTTAATTAATGCCACTTTGATGGCTTCGGCGATTCCAGAACGCCAGTCGCGATCGTCTAGAGTTGTTAAGAAAGCAGAATCATTTATAACCGCATAAGGTGGAGCGAATGTACCTAGAAAGTTCTTTTTACCAAAGGCGTTAATACCATTTTTTACTCCTATACCTGAATCATTTTGGGCTAACACTGTCGTCGGAATCCGAATCAGACGAATACCCCGGTGAGCAGTTGCAGCTGCATATCCTACTAAATCCAACACAGCCCCACCCCCTATAGCTAACAGGTAAGAGTGGCGACACAACCCAGCTGCATCAATCTGCTGATGAATCTGCTCAACTAAAGTGCGATCGTTTTTAGCAGCTTCCCCACCTGGAACTATGACCGGCTCAATAGCAAGTGTGAGTATTTCTGCATAAAACTTGGTATATGCTGCTAATTGCAATAACAAATCAGGACAGAACTGTAATAGTCCTGCATCTACAACTGCTACTATTTTCTTTGGTTTCGTCTCTCCATCTGCTGTAATTACTTGCGCTAACGTGGGATTTTTTAACTCAAAAAGATTATTAGTAAAGCAAATTTCGTAGTTGAAGCTAACCGAAACACTTTGATGTATTGGTTGCAGATTAAATTTACTTTTTTTGATATCTATCACCATATTTTTGCTGATTTTTCTGTAAGTGCGGCACGATTCAAAGCTTGAAGGAATACCTCCACAGAACCAGAACCATTTACCTGGACTTGATTATTGATGATAAAGAATGGCACGCTGGTAATACCTATCGACCGAGCAAACTGTGATTCAGCCACAATATCAACCAGAGTATTGTCACTCAATTGCAACCGTAATTCGGTAGGTTCCATTTGATAAGCTGTACCTATAGCAGTAAGAATGTTAATATCTCCAATGTTTAAACCATCTTCAAAATAAGCTTTATAAATTGCTTCTACAACATCATTTTTTCTATTTGCTGGTGCTAGATTAATTAGTCTGTGGGAGAGCTTAGTATTGACAGCCAAACGAATTTTGTCAAAATTTAGCTTGACTCCTGCTGCCTCACCTGCGCGTCGCGTGGAATCAAATAGATACTGTAGTTCTGCCGCTCCAATACCTTTTCTTTCTTGCATAAAGCTCCGAAATTCGTACCCAGAAGGCGGAACGGTATTATCAAGAAGAAAAGGATGCCAGCGGATAGTCACCGCTTTTTCTTGCCATTGTGCCAGTGCATCAAAAAGATGCTTTTTACCGATTCTGCACCAAGGGCAAACAGTATCATGAAATATGTCAATCAGCATAGTTTTTACTACTCAAATGCTGAGGTTTTATTGCAATAATTAAATTACTTTCGTAGAGGCGTTTCTTGTTAACAGCTTTTAGCAGGGAATGTATTTTCATGGTAACTACCCTGCCATTTATCATATAGGGAGCAGAGCGTTATAAGTAGTATCTTCAGGCATAGTTTGAAACTGAGGGAAAGAGCTTTGAGTCCCTTCAAACTCTTGAATTAGGGCGGCTCTATCTTTACTTGCTACTAGTCTTGCTAGGCGGCTGTAAGTATTAGCTAAAGAGCTAATTGCTTGACATCTTTCTTCTGTAGCTAGCATGATGTCAACACATAAGTGAGGGTTTTGAGAAAACAAACGTTTAAGAATGTCAATTTCTTGCCGATAACTGGGTGTAGACATTGTTAAACTGCGGTCTATATCAATTTTTGCTTGTGTTAAGAATACGCCAAGACTAAATCTACAGAAGTGTTGCGTTGCTTGAATAATTACCATCATTTGGTCATGTTCTTCAGGTGTGCAAACAATTAACTCTCCACCTTGACTTTTAATGAAGTCTAAGAGCCATTGAAATGAATCATCGTTTCGACCTGGACATACTACTACTTTCTGTCCTAAAAACGATTTTATATTTGGTCCAAACATAGGATGTAATCCCATTACAGACCCCGAATGGTGTTCGAGCATTGCTTGAGTTGGCTGAGTCTTGATACTTGTGATGTCGCATAAAGCTGTAGTTGGGGATAGATATTTAGCTGCACGTTTGATAACATCAACTGTTTGTTCAATTGGAACGCTAACTAATACTAGTTCTGCTTGATTTAATAATTGATCTGCATAATCCCAATCCTCTTGTTCAAGAACACTGACGTTATGACCTACCGCCGAAAGTTGCTCTCTAAATAATCTTCCCATCCGGCCATGTCCGCCGATGATGGTAACTTGTCGGGATTTGATATGATTTATTGATGTTGCAGGGGTAAGTGTGGCATAACAACCATTCACTAGACTTACCCAAACAGACTCAGGAATGCCAGCTTGAGCAAGTTCTTGAGCCACATCAGCAAGTTGTTCTTCAAAACAAGGAAGTTCTGATGTTGCTAATAATGATAGGCGATCGCTCAGTAAGGCAATCAAGTTTTGGTAAGTTTGTTTAAGCTTATCTGAATAAGAGGATTTCAAAGGCATTTTCCCTGTCCTCAATAGTGTCAAAACATAATGCTAGATAAGGAATGTGTAAGGCGATCGCATCAAAGACTAATGTTGTCTTAATACGAACTCCTTACATTGGTTTAAATAAAGTTTGAGGTTTGCTCTACTCTCAAAAAGAGACTAGTAAAGTAGTTATACAGCAGTTTTTGCTAGTTCTTTCTCTAAACTAATAGCTGTCTTTTTCTGTCTATTTTTTCGCATTTTCACAGCAGTAGTCCCAACTCCAAATAATACAAAACCTAAAGTTGAAGCTGGTTCTGGCACTGGGGCTGCGCCCTCTACGCTTAATACTTGAACGCGACCTTGGAAGAAATCGCCTACATACAACTTGCCATCTTTGTAGGTGGTGCCACCAGTCCAGTTAAATGTACCTGGTGTCAAGTCGAGGGGGTCGCCAAAGGGTGGCTCACCTAATTGAGGAGGTGTTGCTCCAGAAGGTTTACCAAATGCAGTCAAGAATTTACCGTTTTTATCGAATACTTGAACGCGGCTATTAATAGAATCAGCCACATAAATATTCTCAAACTCATCTACTTCTAAACCAATTGGCTGATTAAATTCTCCATTTCCATTACCTTGTTTACCAAATGTTAAGATAGATTTACCTTCTGGACTGAGTACCTGAACGCGGTTGTTAAACTGGTCACTCACAAAGAAGTTTCCACTAACTGGAGAGATTCTGATACCTGCTGGCCCTTGGAACTGTCCAGGTTCAGTACCAGTAGTACCAATTGAACTAATCAGCTCACCGTCTGGAGTGTATTTATTGATTTTGTCGCCGCTAAAATCACCCACATACACATTGCCTGTTTTATCAAATGTCACACCAGATGGCCCAAAGAAGGCTCTACCCTCTTTAAGACCACCAAATGAGCCAAATGATTTAACAAATTTACCTTTGGGATCGAAGACATTAACGCGATTATTAAAAACATCTCCTACATACAAATTCTTAGTTTGCGGAGAGATTCCTAGAGCTGCTGGCTCGTCAAATTCGCCAGGCCCTTTGCCACCCTTACCAATTGCTCCGATATATTTTCCCTTGGGGTTAAATACCTCGACCTTGTTACCAATGTTTGGGTTAAAACTGCCGTCTGGATTCAGACCGCGACCGTTACTGATTAAAGTATTCCCAGCGTCATCCACTTCTATGCCTTGAGGAACAAAGAGTTGACCAGGCCCAAAACCAGGGCTACCGATAGAGCGCTCGTAGGTTAAGGTTACAGACAAAGCTTGGGCAGCTGTTCCTAACACCATAAATCCGGCACCAAGAACGCCGATTGACAAATTTTTGACTAATTCCATGAGTTTGAAGTCCTAGTTGTATGAGCTATACTCTTCCTAGACTAATTTTGTCCCCAGACCCAGTTTGGGAATTTGAGAATTCAGGCTGCTGCTTCATTTTTGAAATGCAACTTTCTATGTGAGACAGCAGTTTATTTTTTAACTTTTACCTGGCAAAGTCAGATTTAGGTGGGGTTTCGCCTTGCTCAACCCAATACCCTTATCAATGTTGGGTTTCCTTACGTCAACCCAACCTACAATTTTTTTGCAACTAATCCCATACTTTTTATGTCCTGCTTGTTTAGGTTAAATGGATTTTTAGTAAGGGTTTAAACCCTTACTAAAAGCCAAAATTTAAAGTGGTGTTAGGCTATCTCTGCCTTAGCTGATTCTTTGCGCTTGCGCTTCATCTTGGCAGCCGCGCCTAAACCGGCAGCTGTTACGACGCCCAAGATAGAAGCAGGTTCAGGAACAGGTTCGCTGCTATCCACCCGAACAACTGACCCTAGTTCTGGGCCAACACCGCGTTTGCTGATATAAATTTTGCCGTCAGGCCCAATATCAATTCCAGCAGCCGACTCTAGCCCTTCACCAGCTGCAACAACTGTTGTGCGAGTGCCATCAGGAGCAACTTTGATGAGAGAACCAGGAAGGAACCGTAAATCACCTTCTAACTGAGAGTTATCGCTGAATTGTAGGACTAACAAATTACCTTCATCATCAAAGGTGAGGTCAGTAATGTGTGTAAACCCATCTAGAAAAACCTCTGGCTTTCCATCGTCGCCGATGCGGAAAATCCGTGATTGATCTTCTGGATAAGGAAAACCCGTATATTCACCAACGTATAAAGCTCCATCGGGACCAATTGCGCCACCTGTAGGTACTGATTGAACCGCTATTTTTCCTCCAGGAAGCTGTTCTACTAGCCCTGGAAGTGCCTCTACTAGCTCTGGAGGTAACTCTTGCCCTGGTGGTGCAGATGGCAACAGTGAGGCACTAAGGACGTTCTTAGGAATTGCGATCGCTTGGGCATCACTGCCATCAAGTTTAATTTTGTAAGCAGCGTTTCCACCCCCATCAACTACATAAGCAGTATCGCCATTAATAGCCATATCGAAGGGATTACTAACTACATCCTGGCCATCTGGATTATTGATAATTTCATACTTGCCAAAGTCGAAAATACTGTTGAGAGATCCAGTGTTCAAGTCAACTTTGTACAGTTTTCCTAACTCCGGGGCATTCAAAACTTTATCGGGTGTGGATGGTGGGAAGACCTTAAGTTGTGTTTCTGGGATAGGGTATTTAGAGCCAAGAGCAAGTGTTTCTTTATCGCGGTTTCCTGGATAACCAGCAAACCCAGTTAGCAGATAAGCATTCCCTTTAGAGTCGAATTGCAAGTCTTGAATACCGGCCCCTTGGTTGCCGCTGGGTTGTTCTGCTAGAGACACAAAGTTATTAAGTAGACGCGTTTTTGTACCATTTGGTGAGAGTTTAACGAGTGAACCAGTATTGCCTGCACACAGAGGTTGAAATATTGCACTCGGAGATGGCTGGCAATTCCCGTTTCCTCCAATACCTGGCTCTGTTGCATAGAGACTTCCATCAGGGCCAAAGCTAATACCCCGGATATTGCTGACCCCATCGAGAACAGTCGTTAGGCTTGCAGCTTGTGCGGCTGATGTTCCACAAATTGCAGTAAAACAGAATGTAACGGATGTAAGAGCAAATGACTTGAGTTTCATACCTTTTGAGATTAAGAAATTAGTGATTTGTGGAAACTTTTATAGTTTTAAAGACAGTGAATTCTAGTTCGTAGCAGATGCAGGTCTTTTACTTGAGCGTTAAAGCTTTAGTAGCTCTTTTCTTATGCAACCAACCAAGACCCAAAGCGCCTGTTAATATGCCTAAAGTCGAACTAGGTTCAGGGACAGACTCTATATTTTCAATTTTGAGAACTTGCCCACTGTCAGGACGATCGCCTCGATTTGTGACGTAAATTTCACCATCAGGGCCAATTGTCAAGGCGCTAGGTGACTCTAATCCATTGCCACTGAGGATGGTTGTACGAGTTCCATCAGCAGCTATTTTGATCACCGAACCATCTAAATTACCCTTCCAAGCTGACTCATTGGCGTACTGCAAAGCATACAAATTGCCCGCAGTATCAAATGTCAAGTCTGTTAGTTGAGTCAAACCATCTGCATAAACTGTCGTGCCATCAGCATCAACACGATAGATTTTTGCGCCACCTTCTGGAAAGGGAAAACCAGTAAATTGGCTGATATAATAAGCGCCATCGGGGCCTTTGGCTACACTTGAGGGTACTGATTGAATAGGAAGCGATGGCGGCGTTTCACTACCAGATGGCACTTGTGCCGGTTCATTGGATGGGGTATCGGCAGGTGGGAACACTGGATTAGTTAATATCTCTGGGGGAAACGCCGCTAAAGCCTGCAAATTACTGCCATCAGTTTTCACGCTGAGTAAGTCGTTTGCACCTGCATCAGCCGCAACAAGTTTGTTGCCATCGATTACAAAACCCAAAGGATTACTACTTAAATCACTCCCATCAGGGTTGTTAGCGAGTTCATAGTTAGCTAGATCGGCAACACTTGTCCAAGAATTGGTTTTGAAGTCAGGAGTGATGATTTTTCCGAGGTCAGTTTTACCGAGATTGCGATCGCGAAAGGTCGGATTAGCACCATACCCAACTAAAACATAAGGTTTGCCTGTGGCATCAAATTGGATATCACGAGGCCCAGCTGCTCCAGTACCATCTGGTAACGCTAAAGAAGGGAGTCCTGTAAGTACACGCTTGGTTTTACCATTCTCAACTTTCGTAACTGCACCACTTGTGCCATAGCATAAAGAATCGCCTTGACCACTTGGTGGCGGAACGCAAGCCCCATTTCCTCCTATTCCTGCCTCTGTAACATAGAGACTACCATCAGAACTAAAGCTTAACCCTCCGGCATTCTCTAGACCATCAGCAATTACAGAAAAGGATGCGGCTTGTGCAGCTTTCGTTTCAGAAACAGCGGCAACACAAAAAGCGAGGAAAGTAACAGTAAGTAGCTTAAATTTCATATTTTGTCTCCTGGCAGCTATTAGATCCCCGACTTTTTTAAGAAGTCGGGGATCTAATAGCCCGTTTTTGGTATGTAGCTCATCCCCCGATCAAACGACTGAAGATTGCCAGCTTTGCCTTCAACAAGACGTTTAATATTCATGCTCTCAGCGCCAAAGTCCTCAATCTGGAGTTTGCCGTGAGTAAAAGCTTCACCTGTTTTCCAGAATGTGATCCGGTGCAGGATAAAACCAGAAGCCTCTGGGTCAGCGAAAGCATAGGCGGTTGGAATAAGTAACGCTACAGAGCGCTGATAATATTCGTAGTCTGGATAAAAGTGTTCTTGCTCAAGCAAATAATATTTACTCAGAGAATGTAACCGCACAGAAACTTTTACCTTCTGGTCGTATTCATCCTTAAATTCACCTGATTCAGAAGTAATATCGCCATTTGGTTGTAGTAAATGTGCCCACTCATCTATATTTCGTAAGTCTTTTAAGTATTCAATTCCAATTTCAATTGGGGCATCAACATAGATGGTATCAGTATCAATAAAGTAGCGCCCTTTTGCTGCTGCGGTATGACCAGCCTTACGTTCCAAATTACCTTTGAGAGAACGACACTCAGAAGTGTGTACTGTATGAATTCCCTGCATAATCATCTGAGTTTGCCGTTTTGGATCGACAAAGCTCAACCAGTGAAAGTACACGCCTTTTTCGTCTGTTCCTGGCTCGATGTAGTCAGGAGGAAACAGCAAAACAGGATAAACCTGAAAATATTTCTCATACTCTAACCCGCAGTGCCATTCAATGCCGTAGAAAAGCGGATTCTCTAGTTTTTTAACGTGATAGTAGAGATTTTTGTGATAGCCAGATGCAGATCCAAGCCAGGTATCTTCGTCAATCTGCTCTTTCATCCGGCTATAAAGAGTCCATTCGTCCAAGTTTTTTAAACTGCAAAGGTAGTCAAAGGCGCTCTCTGGAGAAGTAGCAATATAAGCTGATGTTGCAAACGTATTTTTTTCCACTGGTCACTCCTTAAATTAGTAGCTAATAGCTAACTACTGAAAATTAACAATTAAGCTGCGATCGCTTTAGACTGGCTGCGTTTACCGTTCATGATCCGGTCTTCTGCTAATCGTTTAGCAGCATCGTTGGTATGCATTCCTTGCTGTTTAGCAATATCAAAAATGGCTAGTAGCGTGTCATAAATGTTATGCACTTGCTTAAAGGCTTTTTCTTCGTCGTAGCCAATCATTTCGTTATAAACATTGATTAGCCCACCAGCATTGATTACATAATCAGGGCTATAAAGAATGTCTTTTTCTGCCAGCATTTGACTATGTATTTGTTCATTGCCTAACTGATTATTAGCAGCGCCAGCAATAATCGGAGCTTGCAACAGAGGAATTGTATGACTATTAATAATTCCTCCTAAAGCACAAGGAGCAAAGATATCTACGTCAAGAGAGTAAATTTCGTCTGGTTCGACAACGGTTGCGCCAAAAAGTTGTCTGACTTCTTCTGTTTTTGCTGGGTCTACATCGCTAACAAAAAGTTTAATGTCATGTTCATGCAAGTGTCGGCAGAGATTTTTACCGACATTTCCTAAACCTTGAACCGCAACTTTCATGCCATCAAGTCTTTTGCTCTGCCAACGAAACTCTACAGCAGCTTTAATTCCTAGAAAAACTCCTAAAGATGTGATGGGAGCAGGGCCACCAGACTTTTCTGAGACTCCAACTACATGCTTAGTTTCTTTGCTGATTGTCCGCACGTCTTGGGGAGTAATATTAACATCTTGTCCTGTGATAAAACGTCCGTTGAGGCTATCAACAAAACGTCCGTAAGCTCTTAACATTTCATCTGTTTTATTTTCAGGATTAGCAATGATGACTGCTTTACCTCCACCAGCCGGAATATTAGCACAAGCGGCTTTGTAAGTCATGCCACGACTGAGACGGAGAGCGTCTTTTAATGCAGCTTCTTCGTTGATATAAGGAAAGAGTCTTGTTGCTCCCATTGCTGGGCCTAAGTTCGTATTATGTATGGCAATGATTGCTTTGATGTCGGGATTTTTACCATGACAGAAGAGAACTTGTTCATGACCCATTTCTCTAACGGTTTCAAATAGCAGCATTTTGGTTTCTCAATATTGATTAATTTTTGGTTGGTTAGAGTAAGTAATGATTATTTAAGGATGAAGTATGAAAAAATAAGACTCACAAATTAAAGTAGGATCTCATCTTTTGTAATGTAGTTGGCTGGGATGAGAAGTTTGCTGCTTCTAATTTCATACTTCATTCTTGATTTTTTCTCACGCAGAGGCGCAGAGGCGCAGAGAGGAGTAGAGAAAAATGCTAGTAAGTTGCAATTTTTTCAAGTCAAACTGCTGGAAATGAAACTGGTTTAGCGGAATTTTTAGCCTGACTTGATTTGACTCCTTGTGCTGCCAAACTCTTATTACGTCCACCAGAGGGTGCTGGGCGATCGGGGTCAATTACTACATCGATTAAGAAGGGAACGTTTGAGGCGATCGCTTTTTCCAGTGCTTCTTCGATATCTGACTCTCTAACGACGACCATTGCTTCTGCTCCCATACCACGAGCAATCATGGCAAAATTTGTTGGTGGCATGGTTGCATCTGCACCCTTTAATCCCAACACTTTCATCCCTTGATGACACATGTTGTAACGGGCATCGTTGAGTACAATCCAGATAGCAGGAATTTTGTATTTTACGGCTGTGCTGATTTCGTTATTCATCAACATTGCCCCATCACCCACAATAGCTACAGCTTTACCACTCCGTGCTTGGGCTGCACCTAAAACTCCTGTGACAGCGTGACCCATTGCTCCGACGCCTGTACTAACTCGGTAACGATTGGCTTGGGCAAATTGCAGTAGATGAGTTGACCAAGTAAACGAGTTACCGCACTCTGCCATTACTACGGCGTCGCTACCCTCAACAATGATCTTTTGAATTGCTGACATCAATGCTTCTGGTCGCACCGGATAGTCTATATCCTGTTTTATTGCTTCACGCTCTGGACAAGGTAGCAACAAAGGTGTGGAACGAGCAAGAGCATCTGGCAACAGTTGCAACAGTTCTTGTAAGTAGGTCTTGATATCAGACCGAACCCCGAAGGTTTCAACGTGAGGATAAGCGACTCCTGGAACTTCTGGGTCAATGTCTACATGTACAAAGCCTCCAGTCGGAACCATTGCTGAACTCCAGAAGGAAGTCGGTTCACCAAGGCGGGTTCCTAATACGAGTGTGCGTAGTGGAGGTTGCTGTTCCATATAAGTCAAGACGGAGGCATGACCGCCTAAACCTGTGACACCGACAAACTGGGGATGATCTTCAGGAAATATGCCTTTACCACGAGGTGAGCACATGACTGCTGCGCCTGTTTTCTCGGCGAGTTGGCGGATTTCGTCTGCTGCATCACGCGCACCAAAGCCGACCCAAATAGCGAAGGGGCCGGCAGATAATAATTCTGCGGATTTAGCGATCGCTTGTTTGGGAGCAGTTATCGCAAAAGGCGAAATATCTAGTTGAGGTAAGGATATATCCTCAACTAAACTTGTCTGCACACTGGTGGGAATGCTTAAATGAGCCACAAATCCACCTGGCTGCGCTAAAGCCAGAGCAAGTTTGCGAAAAATCTGGGGTAGTTGAGCAGCCGATTCAATGGTGATTGCATAGTTAAACAGTGCTCCTGGGGTAAAAATTCCCCCACTGGGCAATGTGTAGGTGCTGGTTTCCTGAATTGCCCAGCGTCCACGTTGTGGTGATGAGGTGCAAGCCGAAAGCAAAATCACTTTTGCACCTTCACCACGAGCCGCAAATAATCCAGTCAGCGCGTTGGTGATCCCGGGCCCAGCTGTGGTAAATACTACAGTGGGGCGATCGCTAGCAAAGTACGCCTCGGTGGCTGCAAAGGCTGCTCCTGCTTCATGACGGAAGTTCAACACTTCTATGCTGCTATTTGACAGCGCACCCCAAAGGCTCGCCATCGCACCCCCAGCAACGCCAAAAGCGTAACCTACTCCCAAATTTGCCAACATCTGAGCGATCGCATCGGCAACTGAGAGCGTAGGGGCTGTTCCGTTCGGTAAAAAGGGCTGAATTCCTTTATTGCTCTCTAATTCATCTTGCTGATGGGAACCGTTTGATGCAGATTCTACATAGCTGTTGGGTGGCAATTCTTTGTATGGCTCTGTGGTGATTAGAGAAGATTTTGAACCAGTATAATTTTTGCTCATTTTTTTACGTAATTTCCGTAAACTTAGCTTTAGTCTCTTTAGTTACACTTAAGTACTTGATAATGATTAATACAAACAACTCTGTTGTTTTTTACAATTATGATCAAGCTCGGCTGATAGTAGAGGCAGTTAATTGCTTGATGGTTAATGCTTTGGAGAATATTTTTGAAAAACTTTACTGAAAAAAGCAAGACAATCAAGGCTGTGCTTCTAAGAGCAAGCATATAAGAGATTAAGACTTGTTAACAATGAAAAATCCTTTGATATGGATGCCAATTTTGTTGCTATTGTTGTGACGGCTACATTGCTCACTGAGCCTGTTTAAGAGATAGTTCTCTCGCGATCGCTAATGAAGTGAAGGCTCATTTACAATGAACAATCCTTTGATATAGATGTAAATTTTGTTGCTGTTGTTGCATTAGCCCAGATTTTTACTCAGCCACTTGGGAAAATTGATACCTAATGATCATTGGTCAGACATGCAACCATATTTGCAATGAAAAATCTTTTGATGGGGATGTCAATTTTGTTGTTGTTGCGATAACCACAATTTTTACTTAACTACTTTCAGGATACCTTGCGATCGCTAGTAAGCTGTGTCACTATACTTACATTAAATATTAATTTATAAATGTCAAGAATAAAGCATGGTTTCTATAGCACCGTGCTTGAGCAGTGCTGTTTAGATAGAAATCAAATGTGTTTTGGCCTATTTATAGATAATAGTAGCTAATTTTTGTTATTCCAAAAAGTCAAACTGATAAGTTTGTAGTTCTAACTTACCAACAAAAATTGCCTAAATTAAAATATGACCAGGACTAGAATCTATTGGCAGTCTTTGTTATTGTCATCAAATACTTCTTGATTTAGATTTTTTGTGCTAGTAAATACATCCTTTCTTAATATTTTCTATTTCTTTAGAGCGACGTTTAAGTACTTGTACCCACTGTATATTACTTAAGCAAACTATTTCTTATGGCAGATGACTGAGTATATTATTTTATAGTTAAATCCGTGCAAGAGTTATTTAATGAACATTAAACTTGTGAAAGAATTTGCCTATTTAAAACATAAGTAATTATTGGGCAAATACATCTTAAGTAAACCATTAAGTAACTACATACCAAAGGTAATTGATGTAGATACAGTTCAATTTTGAATATCTCACTTACCTATAAATTAAACGTTTTTCAGTCTAAATCCAAGCCAGATTTTAGACTAATCTTGTTACTTTACCCCTCGATTTTCCTTTATTCGTAATAAATTATTTAAATCAACAACACATTCCAATTGTTTTAGTTATTTAAGGAAATTTGGGTCAAATTATGCATTCTTTTATGTATAATAAGATTTATTAACACAATTTATATAAAAATCCTGGGATATGCTAGTAAATTTCGATTTTTAGCATTTTGATGTACATTAAGGGTTTTAGATAAGTTGTGATTATAAGTTCATTCGTAGCTATGGTGTGGACTTTATTATAAGGACTGAGTAGGAATGGGATATGAATTTTAACGACTATACGTTAGCTCGATCCAACTCTCAATCGGCACTACAGCCAGAAGTAGAGTTGAAATTTGCTCATTTATTAATAAATCAAGCTGTAGATGCTGCTTTTTGTGTGGGAGAAAACGCGCAGTTTGTCTACGTTAACGATGCGGCTTGCCGGATAACTGAGTATTCCCGTGAGGAATTACTTACCATGACGCTGCATGATATAGATGTAGATTTTTCTTTGCATAACTGGTCAGAGAGCAAATCACAAAATTACCTTACTTTTAAGTCTCGCTATCGCAAAAAAGGAGGTGGGATATTCTTGGTGGAAATATCCATGACCCGTGTAGAATACCAAGGCAAAGAGTTGAGCTGTGTCTTTGCTCGTGACAAAAGTGATGAAGTTGTAGAAATGAGTATGCAAAGGTGGGTCGATGAATTAAGGGATGCTAAAAGCCATTTACAACAGGAAGTTTCTAAACTCAAGGCTAAAGAAGGAGAACTTGAAACATCTTTATCTATAATTCGTTCTACCCTTGAATCTACTGCCAACGCTATTGTTGCGGTTAACTTTGAAGGAGATATTCTAAGCTTTAATCAGAGATTTGTGGATATGTGGCAGATTCCAGAGTCCCTGATGTTATCCAAAAAATGTCCTCGATGTAAAGCCTTTTTTGAGAGCCAACTTAAAGACCCAGAAACCTTTAGTCGAATGATTTGGGAAGTTTCCAGTCAATCTGACTTCGAGAGCTACGACATTCTGGAGTTGAAAGATGGCAGAGTTTTTGCACACTACTCTAAGCCTCAGTTACTTGATGAAAAAATTATTGGTAGAGTCTGGAGCATTTGGGACATTACTGAATCCAAAAAGACAGAAGAAGCATTGCGGCTGAACGCAGCTAGATTTCAAACTTTGGCAGAGACGACAGACGCTAGCACTTTTCTGATTCAAGGTATGCGGCTTTGCTACGTAAATCCTGCTGTGGAGCTATTAACTGGCTATACAAGAAAAGAACTACTAAATGGTTTTGATCTTCGCCGATTGATCAAAAGTAAAAAACGTAGACATGTACGAAATCAGGGTGAAGCGACTAACTTTGAATATCAAGAAATGAATATTCTGACAAAAAACGGCACGGAGCGCTGGCTAGCTTGCACAGTTGCGATGTTGGATGGAGTGCTGGATTTTGGGGGAAACCCAGTCGAACTAATTGCAGGTATTGATATTACCGATTACAAATATGCAGAATCAGAACTTAACCAGGCTTTAGAACAAGCAAAACAACTTAGCGAACTAAGAGCACGCTTTCTTTCTATGGTCTGCCATCAATTTCGCACCCCACTGAATACTGTTTCATTTTCTAATAGCTTACTAAAGCGACATATGGATGAATGGACACAGGAGGAGATACAACCATTATTTGATCACATTCAAACAGCTGTTGAACAGTTAAGCCAAATGTTGGATGACATTTTATTTTTCGCGAAAGCAGAAGCAGCAAAAATAAACTTCCAGCCAAAACCAGTCGAGATAGTTCAGTTCTGCAATGATTTAGTAGCACAAATGCAGATGAACAGTAGTCAAAACCCAATCAATTTTATTAGTCAAGTAGACTGTTTAACAGCCTATGTAGATAAGAAACTACTAGAGTCTGTTCTTAAGAACTTGCTTGACAATGCAATCAAATATTCGCAATCTCATAGTGTAATTGATTTAGAACTTTGTAGTGAAAATGGGAAAGTAATTTTTCAGGTAAAAGATAGGGGGATCGGTATTTCATTAGCAGATCAACAACAACTATTTGAGCCATTTTATCGGGGTAGCAATATTGATCATATACCTGGGACTGGACTGGGGCTATCGATTGTCAAAACCCTTATAGATTTACATGGCGGTCAAATTGCTATGGAAAGTGAAGTTGGTGTAGGCACTACTTTCACTGTTATGCTGCCACTATTAAAATAAAATATCAATTCCGAGTTATGTAGGTTGACTTGTTAGCTATTAACTGTGTTTATCTTCGTATTCATAACTCTTAAAAAGTAGAAATTTATCTGTTCCCTAATTAATACCCAGCACAGAGTTTGGTAAGTATTTCCAGCCAAAAGTTCTAGTGAGAAAAAATTATGTACGAATCGTCCAAAAAAATTCTTGTAATTGAAGATGATACCGTTACCCGCAATCTTTTCTTAAAGGGTCTTAAGGCTGAAGGTTTTAATACAATCAGCGCTCAAAACGGCCTTATTGGCATCCAGCAAGCACGAGAGCATTTACCCGACTTAGTGATTTGCGATATTATGATGCCCGATATGGATGGTTACAGCGTTCTAACTACGCTGCGTGAAGATCCTCTGACAGCAATCATCCCCTTCATTTTTCTTACTGGCAGTGACACTAGAGCAGATGTTCGCAAAGCTATGGAGTTAGGAGCAGATGACTATCTTACCAAACCATCTACACTAGACGAATTGCTCAGAGCGATCGCCACACGGCTGCGAAAGCAAGCTACTCTCCAATACTGGTGGACTACTCAATTTCTAAATACTCCAAAGCCAACAGCTGCACCTCAGACTTCAGATGTTGCTCCTCCCGACTCAATTTTCCCTTGCGATCCTCAATTAAAAGAAGTTTTCGATTTCATCGAAGCGAACTATCACCAAGGAATCACTTTGTGTGATGTGGCTGAGGCAGTTGGTTACTCATCTGCTTACTTAACTAACCGAGTAGCAAGGCAGACAGGAGAAACTGTAAACAGCTGGATTGTCAAACGTCGCATGGCAGGTGCTCGTTACTTACTCCAAAACAACAACCAGACAATCGAGCAAATTGCTAAAGCATTAGGCTATCAAAATGTGTGTCATTTCTCCCGCCAGTTTCGCCAACATCACGGTTTACCTCCACACGCTTGGCGCAAAGAACATCAGGTTGTATTGCAAAAAGAGGCAACCCTCTGCTAGTAACAGTCAACAGTAATCAGTCAACAGTCAACAGTAATCAGTCAACAGTCAACAGTAATCAGTAATCAGATTCCAAAAAAATTATTACGAAGTTATTAAGAAGCTATAAATTTAAGGAGATTGACTAATCATTGATAGCGGAGGAATATTTATGGAGCACGATTTTAAAGCGCTTACTGAACTTTATAAAAACGCGCTCCTAAAGGATGTACTTCCATTTTGGGAAAAACACTCGCTCGACTGGCAGCAAGGCGGCTATTTTACCTGCCTCGATCGCAAAGGCAAGGTTTATGATACAGATAAGTTTATCTGGTTACAAAACCGCCAAGTGTGGACTTTTTCTATGCTTTGCAACCAGCTAGAAAAACGTGAAACTTGGCTCAAAATTGCTAGCAACGGTGCTGATTTTCTTGCTCAACACGGTAGAGATACTGAAGGCAATTGGTACTTTGCCCTAACCCGTGAAGGTAAGCCACTGGTTCAGCCTTACAATATCTTTTCTGATTGCTTTGCAGCAATGGCATTTAGTCAATACGCTCTTGCTTCTGGTGAAGATTGGGCAAAGAATGTAGCGATGCAAGCTTACGAAAACGTTTTGCGCCGCCAAGATAACCCAAAGGGCAAATATACTAAAACTTATCCTGGCACACGCCCGATGAAAGCGCTGGCAGTGCCGATGATTTTAGCCAACCTGACTCTAGAAATGGAATGGTTGCTACCTAGTGAAACTCTTGAAAGCGTTTTGGCGGCAACTGTTCAGGAAGTGATGACCGATTTTCTAGACCAAGAACGGGGGTTGATGTACGAAAACGTTGCTCCTGATGGTTCCCACATTGATTGTTTTGAGGGACGGTTAATTAACCCTGGTCACGGCATTGAGGCGATGTGGTTTATCATGGATATCGCTCACCGGAAAAACGATACAAAAACTATCAACCAAGCTGTTGATGTGGTGCTAAATATTCTAAATTTTGCCTGGGACAGTGAGTACGGCGGATTATATTACTTTATGGATGCAGATGGTCATCCTCCACAGCAATTGGAATGGGATCAAAAGCTGTGGTGGGTACACTTAGAGTCTTTGGTTGCTCTGGCAATGGGTTATCGGCTGACAGGGCGTGAAGTGTGTTGGGAATGGTATAAAAAAATGCATGATTACGCCTGGTCACACTTTGCCGATTCAGAGTATGGTGAGTGGTTTGGCTACCTGAATCGCCGTGGAGAAGTGTTGTTAAACCTCAAAGGTGGTAAATGGAAAGGCTGCTTTCACGTACCGCGTGCATTGTACCTCTGTTGGCAGCAGTTTGAGGCGTTGCCGCAATCGGTTTAATCTTTGCTGGGGAGCTAAAGTGAAAACAGACGTATTTGAATAGATGTCCTATGAATGTTGTGACACCAAAGCGATTCACAATAGATGATTATCATCGTCTGATTGAACTTGGATTTTTGAAAGAGGGCGATCGCATTGAATTAATTAGGGGAAAACTGATTCAAAAGGCAGTAAAGGTAACACCTCATACATTCTGTACAACCCGACTTTATCGCCAATTGGATCGGCTTTTGGGCGATCGCGCAGTCATCCGTGGGCAAGATCCTATCACCCTTCTTAATCATAGTGAGCCTGAGCCAGATGTCGTCATCGCGCGAGGAAGAGATGAGGATTATCTCGCTCATCATCCCTACCCCGAAGATATTTTGCTCGTTGTGGAAATTTCAGATTTTACATTGATATACGACCAAACAAAAAAGCTAGAACTATACGCAGAAGCCGGAATTTCTGATTATTGGATTGTAAATTTAAATGCTCACCAACTAGAGCGTTACAGTCAACCGTATCAAAATGCTCTAAGTAAATTTGACTATCTCAACAAACAGATTTCTTTACCTAATCAAACAGTGACTATTCCTGGATTTGAAGATGCTTTGTTGGACTTGAGTCGGATTTTTCCAGAGGGTGCGAGTTGAGTGATATGGTTGGTGCGATCGCTCATAATTTCTGTGTCAAGCTAAAATAGTTTTTATTCTTTCTATGCTGAATATGAGCGTAGCGGAATTGTTACCAACCTTGCGAAATCTGTCGCGTGCTGAAAAATTACAGATAATGCAGTTTTTAATTCAAGAACTGGCAGATGAAGAAGCATCTCTACTACAATCTGGAGCAACCTACCATGTCTGGTCTCCATATAATTCTCATGATGCTGCCCAAAAGCTAGCTGCACTGCCGGAAGAAGATAGACAAGCAAGTAATAGTTAATACTCGGTCATAAGCCAATCTATCTAAAACCTCATTGCACCCAATCGAAGATCGCAATACTTACGCTACGATATCCCCTATTGCCTTTGTGCAATCACGTGGGGAGTAGTGTAGGTACACGAATATGACAGAAAATATTAAAATACAAGGCACAGAGAATCTGGTTACTATTGCTGCTGACCAATTTGCACAACTGGGGAAGGTTACAGGCGTTCAAGCATTTGGAAATGGTAATATAAATGACACATTTCTAGTTACCCTAGATTTTGTTGAAGAACAGCATTTTATCTTACAACGCATTAATACAAAAGTATTTCGTCAACCTCAGCTTGTAATGCAAAACATGCGTATTTTTACTGAGCATGTCTATCAGAGGTTACAAAATTCTTCTCTCAATCGGCGCTGGGAAGTACCTCGCGTCTTGTTGACTAAGGATGCTCAAGACCATTGGAGGGATGCTGACGGGTCGTTCTGGCGAGCAATTAGCTTTATTAAAGGCTCGCAGTCTTTCGACACTATGCGCGATCGCTCACACGCTACAGAAATCGGCTATGCTCTGGGGATGTTTCACAATTTGATTAGCGACCTACCACCAGAAAAACTCGCTGACACTCTCGAAGGTTTTCATATTACGCCGCTTTACCTCCAGCACTACGAGGAAGTTTTGGCTAAAACCAGCCCGCATCTATCTTCGGAAGTAAATTATTGTTTGCAGTTTGTTCGCGATCGCCAGACCTTTGCACATATCCTAGAAAATGCCAAAGACACAGGCAACCTGCCGCTACGCCTGATGCACGGCGATCCCAAAATTAACAATGTCATGTTTGATACTGCTACTCAGCAAGCTGTGAGCGTTGTAGATCTCGACACTGTTAAGCCTGGTCTGGTACATTACGACATTGGTGATTGTCTGCGATCGGGCTGTAATCCCGCAGGAGAAGAAACCGAGCAATGGGAAAGTGTTTATTTCGACACCGAATTATGTCAGGGAATCCTCCAGGGTTATCTTCCCGTAGCCAAGGCGTTTCTGACGGAGAATGACTATACATACATGTACGATGCAATTCGTCTAATCGCCTTTGAGTTAGGACTGAGATTTTTTGCTGACTATTTAGCAGGAAATGTCTACTTCAAAGTCAAGCACTCAGAACACAACCTTGCAAGGGCACTCGTTCAGTTTAAGCTCACTGAAAGTATCGAATCCCAAGAAACACAGATTCGTAATATTATTCAGGATATGAAATGAACGATCAAATATTCTCTCTGAAACCTTTCCCCTCTAATAAACCGCTGTCTGATTTGAAAATTACAGGCAGTATTACTCGACGCGCTAATCAACTAGCCATCCGCTACACACTTTTCGACGAACTCCAGGAAGTTATCATCGCCCCAGCTTCAGATAAACCAGTCCGAAAGCACGAACTGTGGAAAGATACATGCTTTGAATTTTTCCTAGCTATAAAAGATTCTCAACAGTATTGGGAATTCAACCTCTCTCCCGCCGGACACTGGAATGTCTATCGTTTCGATGGGTATCGTCAAGGGATGCAAGAGGAAACAGCTTTTGTAACGCTTCCGTTTAGCGTGCAGAATCAAGCCGACGATTTAGCAGTTGCTCTAGATGTCGATTTGGGTAAAATTGTCTCGGCACAAGTCTGGGAAATAGCTATCACCAGTGTCATCAAACACAGAAATAATGAGGTGACTTACTGGGCGCTGACTCATCGAGGAACGGAGGCTGACTTTCACCAGCGAGATAGTTTTATCGTTGAGTTGTAACGCTTTCTTTAGTTGACTGGTAATGTGAACCAAAAAGCTAACCCGCGTTTGTGGTTAGTAGTGACGCCGATTTCACCACCATGCGCCTTAATAACTTTTCGACAAAGATACATTTTTAAGCCAATGCTTGTAGAACAACAATCTTGAGGATCGCGTACATACAAATCAAAAAGGCGATCGCACTCTAGTTTACTCATCGCCATACCGTTATGTTGAATCTGAGTGCGAATAATTCCTGCTTCAAAAGTAGCTTTCATCGTAAAATTTAATCCTGGTGGATTGTGTTGCAAGCTATGAGTCAACAAACTTGCCAAAACTTTTTGCAACCGATTTGCATCCGCCATTACTAACGGTAAATCTTTAGGAATCAAGTTCTTCAGAGTCGCTTGATTTTGTCTCAATATTGGTTCTAAATCAGCGATCACTCCTTCCATGAGCGTGCTAAATTGCACAGGTTCGCGCTTGATAGAAATGCCTTCTTTTTCACAGGAATGTATTTCCAATAATGAGTCAATCATCTTTAGTTGGCGGTCATTGCCTTGAATCATCCGCTCGATGATAGAAGAAGATACAGGGATTAAGGATTGAGCAGATTCTTTCCCCAGTACCCAGTCCCCATTGCCCCTTATCCCCAGAGGGGGCCCCGAGTTCCCCAGTCCCCAGTCCCCATTCCCCAGTCCCCGTTTGAGCAAATTCTGTAACACCATTAAGTTACCCATGACTGAAGTTCGTAAATCGTGGGCAACCGTGTGTAAAACAACATCTTTTACCCGATGCAATTCTTCGATTTCTTGCATTTTCTGCTGCAACTGTGCTGTGCGTTCTTGCACCTGGTGTTCTAAATTAGTATTGAGTTCTGCTAGTTCTTGGTGGATCAGGCTTTGCTGAATCGCGATCGCTACCTGTTCTGACATTTGCTGTAGCAAATCAATTTCCATTGGTTGCCAATTACGTGGCCCAGAGCATTGGTTAGCAATCAACGCCCCAAATAATTTGTCACCTAGCATAATTGGTACAGTTAAGCTAGCCCTAGTTTTAAATTTCTGAAAGTGTGCTTTTACTTTTGGAGATATTGTTGTTTGCCTAATATCTTCAATAACACGTACAAGATTCGTCTTTAATAAATTCTGCAATTCTTGCAGATAAGCTTCATCATTTGTAGACCAACCTGAGACTGATGGATAGTTTGGATCTACTGACTCGGCAATAGTTCTACCTTTTAGCTTGGCATTATTTATACCAATAAACACCCGATCTGCTTGTAGAAATTGCCTGACTTCAGTCACGGTGGTTTGGAGAATTTGGTCTAATTTCAACGAAGACCGAATTCGCGCTAGACTTTCTGTTAACAAGCGATCGCGCTGTGCCGAGAGGTGTAATTGCGCTTCCACCTGCTTGCGTTGTGTAATATCTCGGACAATTGCTAATACTTCATCTGGAGCGCTTACTACCAATCGCGCTTCATAGTCTCGCACTCCTAAAGGCGTAGGTAGCTGATATTCATAAGTTTGCAAGGTTCCAGAATCCAAAGTTTTAGCGATCGCTTCTTGGGTAATCGCCGCCACATCCCTTGGTAATAACTCCCACAAATTTTTACCAACTATTTCTTCTTTAGAAAGAGTTATATTTGCTCCCTCGCTTTTCAAGTCTAGATACTTGCCATCGCGGCTGATGCGAAATATTAAATCAGGGATAGCATCTAAAATTGCTTTATAGCGAGCTTCACTCTCTCGCAATTTTTCTTCTGCTTGTTTTTGGTCTGTAATATCCATGACCAAGCCATCCCAAAGACAATCGCCGTTAGCTTGTCTTTGAGGTTGGCAAGTACATTGAATCCACTTCATGCCACTTGGCGTAATAATACGACCTTCCCAACGCCAAGGTGAAAAAATATTAACAGAAGCACTTATAGATTCTGTTAATATTTTTATATCCTGCGGATGAATTAGCTTGAGTAATCCCTGAAAGTCTACTTGGATAACTTCTGGTTCTAATTCAAACAAATCTTGACAGCCAGAACTCACGTAAAGGACAAAAGGAGAACCATCCCGCCGTTGCAGGACTTGGAAAATCATTCCTGGTAAATTTACAGCAACTCTTGAAAGCAGGTTAATAGAATCTTGCTGACAATTTGATGTATGCAGTGATTTTAAGGTTTCATCCACTCTTTGACCCTTTGATACACAGGCTACTTTTGTCTGGTTTGAAGCCACAATAGACAGTTTGGCAGTTTTTATTCTGTGGGAATAACCACTAAACGGATTAAACTAGCTTCTTCTTTCAGGGTATATTCCATCTACTGACATCGCATTCACCCAATCGGGTGAACAAGTTGTCATTATCAGCAGGAAAGGGAAAACAAGCGCTGTGAGTTGAAGTCACCTCAAGAGGTGGGAAACACTTCTTGGTTGAGCAAGTTTTGGCTGCTAAACGTCTGGGGTAGCTGTAACCCAAGTACGATGATAATAGTTGCCATGTACGATACAAGAGCCATCCACAGCAGATGGTTATTGTGGAGATATCTTGCTGTGAAAGCTAGAGGGGTAAAACCCAAGCCAAAAGCGAGTAGGACGGCATCACGTAGTTTTGCACTCTCTTTTAAACCAATGAAATAGCCTTCCAGCATGAAAGCAATGGCAGTAAATCCTAACAGAGGTAATAACCAAATTGTGTAGTTATTAATATGATTATTAATCTCTGCGTGATTAGTTAACAGCCTAAACAACTTGTCTGGGAACAGAACAGAAATTGTTGCGATCGCCAGTGCAATTAATAAACTAGTCAGTATAGAAACAGTGAGCAGTGGATTCATCTGTTCTGTAGCTCCTTTGCCCTTGAAGTTTCCAGTCAGCGTTTGGGTCGTCATTCCTACGCCTTGAACCGTGAATTGACTTAGCAGAGCAATCTGGAGAAGTAGACCGTTTTCTGCCAAGACAGTTGTTCCCATTGCTGCACTCAGATTTGTGAAGATAGCGTAGGTGGAAATTAAGGCTAAAAATCTAATTAGAATGTTACTTTTGAGCGCAATAGTATCTTTAAGGGCTGTCCAATCAAAAACCTCTTGCATCGCGGCTGGTAACACTTGCCACGGGATACTGAAGCAGACCCAAACCAAACCAATCACTAGCGCTAAATACTGACTCACCGCTGTTGCTAGTCCAGCTCCCAGACTTTCCCAACCTAACCTGACAATCATCAGATAATCCAGTGCCACATTAGAAGCATTGCCAACAATAGACATCAACAGCACCACGCCGTTCATTTCCCTCCCCAGAAACCAACCAATCAGAACAAAGTTAAGCAAAACTGCAGGAGCGCCCCAAATCCGGGCACTGAAATAATTAACCCCAGAGGCTTCAATCTCTGGGGAACCGCTCAAAATTGTAAATCCAACTTTTTGCAGGGGGTATTGTAGCAGCAGGATCAGTAAACCGATTCCTAAAGCAATCAAACTACTTCGCAGTCCTGCTAGTAAAACGCCTTTGGGATCATCAAGTCCCGCAGCTTGTGCAGCGATCGCATTAGTACTTGAGCGCAGAAATTTCAACACACGATAAAGATAATCGAAAAGAATGGTTGCTAAGATGACTCCAGCCAAGTGACGGATGTCTGCTAAATGTCCCAAGAAGGCAATGTCAACCAGACCCGCTAAAGGAATCATCATGTTAGAAAGCACACTGACGCTTGCTAGTCGGTAAAAGCGAGGTAAGAAGTCATACTTGGTTGGGATCACAAATGCCATAGATTGTCTGTGCTGAAATTGAGCTAAATCGGAACTCTTTCAGTTTAAATGGTAGACAAATCCCCGACTTTTCAGAAAAGTCAGGGATCTGTCTAAAAACCTAGAAAAATTCGTCTTAACCCAACTGTAATCGTGAACAATGGCATCTTGTCCTGCTGAATTGCTGCCTGAAAGCTAGGGCGTTCTTTTAGACATTGAAAATATCTTGCAACTTCAGATTTTTTGTTGTCTTTCCATAAATAGCTAAAATTCAATTCATTTAAGCGATTGAGAACAGCTGTCCATACGACATCAGCTAGGGAATAGGTTTCACCGCACAACCATTTAGTTTGACTCAATTGATGTTCTAGTTGCTCTAACAACGGCCCAATTTGTGCATTGATATCAGCAATTTTCTTGAAATCACGAATTGTTTGGTTCCAATGTTTCACATCCTCCAACTTAGCAGCATATCTTTCTTTCAATTTAGGATTTGCTTGCATGAGTTGAGGAATAAGCTTTTCTTTAATTTGAACTGAGCGTCGCAACACGATGCCATCAATTCCTTTGTAATTGCCGTACATCAATTCTCGCATAGGAAAACGATTCTGGAGATCAACCCATGCATCCATTCTTTTTTGCAAAACTAATTCATTCGGAATTAAGCTCGGATTCGGAAATTGTTCATCTAAATAACGAATAATCGTGGCTGAGTCACAAATGACTTTGCCATTATGAACTAGAGTTGGAACAACACCTTTAGGGTTGAGATAAATGTAGTTAGGCTGCAAGTTTTCAAAGGTCAGAAGGTTAATCAGGCGATCGCTCCATTTAAGATTTTTCTCTGCCAAAACTAGCTTTACCTTTTGAGAGCAGAGTGAACCCGGAAAGTAGTAGAGTTCAAGCATTTCAATTTACTTTTCCTCTCATGCTCGTGACAGTGTGTTTAGATGACAACAGTTGTTATGCAAATTAAGATAACAACTGTTGTGATAGGATGTCAACAGATTTAATTGGAACGCTAGCAAAACAATGGGTTACAGTGATCGCCGTCTCGAAGTGACTGAAGCAACATGGCGCGTGATTATTCGCGAAGGACTTGATCGCGCTAGTATGCGGGCGATCGCTCAAGAACTTGGCTGTACTACAGGTGTTCTTACCCACTATTTTCGAGATAAAGACGAACTAACGCTTTTTGTGCTAGAGCGAGTGTTTGAAAACCTATTTAGGGACATCAAAACTTGTACAGAAGGATTGCACGGAATTGAGCGGTTTGAGCAAATGATTTTCGCAGTGCTGCCTTTTGAACTCAGTGGCGGACAAGGTTGGCAGATTTGGATTGCTTTTTTAGGGTATGCAATTGGGCGTGAAAAGCTAATTCAGGAACATCGAAAACGCTATGAATCACTGCATCAGTCCATTTGCCAAGAGTTGACTGATTTGCAAACAGCAAAGCTAATTCGAGAAGATATTGACTTAACGCTTGAAGCAAATGCCCTGATAGCACTTGTCGATGGTATTGGGACAGGGTTTGTTATTAATCCTGAACAGTTTCACCCAGATCAGCAGCGATATCTGGTGCGGCGATATATTAAAACTTTACTCGCAGCCTCTTAAGAACTAATGAGTAAAAGCTCTTTTGTATAAAGCTTTCATCATTTTCCCAAAAATTTGGGTATGTTTAGGGTTTTTTCTGCTATTTATAGTAGTACAATTGTTCTAGTGAAATGATTTAATTTTAGCGATCGCCTTTTATCGGGCAAGAGATCCGAACAAAATCCAATTTTCAAACTTCTGCCAACGAAGTACGTAGATACCCGGAGTTATCTGCGAGTTTGCTTGTGATTATCAAAACTTCGGGAGCAGCTTGTCGTTAAACATCGCCTTTTAGAAATACCCTAGATGAGATCTAATACTATGATGACACACGCACAGGGTGTAGTTGCAGCCCAAGTTAACAGACCCAATTTTGAGCAATTCGTTGAAGAAAAAGCTAATACGAGCAAAAGCTTTAGTACCGAAAATTTTTCTTTTCAAACCCTTGCTGAAGTTACTAAAACAATATTGCATCATGCCTTTTGGTTAGCAGAACAGCAACAACAGCTCTCTTCAAAAGAGTACAAAAAGTTACTGCTTGATCAGGGTTGGAAAGGTGAAGAAAAACGCTATCTCAAAATTGCAGCAGTATTTGGTAAATTCTTGCCCCAAGATTTAGCACAAATCGAGCCTAGAACTATATATCAGTTGGCAGAGAATAGTAAGAAGTATCAACAAGTAATAGATAGACTACTTGATTTAAGTGCAATTACTCAAGAAGCTGTACGTTCTCTCACTAAAAAACAACGTACTTCTAAAGAACCAAGACCTGAAAAACCTAGTATCTGGCGGCGGCTCAAGAATGGTGGAAGGTATTGTCAAATTCCGCCGATTCACGAAGCTTCAGAATCTACTGGCATTACCTTGCAAAAAATGATGGATGAAGAAGGATTTAGCGCTCAGCACATTGTGGCAGAGGCAATTGCCTTGCGGCAAGCTTACAAGGAAGGGCAACTGGTACGTAGTTCAGGAAGGTAGAGAGCGGGGAAGTGGAGGAGCAGGGGAAGCAGGGGAAGCAAGGGGAGAGAATAATTAATGTGATCTATGACTCCTATCTCCTAACTCCCATCTCCTATCTCCTAACTCCTATCTCCTTTTCAAAATGCAATCTTGTTTGCCGATTCGCTTAGGAATAAGAATTTCAGAGAGTTGTGGCGTAAATCCTATCCAATTCAAGATGACCGACTATGACACATAATAATACCAGCCATTGCAAAGCTCCAAACAGTAGCAAATAACCAGGAATTAGACACGTAGTTGAGAAAAGAAGCTTCTAGCCACTGTTTTACAAAACTAGTTTCGTGATAGTCTATTAGCTTTTTTAGCTCTAACATCGTAATACCGCGATGAGTGGCATCAGATTCGGACTGGAGAGTACCCATTACATAACATATTCCAGGAATAGCTGCCAAAAGGACAATCAAAAAGGGAATAAGAAAAAATTCACTTCCCATGAAACTTAAAAAAATAAAGCTGAAATTCAAAAGAAAAAATCCGCTGCCGATGAAACTCCAAAATAAAAAAAATGTCAGCTTAGAAATAGAAAAGTAAGAGCGGCCAAAATAATACTGCAAGGCATGACCGCACTCATGAGCGCTGATTGCTATAGCACGTAGAGAGGAATCTGCAAAAATATCTGGGGGAAGACGTATGGTTCCTCGCTTTCCCTCTTTTGGTCTGAAAGCAGCTTTTTGGGAGGTTTGATCATTTTGTACAGATATCGCACCCAGATTATTCTCTCTTAAGATCAGCGTTGCAACTTCATAACCAGTCAATCCACAACTTGCTGAACGATTTAAGTTGCGTCGTCGCAGTTTGTCCTGCCGACTACTACACCTGAAAGATAGAACGGAAGAAACAACTGCACTTCCAACAAATAGATAAAACCAAAAGCTCATTAGTTTAAGCAAAAATCAGGTAGTGTTAGCTATCACACTTAAATTACTTGAATTTTAATTAAGCTTTTATGAAATAATGTTACAAAGAGCCGAATCAAGTTAAAGCTCTAGTCAAGATTGGTAATTAGCTTTGATTTTTCGTGGCGTAAACGTTGTCGCGGTTCTTTGTTGCAATCAGAAGCTAGCGATCGCCTGGTAAAATAATCCAGTAAAATTTACGTAACTCTACAGCTAGAGTGCCTTTAACACAGTCTCTACAGCCTGCTGTTTTTGAGGGTCTACCCCACCTGCATATTCTAAGGAGAATGGAACGCTAATATCCGGTGTGATGCCCTTACCCTCAAGTCTTTGGTTGCCGTTAAGAAACACGTCTGCAACTGCTAGGTAAAGCACGCTGCCATCTCGCATTAGAAAAGGACTGCCAGCAACGACTGCTCCCGGAGTTTTAGAGCCAATTACTGGCCCAATTTTATTTTGCTGAAAGCCAAACGCTAGTATTTCCTTACCACTCCGGCTACCCTCATTCACTACCATAACCACTGGCTTTTTCCATTGATAGTTATAGGTATTTTGCCTGCCATTGCGTCGAATACTAGTCAAGCTTGGGCCTTCAGCAGTATAGATATTGAGATAACTAGGAGACGCACCACCCCATCCCTCTCTCAAATCTAAAACTAACCCGTCCGCGTTTTTGAGACGACCATAGATTAAGTTTGTCTCAAGTTGCTGCTGGTATTGCTCGCCTGCATAAGACCAGATATGAACATAGCCTATTTTCTTGCCTTCTTGTTCAATTATTTGGGTACTGGCTTCTTGAGCATCCAGAAACATTGTAGTGGCGTCGAGTATCTTTGGAGCGATCGCAATTTCTTGCTGATTACTAGCATTGGGCGTGCGCTGAATCAACAGCTTGACTTTTTGATCCGCTTTACCGACAAAAGATTGTATCGGCTGATAAGGTTTACCATCTACACTCAGAAGTTGGTCGCCCACCTTTAAACCAGCTGTAGCTGCTGGACTTCCATCTAAAATGGCACTGATAAAGGTCTTGCCATTGATGTTTTTGGTGAATATGCCAATGCCACTATATTCAATCTTGCCTTGAGGAAAAAACTTTTTTAACTGCTTCTGTAACTCTGGATTGTTGGGCAGAAAAATCCCTAAAAGTTGATAGTAGGCTGGTTCATCCTGAGTATAAAAGCGAGTGTGAGAAGTCCGCAATTGCGAGAGCATCTGATTGATCACAGTTGCAAACTCTTCTTTAGACTTGGCTTGTTCTGCTTGAGGTTTATACTTTTCGCGGATAGCTTTCCAGTCTACTCCATTCAACTTGGGGTCGTAAAAGTTGTCATTTACTGTTTGCCAAACTTGCTCAAAAACTTGAGTTTCCGGTTTTGCTAGGGTTGGTAGCAGTGGTGAACTCAACCACAGTAAGAGCAAAACTGACACACTTAGGAAAATTGCTCCAGCTAAGCGTTTTAAGTAAGGGAGTCGAAATATCTTCATCTGTTTTTGATTCATCAGCGATGTCTACGACGGGCTTCTCTACGAGAGGCTACGCCAACGCCTACGCACAACCACTGATGAAAATTCTTGACTATTAACACCTTAGCAGATAGATTTTAACGGTTGACGGTGCTCATATCAGCGTAGCGATCGCCTGCTGCCACACTCTTGGGTGATACTTCATCAATCCGGGCAAGTTCTGCTGGAGTGAATGTAATGTCAACTGCTGCAACATTCTCCTCAAGGTAAGCACGGCGTTTCGTTCCGGGAATAGGTACGATATCATCTCCTTGAACTAGTAACCAGGCGAGAGCTAGTTGTCCTGGCGTTACTCCCTTTTCCTTGGCAATTTCTTTCACACGCTCAACTAGCTGAAGATTCTTGTAGAAGTTTTCGCCTTTGAATCTAGGCAAGTTTCTGCGAAAGTCGTCAGATGCAAAGTCATCTGGACTGGTAATTTGTCCAGAAAGAAACCCTCTACCAAGTGGACTGTAGGGCACAAAACCAATACTTAAGCTACGAATAGTAGACAAAATTTCGTCTTCTGGCTCACGTTGCCAAAGCGAATACTCAGATTGTAAAGCTGTAATTGGGTAGACAGCATGAGCACGTTGAATCGTTGCAGGCGCAGCCTCCGAAAGTCCCAGGTAGCGGACTTTACCTTGCTTAACTAGATCCGCCATTGCGCCTACTGTTTCCTCAATTGGGACTTGCTGATCGACACGGTGTTGATAATAAAGGTCAATGTAGTCAACATCAAGCCTTTGCAAAGAGGCGTCACACGCTTGGCGAACATATTCTGGGCTACCGTTGACACCTCGAAAGCTGTTATCTTCGCTACGCTGAATGCCGAATTTAGTTGCTAGAATAACGCGATCGCGTCTATTTTTAATTGCTTTACCAACTAACTGCTCATTTGCACCTATTCCATACATATCAGCAGTATCCAGTAGAGTAACGCCCAGTTCTAAAGCACGGTGAATAGTAGCGATTGACTCAACTTCATCACTTGCGCCATAGAACTCAGACATCCCCATACATCCTAATCCCAGTTCGGAAACTGTTAATCCTTGATTGCCAAGTTTTCTAGTTTTCATAGATTTTCTCTCCAAAATTGCGATTTGTATAATGAACGTGAATATGATTGTCTGTCGGTACTTGTCGAAGTTCTAATGAATTGGGCGTTGTAGCCATTTCTAAGGAAAGTTGCGCTTCAGATAAATCGCCAATGCAGGCATCATCTAGTTGATGGTTTGCTTCTAACTCCTTGTAGTGCTGAATTTTCTTTTGAATCATCTCTAAGTTATGATTTAGTTCACAGATACGTTGTGTAACCTCACGCTCATGAGCTTCGAGAATTAATCGACGTTCTGCGATCGCTTCAGGCTTTTGGCGATATAAATCAGCAAATTTTTGCATTTGACGAATTGGCATTCCAGTCGTCCGTAGTCGCGTCAAAAACTTAATTCGGGCAATATCCATTGCTGAATAACGACGATGCCCGTTCGCTGCTCGGTTAACTGGAGCAAGTAGTCCATTGCGCTCGTAATAGCGCAGAGTATGTACACTTAGCCCAGTTAGCGTCGCAACTTGTTGAATGGTAAGTTCTGTTTCCATATGCAAACCACCATAAAACTTAGAGTGTGCTCTAAGTCAAGTCTTTTAGCAAAAAAACTTATCCTGTACTTATATGCAAATCACTGTACTTTGATAGCGACCGCTAGCAGACTTCCTCAAGGCTAGAATTTATCAGCCAATAAACAGTGTTTTCTCTATCACCAGAACGATGGCTATTTTTAAAACTGCAACCATAATTTCATTAATGCTGAGTACTAAGTAAGTTAAGTGCTTCTTACTCAGGACTCGGTACTCATCACTGGCTACCCTAACAGAACTGTTTTGGTGACTTGAAAAGATATACAACATCAAATTAGGAAATAATCGTGACAGAGCAATTCAAAAAAGGCGACAAGGTTGAATGGAACACAGCACAAGGCAAGACAATCGGCAAAATCGTAAAAAAGCTTACGTCCCCCACAGATGTTAAAGGACACCACGTTGCAGCGTCGGAAGATAACCCAGAATATTTAGTCGAAAGTGATAACACAGGAAATCAAGCCGCTCACAAACCTGATGCTCTTAGGAAAATAGAGGAATAACACTCAGTTATGAGCAACGATGTTAAATCAGTGATTACCGAATTTTACAAAGTCGTCAATATGACTCATCAAGAATTAGACTCCTGGTTAAATACAGATGATTCTAAAACAGTGGGACAAAAAGATGGAGACGACGAGTCTATCGGTCACAAGTCCGGGCGGTATATTATTCAGTTGTTGCAAAAGGATGACTATACCGAAAATGACCTATCGCACATGAAGAAAGTTATTAGTTATGTTCATCGCCACACAGCACAGCAGCCATCAGGCGATATTGAACATACACGCTGGCGCTACTCCTTAAAAAATTGGGGACACGACCCACTAAAGTAAAAGCGTTGTTGAGTGAAAGTATGAATTAAAATCACCTTAAATCAGTAAACAGTAAGCAGTAAACAGTAAACAGTTGGGGGATTTAAATCCGCCAGATAGCGCCTGCGGCTAATCGGCTTTGGGTTATTAGTTTTTTGTTGGAAGTGATTGCCCCCTTAGCGGTTTACCCTAAACCTAATTATGTTTACTGTTAACTGTTAAATTTTATATCTGCCCCATCTCCTACCAAGAAATAAATTTCTTGGTTAATAGCTAAAGTCAACGCTTGTGTTGACTAAAACCGTTACTCAGTCTTTTTTAGAAGACTTTACCTATTAGCCTCAAAATGAATTCTGATGCGGTTGCGGGAAAAAGCGCAAGATCTCAGTTCATGCACTTTCTAAGACAGAATCACAGAGAATAAAAGTTTGAAAAATTGAATTTTTGACTTTGATAATTTTTTTAGTAGTCGAAGTCAGACTGACATTAGTCAATCAAACTAGACAAGTATAGAATCAGGCGAAACTCATGGGTAAATATAAGGAACTGTTACGTGTTATCCTTGCGGTATCGATTATTGTAGTTGGAGTGACACACTTTATCGTACCAGACCAGTATGTCAGAATCGTGCCTCCGCAACTTCCCTATCCTTTAGAATTAGTATATCTCAGTGGCTTTTACGAAATCTTAGGTGGTATTGGATTATTAGTACCGCCTGTAAGTCAAGCGGCTGCTTGGGGACTGATTGCTCTTTTTGTTGCTGTTTACCCTGCTAATATCAACATGGCAGTTAATCTTATTAAGGTTGATCATATACCAAATTCACCTTGGGTTCATGTAATCAGACTTCCCTTGCAAGCAGTTTTAATTGCTTGGGCTTGGTGGTATACAAAACCTTCAAATCGAGAACAACAAGCTTCTCTAATTCCAAAGTCATTGATTCCTAAAGAACTAGAATTAGAATGAGTAGATTTTTTTATATTTTATAAAAGATTTCCCCCTTCCCCCTTTCGTTTATTTAAATTCCGACCATGCGTGTTACAACATTTGGGACAACACTCTCGTTAGCGCTAAGTATTGGGGCAGTTGTAACTCAGGTTACTCAAGCAGTGCAGCTTAGAGATGGCACAGTCTACTTTGTTCAACCGCCGAACCTTGTTAATGTAGTGACTACATATAAAGGTGTAAATGTCTGGGGAGGGACTTACTATTTTACAATCAACGTGCCGGAGAATGCTGGCGAACCCCTCCAGAGGGTAACAATTACCCAACGAGAGGGAGTAGAAAATATCCGTTATGATCTCGATGATACCCGCGCATTTGTGGAAACAGGCGATCGCAAAGGAACGCAACTAACACTAGGCTCGGTGACAAGAGAACGTGAAACACGTACTATTTCTGTAAACTTTAATCCGCCTGTGACTCCAGGAAATACAATTACAATTGCCCTGCGCCCGTTGAAGAATCCCAGCTTTTCTGGTGTTTATTTATTGGGCGTCACGGCGTTCCCGGTAGGTGAAAAATCTCACGGTCAATTTCTTGGCTTTGGACGGCTTCATTTTTACAACGATGGAAGAAGCTGGTTTCCATAAGCAGATTTAGGCTTTGCTGATTGCAGATATGGGAGTTACTTTTGACAAATTAATGCGATCGCATCCCTATGAAAAACAAGATTCGCGCCTGTTAATAGGTGCGTGGGTTCATCGGCTAGTAGTAAGTAACCTGTTTTTTAATCCGACTCGCTTTAAAACTGATATGGTGCGATCGCGTTGTTCAGTAGTATGGATATCTGCATAAACCATCGGCAGCATCACGTTTTCTAGCGCACTCAACTGAGGTAATAAGTGTTGATTTTACGAATTATTGAATGTTGCATATATTATCATTATCAGAATTTATGCTCAGTTCGGGACTTTCTACTCGAAAGATTAGCGATACCAAGAAAGTAACTCATGTTACTAAAGATTGCAGCATTACTATTAACGATCTGCAATCTTCATCAGAGCTTGATTCACGTGGCCGCTGAATCTCATTAATACTAGTAACTAATTCTGCCTAAAATTTTCAACATGTTGCGCTATTCTTGGCCTTTTCGGGAAATAAGCAGGAGAAGAATAGCGCTCTTTCTAATATCAGTTACTAGTTAGGTTTTACCCAGAACTTACGCACTCAGATCCCCCAACTTCCTTAAAAAGGGGGCTTTATAAATTCCCCCCTTTTGAAGGGGAGCCAGCGCGGTCTTCTCTACTTTGAGGCTGCGCCAAGGGGGTTTCCGCGCCACTCCCCACAACGGATAGCGCAGCGTAAAGCCTTCGGCATGGCTTCGCTTAGAGCGAGTCTTGTCTGCGACACGCTGCGCGAACGAGCGTCGGGAACCTCCGCAAGGGGGTGGCTCCCCATGAGCGACTGGCGTGGGCTAGGGGGGATCTAGGTTTCAGTCTTCAGTGCGTAAGTTCTATTACCATAACTTTATTAGGTGTCAAAAGTAAAGCCATAGAAAACCCAACGCCTTAATATCAAAGATATTTTGGAAGTCTATAAACGTCTCTCTACCCATTCAACTTGAGTTGTATCTCTTAAGTAGAGTAACAGCATAGAATTATTCTCTCTAAAGGGCCATGAATACAGTTAATTGGGTAGCTAACTTGAAGAAATTCATGAATTGATGAAATGGAAAACCAACAAAAGTTTTTACTGCTTAAAAAAGTAAAAGCTTAAGTTAATTACAAGGAGTAATATCATGGCCGATACAAGCAAACGTGGCTTTGCTTCTATGGATGAAGACAAGCAGCGCGAAATTGCTAGCAAAGGCGGACAGGCTGCTCATGAAAAAGGCACTGCCCACGAGTTTACATCTGAGGAAGCTCGTGAAGCTGGGCAAAAGGGTGGTGAAGCCGTAAGTCAGGATAGAGAGCATATGGCTGAAATCGGCCGCGAGGGTGGCAAAAGTTCCCACACTGGTCATCGAAGTGAGGATAATGATGATGCCGATAGTGAAGAAAAAAGTACCCGTGGCGGTACACCAGAGCAACATGCCAACGCAGGACGGCAGAGTCATAAGAATAAGAAAAAATAGGTTGAGCTAAGAATCGTTTCAATAGGTGTAAGTTGCAATTACTTTTAGGGACACAGCATTGCCGTGTCCCTACCCATGTACTCATTAGACTTATTACGTGCCTTTTTCCCAACCTACACCTGTCACTTATGGGTTGATGAACTACTATTTAGGCTTTACCCTACATTCCATGTACACTTCCAAAGTTTCATTTAGCATTCGTTCAACAGTAAAGTGTGTTTCATAGCGTCTGCGTCCAGCCTCTCCCATGCGAATTCTTAAATCAGCATCAGCTATTAGTTGAGTCAACCTTTCTTGCATAGCTACTACATCTGCTTTGGGAACTAGAAAACCAGTTTCTCCCTCTACAACGACTTCGCTAACCCCTCCAACGTCAGTAACTACAACTGGTAATCCAGCACGCATTGCTTCAACTGAAACCAATCCAAATGATTCCCAGTTTGTTGATAAAACAAAAATGTGTGTGTCTTGAAGAATTTGTTCTACATCGGAACGAGAACCCAAAAACTTAACTTGTTTTTTCAAGCCTAAGTTTTGGACTAAAGACTCTACTTGCTTCCGCGTAGAACCATCACCGACAAAAAGTAATTCGAAAGGTTTATCAATACCAGCTAGCGCATTTAAAAGCAGGCTTTGGTCTTTTTGCGGCGAAAAGCGAGCTACCATGACAATTTTCACCACATCTGTTTTGCCAGGAGCGGCACGATAAATAGTATCAGGAAGACCAAGGTAGATTTTAACTAGTTTATTTTGGGAAGCAATACGATACTGAATAGCTAAGGACAAATCATATTTAGATACTGTGATAATCTTTGAACACCAATGAGCCGCAAGTTGCTCGCTGGGAATCGCTAAAAGCTTCCAGTACCAAGGAAGTTTGGCAGCAAAAGCCCAACCATGATCCGTAAAAACAGCAGGTACACCAGCCAACTTGGCTGCAAGTCGTCCTAATATCCCAGCCTTTGATGAATGGGCATGAAGCAAATCTGGTTTATATTGACGAATTAGACTTAAAATACTTCCTACTGCTTGAATATCTTGGAATAAATTGACAGAACGCATTAAGTTAGGTAATACATGTACTTTAGCTCCCAATTTTAATGCTGATTCAGTCAGAAATCCTTCTTCTCCTGTGCATAGTATAATCTCAAATTTATCTCGAAAACCGCGAATAAGTTCTAAGACGTTAGTTTGAGCACCGCCACTCACAGCACGGGTAATTATGTAAAATATTTTCATGAAACGCAAACTTTATTGAGCTAGTCTTAACTGGAGACTTTTGTCTAAAAAACTTTTAATTTTGATTTTTGAAGCTAATTTCCGTTACTTCTTTTATATATTTATAAAATTCTAGTCTACGTTGTTTAAGTAGTTTTTCATTATACTCTTTTGCTACTTTCAGATTCCGAGTTGACATTCGTAGAATCCTCTCAGGTTCGGCAAAAACTTCCTGAATTTTGGTTGCTAATCCAACTGTATCGCCTGGAATCACTAAGTCTTCAGCTAATAGTAATTCAGGAATGCCTCCTATGTTAGAACCAATACAAGGCAATCCTCGTGCCATAGCTTCAATTAAAGCTCTGGGTAAACTCTCTTGACGGGAAGGCAGTACAAACATATCCGCCATATCTAACTGTTCTAATACAGCTTTACCAGATGGTAATTGACCTCGGAAAAACACACGCTCTTGAATTCCTAGTTTTCTAGCTTGAGCTTCTAAATCTGGTCTATACTCACCATCTCCAACAATAACTAACTCCAGGTTTAACCCCTCTTGAATACACATAGAAACAGCATCTATTAATACATCAATAGCTTTGCAAAAGTTCTCAAGAGTTCCAACAGTAATTAAGGTTAGTTTGTCTGATTTGGGAGTAATTGAACGAGGAGTAGTGACAAAAGCTTCATCAGATAATTCAACATCTGAATAATAAGTTGAGTAAGCTTGTTGACTGGAAGGATACCGTTGTTGCAGAGCTTGTTTCGTAACATAAGAAACGGCAGCAGCTTCGATACACTTATTTTTTAACTTATGTGTAAACCAACTACGAAAAAAGGGACGTAAAGGATGTTTAACTGAACCAGGTGCAAAGAAATTATAAGGATCACCTACTACTTCTAAAGCATAAGGCTGATTAGTATGACGCACCCAATCATAAATACAGTTAGCTACGTTTGAGGGAACTCTTAAAATAACAGCATCAGTTAAATTAACAGCATTCTTAACAGCCTGTTGGACTTGTGCAGCTTTTAGCAAATACTGTACTGGGCCAACGTAGAAAGGAACAGCTGCAACCGAAACGTTTTCACCGTCAACACGTTGCCAATGGTCTGGTACTGAGGTAACTAAACGTACTCGTGCCACAATACGTACACTATCGAATACTTCTAAGTAACGCAACCAGAATGGATATCCACAATTTGTTGAAGTCCAAACAGCACCATCAGGTGTACCAAAATAACGATGGTCAATTGATACAACAACGTTCATTAATAACCTCCTAGCTTAAACTGTAGACATGAACATCTAGAGGTTTAATTAAGCCAGAAAGCTTATTACCTCTAATAGCCAAACCTGAAGCACGATTTGCAAATATAGATTTTGCTTGCTTGAGATTTGCAGGAACTTTAATTGCAATCTCTGTTGTATTAGTATAAGAAGTGTTAATAATAACGGCTAAAGTTTGGTTTTGATTTATCCAAATTCCAGCTAATATATTTTTTAATCCTGCATCAATATTATTTAAACTTCCATTCAGTAATATTGGGCTAATAACATTGATTTCAGGAACCAAAGATTTCAAACCTTTCCATAATTCTTGGTGTTCTGGCAAATACCAATTTTCATAAAGGTAGCTGAAGTAAATAATTCCTTTAACGCCACCCAGCAGTGCTTGATAGGTCATATTACGAATTTCGCTAAATCTTGGTTTTCGCTGTGGATTGCCAATACTATCAGGCTCATTCCATTTAAAAGTTTGTAAATTAGCTATAGCTGGAGCAGCATTATATTTTTTTGAAATATTAACAAGAAATTTCATATCATCAAAAGTTGAATCCAAAGGTCTATCAGAAATAGGATAACTTTGAAAACCTATTAAGTCAGAAGTATGTAAGAAACGCATAATTACTTCTGGCTTTAAAGAAAACATACTAATGTATGTCAAGTAATTAGGATTAATTTTTTTGACTTGATTATGTCTATTTAATACTGTATCACGTTTATATCTGGAATTAGCATCATCAGCAATATTCCAACCAAGCAGTGCAGATTTAGTTTTGAATGCGTTCATTACCTCAATTTCAGCAGGCCCCTCTATGATGACATGAACTCCTAGTTTTTTAGCTTGGTCTAACATGATTCTATCATCATCTAGTTTTTCACTATTAGATGTGTGAATTATATTGAATCCAGCATGAGCCATATCATTTAAAGCTTTTATTTTTAATTTAGCTTTAATATTTTTGGGAACATTGTAATCAACATAATATAAACCAAATGGGAAAAATGGTTTGCTGTTTGATAAAATATTATTACTATTGGATGTGTAACCAATATCTTGTATGTCATTCTTGCTTTGAACAAAATAGAAGCAGGCGATCGCAACCAGTAAAGTACTGATAAATATTAAAAATAAATTGGTCTTTTTATTATTGATGATTTTCATACTTTAAGTTTTCCAAATAATTTTATATATGTCTTAATTTACTTAATTACTTTGATATCTTTGCGAAGTGCTATGGCAACAGAGCATAAATAAAAACCAATAAAGCTTCCCATTGCCGGGATTGGATAAAATATTTCTTGAGTAAATGAGGTAATTAAAAAGGTTATTGTTACCCAAAATATAGGTTTTATATATAATTCATTTTGATACAATAAATAGAGCATTTTGTAAGACAAAACAGCAAAAATTAACAATCCTACAATGCCATTTTCTAAAATTATATGGAGAAAAAGTAGATGAGCACTGCCACTATCTACACCATGATCCCAGGCTGAACCGAAACCTGTACCAACTATCCATCGCCAAGGTTCTTGATTTAAAAATTTGATTTTTTCTTCCCAAATATTATCTCTACCGCTCAAGTTTTCGGCGTTACCTGCATCCAATAAAGTTGTTTGTCGTTCTAATACTGATCCTTGAACTGAAACTAAATTCACTGAATCTAAATTACTTAAACTTGTCAAAGCAATAATAGCGAATAATAAAGCGGCTAAAGTAATAGCTCTTACTATATTCCTTGGCTTTGTTAACATGTATACTATTACAAAAAGCAGTATTCCTAAAAATCCTGTACGTGATTCAGTAATAAAACAAGCAATTAGTGATAAAAATAATAGTAATAAGTCAATTGTTACTTGTTTACCAAGTCCTAAATGTATTCTTAAAGCCGTAATCATAGTTACATGCGCTGCTACACAACCGTGATTGTAACTAATAGTTCCCCAGCCTCTTCCGCCAATTTTTCCTAGCCGTGCATACTCGCTCCAAGCACCAGCAATATCCTTACCTTGGGGTAAATGTGCTGTCAGCGCACCTAGAGGAACGATCGCAAAAAAGGTCAATATAATTGATAAGCAAACAAATATTAAGACAAAGTTAGTAATTTGCTTTAAAACATCGATTCTTTTGGGAGTTAAAGGAATCTGTGCTGTTACCGCAAATACGCATAAGAATTCAATTAAGCGATAAATTTGATAAATGCCAAGTCTGACACCGTTAGCATTTAGATCTATCAAATTGCTAAAATAAATTAAATATGACATTATGCAGCATAACAATACAAGTATTAGTACGACAAATATTTTTTTATTTGCACTAGATACTGCTGCTAATTTTTTGTGCTGATAATTTAGTATAAATGTCAAAACAAGCAAAACTGTTGCTAAATCTGGAAGAGTAAGCCAAGTTGCCCAAGAACCAATAGCTAAAATCGGAATTGTAAAAATTTGAGATAGCAAATATGAGCACAGGGCAATAAATTGCCATCGGGTATTTTTCACCGACAAAGTTGATATGACTGTAACGTTGTTCGGTTGTTTAATTTTCTTTTGGCTAATATTTGAAGATGTATTCAAGTTCTGCAAAATAAATTGATGATGCTAATTTTTACTACTTAACTTATACTTTTGCTACTTTCTGACTAGGAGAGCTGAGAGTATATAAATGTTGTAATTCTTGAACACTTATGTAAATATTAAAAGTACTTTGTTTGACTAAAGCTAAAGATTCTTTTGGAGTAATTTTTGGCTTTGTATGGTTAGCGGTAAGGATTATCTCAGCCCATTTATCAGCAGATTGAGATAAAGAAACTCTCTGCATTAAAGTCTTGACTATGTTTGCTTCCTCGGTAACTGTATCAGAAAAAATACAGGGAAGTCCTGCTGACTGTGCTTCAAGTAATACTAAAGGTAAGCCTTCATGAAGTGATGGTAGAAGAAATACATCAATTACAGTTTTCATTAGCTGCGGCACATCTGAACGCAACCCTGCAAAAATAATTTGCTGACTTAATCCTAATTGCTGTACTTTTTTCTCCACATTAGAACGCAGGGGCCCATCTCCAATTAGCAAAAAATATGCTTTGGGTTCGCGTTTAATAACTTCAGCTGCAATGTCGATCAGAAAATCGTGATTTTTTTGTGGATCGAATCTACCAACATGACCAATTACTAAAGCATCTGTTGGGATGTTAAACTGCGATCGCCTGACATTTGGCTCATTTTCAAAGTCAAAAACAGAAAGATCAATCCCGTAATAAAGCAGCTGCCAGCGACAATCTTCTTTCCATTTTGAGCCATAAAGTGCAGCAGCAGCAGCACTCGAACAAGCTAATCCCGCAGTTGCATATTGTTTTATCCAATGGTTTGTCAAACCTAAATATAAACGCCGAGATAATCTGGCTTTTGCGTCAATTGCTGAAGTGTCGTTGTGACTATGGGCAATGCGGATCGGAATACCAACTTGTTTGGCTAATCGCAGGACATAACCACTATAGTTGTGAATATGACTGTGAATAATATCGTAAGGCCCATGTTCACGATACAGTCGCTTAAAGTTATAAGTGTACTGCAATGGTTTAGATGGATGTAGGCAGGGAATAATTTTACTCCCATAAGCTAGGATCTCATCGTCGTATGCACTTTTTTTTGTAGTTTCAACTAAAAAATCCATTTGAAAACGTTGGCGATCGCAGTTTCGCAAAACATGCATTAACCACGTTTCAATTCCTCCTCGATCCATGCAACCAACAACATGGAGGATGCGCTTAACAGTCATTTGAGTTTCACCTAATTATTTATGCATTAAAAAATTTAAACGTTTGAGAATAAGCCAGTCTTTCGCAAAATCCGGTATATGTTGTACGAAAGAGGATAGTTTTGTATTTGAGCAAGTCGTCCAGAAGTTGCACGACTATTGTTAAAATCTTCTGGCAAAGGTCTATCTTTAAAAGCTTGAATATCTAATACATAAGCTGGGCAATTGTGTAATATCCAGTAACCAGGATAGGAAAATAACTCAGGCAAAGGCTCGGACGGATGTCCCCATTTTTCAAACAATACTTTCCCTGAAAATGAGGCAAATAATTGTTTGATAATATCAATTTCCCCAAGCATAAATGTACGTGTTCCATGAAAATGAATTGGAACATTCATTAAAACTCGTCCACCTGGCTTACAAACTCGAAAACACTGATAAAGCCCCCATTCAAGTGAACAGCCATTTTCTGCCCAGTGTTCCATTGTTTGATTGCCAATTACGACATCAAACGATTCATCTGGAAAGGACAAATCTGCTAAATTTTCTAAACGAGTAGCTATTGTCTTTTTGCCAAAATATTCTGTCTCTGTATCGATTCCCTCATAACGCGCTCCGATACGTTCACAGTGATTTTTGATTAAATCCCAAGTTCCACAGCCAATTTCTAAAACTGTCATTCCTTCTTTAATTAATTGTAGGTAATTTTCTACAATAGGAACTTCGCACGCTCCCACGGGGGGTGGGGGAAGCTCTCTTCCCAAAATTTCCTGAGCTTTGGCATAAGCTGAACACTTATTGATAGTTAACATTCGACATTCTGAACATTTAGGCATTGTTTTTCCTGACTTTACTTATTAAGTTCAACAGCAAATATGTGATGATTGAAAATTTTTTATGTATAGTTTAACCGAAATTATCGTATTTTTATTAAGATAAAAGTTGATGTTAAACAGCCTGCGATGCTAATAATGCACAAAGTCCATACAGCACCAACTAAACCAAAATTTGGGATAAGTAACCATGATGTTGCAACTGTGAGTAGTGTTAGTAGCAGATAAGGGATGGTAAAACGCTCAAATGCCCTAGTTGCAGTAATTCCAAAGTTTAAGTAGCTTCCTATATATCCAATTCCAGCTGCAATCATCACCCCAACAAACAGGCTGGAGTACCGAGCATATTCAGGTTTATATAGAATAGTAAGAATCTCTTGACCGACAACCAAAGCTAACAGTACACCTACAGCGCCAAGTATCACTCCTACACCAATGAGTTTGAGTAGCAGATTTTTAAATAAAGAGCGATCGCCTGATGCATAATACTTTGCTAATCGGGGAGTTGCTGATTGTCCTAGTGCCAATACGACAGTTATTCCTACTAATTGTAAATAAGCTATCGCTGCAAAAATTCCTAACTCCCGTTCTCCTAAGAAGCGCTCGATAAAATAACGAGGAATATTAGTTTGGAGCGAAATTAGCATCATGACAAAACCCAGAGGTAGCGTCAGCCATAGCAATTCTTTGAGGGTTTTAGTATCAATTTGCCGAGGCGATCGCCCAATTGGCATTTTGAAAAATTCTCTAACTAGAGTCAAACAAGCTTGTAAACTATTAACACCAATCAATTTAACACTAATGGGAATATCATAAACAATCAAAATAAATAACCATACAAATGCTAAACCGACTGTTCCCCATGCAACACTTTTTGTGATAAAAACTGCACCTCCCAAAGCAATCAATGACAACAAACCTTTAAAAATCATGGACTTGGCAATTCTATCCATGCGCTCGCGCTGCTGTAATAAACCATAAAAAACATCACTAATAGATTCAATACCCTTTGCTAGTCCGATCACCAAAATTACTAAGGCTGTTTCCCCACGATAACCCCCCACAAAAGTTAGCCCGACAATAACTACAACAGCTAGTACAATTGTTATCAATCTCAATAATAAGTAGTCTCCAAAACGATATTGCTGTTTAGCATCCGTTGCTTGAACTGCCCGTAAATTGAGATTTGAAAATAGGATAATCGGTGCGGTAACTGCTAACCCCAACGTAAACCGTCCTACCATCTCTGGAGTTCCTAATTTGGCAAGCACCACCAACATTCCCCATTGACAACCTGCGTAAATCATATTTCCCGCAAATGTCCAATAGAAATTGCGGCGTAGACTAAGCGGTTGAGAATTTTGTACAGACTTGAGTGTCATAATTCAGTGCTCACAGTGCTGTCTGAAGAGGATTTGGAAAAACGCATGTTGCAGAGTTCAGCCTCTTTAGCTGTTTCTTTTACTCCATAGTGTTTATCTGCATAGTAATCAGGATATTGAGTACTAAACGTAACTCCATTAATTACCATTCCCAATACATGTTGAGTAGATTGCTCTAGTAATGTCTTGGTGGCGGTAGCTGTAGCAGAGTTAAATAGACCAGGACGCACAACCAGTAATATCCCATCTGCCAGCTGACTTAACATTAAAGCATCAGCAAATAAACTTAAAGCTGGAGTGTCGATAATTACAAAATCGTATTTTTTAGCAGCCTCTTGGATTAATAAAGCCATGCGTTGCGAGTCAAGCAATGCAGCTGGGTGAGATGGAATTGTTCCCACAGTTAGAACATCCAAATTAACTAGTACTTGTTGAACAGTATGGGAAAAATCTCCTTTACCTACTAAAACGTCACTTAGTCCGCTGGAGTTGGGTAAATTCCAAATCTCCTGTTGACAAGAGTGACGCATATCTGCATCCATCAACAGGACTCGACGCCCCATGTGTGCTTTGGCGATCGCTAAATTAGCTGCAACAAATGACCTACCCTCGCCTGGAGTTGAACTAACCACAGCAACCACTTGCAGCGGTTTATCAAAGAGGGTGAAATTCAAGTTCATCTGAAGCATTTCAAAGGCTGAACTTATTGCCGATTTAGGATTATCTCTTACAGGTAATGGCGCTAAGCCTTCCCCACTACCCCCCTTAGTAGTTTGCCAAGGGAACTTGGCGGGGTAAAGGGGTAAAGGAAAAAGGTGTTGCCCTTTCCCCTTTAACCTTTCCCCAACCCTTACCCAGCAATTTGGAATTGGTAGACTACTAGTTTGACTTAAGTGAGGAATTGTACCTAGCAAACGATAGCCTAGTAAGTGCTTAGCTTGCTTGACAGTATTTAGAGATTTATCCAAAGCTTCCAACAAAAGAGCCGTTCCCACTCCCAACATTATTCCTAACAATCCACCGACTGCTAACTTCAGGTAAATGCGGGGAGAAATATCCTTATTGGGAAGTGAAGCAGCAGAAACTACTCTGGCATTACCAACATCCTGATTTACTACCTCTACTTCTTGCAATCGCTTCAGTAGTTCTTCATAAGTTGATTGCGCTACTTGCACCTGTCGCTCTAGCTGTTGCTGCTTTTGTTGCAGTTGGGGTAAGACACTCAACCGTTTTTGGGAGGATGCGTAGGCATTCTTTAAGAGCATAACTCGATTAGCTAAAGCTGATCTTTCGACATTCGATTGCACTAACTGTGCAACGAGGTTCTGTTTGAGTCCTCCTATCTGTAAACTCTGTTCTGATACAGATAGCTTTTCATCCAGATTTTGAGAAACTCGTATGCCTAGCTGCTTTCTGAGGGCTGCTCGTTTGGTTGTCAAATTAGCGATCGTCGGATGTTGGTTGGTATAACGAGTCTGTGCCACAGCTAACTCATTCTGTACCTGCTGGTATTCTGTTAGCACCTGCTGCACACCTCTTGATTGACTTAAGTTGCCTATATCTATAGCCTGCTGCGAATTCAATTTCAGCTGACGTTGCAGAAGTTTTAAGCGAGTCTCAACATCTACTAAATTTGCCTGAGCTTGGGTAATTTGCTCTGATAAATCACCGAGTTTTTCCACGCCTGTGGCCGCTTCTTGCTCCAAAGCAACTACTCTGTTTTCTTCTTTAAACCGACGTAAAGCTGTCTCTGCTCTTACTACCCTGACTTCAACTTCTGGCAATTGCTTGCTCAAAAAGTTCTTTGCTGCCGTCGCTTCTACTTGATTGATGTGAATATTATTCTCTAGGTAGTATCTCATCAACGAATTTACAACGGCTGCGGCTTCTTGTGGATTACTACTGTTGTAGGAAATGGCCAAAATATCCGTACCCCGGATACTCTTAACTTTAAGTTTTTTGAGAAACTGATCTATTTCTAGGGGTTTACCTTGTTGATCTCTCAGGTTGAGGTTGGCAATGGTTTTTGCAACTACGGGGTTAGAGCGAATTATCTCTGCCTCTGTATCTAGTGGATTGCCCAGTTCAGTTAAACTGTTTAACTCTCCAAGTTGTTCTATCGGACTTGTCAGCGATGAGACGCGATCAGTCTTATTGAAAACTAGTTTGCCTTCCGCTTCATAAATGGGTTTTTGTCTGAATGCAGCCAAAGCTGATAGTCCGAATACACAACCTGTTACAGCTGCTATTACTAACCAACGCTTTTTTAAAATTAGTAAGTACTGTTGTAAATCAAAGGAGTTTTGTTCTTCTTGGTTAGATGGCATGACATATTGTTGCAAAGCAAAATTGATCTGAATTAAAGGATGTCTAAAAAGTCAAAAATTTTCATGCCGAAAGGAGTAAAAGCACTCCAAAGCATCTCAATCAATTTAGATAAATAGAGATAAGGTTTTTCGCTCTACTCAGAACGCACTATTAATTGAATTTTATTTTCTAAACTTATACATGCTTTTCAATATGCCTTTTTACTCCATTTATAATGGGGCTAAAATTTTTGATTTTATTACAATTACTTTTACTTTGTAATCACAATGTAAATTGTATTACAAAAAAATTATCATCCGAAATGTAGCTAATTTGGTATTTTTATTTTTATTTTTTTACAAAAGTTAATTTTAGGATTAATCCTAACATGCATTCAGAAAAAAGTACATAGCTTACAGTCAACATATACTTCTTATGACAAAAAACTCACCTTTTGGTTAATAGTTTTGAATATTCTTTACTAAAACTTTAATCTATCTTTATATATTTTCTTGCAAAAAGTCTAAATTTCCAAAAAACTTTAAGTATAAAAAAGTACTTTAATTATTAGCTGTTTTTAAAAATACTAACCATTAAAATTTTAACTATAGTGTTTAAAATTTTTTGATTTGTCTATATTTTGACTCTTTCTATTCCTACTATCTTCAGTTTACAGACTGAGTATTGGATCATATAAATCCATGAAAATCCTTAGCACTAAGTATAAAATATATACTAGTTTTTATTGTTGCAAACTCATCATTTGTATAATAGTTAATCAATAGGTTTACATAATCTTCACAATTAAAGTTTTGACAATCATTTATTATTTAGTCATTACAAAAATTAAATGAACCACATAACAATTGTGTAAAAAACCTTAAATATTAGCATTAGCAAAATTGTCTTTATTTTTTCAAGTAAATTCTAGTTGAAAAAACAAAACTTCAATTGTACATAAACAACTCTTAAGTTCCAAGAGTTTAGAGATCCAGCAGACCAAGATTTGAGAAAATCTTAGTTTACATTGATACGAAGAGGCTAGAGTTCAGTGTTACTGATTTGAGATAATTAAGCGGCTTATATCAAGCAGATATAATGCAAAAACAGCTTAAATCAAGCAAATGTAATGTCAAAAGCTGAATAGCAAGATAAATCAATGAGCCTTACGAGTTACATTAGTTCCCCGGCAAAGATTAAGTTGCCGGGTAGAGTGCGTAATCTAACCATATTACTTTTGTTAGGAGACACATTTGGCTTATTCATTTGTTTAAAAATTGCTCTCTGGTTGCGTTTAGGTCAATCATTAAATGAGTTTGACCCACTTGTTTATAGTTTTGTCTTATTGGTTCTAGTAGGGCTTTATTTGGCAGACGCTTACCATCCAGATACGCAAATTGCAGGCTTGCGGACACCATCCCGAATCTTGATTAGCAGTGTAGGCGTTAGTATCTTGACTTCTGCATTGATTTATCTGTCTGGGGCTTGGAGAGATCATATTCTTGTGGGGCGGGGTATTTTACTTCCAAGCTTGGCGATATTCACAATCTGGGCAATAGCTTTACGGCTACTAGCGGTGAAATGGGTGCGATCGCGTGCTCAGCAAAGTCGTCTGTTAATGCTGGGTGCAGATGAAAGCGCAATCAAATTTGCAAAACACCTACTAGAGCAAAATTCATTGGGAGAGCTATTTGTACTAGCTGAAAGTCAAGACACAACTCCTGACGCAGATACGAATATCAATCTAAATTGTGTAGGCTCCTTAAACAACTTGCATAGTTGGAGTCTACAGTCTTGGTCTGCGGTGATAGTTGCAACCCCAATCGAGTTTTCTAAACAGCAGATGCAGCAATTAATGCAAATGCGATTGCGAGGTATACCAATTTATTGGCTGCCAGATTTTTATGAAACCTTGTGGCACAAACTTCCTTCATCTCTGCTACAGGATAAATGGTTGGCTTTTAGTGCCGGTTTTAACTTGACGCCTGGCTACTTGAATATGAAGCTGAAGCGTTTTGTAGACTTGATTTCCGCCGGGATATTACTTGTATTTTTATTCCCACTCATGCTGCTTGTAGCTTTAGCCATCAAGTTAGATAGTCCCGGTTCTATCTTCTACAGTCAGCTACGAAACGGATTGTACGGCAAGACATTTAGAGTTTACAAATTCCGCTCCATGTATCAGGATGCAGAAAAGCGAGGCGCACAGTGGGCAAACAAACATGACCCCCGCATCACCAGAGTAGGACGTTGGCTACGCTTGTTGCGAATTGATGAACTACCACAGATATGGAATGTGCTGTGTGGTGAGATGAGTTTGATTGGCCCACGTCCAGAACGACCAGAATTTGATGTCAAGCTCAAAGAAGTGATTCCCTATTATGAAGTGCGTTATCTAGTGAAACCGGGAATTACTGGTTGGGCCCAGGTGATGTATCCCTACGGAGCATCTGTTGAGGATGCTTACGAAAAGCTAGCTTACGACCTTTATTACATCAAGAATTATTCCTTCTGGTTAGATTTGGCGATCGCCTTCAAAACCATTCGAGTTGTTTTGTTAGGTAAAGGTAGATAAAGGTACACAGAGGTAGATGAAAAATACAGTTTTAGTAACTGGTGGTGCAGGTTATATCGGTTCTCATGTAGTGCGTCAGCTAGGAGCAGCTGGCTACGATGTCGTAGTTTATGACAATTGTTCTACAGGCTCATCAACATCTGTACTACATGGGAAGCTGGTCATCGGTGATTTAGCAGACAGTGAGCGTCTTTATCAAGTCTTTGCCAAGCATGAATTTAGTGCAGTGCTGCACTTTGCAGCTAGTCTGGTTGTTCCAGAATCAGTTATCTATCCTCTAGACTATTACGCTAATAACACCCGCAATACTCTCAACTTGCTGCGTTGCTGTAGTGTCATGGGTGTCAATCAATTTATTTTTTCCAGTACAGCAGCAGTTTATGGAGAATCAGACGCTAGTCCAGTTACAGAGTCTAATCCAACACAGCCTATTAACCCTTACGGACGCTCAAAGCTCATGAGCGAATGGTTGATTCGAGACTATGGCATCTCCTCTTCCTTGCGCTACGTAATTTTACGTTATTTCAATGTAGCGGGTGCTGAGCCTGGTGGACGATTGGGGCCAATGTCACCTAACGCAACTCATCTGATCAAGGTTGCTTGTGATGCAGCACTTAAGCGCAAGCCAGAAGTCCGAATTTATGGCAGTGATTTTTCCACACCAGATGGAACTGGAATTCGTGACTATATCCATGTTGAGGATCTAGCGACTGCTCACTTAGATGCTTTATATTATCTGGAGGAAGGAGGAGAAAGCCAAATTTTGAACTGCGGTTACGGACAAGGATACAGCGTGCGGCAAGTGATTGAAAGAGTCAAAGCTGTTTCTGGGGTTGATTTTCCTGTTGTTTCTGCACCACGTCGTCCAGGTGATCCTGCCTGTGTTGTGGCTTGTGCTGATAAAATTCGCAAGGTACTCGGTTGGCAAGCAAAACACAATGATTTAGACAAGATTATCCATACAACCATTGCTTGGGAAATGCAACGGGATGGTTTGATGCCTAGGCAGGTTTTATACGTATAGCCAAGCCACTGTGTGATTTTGAGAGTTTGTAGTAAGCACTTTAGTGCTTAAAAATCAAGGACTAAAGCCCTTACTACGAACTTGCTGATCTATCAATTTAAACTTGACGCAATAATCGAAGGCTTTGATCACATTTTTATAGTGAGCGATCGCCTAATTTTAATCTGCTAATTTATAGGTTTCGCTAACAATACTACTCAAGTAAATCTGGTTCTTCGCGCACAATCCTGTTATAAAGTGGCTGGAAACAGAACCACCCACCTGAAGGCGCTCCTACTTGGCTGTGTGTTAAACGAGCTGTTTCATGTTTGATCACACTGGGTCTACCCGCGGCTTCTGCTAGCAGTTGCGCTTGACACGATTGCTCAAGGCTAATGTACCACCAAGCAGCTTCGTCCACTGTATGTCCCACAGTCAGAATGCCGTGGTTACGCAGGATTATTGCTTTATTCTGGCTCAAGGCTTCAGCAATTCGCCTACCCTCGCAAGTATCTAACACAACATCTGTACAATCATGAAACAACGCATGGTCTTCGTAAAAAGCACAGGAGTCTTGTGTGAGCGGATCGAGCAGGCGACCCAAGCTAGACCAGGCTTTACCATAAATTGAATGGGCATGTGCAGCGGCGATAATATCCCGTCGAGCCTGATGAATCTGGGAATGAATAGCGAAAGCAGCTTGATTTATCAGAGCATCACCTTTAACAACTTCACCTTCTTTATCAACTAAAAGCAGGTCAGAAACACGGATATCCCCGAAGTACTTCCCGAACGGATTTACCCAAAAATGGTCTGTAAACTCCGGATCACGAACTGTAATATGACCTGCTACCTCTTCACTAAATCCAAGCCGGCCAAATAGGCGAAAGGCAGCGGCTAGACGTTGTTTGCGATGCAGGCGTTCTTCTTCAACTTGCTCAAAAACAGGGGGTTGAAATCTATCGAATTTGGACATGTTCTTTTTTTCTCCTCCTTGCAGGTAGCCTTAAAATATCCAGAACGAAACGACTTAATGCTTTCGGATTCTGGAATGAATTTGGTGATGCCAAATTTTGAGAGGCTGTTAGTTAGCTCCCCGACTTCTTGAAGAAGTCGGGGAGCTAACCACTCGTAATCGCACTTCGACTACTTGTAATTGTGCATGACCTTCTGACAAACCGTGATCTACACGAGGTATACTGTTTTGTCTTGGTTAGCTTTGTATAAACTAAATAAAAGTATTAATTAACAATTGGTCTGCCGATAGTGGTTCTAATAGGATAGTGTGTATCATCTATTTTCTCTCTTGCAGAGGCGATTGACATCAATATTACACTTTAAAAAGGATTATACAGTAAATAAAAATACAGCCCGTTTTCTTGCCATGTTCTTTCATTTGAGTCAACAGAGACTAAAGGAATTCCCCAATCAAGACGAGCGCTGAAGCGATCGCCTTGTCTCCAGCGTAACCCCAACCCAACGGAAGCTAAAGTATTAGGATTAGGAGCGTCTCTACCCGAATTATTCCAGGCGACACCGAAATCAGCAAAGGGAATGACCTGTAACGTGCTATCTGTTTGAGGTAAACGGAGTATGGGGATTTGCACTTCAGCAGAAGCAAAAGTACCATTATCTGTCAATAGAAAATCTTGACGATAGCCCCGAACATTATCTTGACCACCTAAGCCAAATTGCTCTAAAGGCAGAAGCGCTCTTGATGCTAGTTGCGTGTTTAAACGGAGTAACAGTAAGGTTTCGGGAGCTAAAAGACGTGCCCACTGCGCTTGACCTTGCCAAGCAAAAAAACGACTATCGGGAGGATCTTGATTAATCGTGGCATTTAACGCACCGATGCCCAAATTGAATTGAGAACGTAAAGCGATAACTTCACGGTTATTGCGACTTGTCCATTCTTGAAAAAATCGCAACGCAGATACCCTGGTGCGTCCTCGTTCATCTGCTCCTGGCGACAGTTCATTCGGGGGAAGTCCATATTCTTCTTGGAACAGCAGAGAAGATATTTCACTTTCCCGTCGGGAGGCTGTCAACCCAAGGGCTAATTCTTGTGTGGGAGTTTGAATTACTGGCTGACGAAATGTCAATTCGTAGTAGCGAGAAGCTGATTGGATATCTAGGGTGTTGAAAGGGCGTTCAATAACATCGCTGGATGCAGTGCCATAGTTGAAAGTAAGTGTACCGTTATTGGCATTTAGAGGCAATGCATAGCTAGCATCAAATGAATTACTACCATCGGTATTGGTGTAAGCTAAATTCAGACCATCTCCTAGTCCGAGTAAGTTCGCTTCACCCAGTTGCACTCGCCGCCGGAAGCTGCCAACACTAGGCGATCGCCCATTATCAAGAACTATTTGAGTATTAAAGGTTTTTGCTTCCTTAATCTGCACTTGTAGCACACTTGTACCAAGACGTGACCCCGCTGACAGTTCCGCAGACAAGTTTTGAATCAAAGGATTGAGTTGCAACAGTTGCAGTGCTTCCAAAAGCCTTTGCCGATTCAGCGGTGGTGATGTCGCTATTGCTATACGGCTACGAACATAATTAGAGTTCAGTCTTTGATTACCAGTTACCTCGATTTCCTCTAATTTACCTTCGACCACCTGAATTTTGATGACACCAGATTGGATTGTTTGAGGTGGGATGTAAGCACCAGAAGTAATATAACCTTTGTTAATGTATAGTTCGGTAATTTTAGAACGAGCTTGATACAATTGCGCCAGTGAAATCGGTCGTTTGGTAAATTCAATAGTAGCTTGGGCTAACTCTTCAGGACTAAATACTGTGCTACCAACTACTTCAAACCGTTCAACAGTAATAGTTAGAGGAATTTTACTCGGAAGTGATTCTTCTGGTGTGGGGGTTGGCCCAGAAGGGGGAAGTAGTTCTGCTGGTGGGGGTAGTGGCTGTGGTAGTTGAGGCGAGGGAAGCGGAGAAGGCGAAGGCGGTTGGATATCTTGCGGCGGTGGTAGTTGTTGGGATGGTTGTACGTTATCAATAACCTGCGCTTTGAGAGGTCTAGAATTCATGCCGCTAAACAACATAAATATACTTAGCTGCACCCATGACACTGCAAGCTTTTTAAGGTGTTTATCGCTCATGATATTGAGTTAGGTGTCGCCAGGTACGATAAGGATGTATGAGATTATTCTCTGTGCTATTTAAGACTCGAACCGTGTCGTTGCATTTTAATTCTTTGCATAATGTATTATTAATATTGCAAAATTTTTGTGAGTATAGGGAGTAAAGGAGGCGATCGCTTAATACCTTTAATACCTTAGCTGTTTGCCAAAAATCTAAAATTCGCTGATTAATCGAGTCATTCACAGTATTTTCTTGGTGCTTGATATAGTTAATACAGTAAGTATTGCTACAAGCTGATACTTGTTTAACCAGTGATTTAAGTAATTAGCTAAGTTAGCTTCCAAAGGCAAGTTACTGGAGGTTTTTATATCCAGGCAATCCAAATCTGAGCCATTTTTCAGTGGTACACAAAATTTTTGGTGTTTCAAATCACCATTTACTTTGAGAACCACTAGCTTAGCCATATACTCATGAGAACTTTATTTTTACTGTATCAAATTAACAATACCAAATAGTGAAAGTTATTTTATCGATCCTGATAAAATTATGCTTCTAAGACTCTCAAAGAGCACCTTAAGCTATGAAAGAAGATACTATCGAGATTAATGGTTTTCATGCTCATATCTACTTCGATACTACGAGTCGTGATGTAGCTGCGCGTGTACGTGAAGGATTAAGCAGTAAGTTTGAGGTGAAGCTTGGACGTTGGCATGACTTGCCTATTGGCCCACATCCCAAAGCGATGTATCAAGTTGCCTTTTCACCCAATGAGTTTGGCCAGATTGTCCCGTGGTTAATGCTTAATCGTGAAGAGTTGGATATTTTAATCCATCCTGAGACGGGCGATGATGTGGCAGACCACATGAAACATTGTCTGTGGCTTGGAGATAAACTAAATCTTAATATCGAGTTCCTGCGGCGGATTAGAGCAACCTGACATAATTACTATTGGGGATTATCACTTTGATACGATTCTAAAATACCACTGCGAATCATTAGTTGCGGCCAGACTAATACAAAAAATCCCATCCAAGTCAATACAGGGATGGAGACCAGAATTGTCAACCAGATAGCTTTAAATAGTAACCAACTACCACTAATCAACGCGACACTTGTGAGAATTATAGACCAGGGCTGACACCACCAAGGTTTGTATTTCCAAGGACTTACGGGCTTTTGTTCAGACATTGATTTTATTTGATAAATCTGTAAATTAGCAAAATTACATTATCAACCATAGGAAAACTAAGAAGTTTTGATATTAATCGGGCTTCCATTTTTCTAGGGATATATATTGATTAGTTACCACATCTAGAACCTCAATGGCCCCATTTGACTTTAAAACGTGAAACCAGTAAATCGTGACATTTTCATCTGGATGTTTTTCAAATACTTGAACTTTGTAATAAGGTTCATTTAGATTAGGATGACTATCGACCATTGCGGCAACTCGTATAGTTCCCTTAGAAAGCCGTTCAATATCTCGTGCTTTGCGTTGCACTTGTGGCAGCTTCCAGACTAAATTTAGGGCTGTTTTCTCATCAATTTGTTGGGTATTCTGAGAAACCTTCACATCGGTATATTTATTTAATCCAGTGAACAGGCTTGAAGAAGCTAGCCCCATTCGAGAATGGTTACTTAGACTCTGAGTAATGGCTAACTGACTTGTTACTCCTATCAGTAAGGAAGCCATAAGAGGGCTACATATCAATTTTTTCATGAAGCTATCCCTAATTGCCGTTTATTTTCGATGATAGTTCCAAATTTTAGATATTCCCATTACTCTATCAGAACTGACATTACCGAAGTTAGTAGTTTATCAACTTAGAAGCTGCTGGATTTTGTATTCTAGATTCCTGATATACGTAGCCAAAAGTTAAAATTAAAACAATAGAAATGGATGAAAAAGTTGCGCCTAGATTAAGAGCCAATACTTTTAAGTTAAGCTCATCCCCCTAAAAGGGTATGGGATAATACGAAAGACTGTTGACTGTCAACGACGCTTTTTTATAATCGCTTAGAACCCTCTTGTAGTCTGGGAAAAGGTTAAGAGGTAAAGAGTAACAATAAATTCAATTCTTTTCCTTTTAACCCATCCCCTTTAACCAAAAAGTATTGTATTGTATTGAATCTAAAAAGCCTGAAATAACAGCTTTAAGCCGACTTTTAGCTAGATAATGCCAATAATACCAAGTTGCCAAAAATAGTATTTTGTCATATTGTTCGCCTTGTTTCCTTGTAGGGGTACGCTCCACTTGGTTTGGCTTAGAATGACAAAATTATACATTCTCAGACTTTATAAACATCCTTTTAGATTGTGTGTTTGCAAAGGAAAATCGACTAGAGGCGACGTAACCAAGTTGCTTGTTCCCAGACAGCTTTGAGAGAAACCAGGTTATTGTAGTTAAACCAGTGTTTCCAAGCTTGCTTAAATTTTCCCTTGGCTGCTGCCTGCACACCATCACTGACGGAAACACCGATATGCTGCATAACGCTGGAGTCGCGGTAGCAGTCAATCATACAGGCGGTACACCCATCACGAACCCGCTGCGAACTGTCAAACTCGGTAATGTGGCACATGGGTTTATCCCAGTTGTGGCAACGGTAAAGGTTAAGATGCCAGTCCAGATAAAATAACTTCCAGCCACCAAGACAGCCGAATTGCTCCGGTTCACCTCGTAAATGGCGTTGCATATCCTCAATAGAGGCTGTAGGGTTGACAACCGGAAAATCTTGTTTGAGCGCCTTTAAAGTATCGAAGCGCTCATCCAACTCTTCGGCAGTATAGTCTACCAAGTTCGACTCGGCGTAACCAAGATAGGATGATGCTAAGGTGGTGAGTGGATAAGAGAAAGTTACGCTGTCAAAACCCAGCGATTTGAGGAATGGTGGTAACTGATGGTAATCGTCAATCAGTCGGCTCATAGTGACTGAGGCAGTAGTGCTGATATGGCGACGCTGAAAATGAATATTAGCATCTCGGATGCGATCGCACACTCCTTTAAGTCCACGGTTCTGTTCATGTTTTTCCACCTCAGCCGCATCAATGGAAATAATCACACTCATTAACCCAGCATCAGCCAACTCATCAATCCGCTTTGGTGTAAGGAGGGAGCCGTTAGTCACAAGCATAGGGGCCATGCCGATACTAGATGCATGAGCAATCATCTCATTTAAATGGGGATGAGCCATTGGCTCGCCACCCACGTAAATCAAAAAATACACCCCATTCCGATAGAGAATCTCTGCCGCTTGTTTTGCTTGTTCCAGGGTTACAGAATGCCGCTCATCCAGAGGCATTTTATCCACTGCAAAATTACAGAACCCACAACGAGCATTGCACACGCTAGTAATTGCAAATTGACAAGTAGAAGGCCCACCATCCAGCACTCCCTGTAAAGCAAGTTGCCATAGCGATCGCCGTTTTGCTCCTAACACTGAGTTATTCTTTGACATACTATCTCCTATGAAGATGGGCAGGGGGAGCAAGGGAGGCAGTGGGTTGCGGGGGTTCCCACGGCAGTCCGCTCAAGTCGGGAAACCCGCCCACGCGGCTGCCTCCCCGTTGTAGCAACTGCCGTGGAGCAGGGGAAGACAAGGGAGAAATAAATACTGTCTCCCGTCTCCTGTCTCCTAACTCAGCACAGACTAAACGCCCCGCTACTGCACTCAGCACTCAGCATTCTAATTCTTACCAAACACACTACCAAGAGCACGCGCCATATTTTGCGGTTGCATTGCATCCATAGCTGCTGTTGGTTCGTAGCCACAGTGAACCATGCAATCGGCACATTTAGGATTACCACTAGCACGGCCGTATTGACTCCAGTCAGTTTCGCCTAGCAATTCTTTGAAGGTGGCATAATGACCTTCATTTAATAGATAACAGGGTTTTTGCCAACCAAGAACGCTATAGCTAGGGCTACCCCAAGGGGTGCATTCGTAATCCTTTTCACCAGTGAGAAAATCTAGGAACAGCGGATTGTGATTGAAGTTCCAGTTTTTTTCACCTGTTTTCAAGGGAGCGAGAATTTCTCGAAAGAGGGCGCGTGTTTGTTCTCGTTGGAGAAAATGATCTTGATCTGGTGCCCACTCGTAACTGTAGCCAGGAGAAATCATCATCCCATCAGTATTTAGTGTTTCCAGGAAGTCAAAGAATTCTTGCATTGCTTTAGGATCAGCACCGTCAAAGATGGTGGTGTTTGTAGCGACACGAAATCCTTTGGCTTTAGCGGCGCGAATAGCTTTGACAGCAATATCAAAAACGCCTTTGCGATCAACACATTGATCGTGCCACTCGCGCATTCCATCAAGATGCACACTGAAAGTCAGGTAAGGAGAAGGTTGAAACTTATCCAAGCTTTTTTCTAACAACAAACCGTTTGTGCATAAGTAAACATATTTTTTGCGCTCAACCAATCCCCGTACAATCTCATCAATCTGGGGATGTAACAGAGGCTCTCCCCCAGGAATTGATACAACAGGTGCGCCGCACTCTTCCACAGCAGCAAAGCACTGTTCTGGGGTAAGGTTTTGCTTTAGTACGTCTACTGGATGCTGGATTTTACCACAACCAGTACAGGCTAGGTTGCAGCGAAAAAGCGGTTCCAACATTAATACTAAGGGGAAGCGTTTACGTCCTTTCAAACGCTGAGTAACTAAATACTTCCCAATATCCATAGCTTGTTGTAGATTAATCGCCATTATGGCTATCACTCCTGTTTATATAGATAGAAACATCACAGTTATGCTGATGTGTATTTAATTTGCACTTTTGTCTGTTAAGAGGTTGACTGTTAACTGTTGACTGTTGACTGTTAACTGTTGACTGTTAACTGTTGACTGTTAACTGTTGACTGTTGACTGTTGACTGTTGCCCATTTCTCATTTGACATATCCCCCAGAAATGAACCAATACACGGCTTCTTTGAGTGCTGCATTTAGTGAAGACTGAGGTAAACCTAACTCTCGTACTGCTTTTGAGGCATCGTAGTACATGGGTTGTTTAGCCATGCGAACCCCATCTAGAGGCACTGAAGGCGATTTTCCCAGCGGTGCGAGAATTTTTTCATCAATCCAAGCAACACTGAGGGGCAACCAAGCAGGTACAGTTCGTTGGGGTGCGCTCAGTCCTGTAATCTCGGCGAGTTCCTCTAACAGTTGTTTGAGTGTCAGGTTTTGATGACCTAAGATATAGCGATCGCCTGGCTTTCCCCGTTGCAAAGCTAGTAAATGTCCCCATGCCACATCCCGCACATCGATGAAATTCAGACCAGTATCTAAGTATACGGGCATTTGTCGCCGCAAAAATCGCAGAATAATATCACCTGTTGGAGTAGGTTTAATATCTAATGCCCCAATTGGGCTACTGGGATTGACTACAACTACTTCTTGACCTGTTGCAGCGGCTTGCATGGCTTCTTGTTCAGCCAGAAATTTAGATTTCTTGTAGTCACCGACTAATTTATTTATCGGACTCTGATAAGTTTCATCTACTATTTGACCAGATGAACCCACGCCGATTGCTGCCACGGAACTGGTATAAACGGTGCGCTCAATCTCAGCTTTACGGGCTGCGGCTAGTACATTGCGCGTACCCAAAACATTGTGACGGTAGAGTAACTCCTGGTCTGTTTGCCACAAAGAATAGTGGGCCGCTACATGAAACAGGTATTGGCAATCTACCATCTGTTGCCACAGCTCTGGGTCATTCAGATCGCCTTGGACAATTTCCACATCCAAACAGCGTAAATTATCTAGATTGCTGCTGGGGCGTACCAGCGCTTTGACTGTGTATCCTTGTTGCAGTAACAACCGCACTAAGTGAGCACCAACAAAACCTGTACCCCCCGTGACAAAAACCTGCATCAACTTCCTCCCTGTTCCCCTGCTTCCCGGTCATTGAGGGAAGCTGAGGTGCTCCTCTTTTTAAACCTGGGAAACCAATCATCTAAAATGGCGTAGACCACAGGGACAACAATTAAGCTGAGGATAGTCGAAGTTACCAGCCCACCGGCGATCGCTACAGCCATAGGCGATCGCAATTCCGAACCAGCACCAAAACCCAAGGCAATGGGTAGCATCCCTAAAATAGTCGAGGCTGTGGTCATCATGATTGGTCTAAGGCGCACTGGCCCAGCTTTCAGGATTGCTTCTGTGCGATCTAAGCCAGAGTTACGCAGCTGATTGATGTAATCCACCAACAAGATGGCATTTTTATTTGCTAGTCCCAATAAAAAGACAAAGCCAATGAGCGAGATCATGCCGAAGTCGCTTTTGGTAACAAGTAGTGCTAGCATTGCCCCCACCAATGCCAAAGGCAAAGAGACGCCAATAACCACCGGGTCTACCCAGCTTTTAAATAGTAAAATCAGTACTACGACAATGCACAGCGCCGATAGAGCCAGAGTAGTACCAAAACTACCAAAAACCTCACCCAAGCGGGCCGAATCCCCTCCTAAGTCCAAGGAAACACCAGAGGGCAACACCGCGTTAGCTTCAGCTACCACTTTGTCAGTGGCATCACCCAAAGATAAATTCTGACCGAGGTTAGCACCGATATAGGCTACCCGCTGGTTATTCAAGCGCTCAATCTGAAAAACCGTGCCTTGTTGATTCGTTTCACCCGTCACTGTGACATCAGCAAATCCTGGGATTTTCTGGAGGCGCTCTTTAATTGCTGTAGCGGCTTTGCTCAAAGCTTGGAGATCATTACCCCGTAATGATATTTGCAAAGGTTTTTGACCGCCGGTATCGACAAACTGAATATCTTCGACACTGGTAGTCACGCCAGCAAGCTTGGGTAGAGAAGAACGAAATTGGTCTTGGAGTTCCGCAGTTTTGATGTTGCGGTCATCTTTCAGCTTCACATAGAGCGTGCCCTTATTTGGCTCACCCTCACGAGAACCCACAGTAGTAAACACCGTTTCCACAGCTGGAGATTTTCTAACTACCGCCTCTAGTTTCTTCGCCACCTCAAGAGAATCATTCAAGGGATTGGGAATAGCTATTGAGGCAGCAGCAGGAGAAATTCCTGCTTGTGCTGCTTGTGCTGCTTGCCTTTGTAAAGCAGCTAAATCAGGAATATTCGGTAAAGGAGCCGTATAAGTAATATTGAACTCGCCGCGATCTAGTTTGGGAATAAATCCTTTGGGAATTAAAGGAATTAGTGCTATTCCCGCAATTAAACTGAGTACGGCTAATCCGATAACTATCTTTCGGTGCTTCAAAGACCAGTGCAGCAAGTCTCGATAATATTGGGTAAAGACCGCCCATTTGTTACCTTGTCGGCGAGATGAACTGGAAGCACTAGGCTTCAACCAATAGATAGCCAGTACTGGGGATAAAGTCCGTGCAACCAGCGTAGATGCAATCATGGCTGCTGAAACAGTGATCCCGAATGGCTTGAAGAATTGTCCAATGACTCCACCCATTAAACCAATGGGTAAAAAAACCGCTACTGCTGTAGCAGTCGTGGCAATAACTGTTAAGCCAATTTCTTCTGTAGCTGAGAAAGCGGCTTGACGAGGACTTTCCCCATCTTGGATGTGCCGCATGATGTTTTCGACATCGATGATTGCATCATCAATAACAGTACCAATCACTAAAGCTAAAGCCAATAATGTGATTGTTTCTAAGTTAAAGCCGTAAATCGCCATGACGATAAACGTCGCCAAAAGAGACGTAGGAATGGCCAATGCAGAAATTAAAGTGGCTCGCCAACTCCACAAAAAAGGAAAAATAACAATGATGGACAACAAGATTGCTTCCATTAGCGCATCTATTGTTGACTGGGTGGCGTGACGGATATATTCTGCTTGAGTGGCAGCTAATGTGAGTGTGACATCCTTCAGCGAAGACCGCAGCCTTTGGACTTCTTGCTCAACTCGACTCACCACTTCTAACGTATTGGCATTACCACGTTTAATCACCTGAAATGCTAGAGCATCTTTGCCGTTAAAACGGACTAATGTCGCCCCGCCTTGGAGGACATTAGCATTACTTGGCTGCAAGGAAGGAGCGGTAGGAGCGCCCAGTAGTGAGACTTTGAGGACTCCAGGCAATTTTGCGATCGCATTCACTATTTGGGCATTTGCCAACTTTGTCAGATCCGTGAGATTTCGCGTCTGACTCTCAATGGCATAGCTAATAGCAGCTGACTCGTTCAAGTTCAAGGGAATAATTTTGTAAGTTGCTCCCTTAGTCAGAGTCAACTGTTTGATTTGAGTTTCAACGTTGCGGGTTGATGTTTCTAGATTAGTACCCACAACAAAAGATAGGCTAACGGCAGTTTGTCCAGGATAGGTGGATGAGCGGATATCCTCAAGTCCTTCCAAAGAGCGCAGACGCTCCTCTATAGGTTGGGTGAGCTTAGCCTCTGTATCCAGAGCAGTTGTCAGCGGGGCTGTAGCATTTACCACCACCACTGGAAAAGTAATATCTGGAAACAAAGCATACTTGAGGGAACTGAAAGCCAAAAGCCCAGCTACCGTCACGGCAATCCAAAAACTCACCGTCAGCCACGAAAAGTCAATTGCCAATTTGGAAATATTGAAGCGTTCTCGTGCGGATTTTGAGCTATTAGGCTTTACCATTTTGGAAAATCATCGTGCGGTGACACAATTATTAATGATGGTTAGTTAGAACTTTGTTAATTCAAACATTGTTCCATCTTTTGGCAGAAACGGAGACCATGAACTTCCGCCTCTAAATACTTAACTATTGCTCAATCTATCTTAAGAATTACGCAGAAGGAAGGAAAAATTTCTTATCCTACGCTGCGATCGCAGCACTTGAAGTCTCTGATGAAAGTACTTTTTGCCATAATCATAATATAGAGAAAAATTTAATCTGCCAGAAAAACTCAACAAAATACTGGGACAAATTGTGGTATTAGGACAAAAGCCAACACAGAATTTTTACTTTGCCTATGTTGAGGTTGTTGAGGTAAACCTGACAAATCCGTTTGATTCTGTCAGCTTTTGTATTTCTCATTCCAATTCACCAGCATTGATGATTATGGCAGCAGTTATAGGTAATAGCGTATCAAATTTTTTAATAATTCAGTTCCATGCTACAGTAATCACTTGCTTTCTGGAAGTGTTGAATGACTACTAGACTAATTCGTAATTTGTAATGACGCTCCTTCGTCGCTAACGCTTCTCTACGAGAGGCTACGCCAACGCTAACGTAATTCTTAATTGACATTTAGTTGGTCGCATTTTGCCCAAGATGAACTTTACGGCGATCGCAACAAATGACAAGAATCTTACCCCTGCATATATTTACGATTACAAATATAGATTAATGATTAATTTACTGCCTATCCACACGATTCTTGTGCCTCAAGGAGCAGAGTACAAAGCTGTGTGTCGCGGCTTAAGCCAGATCAACAGCTCAACGCCAACCGTGGTAGCGATACCCATTGGGATGAAACCTTTAACTAAATACCTAGAGCAATTGCAAACAGATAAATACTTCCAGAATGATTTACAACCCAGAGTCATAATCATGGGTATTTGTGGCAGCTTGAGCAAGCGCTACGCAGTTGGAGATATTGTACTTTATCAGAATTGTGTTTATCAGAAGCAAGTTCGAGAATGCGATCGCATCTTCACAACCCAGCTGCATTCTCGTTTATCAGATAAAGTGTCTTTAGTCAATTCTTTGAGTTGCGATCGCGTCATTTGGTCTGCGACTGAAAAACTTCATTTAGGTGAGACCTTAGGTACTGATGTTGTTGACATGGAAGGATTTGCAGCTTTAGAGTTTTTCAACGCGTCTGGGGTAGCTGTGGCAATGCTACGAGTAGTCAGCGATGACTCTGGGCATGATATCCCTGACCTAACACCAGCAATCAACCCCAATGGTTCCCTTCAGCCATTAGCGTTAGCGATGGCATTGCTTAGACAACCTATTGCCGCGACTCGATTAATTCGAGGTTCATTAACAGGACTAAAAATGTTGGAGCAAGTGACAAATTTGCTGTTTTCTGGCTATCAGCTTGAATAATTTTAAATACGCTAATTCATTAATAAAGCTCAAAGACTCATTGAACTCAAATAAAACTTACCCAATAACCCTTTAAAACTCTTATTCCTTCCTTCTTAGCGTCCTTGGCGTCCTTGGCGGTTCGTTATTCTGATCTTTCTCTCTCCCCTTAATTACAAATACAGGACTTACGCAATAATTGCCAAAAAGCTTGATTTATCGAACCGCCAAGACGCCAAGTGCGCCAAAAATTCGTAGAGTAAAGAGGTTTCAGAGCTACTCACTTTTGCTAGTCAAAAGAACAGGGTAAACGACTTATCTAGGATAAACGCGTCCTTTCCAAGCACCGCCGCGCCCTTGCCAATGACGTAGGGCTGAGTCTAGAGTCATTAGGGTATAAAGAAAAGCGATCGCAGGCAAGCAAAATGCTAACCATAGAGGACATTTATAGAAGCGAATCGTAGGCAAATAAGCCAAAGTCATTAGCAGCCATGTCAATAAACCCGTAAATGCGTAGACGCAATGCGTCTTGTCGTCAGACATCGCCCAATTTCCCCAAATCAGACCTAAAATGACACCCACAGGCGCAACCAGATAAATCAGCGTCATTCCCAACAAAGTTCCCAGTAGCAACAATGGGGAATAATCCAGTTGTGTGTAAGCAGTACGAGCAACCATATCCCAAATTGTCCCCAAAGTTGGATATGGGCGCAAGCTGTGAGTTAAGGTACTCAATCCGAGCCAAATGCGGCCGGGAGCAGGGGAGGAGGAATTATTTTGTCTGCCCCTCTCTTTAACAGCACGAGCTAGGGCGCAATCGTCGATTAAAGTTTGGCGAATGGCTTGAATACCGCCAATTTGCTCTAAAGCTTCTCGGCGAATTAGGATACAGCCCCCAGCGGCGGCGGCGGTTGGATTGTTGGGGCTATTAACCCAGCGGAAGGGATAGAGTTTTTGGAAGAAAAACACGAAAGCCGGGATCAAAAGTTTTTCCCAAAAGCCTTCACACCTAAGTCGCACCATCACCGAAACTAGGTCTAAATCTTCCTGCACAGCTTTGGCAACCAATCGGCGAAGATTGCCAACGTCATGTTCAATATCGGCATCGGTGAGTAAAAAATAGTCGGGTTTCTGTAGAGACGTTACATCTACGGTCTCTACTTTCTGAATGCCTTGCTCAATAGCCCAAAGTTTACCCGACCAACCGGGAGGTAATGATTCACCAGAGATAATATGCAATTGCTGGGGTTTATTTAAGGCGTAGGCAACCCCTTCAGCAAAATTTGCTGTCCGGTCTGTGCTGCGATCGTCTACCAAAAAGACGTTCAAAGAACCAGGATAATCTTGAAGGAGGAGCGATCGCAATGTGGTTGCGATTAAATCAGCTTCGTTACGGGCAGGCATGATCGCACATACTACAGGTAGCGATTCTAGAGACGTTGTATCTAACGTCTCTACTTCCAATTGCTGGTCTGCTCGCCAAAACTGCCCCCAAAAACTCAGTAATCCCAACCAAATTGTCAAGGATAAGAGTATTAGCCCTAATACAATTGCCGCCATGATCTCTTGCAAATTTTCAGTGACTCAGACACAATACACCGTACTGCCGTGTTCATAACTAGATGTTGAGTGTTGAGGTTGAATAGTTTTTGATGCAAACACAAGACAGGGTGATAGTCAATCAAGTCGCAACGGCGATTGCAGCTAGCCAAAAATATCTGCTTTCGATTCAAAATCCTGCAGGTTATTGGTGGGCAGAGTTAGAATCTAATGTCACGATTACTGCTGAGGTGGTTCTCCTGCATAAAATTTGGGGGACAGACCAAACAAGACCATTACACAAAGTTGAAACTTATCTGCGTTCTCAGCAACGGCAGCATGGGGGCTGGGAGCTTTTCTACGGTGATGGTGGAGAACTGAGCACTTCGGTTGAGGCTTATATGGCGCTGAAGTTGCTGGGTGTATCAGCAAGTGATCCGGCAATGATTCAGGCGCGAGCCTTTATTCTTAAACGGGGCGGTATCAGCAAAACTCGGATTTTTACCAAGTTACACCTCGCTTTACTTGGCTGTTACAACTGGCGTGGTATTCCCTCACTACCACCTTGGGTGATGCTTTTGCCCACAGCTTTCCCTATCAATATCTACGAAATGTCTAGTTGGGCCCGCTCCAGTACTGTACCGCTGTTGATTGTCTGCGATCGCAAACCTGTTTTTGTCACCGCCCCAACTATCAACCTAGATGAGTTATACGTCGAAGGGGTCGAGCAAGTCCGTTGGGAACTACCTCGCAGTGGCGATTGGACAGATTTATTCCTCACCCTTGATGATGGGTTCAAGCTAGCAGAAAGCCTCAATTTAGTACCCTTCCGCGAAGAGGGCATCAAAGCCGCCGAAAAATGGATTTTAGAACGGCAAGAAGCCACGGGTGACTGGGGTGGGATTATTCCCGCTATGCTAAATTCAATGCTGGCTTTGCGGTGTCTCGGTTACGACGTGAACGACCCCATTGTGGAACGAGGTTTGCAAGCAATTGATAACTTTGCTTTGCAAACAGAGGATATTTACAGCGTACAGCCTTGTATTTCACCTGTCTGGGATACAGCTTGGGCGATGCGTGCCCTTATAGAATCTGGTTTTGCACCAGATGAGCCAGCTGTCGTGCAGGCTGGAGAGTGGTTGCTACAAAAGCAAATTCTGAACTACGGAGATTGGGCTGTAAAAAATCACCAGGGAAAACCAGGAGCTTGGGCATTTGAGTTTGACAATAACTTTTATCCAGATGTAGATGATTCCGCTGTTGTGGTGATGGCTCTACACATGGCGAAACTCCCTAATGAAAAATTAAAGCAGACTGCGATCGCCCGTGGCTTAAATTGGATTGCATCCATGCAGTGTAAACCAGGTGGTTGGGCTGCCTTTGATTTGGACAACGATCAAGATTGGCTTAACTCCATCCCTTATGGAGACTTGAAAGCCATGATTGATCCCAATACCGCAGATGTTACCGCTAGAGTTCTAGAAATGCTGGGTGTTTGTGACTTATCAATTGATATGCACAACCTGGAACGAGCACTGACTTATCTCATGGATGAGCAAGAAACTGAAGGCTGTTGGTTCGGTCGCTGGGGTGTAAATTATATCTACGGCACTAGTGGCGTCCTGTCAGCCCTAGCCTTAATTGATCCGCCAAGGCATCAACTCAGTATCAAACGGGGTGAAGCTTGGCTAGTCGGATGTCAAAACCCAGATGGTGGTTGGGGCGAAACTTGCCGCAGCTATGACGATCCTAGCCTTAAAGGAAAAGGAGATAGTACCGCATCTCAAACTGCTTGGGCTTTAATTGGGCTAATAGCAGCGGGTGAAGCAACAGGCAAATTAGCGATTGACGCCATTGAGAAAGGAATTAGCTATCTTTTAGCAACTCAACAGCCAGATGGTACTTGGTACGAAGCAAACTTTACAGGTACGGGCTTCCCTGGACATTTTTATCTCAAGTATCACTTGTATCAACAATACTTTCCCCTAATTGCTCTGGGTCGTTATCAAGCAATTCTGGAATAGTGGAAGGGGAGGGGGAAGGAGGCAGGGGAGGCAGAGGGGTAGAAGAGAATATATTTTATTTTGGGATATGACAATGAGTCTTTGAACTGGATGAATCCACCTTTGAACTCCGTTAACGAGTCTTTAATGCTCGTAAACAGGCATAAAAACTCTGCCTTCTGCCCCCCTGGGGCGAAATTAGCACAACCTGTACCAAAAGCCATAATTGCAGCGTAGACGCGTTCGCGGAGCGTCTCGTAGAGAAGCGGCTTGTCGCTAGACATCGCTCGTTGAGGAATTTTAGCATAGTAGCCCACTACGGAACCGCTAACTAAACCCCAAAAACCTGCTTGTAACCATAGTGGAAACATTACGGACGAATGATTAATAACAGTGAGGTATACCCATAATGGCACGGCAGTGCCCACTGGTGTCAACTTCAGCTCAAACACTCAATTTCCCGTAGTTTCAGATCCCCCAACCCCCTTTAAAAGGGAGCATTCGATTCTATTCCCCCTTAAAAAGCTACGTGTACACACAAATGCGTTCACCGAAATAGCAAATGCGTTCACCGAAATAGCAAATGCGTTCACCGAAATAGCAAATGCGTTCGCCGAAATAGCAAATGCGTTCGCCGAAATAGCAAATGCGTTCGCCGAAATAGCAAATGCGTTCGCCGAAATAGCAAATGAGTTCGCCGAAATAGCAAATGAGTTCGCCGAAATAGCAAATGAGTTCGCCGAAATAGCAAATGAGTTCGCCGAAATAGCAAATGAGTTCGCCGAAATAGCAATACTACAAATCTTTGGTGATCAGGTTTTTCCGACTTGTGTGTACACCGTAGCCTTAAAAAGGGGGAAAGTGGGGGGATCTCAAATCTAGGTGGTACATCGAAAAACTTTGAAATGCCTATCAGACTAAGCTTTCAATTTAAGTTGACACCAATGGACACTGCCGTGCCCCTACACCTGACGATGTCATGTTGTACCGCATTTGAATGGGAACCGCTATATGCAGTCAATGTGCAACTTGGACGCACATGAGCTAAATGTTGACAAAACAAATTAAATGTGGTTAGTGACTATGTTCTACGCACTATTTTTAAATCCAAATTATACTACTTGCTTCAAGAAAGTTACTATTTCTTCAAGGTTGGGTGTTTCGAGTAAATCCAATACTTCTGATGCTTTTTCGGATGGTATACAGTCATCTGGTAAGCCAATAATCGAAGTTCCTAAATTTTGAGCTAAGTGATACCAAAAAGCCAATTTACAGTCAGTGCTCATTGCAGCATATTCCTTAATAGGAATAGCCGTTTCTCCTCCTTCATTTTTTAGCAACTGACGCAAAGCATTTAGTTGTTCTGCTTGGGGTAGATTTTGAATTTGAGCAACCAAATTTGCTGTATTGTCATTTGGCACATCTTCAAGTGCGATCGCTGGAACTTCATCAGCAATTTCATTGTAAAGTAATGCCAACACAACCAGGCGATCATCTACATCCAAATTCTTGAATTTTGATATACCTTGTTCTGAAAAATTGATATTTGTAGAAGTCATAAAAACCTCCAATAATTTACCAACAGATTTGTAGTAATACTGCAATTAATTACTATCAATAGCAACCATATCAGATGTATATTTAACGTTTTACCTGACTGAAGATAGATGTATATAAACCAGAGAGCAGAATAATTAGAAACAGAATATCAATCGGGCGGAGTGTAGTCTTACCTCCAAAGTAGTGAGCGAGGAATACTGAAGCGCGGATAGCTATGGTTTAGCCCGTCCTGAGTCATTAGTCATTTGTTAAGAGTAGAGACGCGATTAATCGCGTCTGTACAAAAGTCAAGACGCGATTAATCGCGTCTGTATTTATTCCCCTGCCCCTCTGCCCCTGCCTCCTCAATCGCCACCAACTTACCGCCTTTGAGCAACTTTAGGCGCTGTCCCCGCCACTCGATTGTGCTGTCCACAAAGCCATAGCACCATATAGCAAAATGAATTAAATCACGCCAAGGAATGATCCACAAGAACTTTTTGGCAACTGAATCATTGAGAACTTTTACCCCAACCACCCAGCCCATTACCAACCGCATCATCCAAGTGACCATTAACCCAGTCCAACCGACTATTGAACCTCTGGTAGTAATGAACAACAATAAGCTAGTAACTGTACCGTGGGTAAACAGCAATCCCAGATAACTCCAAGGGCGAGAAACGCGAATACAACGCGCCCAGCGGATCTGGCGCTGGATGGCATCAACTAGCGTACTAGTTGCCAAAACATGTTCAACTACATAATCAGACAGTACAACCTTGTAACCAGCTTGAGCTGGTAGATAGCCAAGTTGAAAGTCATCTGCTAGATAATCAGCGATCGCTCCAAATCCACCAATCAATTCCAGCACTTGTTTACGAATTACAATAGTGGAACCGAAAGCAAATTTTATCCCTTCTAGTCCATTGCTGACTAGAACACCTGCATGAAAATCGGTAGCAGTCCCTAACGCCTCTAAAGTTGTTACCCATCCTTGTGCTAAGGAACGATACAAACAGGTGACAACACCAATACTCTCATCTTTTAATGGCTGGATAACTCGTTGCAAATAGTCTTTCCCGACGCGAATATCACTATCGGCTATGAGTAGAATTTCATGTTTAGCGACGGTGACAGCATTCGCCAGATTACTAACTTTCAAGTTTGCGCCAATGATGCGATCGCTTACCACCAAATGAATATCCGTATCTGGAAATTGTTGGATGATTTTCTCGATAACTTCTATACCAGGGTCTTGGCGATCGCGTACAGCAAAGATAATCTGGTACTCTAGATAATCTTGTTGACAAAATGAGGTGAGATTTTCGTAAGCATCGCTATCAACCCCACAAATTGGTTTGAGAATGGTAACAGGTGGATAAAATTCAGGAGTAATGGGATGGGGGTGATTTAAGAAAGCGATCGCTGCATAAATCCCATAGCAGTAAAACAAAACAGATGATACACAAAGGATTAACAGCAAGACATCAATAATTCTCATCTAAATTTACGAAGTATTAACACTCTAAATCTTCCCAGTCTCCAATCCCCAATCCCCAGTCCCCAGTCCCCAATCCCCAATCTCTAATAAATCGTCATGAATCTAATTTACTTTCTTCTGCGATCTTCTTGGGGGATGGTGGCGATCGCGATCGTCACTGGATTCCTCAGTGGTGGCAGTAGTGCTGGACTCATCGCCTTAATCAGCAGTGCTGCGACTCGCAGTAGTACTTCGCCCCTCACATCCATAGCTTGGGGTTTTGTGGGACTGGTAATAGTCGCACTTATTACCAGCATTGTTTCGCAAGTGATGCTGATTCGCCTATCTCAAAATGCCATCTTGCAACTACGAATGCGCTTAGGTCGCCAGATTCTAGCTTCAGAGTTAAGCCATTTAGAACAGCTAGGAAATCCCCGGCTGTTGGCAACTTTAACAGAGGATGTACAGGCTGTTGCTAATGCTGTATATGTGATTCCTTTCCTGTGTATTGATCTGGCGATGGTCTTGGGTTGCCTACTGTATATTACCTGGCTATCCTGGTTAGTATTTCTAATAGTTGTCAGTCTAATAGTTGTGGGAATAGGCAGTTGCCAATGGCTATTAAATAGAGGAGGGAAATTACTCGCCCTCGCCCGTGAGGATCAAGACGTACTATTTAAACATTTTCGTACCATCACTGAAGGAGTTAAAGAACTTAAGCTCAACTATCAACGCCGTCAAGTCTTTTTGACAAAACACTTACAATCAACGGCTACCAAATTTCGGCGTCACAATGTTGATGGTTTAACACTGTTTGCCACAACTACTAGCTGGGGTAAACTCCTATTTTTTTTCGCAATGGGTTTTTTACTGTTTGCATTGCCTTACTTGCTGACAATCAGTCCCCAAACTCTCTCTGGTTATATTCTTACTTTTACTTACTTAATGTTGCCGATGGACAACATAGTCACCAATCTTCCCCAGCTTGGCAAAGCCAACGTAGCTTTACAAAAAATAGAATCACTCGGTTTATCTCTAGCTAGCCGCGCTGAAGTATCGACAGTTCCACCTACATTTAAATCCTACTGGCACAGCTTGCAACTTAAAGGTATTACCCACACTTACCGAACATATCAAGAAGACAGTAACTTTATCCTCGGCCCCATCGATCTGACATTATATCCTCAAGAACTAGTGTTTATCGTAGGTGGAAATGGCAGTGGAAAATCCAGTCTAGCTAAACTGATTGCCGGACTTTATATACCAGAAAATGGCGAAATTTGGTTTGACAAAGAACTAATTAATCAACATAACCGAGAGTGGTATCGTCAACATTTTTCAGTGGTATTTTCTGACTTCTATTTATTTGAAGAACTTTTAGGTTTAGAAAATACTAACTTAGATACTCAAGCAAAAAACTACCTTCAGCAACTCCAACTTGACCATAAGGTGAAAGTAGAAAATGGGCAATTTTCTACCACTGCTCTTTCTCAAGGACAGCGTAAACGATTAGCTCTGCTCACAGCATACTTAGAAGACCGACCAATTTATTTGTTTGACGAATGGGCAGCTGATCAAGACCCAGTATTCAAAGAAATATTCTACACTCAGCTACTACCAGAATTACGGGAGCGGGGCAAAACAGTACTAGCGATTAGCCACGACGATCGCTATTTTCATCTAGCAGACCGAATAGTCAAATTAGAGTATGGCAAAGTGGAATTTGACAAGCAATATCTTTAAGATTATCTCACTTCTAAAAGGGGATAGGATTTGATGTTGACTGTTAACTGTTGACTGTTCACTGTCGACTGTCAACGGTCTAAAAAAACGTCTTTCATGCCATCCTTAGAAGGAATGGGTTTTCCCGACGCTTTTTTATAAAAAAACCACATTTGATACTACTTCTGAATAACAACTAAAGATTAAATTACTCTTAAACCGTGTAAAAGGGTACTCTTGCATCTAGCACGCATCTGATATCTTCCTAACAACGACAAAGCTGTTGTCAGGTAGACTGATGAGTCGAATTAATGGATTTGTAGGACGTCGTGATTTTTTGAAATTGGCAAGTGTGCTGAGCATTGCTGTTACTGCTTTTGGCCCTAGTATTTGGAGTAAAGAGCAAGCTGCTATTGCTGATATTCATCCAGACAATCCCAATCCAGTCGATCCTAACGAAGCTATCAGACGCTTACTGGATGGTAATCAAAGATTTGTACATCAAAAACGTCAATATCCCGACCAATCACTGGAACGTTTGCAGTTAGTTGCTAAAGCTCAGCATCCTTTTGCCTCTATTTTGGGCTGTGCAGATTCTAGAGTACCAGCGGAAATTATTTTTGATCGAGGGCTTGGAGATTTATTTGTTGTACGAGTCGCTGGTAATGTCGTTAGTGACACGATTATAGGTAGTCTGGAATATTCTACAGCGGTATTAGGTTCTCAATTAATTATGATTCTGGGTCATAGACAATGTGGTGCAGTAGCAGAAGCTATCAAAAGCGAGCCACTTCCTGGCAGAATCGGTTTAATTACTGAGGGCATCAAACCATCTTTAGCAAGGGCAAAGTTAACAACGGGTAATACAACTCAGGATGCCGTTATAGCCAATATTCAATATCAGGCTGAAAAATTACAGGAAAGCTCAACAATTTTGGCAAAATTTATCAGTGAAGGCAAGCTAAAAATTGTTGGCGCTTGTTACGATATCGAAACTGGTAAAGTAACTCTGATTAATTAATATAGCAGTCGAAGTATAGGTTAGGATAATGTTGATTGTTCAAAGTCTTAAAGTCCCTAGATTTATACTCAGAACTCAGCATTAGTCTCATAAAAAATAGGTAATACTAAAAAATATTACCTATTACTAATTTTCAATTCCCAAACCAAAATCTAGCTGATGTACGTCTAAATTCAAAAATCTAAACTTGGCCAATCTGGTTCACGATGATAGTGCGTCATATTGTCAAATTTCCGCAGTTCGACTCGATGAATCAAAAATTCTGGGGAATTTAACAACCATTGCTGATTTAATTCAGAAAGCATTGTGCTGAGATTTGTACGGTCTAAATCTGGCGAAATTTCACCAAAATAGCCTAATGTAACATGGGCTGTGAAGTGATAATGCTGTTCAATACCCAAAGCAATTAACTTTGGATTTTGATAGATTGTGCGGCGAAATTGAATAATTTGCTCGTAGCAGCGTTCATCCTGGGGTACTAAACAGACACCTACAGCTCTTGGCATGACTATCAATCCCAGCACTTGCCAGTAAATTGGATTAGTCTCGCGTGTCATGGATTGTTGATATTGTCGAAAGATTTCAACACAGCAGGAGCGTAACTGTTGTTCAAATTCAGGATTTTTTTCATGGGCGTCACGGTAAGCACTATCCCAAATCAAGTCAGCCAAAGTCAGATGAAAGCTAGCAGGAGGTACAGGGATAATCAAATCACTGTTTACAGGCAACTGCAAAAGTTCCTGCTGATAAGCTTGTAACTTGGCGTAGAAAGCGGAGTTTTGTGATTCTTCATCCGCAGATGGGGTAATTAGTGTATAGCCAGGAAAAGGTGCTGCAATTCTCGCCCCGGAATGCGGCTGAAATTTAGAAGATTCCTGGATATGCTGGACTTGGGATCTGTAAGCTTCTGGCAGCGTCATTCTTGCTACCCGATTTAAGTAAGTTTGATAGTTGTCGTCCAATCTTCTTAGCCTCTCGCTCTAACTTGATAGATTTTAGGGAAAATTACCCAAATTAACAGATTGATCTCAAAAGTATTTAGTTTTTTTGGTGTGATGGAAGCTAATAGGGGGAGATGAAGAGGAAGCAGAGGGGAAAGACTTGCTGCAACTTCCCCCTGCTCCCCCACAGATCTCACTCTCTCACTCTTCTATCTCACTTTATTTTCCCGGAGGTTTGTCTATGCCAATTTGTGTTTATTGGGGTGAAGACGATTTTGCCATAGAAAAAGCGGTTGCTCTTTTGCGCGATCGCGTTCTCGATCCAATGTGGACAAGTTTTAACTACACTTCATTTCCCCCAGAGCAAGCTGATGCTGCGATCCAAGGCTTAAATCAAGTAATGACACCAACTTTTGGCGCTGGTGGGCGCTTGGTGTGGTTGATAAATAATACTCTTTGCCAGCACTGTCCAGACAATGTATTAGCAGAACTACTAAGAACACTGCCAATAATCCCCGAAAACTCTTTTTTATTGCTCACAAGCCGCAACAAACCAGATGAACGCCTCAAATCCACGAAATTATTAAAACAATTTGCCACCGAGTTTCGAGAATTTCCCCTCATCCCACCCTGGAAGACAGAATTATTAGTGCAATCTGTTAATCAAGCAGCTCTTGCTGCGGACGTGAAACTAACTTCCAAGACTGCCCAATTATTGGCGGAGTCCGTAGGTAACGATACACGACTTCTCTACAATGAGATAGAGAAATTACGGTTATATGCCGAAGGTAGTAATAAGCCTTTAGACGTAGCTACAGTTACACAGTTAGTCAGAAATACTACCCAAAATAGCTTACAATTAGCAGCAGCAATCAGAACAGGGGATACAGCTAAAGCTCTGGGAACATTGGCAGATCTCATCAATGCCTCCGAGCCTGGGTTGCGGATAATTGCAACACTGATTGGTCAATTTCGTACCTGGCTATGGGTCAAGATCATGATAGAAAGTGGTGAACGGAACCAACAAGCGATCGCCTCAGCTGCCGATATAGGTAATCCCAAACGTATCTACTTCTTACAGCAAGAAATCAAGTTCCTATCTGTAGAGCAGTTAATCTCCTGTTTACCCCTACTACTAGAGTTAGAAATAAGTCTAAAGCAGGGAGCTTCAGAAATTACAATACTTCAAACTAAAGTAATCGAACTGTGTCAAATATGTCGAGGAAGTTGACAATAAATATATAAAGTCTGACGGATTGAATCTTAGCCGGAACTTACCACTCCTGAAATAGTTCAAAGTCATTATCATATCCCTATTACAGTTCAGCGTTACACACCAGATGAATAACATTTTCTCTTTCTTTTTTCTACCCAACCGAAAGCGATGTATGACGATCAGTCCTGATGCTCAAGAATTTGCTCCATCAGTGCGATCGCCGCGCCACCCGATGCTCAAACTTCTGTTTACGGCGCTACCTCACCGTTACGCCTCTGCTATTTCCCAATCCTTGCTTTTGGGCCTAATAACTACTACGAGTGTGATTTCCAGCACTTTGTCATTGAATTCAAAAGCTTACGCTCAAACAGCAGTTAACAATACTGAAATTAATAGCTACGCCCAAGCCGTGTTAGCAATGGAGCCAGCTCGTCAACACGCCTTTGAAGAAATTAAAAAACTTATTGGTGGTGGAGAAATTCCTCAGATTGTTTGTAACGACGGTAATAGCATAAATGGTCTTCCCAGGAAAGCTCAAGATATTGCAGTGAATTACTGTACGCGCTCCCAAAAAATAGTTGAAGATAATGGTTTGAGCATTGATCGTTTTAATAAAATTACTATGGAAGCACAAAATAACAATAACTTAAAACGGCAGATTTATAATACATTATTACGCCTGCAAAAAGCTCCTGATTTTCCATAGGCAAAACTTGCAAACAATTTATAAACTATTACATTAAATGTTAATGAGACTTCCACCAAATTAGAAATTACAGAGGTCGTAACTAACTCTGCTGTCAAGATTTGCATAATTTCAGTTATACCCGTAGTCACATAGACCAGAACAGTTTTGAATGCAAGAGGCGATAAGGCAACTGGGTTTATACGGGCTAAACCATAGCTATCCGCGCTTCAGCACGGGCTACGCCTCGCTACGCTCTAAGCGCAGCCATGCCATGCCCGTAGGGCTTTACAGCACTTTGCCATAAATTAGCATTTGTGGGAGGGGTACAAAGTGCGTCTAAATATCAGAAAACTTTATTAATCAAGTGATTATCAACTTTTAATAATAAGTATAGGATAAACGGGATAGTAAAAATAGATTAACTTAAATGATCATTATGGTTATGAGAAAGTTATTAGAAGTTGAAATATTTGATGAGCATCGTTCAGTTACTAAAGAAAGAAGTCGAAACTATGAAGATGTTATAGTTGTTAACCATCCAGCGCAAATCTCTTTAAAAAAACTAGCTCCTTCTCAAAGTAAAGTTGTGATTTTAAAGACTAGCGGAGAAGTTGAACTTTTTACTAGTCTCGACCAAACGATTTCTACACAAACTCCTCTTTCTCTGGAAGAATTCCCAGAAATTAATCTCTTGTCAAGGACTTTTAGCGATCAGATCAAAGATCGTTCTTTACAAATAAGCTTTCAAGATGATAATGGTCGTCAGCTAAGCCAAATCCAACTGAAGTTAACTGTTGTTCGGGTTTGTTTAGATGTTGATGCAGATCGGGATGGAGCTATTGAAGAAGATAATCCTCATAAAGCTGATTGGCAGTGGGGGATTAATGGTCATGGTGCAGTCTTATTAGTCAATAGCGATCGCGACCTTGTTTATTCCGATGAGCAAAATGATGGCAAAGAAAGCTTAATCAAAGGTCTGCTCGATCTCAAAGATTTTAGCTTTATGATTGTTCGTAAAGCTGGTTTAAGAGTTTTACCTTCTGGATATGAACTTTACTTGTCAGTTAGCAAAGACACAGCCAACAGGATTCGCATTTATGATGAATTAGATAGGGATGGCTATGAGTTAATTGGGCCAGGAAGAACAAGAGCAAAAATTAGGGATACCGACCGAGACATTATATTAGCTATTGAGGGATTAAGTTATGCTGATTTTGACTTTGATGGCATAGTTGAGATTACTTTAAGCCTCGTAAAAGATCAAAAAACTCTTTATAGCGATCGAGTTATTTTCAAAGTCGCGCCTTGGATGATGACTCCTAATACTTTATCCCCCATAACAGTCTTTGTTTCTCGTTTATCAAAAGGGGTCAACAAGGAATTTATTGAGGAATTAAGAAAAGTTGTTGGAAAAGCTAACGCACAGCTAGATATTATTCCTTTTGAATTTCATCAGGATGACCGTTGGATGCAAGACGAAATTGAGATTGGTTATACTCAAGCTCCAGGACACCTGATGTACGTGGTATTTGATTCTCCCCGCGATCGCGGATTAATTGACTTCCCCAAACGTAAACTTTTAGGCATTGACTTTGGTTATGTAACCCGCAAAAGCCGCTATTCGGCTACAAAGTTAGACTCTTTTGGCAATTTGGAAGTTTCTCCTCCAGTAACCGTCAAAGGCGTTCATTATCGCTTTGGTCGTCTGATCTTTGGAGGAACTCGCAAAGAAATTATCTCTGAGCCGCGTCGAATGTTAAAAGTCTTAAGAGATTTTCTTTACGCTCAAAAAATTCAAGCCCCTTTTGAAATCTTTTCAGATTGGTTGAGTGTGGGACATATTGATGAGTTTATGACTTTTGTCCCTACTCCTACATCTAAAGGATTTAAACTACTTTTAGCTAGTCCTAATCAATTTTATAATATTCTCAAACGTTTACGAGAACAAGGTCATGATCAAGTACTATTACGCCAGGGAAAACGATTTTCTAATAGCTCAGCCGATATTAGTTTGTCAGATATCCTTGATGATGAAAAATTAACTGACCATAATCATCGCTTTCAAGAATACATCAATTGGAATCGAGAGATTTTAAAACAAGAATTAGACTTAAGCGAAGACGACATTATCGAACTACCCGCTTTGTTTGAAGATGATAGAGATGGGCGAGCAGAAACTTTTTCCCCCAACATGGTTAACATGATCGTTCTGAAGCAGCATCTTGGTATTCCTAAGCCTTTTGGCCCTAAAATTGATAACCAGTGTCAATTTGAAGCTTATGTTAAAGGAGTTTTAGAACCTTTGGGTTTAGTTTGCCATTTTATCGATGATTGGGAACCATATTTTCTAGGACGAGGGGAAATTCATTGCGGGACTAATACACGTCGGCAACCTTTTACTCAAAAGTGGTGGGAAGTTGAACCTGCATTTCTTTAAAAAGGAGAGCTGGGAAAGCTGGGGGAGAAAAGAGAATTATTTTAGTTCTATCCAAATAGCTCAAATCCTTACTGGATAAAAAGTATAAGCGTTTGCTATCTCTTATTCTTGTATTTGCTCACCCTGCTCTCTTCGCTCACCGAAAGACTTAGTTCTTTTGATAAAATGCGTCTTCCGACAGATAACAGATTGCTCTTAAGTTGAAGATGCATTATGTACTGTGGTAGAAGATTTTTTGATGTTACTTCAGTATTATGATTAATAAATAAATTATTTTATTGGAAAATCAGAACTTTTCCGATATGTACAAAATTTCAATTCACTTTTGTTAGATAGAAACAACTTTGAAAATAATGTTGTTAGTTATCAGATGAATAATCTTAGAAAAACAATACTCAATATGGATAACATAAACAAATCTGGTAGTACTGCAAAAAATTTGAGTCAGCATAAAATGGATACTGAAACTGAGATAAATTCTGAGTCATTGTCTAACGAACTAATACAAACAAACAAAACAATTAATATAGATGGTCAGCGTCCAGTCGATCCAAGTAATATTCAAGTTAAGGAAACAATTAATATAGATGGGCAGCGCCCAATTGTGAAAAATGAAAATCATTGTGACAAAACAATCAATATAGACGGTCAACGCCCGATTGCTAATAGCGATTTTCAAGAGCATGACATGCTAACCGTAGACGGCAACCGTCCAATTGACCCTAACGATTTAGAGATTGATGAAATTCTAGATATAGATGGCCAACGTCCGATCGCTAAAAACAATTTTCAAGTTCAAGATACTATAGAGGTCGATGGTAGCCGCCCAATAGTTTCAAATAACACTGTTGATTCGCAAATATCAACAGATTATATAGATTAAAATTACCAGATTTATTGGTATTGTAAATTCAATAATAAACTTTCTCAATTGACGAATGCAATGCCAATTTATGCTGAAATTTTAAAATAAGTTCATACGCAAAACTTACTAGGTCGAGTCAATAGCTTCGATACCAAATATCTTAGGGAAAATCTATTGTCACTAGGATAATAATGCTTGATTGCACTACAATTAATTACTCTTTTTAGCTACTAATACACACTAATTCTGTTATTTAAATTGAGTAATTTTATGGTAATCTTAATTGATTCCTGAAAAAATAATAAACTATTTGTTAGTTTTAAGCTAAATAATAATTAGATTTCAAAAATCAATTCTGATTGCAGTACTAATCATCAAGAGTAGCAAAGGCTTGTCGCTTGGTATGAATGTTTTTCATGTGCTTCTTTACTGTATTTAGAGTAATGTAAAGCTTGGCAGCAATTTCTTTGTAGCTGTAGTTGCTTCTATAGAGCAACCAAATTTCGGCTTCTCGCGGCGTCATTTCAAATTTTTTAACTTCAGTGTGGGCTAAATTTTTTAAAGACTCGTAGCGATTTTCTATAGTTACTAACAAACAAGGCTCATCAAACCAATCTAAATCCAGCAATCTTACTCGAATGCGAAAAATATTTGACTTGTCGAGTACAATTTCATCCGAGACAATAGTGAGTTGATTAGAAAATTGGCTCCGACTGTTAAGTAATGTGTCGCAAAGATGCCAAATAGCTGATGGTACAAAATTGTGGCTGAAATTGTCTTGATTAAATTGACAACAAAGACGAAGTGCAGATGCATTAGCATGAAGCAGTTCACCAGCCTCGGTTAAAATCAAGATACCGTCTTCTAGTCCTTCAATTACTTCTTGTAAAAAATAAGCTCGCTTTGAGTCATGCAAGTCAATATTATCTGGCTGTTGTGGTTTAACTACTATTTGGGGAGATGTCTTTGTTAGAGTAAACATATAAGATTCTTCAATGCCCAAAATACTGGTTATTTGTTAGAAGAGTTAAAATATGCACCCTCAATTTTGTGCATGATTATCTAAGTAGATTTGGTGAATATTACACACCAATCACGCTGTTGAGGCTAAATGTTTGTGTTATTTATAACATTTGCCCTTAAAAGTGCTATAAGTCAACAGTTTGTATAGCCTTTTTGGATTAGCTAAGACTACATAATTTAAATACAACTCTTAAATTGTCTATTTCGGATGCAGTTTCTATTAGGTAGCGATCGCTCCAACCAAAAGAAAATATTTATACTAATAATTAGGCTGAATGTACGTAATTTACTAATTTAATTAATGATTGCAACAAATCCTTTGGTAGAGACGTTACAATGCAACGTTTCTACATGTTATGTCTGTCACATTCTTTTTTTTAAATTTATTTACGAACTTATGCATTAATAAAATAGTCAAATTTTTATACGATTAATTAGTCTTATTAAAATAATTGAAAAAACTATTGCTTAAAAACAGTGTAATTGTTTATTTTTTAATATAATATTAGCTTTAATTTCATATTTACCTAATGTAAAAACTCATACAAAAACTAATAATAAATTCTCATATAGTGATTCTTATTTATATCCAAAGAAGCATCACTATAAATTATACGTTATGGCGGGTTTCATAAGAATAGACCACTGTAACTAACTGTTTGAAGCGTCCCTACACCAAAATTCATACGTTTAATCAGCAATACCCAATTAAGTACGTCCAACAAGGCTGGCGACTACTGTAGCTAACTCAGCTGGCTCAATTGGTTTAGGCAGATGTAGCTGATAACCTTCTTGTATAGCTCGCATCCGATCTTCTACTCTGGCATAAGCTGTCAATGCCGCTGCGGGAATCTTTCCTCCTTGTTCTGGAGGTTGCGATCGCAGTTTGCGGATTAGAGAGTAACCATCTTCTTGGGGCATACCGATGTCGCTGACTAAAACATCTGGTTTCCACACCAGAAGTACCTGTAATGCCTCTTGGACTGATGCTACTGCCTGAACTTCGGCGTGGCACTGTTGGAGTACTGTGGTGATAAATTCACGGCTATCGGCTTCGTCGTCTACAACCAGCACCCGGACGCCAAAGAGAGATGGGGGAAGGGGGGGAGCGGGGGAGAGGGGGAGAGGAGGAGAGGGAAAGGTTTGTTGATTTTTCAAAAGTGGCAATTTAACCGTAAACGTCGCTCCTTGCTGCTCACCTAAACTATTTGCGTGAACAGTACCGCCATGCAATTCTACCAAGTGACGCACAATCGCTAATCCTAGCCCCAATCCACCATAGGATCTAGTACTGGAACTATCAGCTTGGCGAAAGCGATCAAATACATAAGGCAGAAAATCAGAACTAATGCCAATGCCTGTGTCAATCACTTGAATTTGGGCATATTTGTCCGTTGTCAATTGTCCTTCCCTAGGGGAAACCGCTGACGCGTCTATGTCAATTGTTTGTTTTTCTTGACCACTGACTACTGATAATTCAACCTCTACCCGTCCGCCTGCGGATGTGAATTTAATGGCATTAGATAGCAGATTCCAGATTATCTGTTGCAAGCGTTCGGCATCACCAGAAACTAAGAATTGGGAGATGAAATCCTTGGACTCTCTAAAAAAGTTTTTTTCGGAGTGTTGAAGTATTTCAGATTTTGCTTGTTGAGCTTCATCTTCGTTATTAAACCCTAAATCTGAATTTTGTCCTTCTTGTGGAGAAACAAGGGAAAATCTCAAATTGATTTCCTTAGATTGGGCAGCTAAGCTAACAGTCTTGATCGCTGATTTAATAATTGGAACTAGATCGCAAGTATGGACATTTAGGCGCAACTTGCCTCTAATCATCCGTGAAATATCTAGCAGGTCTTCAACTAGCTGGGTTTGCGCTCTAGCATTGCGCTCGATTGTCTCTACAGCTTTATCTTTTTGAATGTCGTTAAGTTTGCGGGAATGCAGCAGTTGTGCCCAGCCGAGGATAGCATTCAGGGGCGATCGCAATTCATGAGACAATATTGCTAGAAACTCATCTTTCATGCGGTTTGCCTCTCGCAACTGTTCGGTTTGCTGCTGCAAAGATGCAATTAAGCTAGCACGTTCCATTGCGATCGCTATTTGGTCGCACACTGCTTGCATCATCCCTTTTTGATTCTCGGTGAAGCTAAGACGAGTACGGCTACCAAAGCTAAGAGTCCCCAAAAGCCGTCCCTGTGCTATCAACGAGTAAGCATAATATGCCTTAACGCCTAGAGAGCGAATCAACTCTGTTTTCAGGTCAGTTGATTGCTGCACATTATCTACAGAAATTGGATGACGCTCTTGAGCTACAGTACCGCAAATCGCTTGTCCAAATGCCAGCCACTCAATTTCTTTTGCCGTTTCTGAAGAAATGCCACTGTAAGACTCTAGCCGCATGACCTGAGAACTTTCATTAACTAGATAGTTAAAGTAAACATCCAAACCAATTTGCTCTGAAAGTTTTTGGTAAACACTATCAATCAGTGGTATTGGTTGCTGGCTCGATAGGAGATCACTAGCTGTATCAAATAGTAACTGGAGTCTTTTATAGCCCAGGGAAAGAGCTTTTTCCACCCGCTTGAGGTTGCTAATATCTTGAAACACCATGATACAGGTAGCTGGATAACCATACATCGCTGGCAAGGTATCCGCAAATATCAGCAATGAGCGCACACCTCCACTGGTGTGCCAGTCCATCTCGAACCCATCGACACGTTCTCCACGGGCAACTCGTGCTCCTGGTGTTTGGTGATTGGGAATGGGATTGCCAGCTGCATCTGTGCAGTTGTAAACTGTGTGATACTCTTCGGCTGCAACTCCTTTGGGAAAATTACCTCCAGCTAATATGTCAGCGGCTCGATTGGCAAAAGTCACCCGCGCTGTTCCTGGTTCAATAAACAGCAGTGGTCTTGGCATCAAGTTGAGCACATTTTCTAACCATTTTTGCTGATTCCAGAGTACTTCCTCTGCCTGCTTGCGGACTGTAATATCCAAAAATGCACCGATGCATCCTCTGGTCTTACCTTCTTCGTCAAACAGCGGTGCAACATACACCAACAGCTTGACGATTTTGCCATTTTCTTGGATGACATCAATTTCAGAATCCAGAACTTCGACACCTTGAGCAGCAGAGTACTGCATGGGGAGTTCTTCTATTGGCAGTTCTCTCCCCTCGCGGTAAACTTTATAACTTGTTTGTTTTTCGTTACTAGGAGCGCTGAGGGAAACATTTATATCTGGTGAAACTCCCAACTGCTTAGCAAAAGCGGGGTTGACCTTGATAGTTCGACATTCCGCATCTTCAGCGATTCCAACTCCAATGGGGATTACATCTAGTAAAGTTTGTAACTCAGCGACACGACGCTGTAGATCCTTGTTGAGTTGTAGTATTCGTTCCTCAGCTTGCTTTTGCTCAGTGATGTTGCGAGTCACTGTAGCTAAGGCTATTGGCTGACCTGTTTTGTGATCATTGACAGTGAAGATGTTGTAATCGACTGGTATTGCTTGACCAGTTTGAAGGTGCTGGAAGCGGAATTCTCCTTGCCAGCGACCTTGTTTGAGTACAGTTGGTAGAATATGTTCTTGAAGATAGGCTTGATCTTCGGGCATTATGTAATCTAATATTACTTTCTGCTTCACCTTTTCCAAGCTAGAAAGCCCTACCAGTTTTTGACCCGCATCATTTATGTAGAGCAATTTACCTTCAAGGGTGGCGATGCCAATAAAGTCAGAGCTATTTTCTACCAGCGATACTAATTTTTGTTGCTCCGCTTCTGCTTGTTTGCGATCGTGTAACGCGGCTTGCTGTTCGCTCAAATCAAGGATAAATGCTACTGACTCTTCTCGTTTTTCTCCCAGCAGCACATAACCAACTAAAACTGGGATGCGGCTACCATCCTTGCGAATGTATTCTTTTTCGTAGGGCGTGCAAGCACCGCTGATATTTGCCTTTGCTTCTGCGATTCCTTGCTCATCTAAATATAAATGCTCTGTAGGTGTGATATTCTTCCAGCTGATCCTGCCTGCTACTAGATCCTCCCGCGTGCAACCAATCATCCTCAGAAATTCATCGTTTGCCTGCTCAATACCTCCATTCGCGTCACCAAACATAATGCCGATGACGTTGGCATCTACGAGACTTCCCAGTTTATTTTCGTAAGCTTTCAATGCGTCTTGAGCGCTCAGGCGTAGCCCATCGGAGATATCGCGTTGGCTGCTTAAGCGTTCAATAACTGCCGCACTCTGCCAAATCAACACGGCAAAAATCACAATCAAGACGATGGCAAACACCGATATTGCAAACGCCGGATCGTATTTTCCTGCTCGTTGACCTTCAACGATTAACCACCCCACTAAAAAAGGTACTGCGATCGCTGCAACTAACAAACGACGTGCAAGTAAACCCCCATAAGTATCACTGATGATTACTCTCATTAACCCCTGTTCTGCCCGTGCCCACAGAACGCCCATACCCAGTACCATGAACAACAGTGCTGTGTGTAACGCCATTGATGTTGTATGAGGGGCAATGCCGTAGAGAACTTCTACTTTGTAGGCATAGCCTATGAGCACTTGAAAGGAAATCAAAATGGCGATCAAAGCTAGAATTTGGGCATACCAATAGCTGCGCTGTTTTTTTTGATAAACCAAATGCTCTAGAGCTACGCTGATCAGCATAAAATTCAATGCTGTGTTCAATCCCATTCGCCCTGGATGCGATGTCGCCACAGACGGTGAAGAGTCACCAAACAGCAGTTCATCAATGCCGATATTCCAGCCGAAGAGATATTGACTGAGTGTAAGCGCAGCAATCACGGTAACTGTGATTACACAGACCTGAGAAATTGTGAAATAGATGAAGTGGGAGAGTGGGGAAGTAAAGATGTAATTTAGAATTGTCTTTCCCCCCCCTCTGCCTCTGTTCTGATTTCTCCGCCTCTGACTTTGTTCCTCTTCCCCTTTCCTTCCTCTTAAATACAACCACAACGACACACCTGAGAGGACAAAGCACAGTGCTGTGTTCACTTTCATTGTGGCGGGACTGCCGGGGAAGCCGCTCTTGAGAACTTCAATATCAAGCCACCAGCCAATCAGTACTAAGCTGCCAATCAAAATGGCGATCGCACTTGCCATTTGTGCCACCAACGAATGTACAGGGATTTGAAATAAATTTTGCAGCCGCAAGCGGTTGGCGTTTAGCATTGAGGATTTTGTCACCGCATCTATCTAGGGCAGTAAAATTCAGTATTTCTTAGGAGCTAAGGGTTCATACCCCTTGTATTTTATGCTACCCATTGACTTGGTTTTCATCTACCTATGTGCATATTTTCTTGTTAGAAGTTTAAAGTTGGAATCATGATTGAGTAAAAACCGTCAAGACAGTTAACAGTAAACGGTAAACAGTAAACATAATTGGGTTTAAGGGAGACCACTAAGAAGGTGCTCACTTCCAACTAAAAACCCAAAGCCGATTAGCGACAGGCGCTATCAGCCGGGTTTAAATCCCCCAACTGTTTACCGTTAACTGTTAACTGTTAACAGTTAACTGTTTACTGTTCACTGTTAACTGTTTACGGGAATTGCAGAATATGTCGCTGACCATCGTCTTGAAAGCGCTGCTCTCCAACGCCTACAAGTTCTACAATTACTTCACGCAGCGGAGGCGTCCATTTTCCCTCTCTCGGCGCAATTTCCACTACTGTTTGAGCATCTTCAGTACATACACTTAGAATTATCAGTGAATAATCGTTATCTTGATACTTTGTTGAGTGTCCATCATCTTCAAAAAATTGATATTCATTATTACCACGCCAAACTCGAAACCGGAGTTGGTCAAGTGGTGCATCAACATATTGCATGACAGGTTGCATAGGAACGATCGCACCACCACAGACATAAAGTGGCATTCTTTCCAATGGTGCATGAGCCACAATGTGAATAGGGCCTTGATAACGCTCGCCACTCCACCAATCATACCAAGTGCCAGCAGGTAAGTAGACAGTTCGATGCTCAACTCCAGGGCGGTAAATCGGTGCAGCCATGAACGACGCACCTAATAATACTTGATCGTAAAGAGTGTAGGTTTTAGGATCATTGGGGAAATGATACACTAATGGTCTTAAAATTGGTGCGCCTGTTGTTGCTGCTTCCCAGAAAAGAGTGTAAATGTAGGGCAATAGCTGGTAGCGCAAATTAATATATTCTTGGCAGATCTTTTCAACGCGATCGCCAAATACCCAAGGTTCATGACGAGCGGTAGTCATCGCCGAGTGACCACGCATTAAAGGGTACAGCATTCCTACCTGCATCCAACGGGCAAATAATTCAGCTGTGGCATTACCAGCAAACCCGCCAATATCGCAACCGACAAACGCTACACCAGAAAGCCCCATATTACAAAGCATCGGCAGAGACATTTCTAAATGCTCCCACAACGAATGGTTATCTCCCATCCACACAGCAGACCAGCGCTGCACACCAGCATAACCCGATCGCGTCAACACAAATGATCGCTCTGAACCGCGATGCCGTTGCAATCCTTCCAAGCAAGCTTTAGCCATCATAAACCCATACAAATTATGCACTTCTGTATGAGTAGAAGATGCAGAGAAATCCTTCCCCTCTCCCCTTGCTCCCCCTGCTCCTGTGCTCCCCTGTTCCCCTTCTCCTCCCTGCGGTGCATCCAGAGGAAACCAAATTTTTTCCCCCTTATCGCCGAAAGGGCGATCATTTATAGCAGGTTCATTCATATCATTCCAAATTCCTGCTACACCAATATCAGTCAGACTTTTGTGTAAGTCACCCCACCAAGTACGTACATCAGAACGCAAAAAGTCAGGAAAAACAGCTTTATCAGGCCAAACGTAGCCGTGAAACAATTCCCCATCGGCTTTCCGCACAAAGTAGTCTTTTTCTATACCTTGGTCAAAAACATGATAATCGGCTTCTGATTCATACTTCACACCTGGGTCGATGATTGTTACTGTTTTGAAACCATCTTGTGCTAAATCACTGATGAGTTTTTCCGGGTTAGGAAAGCGATCGGGACTCCAAGTAAATACCCGATAACCCCGCATATAGTCGATATCGAGGTGGATGACATCGCAGGGAATGCGACGTTGACGAAATTCCCGCGCCAGTTCCCGCACAATAGTTTCTGATTCGTAACTCCAGCGACATTGATGATAGCCAAGCGCCCATTTCGGCGGTAAGGGCATTCTTCCCGTTAACTGAGTATAGGTACGCAAAATTTGGGCAGGTTCAGGGCCATAAATAATGTAATAATCCAATTCATTGCCACGAGTTTCCATCTTCCAGACACCTGGTTGTTCCACACCAATATCGAACTGACTCCAGAAAGTGGTATTAAAAAAGATGCCATAGCTAACCTCTGGACGCAAAGCCATAAAAAACGGGATGGCTTGGTACATTTCATCAGTTAGTGCATCGTAATCTAAGGCATCCGTTGTCCAATTAGTTTTTACTTCGCTGAGTTTATCTAGAAAGCCTGTACGTTCACCAAAGCCATAGAAATGTTCATCGGCTGCAATTTCCTTCCATCCTGCAACTGCACCCATGCGCCAACCCATGCTCATTTCCGCATCTTGGGCAAAGGGACGATTAGCTTTGTCAAAACAGGTTATACGACAGTTTTGCCGCTGGACGCACACGCGAATCTGTTCTGTTTCAATTTCTACCGTTGCTTCAGTTTCTTGCACTGCAAAAGGTGTTGTTGCCCATTCTGCATCATCTAATGTCACTGCCCAAGAACGGCGGGGCATAAATTCCCCAGTTGGTGTCAGACGCACGCGGATTAAATTGGGGCCAAGTATACTGATTGTCAGACGTGAGTTGCCACAGTCAAAATTGATCGCTTGCTCACTCCAGCTTACGGCTTGTACTTTATCAACTATTGTCCAAGGTTGGCTGGTTGTAGGTAGTTTTCCGAAATATTGTGGCATATAACTTGTTAGACAGCTAAAAATCTTTCCGCATTCATGATTACAGACCTTAACAACCTCAAACTCCTTCTTTCGCTAGAAGTTGCAGGAAAAATTAGCAGATATTTTTTAGCAAGTTAATTTGTAGTTGCCAAAACTTTTTCTTGTTTTTATGGAGACGGTGCAGAAGTTGTAATTACTGCATTAAATTGTTTCGTTACTACTCTTGCACTCCTGTCGAAATTGCTTCTAAGGATTTTATTTACCATCAAACCGATACTAAATAAAAAACTTGAGGCATGGAATTATTACCAGATCAATGGATAGTACTCACAGGTGAAATACTGGTAAATTTGTCTACTTTTTTTAACAGTTCTTTGCTGGGCGCTTGCTTCATTTATCACAGCAAATAAGCAGCATATTAGTTAATAAATGCTCCTAACCTAGATACAGAGCGGTAATTGTAGATTTTGATCTAACTTCAAGATTGTGATAATCTTAACCTAGTATGCACGGAGAACAAGTCATGGAGATCACATTAACTACCGCAGAAACTCGAGCTATTTTGCAGGGCTGTCAACGTACTTTAAGACTTGCTCGGAATAATCCAATTTATCGCCAACGCTGTTTTCAAACTTCCAAATATTTGTCAACTTCAAACCATGTTGTCATAGATGACGCTTTTCATCCTCTTGGTGAAGCTGATGAGGCTCTTGAGAAGTAAAACTTAACACGTTTAATTCTCTCTATGGAATGTAGTCAAAGCTAAGACACAAGTTTACTATGTGCCTACTGATATAAATGCCATCTACATAGTGAAACTAGATAAAGGTGAGAAAACATGATTAGTGACAAAATTACTTACCATTTGACTCAACCAGAGCAGTTAAAGCGTGTAGACACAGATGAGTTAGCTGTTATCCGCAATCGCCGTGCTGCCAAGCGTTTTAGAATACAGCAGACTCTCAATGAGCGCATTCTAGAAACAATTGCGATCGCCTCCATTGTCAGTGCTAGCTTTTTAGGGATAGGCGCGTTGGGATGTTGGGGGCTAGAAACTATAAACGCTTTGGCAAAACCTGCGGTACTTAGCTCTCAAGAGTGGCGCGACCGAAAGCATATATTCTTAGGTTGGATGCTAGTTGGATTTTCCAGCTTTCTTGCTAGTAGTTCATTGGGTGAAAAGCCTGATCAACGAAGCTAAATATTAATGTCTGCACTCAAGGAATGTAGTACGTATTTCTGTAAAAGCGTAGACGCACAGCGGTGAGTCAACATAATTCGTAATTGATAATGACGCTCAAGGTCTCGCTACCGCTACGAAGCGCGTAATTCGTAGTTACAATCAGCTTAGGATTGAACCCACCACTCTCTTACAAAGTTAAGATCGCGCCTTAGCCGACGCTCTTACTTTGCGCTCTTATTGTTGCACCACCAAATCTTTGATTTGGCGGGGGCTATGACACGAAGTAATTACGAATTACGAATTACGAATTAGTAATTATTTGTTCACTTTTAAGACTGTGTACTTCTATTATTAGTTGCTCAAGCTGAGTTTTCAGACTCTCAGCAATTTGCTGCTGGTTATACTTTCGAGTCAAAGCTTCACGAGCCAAATCCTCACGGCCTTTTTTCATCGCTAATACAGCTATTTGATGCCAGTTTTGGACTTCATTTTGAGCTTGCTTGTAATTAGCTTGTATCTCTTCTTTGCTATCTTTAACACTATGAATGCTTTGTAGTATGCTCAGTTTTATCTGGTTGACAGATTCAACAACTTTGTTTGGGTCATTGTGATCTTGACCCTCATTAAGAAGCCTCAACAAACCATATGCACCAAGTCCAACCACTGCACCAGCAGCGACAACAGGAGCCATACCAATACTAAAACCGCTTCCTGCTGCAAGTAATCCCATATTTCCAACAGTTGTAGAAACTCCAGCACCACCAATTGCTCCTAGTCCTGCTGCACTCAAAGCTAAGGGTTCTTGGTTTTCTATTGCCTTCTTAGTTCCATAAGCAGCTATGCCAGTAACTACTCCTGTAGCAATCAAGTGAGGTGCGCCAATGCCAATAGCCGTTCCGGCAAATGCTAATCCCATGCCACCCACTGTTTGAGAAACAACAGCACCGGTGGCTGCTCCTCCAGCAATAAATGCTGTACTTTCTCCATATTTGAAATTAGCTGCCATGTCATTCAAATTTGTTCTGATAATGCGGCTGATGCGATTGCCTATTCCCATAGTTATGTTTTCCTTTTTTTGCCTATTATTCAAATAAAAGTAATAAATAATACTAAGTTTCAGTTTACTCTAGTACACGTTTGCCACTTCATTAGAATTCATGAAATCTTGCTTTCTGTTATTAAACTTTGTGTAAGGTACAGCCTTCCATTCCAGCTTTTTGGATCATTTATTTCTTGCAATACTCTTAGTTTGTATTTGATAACCAGCAACTTGGGTTACTACTTCAGCAACTTCAGTATTTATCCTGATGGCAATTGTAAAAAAATACAGCGAATATTCACATAAAATGATATATCACCCGTTACATCAAAGTATCGGGCTTAGCTAGATAACTAGTCGTGCAATATAAATTATCTAGTTAGGCAAGGGAACTCTTAATAGTGACGGAATACAGCGATTTCAATCGTGTTGAAAAATGCCTAAATATCTATGCGTAGGTACTTAAATGTGAAGAAAGAATCGATAATTAACCATACGCAAGGACGACAACTGATTTGTAAACCTCGCATAGCAACACTGAAACTTTTAACATGCGGCTTTGTTCTAGCAGCAGTATTGTGCAACTATCATCAGGCGATTGCCCAAACTACCAATGCTCAAACATTACCGCCTGGTCGTTTACCTGTCCCTCCGCTACCGTCGGATGTACTACCGCAGCCACTAAACCAGGAGCAATTACTTCCTCCCCCGCAATTACCAGAACAGCCAACTCCGGGACAAGATGATCCTAATGCCAAATTCCAGGTTGATCGCATTGAAGTTGTTGGCAGTACAGTTTTCAAACCAGAGCAGTTTACCGCTATTACGGCTCCTTTTGTGGGACGGGAAGTATCGTTTACAGAGTTGTTGCAAGTCAAAGATGCTATCACCAAGCTCTACACGGATAACGGCTATGTAACAACAGGGGCTTTAATTACACCGCAGACAGTAGAAGCCGGGGTAATCAAAATTCAGGTGGTTGAGGGCAGTTTGCAAGAAATCAAAATCGTTGAGAATCGGCGATTGCAAAGTAAATATATTCGCGATCGCATCCAACTCGGTGCCGGTAAACCCCTGAATGTAACCCACTTACTGGAAAAGCTGCAACTACTCCGTCTCGATCCGCGCATTCAAAATCTGTCAGCCGAGTTGCAAACGGGTGCGCGTCCAGGAACTAATGTGTTACGAGTCGAGGTTGAAGAAGCAGATACCTTCAAGCTAACAGCAATCTTAGATAATGGGCGATCGCCAAGTGTAGGTAGTTTTCGCCGAGGAGTAGATCTGCAAGAAACCAATCTACTAGGTTTTGGCGATACGCTCAATGTTGGGTACGCCAATACTGATGGCAGTAATACGATCAATGTCAATTATATGCTGCCGATTAATGCTCATAATGGCACTGTATCGTTTGGTTTTAGTCAGGGTTGGAACCACGTTATTGAAGAACCATTTAGCGTCCTTGATATTCTGTCAAATACCCGATCTTACGAAGTGGGTTATCGGCAACCGTTAGTGCAAAAGCCAACCCAGGAATTAGCGGTGGGGATATCCTTCTCGCGCCAAGAAAGCCAAACTGAATTAGGTCTTGATAATATTGGCGGGTTTCCTTTGTCGCTAGGTGCGGATGCAGACGGAAAAACCAAAATTTCTGCCCTGCGTTTTACCCAGGAATATACCCAACGCAGCAATCAGCAAGTTTTTGCAGCGCGATCGCAATTTAGCTTGGGGGTAGATTGGTTCGATGCCAATGTCAATGATAATGCCCCAGATAGCCGCTTTTTTACTTGGCGGGGACAGGCACAGTTGGTGCAGCAGTTAAAACCCGATACTCTGTTTTTGGTTAGGGGTGATTTACAAGTGGCAGCCGATTCTCTGGTGCCGTTGGAGCAATTTAGTCTGGGTGGACAACTGACTGTGCGGGGCTATCGTCAGGATGTATTACTCACAGATAATGGTGTGTTATTGTCGGCGGAATTGCGATTGCCCATTGCCCGTGTTCCCCAGATCGGCGGCGTGCTGCAACTGACACCCTTCATTGACATTGGTAAAGGCTGGAATAACAATGGCGAAAATCCATCTTCAAGTATGCTGGTGGGTACAGGGCTAGGGCTACTGTGGAAACAAGGCGATAACTTTTGGGCCCGTCTTGATTGGGGTATTCCCCTAACATCGGTGGACGGAGAAAAGCGATCGCTCCAAGAAAATGGGCTGTACTTTTCGGTGAGCTATTCGCCCTTTTAAAGCGAAAACTTGAACAAAGACTCAGCATTTTTCTGTCTTTAAGCTGTGCTACGATGCCAAACTAACCAGTCCCGATGTTGAAAATGGTAAGTCAAAGCGGAGGTTTTGATATGGCTCAAGCTTTAACCCAACTATTTACTTTTGAAGAATTTATCGAATGGTTGCCAGAAAACGCTGGAAAGCGTTACGAGTTACACGATGGGATAATTGTTGAAATGTCTCAGCCGAGTGGAAAACATGAAAAAGTTACGGGATTTTTAGCAGGAGAAATCACCGTTGAATATAAGCGATTGCAATTGCCATATTTTATCCCCAAAACAGCATTAGTAAAACCACCAAGAAAATCATCTGGTTACTCACCGGATGTAGTTTTAATCAACGATGCTAATTTACACAATGAGGAATTGTGGGAAAAAGAATCTACCGTGACTCAAAGCAAATCCATTCCTTTAATTATCGAGGTTGTGAGTACAAACTGGGAAGATGATTATTACACCAAATTAGGGAATTATGAAGCAATGAAGATTCCCGAATATTGGATTGTTGATTATGCAGCTTTGGGAGCCAGAAAATTTATTGGTAATCCGAAACAACCAACTATTTCTATTTATCATCTAGTTGATGAAGAATATCAAGTCGCACAATTTAGGAATTCGGAATTTATTATATCTTCTACTTTCCCAGATTTAAAATTAACTGCTGATCAAATTTTTAATGGTGCTCTGTAGAACCTTTTTATATCTACACTCTAGGAAACTCTCGACAATATTAATATACTGATAGCTGCTAAATAAATCAGATTATGAACAGCCATAACACCATTTATTCGTGAGGCTGCACCAAATTTTCTTGACTTTTCCTTTCTTCTTTCTTTGTGTCCTTCTCTACGTTCGCGTAGCGTGTCGTAGACAGACGCTACGCGAATGCGTCCTTTGCGGTTCGTTCCTCTTTTCAAATATTCGTGCAAGAGGTCTATTATTTTGATTTCAGCTAATGGGTGTTAGCTAAACCAAAATTTTGGGAACTTTAATACCAGAACGTCGGGGGAGAATTTCTGGTATGAAAGCGATTCGCAAAGTTACAAGCCTTCAGCTTAATGCTTTTCTATTTATATTAACAAACGGGCTATTAACTTCGGGAATGCTGTTGCCAGTAATGGGGCAAGTCACATCTGATGGCACTACCAATACCATTGTCAACCAGAGCGGTAATAATTTCACGATTCTTAATGGTATTGAAAAAAGTAGCAATTTATTTCACAGTTTCCGTGAATTATCTGTGCCAACAGGTGGATCAGCGACCTTTAATTTAGTTAATACGCCAAATATTACTACTATATTTAGTCGGGTTACAGGTGGAAATATTTCCAATATTGATGGATTGATTCGGACGATAAATAGCAGTAATCCTGTAAGTTTGTTTTTGATTAATCCTGCGGGGATTGTGTTTGGGCAAAATGCTGCGTTGAATATTGGCGGTTCTTTTGTCGGTAGCACTGCCAATAGCATTCGGTTTAGCGATGAAGTAGAGTTTGGTGCGGCGAATCCAACCAGTCCACCGTTGCTGACGATGGGTGTGCCGGTCGGCTTACAGTTTGGCACAAATCCAGGGGCGATCATCAATCGCTCAACTGTGAATGGAGCCGGGCTTCAAGTCCCATCTGGAAGAAGTTTGGTATTGGCAGGCGGAGCGATCGCCTTAGAAGGTGGACGCTTGCGATCGCTAAGTGGACAAATCGAATTGGCAAGCGTTGCCGCAGCCGGAACATTAGGGCTAACAATCAATGACAACGATCTACGCCTGAGTATGCCAAAAGACTTACAGCGAGGCGATGTATCGCTGAGTGCTGGAGCACGAGCCAACGTCAGTGGAACGCCTGGAGGCAGAATTACGGTCAACGCTGAAAATTTGAACTTGAGCGGAGGCAGCCAACTGCGATCGGGAATTTCAGGGATAGGCGCACCAGAATCACGAGCAGGCAACATTGAGATTAATGCTGCCAACACAATCAATATTAATGAGAGTGGCATTCTCAATCAAGTACCAGCAACCACGGTGGGAAATGCAGGCAATATTGACATTACCACCGGCTCGCTGTTTGCGACCAACGGCAGCTACCTAGTCACGAACACCAGAAGTAGAGGCAATTCAGGTCAGGTGAACATTCAAGCCACAAAAACGGTTTCTTTTGATGGAGTTGATCGCTTTGGTGAGCCAAGCTTAATATTTACAGGTGTCAATGCGGGCGCGATCGGGAATGGCGGAGGAATCAATATTACGGCTGACTTGCTGTCTGTCACAAATGGCGCTTATTTAGCCAGTAGCACGCTGTCTAGAGGAAATGCCGGAACTATCAATCTGCAAACCAAAACTGCTACCTTTAGCGGACAAGATGCTAAAGGCAATTCTAGTTACGTATCGAGTGCTGTGGCAACCGGAGGAATCGGGACAGCGGGCGACTTGAATATCAGAACCGATGCGCTCTTTGTCGCTAAGGGTGCTTTTCTGTCAACCGCTACACTTGGAAAAGGGAATGGCGGTACGATGAACATTTACGCTAATACTGCCAGTTTTGATGGATTCGGCGCAACGGGCGTTGCAACCTTTGCATCGAGTGCGGTGAATGAAACTGCTGAGGGCAATGGCGGAGCAATCAACATCAACGCAAACTCACTTTCTGTTACGAATGGTGCGCTCTTAACCACGATTACAGTCAAACCTGGAAGCGCAGGCGATATTAACGTGAATGCCAATACACTGGAAGTCTTGAACGGGGGACAAATCTTATCAACCAGTTTTGGGTCTGGAAAAGCAGGCACACTTACCTTTAATGTTAGCGATCGCATTACCTTATCTGGTAGCGATCCGACGTATTTTGAGCGAAGTCAGTTGCCAGGTTTCAATGACGCTTTTAGCACAGGAGCAGCGAGTGGATTGTTTGCTAACACCGTTGAAGGGGCAACGGGGGCGGGGGGAGACTTACGAATTTAGACCGGACAACTACTAATTCAGGATAGTGCAAGTGTCAGTGTTAGCAATCAAGGCACAGGCAGCGCTGGAAATTTGGTTGTCACCGCAGACACAATTCGTTTGAGAAATGCTGCCAGCCTCCGCGCTGAAAGCCGAGCTGGATCTCAAGGCAACATCATTCTAAATGCTGACAACATCATTTTACGCCAGGGTAGTAACATCACGACGGATGCAACAGGTTTAGCCACCGGAGGTAACATTACAATCGAGTCCCCTATTATTTTAGGATTAGAAAATAGCGACATTTCTGCTAATGCAATACAAGGTCAGGGCGGCAATATTCAAATCGCCACACAAGGTCTTTTTGGACTAAAGTTTCGGCAGCAATTGACTCCTGAAAATGACATCACAGCCAGTTCCCAATTTGGTGTTAACGGTACAGTAGATATTAACAATTTTGGAGTTGACCCCAGTTCTGGCTTAGTTGAATTACCTGTAAACTTAGTCGATTCATCACAGCAAATTGCTACAGGTTGTTCGGCAAATCAAGGCAGCAGTTTTGTAGCAACGGGAAGGGGTGGAATACCGCAAAATCCACTTCAACAATTGATGAGCGATCGCACTTGGTCTGATATCCGCGATATCTCTGCATACCGCAACACCAGGGAAGTTACAGCCCAAGTATCCCCAACCTCGGAAGTTCTTGTCCAAGCTACTTCTTGGCATCGTAATACCTTGGGCAAAATTGAGTTATTGGCAGATAAATCTCCCGCGACTATGCAACAAGTATTAACCTGTGCTGCGGTTCCCAAAAGTTAATTTTTTTGTGGATTTAAAAGTGCGATCGCTAACTATCTAATTTCCCAAAGCGATCGCGATACTGTTGTAGCAATGCCTCCATATCCTGTAATTGTTGCTCTGCCTGTTCTGCGCGTTGGCGTTCTTGTTCTGCACGTTGGCGTTCTTGTTCTGCCAGTTGTTCTAACTCCACGGGACTCAAGAATTGCCGTCCATCTGGACGATAAATTACGAGTTCATGGTTGTCCAACGCAAACCGAACACCCAACCGGGGACTCGTCCACCCATCTATCTGAGCAATCGGCAGCAATTGCTCACCTTGTCGTCGCCAACCTTTTAACTCGTAGCGGTCTGGGTCATACTGATAGTATTCTTCCACCCCATAGGTTTGGTAAAACTCTAGCTTGCGTTCCATCTCCTCTGCATCGTTGCCGGGTGAGAGAATTTCGTACACTACTTGAGGTGGAATGTTGTCTTCTTGCCACTGTTTATAAGACCCCCGCCGTCCTTTCGGTCTACCAAACACCACCATCGTATCTGGGGCTATAGGTGAAATTAAGCGCGATTTCACCGGATACCATAGCAAATCTCCCGCCACAAACACGTTAGGGTCATCAGCAAACAGAATTTCCAGATTTTCCTTAATCAGGACAATCCAACGAAACTGTTCGGTATTGTCTGCCATTGGTTTGCCGTCGCTGTCGGAAAAATGTAGATATGCATCGGTGGGAAAGATGGTGGTCATAGGTTAACCCGCAATCACACATTATTTTAATTCTATGCGATCGCCTCTGAACAGATAGATCCCATATTCAGTTGGGCAATATAAGTCTGTTAATGCTCAATTGAAGGCTGTTATAAAAATTGGCGTTGCTGAATACGGTATAAATTTACCTAGCTGAACACGATATATCGCGTCTCTAAAAAGGTTTGAAAGCAACTAACCAATTTCATAGATTGAATCATCAACACCTAAAAATTGGTAATTATTTATGGCTTTTGGAATTAAACAAGGTCGTTGGCTATATGTCAGCCTAAGTATTCTAAGTTTGTGTTTCACGTTTACCATTACACCAGTAAAAGCATCTCTTCTCCTGTCGGAGACGCTACGCGAACAAGAAGCTGCGTCTGCGCCACCGATAACAAACCCTACTCTTGTATCTTCCCAGCTTATTAACTGGCTAGAACAAGGACGGAACCTCTACCAAGCGGGACGGTTTTCGGAAGCTATTAGAGCATGGCAAACGGCAGCAAAGCAATATCAAAAACAGGGCGATCGCCTCAATGAAGCCCTGAGTTTAAGTTACCTCTCTCTGGCACAACAGGAACTTAATCAGTGGGAAGCTGCTGGAAAATCTATCGAGCAAAGTGTAAAACTTTTGCAAACGGCTAAACCTGCCGATGCGATTACCTGGGCGCAAATACTGAATACACGTGCAAATTTAGAACTACGTACAGGCAAAGCGGGAACTGCCCTCGAAACTTGGCAACAAGCTCAAAAATATTACGAGCAGGCTGGGGATACAATGGGAAGTCTGGGCAGCCAAATTAACCAAGCACAAGCATTACAAAGTTTAGGATTTTACCGTCGCTCCCGACAACAATTAGAAGAACTAACACAAAAATTGGCAGCAATGCCAGATTCGGAAGTTAAAGTTAGTGGGTTGCGATCGCTTGGTTTAGCTTTACACGCCATCGGTGATGGCAAAAGCCAGCAAGTCTTAGAGCAAAGTTTAGCCACAGCCAATACAATTGCAGCTAAAACCCAGTTAAGTTCTATTTTCTCAACTTTGGGAAAAGTTGCCTCTGACTCAATCGACCCGGAAGCAGCATTAAATTACTTTGAAGATGCAGAAACGACAGCTACAAACCCAAATGAAGCTCTGCAAGCACGTTTAGCTCGTTTCAAATTATTGGTGGATTACGACAAACTTGAATATGCTATCCCCCTCGCATCTCAATTGCGACAACAACTGGAAAAATTACCCCCCAGCCATACTTCCCTTTATGCCGCGATTAATTTTGTGGCGACCTTGAATCGGTTAGAAAAGCCCGGTCAAGTTTTACCAATCAAAGACCTGGCGCAACTGATGGCAGTTACAGTCAAGTCTGCACAACAGATTGAGGATGCGATCGCCGAAGCTTATGCGCTGTATCAGTGGGGACAACTCTACCGTCGTACCCAGCAGTGGTCACAAGCAAAGGAATTAGCTCAGAAATCCTTAAATATTGCGCGTCAACTGCAAGCTGACGATATTATTGCTCAATCGGCATGGCAGGTAGGACAGTTGTATAAACAACAGGGCGATCGCCCAAAAGCGATTTCAGCCTATACTGAAGCTGTTAAGTCGTTAAAAGCACTGCGTTCCGATTTAGCTGCGGTTAACCCTGATATGCAGTTCTCTTTCCGCGAAAGTGTGGAGCCTGTCTACCGAGAACTGGTGGGCTTACTTCTGGATGAGCAACCAAACCAGGCAGCACTAATGCAAGCCCGCGAATTAATTGAGTCGCTGCAAATCGCCGAACTTGATAACTTTTTCCGGGAAGCTTGTTTGGATAAAGCACAGCAGATTGACAAAGTTGACCCCACAGCAACGGTTATTTACCCGATTATCTTGCCTGATCGCCTAGCGGTGATTCTCTCCAAAACTGGAGAACCTCTGCGTTATTATGCAACTCGCAAACCACAAGCAGAAATTGAGCAGACTCTCAATAATTTGCTAGTTGCCCTCAACCCTGTTTCAGATTCCCAAGAAAGAGAGCAACTTACTCAACAAATTTATGATTGGTTGATTCGTCCTGCTGAACAGGAACAACTTTTCAAAGACACTAAGACATTGGTGTTTATTTTGGATGGGAAGTTACGTAACATTCCCATGTCCGCTTTATCTGACGGTAAGCAATATCTGATTGAGAAATATGCTATTGCCCTCTCGCCAGGATTGCAACTCATGCCTGCTCATTCGCTTCAGCAAAACAAAATCAATGCGATCGTCGGTGGTATCAGTCAATCTCATGCTGGCTTTGCTGCCTTGCCTGCGGTGGAATCGGAAGTAAAGCAAATTTCCCAGACAGTGCCATCTGATCTGTTACTAAACCAAAAATTTACCAGTCAAGCCCTAGCTGATCGGGTAAAATCCAGTCGTGTCGATGTCGTCCACCTCGCAACTCACGGACAGTTTAGTTCCCGTCTTGAAGATACCTTCTTACTGACATGGGATGGACAAGTTAATGTCAAGGAATTGTCTGAACTGCTGAAAAATCGGGGTGGCAATTCATCGAAAGCAATTGAATTGCTAGTACTGAGTGCCTGCGATACTGCGACAGGGGACGACCGCGCTGTCCTGGGACTAGCAGGTTTGGCGATCAAATCCGGAGCCCGTTCCACTATCGCCACCCTATGGCCTGTCAAAGATAAGGCAGCCCAAATGCTGATGACTCACTTCTATGAGCAACTACGACAACCTAAAATTACTAAAGCCGAAGCACTGCGACAAGCACAAATAAACCTGATCCGCCAAACAGATTTTCGTGACCCGTTCTTTTGGTCTGCCTTTGTTTTGGTTGGGAACTGGCTTTAAATAAGGAATATTACGTAGACTTAAGTCTAATAAAATACATGCTTTATAGCAGCAGAGATAGAAATCGTTTATAAATAATAAGATGTATACCTTTTCAGTCGCTTGATTAGGGATTATCTAACGAACTGAATACTGGATTTAAATTGATGTATATTTGGTATCAAAAATTTACAAAGACAAGAGGTGAATTATGAAACGTCGATGTTTAGTTAGTGCATTGGGCGTCATTGCTCTATTTGCTAGTGGTCTATGGAGCAGTGCTTATGCTGTAACATTTACTCCGCCGACTAATAATGGCGCTCCCAGTCAAGCAACGGGAGGGGCTTCCCGTGGTAGTTTCTTTACTTCAAAGAAAGGAAATAGTGCGCCCAGTCAAGCAACGGGAGGGGCTTCCCGTGGTAGTTTCTTTACTCCAAAGAAAGGAAATAGTGCGCCCAGACAGGCAAGTGGAGGAGCTTCCCGTGGCAATCTATTTACCCCAGCTAAAGGTAACGGCGCTCCCCAACAGGCGAGTGGAGGGGCTTCTCGTGGCAATCTGTTTACCCCAGCTAAAGGTAACGGCGCTCCCCAGCAGGCGAGTGGAGGGGCTTCTCGACTTGGCACTTACTACTTGAATCCTTCAGCGGTAGCAGCAACAGGCCCAGCCGCGCTAATTGCACTCTTACCTCAGAGTTTTTATGGCACAACGGTGTCTGAGCGTCCGACTGTGATGGTGTATATCCCTGCTTCCAATGCCCAAGAAGCCATTTTCAGCCTTAAGGATGAAACTGGTAAAACCCAGCACCAAATGAATATTCAAGTTGCTGGAAAAATAGGGGCGATGTCTACGACGGGCTTCGCCTACGCCATTAAGTTACCTGCCGATGCACCCGCTTTAGCCGTTGGCAAAAACTATCAATGGTTCTTGGCGCTGAAAATTAATGGAGAACTCAGTCCAAGTACACCCTATGTTGATGGTTGGATTCAACGCATTCAACCCAGTGCTGAACTAGCAAAGGCAATGCAACAGCAAGATGCATTGAAGCGAGCAACTGCTTTTGGTAAACATGGAGTTTGGTATGACTGTATAGCAATACTTGCGGCACTATACGCAGAACAACCCAACAATGCAACCCTTGTTAAGCAATGGGAAGAACTTCTGACTTCAGTTAGTTTGAAAGAAATTGCAACGGCTCCATTAGTGATATCTGCAAAATAAGAAGGTATGAGTGAGTCAGATCCCCGACTTCTTTAAAAAGTCGGGGATCTCTTAGCCAGCAAAGTTGGATTGGTAGAGTACTAACCAAAATTAACTGTATGACATGTGGCGCAAATTCCAGGTTTTTATTCAACGCACTCGCAGCATTTTGATTATTACTCCTAGTGTTGCCCTCACAGTCATGATTGGGCAATCATTAGGAATTTTCAATTTACCAGAATGGAAACTTCGTGATGAATGGGTACGATTGCGATCGCAATCAGAAATAGCTGATGAAGTTGTAATTGTCACCATTGATGAGCAGGATATTCAATCGGTGGGTAAATGGCCTGTTCCTGACTCGGCATTAGCAAAATTATTAGAAAAAATCAAGGCACAACAACCCCGTTCTATTGGTTTAGATTTATATCGGGATTTGCCAGAAGGAAGCGGTCACGAGCAACTTGTGCAAGTTTTCCGTACTACTCCCAATTTAATTGGTGTTGAAAAAATTACTGGCGAGCGAGTCAATCCCCCACCGGAGTTGCAAAAAAATGACCAAGTGGGATTAGCTGATTTGGTTTTAGATGGCGACCGCCATGTGCGTCGTGCCCTACTGACAGCCGAAGATGCCAAGTCAGAGGGAAAAATTAAAGCAGGATTGGCAACTCATGTAGCCCTCAAGTACTTAGAAGCTGAAAATATTACCTTAGAAAGTATTGACGAAAAACAGCAGAAGTTTCGATTAGGCAAAGCAATTTACCAGCCACTCAAAAACCAAGAAGCAGGTTATAGTGATGCCGATATTGGAGGTTATCAAATTCTCCTGAATTGGCATGGTTCAGAAGCTACATTTCGCACAGTTACCATGCGTGATGTTTTAGCAGGAAAACTTGACGTAGATTTAATGCGCGATCGCATGGTGTTTGTTGGTTCAACTGCTGCTAGTACCAATGACTTTTTTAGCACACCCTTCAGTTCATCCTTGATATCTGCTCAAAAACCGACTCCTGGTGTGGTAATTCATGCCAATATTGCTCTCCAACTGGTGCGAGGGGCAAAAACAGGGAAAACCAATCTCTATGGAATTTCAGGTATCTCTTCGTCGCTCTGGATTGTTTTGTGGTCTTTCCTTGGTTCTGGGGGTAGTTTGTGGTTAGCCAGTGCGCGTGGGAAGAGGAAGTTGCAAATTCCTGGTGGTAAAATTCTCTGGGCAACTGTGGGTCTGAGTGGGGTATTGATAGGAGGTAGCTACTATATATTCTTATCTGGTGTTTTGATTCCGGTCACGCCTGTTCTAGCAGGGTTTATTAGCAGTGTAATTGCAACGGTAAATGTTTATAAGCAGCAAAAGTTAGAAGAAACGAACCAGCAATTAGAAATTGCCAACGCTCAACTTTTAGATTATTCCAAAACCTTAGAGGCAAAAGTCGAAAAGCGAACTCATGAACTGCTTATTGCAAAGCTTGCTGCTGATGCTGCTAACCAAGCAAAGAGCGAGTTTCTCGCAAATATGAGCCACGAGCTACGCACACCACTCAATGGTATCCTCGGTTATGCACAGGTGCTAGAGCGATCGCTAAATCTCACAGACAAAAATCGGGAAGGGGTCAGAATTATCCACCAATGTGGTTCGCACTTGCTGATGCTAATTAATGACATTCTCGATCTCTCAAAAATTGAAGCTCGGAAATTAGAATTAGTTACTAGTAGCGTGCATTTGCCTAGTTTTTTACATGGTGTAACTGAGATTTGTGGTATCCGAGCCGAGCAGAAAGGAATTAGCTTTAATGTTTTGATCAGCGATTATCTACCACTTGCTATTCAGGTAGATGAGAAGCGACTACGGCAAGTGTTAATTAACTTATTAGGTAATGCAATCAAGTTCACAGACAGTGGTTGCGTGACGTTCAAAGTAGATGTTATTAGTTCACAGTTCACAATTGACGGTTTACAGTCAACAGTCAACAGTCAACAGTCAACAGATAAAATTCGCTTCCAGATTGAAGACACGGGTGTTGGTATGTCACCAGACCAACTGGAAAAAATCTTTTTGCCGTTTGAGCAAGTCGGTTCAGCAGGGCAGCGTTCTGAAGGGACAGGCTTGGGATTGACCATCAGTCAAAGAATTATCGCATTGATGGGAAGCCAAATTCAGGTGCAGAGTCATCTGGGTGAAGGAAGTTTATTTTGGCTGGATTTGACAGTACCGCTTGCTCACGAATGGAATGAAGGCAAAACGGCTTCAAGCCACCAAAAAATCAGCCAGATTCGGGGTAGTGTAACTCAAGTTCTCATTGTTGATGATGATGACAATCACCGTTCCATGTTGACCAGTTTGTTGCAAGAAATTGGTTGTCGAACCTTGGAAGCGGCAGATGGTAAACATGGGTTAAAACTGGCAACTGAACATCACCCGGATGTGATTCTCCTCGATTTAGCCATGCCCAATATGGATGGCTTTGAGTTCATGGTTCACCTGCAAGAAAATCCACAAACCTGTTCTATTCCGATTATTGTCTCTAGTGCTAACGTTTTCGAGGACAATCGTCAGCGGAGTTTACAAGCAGGGGCAACAGCATTTGTGCCCAAACCCCTCCAGGTAGATGAATTAATCAATGCATTGCAATCAGTGCTAAAAGTTGACTGGATATATACTCAATCTAAACCTCAGCAGTTGTCTGCCAAGAATGAGCAAGTAGATAATAGTGAATTGATGTTGCCTTCTCAGGATATCTTGCAACAACTCTATCATTTAGCAATGATGGGGGATATCTCGGCAATAGAGGAAATGTTAAAAGAGCTGATTGAGCTAAATCCGCAACAAGCTGCTTTTGCGGCTGAGTTGACGAAACTCACAACAACTTTTCAAACAGGAAAAATACGTAAATTCCTCAAAATTTTTGTAACAATGGAGTCCCACCAATGATGGACGATTTTTTCTCGAAGCCAAGGCGTATCCTTTTGGTGGACGACAATCCAAATAATCTTAAGGTAATGTCTGAAGCGATTCAAGGATATGGCTGGCAAGCCCTCATGGCAACTGATGGAGAATCAGCGGTCGAACAAGTAGAATACGCGGCTCCCGATCTAATCCTCCTAGATATCATGATGCCAGGTATTGATGGATTTGAAACATGCCGCAGGCTGAAAGCCAATTCCATCACTCAGAATATCCCGATTATTTTTATGACTGCCTTATCCGATACCACAGACAAGGTAAAAGGACTGGAAATTGGTGCAGTTGACTACATTACCAAACCCTTCCAACAGGAAGAAGTCATTGCTCGATTAAAGTTACATCTGAAAATTTCTCATCTTACCTATACTCTAGAACAAAGCGTGCAAGAACGCACCGCAGAATTAACCCAATCTTTACAACAGTTACAGCAAACCCAACTACAACTAATCCAGAGTGAGAAAATGTCTACCCTTGGAGAACTCGTCGCAGGTATAGGTCATGAAATTAATAACCCGATTGGTTTTATTAGTGGAAATTGCTCTCATATTGAGGAATATGTGAAGGATCTTCTGCGTTTGGTAAATCTACAACAGCAAAAGCTACCATATCCAGACCTGGAAACCGAAGAACTCCTTGAAGAAATTGACTTAGAATATCTGGCGGAGGATCTACCAAAACTTTTGTTATCAATGCGCCAGGGAATTTGTCGTCTTAAGGACATCAGCCTCTCTCTTAGAACCTTTGCTCGCTCCGATATCTCATCTAAGGTAAAGTTTCAGATTCACGAAGGAATCGATAGTACCTTAATGCTATTAAAACATCGACTTAAAGATCAAGGAGACCGTTCTAAAATCGAGGTTGTCACACAATACGGTGAGTTACCTCCAATCACTTGCTATCCTGGACAATTGAATCAGGTATTTATGAATATTATCGCTAATGCAATTGATGCATTTGATGACCTCTATCAAAATCGCTCAGATCAGAAGATCCCTAACACCATTATGATCACTACATCAGTTGAGCATCAGCAACAAGCCGTTACAATTTGCATCGAAGATAATGCTCTTGGTATACCGACTGAAGTGCAAGCTAGAATTTTTGAGCCATCTTTTACAACTAAGCCTGTGGGTAAAGGTACTGGGTTAGGATTAGCTATCAGCCACCAAATTATTGTTGATAAACACAATGGACAAATCACCTGCTCCTCAACCTCTGGTCAAGGAACGAAGTTTACGATTACTCTACCAATTTAGCGTTTCCAAAGAAAATTTTTCAGTCGGTGTATTTCAGTCTAAACTTCAGTTGAAAGCTAGATTATTATAATTATTTTTCAAAGCTATGTGAACCTTTTGTTGCAGTATTTAGCTTATTATTGAGCTTTTTCATAATCTTGATGGATGCTTCTTGATTTAAAACAGCGGTTTTCATAGCTTTCTGTGTTTCCCGAATAGCCTCTACTAAAATTAATTTAATGTCTTTTTTGACTGTAACCTGGTCTTGAGGTTTAGATGGTAGTAACTGTTCTTCTTTAAGTCGCTGTAATTCATCATTAACATCTTTATCTTCAAAGCTGATGAATGGCTGCGAAACCTCTTGTGTAGGAGCTTCTATCTTCTTTAAAAATTTATTTTTTATATGCTCAAAGGCACTTGTAGCACCACTGGTGTTAGGCTTGCTAGGTAATACTCCACCTGGGAAGGTATTGTAATAGAAGCGATTCCTAGATAAAACAAACAATTTATATGACTTCTATTGATTTTACCAAACACAAAAAAGCCAGAGCATTAAAACCCACCAGCCGCCGCCCTGCAAAAGAACTCTGTAGCGAGTGTGGATTGTGCGATACATACTATATTCACTATGTCAAGGAAGCCTGCGCCTTTATCAATCAGCAGATAGGTGAACTTGAAGAAAAAGCGCACACGCGATCGCGCGATCTCGATAACGCCAATGAACTCTACTTCGGTGTCCATCAAGACATGATGGCGGCACGAAAACAGCAGCCCATAGAAGGCGCACAATGGACAGGTATTGTTAGCAGCATCGCCATTGAAATGTTGAATCGCGGTTTAGTTGAAGGCGTTGTCTGTGTCCAAAACACCAAAGAAGACCGTTTTCAACCTATGCCCGTCATTGCTCGTACCCCAGAAGAAATACTAGCAGCGCGGGTAAATAAACCAACACTTTCGCCAAACCTTTCCATATTAGAACAAGTCGAAAAATCGGGAATGAAGCGGCTATTGGTAATTGGTGTTGGTTGCCAAATCCAAGCACTACGAGCTGTAGAAAAACAACTTGGTCTAGAAAAGCTTTATGTTTTAGGTACACCCTGTGTAGATAATGTTAATCGTGCCGGACTGCAAAAATTCTTAGAAACAACTAGCCGATCGCCTAATACAGTTGTGCATTACGAATTTATGCAAGACTTCCGAGTTCACTTTAAACATGAGGATGGTTCAACAGAAACCGTGCCTTTCTTTGGCTTAAAAACCAATCAACTCAAAGATGTCTTTGCCCCATCTTGTATGAGTTGCTTTGATTATGTCAACTCTTTAGCAGATTTAGTCGTCGGCTACATGGGCGCACCCTTTGGTTGGCAGTGGATTGTAGTCAGAAATAACACAGGTAAAGAAATGCTGGATTTGGTGAAAGACCAATTAGATACTCAACCAGTGATGTCCAAAGGTAATCGTAAAGAAGCTGTACAACAAAGTATTCCTGCTTACGACAAAGGTGTTACCCTTCCGATGTGGGCTGCAAAACTGATGGGTGTGGTAATCGAAAGAATCGGCCCCAAGGGCTTGGAATATGCCCGGTTTTCTATTGATTCTCACTTTACTCGTAATTACTTGTATGTAAAGCGGAATCACCCGGAGAAGTTAGAGGAGCATGTGCCGGAGTTTGCTAAGCGGATTGTTGGGCAGTATAAGTTACCGGAATAATTTCTCACGCAGAGACGCAGAGGCGCGAAGAGTTTTTAGAGACTGTTGACTACCCGTGAGATACCGTCTTTGATTAGTGAGACGTTAAAGTTGATTAACAATCCAACTCGCTTATCGGCAAGACGTAGGTAGGTTAATAACTGCTTTTTGTGTACTGGATGAACAACTTCCACTGATTTGAGTTCAACAATTACCTTATCTTCGACTATCAAATCAGTGCGAAAGCCTTCCTCCAAAACAACACCCTCATAAACTACCGGAATTACCACCTGTCTTCTAACCTGTAACTTTCCCCTCCTTAACTCAAAATCCATAACCGTCTCATAAACTGATTCCAGCAAACCCGGCCCCAAACTCGTGTGAACCTTGTAAGCAGCATCCACAATTGCACCTGAAATCTCATTCTCAACCATTCGTCCATGCCTCACTCTCTGCGCCTCTGCGCCTCTGCGTGAGGCAATCTTAACTCATATAACTTGTATACCCCAATCAAGCTTCTCCCACAGCCTTGATCGCCGCCTCCAATGCGATCGCCACATGAGTCCAATGAGTCCCCCCTTGGCAATAAACCACATACGGCTCACGCAAAGGCCCATCTGCCGAAAACTCCAACGTACTCCCCTCAATAAAAGTCCCTCCAGCCATAACTACCTGGCTCTCGTAACCCGGCATTTCATCTGGAACTGGATCAAGATAGGAACCAATGGGAGAATGCTGTTGGATGACTTTACAGAAAGCAATGAGTTTTTCGGCAGAACCAAGTTTAATTGCTTGGATCACATCCCCACGAGGAGCAAACGGTGCGGGATTCACTGCATAACCAAGTTTGTCAAATATATAACCAGTAAGATAAGTCCCCTTCATTGCCTCTCCTACCATTTGTGGAGCCAAAAACAAACCTTGGAAGAGGAGGCGATTTTGGTCAAAAGTAGCACCGCCATAACTACCAATACCAGGAGCAGTAAGGCGACAAGCGGCTGCTTCCACTAAGTCTGCTCGACCAGCGACATAACCGCCAGCATTCACAATAGTGCCACCAGGATTTTTAATTAAAGACCCTGCCATCAAATCAGCGCCTACAGCAGTGGGTTCTCGTGTTTCGATAAATTCGCCGTAGCAGTTATCTACAAAACAAACGGTTTTGGGGTTTTGCTGTTTAACTAAGTGGATAATTTTTTCAATATCGGCAATGGATAGACTCGGACGCCAAGAATAGCCACAAGAACGCTGAATTAACACTAAACGAGTATTATCAGCCACGCTAGTGCTTAAAGCTTGCCAATCTACTGTTCCGTCCAGGGTTAGCTCTAATTGGCGGTAATTTATGCCAAACTCGATAAGAGAACCTTGACCATTGCCCCGTAAACCAATGACTTCTTCAAGCGTATCGTAGGGAGAACCGACCACTGCTAACATTTCATCTCCAGGACGGAGTACACCAAATAATGCACAAGCGATCGCATGAGTTCCTGAAACGAACTGCACCCGTACTGCTGCTGCTTGAGCACCCATCACTTCTGCAAAAACTTTATCTAAAGTTTCTCGTCCTAGATCATCATGCCCGTAACCAGATACACCAGCAAAATGATGTGTACCTACACGGTGATTACGAAATGCATCTAGCACTCGTTTAAGATTATGCTTGACCTGAGTGTCAATTACAGAAAAAATTTCTAACAGTGCCAGCTCTGCTTGCTGCACCTGTTCCAAACTGTTCATTAATTTCCTCGTTCACAAAAAATTATAGAGATGCGGATTATTGGGTTCGCGCTTTCTTTCCTAGGCTGAACAATTTCAATTCAGGTTTCTGCATGACAATTGCTACTTCAACTAAACCTCAAATTAACTGGGTTAATACCCTATTTTTCATTGGACTGCACATCGGCGCTCTTTTTGCCTTTGTTCCTGGTAACTTTAGCTGGACGGCAGTTGGTGTGGGTTTCTTGCTGTACTGGGTAACTGGTGGTCTAGGCGTTACTCTGGGATTTCACCGCCTTGTTACCCACCGCAGTTTTCAAACTCCCAAGTGGCTAGAGTATCTCCTGGTTTTCTTCGGAACACTCTCCTGTCAAGGAGGCCCAATTGAGTGGATAGGGACACATCGCATTCATCATTTAAATTCTGATACTGACCCTGATCCCCATGATTCTAATAAAGGCTTTTGGTGGAGCCACATGGGTTGGCTGATTCATTACTGTCCCGCTCACGCTGATGTTCCTCGTTTCACCAAAGATATTGCCGAAGACCCAGTTTATCAGTTTTTAGAAAAATATTTCATTTTGATCCAGGTTGCTCTGGGTGTATTGCTTTTGCTTCTGGGTGGCTGGCCGTTCGTTATTTGGGGGATTTTTGTTCGGATTGTCTGGGTTTACCATTGCACTTGGTTGGTGAACAGCGCCACTCATAAATTTGGCTATCGTAGCTATGATTCCGGTGATCAATCGACTAACTGCTGGTGGGTAGCTGTATTAGTTTTCGGCGAAGGCTGGCATAATAATCACCATGCCTTTCAATACTCAGCTCGTCACGGGCTGGAATGGTGGGAAATCGATTTAACTTGGATGACAGTGCAATTGCTGCAAGTACTTGGTCTAGCGACTAATGTGAAACTTGCAGACAAAAGGCAATAAGTCATTAGTCATTAGTCATTAGTCCTTAGTTATTTACTAAGGACTAACGACGAAGGACTTTCTGTGTAATCAATATCCATTCGCCAATTCAAATTGACTTCAAAAAGCTACTTAAAAGTGCGCTTGGATACGTTAGATTGTTATAATTCAAAGCGCTAATGTTAAGAAACTTTGCGGCAAGCCACTTTAGTTGGTGACTTGGTGGAGGAGTTTGTTGTTTTTCAGGTGTTCATGACTACATCAATAATTAACAATCAAAAACTAAGTGATGACCTTGGTAATTCTGATCTAAGGCTCAAAGATATTGTCAAAAGTTTGCCACGGGAATGTTTTCAGCAAAACCGTCGTAAAGCTTGGACGCAAGCGCTTATCAGTGTTTTTACGGTTGGCTTGGGCTACTATCTTCTGACAATCACACCTTGGTTTCTCTTGCCCCTTACTTGGATTTTTACGGGCACTGCTTTAACAGGTTTTTTTGTAGTTGGTCATGATTGTGGTCATCGCTCATTTGCCAAACGTCGTTGGGTAAATGATTTAGTGGGGCACTTGTTCATGATGCCATTAATTTACCCCTTCCACAGTTGGCGCATTAAGCATAATTATCACCATACTCATACCAATAAGCTGGATGAGGACAACGCTTGGCATCCCATTAGACCAGAAGTTTTTGAAAGTTGGGATAAAACTCGACAGTCCGCCTTTGAGTTGTTTATGCGTAAACGCCTCTGGTGGGTAGGTTCTATTGGACATTGGGCAGTTGTGCATTTTGATTGGCGCAATTTCAAGACTAAAGACCAATCAAGTATTAAGCTTTCTGTAGCTGTAGTAGTTATGTTTGCTGCGATCGCTTTCCCTATTCTAATTGCCACAACAGGTATTTGGGGATTTGTCAAATTTTGGTTGATGCCCTGGCTGGTTTACCATTTTTGGATGAGTACTTTTACTATTGTTCACCATACTGCTTCAGATGTTCCTTTTGTGACGGCGAACAAGTGGAGCGAGGGCATAGCACAGCTATTTGGCACAATTCATTGTGATTATCCCCGTTGGGTAGAATTTCTTTGTCACGATATCAATGTCCATGTCCCCCATCACATTTCTACTGCTATTCCTTCTTATAATTTGCGCCTAGCTTATAGCAGCATTAAAAAAAATTGGGAGCCTTATTTACATAATGAATGTCAGTTTTCTTGGTCTTTAATGAAGCAGATTACAGACCAGTGTCAACTGTACACAACTGATGTCGGTTATAGTACTTTCAACGAATATTACTCAAAGCGATAAACAGCGTTTCCAGCAGTTTTGCTATGAGCATCATGCTCCTAAAAAAAGGAGCATTGATTGTGCTGAGAGTTAAATAGATTCTGGCAATTCTCTACTTAAAATTGTTTAGTCAATTGCCAGAGATTACTCTTGTGTGTTAACAAGAACTAGTATCATCTGCATCGCAGAGGTAAGATTATCTTGCCTCAAACTAAGGTTCCGATTTTTATCCAATCAAAGAATCCAGTGCAATCAAATATTATCAATTCCAACAATCCTCAAAACTATGAACTGTCTGAGGATACAACAAAGCTACCTTTTACTCTTCAGGATTTAAAAGCTGCAATTCCCGCTGAATGCTTTCAGCCTAATGTAACAAAATCACTGTTTTATTTCTTTCGTGACATCCTAATTATTGGTCTGCTTTATGCAGTTGCTAATTATCTAGATTCTTGGGCTTTCTTTCCGATTTTCTGGTTAATGCAAGGAACGATGTTTTGGGCTTTGTTTGTAGTTGGACATGACTGCGGACACCAATCTTTTTCTAAGCATAAATGGCTCAACGATTTGATTGGACATCTTTCTCATACACCGATACTAGTTCCTTATCACGGCTGGCGTATTAGTCATAGAACTCACCACAAAAATACTGGTAATATCGATAATGATGAAAGCTGGTATCCTGTAACAGAATCGCAGTATAAGGAGATGCCTTTAGTACAAAAGATAGGTCGATATTATGTTTTTTTATTAGCCTATCCAGTGTATTTATTTAAGCGTTCTCCTAATAAAGAAGGCTCTCACTTTTTACCTAGTAGTTCGCTTTTCAAGCCATCAGAAAAATGGGATGTCATTACCAGCACTGTACTCTGTACTTGTATGGTAGGTTTGCTGCTATTCCTCACATATCAGTGGGGTTGGATGTGGTTACTAAAATATTACGCTGCACCCTACATTGTGTTTATTATCTGGCTAGATTTGGTGACATTTTTGCATCACACTGAGCAAGATATACCCTGGTATCGTGGAGAAGATTGGACTTTTTTGAAAGGTGCAATTTCTAGCATTGACCGTAATTATGGTTTGATCAATCATATCCATCACGATATTGGTACTCATGTAGCTCACCACATATTCCTCAATATCCCACATTACAATTTGCTGAAGGCGACTGAGGCAATTAAACCAGTGATGGGTGAATACTTCCGCAAATCTGAGGAACCAGTTTGGAAATCGCTGTGGCGTTCAGGTGTCAGTTGTCATTTTGTTCCCGATGCTGGTAGTAAGGTTTACTACACATCTAAGAAGAAATTGGTTAAAGGCTAATTGCTGTGATGAAGAATGTAGAGAAGCTATACTTTGCTTCTCTACAAAGTGATACCACACACGTTGTAGTATGACTGTATGGGTTTATTAAAAAATTAATTTTTTATTAGTTTACGCATTTCCTAAATGAATAGTTTCAAGTATTAAATAAAGCGCCAAGTTTATTTAATACTTAAATACTAAAATCGCCCATTTCCTTGAACAATGTGTTTGACGGTAGTCAAAGTTTCCAGGCTAATAAATCCTCGGCGATGACCTTTTTGGTTTGACATTCCGAGAAATACTGAGTCTCCCCGTGAGGGATTGCGGGAAAAACGCGGGGAAGTATTGATGTAGGTAGAGGCGCTGTTAACTCCTAAAGCAAACTGCCGACTTTCCTGATATGATTCAGTCATAATACAGTCAGCATGACCACTGCTGTATTCATTAATCCAGGCGATCGCACCCTCTAAGCTGTCCACCAGTTTAAAAGCTACTGTCCTAGTTAAATAAGCATTTCCCCACTCGTTTTCCTTTGCTAGATGCAACTGCGGAAAAGCTTCTACTAATTCTGCATCCCCTTTAATTTCAAAGCCTTTTTCCTTCAAGCTGTTCCATAAAACTGCTAGTGAAGATGGTAAAGCTTGGCGATGAATTAGTACCTTCTCAATAGCATTTACTGGGTCTGGTTCACTCTGATGGCTATCAATAATCATCCAGCGCACCATTTCTAAGCTGCTATTGAGCGACCAATAAAGGTAACAATTACCCATTGCAGACTTTAAAACTGGGCAAGTTGATTGTCGCATTACTTGCTGAACCAAGCTAGAACGTCCGTAGGGAATCACTAAATTTACATACTGATCTTGAATGACTAAATCACGAACAGAAGCACCATGTTCTGCTGTTATTAGTTCTACACATCCTGATGGTAGTCCAACTTCGGCGATCGCATTTTGCAATACATCAGCGATCGCCGCGTTAGAATGGCTAGATTCTGTGCTACCTTTAAGAATCAGAGTATTGCCAGTTTTAATACAGAAACCCGCTGCGATCGCCCCTAAATCGGGAAACGCCTCATAAATAAATCCAATTACTCCCAAAGGCATTAACTGCGAATAACTCTGGGAATCTTCTAGTTGATAGTCAGCGTTCCTGACCCGCCGTAGCGGATCTGATAATTCCCCTAACCGTTGTAGAATGTCTACGGTCGTTTCTAACCGTGTAGGAGTCAGCTTCAGCCAATCTAATATCAAGTCTGGTACTGCCATTTCCCGACTGGCTTCCAAATCCAAAGTGTTGGCTTCCAGAATATCGTCAAATGAACGTTCTAGCGCCTGTGCCATTGCCAACACAGCACGACTCCTGTCTGCTCCCTTTGTCAATCCTAACTTTAAAGAAGCTTGATACGCGCGTTGAGCACTAGTAATTGGTTCGGGGTAATCATCCAAAAATTCAACGGTCATTGAGTTAACGTCTGTAGGTAAGCCAGACCATTAATGCTGGCAGAATAGCTAATAGCACCGCCACCATTGCCCAAGCAACAATGCTGGAACTATTTGCCAATCGCAGTGCTAATGGCAGCCATATAATCACTAGCACGAAAATAATGCCCAGTGCTATAGGCAGATAGCTTTCTCCTAATCTAGGATGAACAACATGCCAACTATTTCCCGTCCAACGCCAAGCCCGCTTGTAGGGATAGGTTGTAGAAAGTTGTTCTAGGACATAACCATTATCTTCCAGTACAAATATTTGCTGACAGCGATCGCAACCAAATGCTTCTGTCAACGTAATCGGAATTAACCGCCCCCGGCGACGGCAGGGACAGGGATATTCCGTATTAAAGTCTATTTTTTCAGGTTTTTGAGATTGCACAAGCGTTCTAATAACTTGAGCGTGTTTTTTACAAACTGCGAGAATATCAATGCCTTAGCAACTGATTTCCCTGTGATCAACTTTTTTATATGGATAGTGAGGTAAACACTACCATGATTACAAAAAGCAGATGAAGCCAACTCAAGGCTGTCGTGATTGCTGCCTAGGGGACTGGTTATTTGACCAGAGGATAGCTATCTGTTGTCCTTCCCTGTAATTAGCAGTCTGGGTTAAAAATTTTTTCCTCTTCATCTTTGGCTTTAAAAGAATGTATTTACATTTGGCAGGCACTTATTGTACTGACATATCTAGTACGATCTTAAGTCTACGTGGCGATAACTGCTAAAACAACCAGCATGGAAAAGCAACTTCTACAAGCAACACGGTTATCTTTGAGTATTTCTCTACTTTTTATTCCTCACAAATTATAAGCATCTGTATAGAGACAGTAAAGTTAGAACTCCAACCCGTTTGAGTGACTTTTTTATCTAGATATATTTTGGCTAAATTCACTGCCAAAAGACGTGTTGTACCTTACAATACTGCTATTTAAACAGGCTTCTTTAGATCAAGTGAGTACACCGCACACAAAACGACTTGCTTGCATCTATAGATGTCTAATGCTTGCTAAATCGCTCTTGGCGTAGACTTAAAGTACTGATTATATTTTACATTTTTTTAGAAGCGGGTAACGCGATTCGAACGCGCGACATTCACCTTGGCAAGGTGACGCTCTACCACTGAGCTATACCCGCAATTTCAATGTAAATATTATAATCTCAGATTTGTTCTTAATTGTCAACCCCTGGATTTGGTCATTAGTCATTAGTGAATAACAAAGGACAAAGCGAAAAGTTTGATCCGAGGAAGCCTCGGCTCAAAACTTTTAAAGACAGGACTAATGACGAACTAGCCTATTTCTTCCGACTCAGCAGCTAAATTGCCTAGGTTGGCACTCTGAAAAGAAGCTGGCAAAGACTGGGTATTTCGATATGGCTCTGCCAGGTTAGAACGCAACTGCCGCATGAGGCTTGCCATTTCCAAGGCGCTCATAGCATAATCCCAGCCATGATTGCTTTTGATGCCTGCCCGTTCTAAGGCTTGCTGCATAGTATCAGCTGTCAAAATACCAAAAATCACAGGTACACCTGTTTGAAAGCTAGCAGCAGCAACGCCCTTTGCTACTTCCGAAGAGACGATATCAAAATGAGGTGTTTGCCCCCGGATGACTGCACCCAGGCAAATAATGGCATCATAGCGATGGGACAGTGCCAGTTGGCGAGCTACTACAGGTACTTCAAAACTTCCCGGTACCCAAACATAGTCTACCTGATTGCCGTGGGGGTTGGTATCTACACCGTGGCGTTTCAAGCAATCTTGACACCCCTCCAGGAGTTTAACGCTAACCAGGTCATTGAATCGACCAATTACCACTGCAAACCGTAAAGGTTCTGTTTGAATAAAACTTCCCTCAAAAACTGCCATGACTGCCTCTGAATCAGGTATACTTCTGGCCAATATACATTTCTTCTTTAAAAAATGTAGAGGAGCAGGAAAGCACGGTTAGGAAAAGGGAACTAAGAAAAAGATATCTCTTTTTTTCCTTTAACCTTTCAACTTGGCTTTTCTGCCCCTCTAGTTTTTATATTATGTGCCTCTGCCAGAGCGAAGCCGTCGTCTATACGACAAAAAAGTTTAACAGACCGACTAAAAACACTAACCCAATCCAGACCCCTGAACCAAGCCAGAGTAGCTTTTTAGATTCATTCCAATTTTGGGGAGTGGCATAAGCGACAGGGACACCGACAACGAGGACAAAAGATAGCGCAACCAGACCTATCAAAGCAATTTGGAATATTATGGTCATTTTTGCTTCTCCCAAGCTAGCGAAATACTAAAGATAGAATATCCTAAAGGGCGACACTGACAGTTTTTCCTTATTTTTAAGCTAGCAGAAATTGCTACATTTTAGTCATTTGTCCTTTGTCCCCGAAGTTCTGATGCCTGTCTTGAAAAGTTTCCTAGGTTGGGAAACCCGCCTATAGAACTTTTTACTCTTGGCAGGCTGCGCCAATGGATAGTGCAGCTCTCTTCGACGTGGGAGCGTCGGAAGCCGACCCTCAAACTTCTCTCTTCGTCTAAGTACTAATGACTAATGACTTTTAATTATGGACTTAATTCTTTGCCATACAACAGCTGATTTTGACGCATTAGGGGCGGCGGTAGGGCTAACACGCTTGCTACCGGGGAGCAAGATTGTCTTATCTGGCGGCTCTCACCCTCCTGTGCGGGATTTTTTGGCCTTGCATCGAGATGAATATCCTCTGATTGAAAGGCGTTCAGTTATTCCTGAAAACATTCGTTCCCTGACTGTGGTGGATACGCAACACCGCGATCGCTTGGGTAAAGCTGCTGAGTGGTTAGATTTACCTCATTTAAAAGAAATCATAGTTTATGACCATCACCTAGGGCAAGAATCAAATATTCCAGCTACGCAATCATATATTTCCTCTGTGGGAGCTACCACAACTTTAATTGTGGAGCAATTGCAACAACACCAAATTTCCCTTACTCCTGCCGAAGCAACGGTGATGGCTTTGGGTATCCACGTTGATACTGGCTCGTTGACATTTGACCAGTCCACATCACGCGATGCCTTAGCTTTGGCTTGGTTAATGGAACAAGGTGCAAGTCTGTCAGTAATTTCCACTTACCGTGACCCTGGTTTATCTCCCCAATTGCAGCAGCTATTAACCCAAGCACTGGAGAATTTGGAATATCTCTGTTTACATGGATATACCATTGCTTGGGTAGCTCTGAAAACTGAGGGTTTTGTGCCAGGGTTATCGAGTCTAGCCTCGGAACTCGTCGAGTTAACCGAAATTGACGCCATACTGTTGGCGAATGAATATTCTTTAGACAAAGATGACGTACGCTTAACAGTAATTGGGCGATCGCAAATTCCTAAAACAAATCTTAACCTCTTATTCCAACTTTTAGGCGGTGGTGGCCATTCGCAAGCAGCATCGCTGAATCTCCGGGGAGTAGACTCTAAAGCAACATTACAACAACTCTTGGACGGGATAAAAGCGCAAATTCCCCATCCCCCCACTGCTATGGACTTGATGTCTTCTCCTGTCCGCACTATTCTTCCTGAAACTACAATTGCCGAAGCCCAGCGTATTTTATTGCGCTACGGAAACTCAGGTTTATCTGTAGTCGATTCCCAAGGGCAACTTGTAGGCATTATTTCACGACGAGATATTGATATTGCCTTGCATCACGGGTTTAGTCATGCGCCAGTCAAAGGCTACATGACAACGAATCTCAAAACGATTACACCAGATACAACACTGCCACAAATTGAGGCGCTGATGGTGACATACGATATTGGGCGCTTACCAGTGTTGGAGAATGAGCAGTTAGTGGGTATCGTGACTCGCACTGATGTATTGCGGCAATTACATCAAGAAAGAGAGGAAGAAAGAGGAACAGAAGGAGACAGAAGGGGAGGGAGAAGGAGAGAAAGCCATCTTAATCTCCCTCAATTGCAGAATAAACTTGCGCCTCAATTGTGGCAATTACTTACCATAGCATCGCAAGCAGCCCAAAAGCGGGGTTGGCATCTTTATCTAGTAGGTGGTGCAGTGAGGGACTTGCTATTAGCAAAAGAAGCAGCAGGTGATTTGATGATTAAAGATATCGACCTTGTAGTTGATGGCTTTCACAAAACAGCAGATGTCGGTGCTGGTGTAGAGCTAGCAAAGGAACTCCAGCAACTTTACCCTGCTGCTCGTTTAGAAATCCACGGAGCTTTTCAAACTGCTGCTTTGTTATGGCACAATGACCCAGAATTAGACTCTTTGTGGGTAGATATTGCCACCGCTAGGACAGAATTTTATCCTTACCCAGCGGCAAATCCAGAAGTTGAGGCAAGTTCTATTCGTCAAGATTTGTATCGTCGAGATTTTACTATCAACGCAATGGCACTGCGACTCACCCCTCCCCGTGCTGGTGAATTACTTGATTTTTTTGGCGGTTTACTGGATTTACAAGCTAAGCAAATTCGGGTTTTACACCCCAACAGCTTTATCGAAGACCCCACCCGCATTTATCGCGGTGTGCGCTTTGCTGTGCGCTTCGGATTTGAGATTGAACCGCAAACGGAAGAGTTTATCCGTTATGCCATTAACAGTGGCGTTTACGATCGCACTGCCCAAGAGAATAGCAGAACTCCAGCCTTACAAACTAGACTCAAAGCAGAATTGAAACATATTCTGGAAGCTCCATACTGGAAATCAGCTTTACAGTTACTCGATAACTTAGGGGCGTTGCAGTGCATCCATCCTACTCTGAAGCTAGATGAAGAAATATTACGGCAATTACGTTTGCTAGAACGTTGTTTGCGACGATTTGACTCACAGCAAACCCTGATTCATTGGCAAATGCGCCTGGAAGCATTAGTCATTCACTTAGCACCCGAATATCGGGGAAAAGTGGCACAAAATTTGCAATTGCAGGAAGATAGCATCGCTAGGTTGAAGAAATTTGCCCAAAGCTTTAACCAAGTGATGGAACTGTTACCTAGTTGTCAACATCCCAGTCAAGTGGTGCAGTTGCTACGACAGTATGACTTGCCAATGCTAATTTTAATTGCCTTACACAGTTCACGTTTTCTCAGGCAACAGATATGGTATTACTTGACAGTTTTGGCTAACATCCAGCCGATTTTAAATGGCAATGATCTCAAGATATTAGGCTACAAACCAGGGCCTCAGTATCGACAAATTTTAGATGATATACTTGCAGCCAGCTTGGATAAAGTAATTAAAAATAAAGTAGAGGCAGAAGAATTTTTAGCCAAGCATTATCCCAAATAAATTGCTTCTTCTCATCTAGGGCACATTACACATCGCAATAGTTTAAATTGTATCTGGGTCTATATTTAACTCGCGCAGCTTTGTTGCCAAACGTTCTACTCTTTGTTCTGCCTGTTCTACTCTTTGTTCTGCCTGTTCTACTCTTTGTTCTGCCTGTTCTGCCATTTCTTCAGGTGTTGGTACTAGTTGCCCATCTTGTGTAAAAAACCGTAATAGACCTTCATGAATTCCCAAATATAACCCTAGCTGATGACTCCACAAATGCCCTTGTTCCGAAGCTTGCAGAGGTTGATATTCCCCATCTACTAAATGAAATCCTACAAATTCTAGCGTGAAAGGCTCGAAGTAAAAATAATCCGGTGTACGGAAGGTATCTTGATAAATTTCTTTTTTTAAACCTTTGTCTGTATTTGCTGTTGATTGAGAGAGAATTTCTACAATTACATGAGGATATTTGCCATCTTCTTCCCAGACTACCCAACTTTTACGGGTTTTGCGTTCAGTTCCCAACACTACAAAAAAATCTGGCCCTCGGAAGTATTCTGATTTGCGTTGGTGTGGGCTGTAATAGATAGTCAAGTTTCCAGCCACGTAGAAATCATTTCTATCTCGCCACACCCATTCCAAGCATGTTAACAGTAAGATTATTTGTCGTAGATGTAGTTCGCTTTCCAAGGGAGGCTCATCACTATATAAATCACCAGGGGGAAATATAACATCTTGGCAGATGCCTTGTTGATCATCTAATTCTTGAGCAATGGTCATAGGATGAATATGGCATCAAGTAGTTATGGATTTATTTTAGCAGTGTTGTAGTAGGCGATCGCGTAGCGTCGTACCGTAGGTAATCGCCTATTTTTAAGGTAAGGGTAAATAAACTATTCTGTCTTGATATTCATCGTCTTCTGATGCCAAAGCAACTATTATGAGTTCTTCTATATTTTCACCAATACTTAAATTTGGATTGACAATTAAAATTCCTGGTATGTGACGATTAACAGCAATATGGTCAGCTAAATGTACTGGCATAGAAGTTCGGTTATTTGTCACTAATATAAAATTATTATCCTCACACCAATAGAGGATTTCTGGATCAAGTGTACTTTTTGGTAGAGTTCCTGATTCTCCTAACACTTTGATCGCAATCTTAGGTTCTCGTAGTCTAATTTGATTTAGATATATAGGATTGACATTTTCATCAATCAGATATTGCAGTGTCATGCTTGCTGTTTAGCTTGTCTTTCAATTCGGAGTTGGCGCAGTTTCTCCGACACTGGTGGGGGATTGAGTCTCTGTTGTTCTCGCATTCTATGACCGTGTTCTATCCAGTTTTTGATGTAAGCACTGACAGTTTCTTTATTTTGCAGATAATAAAGAATTGTTGCATATACTTGCTCTAAAGATATTGTTTGATAAATTTGGGCAATTTCTTCTGGAGAACGTCCACAATCAATGTATTCATAAAGAATTGTTTCAATACCAATTCTTGAGTTTTTCAGTCTAATATCTTCAGAAGAGAGAAAGTTGAAATACTCTGCGATATGATTGGTAGACATAGATTGACCTATATTCATAGTTAGTTATTATATATAGTAATCTTTTTGTTCAAGCAATAAGCTTGACGGCATAGCTATCGCTTACCGCACTACATTAACGCTTTGCAAAAAAGGCTTCGCAATCTTAAGTTAGGCAAAAAAAAGAGAGCGCAATCTTATCTTCCTCACAAACAAGACTAGATCCCCGACTTCTTTAAGAAGTCGGGGATCTGTTTGATTACGGTTTAATTAAAGATTCTTCAGACTGGCGATATTTAGTAATTAACCTACGTCTTTTTAGGGGTGAATAAAGCAGCATGAAAAGTGTCGGTAAACTGGTTCCGGTTAGTGCTAACAAAATAAATGGATTTAGAAAGCCCGCTATTATCCCAGTTCCTACACTAGCTCCAAATCCTAATGTTAGTAGTATTAGTACAGTTGCAAATGAGTCTTCAGCCAAATATATAACCCAATATCTAGCATCACCCACAAACTGACCCACGTACACACCCACAACCGCACCCACAGTCACACCCACAGTCCCAACCACAGTCCCAACCACAGTCCCACCCACAACCGTACCCACAGCCCTACCCACAACCATACCCACAACCGAACCCACAGCCAAATACACAGCCTGGGCTACTCCTAGCTCTAGTTTGGAATAACCAACCCAAAATATATATGAGAAAAGACCCACAAACAGAATCTTCTCATATCCACTAATTTCTAACAAGAAACTCCCAACCGCACTTGCAGCATAAGTAATAAACCAAGTCGTAGCCATAGCTACCACCACAGTCATTAAAAACAGCCGAATTAAATCACCAGAGGCTATCTTTCGCTTTTCAATCGGTAAAGCAGCCGTCTGCACTTTCACCGTTAAAGTGTGAGTCTCTGGATATGCATTACTGTGCAGTATCAGTTGACGTTTATACTGCTTATCCGCCATCAATTTACTCGTATCCACCTCAACCTGACACCAAGCATGATTCCCACTAAACTCAGCAGGTGTCACCGAAATCCAAGCATGATCATCTGGGGTATGCGGTGGATCATTAGGATGAGGTGCAATTTCCCATCTACCTTGTAGTAAAGTATCTGCTATAGGGTTCTCAATAGTAATGCTTTGCGTTAGCTTTTCCCCTAATCGCTTCGCTTTAAACTCCAGCACTGTTTCACTAAAATCAACTCCCGCTACACGAATAACATCAAGTGGCTTGAATGCTTCTAAAGCTGATTGTGCATTAGCGAAACGGTTTTTCTGTAGCGGTTGTATCATCTTTTCCAACCAACCTAGAAACCGTAGACTCAACCGAGGTAGAAGATGGTGAAACTTGATTAAATATGGATCATCTTGATCTTGCAATTGATCTATTTTTGTTGATTTGATTCCTGTCAGTAAGCAAATCAAGGTTACACCCAAACTATACAAGTCTGTAGCGTCTGTTGGTTTAAACATTTGCTCAGGTGGGATAAAGCCAGGAGTACCTCTAAATACACTACTCGCTGCAACTTCCTGGCTGCCAACACGAGCAAAACCAAAGTCAATTATATAGACGTTGAGTTGCTCATCTACCAAAATATTTTCCGGTTTAATATCTCGATGAATTATCGGCGGAATACAATTTTGCAGATATACAAGAATTTCTAAAGCTTTAACTGCAATTTGTTTAATTTCCTCTGGTGCAAAGCTGCGGGTTTCTGCTAAAGATGGGGCATTGATATATTCTTGAACTAGACAAAAGCCATCAGGTCGCTCAAAAGAACTCAGATAGTGGGGAATACCAGGATGATTAAGTTTCTTTAAAAATTGAATTTCTTGTTCGCAAGCTCTGAACCCAGACCAACTGGAACCAGCTTGAGCAAAGCAAAACTGCTTCACTACCACCTGTTCCCCTGTATCAACTTTTGATGCTAGCCAAGTAATCCTTCCTCCTTCCCGATTACGTCCCAATTCTCGCAAAACTTGATAACCGTTTTCACTGAAATCTGGATATGAATAGCTATTCATAAGTTCAAGGGCAACAAGTAAGGTAAGTCAAGTTTGCTGTGTAATACGCAAATATGCTTAAAATAGCAGTAGCAATTTTATATAATCAATATTTTTAACAATAATTATTTAAGTGTTTATAATGAAAAACGGGTAGTAGGGAAATAGAAAAGGCGATCGCTACCCTTCCGAAATTCCTTCGTGCTACACTGTAATCAATATCAAACCTCTCGACATCTCCAGTGAGATAGCTGAAATGAAGTAGTACCAAACATTTGTTTTGCACCTAATCTACCCGTAGTCATTGTTAATAAACGGGTGGAATGCGAATAGAGGTTTGAAAAGAATGCAGAAAAAGTCAATATTAATAGCTGAGAATTTAGCTTATGAACTCAGTGCAACTAGGACTGTATTTGAGAAAGTTCAGGTGAGTGTTGAGACAGGTGATCGCATCGCCATAATCGGTAATAACGGCGTAGGAAAATCAACTTTGTTGAAGATACTTGCAGGACAAATTAGTCCCAGTGCGGGTTCTGTTTGGCGTAATGGGATTGTCTATTATTTGCCACAGATCAGCACTATTAAGCAAGAGATTACAGCAGATACAGTACTTAATTTTTTGATTTCCATCTCTGATGAATGGTGGAAAATTGAGGAGACTTTACAAGTACAATTTCACACAAAGCTTGATTTATCTGTACCAGTTAATAACTTGAGTGGTGGAGAAATCACGAAATTATTTTTAGCAATTGGTTTAGCTCAACAGCCCAACTTGCTGTTACTCGATGAGCCAACAAATCACATGGATTTGCAAGCATTAGAAAGCTTAAGACAGTTTCTTTTGAATTTCACTGGTGCATTTGTGATTGTCTCACACAAGCCTTTTTTCTTAGATCAAGTGACAGAAGTTACTTGGGAACTTACACCCGAAGGTGTGAAGGTGTACGGCGGCAATTTTTCTTGGTATCGAGAACAGAAAAAAATAGAGTTAGAAGTAGCATTGCGATCGCACGAAGTCGCCAGAAAGGAACTTAAGCGTACACAAGCTACAGCAATGCAAGAACAGCAACGTGCAGCGCAATCTAGTCGCAACGGCCGCTCCCAGGTTCTTCATGGCAGTGTAGACAGAACGGCCGCAGGACTGATTAAAACAAAAGCTGAGGCTTCAGCTGGAACTGCAAAAAAGAAACATGAAGCATTGGTAGCAAAGGCTACTCAAAAGGTTATAGAAACGAAAGTGAAAACAACAAAGACAACGAGTATTCAGTTAGAGCAAAAAAGTCAAAAACGCAGAAATTTGATTGATATTCAGGGTGCAAATCTTTGGGTGTCAGAACGCCTGCTAATTCAAAACATTCAGTTACATATCTCCTCTAGCGATCGCATTGCTTTTGTAGGCGCTAATGGTTCAGGTAAATCGAGTCTGGCAAAAGCAATTTTAAGGATAAATAAGCAAGCAGCAATGTTGGAATCGGGTGAGGTTTTGCTTGCACCAGCGATGAAAGCAGTGTATCTCGATCAAACTTATGAACTGGTGAATCGAGAGCAGACGATTTTAGAAAATATGCAAACTGCCAATCCAAATCTCAGCTATCAGTCGTTGCGTCAACAATTGGGACACTTTCTATTTAAATATGATGACGTTCACAAAACAGCGTCCGTCCTGAGTGGAGGTGAGTTGGTAAGATTAGCGATCGCGATCATCAGCATCTCTGAAATTGATTTGTTAATTCTCGATGAGCCAACTAATAACCTCGATATTGAAACCGTTGAACAAGTGGTTGCAGGTATTAATGAGTTTCAAGGAGCGCTTTGGGTCATTTCCCACGATCTAAATTTTCTCAGCAAAATTAACATTACCCAAAGTTTCAACTTGAGTAACCAATGCTTGCAAATGATGACGTATTTACCCAGTATGCCAGAGCAATATTATCAAGAATTACTGGAATGTTATGATGGATAATTTTGATAGTTAGCAGTTTACTAAAACCAGTATTCAATTGTTTAAATAGAACTTTACAGGAGTAATAACTAGCGAATTGTGCTGGATCAGATATCCTGGCTAACATGACAGTAGCAAGTTAAAAGTTTATTAGTTCATCTAGAATTTAAAACCTTTAAACAGTGATTTCAATTCAGACATAATTGTTGATTAAGCAGAGGTAGAATTTGCTATCACAATTCTGTACATATTCCTCTAAAGCTTGTAAAACTTCCGCAGCCGACTGATATCTTTCCCTGAAGTCGTAGCGTACCATCTTGTCTAAAATAGCTGCTACCTCATCACTAACTTCGGCTTGGTGTTGCCAGAGAATTTCTCCAGTGTATGGGTCTTCTTTCAATTGAGTGGGATAAAAGCCTGTTAGCGCTTGGATACCAATTATCCCCGCAGCATATATATCGCTGCTAAATCTTGGCTTACCTCGGACTTGTTCACTCGGCATGTAACCACGAGTACCAATAACAACTGTACTAAGTGATTCACCAGTAGTTGTCTGTTCAATTTGCTTCACAGCGCCAAAGTCAATCAAAACTAATTTTTGGTCTTGTTTACCTCTGATAAAATTTGAGGGCTTAATATCGCGGTGGATTACATTGTGCTGGTGGACAAACTCTAGCACTTTTAAAATGTCGTATAAAATAGCAATCACCTGAATTTCAGGTAACGGCTTTCCAGGAGTGAGTTCTTGATCCAGGCTATGACCATCAATAAATTCTTGAACTAAATAGAACTCCTGATTTTCCTCAAAGTGAGCAAAGATGCCAGGTATCTGGTCGTGGTTTCCTAGCCTGTACTGAACTTCTGCCTCAGATTCAAACAATCTTCTTGCTATCTGCAAAACTTTTGGCTCTGTCTGTGCAGGTCTAAGTTGCTTAACGACACAGGGAGGGTTGCCGGGTAAATCCATATCTTCTGCAATAAAAGTATTTCCAAATCCACCAGCACCAAGGACTTTAGTAATTTTGTAGCGTCCTCTCAAGATACTCCCTATTACCGCAGACTTTCCTGTATTAGAAACCCCCGAATTAATAGAATTACCAATCGTTGTTGGTATTGCTTTTGACTCTACTGTTGCTGGTGGTATCTGAGTATTATGCTCAATTAAAGTAGATGCCCGTTTCAAAAATTCACCACAGTGTGAACAAAAGGTATTATCAAGAGGATTCTTATGACCTCTGCTACAAGTAGGCGAAAAGTTTTGTACTATCGGTGGTTGAGTTAAAGCCTCACCACAGTAGATGCAAAAACGATTACTAGAGCGATTTTCATGTCTTTTGCTACAAGTAATTACGACAGCTTGTGCCTTTGGCGGTGATGTTGGTGGCGAAGAACCGGGAAATACAGTTTGCAACCAAGCTATCTGACTTGTATTCTCTGTTTCTGACTCTAAACCTGCTACATTAATCTGATGAGATTGCTTTTTGATTTCGATGCCACCGAGCGATCGCCAAGTCAGTGGTACTTCTGCCGGATTTTGGAAAGTCATTGGCAACCAAGTAGCACCAGGAAATTTATTCTCTAAACGATTTATTTTTTCTCTTGCTCTCCGCACCGCAAGATGTAAAGGCTTTCCTGAAGCAAATGCTTCAAGAAAACGCTGCAAAAACTTCTGTGCTACTTCATCCGGCACAGGCTCTCGCATCACTATGATATTTGGGACGTGTAACTGAGCTAATTGCCGTGCTATTCCCAACCCATCACAGGAGTTAAAAATTGCTAACTGCAAACCGCGTTTAACAGCTTTTCTCAGATCAGGTTCTAAATCATCAATTGTTATAGTATCCTCGTCATTAAGGTCAATAAAACCACTCTCTGCGTCTTCTTCGGTACGGGTGTGACCTGCAAAGAAAAGTATTTGTGGTTTATGCTCATCAATCTGGTCACATAAGTACTCTAAGCTCGGTTTATCCAAATGGATTAAGCAGGCGTTGGAGTTTTCGGCTAACTGTTTTACCAACATCTCCCAGTCTGTTTTGGTATTAATTCTGGTGTCTCTGCCGAAAACTGCTAAAATTTTGACTTGACCTTTGGTAGTCGCTATTTGTCCTTTTTTCACTGGTAAAGACAAAGCAACCTCAGCCCGATGATAATGCTTAAAAAAATCATCCCAGAGATGCCAAGGTAAACGCTGCAATTCTGGATTTTCAGTCTCAAATATCACCCGAATTTCCTCAGAGTCGTCCTTCAGGCTTTGGAAAAGTTTCTCACGGATAGGACTAAAATTAGAGTTTGCTTTTAACCAATCATTAAGGCTGGACTTTAACTGTTTGCTAGCTCTTTTGATTTCATCAATGATAGAAGCGTCAGTACCTCCCGTGACGCCCATTCGAGTAGAATATCTGCCTGAGACATGGTTACGATATCGTAACTGCCAATGGGTGTAGTGTTCATGCAACTCTGGAGCTGAAGGCAGTTTTCCTTTTGCAGCAGCAATCCACTGGCGATCGCCTTCCGTCCAAATCTGCAAGGATACAGCAAAACCGCTCTCAAAATTTCCGTCTATTAAATTAATTACAACTAACTTGCCCATTGCCGACCCCTTGCAGGCAGTTAAATCACAAAATTTCGCTTGGTACTAGCATCACCCAATTGAATTTGCACGCTAAATTGCTCTCCAGGTTTGCCACTAATATTTAGTTGAATACTCTTATTAGTATTTTTGGCTTGAACTTCTAGAAGGTTCTTGCCTGATGTATCAAGCACAATGCATTTAAGACCTTGTGGCAGAGTTTTACTGCTAATTGGATACACTTGTAGACGTATGTCTCTTTGGTGATCTGCTTTTGGCTGGACAGCAACAACTAAAGCTAATGAGTTAGCGATCGCTTGCATTTCTAAATCAATCTGCTGTGCTCGTAAAACTCCTTGATCACCAGTACCGCTTCTAGCAAATACTAATTTGTCTGTTTCACCCAAAACCTCTTCTACTGTCTGCCAACCTGCTTCAATTATATTTTGCAGCCATTGGCTTAAGTTAACTAATGTTTTATTTAATCCAACATTAGAATCTACACCTATCACATCTTGTACAGGAATACCTAATATTTCTGTCAATTGACCTGATTTAAAAAGATTATCAAGTTTATCAAGACCTTTTTGGGAACCATCAAAAACTAGCTCCATACAACCCTCCTCAATTCTTTGTAGTCTTATTGACCCATCATCCAAAAGTTTCTGAAGATGCTGAATAATCACTTCTAAACGTGCTGCATCTAGATTTTCAACGTCTAACTCTAGCTTAACTGTGCGCCTAGCTTCAGATGCCTGCGGCAATTGTGACGTTTGATATGAACGCCAAGATTCTTCTAAATCTTGAGTTTTTAATTTCTGTTCTGCTAAATTTATATTGATATTAGCTAGTAGCTTGACCTCAAAAATCTCGCGGATAAGTGGATTATGCTTAATCTCAGAAGTAAAGTTTTCGCGCACTTTTTCAAATAAACCTGTCTTAACCTTGGCTGCATAGCATTCAGGTATAAATTCCTCATTAAGTGCTTCTGCTATGAGTTTTTCCTTTACCGCTTGAACGCCTGTTTCCAATAGCTGACTTTCTGAGGTTAGTAGTGATGCAATTTCATCTAGGGATTTAAATGGTATGTCAACGTATTTTGCTTGCTTGACATGTTTTAGCTCTTTGACAAGCTGCTTCAGCTTTAAGTCTAGCCATTGAAGTTCATCCCGGTGCTCTGGTGGATAAATAATTACTGCTCGGTAGCGCTGCACAGGAGATAATTTAATTAGTTCTTTATGACATTCTATAGCAATAGTTTGGAGTGCCGATAGGAAACAAAGTTTAAGTATTTTTTCTAGTTCTTGATTAACTTGCTTGTCATTATGATGCAGGCGCTTCAAAACATTTTCAACAGAGGAAGCTATTATAAGTGCATCTACTCTGTTAGTAAAGATTCCTACTACAAAAGGTATTAATATTAACGTAAAAAGATCCATTTCTTTGTCTTTAATATTTTTTTAAACACTAAACTTTAATTAAAAATAATTGTCAAACTGTAGAAGTAAATGATTAGCAGCAAGTCATTACTGTGCGTGCTTGGTGTCGATACCGCCTTATACCCTCAGTAATAAAACTTAATGTTCTTAAATTACGACAAATTTTCCATTTATAACCGTAATTACCACATTATAAGTTTGATTTTGCCTTTAATTGCTTATTAAGTGGTAAAGAATGCTATCTAGACTCAAAAGTCTGCAACACTAAATTTCTAGCTCTACAGTAGAAGCCGCAATGCATACGGGCAAGTTATAATTCTCTTGCGGATAAGCGTAACAAAAATTTATGAGTAACCCCCTTGTGCAAGCCTTTTTCGTAGGCAGAGCAGTAGCAGAAGTGATTAATGAGCGACTAGAGGTCGCCTTGACAGATGCTTTGAGTGATCTGGGAAAATTTGATGCTGAAGCTAGAGAGCAACTGCGCCAGTTTACAGATGAAGTTTTAGAACGGGCAAATCGTGCAGCCGAAGCTGCCAATGCTGGTCAAACTACTACAAGTACTGGGCAACCCAGTTCCAGTTCAGTTGACTTGCAAGCAGATATTGACGAGTTGCGAGCAGAAATTGCCCTGTTGCGAACAGAATTGCAACATCATCGCAGAACTTCTGCATAAATCTAATTAAGTTAAGTCATTGGTCATTAGTCATTGGTCATTGGTCAAAAATCATAAAACGAATGACACATGACAAATGACACTTGAGCAAAAACAGTTTAGGAATCAGAGTGTTTTTTCTTCTAGGTGATTCAGTTACAAACCAACGGTAAGCAAAGCATATGGAAACAGGTTATTCAGACAAGGCATACCGTTGGAATCGGGAAAATTACTCTAATAGACGGCGCTTTGTGGACATTTGGTCTTTTGTCTTGACCTTACTGTTCAAGCTTTGGCTATACAACAAAAATTGGAGTTACACGGGTGGTGTGACTGAGGTAAAGCAAGCTGTAAGACGCAAAGCCCAAGCAGTCTGGATTCGCAGTACCCTACTAGACTTAGGGCCAACCTTTATCAAAGTCGGGCAATTGTTTTCTACCCGTGCTGACATATTCCCTATTGAATATGTAGAAGAGTTGGCTAAGCTACAAGACAAAGTGCCAGCATTTAGCTATGAGCAAGTAGAAGCGACTATTGAAAAGGAACTAGGTAAAAAAATTCCTGAACTGTTTCAGAGTTTTGAACCTATTCCCCTAGCTGCTGCTAGTTTGGGTCAAGTACACAAAGCTGTTCTGCACACTGGGGAATTAGTTGTTGTCAAGGTGCAGCGTCCAGGATTGAAGAAATTATTTGAAATAGATTTACAGATTCTCAAAGGAATTACCCGCTATTTTCAAAATCATCCTAAATGGGGACGAGGGCGAGATTGGATAGGTATTTACGAAGAGTGTTGCCGCATTCTTTGGGAAGAGATTGATTATCTTAATGAAGGTCGTAACGCCGATACTTTTCGCCGTAACTTTCGTGGCTACGACTGGGTGAAAGTCCCAAGAGTTTACTGGCGTTACACCACTTCTCGCGTGCTGACCTTGGAATATGTTCCTGGGATTAAAATTAGCCAATACGAAGCTTTAGAGGCTGCGGGTTTGGATCGTAAGGTAATTGCTCGTCAGGGCGCTCAAGCGTATTTGCTCCAGTTGCTCAATAGTGGCTTCTTCCATGCCGATCCTCATCCAGGTAATATTGCCGTTAGCCCGAATGGTTCTCTAATATTCTACGATTTCGGCATGATGGGGCGGATTAAGTCCAACGTGCGGGAAGGACTGATGGAAACACTGTTTGGTATTGCTCAAAAAGATGGCGATCGCGTTGTTCAGTCTCTCATCAATTTAGGAGCGATCGCACCAGTAGATGATATGGGCCCTGTGCGGCGTTCTGTCCAGTATATGCTGGACAATTTCATGGATAAGCCCTTTGAAAATCAATCAGTCGCGGCAATTAGTGACGACCTTTACGAAATAGCTTATAATCAGCCATTTAGATTTCCAGCAACCTTCACTTTTGTGATGCGAGCCTTTTCCACCCTAGAGGGGGTAGGCAAAGGTCTAGATCCAGAATTTAACTTTATGGAAGTTGCCCAACCATATGCAATGCAGCTTATGACCAATATGAATGGTTCTGAGGGGAATAGCTTTATCAATGAATTGAGTCGCCAAGCAGTTCAGGTAAGTAGTACCGCATTTGGACTGCCACGTAGATTAGAAGATACATTAGACAAACTAGAGCGGGGAGATGTACGGGTACGCGTTCGGTCTATAGAAACAGAACGCCTGCTACGGCGGCAGAGTAGTATTCAACTCTCAATAAGTTATGCTCTGTTAATCAGTGGTTTCACACTTTCAGCTACCATCTTAGTGGTTAACAATTATGTATGGTGGGCACTAATGCCTGGTTTAATTGCAGCAGGGCTTTCAGTGATCCTGATCCGACTACTTTTACGCCTTGACCGTTACGATCGGATGTATTAATTATTGAAGAAAAATTTATGAAACTTAATTTCACGGGTTCCAGTGATCCGGGACTTATTCGTTCTAATAATCAAGATGCTTATCATATCGACCCAGAAGGGCGATTTTTCATTGTTGCTGATGGAATGGGCGGTCATGCGGGAGGTGAAGAAGCAAGTCGCATTGCAACTCAAGAAATTCAGATGTATTTAATCGCGCATTGGCAATCTTCTAAATCTTCTCAAGAGTTGCTAGAGCAAGCTTTGTGGGGGGCCAATGAAGCAATTTTACAGGATCAGCAAAATCATCCTGAACGTGCTGATATGGGTACAACGATTGTAGTGGTAATTTTTCGTGCCCCAGAAGCACCTTGGTGCGCTCATGTTGGTGATTCGCGGCTGTACCGCTTCCGAGAGTCACAATTAGAGCAAGTAACAGAAGACCATACTTGGGTTGCACGGGCGATCAAAATTGGTGATATTACCACAGATGAAGCACGGATTCATCCTTTTCGTCATGTATTATCGCGCTGTTTGGGGCGTGAAGATTTGCATCAGATTGATTTGCAACCATTAGATGTAAAAGTTGGCGATCGCTTACTATTATGCAGTGATGGTTTGACAGAAGAACTTGTCAATCAAAAGATTGCTGGCCACCTCCAAGATACGCCGTGGGTTGACAAAGCTGCTCTCTCTTTAATTGAAGCTGCAAAAGAAGAAGGTGGACACGATAACATCACAGTTGTTATCGTTGCACTGGAAGATAGTCAATAGTTATTGATCATTGGTCATTAGCTACTTAGCGAAGGACAGCTGATGATTGGATTTTAGACAAATCCGGTAGATATACTCAGCAATTTGTTCAGGCTGAGCATTTTTCTTCTTTACAACTTGATACAAATATTTTTAGCCTCCAAAGTTATCTAGGGAGGCTAAATTTATATAAATTGGTGAATTGACTTCTTGCACCTTATAAGGTATGGCGAATATAATGCACGTTTAATACCTTATATTCCCCTTTCTCCTACAAGGGGAACATTAGCTGAACCTGTCCTTTTAAGAGAGGTTTGCAGAGGTAGAGAGTTAAGAAGGGAGTTCCAGCCTGAGTTTACAGAATCTAAATTTTCCCGAAATCTGCTCTAACGGACTTGGGATATATATCAGTAGAGTCAGGTGCAAGAACTCAAAGCAAAAAAATTCCACACTTAGGATGTGGGCAACCTGTCAAACACTTGTTATCTTTCTTAATACGGAAGAACAAATGTGGGACAGACAAAAGTCCAAATCTTAATCACGTTTGGACTTCTGTGAGCGATATCACCCTTTACGCGTTGTTTTTTCGGAGTTAATTATGAGTCAACCAATTGAATTATCCTTGGAACAGCAATTCAGCATCCGTTCATTTGCCACTCAAGTACAACACATGAGCCATGATCAAGCTAAAGACTTTTTAGTCAAGCTTTATGAGCAAATGGTGGTGCGCGAGGCAACTTATCAGGAGCTTCTTAAGCACCAGTGGGGCTTAGATTCCGGTTCCACTATGGCATAGAGTCTTTCTGATGTCGCAGTGGGCGACCTCCTTCTCTTGCTTAGTTCCAAGGAGGAAAAGAGCTGGGGATGCAGGGGCGTCAACTTCGATAAACAATTTCAAAGGCTGAGAATATAAAAACAAAGCGCAGGAGTTAAATTCACCATCCAAACTAAGACTTACTAAATATTTTGACTACATATTTACTGAAGTCCAAATTTACTAAAGCCTTTAGCTTAAATCTACTGGTGCATAAGCAAATCTCTCTCACGTGTCAGCATCATAATTTTTCATCCCCTGATATACGGTGCAGAGGAAGCTTTAATAGAGACTAGCTTTTGCAGCTAACGTTTTTACTCTTCCTACTTTTTATAACTAAAAATTACAACTCTATATATACATTATTTATAAAAGTTTACATTTTCTGAGTAATTACTCTAATACTACATATGCTCTATGTAATATTAAAATACTTTCTTAGCCAGAAAGGTCGTATGGAGAATCTGTATCAATTCCTTCCAGCTTTGCTAAAATTTGAGGCTTAATCTTTTCGTACTCGCTTTTGAGTAAGTTTTTACTAATTTGGGGATCGGCAGATGACACCAAAGCGTTGCTAGTTGTTACCCACTGTTGTAATCGTTGGCGTTGAGCAGGAGCAATACTGGAAAGTAGGATATGGGCACAGCGACTTGGTGTTTCTCGCGCAAAGAATAAAAGACGGTAGTAACCTTTATGCTGTAATAAGCGGGCAATTTCTTGACCAAGACTGGTTTTGAGATCAAGATAGTAGTGTAACCATTTAGCGCCATGTTTGCGGTTATAGATGACAGTAATCCACAGCAACATGGGATAGGGAATAGAGATAAAAAGAAATTGATTGTAGCGGGTACAGATTAAGCGCTTTTGAATTTCTTGTTGCTGTAGCATGACCCACAAGGCAGGTAAAACCTCCCTATTGATATGAATTGGCTGGGTAAATACAATATCGGCAATTGGTTTATTTTGGGGCCAGGAAATGGCACGAGCAATTTCATCGTTTGATAACGATAGCCGTAAATCGGCTTTCGTTTTTTGTTCAAGCTCAGTGCTAACTGTAGTAGTGGGAACTAGTGCATGGCTATCGTGCTTAATTTTGCGTAGATGCTCAGGCTGTTCTAGGGATGTTAAAATTTTAAGGATTTCATTGATTGTTTGAGGGCGATCGCTCGCTGGTTTGGCTAGGCAACTCATCACCAGCTTTTGTACTTCCTTTGGCAGTAATAATCCAGGGGCAGCCTCAGAAAAAGAACGTGGTTGTTGATAGTGATGTACTTTGTACCATGCTCCAAATGAGTGAGTTGGCGCAACCAGTGGCATCTTGCCTGTAAGCATTTCAAACATCATTACGCCTAAACTATAAATATCGGCGCGGTTATCCAGTTCCTTACCCTCCATCTGTTCGGGAGAGGAGTAAGCCAGGGTTCCCAAATAGAATTTTGTATGATCGCCATCTGAGTGGATTAACTTAGCAATACCAAAGTCTAGAACCTTGACCAACTCCCCGAAACTAGAGTCTTGAATCACCAGCATATTGCTGGGCTTGATATCGCGGTGGATAATTGGGCAAATTGTGCCATCAACTGGGATGCCATTATGAGCGCACTGTAACCCCAAGCTAATTTGACGCACCATGCTAAGGAATCTTGGCAAAGCTAGTTGCTGCTTACGGACAATATTGTTTAGGCTTTGTCCTTGTAGGTATTCCATAACGTAGAACGGAGTGTTATTTTCATCTACGCCATAGTCCATTACTCGGACAATGTGGATGCTTTTTTGCCCCAGTAAAGCACAGGTTTTCGCTTCTCGCTCAAAGCGGTCTTGCAATCGCATCTTTTCATTTTGGATTGACAAGGCAAGAAACTTTACAGCAACGGGTACTCCTCCCAACAATACATCCTTAGCACGATAAACTCGACCCATTGCTCCAGTACCAATTAACTCCTGAAGCTGGTAGCGTTTGCTAAGTAAGCGACCAATGTTGGGGTCTGACATAGTAGAAATTTGACTCTAATGTTCAATAATAGTTTGGCGAGTCAAAGTCAGGGGTCAGAATTATAGAGAACTCCTGGCTCATTTGAGACAGCCAAATGCTTTGATTCTGATTTAGTTTGCCCAATTTTGAGCCAATAGTTGTTAATCAAAGGTTTAAGGGTCAAAAGCTACTTAGAGACTTTGAAAAAATGACAAATGGCAAATGACTGTTATGTTGACTGACGTTCTAGGCTAGCTTCCATTGTGCTAGTTAAAAAGTGACCGACTAATATACCACTGGTTAGGTAGTAGCTAGTATCATTGACCCGGAGTAGAGTTTCAAAGCCGCTACGACGCTGGCGATCGCCTAGTACCCAATAACGCTGCACAATGGTATCTGGGCCAATCCAGCCTTCGCCTTCAACCTGCCCTAGGAGATTATGCTGAAGTAAAAAAGTATACTGGCGTTCTCCATCATGCAGACGCCCTTTGTATTGCAACGAGATTTCTGAGCGATCGCTATTACCTGGAAATATCAGCTTTGTGGCCATAGTAAACCAGTTATCTCGATTCCAAGCCACTAAAGTCATGCCCTTGACGCTGATTGGCAAGCCATTACGTTCCAGCCAGCTTCCTTGCATTGTCCAGCGTCCTGGTTCCAATAAAAAAGTATGAGCCACCTTCTACATTCCCTGTCTTGATCCATTGACGCCAAGACTACAGTTATAGCAGTGCTGAGACACCAATACTTCTCGGTTAAAGAGTAGAGCAGAAAGGGAAAAGCTTAGATTTATTTTATCCCTACCCTTTAGCCTTTAACCTTCTCTTAAACTACAAGAGAGCTAAAGAGTGAATATCCTTAAAAGTATTAGCTGAGAGACTAAACTTTTGCATGACCCAAGCCGCTCAAAAGATAATGTCAAGCCTAATACGTAATAGACTTGACATTATCTTTTATAACTAGCACCTGTAGTTACTTTTAGTTTCTAAAGTCAAACTTGATATAGATTTTAAATAAGTTTATTAAAAATTAGAGAAAATGATTCTCCAATTTTTAATTTTTAATGGTGTGCGTGAATTCCTGGGGCATAAGCCTCAAGGACTCTGCCAGTACGAGTGCAAGTAATCATTAAATAATCACAACTTGGGCACTGCGTTCGAGTTAATTGACTATCAAAAATATAATAGCGTTCTGCTTTACTCCCACAGTTTGGGCAATGAATCTTTTGTACTATCTGCATTTTAAAACCCCTGGTTGTGATTATTATTTTGTAAAACTGGGTATTAAACCAGTAAAAATTCTGGTTCAATCCAACTTAACAAACTGCTGTGATATTTGGTTTATTATTTTAAACAAAATTTCAGGTTTGAAATTTTTTCATATCTTTGTTTATTATCTTATGATTTAGGTTATTTTATACTCTTACTTTAGACACATAAATAATTTTTTAATTAAATTTTGCTTAGAGATTCACTGATCCCTATGATTAATGCTTTGAGAGAGCCTTATTTATAGTTATTTCAGACGAACATAAAAAAAGCCGTTCTTGTATTCAAAAATCAAAACCCAGAAATTACTGTATCTTGAGTTACAAAATCTATGTCTTAAGATTTAGTTAACATTTGTCGGAAAAATTTATGAAATTAAATTTTGGTGAGATTAATTAATTAAAACTAACCAACTTCTAAACGATGGCTTTTTTTTGCTCGGAACTTCGAGAGCCGCTCGTAGCGTTTATGGAACTAAGTGAACTGTTGTTGAATACTGAGAATGTACTAGCAGCCCTGAAATCACTGAATCAGGATCTCGGTATTGGACAGCGCAAGTCATTCTTGCTATTAGTCTTCATACTCCTTAATATTCTTCGGTTAAACGGAAAAGGGTAAGGGGTGAATTTAAACCCTTACCCTTTTCCTAAACCACACCAGAAGTGAAGAGTTATCAAGAAGGATGAAAATAATCGTAAATTTCTTGAGCCAAATAAGGGCCAATCCCCGCAACTTCAGCGAGTTGTGTAGGTGTGGCCTGCCGAATATAATCAACTGAGCGAAAATGCCCCAATAGCTGCTTTTGTCGATGGTGTCCCAAACCGGGGATTTCATCTAAACGCGAGCGCTTTAACTTGTCAGTGCGTTGCTGGCGATGAAAACTCACTGCAAACCTATGTGCTTCATCGCGTAACCGTCGCAACAACTGTACTCCTGGTTGTTCAGCATCAGTTGTCAAAGGTTTGGACTCTCCTGGTAAAAAAATCTCCTCTCGCTGCTTCGCCAAACTAACAACTCGCAAATCCTCTAATACATTCATCTCTTGCAAAACAGCAACAACTGATGATAGCTGACCCTTACCACCATCTATCATGATTAAATCAGGCCAGTCAGGATTACCCAAGCGTGGCAATTGTAAATCTGTAGAGCTTTCGCTGCCGCTATACTTGCGGAACCGACGCTGGATAACTTCAGCAAGACTAGCAAAATCATCTGAATGTCCCGCTGTGACTGTGGGATTTTTGATTTTGTAGTGGCGATAGTGCTGCTTAGCGGGTAAGCCATCAATAAACACGACTTGGGAGGCTACAGCATTTGACCCTTGAATATGGGAAATATCATAACCTTCGATGCGATGAGGTAAGTCTGGTAAATCGAGAATGGCGGCTAAATCTTGCATTGCTTGGTCATTGCGATCGCCCAATTTTTGCATTCTTTGCAATTCATACTGGGCATTTCGCTCTACCATCTCAATTAATTCTGCCTTAGTTTGGCGCATGGGAGCCAAAATCGTTACTTTTCTTCCTTTACGTTGAGTCAAAACATCCGCCAATATCTCCCCATCTGGTAAATCATGTTGTACTAAAATCTCTGTGGGTATTTCCACCGAGTCAGCTGTTTGGTAATGTTCCTCTAAAGCTCGTTGTAGAATAGCTCCTGGTTCTGCATGAGTATCAGCTACAAATGCTAGGCGTCCTACTAATTGTCCAGCACGAATCTGGAATAATTGAATGCACGCGTGTTTATCATCAGCTGCCAGTGCGATCGCATCCCGTGAAACTGTATCATCTGGTAGCGACACTTTTTGATTTGCATTTAGCGACTTTAAGCCAGCAATTTGATCGCGAATCCGTGCCGCTGACTCAAAGTTCAACCCCTCTGCTGCTGCTTGCATTTGTTGTGTCAAGATATCAATCAGTTCTTGAGTCCGACCTTGGAATACCATCGCTATTTTTTGCACAATTTTGCGGTATTCTTCTGATGAAATCAGTTGTTGACACACACCCGGACATCGTCCTAAATCATAATTCAAGCAAGGACGATCTTTGAACAGTGGTTGAGGTCGTTGTCTTAAGGGGAAAATTCGCTTGCACAGGCGTAATATTTCTCGCAATAGACCAGAATCAGTATAAGGGCCGTAAAATTTATCTTTTTCTTTACCTAATTGGCGCTTGCGGGTAATAAAAATCCGAGGATAGTCTTCTGACCAAGTAATGCATACATAGGGATATTTTTTATCATCCTTGAGCAACACGTTAAAGTAAGGCTGGTGTTGCTTAATCAAGTTTGCTTCCAGCGCTAGAGCTTCAGCTTCGGTATCGGTGACGATAAATTCAATTTCTGTCACCAGTTTTACCATTGTGGCTATGCGTTCGCTCTTATTGTACGCGTCTCGGAAATAGGAACGGACACGCGATCGCAATTTGCGTGACTTACCTATGTACATTATGCGATCGTTCTTATCCCGCATGAAATACACTCCCGGTTCCGGCGGAATTTCGGCTAGACGGCTTTCCAGTCTTTCGGGTTCTTTAATCAGTGGTAGTGTTTGAGTAGGTATTGTCACAACCAAAGTTAGGTAATCTTTCTCTATTTTAAGAAAAATTATTTTTTTATGCCGATTTAACAGAACATTTATCAAGTAAATATTAAGTATAAGTGTGTTTGAGTATCGTATTTACACTTAAATTTATAGTATTCTTAGGTGTCTTACATTCCTTCAAAGTCATACCTGTTTAAAATTAATACTATTAAGAAACTCCTAATTTATTTGATTGATCAATCAAATAAATTAAGTTTTAATATAAATATTCTATCTAGAGTTTGTCAATCACTTTTATTCTCAATACTAATTTTTAATAATAAATTTTTATAAAGATGGATTAAACTCTTAATTTTTATATTACAAAGCTAATCATGTTTTTATATGTCTTTTATTAATTAATAAGCAATATTTCGGATTTAAAATTTAACTTATAACATTAGGCAAATTAACGGATTGAGTAAATTAAATGTATGATTATGATTGTAGTTGTCACTTTTAAAGTTATTTAATATAACAATCTAACTATGAATTTACAAGATTTTGAATCCCAGTATCGTGAGTCTATGAGTGAAATGCTTAATGAATTACAAACAGCAGTTTTGCTATTAGCACAATTACAACTTAAAATTTCTAAAATTGGTAGTTCCGTACAAAATATGAGTGAGACTATTGAAGAGTTTATTACCCAAAACAAATAGAATAAATACGTTGTTAATTGGGCAAGTTCATACGTAGCGCTCAGTAAACTCTTCTTCTATGGTCAGAATCAGATTCTTAAGATTTACGGGTTTAACAAAGTAGTGACGTGCACCTAATCTCATAGCTCGTTCTTGATCAGCTTTAAAGGCAAAGGCTGAAACCACAATGATAGGTATTTTTGACAAACTTGGTTTTTTCTGGATCTGTTCTAAGAGCGAATAACCGTCAATATCTGGTAACTTTAAGTCTAATAACATTAACTCTGGCTGAAATTTTTCTATACTTGAGAAAAAAGTCGAGCCTTTTGACAAGCTTTGGACATCGTATCCATAATAACTTAGATAGTCACTCAACAGCATCCTATTAACATCATTATCTTCAAGTAGCAAAACCCGTCTTAATTGATGCAATTTTAATTGCTGATTTATGGTAATTAAATGTGCTGTCATTGCTGCCTATCTTTTTAGGTAAAAATTCGTAGTTTTTGCCAAAAACTCAAACAACATTGCATACAAAACTTAGAAAAATAAAAACATTATTTATTTATTTTAGATAAAAAATAAATTAAATTTTTGCTGCACTCCTGTGTTTAATGATATTATTTTACAAGACAAACATCAATAAAACTTAAGCTTTTCTTTACGTAATTTTTAGAATTTTATTTAGCAAACATTTAGTCTATTTTAGAAATTAATCCACCTCGTTTATTACAGTAAATTTTAAGGAATTTTACTATAATAAACGATAGAGAATTTTCTATCTAGAGAAGTTGTTATCTGGATATTAGGTAATTTAACCGAGGATAGAAATTATTTTATAGTCGTAAGAAAGTGCTCATGAAAAAAGGGAGCTTATAGCTCCCTTACTGAATGGTAGTATTTAAACGGCAGTTTCAAATAGACGCTTTTTTCAACTTGCGTTGTGTGGCGAAGACTCCAGCAACACCCAGCAGACCAAGTATGACTGAGGGTTCTGGCACTGCTGTTGGAGGCACACCTTTGATGGTAACTTCATAGTTGCCACTGTGAGACTTGCCATCAGCACCTAGTCCTGCACTGTTGGTTAGTCCACTTGCTGTAGCAGAAAAGCTGTAAAGGAAATCAGTTTTGTCATTGTAGGTAACTTTAACAACTTCACTGGCTTGGAAGCCATCTTTGAGAAAATTACCAAAGGAGCCTAACAGAGGAGCATAGTAATCTTTTAAATTGTAGTGACCGGCTAACCCAATTTGAATATCGCCAGTGGTGTCATTTTGATTAACGTAAGAGATATTAGGGTCGCTAGAGCGTTGGAAACCACCAATACCAAAAAATGCGTTAAAGGCTTGCTGGCGGATAAATGAGCTAGGGGTCAAACTTGGTAGACTCAGTGCCAATTTAATTGCAGATTCATTGGCTGTTAGACCAGCTGCATTATAAAATTGGTTAAACCAAGTATTTGCAAAGTTCTGTGCACCATAGCTTGTACTTAATCCTGACCCAGTACTAAACCAATCTGTTGCTGTCAGACTGCTCAAGGTAATACTTTTGCCACCAATTTGCCCTGTCAAGGTGGTGTTTTTACTGAAATCAAAACCTACTTGTTCACTGCTAGCTCGCAACTCTACATTTCCAGTAGGATTTCCAGAGCTTCCATCTAGGACTTTTTGCACATTTGCCTGGGAATTGGGTATGACAAAGGTATTTGTAGCGTTGGAATCATAGACTAAATAATCACTTGCTGCTGTTCCACCGATAGTTGCGCCGGTGAGCGTGCCAGCTTGTGCTGGCACAGTAGCAAGAGCGCTCACACCAATAGCTATTGAGGCACCAATTACAAATTTTTCAAAAGTTATTTTCATGTTTTTAAAGTCTCCGTCATTTAGGGAGTTAAGTTTTAAACTACTGCCGCTTCTAGGGTTTGGCTGCCTTGACTACAGACTTTATGGCAATACGGCCGCTTAAAAGCGTAACCAGCATTGTTAGCTGTGTTTGGTAGCTGAGCGTACAAACCCAGTTTATGAAACTGGAAGACCTGATTGGTAAAGCTGCTGTTGATTATCAATAAAAAGATGACTAATATTTTTATACTTTTATACGTTTAATTACTTAATTTAGTAAATAAAGCTAGTGATTAATATAACTCATAATTTTATATGAAATATTATAGAAGAGTTATACGGTTTCACCTTGAGGTTGGATGCCCGCTTGCAAAACCCAAATGTTTTGGAATATAACAGAGTGCTGAAGCGCGGATAGCTATGGTTTAGCCCGTATAAATCCAACTACTACCCTACGGGAAGCCGCTTCGCGTCTACAAGGCTTTGAGCAATCAACATTGTCCTAACCTATACTTCAACTGCTATATATGTTTGAAATTCAAATACTTTAGTAACGCAGAGATTGACACAAAAAAACACCAGTAGCGGTGGCTGGTGTCTTTTCTTACTTAGTGAGTAAAGCTTTGGCGTATCAATGTATTAAAGCAAGCTTTAGAGCATACTGCTGAAATAATTTGTAAGTTAAACACTCATTAGCTAAATATGAAGTTGTATTCTCAAGACGGTTTGTGCGATTAGAACCTTGGGGACGGTAGCCACTTAAGTAGAAGTTCAATTAAGAAACTCAGCAATTCGCTTTACAGCATTTTCTAGCAATGGTGGTTCATGCACCAAGGCAAAACGGACATACCCTTCTCCAGATTTGCCAAAGCCGGCACCTGGTGAAGCGGCTATACCAGTCTGTTTGACTAATTGAGTACAAAATTCTATGGAGTTTTGGCTCCAGGGTGAGGGCAACTTTGCCCAGATATACATTGTGGCCTTGGGAGTGGAAACGTGCCAGCCAATGTGGTGTAAGGCAGTAATGAAAGCATCACGGCGTTGACGGAAGGTAGCAACAGCAGATTGAACTCCAGTTTGCGGCCCAGTCAGTGCAGCGATCGCACCATTTAAAATACCTCGATATTGATTAAAATCAACTGCTGCTTTTACCTGGCGTAAGGCGTTAATTAATTGGGCATTACCAATAGCATAGCCAATGCGGAAGCCGCCCATATTATAGGACTTGGAAAGGGTAAAAAATTCAATAGAAACGCTTTTATCTGGGTCAGCTTGCAGAATAGAAGGGACTAAGGATTTTGGATTTTGCGGAAAGTTGCAAGGAGGGTTTCCCTCCGTGGCAAACTTTCCAAGACGGATTTTAGATTTTGGACTGTGATGAGAATTTTCCCACTCCCCAGCCTCAAATACCAAATCTACGTAGGGAAAATCATGAACCAAGACGAGATTGTGTTGCTGACAGAAGGCGACAGCTTCTTGGAAAAAAGATAATGGCGCGATCGCAGCGGTGGGATTGTGAGGATAGCTTAAAACCATCATCCGCGACTGGGTCAAGACGGGGGCCGGAATATCGGCAAATTCTGGCAAAAAACCGTTTTCTGCCCGTAGTGGCATTGGGTAAATTTGACCGCTGGCTAGGTATACTCCCCCAGCATGGGAGGGATAGCCTGGATCTTGCAACAGGGCAAAATCTCCTGGATTAAGCAATGCTAAGGGTAAATGGGCTGTGCCTTCTTGGGAACCAATGAGGGGCAACACCTCAGTTTGCGGATCGACTTTGATGCCAAATTTGTGTTCATACCAGTTGGCTGCAGCTTGGCGAAATGCTTGGGTGCCATTAAACAGCAAATAACCGTGGGTACTGTGATCATGTAGGGACTGGACGATCGCCTCAATAACGTGTGCCTCAGCTGGTAAATCAGAAGATCCCAGTGACAGATCAATTAACTGTCGTCCAGCTGCCAAAGCTGTGGCTTTGGCCTTGTCCATATCAGCAAATACATTGGATTGCAGAGGTTGTAAACGTTTTGCAAATTGTATGTTAGTCATTTGTCCTCTCTTACAAAGTTCTGATCTAAGGAAGCCTTAGCTCAGACTTTGCGCTTTGTCCTCTCTTGAAAAGTTTGATCCGAGGCTTCCTCTCTACGAGACGCACTCGCGTTCGGCTCAAACTTTTCGCTTTGTCCTACCCTGCGGGTACTCCTTGCTTATGGGACGCTCCGCAAACGGGGAACTCAAAGAGTAGCCGCTGGCGCGTCTAGATCATTTGCTAATGATTGATGACTAATTACTACTTAAGTGCGTATCTAGGAGGGTGAGTAATTTGTCTTTACCGATGACTCCCTCAGTGGATATTAAAACTTTCTCGTCTTGAATCAGTCTGAGAGCGGGTACGCCTTCCACTTGGTACTGCTTGACAGTTAGTGGATTTGGGTCAATTTCCATTTTAACGACTTTGAGGCGATCGCTATATGCGGTAGCAGCTGAGTTAATCGCTGGCGACATCAATTGACAAGGCCCGCACCAAGAAGCCCAAAAGTAAACCAATACTGGTAGATCGGCTTTCAATACTTCGGCTTCAAACTCAGCATCAGTTATGGTGATTACACCCTTACTCATTGCAGTCTCCATGAGGTGGCATTGATCAAAGTTGGCACACACAATACTTTATCCCAAACTGAGAGTCAGTGGTCAGTTATCAGTCATCAATGACAAAAAACAAACAACTGACAATTTATGCAAAATCCCACAACCAACAGGCGTGGGATTGACTTCAAATAAGTTTTTTGCCAATGTTACATTTGATCCAATTGCTTGCGTAGAGAATCCAACTCTGCATCAACAACTTCATTAGACTTAGGAGCGTTGGTTTCTTGTTGTGGCAGCAGTTGGGGCTGACTTTGGGGACTCGCAGGTGGTAGCATTTGCGCCTTCAACGCTGCCAATTCATCATCAACATCGCTACCAGATTCCAAACGTGCAAATTGGGTTTCTAAATCTGCACCTGCTAATTCTTGTGCGGACTGAGCACGGGCTTCTTGCATCAAGACTTTTTCTTCCATCCGCTCAAAGGCAGCCATTGCACTGCTGGTATTCATACCACTCACCATGCCTTGGAGTTGCTCTTGGGCTTTGGCCGTGGTGATTCTAGCTCTGAGCATTTCTTTCTTGGTTTTGGCCTCAGAAATCTTGCTTTCCAGCTGGATTAAGTTGCGCTTGAGGGTTTCTACTTGAGTGCTTTGCGTATCCAAACTAGCTTTGAGCGCTGCGCTGGTGTCAGTATAAGTCTTTTTGCGCTCTAGGGCTTGCCGTGCTAGATTCTCATCACCTTTTTGTAGGGCTAATTGGGCATTGCGCTGCCATTTATTAATTTCATTTTGGGCATCATTATACTGTTTTTCGCTGCGTTTTTGGGCAGCAATGGTCTGGGCAACTCCCTGACGCAACTGTACCAAGTCTTCCTGCATTTCCAGGATGGCTTGTTCTAGCATTTTTTCCGGATCTTCTGCTTTATTTACCAAGTCGTTGAGGTTAGCACCGACTACTCGCTTAATGCGATCAAATAATCCCATAATCTTGTTTTTCCTTGTGTGGTTTACGCGCTTTGTTAGACCGTTAGCTTTTTTACTTTTTAATAGCTACCTATTTCAATGTAATCTTTCCAGGTTGGATCAGTACCTCCCAACGACTCTTTAATATTAAGATATGTCCAAGCTGCGGTAATTATCCGAACTTCATGTTTCCTCAGATTTGGGTATCTGCTGTTGGGGAGGTAGCACTGTTCTCTGATTGCTCTCGGTAAGGAGACTGTCGTGCTGGGTATTTTCTGCTTGATTTAAAACCTGTACCTTCATTGCTGCTAGTTCAGCATCAACATCATTAGTAGATTCTAGTGAGGTAAATCGTTTTTCTAGGTCGTCGCTACTGAGTTGAGCGATCGCTTCTATTTGCGAAACTTTTTCTTCCATGCGCTCAAAGGCACTTAAACTGCTGGTGGCAGAAACTCCGCTGAGCATTTCTTGGAGTCGATAAGACGCCTCGGCAGAACGGGCGCGAGCAATGTACATATCTTTTTTGGTTTTAGCCTCGGAAATTTTTAACTCTAGCGTCCGCATATCCTTTTTTAGCCTAGCTACGATATCGTTCTGCTGCTCTATCTGAGCACAGAGGGCTTTGGCGGTTTCTTGGTAAGCCCGACGTTTAGTCAAAGCTTCCCGTGCTAGAGGTTCATTGCCTTGTTGCAGTGCCAATTGGGCGCGGCGATACCATTCTTCTGCTTGAGACTGGGTAGCCGTTGCCTGTCGTTCCGTGCGTTTTTGCGTAGCGATCGCTTGTGCTACACCCTGCCGCAATTGCACCAGATTTCCCTGCATCTCTAAAACAGTTTGTTCCAGAATCTTTTCTGGATCTTCAGCACTGCCTATCAAACTATTAAGATTAGCCCGAATTACTCGCAGGATACGCTTGATCAATTCCATGTCGGCTCTCCATTCCCGGAACTCAGCAATGAGTTTTTATAATTACTCATAACTGTATATGTAGATGCTTTGCCCTAACTTCAGTGTTGAGGACTGAGATTCCTAACTTTATGTAGGACTTAGCAAGTGACGCGGACACGGCTTAACTGCGCTATCCGCTCTGGACTTTTCGATCTTACTATTTCCAATAACTCTGAGCACCGGATAGAGGCGAACAGAAGTTTGGTGTCTGATGTGGACTTTTCAAGATAAACTTCCTCTGCTCAAAAGTTCGATGACTCATGACTCAGGACTGCTATCTCATAGTATCGTAGATTTTTGCAACTCATTGCTGCTGAATCCGTGCTTGAATTCCCTTTGCCTCTAGCTCTTGCAGCTTTCGTTGTACTTCCTTTTTAGACTTAACTGCACCTAGATAAATAAATTTTTGGTTACGTGATAAATAAGCATCAGGAACCGCTTTTCTTGCTGAGGCTAAAGCGTCTAATCCCTGATTATCCGTCACTATATGATAGTATCCATCTGCTGCCGGTTTGATTTCTGCATTCGATGGAGGGGTTGTGCTCGGTGATGGCGAGGTTTTTGCCACTGGGGCTGGAGACGAATTCAGATTCGGTAATGGTGTTGTGGCGATCGGATTTGTCGGTTGGACTGCGATCGGGTTAGGTAATGCTACTTGCGGATTTACAGGGTTTTGGGGAGCGACTGGATTGGGCACTGCAATAAGAGTTTGTTGGACTTGGGGCTTTAAGCCAACTACATCATTGGGATCTTTTACTTCTGGAAACTCTTTGGCTGCTAAATTGGGATACTTGGGTATAGGCGTGATCTCTGGTTGGGACTGAGGTTGAACATTACCCGAAATTTTTTCAGTATTTTCTGTTGTAGGAGACGCATCGCTGTTAAGTAATTTACTTAGATTTAACTGCGGTAAACTTTTAGGACTGAACACCACATAGCCTAAAGTTAGACTTGCTAATAATAGCAGTAGCATAGAGCCGATACCCAAAGGTGATAACAGACTGTCGTTAGAATTGCTTGGTTTCTTTGTTTCTGGTTCTTCTGTCAGACTTCGTAACAATGCTTCACTAGATTCTAGATAGTCATCTGGTTGTTTGGGAGTCTCATCCGGCTGTACAAGATTTTCACCTTTAGCATTCTTAACGACTGCTGGAACGATGCTGCTGGTATTGGGCGGAGGTGGTGGAGTTTGTGTTTTGGCATTGTCGCTGAATGGTGTCTTGAGATGAACCAGTTGTTCAGTCTTTACTGTAGTTAGGGCTGGGTTTTCTTCGGGATTTGTGGGTGTAGATGCAGACGGCGCGTTGGTCTTTACTGTAATTGGAGCTGAGTTCTCCTGGGGGGAACTTGCAGGTACAGATGTAGATGTAGGCGGTGCGTTGGTTTTTATTTCTGCTACTGATTGTTGAGTTGTGCTTGATGTGGTAGTAATGGCAGTAAACTGCTGGGGTTGACTGCTCATGTAACTCCCCGCACGTGGTTGGTTCAATGTCCTTGAAGCATTTCGTGTACGTCGGTATCGAGCTAACTCTTGATCTAGCTGCACCTCTAAACTCGCTAGTGCAGCTGCTAGTGCTGGTTTTAATTCAGGTGTTTTAGACAATTGAGTACTGGAATCGATCAAGGGGTTTTGAGTCATTGCCTCTGTGCCTCAAACGTAGACTATTGGATTAACTTTAGATACATTTGTGCCAATAGTAGCGAAAATTATTTATATATCATTCACAACAAAGAATGAAGGGCAATAGATAACTCAGCACTCTCAAAGATGTCGTTGAAATCAGTTAATAATATTTTAGGCGTTTTAGAAAAGCAGGCTCAATGGCAAGAGCAACCATTACAACGCTTGCTGAAGTGTTGGGCGGAGGTTGTTGGCACAGCCGTAGCTGCAAATACGAAACCATTGTCGATTCAGCGCGATGTTTTGTGGGTAGCAACTTCTAGCGCTGCTTGGGCGCAAAATTTGACTTTTGGGCGATCGCCTCTGCTTTTAAAGTTAAATCAAAAGCTGCCAACGCCTTTAGTGGATATTCGCTTCTCTACTGCCGGTTGGCAACATTCGTCAGTCACGAGCAAACAGCAAAAAACGGTTTTGCCATCTGAGCATCCCAGTTACCTTGGTGATGAGATGAGCCACCGTGAGGTTACATCAACTGTTAAGGACGCAAATAGTGCTTTTGAGCATTGGGCTAAGACAATGCAAGCGCGATCGCATGGCTTACCACTTTGTCCCCAGTGTCAATGTCCTACCCCACCCGGCGAACTCCAGCGTTGGGCTGTCTGTTCTTTCTGTGCCGCTAAGCAGTTATGAATAGAGTCAGAATTCTTGGGATGCGTTGGTTTCTCCAGATATACTTGATTTAACGAAGGATAGCGATCGCCTTTGTGCCTAAACACTCAACAACGAACTGGATTTAATATCAGTCCTAACCTAAGTTAATGGCAACACCATCTAGTAATTATTCATTGAACGTAATTTATTTTTAAGTAGCTTGCCACTGTTGCATAGAGAAATCCTAGATTATTTAGACAGATAATAATTTCTTATTAAAAGACGATCCCTACACACCATGATATAGACCAATTAATCCCGAACTGCATATTTTATGTCCTTCTTAAGGATGAACTTAAACAACTGGCTAAATCAAAATCTTTGTTTTTAGCTTTGATCCCTAATCAGTTTTAGCTAAAATTCCTACTTATAAAGTTTAGATCATTTAAAAATATAACAAGAATATAAAGACATTCTAAAGTTTATTTTAGAGCGGGGATCGCTAGAACCTATAGATAATAATGACTTTTTGCCTCTAATCCGTCTTTATATATAGAAGGAAAATAGAAGGGTGAAAATCAGCCAAAAACGGCGCTAAAGATGAACCCAAATGAAACCTATTAAATTTTTGACATCTGCCTGTCGATATTGCCGTCATTATCAGCCAGAGGGTCGCCGTGGTGGAATGTGTCAATTGTTAGGAGTACAAGTACAAGCAAGTTGGAAAGCTTGCTCTTTGGCGCTCCCACCTTTTGCACCTTCTTGGGAAACCTTAGAAGATGCTTGGAGTTTGCCAGATGCAACACCAGTTTTAGCTGCTTCTCAATCCTTAGCCTCAGATTTAGACAATGCTGCTCTAGCCACTTTAGAGGAAACAACTGCTTGCACCTCTGAACAGCTTAAGACTAAAGCAGTGCTTATTTAGCTATCCCATTATTACTCTAATCATTTTGTAGTCTGCTAAAAATAAGATTTGCTTTTAATATTTCTAGTGTTGTAAATTTTGACATTTGCAAAAATCGCACTCTTTAGTGAGGTGCGATTTTTGCAATTTTAAGGTAGCCAAGGAAAATCGCGAAAATTAGGTGGACGCTTTTCGAGAAACGCTTGTTTTCCTTCAGCCCCCTCTTCTGTCATGTAATAGAGTAGAGTGGCATTGCCAGCGAGTTCTTGTAAACCAGCTTGTCCATCACAATCAGCGTTAAATGCGGCTTTGAGACAGCGAATGGCGATCGGACTTTTTTCTAAAATCTCTTGTGCCCATTGAATACCTTCTGCTTCTAGCTGTTCTACTGGAACGACACAATTAACTAAACCCATTTCTAGAGCTTGTTGTGCATTATATTGGCGGCAAAGAAACCAAATTTCTCGTGCCTTTTTTTGTCCAACAACGCGGGCAAGATAACTAGCCCCAAAACCACCATCGAAACTGCCAACTTTGGGGCCAGTCTGTCCAAAAATGGCGTTATCGGCGGCGACAGTGAGGTCACAAATCAAGTGCAGGACATGTCCACCACCGATCGCATATCCAGCTACTAAAGCAATCACCACTTTTGGCATGGAACGAATCAAGCGTTGCAAGTCCAACACGTTTAAGCGGGGAATGCCAGTATCATCTACATAACCAGCGTGTCCTCGCACGCTTTGATCACCACCAGAACAGAAGGCGTATTTGCCATCAGTGTGTGGGCCAGTACCAGTAAATAGAACGACGCCGATATTAGTATCTTCACGGGCATCACAGAAAGCGTCGTACAATTCAAAAACAGTTTTGGGGCGGAAAGCATTACGTTTATGGGGACGGTTGATGGTGATTTTCGCAATGCCATCGGTTTTGTGATACAGGATGTCTTCGTAGGTTTTGGCGATTTGCCAGTTGATTTGCATTGGTATGGAGTGCGCTGTTGTGCTTGAGAATTTTATCGCGGACGTAGGGACAAGCGATACCTGCGGTGGGCTACGCCTACACTAAAATTAATTGGTGTCTCAAGCCTTTACAATCTGGTAATTGTCTGGGTGATGAGGAATAAAAATGCGGCGTGACACCATCTTCTACAAATTATTTAAGCAATTTCCAGGTTTGCTGTTTGAATTAGTAGATGAACCACCCCCAGAAGCAGAAAACTACCAGTTTGAATCAGTTGAGGTGAAAGAAACAGCCTTTCGGATTGATGGAGTCTTTTTACCTCCCGCTAATGCAGTTTCCAAAACCGTCTTTTTTGCAGAAGTCCAGTTTCAAAAGGACGAAGACTTCTATCACCGCTTCTTTAGTGAATTGTTTTTGTTTCTCTACCGCCACTCTATCCGTTATGATGACTGGTTTGGGGTGTTAATTTTTGGTTCTCGCAGTCTTGAACCTACCAACTCAATAATTCACCGCGCTTTGTTAGAAAGTGGTCAAATCAGGCGGGTTTATCTGGATGAGTTGGGGGATTTGCGCCAACAACCTTTGGGATTGGGTTTGATGTTGCTGACAAATGTTACTTCTGAAACGGAAGCAGTGGAAGGGGCGCGGTTTTTGCTGGAGCAAGCACGACAACAATCGGAGCAAGCGATAATAGATTTAGTGACGACGATTATCGTCTACAAGTTTTCTAACCTTAGTCGAGAGGAGATTGCAGCGATGTTGGGACTGAATTTGGAAGAACCACGAGCTATTCTGGAAGCGAAGGAAGAAGGACGAGAGGAAGGAAAGGTTGAAGGAGAAAGAACGATCGTTTTACGACTATTAAATCGGCGTGTGGGTAATATTCCTGATGCGCTTCTGTCCCAGATTCAAGGTTTATCGGTGGAACAGTTGGAAGCTTTAGGTGATGCTTTGTTGGATTTCTCTACTCTTGCTGATTTGAAAGGGTGGTTACAAGGTTAACCAAGAGGGTAAATCTCACGCAGAGGCGCAGCGAAAAGTTCTGAAGGAGGGTTTCCCTCCGTAGGAAACTTTTCAAGACAGAGGCACAGAGAAGAAGGGCGATCGCACTCCGGTAAAACGTTTATGGCTACAAAAAAGTTTCCCGAAGTGAAGAAGCATTTACAGACACGCAAGTATATCAGAAGCGGTGTAAGAAGAAGCGCGATCGCTCGTCCTGCGACTTTTAAAACGACTATTTGGCGAAATTGCTGAGGAACGTTGGAAGCCTTAGCTTTGGCGTTGTTGGAATTGAGATTGCGATCGCGGACTTGGAAGGGTGGTTAAAAGGTCAACCAAGCGGGTAAATCTCATGCAGAAGCGCAAATAAAAGCTTGAGAAAATATAGTGATTATGTCAAATCAGTATTTATACGGTTTTTATATCTTTATACAAGTTAATATTCTATCTTGATTAAGATAGGGTTTATCACATGGCAATTACTTTTTTTGAGTTACTGAAAACTGTTATAGAAAAAGAGACTGATTTTATCTCCAATCAATTAGAAATACCTATAGATGTAGTTTATGAGCTTATTCTGGATGAAGCTGAACGAAACCAAGTAGAGTGGTTCTCAGACAGAGTTCCCAACCTAAACTATCAAGATCCTGCTTGCCGACTTGCCTATCTGTATATTGTTGCTGCTGCCAATGCCAGCACCTTTCAGCACGTTTTAGAATCAAATGAAGACTTGCATAATTATGTGTTAAAAATTGCGAAAGAGCGTCACGAGGTAAAAATTTGTGCTTTTGGTGCTGGCCCTGGTACAGAGTTAATGGCGATGGCAAAGTTTTTTGAGCAGCAAAAGCTTGGAGTCTCAGTCAGCGTAGATTTTCAACTGCTCGACAAGGTTCAGGAATGGGCAAGCTCTTGGTACGGTATAAGGGATCAAGTTAATGAGTCCTTCAAACATCTACATGGTGCTAATCGCTCAACATGGTCAATGATACCATCAGGTAATTTTTTAGCTTGTGATATTACTGAGTTGGATCGATTTTCTTATCTTGGAGATGTATGGAAACAAGATATATATGTATTAAATTTTCTCTTGTCTGAAATATTCAATGATGATCCTGGATTACGCTCCTTTCTAAGTCAAGTGGCTAAATTTGCACCTACAGGAGCAAGATTTGTTTTTATAGAAAGACGTGGATATAGATGGCAACAACATATTCAGAACATTGCTAAAGAATCAGGATTAGTCCTTTCTAAATTTATTGAGTCACCAAATGGTAGACTAGTTGGTGAAGATGCGACAAAATTAGGTCAAATATATGATGCTATTCAAGAAAGAAGAAAGCCTCGTTTAACCTGGAATGTTGTGTACAGTATTGGCGTTAAGCAATAACTTAAATAAATGGGAATTTCGTTTATTTAATGCAATACGATAATGATACTCAGTTAAGCCTTAACCTTTGGGGTCAGTCTGCACTTACTTCACATTTGCAAATAGAGAAGCTTTCTATTCCTGATGCAGAAATTATATTCTACCCAAACTATTTTACTGAAGAAGAAAGTGACGAAATACTCCAAAGGTTATTCATAGAAGTTAATTGGCGACAAGACAAGATCAAATGCTATGGGAAAGAAATAGATTTACCCAGGTTAACTGCCTGGTATGGCGACACTGGTAAATCCTATACGTATTCAAACATTGCGATGAATCCTATACCTTGGACACCAGTGTTGTTGTTCATTAAGGACAGAGTTGAAGAGACAGCCCAAATCTCCTTTAATAGTGTTCTGATTAATCTTTACCGTAATGGTAAAGACAGTATTTCTTGGCACTCTGATGATGAGCCGGAATTAGGTAAATATCCAATAATTTATTCTGTTAGTTTTGGAGGTGAAAGAAAACTAAAGTTCAGACATAAGTTTAATAAAATTTTAGATAAATTAGAATTAAATTTAACTAATGGGAGCCTTTTAATTATGAAAGATAAAACACAGGAATATTGGCAGCATCAGATACCTAAAACTTCAAAACCTGTGATGCCCAGAATAAACCTAACTTTCAGAGTCATAAAATGAATATTTTTTAGGCAAGGTTTCGCTTAGTATCAGAATAACTAAATAGCAATACCCCCTGCAAACTTAGGCAAATTCTCCTGTCGCCACTTTGCATCTAATTTCCGATTTGTCTGCAACTCCAAAACCCGAATACCTTGAGTTGGTAGCGGGTTTAATCTTTGCTGGAACTGCTGCCAAGAACTAATCAATTCATGCTGGACATTGTAAGTAGCACACAACTTGGCAAAATCAATATCCTGCGGAGTACCAAAAAATTCTTCAAAGGGTGGGTCAAATTTGGCGATGGGTAACATTTCAAAAATCCCACCGCCATTGTTGTTGATTAATACAATTGTGAGATGTCCGACGAATTTATTGCGGATTAAAAAACCATTGGTGTCATGCAAAAGGGCTAAATCTCCCGTTAGCATCACACAACTTTGATGGCGATGGGCAATTCCCAAAGCTGTGGATAGTGTGCCATCGATGCCATTTGCGCCACGGTTAAAGTGCGATCGCACTCCTAAATTATTCGGTTTCCAGAAAAATTCTACATCCCGGACAGGCATACTATTAGCAATAAATAATGGCGTTTCTGGCGCTAGTATCTGAGATAGTAACCAAGCGGCTTTGCCTTCAAACAACTCCTTCATTGTTGCCATAGTCTGGTCAATAGCTGCTCTAACTTGGGTTTCTGCTGCACACCACTTTTGGAGATAGTCAGAAGAAGATGGTAAAAAATCAAAATTACTTTGTTTCTCACTCTTCCACTCTCCCTCTCCTATTTCTTGAACTAGCTGCTCTATAGATATTCGTAAATGCGTTGTCCTCCCATGCAAAGGGTCAAGGTTTTGATTACTGTTATCAATTACCCAGCGTCGCGGTTGGGTTGCATCTATCCAGTGACGCAGTTCTTTACTTGTAGGCAATTCACCTAGTTGAATCACCATTTCAGGTGCTAACTGCTTTGCTAATTGCTGATTTCGCAAAATTAGGTCGTAGGTAGAAATTAAATAAGGGTTGAGGTCGGCATAATTTCTGACTGGGGATAGTCCCTCTGCTAGTACGGGCCATTTAAGAGTTTGAGAAAGTTGGGCGATCACTTTACAATACTCTTGTGGCTGCTGCGGTTGAGCAACACCAGCGATGATCATACCGCGATCGCATTTTAGCCATTCTTGGGGAATGGGAAATGGGGAACTCGGGGCCCCCACGAAGTGGGGATTAGGGGCATGGGTAATGGGTAATGGGGTGGTGCTTGCTATTCCTGCAAAAAAGTCTTCTAAGTGAAACTGTGACTGCAAAAATTGTAAAGACGTTTCATGAAACGTCTTTGCATCAGGAATGGGTGCAAGAGGATCGCGAAAGGGAATATTTAGATGTACTGGCCCCTTGCTTGGAGTTTGCGCTTGCTCCCAGCCATGAATGACTATTTGTCGCAGATAAGCTAGCATTCCCGTGTCAGAGGATGGTAAAGCTAACTCCGCTTGCCAGTTTGGGTAATCACCATATAATTTACACTGATCTATAGTTTGTCCAGAGTGGCAATCTCGCAATTCTTGCGGTCTATCGGCGGTTAATACCAACAGTGGTACGCGACTATATGAGGCTTCAATTACCGCTGGGTAAAAATTTGCCCCTGCTGTACCAGAAGTACAAAGTAGTGCCACAGGGCGTCCGGTTGTTTTAGCTTGTCCCAAGGCAAAAAAAGCGGCGGAGCGTTCATCAAGAATGGAAATCGCTTCAATGTCAGGCACTTGCTGGGCAAAAGCAACTGCTAGAGGTGTAGAGCGAGAACCAGGACAAATGACAGCACAAGTTAATCCCAGGCGCTTTAGCGTCTCCGTTAAAATATAGGCCCAAAGTTGATTAACATTCTTAAAGGCAATTAGCATTAAATCCCATAGAGCTATAAAACAATCTGAAATTTTAGATTTTGTTTAGGATATTTTCATTTAAAATCCGTCTTGGAAAGTTGAGCCAGTCGCTACGACTCTGCTTATCAGAGCAACGCGCTGGTTTTTCAAGTCAGGAAATTATCTCACAGGACTGGCTACACTTTCTGCAAGATCTAAAATTCGCACTCAAATTCTTATGGACTGCATTCATTTAACAGGAATTCGCTGCTATGGCTACACTGGTTATTTACCAGAAGAACAAGTTTTAGGGCAATGGTTTGAGGTGGATGTGAAGTTATGGCTGGATATCTCCACTGCTGCGAAGACAGATGCGATCGCAGACACTTTAGATTATCGCAGCGTCATTAGCTTAGTACAACATCTGGTGAAAACATCCAAGTTTGCTCTAGTCGAAAGGTTGGTAGCCACAATCGCAGATTCTATTCTCCAAGAGTGCGATCGTGTGACACAAGTTCAAGTTATTTTAAGCAAGCCCGCCGCACCGATTCCAGACTTCAGCGGCAAAATTAGCATTGAACTGACTAGAACTAAATCTGACCTCTAAAGTCTAAGCATGCTTTTCTTCTTAAACTACACCCACTAGCAAGCGGAGAGAGTGGATTTATCTGGAGAGTAGAAGTATCTAAACAAACAGAATCTTTTCTTCCATCGCTCCATTCTCCTCTCTTTAATTTTCTCCCTCATACTTGCTCGTTATCAAAAGCTAAAAAACTATGTTATTTACTGATATACATTTAAATTGCATCTTTCAAAATACTAGATTTTGTGCCTAAGTATTGCACAGAAGTGATAGATAGTTTCTACGTAACTGGGCATAAATAAATATATATGCGACAAAATTGCTGGTCTATATTTAAAAGCTAATGATACAAGGGTTTTTGACTGTTAACTATTTATTAAATATTGCTGTTTATTCATACATGCTTACTTGTTTAAGCATTTTTTTATACTAAAAATTATTTTCTGGCAATACAAACTTAGGTTTTTTCTGTAATTTAAAAGAACAATTAACAATAAAATTATTTAAGTATATTTGTAAAAAATGTATCAGCAATTTAGCTTTGCCAAAAATCCAATTTCCTAATTATCCGCAATACTTGCATACAGACTTTATCTATGCTACGTAAGCGTTATAATGTTATTTTATTAACTTTTAAGTTCAAACTTAGTTTAAGTACTTGCCACATTTGCTTGTGCTTTTTAATAAAACAACTATTGCATATTATTGAAAATCAGACTTTAATAGTTAGTAATTTTACGGCAATTTCAATTAAACGTTAATAACCTGATATTAACTGCATAGAGTAATCAAATTCACTTTGCCAAACACACAGACTATAATAGGTAAATAATATACTATTTGATCATTAGTTCAGTATTTTCGCCAAGCAAGGAGATATGGAGTTATAAATTGACTATTATAAGAATATTGAATTTGAGATTTAGTTGATACGGACAACAGCATCTTAACCTTAGCAAACAGGTTATTGTAACATGTTCGCACGCAGAATCCTAGTTGTTGAGGATGAAAAGACCCTAGCCTCAAATATCAGAAAAAGTTTACAAAAGTTGGGTTATTCTGTTCCAGAAACCACTGATTCTGGTGAAGAGGCAATCAAAAAAGTAGCTGAGATTAATCCAAATTTAGTGTTAATTGATATCTGCCTAACTGGTGAAATTGATGGTGAGCAAACGGCAGATATTATCCAGAATCATTTCCATGTGCCTGTATTATATTTAACAGAGAATTTTGAATATACAAGATTACATAAAAAGCGAGCAAGTGAGCCTTTCAGCTACATTAATAAACCATTTCTTGAAAGAGACTTATACATTGCAGTGGAAATGGCTTTGTACAAACACCAGATTGAAAAGAGATTACAGGAAGAGAAACAAAGGCTAGTAGCAATTATCAACAGTATGGGTTGTGCAGTGGTTGTAACATATACCAATGGTTGTATTCAAATGATGAATCCCATAGCAGAAACCCTTACTGGTTGGAAGCAAGATGAAGCATTTGGGAAAGATTTAGTAGAAGTTGTCAGCTTGGTTAACAAAAATGTCGAAGAAACAATTAAAAATCTAGCTACACATGCAATAGAAGCAGGGGAGGTTTTGAATTTACCAGAAAATTGTACACTGATTGCTAGAGATGGTACAGAAATACCGATTGGGGATAATGTTGCACCCATCCGTGATCATAATGGCAACATTACTGGTGCAGTTTTAATTTTTCAAGAAATTACCAAACGTAAGCAAACAGAGGCGCAACTGCTCCGTAATGCATTTTATGATGGGTTGACAGCATTACCGAATCGCGTCTTATTCTTGGATAGGCTCAAGCAAGCAATTGAGCGTAGCAAACGTAGAAACGATTATTATTTTGCGGTGTTGTTTTTAGATTTAGATGGTTTTAAAGAAATTAATGATCGTTTTGGGCATACAATGGGGGATGATTTTTTGGTCGAAATCGCCCGACGCTTGGAGTCATGCTTACGTAGTGGCGATACTGTAGCACGATTTGGTGGCGACGAGTTTACTGTTCTTTTAGAAGATATTAAAGACGTTACTGACGCTACCAATGTTGCCAAACGTATTCAAGACGCCTTAAGGATACCGCTGAGCCTGAATGGACATCCAGTATCTACCACAGCCAGTATTGGTATTGCTTTAAGTTTTAATCATTACGAGGAGCCAGCAACTCTACTAAGGGATGCTGATATTGCGATGTACCGAGCTAAGCAGCAGGGAAAAGCTACTTATGCCATATTTGGTTAATTAATTATTTGTCATTTGTCCTCTCTTACAAAGTTGAGCCAGTCGCTTGGGCGAGTTCCTCGACTTGTGCGTTAGCGTAGCGGTAGCGACGCAGGAGCGTCATTGGCGTCTGATGGCCGGAAGCCGGCGCATCCTGCGGGAACTTGCTACAGACTTTGCGCTTTGTCCTTCGTCCAATACTATTGACTATTTACAGACGCTATTAATCGCGTTTTTACCTTGACTCTTGACTATTGAGCAATCTGCAAAAATTTCTGTAATGCGGCTTGTACTTGTGGCTGATTAATGTAAACCTCTCCAGCTTCAATCAAATTACTGATATTTTCTTGACTGACATCATCAATATCATCACTCAAACGTTTGCCAGTTAAGTGTCGGTCAAGTTTGAATTGCAATCGTAAAACACGATCATCCATGATTTGCCTGGTGATATATTCGTAAATACCTGATGAGCCATCAAACAAAATACCAATTAGGGGCTGTGCCCATTCTATTAGGCCCCACTGTCGAGCTTGTTCATATGGTATGATTCGGGTGCGATCGCCAGTTCCTATAGAAAGGATAGAAATTTCTTCAACTGGATAACCCAACCTCAGAGCTTCTGCAACAGCACAGCTAGAGGGATTATTAGCAGCAACACCGCCATCAATGGCAGAGTATATACATTTAATCGAGTAAGTAGAGGTATTGTCGGGTACTTTTTCCCAAGGTGAGTCTATCAAAGCAAGTTGAATTGATCCTACATATTTTTTGAGATTGCGAATTTGACCACTACCTGTACCACTAGTAATTGTAATCTGCGTATCTTTATATATGTCTTCTATTGAGGATGCATTATCGTCCAAAATAATGCCATTCGCAAATGCATTTTTAGTGATTCCGTTTACCGTTTTGTCTAGTTTATGTGCTGGGAAATAAGTTGGAGCTGATGCTGAACAGACACACGCTTCCCACAAAGCGACATCACCATAACTTTTGTCTTGACGCCAACTTTTAAATACAATTGGTTCCCGGCCAATGGTGTCATAGGAAATAACCAACAACATTGTGGAAGTAATATCACATATTCTTATATCACCAAAAGCACTTTTGATAGCTTGAATCAAACCCTCATCAGAAAACTTGGGTGCGGATAAACCATACTTTAGCAATAAACCAATTCGCTGTAGCGCGAAACGACTTTTGTAAGGAAATATTAGTGAGCTTTTTTGCTTGTATAGTTCAATAATTTCTTGGCTACTGCATCCTTTTGCGATCGCACCTGCTAGAATTGAGCCTGTAGAAGTTCCCGCAATTAAGTTAAAATACTTATTCAAGGGTTGGTCAATTTGCTTCTCAATCACTGCCAAAATACTGGCCGCAATTACTCCCCGAATTCCACCACCGTCCAAGCTTAAAATCCGAAAAGGCATATTTTGTCGAATTCTCTGCAATTTTTGGTTAGTTAATACAACTTAATATAACTTAACTGTATTTAGTATCAAAAATTTGGTTTTTTATAAAGTTTATTTAAAATGCAATTTTGCTAGTAGTTGGTTTCAAATTAGTGATAGTCTTAGTGTAATATTAGTACTATAAAATTTTGATTACAGCTACTATTTTTGATTAAAAAATAATTTTAAAAATCTGCTAATTTGGAATGCTTGAATTGGGCAGACAAATTCTGTAATTAAATATATTCGATTGCATCTATAAATTATGTCATGGAAAAAACAGAAAAACAGAAAATGCTCGCAGGCGAGTTATATCTTGCATACGATTCTGAATTAGTTGCTGAAAATAAACAAGCCAGTCGTCTTTTACGAATGTACAATTCTACAACTGAAGAACATCAAGAGCAGCGACGGCAAATTTTGCAAGAATTATTTGGAAAAGTTGGACAACAGGTATTGATCGTACCACCCTTTCACTGTGACTACGGCAGTAATATTTACGCTGGCAACGGATTATATATGAACTATGGCTGTGTAATTTTAGACTGCAATACAGTTCACATTGGTGAAAATGTTATGTGTGCTCCTTATGTACAGATTTATACTGCCTATCACCCTACAGAACCAGAAATTCGTCTTTCCGGTAAAGAATTAGCTGCACCGATTAAAATTGGCAATAATGTCTGGATTGGTGGTAGTGCAATCATTTGTCCAGGGGTAACAGTTGGCGATAATACAACCATTGGTGCTGGCAGTGTAGTTGTCAAAGACATACCTGAAAATGTCGTTGCTGCTGGCAATCCCTGCCGTATTATTCGGCATTTGTCCTAGAATTAAATTGCGATGCGATCGCTCATTGCTAATTTTAGAATTTGTATCCTCTAGCAAGCCAATAGTGCCAGTCTGCCAGTGCTTCTTGGGTTTCACTATCAGCATCAATAGCAACTATTTCAGATAACTTAGCAGAAAATACATCTTCATCTTTGCCATTGGGATAAACAACTTCCACAAACATATCTTTTAAACACTCATCGTCTGGTGCCATTCCTAGCACTTCGACTTGTTTCTCCTCAACAGAGGTCGATTTACGTCCCTTTTTTGTCCACTTAGCCATAAAGGGTACGTTCAGAGTATCGTCGAGGTAGTAATACCAACCCATTGCCCGTTCTTCTTTATCTTCGGCATCTATAATGATTTCTGTTTTAATGCGATGCTCTCGGTTTTCGTCTGGTTCAACAGTAGGCATAAAACAACGGCTTGTGTATGATGCACTTTGACATGATACATCCTTTTGGCAATATATGACGACAAGCTGTCAAGCTAATGTGCCTTTAATTTGAACATTCACTAGCTAAGACTGTCATTAGTTTTTTGTCCTTTGTAAATACTTGTTGACTAATGACTAATGATAAAGGACAACCCTCATGAATCAAGAACAAGTCTATACTTCCACACCTATGAATTTTCTATCTGCTGTTTGACCCAAGCGCGAAATGAACGAATCATAGGAATTTCCCTAATTTTGAGACTCTCAAACAAAAATCGGGGAATTTCCGTCGCTAAGGGGAGATTTGCAAAACTAGGCGAAACATCACAGGGAATATACACACCTTCCTGTAACTTGTAAATCTGCATTACAGGTTCGTCATAACGCCAAACTTCCGGTACACCTAAAGCAAGATAGATAGAGAATAGAGAGCCGTCAACAGAAGCGCTGGTATAGTCTACCTCAATAACTAAGTTTGGTGGTGGGTCTTGCGTCAAGTCGAGATTCTGCTTCTGTCTCATTATCGATTCATTCTGAATGTAAAAACTTGAATCTGGTTCTACTCCCCGCAGTAAGTCTGGACGCTTACAAGTAACTGAACCAGTGTTTTCAAGTTTAAGTTGAGTTGCTCGGCTAAATTATCAATCAGCTTTTCTATTAATCTTTTGTTATATTCATAGGGCATTAAAGGTGTCATGACTTCTAGTATCCCGTGGTCGTAAGCCAGTCGCGTGGCACGATTATCTCCATTTCTACAAGGATGCTTTCAAAAGTCTGCCAACTAATGTTTTGCAGTATAGCCCGTTGGGAAATGGTGGCTGTAGTTGTCAGCATAGAACTTCACCTCAGATTTTCTACCAAGATATCAAGGAATTTGCTAGAGCTTGAAAAAGCGATCGCTTCTGCCTTAACCTAATTTGGAAGCCTTTAGTATGTAGTATTATTGGTAGGCAACCCTACTGTGGTCTATTCTGATGAAACCCGCCGTAACTTAAATTGGAAGTCTTAAAATTGTTTTTTTATATTATGATTTACCACAGAAAATAAGGAATTTACATGCGTTTTTCTCAGATTGTCACAATTCTTGGTTGTACAGCAGCTTTTATATCAATTGCACCCATACGGGCGGAAGCCGCAACTTTTCAGGTAAAATCTGGAGTTACCAGCGTTTATCATGACTTAAATTTTCTCAGCAGTATCGGGCTAAACTTAACAGGCACTAATAATACAGCCCAACCAATTAACAGTAATTTTATAGTTGGCTTCAGCATTAGCCCAGATACCAACTTCAAATTCAGTAACATAGGCGGTTTTACTCCGCTCTCAGGTACAATCAAACACACTGGCACTATTACCTTTAATAATCAAACTACTATTGGTAATTTTTCTATTGATTTAGCTCCGAAACGTACCGTTAATCATGCCAGTGGACTCGTTCTAAAAGACACATTCTCTTTAAATACAGTTTTGTTTGATTTGAGCACTCCGGGAAGTGTGGCATTTGATGGAAAAGATTTAACTCTTGCTGATGTGAAATTGCTAATTTCTCCAGAATTCGCTACTATACTTGGCAACCCTAACTTAGCAGGTGTATTGGGTGGAACTGCACGAATCGATGCTCAAGTTTTCCCCGATGCTGCGGTACCTGAACCTGAAAGTTTACTAGCAACTTTGGTAGCGGGTGCGGCTCTTTTGGCAACTAGGTTTTGTATTCAAAAAATTAAATACACTTAATATCCTGAAGCATAGCTAAATGCTTCTTCACAGGTGCAAGTGTATTCGCAGCAATCATGCCACTGGCGGCGACTGCTGGTAAACCAATCCCAGGAAATGTCGAGTCTCCACAGCACATCAGCCCTGGTAGAGGTGTGCTAGGGCCAGGAAACAAACTAACTCCAGCCTTAATCGCCGGCCCATAGGAACCTCGGTGGCGACGTAGAAAACGTTCGTGAGTTAGAGGTGTGCCAACAAGTGTGACTTCACAACGCGAGCGAATATCTGAAATGATGCGCTCTAAAGCTTGCCACATCACTTCTGCACGTAAGAGCTTTTGTTCAGCATATTCCTGGCTTTTCCTGTCCATCCCTTGCCAAAGAGCGTACGGCTCATTACCAGGAGTATAAACATGAATCACATGCTTGCCTGGTGGTGCTAGGGATGGGTCGAGAATTGAAGGAATTGATATCAACACAACGTTCTGAGGTGCTGTGATGCCTGCTTCCCAATTGTTAACTACAATATAGTGACACTTCAGGTTTGATTGTAATCCTTGAGCGTTAATACCTAGGTGCAGATGCATGAAGCTATCACACTCAGGTGTCGCCTGTCGTTTGGTAAGAAAGTGTTTTGGCACTGCTTTTTCTGGTAGGAGTTTCAAAGTATCCCAAACAGATGTATTAGAAACTACTGCGCGACGCGCTCGGATTTCCTTACCATCACGCAGACGCACACCTACAGCCTGGTTGCCTTCTACAAGCACTTGCTCCACATGAGCGCCTAGCATTAACCGACCACCATGTCGTTCTAGCCCTTGCACTAAAGCATCAACTAAAGCACCACTACCACCAATCGGATAGTCAAGTACTACACCTGGCCGATACCAGTCGGCAAACATAAATGCTACTTCAGCTGTACTAGTGCCGTCTGCGGGTAGCCCAGAAAGCAGAAAACACAACATATTAAGCCAGTTGTGTGTAAATGAGTCTTTAACAACAGCATCCATAATCCGGCTGAAAGGGCCCGTTAGCTTGGGCACATCTGCAATATGCTTTGCCAGAGATGGGACAAATCGGCTCACAGTTTTAGCTGCACCCATATCAAAGCGTAATGCGGCTGGTGGTATGGCAGTTGCAGCACTAGCTAGTGGTTCCATAACACGTTGGAGTTGCTGCCATTCGGCTACAGCATCATGACCACGAAATTGCATCAGCACTTCACGAAATTGTTCTGCACCCACTGATGTATTAAAATCACCTTCTGGTAGGCAGCAACCCCAAGTATCGTAGGTTAAGCAAGGTAGCTGAGAGCCAATGGCGTCTAGCACTTGTCGTAGGGGGTTGGCAGAGGGACTGATACCGTTGGCGAAATATTGCTTAACAAAAAAACGCCAAGTTTGCCGCGTATTACATGGAGAGGAGAGTTATACTTTTCCGTGCAATACACGGAAAGAAAAAAATTAAGTTAGTTGCCTCAATAAT
>NZ_VJXY01000068.1 GCF_014831675.1 Komarekiella delphini-convector SJRDD-AB1 | reverse complement strand
CTTTCTCCAATTCTTCTTGGCTTTCTGAAATCTCGATTTGGAATGGACGACTCATCACAAAATCACTAAATGCACCTATCTATAAGTTTGACGTAGTTTGGCGCGTCTTCATACAGAATTGGTATTAGATCTTCCAGACTCGATAAAACTACATTAGCTCTACCTACTCGCTCAACTGGGCCAATCCCCACAGCCGACATGCCAGCAGCATGAGCAGCTTCTATACCCGCAGCGGCATCTTCTACTACAACACATTGTGATGGTGAGAGTCCGAGTTGCTGGGCAGCAAATAGAAAGATGTCTGGTGCTGGTTTCGATTGGGAGACGCTGTAGCCATCGGCTATGGCATCGAACTTATCCCTAATACCCAACCGTTCAATTACAGTTAGGGCATTTTTACTTGATGAACCTAGCGCTATTTTTATCCCAGCAGCTTGCAATTCTTGTAATAAATTTGTCACGCCTGGAAGTAAATCTGCGGTAGTAATTTTCTGCATTAATTCCAGGTAGTAGCGGTTTTTCCGCTCCATCATTTCCTGAATTTTCTCTTCAGTGGCGGGGCGATCGCCTAAAATTTCCAGGAGTGATTCCCTTCTAGGCAATCCTCGCATCGCCTCGTTGGCTTCTCGATCAAAGGGGATGCCTTCTTCGTCTGCTAATTGCTTCCAACCCAGATAGTGAAACTCTGAGGTATCAGTTAACACGCCATCTAAATCGAAGATCACACCGCTAATTGTCTGACGTGTGTCTGCCATAGGAACTTTTACTTCCTGGTTGCTTTCCATTTCTTTTTCGGCTCGCAAATCAAAGTCATACCACTCATTACGCCATTGCAGTCGAAATTTCAGACGCGTCCAACCAGGAGGTAGATTTGCACAAGCAACCGGGCCAAATTGAGTCATCCGAATACCGCCAAACCCGAAAACTACCGCCTGCCAAACTCCTCCAGCACTGGCGGCGTGAATTCCTTCGGCTGCATTAAGTCTGACATCCTCTAAGTCTACTAACGCTGCGCGAAGAAAGTGGGTGTAGGCTTGGGTTGATTGATTGAGGTCACAAGCTAAAATAGCGTGAATTGCTGGGCCTAGTGAGGAACCATAACTATGGTCGGTACGCTGGTTGTAATAATCCCAGTTGGTGACGAGGGTGTTATAGTCATAGCGATCGCGCAACAAGTAAAGCAGCATCAACACATCCGGTTGCTTGAGAATCTGCTTTTGGCTAGTAGCTTCAATTCCTAGCAGTCCTTGCAGAGATTTGCTACGCGGTTCGTAATCAGCAAGATTGACGTGTTCTAGTTGGAAAAAGCCTTCAAACTGCTCAATCAAACCTGTTTGAGCATCTTCATTGATAAACAAACGTTCTTGGATTTCCGCCCATCGGTGCAGACGTTCTGTGGTTAAGTTGAGTTTTTGTACCAGTTGTGCTGAAGTTTCGGGATAAGCTTGCTTAAACCAGTCCCAAAGCGCTAGAGCAGATTGTAAGTGCCACTGCACCATGAGATTAGTAAAGGCATTATTATCGACGCGATCGTGATTTTCATCTGGCCCAATCACATCGAGGATGTCGTAACTATTGCGTTCTTGGTTCCACTCAACTCGACTTTCCCAGAAAACAGCCGTATCGAGGATAATTTCTGCGCCATAATCCCGCATCCAATGATCATCGTCGGTGATTTGCCAGTAGTGCCACACAGCATAAGCCACATCAGCAGTGATATGCACTTCAATGTCACCACACCAAATGCGGATTTGTTCGCCGTTAGCACCTGGTACCCACCGAGGAGTTACTTCATCACCAGTGGTGGCACTTTCCCAAGCAAACATCGCTCCTTGATACCCTGCTTCCTGGGCTTTGCGCCGTGCTCCTGGTAAAGTGTGGTAGCGGTAGGTGAGCAAGTTACGCGCTAAAGCTGGTTGAGTTAAGGTCAGGAAGGGAAGGATAAAAATTTCTGTGTCCCAAAAGATGTGTCCGCTATAGGCAAAACCAGAAAGAGTTTTGGGAGGGATACTAACGCGCTCGTCGTGACGTGGTGCAGCTGCTAGTAATTGGAAGAGATTATAACGGACACTTAATTGAGAGAGGCGATCACCTTCAATAATAATGTCACTGTCTTGCCATACCTGATCCCAGGCAGTAATGTGAGCGGCTAGTAGGGTTGTGTACCTGGGTTCATCAGCCAACCTTTGTAAAGCTGTTGTCATCGGGGTTTCTGTCTCCCGTGACGTAAATAAGGTGACAATCTTTTCTACAGTTACCGTTTTTCCTGTTAGTAACTCAAAGGTGGTTGCCAAGTTTGGAGAATTGCAAGTATTCTCAACACACATAGATACACCATCGTCACCCTCTACCACTAACTTAGCTGCCATACCGACTTGAGCACCTGAGTGGAGAGTTTGGCTGTGCAACCAAATAATATTATCTGCACCACCTTGATTTAAGGTTTGCCAGTGTTGAATACCTTGAGTGTCGGGTTCAGCATCAAATCCAGCTTCGACGGTAATTTCACCCTCAAAATCTACGGATGTAATTTGACAGCGGATTGCCAATACATGTTGGTCTGCTAAACTGACGAAACGCTCGAAGTGGAAATCTAAGGTATGACCAGTAGGACTGCGCCACCGCACATCACGGCTAACTAGACCTAAACGCAGGTCAAGCCGACGCTCGTAGTTGAGAACCTCACCAGCATCCATGCTAAAGCGTTGACCTGCCACTTTTATCACTAATGGCAGCCAGTTGGGGCAGTTTACTAGTTGAGTGTAGGAAATTGTTACATCATCATACACACCGTGAATGAGTGTTGCAGGAAAATCCTGGGGATACCCTTCCTCGAAAGTACCCCGCGTTCCTAAGAAACCGTTGCCAAGTGTGAAGACAGTTTCTTTATGGTGGAGTTGCGTGGGGTCAAACTCCGTTTCAATAACGTTCCAGTTAGTAGCGTCAAGCAGTGGTTGATTTTCTTGAGAGTTAGGAACTGACAGATTGAGCATGAGCAATAAAACTTATAGTCTGGGGTAGCTGTGGGTAGAATGAAACACAATTTGTTGGAGTTTCAAAGTAATTGGCTCCTTTCCTTTGCTGTTTAGACTTGGGTGCAATTCAAACAGCGAACATTGACATTCTGTTAACAGAAACGTTTCTTATTTCATCCCTCTATAGTAGGTTTCATCAATACCTCAGGTTAGAAAGCACAAGTACAAGAAACTATACTAATCGATACGTTTAGTTAAATATAGTAGAAAAATAAATATTTGTTTATATAACTTATGTTTTTGAGCTTTAAGATGTGACGCATCGCGTTTTAAAGCGTTAGGGCGCTTGCTAACGATAATCTAAAATGATTTTTTATTTTGATTTTTATACCGAAGGATAAAACTATAAAAAATTTACCAAGCCCAAAAGGGTTATCACTAATGAAAGTGTAATATTTTTACTAATAAATCAGCGACGGTGATCCATGCTAATTGAGAATTGTCCATCAAACTTACACCGTCGCGATCGCAATCAGTAGAGAAACAATGAGACTTCTTGCAAAAGTCGTTCTTTTCGCGTTCTTCTTCACGCGAAAAAAAATATTTATGCAAGAGATACCATGAACAGAGTGAGCGCAAAGCACACGCCACGCAAGCACAATGAAGGAATGAAAATATCTCTTTCCCAGTCCCCAGTCCCCAGTCCCCAATCCTCAGTCCCATTTTTGTTTAGAAGGCTTTTGCTGCCAATGGTGAACGGGCTTCAAAAGCACCTATATCTATCCTTGCATCGCCGTTACCATTACCATCTTGTGGACGACTAGCACCCCTCTTGTCAATCTTTGGTGCTTGCACGCCATTAAAAGCGCTAGTGCCAGCATCAATCGCCAAGCTACCGAGTTTCAGAGAGAAATTTCTATAGCCAATATCTACAAATAGTGGGTTTTGTCCAATGATATTGTGAGGCTCTGAACTGGTGAATTTGGATGAATTGTAAATCAGGTTGTAATCAAACTTGACATTGTTATCCGCTTTATTAACATGGTTGACTATGCCGTTTTTCTTGGCGTACATAATGTTATTAAACACCCTCACATTATTAGTCATAACTACTGCAATCTCTCCCAAATATTGAGTAGTAGAATTATGAGAATTTTGATAGGTCGTGTTGTTAATCACATCCACATTGGGACTTTTAAATACTTGAATTCCAGCAGCACCATTGTTGTAAACAATGTTATTTTCAATTAATGTCTTTCCTCGATACGGTTTAAGAATTGAATTTTTTTGAGTATTTAGAGCATCATCAATCATGATGCCATTAGACTCCGCGATCGTTCCTGAAACTTTCCAAGGAATTAAGCTTCGATTGTCATATACAGTATTCCCCCGAATAATCATTTTATAGTCGGTGGTATTATCGTCATAATTCCAGTTGTGAAGCGTGGTAATGGTGTTTGCTCCCGTCGAACTATATAAGCAATTTTTAAAGATAAGATTGTTCTCAATAGTGACGTAGTCCGTTCTGAACGCACCAATTGCTCCAGCACCAAACTTAGAGATTTTGTTGTTGCGAATCACTATATGGTGAGAATATTGTTTGATTATTCCTCCTACAAAGGATGGATGGAGCGCAATCCCCGCGCCGTTTGTTAGCGGATTATGTATGTTGTCTTTTTGCTGTTGTGCATACACCAGAGTTACATTATCGTTATTTCCAACTAGCTCAAGACCATCAATAACAATGTAAGAGGAGCCAACGACGTTAATGGCGTAAGGATTTTGTGATTTGATGACGGGGCGGTGTCCATGATAGGCCTTGAAAGTAATTGGAGTAGTTGGTGTACCATGTTTGTCATAAATCACGAGGATCTCTTTGGAGGTGTCTGCTCGCGTATAAGTGCCGTTCATGACGTAGACTTTATCGCCTGGTGTTGTCACCTGATTTGCTGCTCTTTGCAGCGTCCGAAATGGAGTAGTATGTCTCAGTCCGTCATTTTTATCGTCTCCATTCTCAGAAACGTAGTATGTCTTACCAGAAGTACTCAAAGATAATCTATCAGAGCCGATTTTGGAAGTCGGTGCGCCTTTACCCCAGTTAAAATTCACCGTGGTATCTGTGCGTGTCAGCTTCGATTCGTTTAAGTCTGCGTTCCCAAAAGATGCAGCTTTTAACCCCATGCCAATTCCTGGGCTGATAACTAGGGTTATCGCTAGAGCTTGAGAAAGAAACATAATTTATTTTCTTAAAGTGTGTGAGGGCTTTGGAAGAAAACGGGAATCTGAAAACCTGTTAAATATTGTGATTAATGGCTGCTAAAGACTTGGATTAACCAATCTCAGCCCAAAGGATAAAGGATGCCTATGCTCCTACAGATGATGTAGGAGTGGCAAAAAGTTGGCAAAACCTGATGAGCTTACCTGTTGTTTGATCATTTCAATGAACTTTAAATGATCTTTAAAAAACTACTTAGTTCATAGTATTTGTTTTAACATTTTACGTACTAATGTCAAGTCAATACCAGTATTTAGCTTTTAAATTTGTTACAAGTCATTGCTGAGCAGCCTTTACTCACCAGGAGTAATGTCGTTAGGGGAGTGGAGGAGCACAGGAGCAGGGGAAGAGAATAATTAATGACAAATGAATGACTTATATCTCCGATATCGTATCTCCTGACCCTTTACAAACTATGAATTACGAAAGTCGTTGGCTACTTTTGCCAGAAGGCAACTTAGCATAAAAATTTTTATTTTATTTGTATAAGCCTCATATCAAAACTCATATCAAAACTCATATAAAAATAGCTAATCACATATAAAAATCATATTTTTCATATATACAAATAAATCTATCTTTTACTACTGTTTATGTTGTAAAAAACATGAATAAAGGTATGATTTATTGTGTTAAGTTAATTGAGAGATTATTAGCGATCGCCCTTGGTACTGTATATCCATGAGAGCTATTCAACGTCTTATTTCAATTGCTATCATTTCAATTTCAATTACGTTATTAGCTTGTGTTTCTGCAAGTTTAGCGTTCATCCCAACTGAAACAGACTTTCAAAAGCAAGGTCAGTTTCAACCAAAACCAGAAATAATCACTGCGGAGATTCCTCATAATCCCAATCAAGCTAAACAAGAAGCATCCTATCCAAACACACCGCGAGTAGTTTTTCTTGACCACTTTGCTTGGCAAGTCTTCGCTGCTTTAAATTGGCCAGCTGACTGTCAGCAAGGCTCTCCCTTAGCAAGCAAAAAAATAGGCGAAGCTCCAGATGCTCCTCGTGTCTGGGAATTCTATAGCACCCCTGAAACAGTATTTGTTTCAGGAAAAACACCCAGCACCCCAAACAAACCGTTTATTTGTCTGAATGCTGAGAATAGATTGCTTCCACCAAAGAACTCAACTGTAAAACTTACAGAACAAGGTAAGCTAGACGCTAAAGGTCAGAATGCAAATCCTCAAGATCTACCTCTCATTGATCAGCAAGGCAACTATATTATTGTTGAAACCTACATTAACCCACAAGAGTTCAACCAAATTGTTAAAAACAAGTGGTATGACAGCGTTAATTTAGCACAATTTAATAATGACAATAATCAGTTTGACTTGATATGTAGCGGCAGGGAAAACGACAACATACTTGGAGTTCCATGTAGTACATACGAGAAAGAAGGTGCGATTGAGATTAAGGCTAGTTGGCGAGTTTTTGACGAGCAGACATCTAAAGACGAAAAAGCTCGTTATTACACCACCAAGCGAAAGGTGTTGATTCCAGGAAAATCAGATAAATGTGACACTGGTAAAGCATTTTGTAGTGACACTGGTGAGGAATTTAGTCAAGTAATAGAAGTGGGTTTAATTGGCTTCCATATTAAGCATAAAACTAGTGAGCAGGGATGGATTTGGTCTACATTCGAGCAGGTAGATAACGTTCCAGATGGAACTTTGAAACAGAATAAATACACGCTGAATAATCCAGACTGTCAAAAAAACTGTGTAGAAAATACTCCCTATGTAGAGCCACCATACCTTTGGCGGAAAGAAGCACCCCACGCAGTCACAAAGATTGGAGGCGAAATTAAAAATCAAATTCCGTCGCAGATAGTTCGCTCATTCAAGCCAAAGTCACCGCTCGATTCTCAAATATCGGAGCAAAATCAGCAATGGCATCAAGCACTAAAAGACATTTCTAAATCATCGGTCTGGCAATACTACAACCTCGTTGGTACTCAATGGCTGACTAACCCAAGTCAACTTTATAACGAACAACTTAGAGAGATTACACCAAAGTTACCACTAGCCAACGTTACCCTAGAACCCTATATCCAAAATAGTAGTTGCATCGGATGTCATACTGGCGCAAAACTCCGAACTCGTATGCAACCTTATGCAGACTTTACCTTCCAAATGGCTAGAGCGAATTCCAGTAATGGTACGAAAAATGTTCAGTAGATAGTATTACTCTCAACTAGCCTTTTCGTAACTAGATAATTGATTATTCTGTAATCCAAATCAAACTAATTTAAGGAGTTTTTGACAATGGCGACCCAACTTGACACACCATTTCCTAAAGAATTACGTACTCCAGAAAACTCAGCAAAAATCAGAATCATTATTAAGCAATGGACTCAACTCATAGCCTGGACTTGGACTAATTTTTTGGCATTTGAGCAAGATGAAACAAATAAGGAACAAGAGAAGGTTCTCAAAGAATACTTCAGCTCTATACTCAAAAAACAAGCCTTATTTCGTCTAGCAGCAATTGAATATGGCGATCCACAATCGGCTCAATCTGCGGAAGAAACAAGCAAAATTATCAAAGAAGTTATAACCTCAAATAAGACTGCACCAGGGATTAGCTTGACTTTGGCTGATGTCTACAAGCAACTTACTACGAATGATTATATTTTCACTGATCCTCTTGTACAAGATTTTCGCTTTGAAGTAACAGTCGATTCGTTTACTGGCAACATTTCCTATGAGTATGATGAAGAAAGAAAGGAGAAATATGTTGCTATTATTGCTTATCCACCGCGTCCCGCATTGAGTGAATTTACTGTTACAGAAGACCAGTTGAAAGATTGGATGCAAGACAATCTTAGTGGTAATTATCTTCCTCCTTCTGTATATATTCCTGTTTCTGGGTCATAAGTTTTACAAATTTAATTGATGACAAAAATCGAGGTAGAAATAGAAGAAAAATTCTTTCTACTCTACCTCTTTTCTTGCATATAAATCTTGCGTTGGCATTCTGCTGTCGCGTAACCATAAGCAAATATGTTTAGAAAACCGAAGTTTAAATCTCGCTTTCGTGTGGAAACGGTTGAAGAAGAAGGTGTATTTCTTTTGTCTGAAAGAGGTGCGATAATACTTCGCGATCGCCTCTATCAGTTGTTAGTTCCTTTACTTGACAAAAATCTAACTACTGATGAAATTGCAGAGCAACTCCAAGATAAGCTACCAGCACCCTACATTTATTACGCTCTCATGGAGTTAAAGCAAAAAGGCTATCTCATCGAAAATGAGGAGGTTTTGCCTGCAAATATAGCCGTATTTTGCGAGCATTTGAACGTTAATCTAGAAAACGCCCGCCATCGGTTGCAAACAACTAAAGTAGCCGTCAAGGCTCTAGGGACACCGTTTGCTTTAGAATTTATTGCTACCCTTGAATCGCTGCAAATTCAAGTCGCAGAAGAAGCAGACTTAGAAGTTGTCTTGACCGACGACTACTTGCGAACAGAACTAGTAGAAATTAATCAAAAAAACTTGGCGCGATCGCGTCCTTGGATGTTAGTTAAACCGACGGGAACTATAATCTGGATCGGGCCGGTCTTTCATCCCCACAAAACGGGTTGTTGGGAATGTCTATCCCAACGCTTGCAAGGTAATCGTCCAGTTGAAGGGTTTATCCAGAGACGCAAGAATTACGCATTACCTTTAACGCCACCTTTGGCTAACCTACCCTCAACGCTGCAAACTGCTCTGTCAATGGCTGCGACTGAAATCCTCAAATGGATTATCCAAGGAGAAAATAAACGCCTCAAAGGGGTGCTTGTAACCCATGACACCCTGGCACTGGAGACGCAGAACCACACCCTGATTAGACGCCCTCAGTGTCCCGTCTGTGGCATCATTAAACAAGAGCATCGCCAGCCTCTACCTGTAGTATTTGGTAGTAGAAAGAAAACTTTTACTGCTGATGGTGGACATCGCTGCTTAGAACCTGAAGCAACTTTTGAAAAATATCAACAGCATATTAGCCCCATCACTGGAATTGTGCGAGAGTTTGGGAAACTTTCCCGTAATTTGAATGGTTTAACGCCCACCTATTTTGCTAAGCATCATTTTGCCTCGATGTTTGATGACTTGAGTGTATTAGAGCAAAACATTGGTGGTAGAAGTGCCGGAAAAGGCAGAACGGACGCGCAAGCAAGAGCTAGTGGTTTTTGCGAAGCCATTGAGAGGTATTCTGGCGTTTTTCAGGGAGACGAAATTAGAGTCAAAAACAGTTATCAAAAAATGGCCGACAAGGCTATCCATCCTAATATCTGCATGAACTTCAGCCAAGCTCAATACGATAACCGGGAAAAATGGAATGCCTATTGTGCCAGTTTCTTTCAGAGAGTTCCCGAACCTTTTAACGAAGAAAGAGAAATTGAGTGGACGCCTGTTTGGTCTGTGACTCACCAATGTTTCAAATACTTACCGACTGCTTATTGTTATTTTGGCTATCCTCTGTCTTCTGAGCCAAACTGTTGGGCAGATACCAACGGTTGTGCAGCAGGTAATACCTTGGAAGAAGCTACCGTTCAGGGTTTTATGGAATTGGTGGAGCGAGATAGTGTCGCCTTGTGGTGGTATAATCGCATTTCCAGACCGGGGGTAGATTTAGAAAGTTTTAACGAGCCGTATTTTCAAGCCCTGAAAAGTTACTACCAATCTATCCATCGTGAACTCTGGGTTCTTGATATTACTAGCGACCTGAATATTCCTACCTTTACTGCAATTAGTCGTAGGAACGATGTCAAAGTAGAAGACATAATTTTAGGCTTTGGTACTCACTTCGATCCCAAGCTTGCCATTCAAAGAGCTCTCACGGAAATGAATCAAATTCTTCCTGCTGTTTTAGCTTCTCATGCCGATGGCACAACTCAATATGCTGCTTCGGCTGAACCACCTGTTTTAGATTGGTGGAAAACGGCAACACTCGAAAATCAGCCTTACCTAGCACCCGATAACAATATTGCCCCGAAAGTGCATTCTAACTATCCTCAGATTGAGCACAATGACCTGCTAGATGATATTAAGCTTTGCCAGCAAATTATTCAGCAACGTGGCATGGAAATGCTCATCCTCAACCAAACTCGTCCAGATATTGGATTGAAAGTTGTCAAAGTTATCGTTCCAGGAATGCGCCACTTCTGGAAGCGCCTAGGAGCGGGTCGGCTTTATGAGGTTCCGGTACAACTGGGTTGGTTGAAAGAACCTATTCCAGAGGAGCAGCTTAATCCATTCCCAATGTGGATGTAAAGCACTCTTAGTTATGTTGTCTGCGAAAAGGTAAATTCAAACTTAACTCTTAAGTGAAAGGTGTTGCCTAGTTGTTCATCACATTAATTCTGATAGGTGAACTCATTCTTAAATCTCTTTTTTTCTCTTTCTCTGTGTTCTCTGTCTTGAAAAGTTCAGATCGGAGGAAACCTCCGCTCCGACTTTTCGCTGCGCCTCTGCGGTTCGTTCCTTAACCTCTGATAACTAATGCGATAGACCACTAGTAGTCCGCCACACCAACTTTGATGGGTTAATAAGTTCGTAGTCAGGACTTTAGTCCTTGGCTTGAGCGCTGAAGCGCTCACTACGAACCTAGCAAAGTCCAGGGTATTAGTATTTGCTCTAAAACTTATTTTGACTATAAATATGCTTAAAGGATATAAAATTATTGATGCAGATTCCCACGTTTACGAGCCATACCAAATGTGGGAAGAGTATTTGGAACCTGCATTTAAAAGCTTTGCCCCATCTCCAGATTTTACGATTAAAGGTGAGGAAATTCTCAACAAATACTCTGATTTGCTTCGCCTTGAAGGAGCCAAACAAGTTACTCAAGCTTATCCCCTATCTTGGCTTAATAGCTTTGACTCAGAATCTCATGTATTAGCAATGAAGCAGATGGGGGTTGACGTTTCGTTTGTCTATCCGACGTATTTTTCATGGATGATTGCTGTAGATAACATGGCTCCTCAACTGGCTGGGGCATTTGTTCGTGCTTATAATAATTGGCTACGAGACTTTTGCAGCTATGACCCGCAAATTCTGCGAGGTGTGGGAGTTGTGAATTTACATGCACCGGAAGAAATAGTAACTGAGTTGCAGCGGGTGGCAGATTTTGGCTGGAAGGCGGTGTTTTTGCGCCCTAACCTCGTTAAAGGGCGATCGCTAAGTAGCCCCGCCTACGAACCATTTTGGACAAAGTGCGAGGAATTGGGCATTGCAGTTAGCTTGCACGAAGGAACTCACTCTCGCCTACCCACTGCTGGTGCTGATCGCTTTAACACCCGCTTTGCTCTACACGCCTGCTCTCATCCACTAGAGCAGATGATGGCACTGTTGTCTCTCATCGAAGGCGGAGTCTTGGAGCGCCATCCTCACCTCAAAGTCGGATTTATGGAGTCTGGCTGTGGCTGGCTCCCTTACTGGCTATGGCGACTTGATCGCGAGTACGAAGACTTGCAATGGGAAATTGGAGACATCGTAAAAATGAAGCCTTCAGAGTATTTCCGCCGTCAGTGCTTTATTGCGATTGAACCTTCAGAGCCTTATCTAAATGAGATTCTTGAGTTTCTGGGTTCAGATAATTTAATCTTTGGTTCCGACTACCCCCACATGGATCACAAGACAGATATTGTCGCAGATATGGTAGATCTACAAGAGAAACTCCCCAAAAACACCATACAGAAAATTCTTTGGGATAACCCTGCTCGTTTCTACGGTTTGGAGTAAGAACTTAAATTAGTAAACAGTAAACAGTAAACAGTAAACAGTGGTCAGAAAAAAACTGATGACTGTTAAACAACGTTTGCTACTAATCGACTTTGGGTTATTAGTTTTCACTTAGAAGCGATCGCCCCCTTAGTGGTTCTCCTTAAACCCAATTATCTTAACTGATTACTGATTACTGTTTACTGATAACTGTTAAAGAACTATGGGTTATGATACATCATAATCTTGGCAACGGCTGAGATGCTTGTACTGACAATCTCTTGGTTGATCAGGGAAATCTTTTGAGTGACTTGTAATTGACCAGACGGTAAACAAAGAGTGCTGTTTTGGAGGAAAACTGAAAATGAGTGCGATACCTTTGGTGAGCTTCGCTAACGCAGATTACCAAATTATCTCCAAGATTTATGAAAGTGCTAATTCATTAGTTTATCGAGCTGTTCTTAACTCTAGCACTCAACCTGTTATCCTCAAAGTTCTTAAGGAAGATTACCCAATTCCTTCAGAACTGACTCGATACAAACAAGAGTACGAAATCACTCGCTCTCTAAAAATTGATGGAGTGATTAAAGCTTACAACTTACTCCCCTATAAAAGCACCTTAGCAATGGTTTTGGAGGACTTTGGTGGCAAATCGTTAGATATTTTGATGAACTCTCAAAAGTTTGCACTCTCAGAATTTCTCTACATTGCCATTCAGATTTCTCAGACGCTAAACGAGATTCACGCTGCTAGTGTAATTCACAAAGATATCACTCCTGCTAATATCGTTTTTAATGTAAAAACTAAGCAACTCAAAATTATTGACTTTGGCATCTCCACAGTATTTACGCGAGAAAATCCGACAATTAAAAATCCTAATGTCTTAGAAGGAACGTTAGCTTATCTGTCGCCAGAACAAACCGGCAGAATGAATCGAGCACTCGATTACAGTACTGACTTTTATTCCCTCGGTGCAACCTTTTACAAGTTACTTACTCAAAGGCTACCTTTTGAAACCAATGATCCTTTGGAGTTAGTTCACTGTCACATCGCCAAACAACCTATTTCTCCCCACGAAGCCAATCCAGAAATTCCTCAAGCCGTCTCTAATATCGTCATGAAGTTGCTAGCAAAAACGTCTGAAGAACGGTATCAGAGCGCATTGGGACTAAAAGCGGATTTAGAAGAATGTCTGGCGCAGTTACAGCACGGACAAATTTCAGAGTTTCCTCTGGCTCGTCATGATATTTCTGACCGATTCAAAATTCCGCAAAAGCTCTACGGTCGAGAAGCAGAAATAGAAACTCTCCTCTCAACATTTAAGCGGATTGCTGAACGCGACCACCAAGAGCAAGTAGAAAATATAGCAGGTCAGAAGCGAATTGAAATGACGTTAGTTGGTGGTTATTCCGGCATTGGTAAATCTGTACTAGTGCAGGAACTTTACAAACCCATAACACAGCAGCGCGGCTACTTTATATCTGGCAAATTTGACCAATTTCAGCGTAATATCCCTTATTCTGCTGTTATATTGGCATTTCAATCACTGGTACGCCAACTTTTAGCTGAAAGCGAATCTCAACTGGCTCAGTGGCGCGAAAAACTCCTGGCGGCTGTCGGTGTTAATGGACAAGTAATTATTGACGTTATTCCTGAAATAGAACTAATTATCGGTTCTCAGCAGCCGGTGCAACCACTAGAACCAACTGAGGCACAAAATCGCTTCAATGCAGTCTTCCAGAATTTTATCCGGGTTTTTTGTCAGCGATCGCACCCTCTAGTTATTTTCCTTGATGACTTGCAATGGGCTGACTCTGGCAGCCTCAAGCTACTTGAGGTGATGATGACTGACGATAACATGGAGTATTTATTACTACTGGGAGCTTATCGTGATAATGAAGTTGGCCCCAATCATCCCGCATCGCTAGCCCTTGCTCGCTTGAGGCAGCAAGGGGGGATTATTAATTGTATCAATCTTCAACCCTTAAAGTTGGAGGAAATCACTCAGATAATTGCAGACACCCTCCATAGTGATCAAGAAACAGTCAAATTATTAGCGCAATTAGTCTATCAGAAGACTTCAGGAAATCCCTTTTTTATCAATGAATTTCTCAAAACTATTTATCAAGAAAATCTCCTAACTTTTGACCGAGAGCAAAAATGCTGGCAATGGAATATTACTCACATCGAGTCCCTCAACATCACAGAAAACGTAGTGGACTTGATGCTCGGTAAGCTCAAAAAACTCTCAGATACAACTCAGAAAGCATTACGTTTAGCTGCTTGTATTGGTAACAGTTTTGACCTTAATACATTGGCAATTATTGACGAGAAATCTGCACATGAAACTTTTAAAAATCTTTTACCAGCTATTCAGTTGGGGTTGGTTCAGACTATCTCGGAGCTAGAAACAACTTCAAACACACCAATTGACTCTGAATTAATTATTCAAAATTATAAATTTCGGCATGACCGAGTACAACAGGCTGCTTATGAACTAATTGATGAAGGTCAAAAAAAAGCAGTTCACTTACAAATCGGCAGGCTATTGCTTGCTAATATCAGTAAAACAGAGCGTGAAGAAAAAGTTTTTACTTTGGTCGATCATCTTAATCAGGGACGAGAGTTGATCAAGAGCACGGCTGAAAAGAAAGAATTAGCAGAATTGAATTTACGTGCTGGCAAAAAAGCCAAAGAAGCAACTGCATACACTGCATCTAGAGACTACCTAATTATTTGCAAAAATGAGTTTCCAGGTGATATTTGGCAAGAGCGCTACGAAATGGCTCTTGACCTTTACAAAGAACTAGCAGAAGTCGAGTATCTAAATGGTAATTTTGAGCAGTCTCAGTCTTTGCTGGAAATGTCACTTAAGCGGGTAAAATCAGCTCTTGATGGCACAGACTTTTACTACTTACAAATTGTTCAATATACCCTGTTAGGACGAATCAGCGAGGGAGTTGAGTTGGGGCGAACTGCGCTGAGGCTATTAGGAATCGACCTATCAGCAGAGAACTTACAAGCAGCTTTCGAGGCTGAGCTTGCAGAATATCGCCAAAATTTAGGTGAGCGAGCGATCGCTTCTTTATATGACAATCCAGAAATGGAGATATCAGAGAAAAGGGCAGCCTTAAAAATACTAACTCGTATCTTCCCAGCTGCTTGGATTTTAGATCCAGCTTTGAGAAATCTGGTTGCAACTAAACTAGCTAATCTTAATATCAAATACGGCAATATGGAAAAATCTTCAATGGGCTATAGCTTTTTTGGCGTAGTTAATACCCATGTGTTGCGAGACTATCGTTCAGGTTATGAATATAGCTCTCTTGGCATGAAGCTAGCTGATAAATATCAGGACTGGTCTTGTAAGAATGCAGCTACCCAAATTCACGGCAGTTTCACTATGCACTGGTTGAAACACATTAAGCTGTCTGAGAAAGTTAATACTGAAGGTGCTGATGCCGGATTGCAAGTTGGTGAGTTACAACTTGTGGGGTATACCTTTACTTACAACTTGTACAATCTTATTTGTCAAGGTAGAAGTTTAGACTCTCTTTTAAAGGAAGCGTCTCGCAGTTTGCTATTTAGTCAAGAAACTCAAAATCAGTGGGCAATTAATTGTATATTGGGTGCTAAAATTCTCATCCAAAATTTAGTAGGTCTTACCCAAGATAAACTGTGTTTTGACACAGAACAGACAGAAGAATCTGGTTTTTTAGCAGCTTGTGAACAAGATAAAACCCTGGCAGCAATCTGCTTTTATTGCATTTACAAAGCTCAGATTCTCTATTTATATGGTGAGCCAATTGAGTTAATTTTTCTAGAAAAAGCGGAAGAGTTGGTTGACTACATTCCTGGAACGATCGCGATCGCTGAGCATAATTTTTACTACTCGCTAACGCTAACTGCTCTCTATTCCCAAGCTTCATCAGATGAACAAGATAAGTACTGGCAACAACTAGAAACCAATCAACAGCGGATGAAAGAATGGGCAGACATCTGCCCAGAAAACTTCTTGCATAAATATCTTTTAGTAGCAGCAGAAATGCTTCGTATTTCTGGTCAATGGTATGAAGCCGTAGATTTATATGATCAAGCCATTGAATCCGCCAAAGAAAATGAATTCATCCAGAACGAAGCTTTGGCTAATGAACTAGCAGCCAAATTTTGGTTGCAACGAGGAAAAGAAGAGTTTGCCAAACTCTACATGAGAAAAGCCTACCAAGGCTACCAAATTTGGGGTGCAAAACGTAAGGTAGAGGACTTAGATCAGAAATATCCGCAGTGGTTAACTTCTACATCATTCGCCAGCAAAACAACTTTCAGCAGTACTTCAACAAATACCAACAGTTCCGGTGAAGCATTAGATTTAGCCACGGTGCTAAAAGCCTCGCAAACGATTTCTGGTGAAATCGTTCTGAGCAAGTTACTGCAAAATATGATGAAAACTGTAATTGAGAATGCTGGTGCTGAAAAAGGTTTTCTGATTTTGGAAAAAGAGGGTCACTGGTTTATAGAAGCTGAAGGGGCAGTGAATTCTGATGATGTTACTATCTTGCAATCAGTTCCAGTAGACTCTGTTGATGCTCAGCAAATCCCTCTTTTATCAGCCGCTATCATCAACTATGTCGCTCATACTCAAGAAAATATAGTCTTAAATGACGCTATAAATGAAGGACTATTTACTCGCGATCGCTACATTACCATTACTCAACCCAAATCGATTCTTTGTACTCCCCTAATTCATCAAGGCAAACTGAGCGGCATTTTATATTTAGAAAATAATTTAACAACAGGCGCTTTTACTAGCGATCGCGTCGAAATCTTAAAAATCCTTTCAGCTCAAGCTGCTATCTCTATTGAAAATTCCCGTCTCTATGAACAGTTAGAGGGTTACAGCCGAACTCTAGAACAGAAAGTAGAGGTAAGAACCCAAGAATTACAAGATAAAAATCAGGAGTTAGCTAGCATCCTGCAAACGCTGAAAGCCACGCAAGCTCAGATTATCGCCCAAGAGAAATTGGCTTCTCTGGGAGCTTTAACAGCGGGTATCGCCCATGAGATCAAAAATCCCTTAAACTTTGTTAACAACTTTGCCGAGCTTTCTGTTGAGTTGACTCAGGAACTATGCGAAGAGATGAAAAATCAAAAAGACCGCTTAGCTCCAGAAAGCAGAGAATATATTGAGGAGATTTTGAACGATCTCAAACAAAATGCTCAAAAAATCCATGAACATGGTACTAGATCTGACAATATTGTTAGTGGGATGCTGATGCACTCAAGAGGGCAATCAGGCGATCGGCAAATGACAAACATTAACGCCTTACTAGCGGAAGCGATCGAACTTGCCTATCACGGAATGCGTGCCAAGGATGCTTCTTTCAAGATAAATATAGAAACCGATTATGATAATGAGATTAAAAAATTGAATGTCGTACCGCAGAATATTAGTCGCGCTTTTATAAATGTAATCAATAACGCTTGCTACGCAGCGCATAAAAAGAAGATGCGTTTTTCAAAACTAGGACAAGAAGGTGAGGACTTTTTACCTACACTCTCAGTCAGTACTAAAAATTTGGGTGAGCATATAGAAATTCGCATTCGTGATAACGGCGAAGGCATTCCCCAAGAAGCATTAGATAAAATATTTAATCCCTTTTTCACCACTAAACCTACTGGTGAAGGAACTGGCTTAGGTTTATCTATTACTCACGATATCATTGTCCAGCAGCACCAAGGGAAAATTCTCGTAGAAACCGAAGTAGGCAACTATACAGAGTTTATCATCGCTTTGCTTAACAGCAAGTAACTTCAAAAAAGATAGAACTTAAAGGTTATTTGTCAAGTTAAGCTCATCCCACCCCGCCAAGTCGCTGGGATAACACGAAAGACTGTTGACAGCTGGCTGTTAACTGTCAACGGTCTAAAAAGGCGTCTTTCATCACCTACCGAGAAGGAATGGGTTTTCCCGACGCCTTTTTATAAATTTGCTTTATGTTGCAATAATTCACTTAATTCTATCTCATGCATAATAAGCCTTACGTTCACCGATAAAATAAGTAGAAGGGTGTTATTGATTGACATTCTTGTAACTACTGTGTTCATTTTGTCAATACGTAAGTCATAAATGAAAATAATGATTGTAGACGACGAACAAGATGTTCAATTCTTGTTTAGGCAGAAATTTAGAAGAGAACTTAAAGAAAATCAAATTAAATTATATTTTGCTTTTTCAGCAGAGGAAGCGTTGGAACGTTTACAAAGTAAACTAATTAATTGCCCAATTTTGATTGTCACCGATATTAATATGCCTGGAATGAACGGGCTAGAAATGCTCAAAATTATTAAAGATAATTACCCTAATTTGAAAGTAATTATTATTACTGCTTATGATGATGAACATAATTACCTGACTGCTAAAAAATATGGAGCTGATGATTATATTACTAAACCAATTGAATTTGATAAATTAAAGGAAAAAATACTCAAATTATAAATATTCGCAATCAGATAATAAACTATGCTAGCTAAAATACTGGTTGTGGATGATGAGCCTGATTTAGAACTATTGCTCCGCCAAAAATTTAGAAAAAAAATTCGTGAAAAGCAATTTCAGTTGATTTTTGCTCGGAATGGTATAGAAGCACTAGAAAAGCTGCAAGTTGAACCGCATATAGATATTGTATTAACCGATATTTATATGCCAGAAATGGATGGATTAACTTTAATCACCAAGCTCAATGAGTTATATCCGATCATTAAAGCAGTAATTATTTCTGCTTATGGTGATGTTGAAAATATCAGAACGGCGATGAATAGCGGTGCTTTTGACTTTCTGACTAAGCCGATTAATTTTCAGGATTTAGAAATTACCACCAATAAAACTCTGCAACATGTGCGGCAGATGAAAGCGGCAAAGGAACAAGAACTTCTAGCACAGCAAGCTCAAGCGGAATTATTAACCCGTCTGCAACAAGAGGTTACGGTGCGCCAACGGGCCGAAGAAGCATTGCGCGAAAGCGAGGCTAGGCTAGCTCAATTTCTGGAAGCTTTGCCAGTGGGTATCTTTGTAATTAATGGTAACGGTCAACCTCAATACGCTAATCAAACTGCTCAACAGATACTTGGTAAGGGAATTGTCACCGGAGCCACAAAAGATCAATTGAGCAAGATTTATCAAGCCTATTTAGTGGGAAGAGAGGAGTTATATCCTACAGAACAGCACCCCATTGTACAGGCATTGAGTGGCAAAAGTGCCACTGTCGATAATATGGAGATTCACCATGGAAAGAAGATTATCCCTTTGGAGGTATCAGCTACTCCAATTTTTGATGAGAAAGGTGAAATTATCTATGCGATCGCTGCCTTTCAAGATATCACACAACGCAAAAGGTCAGAAGCCGAGCGGATTCGGTTGATCTTAGAACTGGAAGTCAAAAATTTTGCCTTGCACGAAGCTAAAAACGCATTAGCCAAATCCAACTTGAATTTAGAACAAAAAGTCAAAAAGCGCACTCAAGAACTGTCACAAACTCTAGAAATTCTTAAAGCTACCCAAGCCGAACTCGTATTTGAAAACGCACTACTCAAAAGTGCAGAACAACCCTCAACTTTTGATTATCAAGTTGGGGGAAGTTTGCCGATGGATGCTCCTACTTATGTAGTGCGCTCCGCAGATCGTTATCTCTACAAAGCGTTGAAGCGGGGAGAGTTTTGTTACGTCCTGAATACACGGCAAATGGGTAAATCCAGCTTGATGGTTCGTATGATACACCATCTTCAGCAAGAAGGATTTAGCTGTGCAGCGATTGACATCACCCGTCTTGGCAGCGAAAACATCACTCCCGCTCAATGGTACAAGGGATTCATAGTAGAGTTGTGGCAAAGTTTTGATTTGCTAGAAAAGATAAATTTTAAAGCTTGGTGGAATGACCAAAAAGATTTATCGCCTGTTCAGTGTTTAAGTCGATTTATAGAAGATATCATACTAACTCAAGTTAAAAGTGAAAGAATTTGTATTTTTGTGGATGAAATTGATAGTGTTCTATCCTTAAAATTTCCTGTTAATGATTTTTTTACTTTAATTCGTTTCTGCTATAACCAGCGCAGTATTAATCCAGAATATCGGCGTTTAACTTTTGCCCTTTTTGGAGTTGCCACACCTTCAGATTTGATTACTGACTATCAAAGAACTTCTTTTAATATTGGTCAGGCAATTCAACTAAATGGCTTTCAAATGCATGAAGCTCAACCTTTATTACAAGGATTGACTCAGAAAGTTAGCAATCCTCAAGTAGTGCTCAATGAAGTTTTATCCTGGACAAGTGGTCAGCCTTTTCTCACTCAAAAGCTCTGTAAGCTCATCCGCAGTTCTTTATCTCCTATTCCCACAAACAGTGAAGCAGAGTGGATTGAGAATTTAGTGCAGATGAATGTGATCAACAATTGGGAATCTCAGGATGAGCCAGAGCATTTGAAAACTATTCGCGATCGCATTCTCAAAAATACTCGAAAACCAGTTTGTCTACTAAACCTCTATCGACAAATTTTACATCAAGGCAAAATCGTTTCAGTTGATAGTCCAGAGGAAAGAGAATTGCTCTTGTCAGGGTTAGTGGTTAAGCAACAAGGTTATCTGAAAGTCCATAACCGGATTTATCAACTGATTTTTAATACTAGTTGGATTGATGCGTGTATTTAAAAGCTAACTATTGTTACCTCATTTCCCTACTCGCCATCGAGTTACTTCTAATAGTTTGACACTGGCATAAATTGCATCAATGTAGGGCGTAGGAGTCTGAGTTAGTTGCCCCAATTCTGCTACTGCGCCGACAATGGCCTCTATCTCCGTAGAGCGCCCGGCTTCAATATCCTGTAGCATTGAGGTTTTGTGAGCACCGACATTTTCTGCTCCATTAATTCGTTGTTCCAAACTAATGCCAAACTTAATATCTAACTTTTCGGCGATCGCTTGGGCTTCACGCATCATTTGCCGCGCTAGTTCACGGGTGAGGGGATACTGACAAATTTGCTCTAGAGTCGCACCAGTCAAGGCGCTGATCGGATTAAATGCCAGATTCCCCCACAACTTAATCCAGATTTCGGTGCGAATTTGATTCCGTACAGGTGCTTTGAATCCTGCTTGCTTCAAAGCCTGTGCTAACAACTGGATGCGTTCTGTTTTGCTACCGTCGATTTCACCTAAAGTAAAGCGATCGCCTTCAATATGCTTGATCACACCTGGTTCAACTATCTGAGTTGCTGGGTAAACGACACAACCAATCACCCGCTCTGCACCGATGTGAGTTTCAATAATCCCATCCGGGTCAACAGAATGAATGCGTGTACCTTCATATTCACCACCATGTTGGCGAAAGTACCACCAAGGAACGCCATTTTGAGCTGTTACCACTATTGTGTGAGCATTATAAAGAGATGGTAGAGAAGGAGCGATCGCTGCAACACTTTGAGCTTTAACAGCCAGAATCACTACATCCTGTTTTACTGCTTGATAAATATCGCTGGTTGCAAGAGTCGGAGTAGCTATCTGGCTAGAACCATCTGCCATGATTAGCCTCAGTCCATTTTTTTGAATTGCTTCTAGGTGAGAACCACGAGCAATCAGCGTCACTGCTTCACCTGCTAGTGCTAATTTTGCTCCTAGATAACCACCAATAGCACCCGCGCCTACAATACAGATTTTCATGATTAGTTTTAGCAACACACTGTTGAGCTTAGCGCGACATTAATTTCTCACTTCAATCTACCGTCTTGTTACCATCACTAACTCATAATTTTCTCTGTATTTACTTAGTCAGCTTTGATTACTAAGTAGGCAAGTATAGTTAAACATTAAATAAAATCCTAGTTCGTAAGTGAGATTCATCGCTCAAAACAAGGATTATCAGGACTAAAGTCCCTACTACAAACTTTAATTTATTTACACCTAGCTACTTATACGTCTTTAAATTATTGTCGTACTTTTCATTAAGAGTTTATATCTTTACTATTTGATTTCGTGAAATATGCGGGTTATTAGTTGATTTATTCAAAAAAAATTTTGTTCACTGTAATTCAGTAATATTTCTCTTTTCAGAACGATATATATAAAACTAAATTATTAATAATTGTGCTGAGTTAGTTGATGACTAAGATTAGATTATTACAAGTGCATCTATTTGCAGAATATTTAGTCTTTTAGATTAAACTGCATTAAAAAGTGAATATTTTCCTAAATAGTATTTTTTTTGATATTGTAAAAAGTTATTTGGGAAAGATAGCAGATTTTATTTTTGACTGATAACCAGCACAAAAATTTCAAATTTTAAATACCTATTAACAGATTTTGGAAATCTTCATGCAGCAATATATTTGGAATTTACTAATACTCGGATTGGGTGCTTCTACTTTCATTATTACTCCATGTAATGCTCAAACTCCAGTGGAGTCAAATAGCAAAAATACCAATAATATTAGTTCCACTTCTTCTGAGCAAACTCCCGCCATAATAGAATTGAGTGATTCTGCCAGTTCTACTAATAGCGAACTACCTATCTTCACAGAGGCTACTCCTAACTCTTCTGTTTCTAGCGCCAGTATAGCTGCAACTAAGCCTAAGCCACGTATTCCAATATTCAGTAGAGTTTTTCCTTCACCTTCTATGCAGCAGTAATCAACTGGTAAACATTTAGGCGAATGGCTCTGACCTTTCGCTTCTTTCAGACTTCTCTTTGCCTGCCCTAGTTAAATCAGTAAATAGTAAACAGTTGGGGGATTATGTTTACTGTTTACCGTTTACTGTTAACTGTTAACTGTTAAAAAAGCTTATTCCATTAGCCCACGAAAGTGGGCTTTATTTTTGCAGGCGAGCTAGTGCGTTAATGTGCTTAGTTTTACTCAGCACTATTTCGCTCAACAGTCTTTTGAGATACCTTCAGATGCAAAACGTAAATTGGTGATTAGCGGTAGTAGTTTACAATAAAGAACTGTAATAAGAAAAATATTGTTAAGGTAATTTAGTGAGTCCAACTGCTCAATCCACGGCAACTGCACGTCGTGTGGTATTTCCTTTTACGGCAATTGTGGGACAGGAAGAAATGAAACTGGCCCTACTATTGAACGTGATTGACCCCAAAATTGGTGGTGTAATGATCATGGGCGATCGCGGCACTGGCAAATCCACAACTATCCGGGCGCTGGCCGACCTACTACCAGAAATTTCTGTGGTGGCTAATGACCCCTTTAATAGTGACCCCAGTGACCCCGATGTGATGAGCGATGAAGTCCGCCAACTCTTAGAACAAGGTGCGGAAATTCCCATAGCTCACAAAAAAGTCCAAATGGTAGACCTGCCACTGGGAGCCACAGAAGACCGAGTTTGCGGTACTATCGACATTGAGAAAGCCTTATCTGAAGGCGTCAAGGCTTTTGAACCGGGCCTGCTAGCAAAAGCTAACCGGGGCATTCTCTACGTGGATGAAGTCAACCTACTAGATGACCACCTTGTAGACGTGCTACTCGATTCTGCTGCAAGTGGCTGGAACACTGTAGAACGAGAAGGTATTTCAATTCGTCACCCAGCGCGTTTCGTGCTTGTGGGTTCTGGAAACCCAGAAGAAGGTGAACTACGCCCCCAACTCCTAGACCGTTTTGGAATGCACGCAGAAATCCATACGGTTAAAGAACCAATCTTGCGGGTGCAAATTGTGGAGCAACGGGCAGAATTTGACCAAAATCCTCCAGCTTTTCTGGAAAAATACAAACCTCAGCAAGAAGCATTACAAGAGCAAATTATCAATGCTCAGCAACTTTTGCCAGAGGTAAAAATTGACTATGATTTGCGGGTAAAAATTTCTGAAGTCTGCTCAGAACTGGATGTAGATGGTTTGCGGGGTGATATCGTCAGCAACCGTGCCGCTAAAGCCTTAACAGCATTTGAAGGACGTAACGAAGTTACAGTTGATGATATCCGCAGAGTGATTACGCTGTGTCTACGTCACAGACTACGGAAAGACCCCTTGGAATCGATTGATAGTGGTTACAAAGTTGCAAAAGCTTTTAGTCGCGTTTTTGGTGTCGAACTACCAGAAGATGATACTGCACAGAAAAATGGCGCAGGTCAAAAGTTAGGAGCCAGGAGTTAGGGGTTAGGAGATAGGAGAGCAGGGCAAGCAGGGGGAGAACTTTGTACTCCTAACTCTTAACTCAGCACTCCTGACTCAGTAAGGGTTAAACGCCCAGCTACCGCTAACACGACTCAGCACTGATTATGAGATTTTGGAATTTTTGGTTAAACAGCTTTATTTTAGCTAGCCAATACAATCCGCCTCGGTTTGTAGAGTTATTGATGCTGTTGCTAGCGATCGCTATGCTGGCAATAGCGAGTATTTTACCTGACAGACCATATTTAATCTTAGGTTTGAGCTTAGTAGTTGGGGCATCTATTTCCATCTTAGTGCGAGAAGCGATCGCCCCCTCACCCCAGACACGAATGACCCAACTCACAGCATTACTGTTGCTGTTTATCAGCCTTTATGGTTTTGCTGACTTAATTTACACTCTTTAATTTGTCCTTTGTAATTTGTCATTTGTACAAAGCTAATGACTAATGACTCCACCCCTGCATTTCCACTAATTCCATACACAAGTCATTAATTTGCTCTAAGTCAGGTTTATGAGGTAGAGTAGATTGTTCGTAAACAACTTCCATTTCGGCGACTAAATCTTCTGCCATTTTCATCACCTGATCATAAGAATATTCGCCCTTGAGGATAGCTTTTAAATCTTCAACATCATCAGCAATCCTCCTATCAACAATCACTTCTCCTCGTCGCAATATTTCTACTCCACTGCGTAGTAATCTAATGCAGTGCATCCCATGTTTGAGGTCAAAACCTGACTTTCTTTCCATTTCTGCTCTAGCCGGATTTCTATTTTCTTGCCAAGATAAGTAAGCTTTCCACTCTCTTAAAGCTATTTGATAATTTTGACTTTTCTGAAGCAAGCGGATAAAATCTTTCCGACTATTTGTTAACTTCTGGGTATACTCTAAAGTTTCATCAGGTAAAGTATATTGTTTCAACATACCTTTGAAATCAATATCTGCCGTCAGTAGTTTGTATAATTGCTCAGCTTCTTCTAAAAACTCAATTCGCCCTCTAATTAAGTTATAAAGATACTCCAGAAAAGCGTTTAGCTCATCTTTACTAAGAGGTGCTTCGTCTTCTATAGCAAAATCAGATGGTATTGGTTTCTTTTGCGGTGGCTTTAACAACCACTTACGATGAGTTTCCATCTTTTTGATTTGAGCAAAAGCGTAACCAGTGTAAGTATGCTTAACTTTCTTGCTCAAAAATAGCTGTCTATAATTAATTAAGTGCTGCCCTACTGGTGTTAAAACAGGGTAGTTATTTAACCAAAGCAATTCTAAAACATTAGGATTTGCTCCCGATAATAACTGGATAATTTTTCTTAATTCATATATAACCGTGTCTTTATTGCCATCTATGAAGGGAAATATTCCTGGTTCATCCCAACCTCCATCTTTTTGTTCTATACGATCAAATCCTAAGTAGTACTTCTTAGGTGCAATAAACACTCCCCGATAATCTAAGTCTGAATCAGGACGATTTAAACCATAGCCGTGGCTACCTGCCAAACCAATTAAAATAGTTCTTTGCTCAACTTCTATTCTTTTCATATCAACCGATTAAAATATAGCTATGCTAACTCATGAATTAAGCAGTATAGGCTGCGATATCTTGCAGCATTCTCAATTAGTGTCCTGAGTAAAGAATTCTCTTATAGATCCCCTTGCTTCCCCAGCTCCCCCAACTTTCTTCTAGTACGCTACAACATAAAAAACTCTCTGCTAAACCCGTGAAAAAACGAGTAACACTCACCTTTCCAAAACGCGCTGTCCAAATGCCAATTACTTACCTATTGGCTAAAGAGTTTAATGTCGCTGCCAATATTATCCGCGCCCAAGTTGCCCCAAATCAAATTGGCAAACTGGTAGTAGAACTAGCAGGGGACATTGATCAGTTGGATGCTGCAATTGAGTGGATGCGATCGCGAAATATCAATGTATCTCATACCTTGGGCGAAATTGTCATTGATCCAGATGTATGTGTCCACTGTGGTTTGTGTACTGGGGTTTGTCCCACCGAAGCCCTCACCCTCAACCCCGAAACATTCAAACTCGTATTCACGCGATCGCGCTGCATTGTCTGCGAACAGTGTATCCCCACTTGTCCTGTACAAGCAATCTCAACTAATCTCTAGCCGACAAGCTTTAATACATCCGCCATTACACCACTATCACCCACCAGCCTAGTTTTTGCCGGAGAGTCATAAACTATCAATAACGAAGGTACGCCAGTTACATCCTGAAAAAGCGTCATTCCCTCAGCATGATCTTCCCGATTTCCATAGGGAATATCTTGCACGAACTCTGGATTGCTGAAGACATTTTCTCGCAAATTCACGCCATTTCTCCAACGATAAACTTGCACAGGCCCATCTAAATCCATCGTCGGCCCAGCTAAAATTAACAAGTCTGTACCATCAACGCACAAATCCCGAATTCCCAAACCATTCAACCAGACTAAATGCTTTTTATATACTTCATTCGCCTCTCCAATTTGTTGCAGTGTCAGGAGTCCAGGGCTAGAATCTTTTAGTTCAATTTCTAGCACCATAGCCCAACCCCGCAATACAGGGCCACGTAAACCTAGAAAAATGCGGTTTTGATAAATAGCTATTCCTTCAATATCAAAGCCGTTATCTTTTCCAGGAATTCCTGCTTTAATAAAAAATCCCAAATGGGGATCATTTGCTAAAGCTGCCATCAGTAAGTTACCCTGGTTATTCACTTCCAGTTTAGCGGCACTCAACAGCACATCTGGATTTTGAGGATGTGGGCAAGATGAAAGTAATTTGCCATCTACCAAAGGAATACGTCCTAAGAGGTAACGGTTGGGTTCTGATTCAATTTTTGCCAGCCTTTTTAAGTTTTTTACATCGGTATTATCAGGTTTACTTTTTTTGCGCTTGTAGCTATGAGAACCAACAAACCATAAGTAATAATCTGTAGAAGCAAGTCCTTCTATATCAATTTCCTGGTCTTCTGGTGCAGGTAAACTGATAAATTCTGCTACCCGAAATTGTTGGTGGTCTGTAGTTTTATCAGTACCAACTAAAGAAAGACGTTCAATAGTTGAGGTTTCATCTGACCCAAACCATAAACCCTTTCGGTCAGTTAGCAATAATGCTGATAAATCTTCTCTATGTTCTTTAAAACAATCACCAAAAGTTAGGAGAACTTGATTAATCAAATGTGAGTTAGACATTTTACATGATCTCTCTGAATTACGAAGATGTTAATCATGCTGTTCTAATGTTTTATTTAATACTCAGCAATTATAATTCATCATAAACCATAATTTATATATAAATAGCAATAGTAATATTTATATTTATACCTTTGATAGATTGGCATTTTTTAATAAAAACAACAAGCATCAATAGTTATAATACTTCGCAATATCACTGTAGTAAAATTAAATCTCAAAACATACATACAAATTTTTAACTAATGTTATTATGCAATGATCTGTTTAGGTATTTAATCAAAAATCAGTTATGGAATTAGCCACCCAACCCACCGTAGAAACTCTTGGGGAGTACGCCTACCAAGCAATTCAAAAACACTTGAAGAAAACCTTGAAGTGGGAAAAAGCAGTTAAGAAAGATGAAGATCCAGAAGCACTGCACCAAATGCGAGTGGGGATGCGTCGCCTACGTACTGCCGTCAGTAGGTTGAGTATAGCGTTGGATTTGCCAAAGTCAGTTAGTGATAAAAATATTGGTAAAATAGCTCGTCGTCTTGGTAATCTCCGAGATTTAGACGTGCTCAAAGAAACTTTGGAAACGAATTACAAACCAAACTTACCGCGCAAAGAACAACCATCTTTGCAAACAGCTTTCACTGCTTTAGCTAAACAACGTGAAGATGCACTATCGAATGTGCAAAAAACTTTAAAGGATGACCCTTACAAATCTCTAAAAGACGAATTGAATGATTGGTTGGATAAACCCAGTTATCAACCTTTAGCATCAATTGCCATTCAGCAAGTACTACCAGATTTACTTTTACCGGAAGTGAGTAGTTTCTTGCTACATCCGGGTTGGTTAGTTGGTACTCAATTTGTAGAATCGGAGGTAACAATTCAGACTAACTGGAAACCAGAAAAGATAGAAAAACAATTGACAGAGCAAGGTGAAAGTCTTCATAGTCTGCGAAAAGAAGCTAAACGCATACGTTACCAGATGGAGTTATTTACTGACTTATATGGTGAATCTTATGCGGCTTATCTTACAGAGGTAAAAAATATCCAAGAAATTTTAGGTACGATGCAAGATAGTGTAGTTTTAACTGAGTGGCTCGCGGATATCTTCAAGTCAGAAATTCACACTCAGATGCCTACGCTTGCTACTTTGCTAACCGAAAATCGTTATCAGTCATGGCAGCAATGGCAACCCTTGCAAGAGCGATATCTGAAAGCTGAAACTAGACATAGCTTTCATTTAACAATATTGCACCCCCTGTGATTTGGGGAAAGGGTAAAGGGTAAATTCAAACATGCACCCCTTTAACCGAGAAGTAGATACCGTTGGCGAATTCCCCAAGCAGCTAAACTGAACCGATTAGTTCAGAAATGAACCGATTGAGAGCCTTCTGAGCAGTTTTATACCCAGTAGCTTGCTTACCTAACTTCAGTTGGGACAAAATG
>NZ_VJXY01000067.1 GCF_014831675.1 Komarekiella delphini-convector SJRDD-AB1 | reverse complement strand
TGGTGCAAACTTGTCGCCGTCAAGGTCGGTCTGTGATTGATTTTTTTGCACAGGCTCTAATTGCTGATTCTGATAATTCTCAGTCTTGCCCTTCTTTACTTCCGCAATATTAGACCTGAATCCTTACGAATTTAATTAGATGTTAAATGCAAAGCCGAAAAAAGAACGCCTAAAACTTTTAAGCATGGGCGTATCTGTCCCGACAGGTGTGGGCTTGCTTTGTACCGCAGCTTTCTCGATGGCGTTGATATCTTTGTTATTACAAATTTTAAATTACGGTGCGACTCGCTCTTTAATCAAAAATCAAATGCCCTCACTAGTACAACTATCATCAGGAGAAACAATTAGTGCAATTGCTGTAGATCCAACAGAGCGTTCTAGTGAGGTAATTAAAAAATTTGTGTCCGACTCATTAATTAGAATGTTTAGCTGGGATGGCTTGATGCAAACGTTCAACCAGAAAGGGGAGCCAGTCACAAAACCAGATCCAGGTGTGGAGGTCAGCGGTGGAAAATTAAATAGACTTTATCGGGTAACAACTAAAGCTTACGAAGCAGCTTTTGCACTCTCAGAAAAGCAGAACTTTCGCGCTGCTTTTTTACAAAAACTAGCAACAATGACTAAAACAGATGTATGGAGTGGTGATATGCAAGTATCGCTGATCCCTAGATTTATCTCAGAGCCACGCAAGATAAAATCTGGTCAATGGGAGGTTGATTTAGTAGCCACCCTTGTCACTTTTCAAAAAAGAGAAAATGCCGGAAGCGGTATTCCCTTCAACAAAACTGTGACGGTGGAATCAATTACTACTCCCCAAACTCCCCCTAAAGATATTACAGACTTAGCCAAGAAAATCTATGCAATTCGCGCCCCTGGATTAGAGATTACAAAAGTTGTTGATTTAAATCTGGGCGAAAGGAAATGAAACAGGAGTCAGGAGCCAGAAGTCAGAAGTCAGAATAAAAATACTTGTTGACTACTAAATCTTGAATCCTAGGCTAGTTTCTTCTTCAACTTGCTCGTTGTCCACCAGTAATACAGAATTAAATTCTGTTAGCGGTAGCGGGGCGTTTAGCCCATTCTGTATTCTGACTACTGAATTCTTTCTTTATGACAATTAATAATCTACATTTTTCGGACGAAAATAATTCGTCAACCGTAGATGAAATACTAAGGTTAGATGATGAAGAGACTCAATCAATAGTGAATAATCATCTGCCATTAGATGTCAACCGGGAATTTGAAGATGATCAAGATGACGCTGAGCCAATAACTAAACATACAGTTGTTACTTCTCCTTGGTCAAGATTAGGAATGGTTGGTATTCCATTAGGGGGTGGTTTCCTAGTGTTCTTCATGCTGTTCAACAGTATTATTAATGGAGGAAATCAAGCTAAAAAAGAAGAAGCTAAAACTGTTAATCAATCAACAGAGCAAGCATTATCAGAAAATGATGGGGATGTTTATGCACAGTTAGCCCTTGCTAAGCAAGCTCAAGAGTTAGACAAAATTGATAGCCAAAAAAATAAGTCTCAACTTACAAAAACAGAGAAGCCTTCAACACAACCACAAGAAGTTCCTATTTCCCGCCATGTGGCAGTTGCCTCATCTCCTCCACCACCCCCGCGCTATGTACAAAGGAATTATTCACCGCCACCTAGAGCAATTGCCACTCCTCCACGCAATTATTCTGTTGCTAGACCTCAGCCAATAGCCACAGTAAAACCAGCGGCAGATCCAATTAGTGAACTGAACCGACTCCGAAGCTTAGGTTCCTTCGGGAAAATAAATTATGCTAGTAATGTTACTGATTTAAACAACAATACACTCTCAAAAAATCAGATTGGCTCTGGTTACAGCCAGCCAGTTAAATCTCAAAAAATATCTGCTGGCAGTGAGATTAAAGAACCTTTATTTTCCGAATCATCAAATAGTATTGAGCCAAATGACAGCATTGAAAAAATTCGCCCTCGTTGGTCAAAGATACAAAAGTCTGCTGAGTTAATTGCTGCTACTGATAATGCTTCAGCCAACAATTCAATCACAACAAATCGCTATTTAGTAGTAGGACAATTTGCTGATGGTGTATTGATGACGCCTTTAGTCAAAGAACAGGCAATAGAACGAGGCTCAACTAGACAGTCAGATTCTAACTCCTCCCGCTACTTAGCAAAGCTAACTCAAGATTTGTATGACAACTATGGGGATGTGGCAATTGCAAGAGGAACACTGGTTGCAGTTTCCGTAATTTCTGTAGATGGTGCTAGTTATGTTAAGGCACAAGTTACTTCAATCATTAAAGACAATACAGAATACCCAATTGCTAAGGATGCGATCTCCTTATTAGGAGAAGGAGGAAATCCATTAGTCGCTAAACCTTTTAAGGACAAAGGTGGAGAACTCGCAGGACAGGACTTAACTGTTGGCTTAGTCAGTGGTGTGGGCAAAGTAGGCGAAATTATCAATCAATCGGATTCTAGTAGTAGCGTTATTAACTCTGCTGCTGGCACTTTCAGTACTAACGTGACTTCAAACACTAGACGTAATATTGGCGGGGCATTCTTACAAGGGGCTTTTGGCAAACTTGGTGAGATTATTGATCAACGCAGCCAAACTTCTACTCAAGAAATCCTTTCTCGTCCCAACATCTGGTACATCCCCAAGGGAACGAAAATTACGTTTATGGTGAATCGCACTTTGGAATTACCGTGAATAAATTAATTATCTTTGCTCTTGCCGGAATTTGCTTGATGCCATTAAGAGCGGTTGCCTCACCTGTAGTCCGTACCATTAAACAATCGCAAGCCAGTGGTAGTACTGCAATTGTACAAACCATCAAAGTTTGGAATGGCAACGGAGTAAGCATCTCATTCTATCAAGTCAATGAGGTAGTCAAGCGAGTCTGGATTGACGACCCCTCCCAAATCTTGATTGATACTGATGGTTGTTTAGAAGGAATTAATCCTAACTGCCAAAGTTCTGGAGCCGGACTGATTCACTTGCGACGCATCCAAAAAGTTAATATCCCAGGACTACCCCAATCAAAGTCAACACACCTAACGATCATTACTCAAGCAGCAGACGGTAGACGTAAAGCTTACCACTTCCAAGTAACTGCTGCTGCTGGAAAACCTGAATACAGTCAAATAGCAATAGAGGGTGATATTTCCTATGACTCAATTCCAAGAGCGCCAATCAAGATTAACTCCAGACGACCACGCGCATTACCTAATGTTAGGCTACCTACTAAATAAATATATCCAGGCGATTGATTTAAAATCTACTAAACAGCAGTTGAGGAAACAAAGAGACGATAAGCTACGTTATTTAATATTCTTTGGTTTAGTGATCGTTCTTTTCCTTCATGCTTTTTGGAGGTATGGAATCCTGAATCAGGCGATTGCTTATTTTATGCCTAGTGCCTCAGCTCAAGTTCCGGTGGTTGATTCCGGCAGCGGTTTTGTTCCTGATTGGTCACGCCTGAAATTTAGTGACATGATTATGGGCGAAGGCGGCAGTGTTAGTTACCCCACTGACCGAGGGGAAGAAACCAGAATTTGGAGTGCTGGACAAAGTATTGCAGACTTCATGGAACTTGGGGACTTTGAAGATGCCCAGTTCTCAATTGAGAAACTTAACTTATCAAAAATATCAGAATTACTGGACATAGATTTAAACAGTTTGAAACTGTCTGATTTTGGTGTAATTAAAACACAAACTATCCCCACTTTAGTCAAGGCTATCCCTACACTCACAAATAAATCACCAGCCAGCATTAAAGCAATCTACGACACTTATATAAGAGTCGGTGTTTCTCCTGGTGGCACAATTGGTAATTCCCTCAACAATCCCAAGCTGAATGAGGTTGAGTTGGGAAGTGCCGTTGATTTATCAAAGTATCAACTTACATCTATTCCTGGAATTGAGTCGGCCTCGATTGATAAATTTGATAGATGGCAAGATACTGTGATTGGACTTGTTCCAGGGTTGAGAGACTTACCTTGGAGTGAGTTTCCTGCTCTACCAAATCCTGACCTTTCATTTATTGGCAAAGTCGATTTAGTACTGCGAGATATCGAAGCTAACCGTATTCGCAGTATCTCTGGCAGTTATCAAGAAGGCTTTAACGTCCCATGCTATCAAAATAACTGCGCTCACGCTGAGATGTCCGGGCTAGGCAGAACTACTGGAGCGCAATGGATCTCTGGCAAAGTACAAGAGGTAGAAGGTGGTTTCGGCATCTTGAAGGCGGTCAATGATGGTAAAGAACCAACAGGTCGCCATCCCTTTGGGCCTGCTTTCAAGCAAGTGGTATGGGATATAGATGAAGCAAAAGGAGAAATGCAAACTGCGATGTTTTTTAGGTTTTGTAAAACTATTCCTTTTGTAGGTCGTACTTGCACTCCTTATTTTATTGGCCCTGTACCATTCATTTCTTACCGTGAACAAGACCCAATTATCTTTGGAAGTCCCTCTACTGTCCCATAAACACTCTTGGGGAAAGGGTAAAGGTTAAAGGGATAAATTATTTCGCCCACTGTCCCCAAAAAGCTTTTTACCATTCCTCCTTAACCTTTCCCCCTTACCCTTCTTCATAGAAAATGACTAAAAATCAAGCAACAACCAATCAATCCTTTCGCTTTGACCAGTTGCAAAATCCTAAAGATGATATTGGGCAATATACTCATCATCTGTTTACTCCTAACGGGTTAGCGCTCCTGGGGATGTTAGGAGTCTATTTATTAATGAAGGTAGTTTTAGGCGATGGTGCTAAAAAGAAACTTGCTACTGGCTACTGGGGAGGAAAAAAAGAAATAGACACAGCTAAGAAAAAGGCGCTCAGACAAATTGAATCTCCTAAATGTGATAGTGCTACTTTGCGTATTGGTGAAAGCTTTTATATTCCTGATGTGCAAAGAGGGACAGCTGCAATTGGCGCACCAGGAAGCGGCAAGACTTTCAGTGCGATCAACCCGATGATTTATGATGCGATCGCACAGGGGTATCCGATATTACTCTACGATTTCAAATACCCGTCACAAGCGAAGATTGCAGCCTATGCCAAAAAGATGGGCTATGATGTCCACATTTTTGCTCCAGGGTTCCCTGAATCAGAAGTCTGCAATCCCTTAGACTTTTTGAGAGATTCAGGAGATGCGGAAACAGCACGTCAATTGGCAACAGTCATCAATAAAAACTTCCGCATTTTGAACAATTCCAATGAAGATGGATTCTTCGGGCCATCCGGCGACCAGCTCACTCAAGCGGTTTTGATGCTAACTAAGGAGTTCGGTGAGTATGCAGACATCATGACCGCCGCTGCCATTCTCTCTAGTGAACGAATGGTTGACCGACTAATGGCTGCTAGTTTAAATCCGTGGATTCGGATTGCTTTTGGTCAATTATTTAGTTCGGCTTCTAGCGAGAAGACAGTCGCAGGGATTACTGCCACAGCATCGTTAATGTTCACTCGCTTTATGGCGAAGAACACGCTCGGCTGTTTTGTTGGGAAAACAACGCTGCCCTTAGAAATCAAAGGTAAGCAAATGATTATCTTTGGTTTGGACAGAGAGCGTCGGGATGCAGTTTCTCCACTAATGACCAGCATTTTACACATGACTGTAGCACGGAATATTGCCAAAAAAAGGAAAGACCCGTTGATAGTAGGATTAGACGAATTGCCTTCGATATATCTACCTGATTTATTCAGATGGCTCAACGAGTCCCGAAGTGAGGGTTTCTGTGGCATCCTCGGTTGGCAGAATATGGGCCAGTTAGAGAAAAACTACGGTAAGGAAGTAGCGAAAACTATCCTTGGTGCTTGTGGTACTAAGTTCGTGTTTAATCCTGGGGAAAATGAATCTGCACAGTTATTCTCCAGTTTTCTGGGAGATGAAGAAATCAAGTACAAACAAAAAAGCCGCTCAACAGGTGGAGGAAAACCTAGTACTACTACTAGTGAGCAAGAAAAGACTAGAAAGCTGTTTGAGTCAGCCCAGTTCTTAAAACTGCCAGCGGGGAAATGTGTCTTCATTAATCCAGCCTACGCAAACAAGAAGGAAGGGTCAATTCCACTCTTAAAAACTATTAAAATTCCTCAATCTGTAATAGATATTGACGAATATAACCAACAGGCTTGGGGGAAATTAGTTAACACTCTAGCGCGACGTAGTACTCAACGACCTCCTACACAACGGGATTTAGATATCAGGATTCAACAGGTAGACCGGAGATTACCAATTCCGCAAGATCCTGTAGAAGCTGGGGTGCAAGCGTTACCTGTTGATAGTTTAAAGTCAATTTTATAATCAGAAGCCAGAATCCAGAATTCAGAATTCAGAATAAACCTACACATTAAATTAAAGTAATTAAGCAATAATTTATTTTCTAACTGTAGAAAGCTATTCTAACTTCTGACTCCTGACTCCTGACTGCTGACTTCTTATTATTTTGTAGGAGGTGTGGTGAGAGCTAGAATCAAGGAATTTGCGATCACTGATTTTCGAGACATTTATCAATTAGATAAAACTAAAAAAAGACTGTTGGGAAACATGGTAAATATTCTGGCGAGTACAACTGGGATTGTCAAGACATTCTCTAGACAGTCCAGCCTCAGACCTTTACTAAAAAAAGTGGGTATACACGTTAAAGTTGTTTTCTGGCGTCTGAAAGTAATTATCGATGAAAAATGTTATGAGCAAATCATCCAGAGATATATTCAAGGTATTGGCTGGCACGACTTACAATATATAGTTTTTCTAGCAGCTAGGCGCAATTATGTAGAGTTTGATATTATCTTTAATCGCGTCATCTCTAATACTCAAGTCATTGATTTGAAATGCTTAGGCGCACAATGGATACAGTACGAAATTTTGTATAAAGCGTACAAAGATATTATCAATATTGCCGAATCCAAATTCTATATAAAATCAGGGGTGTGAGGGTATAAGGATGTAGGGGTGTAGGGGTGTAGGGGAATAGCGATCGCACCTACTAAAAAAGCTCATTTCTTGATTGTAAATTCAATTCTTGGCCAGTATTCTCTACATCTGACCGAAAAGGAGGGCAGGGGAAGCAGGGGAAGCAGGGGAAGCTGGGGGGGGGATACCCTCCGCAAATGGTTGGAAGCCTCCTTTTTAAAAAGGAAAAAAAACAAAAACACTTGTTTCGCTCTGGCGTAGCGCAAGGAACAATACGTCCTTGCTTGAAGCCTCTGCGTTAACACAGAGGTTCGCTCCCCCTGCCTCCCCTGACCACCCCTGCTCCCCCTGCTCTCTTTGCTCACCACCATGCAACTGCCACACCCTTTTTGAACAGGGGTGTAGGGGAGGAGGGTAGATTTGTAAGTATTATTATTTGATTCTTAATTATTTCCTTTACACTCTTATACCCTTACACCCCTACACCCCTACACCCCTACACCCCTAATTCTATGTTTGATGAACGTTTGAATTCCCTCAATCCTACAATATTCGACAGAGAGGATTATCAAAGGACTCTCAAGATTTTAAATGCACTGATCCCTGTGATTGAAGCATCAGTAGAGCGTTTACAGTACGAGTGGGACAAACTTGCTCATGTTGAAATTGGTGATGATACTTATGTTTTGAAGCCCAATGAATCGGGTGGGTATTCTTGGGAGAAAATTGATTATGAGGATCATGACTGGTATGAAGAAGAGGATGAACCAGAGGTAGAAATTGACGAAGAAAATTTAGTGAATTCTGATGTATCAACTACTGCACAGCCTTCAGCAGCATCAGAACAATCTACCAATGTTACTGCACAAGAGCCTCAAGAAGAAACAGTCACGAATGCCACTGTTTCTGAAGTACTTACTAATGCACAATCGTCATCGGAACAGATCCCAATCACTACCGTACAACAACAGCCCGAAGAAACACCTACAAATTTACAACAGCAGTTTGAACAGTCGGCACAACAGTCTAAAACCAATACGCCACAGGCTTCTAAGCATATTGATCCAAAACACTGGCAAGAATTGGTAGACAAAAGCGCTATTGCTCCTGAGATTGCCAAGCGCAACTTTACTAGCTTACACCATGACCCAATAGAACAAAGCCATGAATCTTGGGAATATTTGATGTACAGCAACAAGCTAGAGCGCAAGAATGCTGGACAGTTGACTGATAAAACTTTAAAAATATACTCTTTCCTTGATACAACTGATGGTTGGTGGTGTAATGGAGGAGTAGATCCCCGCTCTTTTGCTGGTTTATCAGCCGGACAAACTCCACCGAACAAGCTTTGGGGTTGTTACAAACCTGATAGTCCCAGACCAGATCGGAAAAAAATTGGTAAATTTACTAAATATGAACATCCTTACAAAGATGAACTAAGCATTTTTTTACTGGAAGTACCGGATGAAATCGCTAACAAAGTCTACTCTAAAGCCGGGGTTAACCCATCAGCGAGCGATCGCCAATCCGGTTTTTGGTACTGTGTATGGAAACATAATATCCCGATTACTATTACCGAAGGAGCCAAGAAAACTGCGGCCATCTTAAGTCAAGGTGATGCAGCGATTGGACTGCCGGGAATAAACGCTGGTTATCGCTCTTATGATCAGCAAAAAAATCCTATTACTCCCCATTTACGTGAAGAGTTCGCCGTATTCGCTACACCAGGGCGTGACATTAAAATTTGTTTTGATTACGAAACTAAGGCTAAGACAAAACGAAGTGTGTTTGCAGCTCTAGCACAAACAGGAAAGTTGCTCGAAGCTGCCGAGGTCAAAGTCAGTGTAGTTTCATTACCAGGCCCAGAAAAAGGCATTGACGATTTGATTGTCGCTCATGGGGCTGAGACTTACCAAAAAGTAATGAGTGAAGTCTTACCCTTGCAGCAGTGGCAACAGCAAAATCCACCACCTGATTTAAGATTCATAATCACCCTTAAAGACGGTAGAGAAATCAACCTTTACGAGAAACTCTCTGATGGCACTGTTACGTCTAACCCGGCTGAGTTAAACTCTGCTGAGATTGATACATTAACACAGAAGCTACAAGAGAATTTACCACTATCAAAAGGCTTTGTTGAGTCTCAAATAGTTGCCGCTGATTTAGAAGCTTCTAATGATAAGAATGATCACACTCAGGTTAACTTTCCAAAATACTGGGCAGGGCAGCGACAAGTGCCAAACTATGCTCAAAATCTTCCCAGAAGTTTCTTGCTGCAAAAAGAGAATAAACAGATTGCTCTGACTGCTAAAAAACTGGTTGACCAGTATGGAGGCAAGGAAGATGATGGCAGTCTCGTTTACAGGAGTGAAGCTTTCAGCATTAGAATTTTCCGGGATAAAATCAGCATTCACCGTGCGGTAGATGAGAAAGAGAGCTACTTTAGTTTTCCCTTAATGCAGTTTGAAGTTGATAAAAAAGATAAAGTTAAAATTATTAAACCTCCTTTGAAGATGCTCTCGGTAGAGCGACAAGAATTTTTAAATGTCGCTAACTCAAACGAATTACCTTCATTTTATGAAGATGCCATCACACTGAATCGCAACCTTGGTTCTCTTGCTCCTTTAGGGACTCAAAAGGTGATCAAGAATTTGGAAGTATTAGAGGTATCACAACTGCTTACAACTATTTTGGAGACAGCAGGCAGCAAGCATTTACAAGTAGGCGAATACAGGATTAAGTCTGAGGTTAATCAGCAAACAGGTCATTCATCTATTAAATTAATTAAAAAAGATAATCAGGGGCTAGAAAGAGTTGCTGTCCAGATTGACAGGAATACTAATGAAACTCAGATCATGAAAGTTAATGAAGAGGATATGAATAATCTCAGATTAATTGCGAAAAGAGTACAGTTAGAATATTCGGACTCTGTGCAACAACAATTTAGTAGTTATACTTCGCCTGAATCTACAAACAAATATAATACTAATTCTTCTGTTAATAATGATTTTGCTTCTACATCAAAGCCTAAATCTCAGGCAAAAGAAAAAGAACACAACCAAAATCGTGGATATATGGGACGCACTATTAAAGAACTTATGAGTCAATATGGAACAACACAAAATGATGGCAGCAGAATTTATCACAGTCAGGCGTACACTTTTGTGACTAATAACACCTCTTTGATGGTTTACCGCCGAAGTACTAACTCTCTTAAAAAAAGCAAAGACCTGATAGTAAAAATAGATAACTACCAGAATGAAACCATGTCTGGAAAAATCAGAGTTTGGGAAATTTCTCCATCAGAAAAGTCCATTTTTATTGAGATGGCTAATAGTTTAAACAGTGGCAAGAAGTTGCCACCTATTAATTCCTCTGCAACTGAACTCAATGCAGCACTTGGCTGTCTGTCTCCTTTACAATCTTCTCCTAAACGCCAATCAAGTAATCAGCGTAAATCTCGTGATATCGAGTTATAATTGTAAGAATTCAGGACGGGCTAAACGCCCCGCTATCGCTAACAGGATTCAGAAGTCAGAATTCATAGGAGGTTTAATATTAGAAGTACATTCACGAATCAATTTAATTCCTGATTCTTCTATTATTCTGATGGATGTATTCTGGCTCTTGAATTCTTACTTATACTTTGCTGAAACTTCTATTAATCCTCTTCATAAATAATAGTTATGCCTGAAAGAAAATCTTCAACTTTAGAAAAGATAAGAGAGATGAATCCTGGGATCATCTCAGATAATATGATGATTGCCCGACTTAACCGAATACTAAAAGAATCCAAATCTTCAGAAAAAGTTAATACAGTTGACGCGAATCATCTCCAAAAATCTCCTCAAGAGTTACAACAAGCAACTTTAGAATTAGGTCAGCTATTATCTAAAGGTCAACCCCTTGAAGAATATAAACAGCAACTAAAAACAAAATATCTCTCTCAGTACTTGAACAAATTTGGAGTAGAATCTCCGCAGAATACTCAGCCCAAACAGCAAAGTGTGCTGTCTCAGCTTGAGCAATTTCAACAACGAATTCAAGAACGAGAGAAATCTTTGGGTAAGACTCAAAGGCAAAATGAAGCACCTCTAGAAGTCCGCTCACCAGATGACTTGAAAAAGTCTTTTATCAGAACAGTGATGGACAATATTATCACCAAGGGTAAGAGCCTGGGTAATCAAATCCGTGGATATGATGTCAACGGGTATAAAACCCAGCTTGAAATACAAGACAATAAACAAGTTGTCAGCGTCGAGCGTAGCAATCCACAAGTCACACAAACGAATCCAGCTTTCAAAGCCGAGAAAGAAAGTGGTAAAGAATTTAATATCTTGCAAGATAATCTTTCACAGCAAGAAGTCAAAGAAATCACTGACCTTGACCAGCAGCAACAACAGAGATCTGTACAATCACGCCTGCAACAAAAGCGACTTAATCAAAGAAACAAAGGGCCAGAGATTGGGGATTAGTGAAAATAGCCAATCAAGATTCCACCGATAAAACCACAGGTCAGCAGCGTGCGCTTTGCTGGCTTGTCGATTTTGGAGAAAGGGGAAATAATCGCTGCTAGTAGCAAATAAAATGTTGCTTCCATAACATCTATATCAAATTTATAAATTGCTAGAATAATTAAGCCAATAAATATAGCGATTTCTACGGCTTTCTCTAGGAGATCCAGTAAAACTTTTGGTTTGGGCATTATTTTTATTGGGGAAAGGGTAAAGGGTTAGGGGAAAAGGAATTAAAAGAAATTAATTATAGTTATGCATAAAGATGTGTAGAGAGGATAATTAACTTAAGTTACAGATTTTCCCTTTCCCCTTTCCCCTTTCTCCTTTCTCCTGCCCAGAAAGCAAAGCGTTTTACACACAAGGGCAGCTTCGTTACTTGGACTTCCTGATTTTAACCACACAGCGACCCAATAAACGGTTGTCCCGGCGGCAAACCTCAAGGTCAGTTCTGTTGTCTATAATTAACTGCCGAGCTTCTTTACCCTCTGTTGACTTTGCCCATTGCAAAAGCTTAATGTCGTTAGCAGTTACGCCAGTGAGCGGATCACTAATATAATTAGCAATTACATTTTGAGTAGTGAGCGAACCAAGCATTGCACCTACACCAATCATGCCGCCAAGAATAGCAGAAATAGACCAAAAGCCCAGTTTTACCTTACCAATTTGCGGCGCTTCAACTCCCAAAGATACCCCTGGCTTGAGCCTTTGCATTTCTTGCTTCAGTACATCCTTGACAGCTGTAGTGATGATTGCGTGTTGCATCACCTCAGCGCTTTTGCTAGCTGATTGCAACTTCTGGTCAATCATTAATCCACCTGCTTCTAAAAGTGCCTCCATTTGAGCAGGGAATTGAATCATCATCTCCTCAAAATTACCCAAGATGCTCATGATCTGAAACATCGGGTCTTCTGGGTCAAAACCAATCTCTGATGAAAGCTCCTGAATGCGTTGTTTTTCTACTTCAGAAAGTGTATTCATATTCTTCTATTTGTTGAGATTTATTCAATCCCAAGTAATTCTTAACAGTGAAATTATTTATGAGAGTAGAGTGAAAACTTTTGACCCAGCGATAAGTATAACCTCGATATACCGAATATATTGCAAGCTGATTACTTACGGCTGAATAGGGCAAACCTAAACTCTCTACAGTTTCATAGCTATACTTATTTAATTCTTTTAAGATCACCTCGCTGCCTTTTAATACAGCTAGCTTTTGAGATGCTTCCGAACGATGGTACTGGCTAAACTGCTTATCAAAATATTGGTTTTTAACTACTACATAATCGGCAGAGTCGCCAAAAGAATCCAGCAAGTGCTCTAAGTAATCAAGACAATCCAATCTGTGAGAAATAGGTTGTAAGAAAGTTAACCGCCAGTTATAGTCATTCAGTAATTTAAATAGATGCACTTTGTGAATATATTGACAAACTTTATCTAAATACTGCCCTGGCATATCAACAGCGATCGCGTCACAATTACCTTTGAGTTCTTCTAGCATGATGTCAGTTCCACCTCGAAAAAAATCTATGTTTTCAATTGGAACTATTTGGGAATAAGCAGCTAGTTTATAACGGGTATCATGGTCATAAATTTTAATCAGCTTCTTTTGGGCACAAAGCAAATCAATTAACAATCTCATAACTGTAGACTTTCCCACGCGAGAATCACCTACAGTCATAATCAAGCGTCTAGGATAAGGGTGTAGGGGTGTAGGGGGGCAGGGTATAGGGGAATGACAATTTCCTAGCATTATCATCCTTTATTTTCTAATGAGCGAATTAGAAATAGTAAAAGCTTGCTTACTGATTCACATTGTTTTAAAACAGTACTAATTGTTTCTGGCGAATCTAATTCTACTCTTATTACTAGCAATAAATGTGTTTCTAATTCTTTAAGAGAACCTTGAGCTATATATAAAAATTGAATATATTCTCCACGAGTTTTTCTTCCATAGCCCTCTGCAATATTAGCTGGGATAGATACAGCAGAACGACGAATTTGTGATATCAAGCGCTTCGCGCTGGGTGTAAGGGTATAGGGGTGTAAGGGTGTAAGGGAAATCATAAATTAATCCTCTGGTTTTAATTCAAAATTTTCTCTCTTCGTTTTCTCCCCTTACACCCCACACCCTTACACCCTTACACCCGCTCTGAAAGAGCTTAGTCATCCCATAAGTTTCTTCTTTAGGAAATGTTTTAGTAACTCTGTAACAAAGTTCAGCAAGATTCATTGCTTCTTGCCAAACTTTTAAATCCCGGTACGATTGTATAGATTGCTCTTTCATTAATTTTAGGTTTCCTTAACTGTTATTGTCCTTACACCCCTACACCCCTACACCCTTACACCCCTATAAGTTGACATTTTCCAGTCCCAATAAATCCTTGACTGGAGTAATTGATTCCTTAAAGTTCTCCATCCATCGACTAACTCTACCTCTAACTGCTAACTTTTCGTTTTGTGCTATTCCTTGCGCGAAAGAGTAGTTATTTTCATCAAGATAATCATAAGCATGAGCTATTAAATCTGGCATATATATTTCTGGTAATTTTACACCCTCCTGTTTCACATTTTTTATTAATGCTGAGTTGTCATATCTTTCAAATGCTTCTGGCTCTCCGAAAAATAAGTTTTTTACAACTACATAATCAACCTGTCCATTACAAAAATCATGCATTTGAAGTAATTGATTAACTGAATCTTTTGTCCGATTAATTACTGCAATCATAGTTGCTTGTGCATGAAGATCATTTTTTAACATTTTAAAGAAGCCTATTTCTTTCTCAAACAGTCGGAAATACTGAATTGACTGAGACGGGAGTTCTAATAAGAACAGAGATTTACTTTTATCTGGTACGAGTTGCCCTGGTTTTAAAGGCGGTGACATCAAAGTCCTTAAGGTATCGATAAGCGCATCAGCTTTTCCTCTAGTGAAAATCTCAAAAGGTAGTACTTGACAATCATTGCCGTAAAACCTCTTGATTTGAGGATTTGATGTGTCAGCGTCAAATGCCGCAAAGTTTTGCTCAGTATCTAGATATGTTTGCAATAAGGCTCTAGCAAATGTACTTTTACCTACGCCACCTTTGTCACCAGTAACAATAATTAATCTCCTGTTGGTTTGAGTATCTCCTGGTATTACTCCAGTAATTACTGGAGGAGTAATTACTCCTTCAGTAATTGGTTCTTCAGTGCTTGTTTGCTCGGCAGTTACGTTCATCATTCTTTTTCTTCTTCGTTTTCTCATTTAATGGACTTCAAAAGGAATTTAGGTATTAATAGACTGCCATCTCAAAAGTATTGGGTGGAGAAAAGCTTTTCTGAGCGGGGATGCTAAACCTTAAGTACCGAATGGCACGCTTGTGCGCGTTATTTGTTGAGGCAAGCTGCTCTTGAGCAGGGGGAGCTTTCTTATGCTGGGAAAGACAAGAAAACAAGTGTATTCAACGAGTTTGCAGCAGTAAGAATCACCTAAGAATTTCTCCTTACTCTCCCCGCCTCCCCAGCTTTACAAGCGTGCCATTCGAGTCTGTCCCTAATTTCTCAATTTCTATCCCAGTTTGGTTTAGACTGGCAATCGTACTGGCTACGGATTCCTAATAAAAATGGCTCTGACCCAGCAGAAACAAACTTATAAATAGTATCTGTTTTCTCTTTGGTTGATAATTGCTCAATTTTCACATTGGCGGTAGGCTTTGGCAAAGTCGCTTCTTGATTTGCTGGCCCGACGCGGTAAGTCTTCATAAGGTAATAATCTTCAGTAGTTGGATTCCCCATGATTAAACATCCTCGTGATTTAGCAAATATATGTACATCTATCCCGGTAGTAAACTCTCGCGTTCTTACTATTTGGTGTTGAGTAGCAGGCCCCCAGACTACCTGACTTTCTTCAAGGCATTGATTTTTGAGACTACGATTCATTGATAGGATTTTCTCTACACCACATACCTTCCAACTAACTTTGTGAAGTGGAGGTGTATTCTTGACTATTTCTACGACCTTTTTCATCAATGTATTGGTCTGTGCATCAACTGTTTTTGCTTGACAAGATGTCACAACGAATGAAAAGGCTAGTACTGTTACAGTACTTTGAATTTTTGACAAAATCACTAATCTTTATCTCCTACTGTAGTTGTCTAAAAAGAATAGTTCCCCAAAAATCGGTGTATAGAAGTGTACGGTGCAGGGTTAGAAAGGCATACAAGCTTTCGCGCACTTTCCTTTAGACCTCTATACCCACCTCAAAGAGGACTGCTCAGAGCTTGGAAGCCACCATTATTGAATGTTGAGATCATTAGACAATGCTTCAAGAATGATTGTGTTGTAACTCAAGTATCCGAATAGAATACCGCGGATGATTGCTTGAACACGGTTCCGCGCCTCTAACTTCTGATTGATTGTGTAAACACAAGACTTGACTGTGCCTAGTGAAACATTATGGATTTCTGCTATTTTCTCATTTGATAACCCTCTTGCCATCAATTTAAGTGTTCGGATCTCAGTATTTGTCAACGTAATACCAAACTTTTTTCCCTTGTTCAAAGGCTTTTTTGGCTTCTGATACTTGCTAGCAAAAAAGGTTCTTGACATTTTTTGATCTATCCAAACCTGACCTTCATAAGTTTTGACAATTGCATATTTGAGAGTTTCTAAGTCGGAGCTAGCAAGTAAATACGAATCTACTCCCGAATCTAAGGCTAAAGCCACAACTTCTGGGTCGGCAATATTTGCCAAGATAATTACTTTGCACTTGAACTTTTGTTTAATAGCTGCTGTAACTTCAATCCCTCCCATGCCTGGCAAATCCAGATTTAGTAAAACAATGTCTGGCAAGGTTTTTGCAATTAGCTCTATCCCTTCTGACTCACAGCTTGCTTCCCCACATACCTCCATCGTGGGCAAAATAAACTGTGATATTGCATTGACCAGTCCTATTCGTAAAAAAGGTTGCCCTTCAATAATTACTATGCGGATCATGGTGTTACTACACTGCTGGTTCTCTTAAATATTAAACCACTATGCTTCCTGTAACTTATGAAGCAAGAATACACTTTTACAATTATTTATCAGAGTAAATAAGCCTGTATAACTCTTAGTTTGTTTTGCTCTATTCTTACTACTGTTTTTTTAATGGTAAAAGTTTTAGCTTTCTCCCTGGTTGGATATGAACTTGATTAGCTTGTTCTGCCCTAAGTTCCAAAACATGAGTTGCAGTAGGAGCATAGTATACAGGACATGGTTGTTTTGGACATGGGGATGCATTATTAATCACCTTTGTTACTACACCATCATCTAGATAAACAATGTCAAGGGGGATTTGGACTTTGTACATCCAAAAGCCTACATTAGTATGTCGTCTACCTAAATCGAATAACATTCCCCTATTGCTTGGCAAAAAAGTCCGAAATTTTAATCCTTTGTATAACTCTTCTGGTAGTGAGGCTGACTCTAGGTAAAAAGTACGCTCTCCCTGAATCAGCTTATATTTGATAGGTAGTTGTTGAGGAGAGTTTTGCAAATACCCGTTAGCAAGCGCTCCTACAATCAATGACAAACCTAAAACTGGCCCAATGATTTTGATGACCTTAAAAACAAAAGCATAAGGATTGCTTTTGAGCGAGAGGGAAAACATAATCAACTAAAGATATTGACATTGCCATTACTGTAAACGGAGTCATCAACAGGGCTAGATGGTAATCCCTGTAAGGAGGCTTTGTTTCGCATTCTCTCAACCTTATCAGCTTCTCTGATGGCTAAAGGATTAATATTCTGCCTTGCTTCTAACAGAGACGAGAGTGTAATTTCTAAAACAGTCGGCTCATTAGTTAGCGGTACATCAGTGGGAAACATCGCACAGAAAGTGTTGGCTGCGGCCCTTTCCACAATGTTTTGAATCTCCGCGCCGACACAGCGATGTGTTTCTTTGAGTAACCGACGCCATTCTTGTTCAGTAAAAGCATCTCCTCCATTAAGGAAGCGTTGATCAAAGCGTCCCAGGTGAATTTTGAATATTTCATAGCGTTCTCCATTGTTTGGCAAATCGACTTTGAAGATATCATCAAATCGTCCGGCTCTAGTCAGTTCCGGGGGCAAGTAGTCTAAATTGTTAACTGAAGCTATCACTATTGCTTCGCTAGTCCGTTCTTGCATCCAAGTCAGTAGCATTCCTGCCAGTCGTCGGGACAGATCATCATCTCCGGCGAATCCCTTATCAAAGTCGTCCAAATACAGAAGTACACGATTAATCCGATCTACCAAGCCCAGTAACTTTTTGAGCTTATATTCTGCCTGATTACCATAACTACGAAAACTGCTCCACTCCAAAACAATCAATGGAAATCCCAAGATTTGGGAGCAAGCTTTGGCAGAGTGGGATTTTCCTGTTCCTGGTGGCCCTACTAATAACACCCCTTTTGGTAGCTTAAGATTGTACGCTTTGGCTAAGGGTGTTAACAAACGTTTGTATTTCTTAAACACTCCTTGCATCAGTTCTAATCCTCCAACTGCGTGAGCCGAAGGTTGGAAAAATTCGATGTTGTAGACTCTCTTAAGTAGGTTAATTTTTTCATTAGAGATTTTATCCGCTAAAGAAACTTCTTGAATTTCAACAGCGATCGCACTCCTAAGACCTATTTCAATATCTGCCAAATACATTCCTACAGAGGCGTTGGCTATTTCATTGATTTCTATGGAGCTGTATGTAGTGGGCAGGATTGACTCTAAATGGACATTAATTTTCTCCACTGTGGGCAGTTCTTGAGTAATAGTAGGAATTAGAGCCGCTATATCAGATGAGAGACTGGCATTTGGCCCTAACAATATGGCTGTTTTATGGGAATTTTGATTGTAGAGTTTCAAGTTGATCAGCGCCGACTTAATCCACTCCGCAGTCAAGAAAAAATCAGAGTCAATAGTCGCCTGACTAATCCAGGGAAATATTCCCTCCAGTATCAGAATCCCTTGTAGAGAAGTCGTTTTCCAAAATCTTAGAACTTCAAAATAATCTTCGCGTACATTCTTGAAAGTGTTGGGCTTATATTCACTTAGTTGTTCTAAGCTCAATTGCTGCCCATCTATCTGCAATCGATATAATTGGTCATCCTCTAGCATCCATATATAACAGTTAATATTTCTTAAGGCACATTCACTCGTGAGTTTTTCAAGTAACCTTATTCTCTCCTGTGATGGAGACTCCACTGCAACCAGAGGGTTTTGTTGTTCAATCAGATTAAACAATTGAGAAACTAAATCAGCCATGAGTAATCATCCTAATCGTCCTTGTTATCCGATAATATTTGTGCCTGATGGCGTTAAATCAGGCAAATTTCAGCCATTGATTCTACCTTCAGAATCAAACGAAAGCACGCGATTGGGCGCTTCGGAACTGGAGTTTGGCAAAATACTGCAACATCACTTTGGGTCGTGTGCTTCATCCCAGCAGCAGTTTTCACCCCCTTGTCATGATCGCCCTTATAGCGCTGATTTTGTTGTCGTGGAACCAAATACAAACTTGCACATAGATTTGGAGATTGATGAGCCATTTAGTTTTAGTGGAGAACAGATTCACTGCGTGGGGATGGATGATTACCGCAACAAATGTTTTGTCGATGCCAATTGGATAGTACTACGTTTTGCAGAGGAGCAAGTAAAGAGCCAGCCTTTACGCTGTTTGCGGGTTTTGGCGAATCTCATTGCCAGATATACCAATAACACTACGAGTCAGGAATTGTTTCAAGGTATTGAGCGACTTACTCCTATTTGGCAATGGACACAAAGAAAATCCAAAAAGTTATCAGGTCAAAATTATCGAAAGCAATACCTTTAGTGAAAAACAATTCAGTAGTCAGGAGCCGGAATTCAGGAGCTAAAAATGTGTTTAGGTATGTTTGATTACATTCTGAATTCTAGATTCTGTATTCTTCTTTAACGCTGTCTTTCCACAATCGGTGGTGTTACGCCAGCTTTAGATAATTCTTGGGCATTAAATACCCTGTCGAAGAATGCAATCATACCAAGAATGGCGAAGGCAGTAATCATTACTCTTTGTAAAGAGTTAAATACTGACTTCTCTTGCACTTCTTGCTGTAACCGTTTGTGTTGCTCTTTCTCTAAGGCTGTACTTTTTAAGTAGGACAGAAAAGCTATTGCCTGGGTAGTATCTTCTCCAGAGTGAAGTTTTTGAAATACTAAGGCTTCTAAATCTTCCCTACTGTTCTGATGAGTAAATAAATTTCTATTGTCAACTGCTACATCATTTTCAGGCTTTACTAGTATCTTACTCACACTTTTCTCCTCCCAAATAATCAAAATCTTCTAAAAGTCTACTCACTTTAGTTAAGAGTTTCACCTAACTAAAGTGAGTTGTTTTTAGGAAATTTCTCAAATTAACTATAGTTAAATAACGTAAAATCTGAACTTTTGCGCGTTATTTATCTATAGTTCCAATTCTTGGGCTTTTTGATGTCGGTATTGGGACTTTGGTACGTCTGGTTCAAAGGGATCACTCCCGTCAGTAAATAATTCTTGTGCAAGAGTACGCCCATCCCCATCTTGATCGCTAGAGAGAATATGTTGAACTATCTCAACTGGTATGCCTTGCTGCCATCCATGAGCGAGAAATCCTCTAATAAATTCGGGTGTGGCTTGTTCTTGAGCTAATACCGATAAGATGCGATCGCTGTCTGTAATGCTCATATTTTTGATGCTTGTGACTCCTGCATCTTGGTAAACACTCTCGAATATGTTTACAGATCTTTGATCAAAACTCTGTTGTTTTGCCTCTTGGGCCAGTTGCTCTGTACTATCCATATTTATATGCCTTCCTTCATTGGTAAAAAGTTTTTCCAAGGATCATGATTAGGCCGCGTTTCAAGAAGCGTTTTCTTCACTTCGGGTTCTGGTTTCGGCTGTGGTTCTGGTAATGGTTTGGCTAATGGTTGGGGAATTAACGGTGAGGAGCGTTCGTAACTAAAGTTGGCATCTAGCATCTCAATATGGTTTAGATGGGAAACCCAAACATCAGCCAGTCTATTTCCTAAATTCTTAGTATCTAGATTCGCCGGAATTTTTACCCCACCATTCCAGACGACAGGTATTTGTTCTTGGATAAAATACTCCGTCAGTTCTTTGTGAACGAATTCTCCAGTACCCCCACAAATCAGAATTTCATCTACGGACGCGATATTCCTAATCCACCGTAACAAAGCGCGGCAATACTCTCGACGCACAAGGTCTAAGGATTCTTGAAAGTTCGCCAAATCAGTATCTATGTCAGCCGATTTTGTTTTACGTGATAAAGAGCGTAGATCATTGAACTCCCCAACAGCAGCTAAAACTAAAGCTTTTGTAACCCTTGAATCAGATGAAGATAAGCCAACCGCAGTACGACTCACAAATCGTTCTACTAACCAATTCATCCCCAAATCAGTAGATTCTGCTAGAGTTTGGCTTCCACCTTCAATAAGTATAAAACTTGCGTTGCGATAACCCAACATTAGCATTCCGATTCTCTGTCGAGAATAAGCGCCAGCCAAAGTCTGCGAACGATGCGAGAGAATACCCGCACCTTCATTAGAAACATAGAAATTACGTTGTCTAAGCTTTAATCGCCCAGTTGGTGTCATGATTCCTTGCTTCAGTGCAAGGTACAACTGTTTACCTAATTTCTCACCATCTTTTTTTTCCCCAGGAGGTAGGAGCAAGTATACATAAACTTCAGCCTCTTCTACCTTAAAATGACGACAAGCCAACCACACTAAACTAGCCAGTTTAGGGAGAGCATACTGGTATTTTAAATCACGAACAGCAGATGTCCCAGCAAAGACAGTTCTAGCCAAATCACCCAAAACGTAGTACTCCGAACCTATCCCTACCCAACCTGCATTTTGAGCAGAAGCTTCTACAGCTAAACCGAGGACAGACTCTTTCTCTACATCTGCAACTTCTGGACTCAGCGTTATAACGAACGGTATGCCATCAGGATAGATTTGAGCGAGTATCTTATTGAGGCTAGCGCCCAAGTCACAAGTCACAACGAGCTTAATCGGATCAGATTGGTTTAAAGCAGTCATTTTATCCCTTTTGTTGAAGTGCTAAATCAGCTGCAATCATTTCTGGAGTTGCTTGGATATTCATATTCCAGTCGTCATCATCTTCATTTTCTGCATCATTATTATTTTCACTATAATCACCATCCTGATTCAACTGCTGTTGTGAACTATTATTTGTAGCGAGAGCGTTATCAGATTTAGTAGTAGAGATAGAACTGGAAATAACATCTGTACCTAAAAGTAATTGGTAAGACGTTGGCAATCTCTCAATACCTCCAATCCTCATAATTTTAATTAGCTTTGCTACTAAAGAGTCGATAGCCCACCAACAAGCTTTGTTTAACTCCTCTTGTCCAACTAAACCAGACAAGGCTTCAACTAACCAATAAGAGTTATTTGCCTCCATCGCTAACTCTGTGGCAGCTTTGTCTGAGTCATGAGTTAATAAATAGTGAATAACTTTTCCAGACCGAGAATTGATATTGCGTTTGATTCTGGGTAATTCAACATCTTTATTTTTTTGTGTAGCCATGACAAGTAACCAAATACTCAATTGTATTAAAACACACTATTAATATACCGTGAGGGGAAGAGTGGTATTAATGAGTTTTTTAGTGATATCAATGAGTTTTTTAGTGGTGCAAAAAACAGTAAAAAGCTAAAAAAATAATAAGTAATTGACAAATTCAAGAGTGGTGCAAATGAGTTTTTTAGTGGTACTAATGAGTTTTTCGGTGGTGTGGCGGTGGTGGGTAAAAGGTAATTTCGGTGGGTGTACCATGTATGGTGTACTCACTTCACTTTCGCGCCCTGCGGGTGGCTTGCGCCATTTTTCGCTGTGCTCAAAACGCAAAAGTCGTTCGCCCTTCGGGGTCGGATGCAACCCAAGATAGTCGTGTTAAAAATCAATGGTAGCTCTTGCAATCCTACGTGTAGAAAAACTAAAATCCTTTGGTAATGTTGGTGGCAGTGAAGCACACACTGCTCGACTTCAAGATACACCAAATGCCGATCGCACTAAAACTAATATTAGACTGATCGGCAATCTGGGGGAACCACCCCTAGAAGAATTGGTGAAAGCCAAGATTGCGATCGCCACCAAAAGTCCACCTCGAAAAGATGCAGTTCTGTGCAGTGATATTTTCCTCTCAGCTTCCCCAGAATACTTTCGTCCTAGTGATCCATCGTTAGCAGGTGAGTGGGATGACCAAAGAATGTGGGATTTCGCCAATGCTTCTAAAAAATGGTTGCAGGAGAATTACGGCGATAAGTGCATCCGAGCAGAGTTACATTTAGATGAAGCGACACCCCACATTCACGCTTATGTCGTGCCAATCAATGACCGCACCAAAAAACTGTCGCACAAGGAGATGTTTGGCGGCAACGGCAGACAAGCCAGTATTAAAATGTCCAAGCTCCAGGACTCCTACGCTGCTGCTCTTGGGCCCTTGGGCATCTCACGGGGGATCAAAGGCAGTCAAGCGACACATACTAAAGTTAAGGAATATTACCAAGCGGTCAACAGCGAACCCTTAATGCTGGAATTAGACCGACTCGCCCCCTTGCCGGGAGAAACTGCACAACAGTTATTTGAGCGCATCAAGGCAGATTCAGCAATTGGGGCAATTAACCACCAGCTGGCAGATCGAAAATTCACGCGGCAATTATCTCAACGAGCTGCTCAAAATGCTCTAGCTGCCCAGGAATCACGTCAACAAACAGAACAACGTGCAGTTGAGTTAGTAACAGAAAACTATCTAACAAGACAGCAATTAGACCAACTGCGAGATTTACCTCTAGAAGATGTAGCGTGGCAGTTGGGATTAGACCGTGACACTAAACAATTGCGGCGATGGCGTGGTCTGGGTCACATTATTAGTATTAGTGGTGATTCTAAGTTCTACGACTTTCACCCTAGTCAAGAAAAGGGCGGTGGCGGTTCTATTGACTTAGTGATGCACGTTAACCAGTGCAATTTTCGAGGCGCGATCGCATGGCTTCATGATCGTTTCGGGGAAACAGGCATAGAAAGAGCCGCGGCACATAAAGCCAAGATTGAGGCGAAGGCGATCGCGGCTACTGAACCAGTACCACAATTTTCACCTCCGCTTGCTGACGAAACTCAGTGGCAAGTTGTGTACCATTACTTGACCAATAAGCGAAAATTACCATCAAACTTGATTCAGGCTCTTAAAGAGCGAGGTCTTATTTACGCTGATGAACAACAAAATGCTGTGTTTGTAATGCGTTCGTTAGATGAACAGGTTAACGGGGCATTCTTGCGAGGGACACGAGGTGAAGAGAACACCTTCATGGGTTACGAGAAAGGAACTAAACGAACTTCGGGCTGGTTTTGGTTCCGCATGGGAGGCAAACCAACTGATGAAGTGAAACGAGTAGTCTTGTGTAAGTCTCCTATTGATGCCATCTCCCTTTCCACAATTGAGTTGACAAAACCAGCGCAAGAGCCACAAACAAGAACCATGTATTTAGTTGCCGATAGCCCCCAAAGTCTACCAGTGGAATTTCTAAAAACTATTCCCACTGTAGAACTGGCTTATGATAATTCGGAAACTGGTGATGAGGCAGCACGAATTATTAAGCAAATGCTACCTCGTGCTAAGAGAAAGAAACCGAAAACTACTGATTGGAATGAGGAGTTACAGCAAGGCGAACAACCCCAACAAAAGAAGCGCAAACGGCAACAGGGGCTAGAGCTTTAATATTGAGTTGGTCATTAATTTAAAATTAAGGTCTGTTAGCTTTACTAAACCTAGAGAGCATTACACATATAGTTTTTGTGAAAGTTCTTATTCATTAAGATAGGCTCAAGCTATTTTGGAGTACATTCACAGATGAAAATTATGATGCAGTATTAGAAAGGAAGCTTTCAATTGCATTTGCGATTTCTTGTGTAACTTCAACAGAAGGTAAATGACTCTTAGCTGTTGATCTATAAATGTGATACCAGGAATATTTATTTGCAAAAACTTGTTGTGCTTCAAAATATTTAGTGTCATCTGGTTGAGAATAAAGATTTTTAATTTGCGTTGACGAGTAAATATTAAGCACTGTTGGAGATGGAGCAAGCGTCTCAAGAGAGCGTAAAGCACTACCAAATTCTCTGTACGATTTGCCTATTTCTCGACCTGCACGCGCCCACATGTCAAAGTCGTAATTTGCCATAAATCTAAGAAAAGGCTTAACAAGGTTAGGATCACCTAACGACCAAGCTGCAAATAATGCATCACGGGAACTTTGCCACTCTTCGGGCTTTTGCATCTTAGCCAAAGTCTCAAAGAAAATCTCAGGTGGTTCAATAATGATCCACTCTAGAAAAACCATCTTTGAAACACGATGAACCAATCTACGCCTCAGTTCAATTGCTATCCATCCAGCGTGTGCTACTGAGACTGTAACGAATTCATCTATGTTAAGTGAATCTACAAGCTTAATTGTTTCACAAACTATATCCTCGCTACTAAAGTCTGACTCTGGACACCATGATTCGTTATGTCCGAGTAAATCGATATTGATAACTCTTCGCTTTTTACTTTCGACTTCCATAAGTGCTGCCAAAATTCCCCGATCAGCACACCACCCTGGAAATAAGAGTAAAGCAGGTGAACCTGTTCCTATATCATCGAAGGCAAGTTTTGATTCTTTAATTAGTTTGTCCATACACAAAAAGAATTAAGTTTTGTTAGTGTCAGCATTAGTAAAATGTCCACAATCCTGGAGTAATCAACTCTAGAAGATGTTGATCCGGATCGCGGAAATATAAACTCCAGCCACCTCGTTGCCAAGAAACCTTGCTGTCAAGAGGTATACCTCGGTCAGCTAGTTGTTGTTCCCAAAATTCTAGCTCGGAAGCTGCTATTGAAAATGCTATATGTAAACGACCACTACCACCATGAGGAGGAATCATCCCCTTTATCCTGCCTACAGGAGATGTTGTCCTGCCTGGTTGTTGAGCAATACATTTAGGAAATAGAATCAGGCCTTGGCTATTGGGCACTCGAAGTACACAAATCATGTCATCTCTAATCTCTATCTCAAACCCAAATAAATCTTGATAAAACTTAGCTGAGTGTTCTAAGTCTTCAACATAAAGCACGGATTCAACAATACCATTAACGGTTTGCTTCTGTGTCATAAAACATAGCCTGACAAAAATGGCTGCTACTATCAGAGTAGTTTATCCAAGCGGATTGCTTCAATGACCAATTCTATGTTTTAGTACCAGTCCACTTTTGGAGGTATTCGATTCTTGGCAATTTTTAGTTGTTTTTCCCTAATTAGGATTTTTCTTACCAACTTGTTAATAGCATCAAATAAATGAACCAACTGATAGTAGCTTAAAGTTTTATGAATATTCCCTTGCCATTATCACCTCCCGAAAGTGCTTTAGAAGCCCTTTTAAAATTGCGGGATTATTACGCACCGATAGTTGAAGAGTATGAAAGGTTATATACCCAGTCCAAAGATAGTCTCACTCATGTCGAAGCTTTGTTGTCTAATTGGCCAAAAACTTCTTCTTTGAAACAGGAAAAATCCACTCCTCAAAAACAAGAAGAGTCGTTAATATTCTTCGCTGATGAATCTAAGAATGACCATTTTGAAGATATTCCTCTAGAACCTCTGAAATTAGATGACTCTGAGCCTGAAGCCCTTGATGCGGATGATAAACTGACTGAATTACCAGAATCACCTATATTCCCGCTCATTGAAACTCGCTCAGATGAAAAGCCTGATGCAGCACTGACCTCTGAACTACCAGAGTCTCCACTATTCCCGTTAATAAACACATCGATTCAGGAGCGATCGCTCTACAAAGTAGATATTCCCATGCTACCCCAATATCAATCTCTAACTCGCCCAGAAGCAATTGAGCAGCTTTTAGCAGAAGAGATTGGCACAAGTGTCCACATCGATTTTATAGTGAGATCGCTCTACGGAGAGCTAGAGTCAGAAGTATTTAAGGTGGTAAAAGGTAGAGTTCAATCTTCGCTGACTCAGGGCAAGGAAAGCAATAAATGGTTCAGTGTGCCTGGAGAACCGGGGTATTTTACTCTCTCTTTGACTTTACTTTCCAAAGATAAAACTAAAAATTCATCACCTCAAGCAAAGCGCAAAAATAATAAACCAATAAAGCCGCCGCAGCCTAAAGAGATACCAATGCTCATAACTTATGAAGGTCAATTCCTAATTGACGCCTTGTCTACTTTTTTAGAAGAGAATTCGGGCAAAGTCTTCAATGTTTCAGAAGTAATCACTGGAATTTATGGGGAACTGAATGCATCTGATGCCAGGGAGGTTAAGAACAAGGTGTTAAATGAATTATCACGAGGTCATCGTACCGGACGATTTAATAGAGTTCCTGATAAAATAGGGTTTTATACCTGGGACTCCAAGTTAATTTAACAATGGCGAATAATTATTAGCTACTTAACTACCCTTGAAGGATAACAGAATATTTTAACTACTGTCTACTTCTGATTGCGCTCCCTCAAGTCAAGAAATTAACTAGGTTGAACTTGCTAAATTATGATGCTGGATGAAATCATCCCAGGTGTGAAAACAGCATGAAAGATGTTTGAAGTAAATCAGTAGAGCGATTGAGCTAACTTTCGCCAGTTTAATGGATGCTCAAAAGTGCTTAATTAAGTCAGATTGTTAGGAAACATTGCTTTTAATTCAAAACTTGCAGAGTACTGATGACACAAATGCCAATCGTTCGCCAAATCCTATCAGACCCAGATACCGGGTTACTACCATATTTAAGGGAGCAACTCCAAACAGAGAACTTTTTGCATTTTAAAGCCTTGTTTGGTTTTCATGTAGACCAGTATTCTACGCAAGTTACTTCTAATAATAATTTTTTAGAAGTACAAACGGCACTTTTGTTAACTCTCAATTTATCGATTGTTGTAGACAGCCAAACACCCCCAGATGAAGCGACGCTCCACGCTCTTGTGTTTCAAGAATTGCTAGATACACAAATTATTATCTGGAGCAAGGACAACTCACAATTGCTCAAACCAATTTCACAAATTAAAGGAAATCTCGGCCAGTTATCAGAAATACCGTACCAAGGTGGTTATCTTCCAGGCTTTGAAATTAGAAGCCAGTTTACTCTAAACTATAGTGCTGGTACTGCACAGTTAAAGCAGTCAGATGAACTAACTCAAGAGCGTCCATCCTCTTTGTATAGTTCAGGCGAACGCACTCCTATAAGTGGACAGTACGAACTAATCAATTCTAATGGAGAAGGCACAGGATTAGAAGTAACGTCAACTGCTGGCAATCCGTTTCCTCCAACAAGTGAGCCTGAGCAATCACATCGGTTAGTTGACCCCACTGTTCACAAAAAGCGTAATCACTAGCAGAGTAAAACCAATCTTGGGCTAGGTTTGTGAGGCGATTGCACTTCACCCGCAGAAATCATCTACACGTATATCCCGCCAAATATCAGAAACCTGCCAGCCAGAGTTACCAACGGATTGAACTGGAGGGTTGTCAAGGAATGGAATATAGTCAGGTTCTCGCAGTTCTGGAATGATTACTGGTTTTTCGTCAACTATAGGAGGTGAAAAATTAACACTTTCAGTTTGAAGAAGTTGGTCTTCGGCTTCTTCGATTGCCTTCATCTGTTTGAGAGTAAGCTTTTCAGATTTTTTGATAATTTTTCTGTCCATAAAAGGTGTCAAAAGGGATTTGCAAAAAAGAGAAACTGTCGACTTGATGCTGAGAAAACTGTCAGAAGTAGCAATGCAGCTGAGTGCTGGGAAATTGCACAGAATAAACAGGGTACAGTAATTTTGTAGAAAATACGAGTACCTGACTAAGAAATTTATGAGGTGAGTTGCAAAATTGGGCAACCGCCGCCATGCAGCAGAGGGGAAAAATGCTTAGAAACCTTAAAGTAAGAAATGTTAAAGCTTAGTTCTTACTTGGGTTGCCATAATGAAGTGTTATTAAGGTTTAGAGCCGCCAATGCTGTTTTCCCTTCTTGCACAGTCGCACCAGGGAGTGATCGCCAATTTCCAAAAGTAAGAAAACAGCTTAATCTTCAGGAAGCTTTCTTATCTACTGCTGCTGTTGCTACTTTCTAAATATCCTCTTATTCATGTAAACGAGCTAGTTTCTGTGCAAGATAACTTTTCATCATCTTTAATTCTTCAATTCGTTCGTCAATCTGTTCAAGCTTGCGGCCTAGAAGGCTCTGCTTTTGCTCAACTGTGAGCTTATTACTTTCAAAATCTCTAACCCATTCTTGGATCTCTACCAGCGTGAATCCCAGTCGTTTGGCTTGCTGAATCAAAACCAATCGTTCCAGACTGGACTGTGCATAGTCTCTGTAGTTATTACTTCTACGGCGGATTAAGGCAGAGTCAATCAGTCCCTTCTTTTCATAGAAGCGAATGCAATCAACAGATAGACCTGATTTCTTTGCCAGTTCGCCAATCAGCATCGGTATTGCTTG
>NZ_VJXY01000011.1 GCF_014831675.1 Komarekiella delphini-convector SJRDD-AB1 | reverse complement strand
ATCGCAGCCCCGTTAATTTTTGTGTTAACGTTTTATGCGGATTAATCGCTTATTGTCATCAACCTAAGAAACCTAGTCTTCAACTGGAGTGGCTCTTGCCTTCTTATCTTTAACCCGAACTCAGGTTTGCTAAGTTATCTCAAAGTGAGATCCAGTTAGACGTTGCAAAGAATAAATCTTATGAGATACATGAATCAATCTGTTTGCCACAGCTGCCTACTTCCCAAAAGCAGTTAATTAGCAGCATCGGGCAAAACACTAACTTTTTAATCTTCCTGCTTTATTTCGGCTTATGGATGCTTGCTATTAATCTCAGCGCTCCTTTTTTTAATTTTTACATGCTGGAGACGCTGGATATTGATGTGAGTTGGGTGACTATTTATAGTAGCCTTCAGGCGGGGGCGAATCTACTAATGCTCATCCTGTGGGGCAAACTAGCAGACAAGATAGGTAATCGTCCTATCCTTATTTTTGTTGGTATTTTGGTTGCAGTTACACCATTGCTGTGGCTGGGGATTGGTGTTACTAGCCTTGACCTCTGGCTATGGTTGCCACTATTACACATTTTGAGTGGAGGTACTGGCGCAGCAATTGACTTGTCTAGTAATAATATACAACTGGGGATTGCACCAATTAAAAATCAGTCTATCTATTTTGCGATCGCAGCTGCCGTTGCTGGAGCAAGTGGTGCTTTGGGCACAACCATAGGTAGCTTTATCGTCCAATTTGCTGAATTTGGAGGCTTACTAGGGTTGTTCATCCTCTCTAGTCTATTTCGACTAGCAGCGCTTATCCCACTTATGTTTGTTCAAGAGCCGACAAGATGAGGGGGAGCCAAGAGGATGAGGGCACAAAGTAGAATTTTCTCCCTACTCTCCCCCTGCTCCCCCTGCTCTATTCTGCGGCGCTAGAACTTAAAGACATTGTTTCCCACAACACCATATGCGGTGGGGTTGGTGCAGGCTGGTGCAAGGAAATCAGTTGCGCTAATGTATTCTTTAACTGGGTACGGGGTACGATATCATCAACAAAACCGTGTTTAAGCAAATCTTCTGCTGTCTGAAAATCATCGGGCAGTTTTTCCCGCAAGGTTTGCTCAATCACTCGCCGACCGGCAAAACCAATGGTTGCTTTTGGTTCTGCGAGGATGAGATCGCCCAACATCGCAAAACTAGCGGTAACGCCGCCTGTGGTGGGGTTTGTCAAAACGGGTATGTACAATAGTCGAGCATCTTGATGGCGTTGTAAGGCTGCGGAGATTTTCGCCATCTGCATCAAAGAAAGCATTCCTTCCTGCATCCTAGCACCACCGGAGGTGCAAATAATCACAACAGGATAACGCCGTTGAGTGGCTTGCTCAATTAGACGGGTGAGTTTTTCCCCCACAACCGAACCCATGCTACCACCCATAAAGCGGAAGTCCATTACCCCAAGAGCAATGGGCAAGCCATTGATTTGACCCAAACCTGTTTTAACAGCGTCTAATAAACCAATTTTATCTTGGGTTTCCCGTAGGCGATCGCTGTATAGTTTGCGATCGCGAAATTGCAGCGGATCGGTTGGACGTAAATGCTCATCCATCGCTCTCCAGGTATTGTGGTCAATCAATTGACGGATGCGTTCATCGCTGTCAACTCGATTATGATGACCACATTCTACGCAAACCATTTGATTTGCTCTTAGGTCTTTTGTATATGTTAATACACCGCATTTAGAACATTTATGCCATAGCCCATCAGCAATTTCACGTTCTTGGCGTTCGAGGCTGGTAGAGCCTGATTTACGTCGATTTGCAAACCAATCAAATAGAGACTTTAAACCGCGTGATTCTTCGTTGTTCGCCATTTTTATTTTATTCAAGGGATATGTGGTAGAAAATAGGTCAAGCCGCTATGAGGAGTCTAAGGTAAAAAGCCTAAAGTCCAATTAAATTGGACTCTTGACTCTTGTAAAGACGCGCTTTTTGAGTGCGTCTCACTCATTTGTCTTGACTACATCGTCAAATTACGTTTGTAAGCAATTCAGACATTATTTTGCATCTTTGGTTGCCAGCTTAACGAAAATACTCATGCCAATACAAGTCTCTTGCTCGTCTTTTAGAGGACTTATTATGTGAACGTACTGACACCATGAGAATACCAACCTCCAAATAGGATGCTGTACCCTTTGCACCCAAATTGATCATTCGTGTTGCTAAATCATGAGCAATGAGCATCTGTTGCATTAGCTGTGCTTGCCAACGGGTAATCGTCGTTAAGAGGGTAATACAAGTCACAGCCTGATATTACCAAAATCTGAAGGGCAGATGGGGTAATGCAAGTTACAATCATGAGCAGATAATAAGTGATGAGGAATGGGGATTAGGTTTTTCACCAAAAAGGAGGGCTGGGGAAGCTGGGGGAACTGGGGGAGAAAAGAGAATTATTTTAAGTCTGACCAAATAGCTCAAATTCTTACTGGATATAGAGTATAAGCGTTTGCTATCTCTTATTCTTGTATTTGCTTCCCCAGCCTCCCTGCTCAAGAACTGCTCTGTTCGCTCAGCGAATTTCAACCCATTTCAACTTTTTGAGAAATTCCCCCAGTACTCACGATGCTGGAAAAAATAACCTCAGATAGCTAGATAAAATAGCTTCGCCGCCAAATAGAGTAATTACAGATCCTAAAGCCAGAAAAGGCCCAAAAGGCATCTTTTGTCCTAACTGTCGCGATCGCATCATTGCACCACTACCCACTAACGCTCCCAGCGCACAGGCAATAAAACTAGCTAGGAGCAAATACTTCCATCCTAACCAAGCTCCCATCATAGCTGCTAATTTGGCGTCACCTGCACCCATCGCCACTTTACCAAAGGCAATTGAACCAATTATTGCGATCGCATCAAACAGCCATAACCCCAATACCGCACCAACTATTGCCTTCATCAGGTGGTTTACCAATGCCTCCGGGCTAGCCTCTGGTAAAAAACCAACCACCATTTGAAATATAATCCCTACTACCAAACCAGACTGAGTAAGTGCATTGGGTAAGGTCATCGTATCTAAGTCTATGAGCGATAATGCCAATAACCAACTACAAAAAGCCCAATAGCTTATGGTTAAAATTGAAACTTTAAATATAAAAAATATAAGTAAAAATACTATGCCAGTTATCGCTTCTACCACTGGATAACGGACAGAAATCTTGCTTTTGCAATATCGACATCGCCCTTTTAACCATACCCATCCCAGCACTGGAACATTATCGTAGGCTTTTAGCTGGTTTAAACAATGGGGACAGCGAGAAGGAGGCCAAAGAATCGACAACCTAGCAGGCAGCCGATAAACAACAACATTGATAAAGCTACCAATAGATGCACCTAATGTAAAAACAATGACACTCGCCGAGACGACCATCAAAATGTTCATGTAGTCATTTGTCCTTTGTCATTTGTCTTCTGTTACAAAGTTGAGCCAGTTGCTTGGGCGGGTTCCCCGACTTGTGCATTAGCGTAGCGGTAGCGACCCAGGAGCGTCACTGGCGTTTGAGCTAAGGCTTCCTTAGATCAGACTTTGCGCTTTGTCATTTGTCCTTGATTTTTTGCCCTTTGTCGAGGGTTAATAAATTTTGACTGATGACTGATGACTGATGACTGTTGACTGTTGACTGTTGACTGTTGACTAATACATGTGCGACTCTATTTGATTCAATGGCACAAAGCATTCTTGAGGTAAGAGGACTGGTTGGTTAGTAAAAATTACCTTACCTCGATGAGTTACACGATTAATTGCTACACCTGAAGGTTGCCCAGCTATTTCGGGATGAACCTCGCAGTGGGTGTAGTAGATTTGCCCAGCGGCTCTGATTACGGCGGGATCAATCAAAGGAGGCTGATTCTTAGGGGCAGTAAAATTTGTTTGTCCTTGTCGTAATGCGTACACTATCGACTGCTATATGATTGCTAGATTTCCCTATAGTCTACCCGAAACTTCTAGCCAAGGTTGCCAAATCGCCTGGTTAAGACTAAAAATTATTTTTCCTCAAGAGCCTTAATCAGTGCATTGCCCATAGCGCGGCAACCTAAAAGATTTTTTCCTGGAGAGATTATATCCCCTGTGCGATCGCCTTGTTCTAAAACTTGGAATACGGCTTGTTCAATGTGATCTGCGGCTTTTGGCTGGTCTAAACCGTAGCGCAACATCATCGCCGCACTCAAAACCTGTGCTAGGGGATTTGCTTTATCTTGTCCTGCAATATCTGGGGCAGAACCGTGGACTGGTTCAAAGACGCCAGGCCCAGAAGCACCTAAACTAGCAGAGGGTAACATCCCGATGCTACCTGTGAGCATGGCAGCAGCATCAGAAAGAATATCGCCAAACAAATTTCCTGTAACGATAGTATCGAACTGCTTAGGAGCGCGTACTAGTTGCATAGCAGCATTATCGACGTATAAATGAGAAAGTTCGATATCTGGATATTCTTGAGAAAGTTGGGTGATGCGATCGCGCCACAACTGAGATACTTCTAATACATTCGCTTTATCCACCGAACAGAGCTTTCCACCACGTTTTCGCGCCGCTTCAAATGCCACCCGTCCAATGCGTTCAATTTCCGATTCTGTGTAAACCATTGTGTTCACACCACGCTTCTCACCAGTTTCCGTGGCAAAAATCCCCTTGGGTTTCCCAAAGTATATTCCACCAGTGAGTTCGCGCACTACCATAATATCTACACCTTCCACAACTTCGCGTTTCAAAGTTGAGGCATCAATTAGCTGAGGCAAAATTTTTGCTGGGCGCAAATTGGCAAATAGTCCCAATCCGGCGCGAAGTCCCAATAAACCTGCTTCTGGGCGTAAATGAGATGGTAGAGAATCCCACTTATAACCACCAATAGCAGCGAGTAATACAGCATTACTATTGCGGCAGGTATCTAGGGTGGTAGATGGCAGAGGTTCGCCTGTAGCGTCTATCGCTGCACCGCCAATCAGCGCTTCTTGGAATTCAAACTCAATATCAAATTGCTTCCCTACGACTTTCAGTACGTCTACCGCTACTGCCATAATTTCAGGGCCAATGCCATCGCCGGAGAGTAAGGTAATGCGGTAGTTCTGGGTCATAGCTAGTTTTTACTCGGTAAATGCTTGCAGATCAAATATCATACCGAGCAAAATGTACCTGTGGAGTTTTTAATTTATTGAAAGTTGGGGAATTTTTATCCCACAAGCAGTATTGTGCATGAGGCATGGGAAAGGGTTAATGGGAAAAGGGAAAAACCATCTCTTTACCCTCTCTTACAAAGTCTGAGCGGAGGTTTCCTCCGCTCAGACTTTGCGCTCCGCTCAGACTTTGCGTTTTACCCTTTAACCTTTACCCTCTCTTAAGAGTCACCAGCCACAAGTCAAAGCTAGCTCTGTCTAGTTGCTGAAAGCATCCTTGATGCTATCAACAGTGCGTTCAACAGCGTTCTTTGTGTTGTCTACTGCTTTCTGTGTGCGAGCTGCATCTTCCTCTGCTCTTTTCTCAATTCGAGCTGCATCTTTCTTGGCTTTGCGCTCAACAAAACTACCATTGTCCGTTGCTTGATCAACTTTAGCGGCATTTTTCTTGGCAGTGCTCTCAACTTTATCGGCGGTATCTCGGATAAAGTTCTTGGCTCGTCCAGCATCTTCGCTGGCTTTTCCCTTAACCTGATCACCTGCATCTGCTGATGCGATCAAGCTTGCAGCAGGCTCAGCCATAGCTGAGGTGTTTGAGAAAAACGCACCCTGCCAAACGAAAGCGATCGCTGATACACAAAATAGAGTTGTAGCTATCCAGCGTCCTACAGTCGAAAGCCTTTTCGTAAAATAATTTAGTTTCATAGAATACAATCTGTACGAGATTTAGCTTACTATTTTTACTTCATCTGGCTTCTCAGCCAAATCTTTCCTTAGACAGAGGTTTTATCATCATAAGTTGTTAGATGAATTCACTCTTTCAATGGTTGTGTTGCAAACAATTTTGGTTGTGTTGTAAAAACTAGATTAAATAGAGAAAAATCTGTATAAAGAACTAACTATTATAATCACTGCTAATTGGTTACTGCATTTCAGACTTTCACATATAACCAGTTTCGATTTCCGAAACGACACTGACAAAAGCTGTAGAAAGAGGTTAGGTTAACTGTTAATCACAAGCCGCACTCCAGCAGCGATGGTAAAAGAATTAGCAATTTGCACCCGTGGACTAACTAAGCAATTTGATCGGCACATTGCTGTCAATGACCTTGATTTAGAGATTCAGGCGGGTGAAGTATATGGACTGATTGGCCCGAATAGCGCGGGTAAAACGACTCTCATTTGAATGTTGGCAACTGCTGAGGAACCAACTACGGGTGAGATTTATATTAATGGCGATCGCAATTAACCTTATAATTGCCACTATCCACTGGCTAATTTGGATTTCACTAACGTCTGCATCTATGTTTGGTGTTCCCATTCTTGACAAGATGAAAGCGCTTTTAGCTGTGGCTTTATCTATCAGTTTAATGATGATTTATGCTACCCTCGCACAATTAATACTTTTGCTGAAAACTCCCAAGCGTTCTTTCTGGGTAATTAGTACTATAGGCACAGCAATATTTCTACCACCGATAATTCTAGAGTTTCTCGGCGTCTCTTCGTGGAAAAATCCTAATCTATGGATATTTTCAACTTTTCCTTAGGCAGCTATAGAATACGCTGAGACAACTACAATTTTTATAGCATTTCTCGCTGATTTTAGCATTTTAGTATTATTAAACTTCCAATTAACAAGGCAGATAAAATTAGCAGGAGAATCTGCTACGAAAGTATTGTTGTCAGGACGCTAGGATAAGTAGTTCATCATTCAAAATCGTAACCGCCGAGATCCGCCTAAACATTTTGTGTTCATTTGCGTACATCGGCGTTTAAAATTTGAAATGGCAAAAGTATTAGGATTTAATAATCATGCTAAATCTATCTACTCAAGACTTGCGCCATGCTGCTATCCAGTTTTTACAACACAGTCCTCCCCAACGTCTGCACATTCTTAGAGAACTGGGTATAGCTCGTTATGAATTCTTAACTAAAATACGCCTAAATGAAGCAAATATAATTTGTACAATCCGGTTTTTACAATATCCAAATAACTTAAAATTTCCTAATCTGATAGGAGCAGATTTATCTGGTTTAATTTTAGATGGGGTACATTTCATCAAGGGGAATTTATCAGAAGCTAATCTGCAAGGCAGCAGTTTAGTTAATGCAGACCTTTTATTTGTCAATTTTACAAGAGCTAACTTAAGAAATGCAGATTTAAGGTGTGCAACTCTGAATGAGACTATTTGGTTAGATACGCTAGTAGATGAGTGCGAATTTGGAGCAGGAATCGGATTAACAAAGTTGCAACGTCAAGATTTACAACGACGAGGAGCTAGGTTTAATCACTAGCCTTTTCACCTTAGTGTCTTAGTGCCTTAGTGATTGAAAAGTCAGTTGTTTTAACCACCCTCCGGGTTCATCAGTCGCCTACGGCGGGAAACCCGCCTACAGCGCTGATTCACCAAGACACTACGAAAAGTATGTAGCAAGAACCCGTAGAGTGCGTCGGCTTCCTCCAAATCCAAACTTTAGGCGAACATAACTTTTCAAATTATTGTCTTAAAGCATTTTACCTCGTAGCACTGTTGGGGGAATCAACCGTAGCGACTGGATTTGGCTGATTCAGGTAATTGTAGACTAGATGGGAAACTTGACGAATAAAGTCTCTTCCTCTAGTGTCCTTATATGGACGTCTGACAAAGATAGCCGCTAAATAACGCTTGCCATTAGGCATAGTAATAAATCCAGCGTCGCCAATGAGAAAGCCGATGTCTCCGGTTTTGTTGGCGATGACTGCACCTTTTCCCAAACCTGCGGGAAGCAGTGTATTGGTGACGGTGCGATACAGAATATCTAAGACCTGTTCTTGGCTCTGCGAGGAAACTAGCTTGTTATTGACTAACAAAGCCAGCACCCGTGCCATATCTTGAGAACTTGTAGTATTAGTTCCCCGCAAATCAGCCAAAAGATGCCGAATTACTGTGTCTTTCAGTCCCCAACTACGGAAACGCTGATTGAGTCGTGCCGCTCCACCCAAGCGATCAATAATCATGTTGGTGGCGGTATTATCACTGATAGTAACCATCTTGGTGACGGTTTCCAAAGCTGTGTACTTCTTACCGACTCGCTCATACTGCATTGTCCCAGAACCATTGGTCACTAAGTCGCGCCGCATGGTCAGCATTTCGTTCAGGGTGACTTTACCAGCGTCTAAATCTTGAAAAAAAGCAATGAGAATTGGTAGCTTGATTGTACTAGCAGCAGGGAAAACGCGAGCGCCTCCAACATCGAGATAATTCCCAGTATCCAAATCCAGGAAAAACATGCCTGTTTTCAGAAAACTGTAGCGAGCCATTAAAGCTTTAATCTGAGGCTCTAGCACTTTCATTGGTGAATGTAAGGGAACCACATCAGCAAATAAACTTTTATCATCAACTGCTGGGGTAGTACTAGGTTGAACCGAGCTAATTTCTTGAAACTTTGCAACAGCTTGGACGTTAGACCCAAGTAAGAACACACTTAAAAAGCTGGGTAGGAGCCAGCTTACTTTCACAATATTTGCTTTGGGTGTAAGTCGCATCAGTAGTAACTTGCTGTGTGAGGAGGATTTATAAAAAAACAAAAGGCGCTCACCATTAAAGCACAATCCTAAAATTTTTCGGAATTATGTACTAAGGCGAAAAAGCCATTGCTTGCAAGTTATTGTCAGAACTATTATAAATATTCAACTAATTTGGGTAAATATCACAATCCCAAATCCACGGCAATGCGATGAGCACAGGCAAACCCAGAAAAAGCTACCGCATTCAATCCCTGACCTGGGAAGGTACTGTCCCCCACACAATAAAGCCCTGGAACAGCGGTGCGATTAAACGGCATCCCCAACAACCCCCGCAACTTACGCCGGGGGATTGGGCCATAAGTGCCATCTTCACGGCCCAAAAAGCGGCGATGGGTTCGCGGTGTTCCCACCTCCAGATAATCTAATCCAGCATCTAAACCGGGAAAAATCTTTTCTAATCGGTCAATAATTCGCCAAGCTGCCTCTTCTTTCTTCGCCTCGTACTCACCCAGAGAAAGTCCTTGCCAATCATCTATCCAGTGAGGCGTGAAGGCATGAATTATGTGATATCCGGCTGGTGCTAAATCTGGGTCAAGCAATGTGGGAATCGAAACAAAAATTGTGCCTTCCACTGCTGCCATCTTCTCCCAATCTTCTAGCAAAATATGATGGCACTCTGTCCCCCTAGGTAATACTTCCGCCTTCACCCCTATGTGCAAACTCAAAAAGCTCGGTGACTTTTGATAATTTTGTTGCCACTTTTTCTCATTATATGGTATTTCCTCTGCTGGTAGTAATTGTTCAAAAGTATCCCACCGTGTAGCATTAGAAACTATGCGTTTACCCCGATATACTTTACCATTAGCCAGTTGCACACCCACGGCTTTTCCTTGCTCTGTGAGAATTTTTGTAACCCTGGCTTGGTACTGAATCTTACCCCCAACCTTCTCTAAACCCTCAACTAGTTTTTGGGCAATTTGTCCCACCCCGCCTTTGGGGTAGTTAACTCCGCCGTAATGCCTGTCAGAGAAGACCATTCCAGCATTAATCATTGGTGTCATGTTAGCTGGAACCACCGACCAGCAATAACATTCCATATCGATAAATTTCAATAATTGGGGGTCTTTGATGTAGCGCTGTGCCACATCGCCAACGTTTTGGGGCAAATACTTGGCTAAACCAAGACACGCCAAAGGATGCTGGAAAAATACCCGCATTAGATACCGAGGTTCTTCCAGCGACAGTAAATCCATACTGTTAAGGCAATTAAAAACCTTCCAGCATTCGTCATAAAAGCGACGAATCCCCGGTTCTTCATGACGAAAATAAGCAGCAAGATTTTGCAAAAACTTTTCATAAACCCGGTCAACTTTCAAATCTAGACCTTGGGGTAGATGATAGTGAATCTGCACAGGATCGACGATTGTTTGCTGGCTAACATTCACAGCGTCCAAAGCGCGGGTGAGTAAGTTAGTAGTGCCGTTGTGTCCTAGCCCAAAAATCATCGATGCTCCAACATCAAATCGATAACCTTGGCGTTCAAAATAACCAGCACTGCCACCGGGGATCAGATAACGTTCAAGTACCAGCACTTTAGCACCCTTTGCTGCTAGCTGTGTTGCTGTCACTAATCCGCCAATGCCAGACCCAATCACAATTACGTCAATATCTTGCATGTCAACTTTGCAAAGTTCACAGTTCAGAGTAACCTATTTTGACCCTTGACTCCTGGCAAAAAAAAGAGGGACAAGCCTGCTACCGCTGGCCAATCCCGTCTGCCGATCCTTAAAGAGAGGAGAACACTGTATAACAATATAGCCTTGATTGAGAATAGATGTCAACTGCTAATGAAAAAGTTTATCAATAATTTTTGGAGTGTTGATTTTAGCTGTCAGTCGGTGGCAGGAAAGAGTATTATGATGTTTCAGTTCTTGTACAATAAAAAGTCGCCTAGTTCTGGCTATGACGCTACAACTGCGTGTTTATGTTCCACCCCATCCGCTGATAAAGCACTGGCTGGCAGTCGCTCGTGATGCTGCGACACCTTCAGTATTATTCCGCAGTGCTATGACTGAGTTGGGAAGATGGCTGACTTATGAAGCTGCGCGAGATTGGTTGCCAACGCAAGAAACAATGGTGCAGAGTCCATTGGATTCCTGTCCAGCAACTTTGATTGACCCACAGATACCTATGGTAGTAGTGCCGATTTTGCGGGCTGGGCTAGGATTATTAGAGGGAGCGCAGACTTTATTGCCTTTAGCATCGATTTACCATCTTGGTTTGGTGCGAGACGAAGAGACGCTGGAACCCTCATGTTACTTGAATAAATTGCCAGAAAAATTTGATCCTCAAACACGGGTGTTAATTACCGATCCGATGTTGGCGACAGGAGGGTCGATAATGACTGCAATGACAGAATTGACACAACGAGGTATTGACCCAGCTTTAACACGAATTGTTTGCGTGGTGGCGGCTCCGCCAGCTTTGCAAAAACTCAGTGCTGCTTATCCAGGTTTAATTATTTATACGGCTGCTATCGACGAAAAACTCAACAGCAAAGGATATATTGTACCGGGATTGGGAGATGCAGGCGATCGCATCTTTGGGACTTAAGCTAGTATGCAGCTAAGGCAGAAAAATAGCTTAACTATATGTAAAAGTTGCAAAGTTTGTTGAAGGCGGTAAAGATATGAGTCAGCGAGATGGTTTTACTAGTGGTTTTGTAGCAGGTGCATTTGTCGGTGGTGTATTTGGTGGCGTCATTGGGGCACTGATTGCTTCTCGACGCGATCTGGAATTGACAGGTGAGGAGGACACAGAACTTACAGATAGCCAAGTCGAAGCGAAGAAAATATCAGCGAAACGGCGTCAGATGAGAGCCGCAGAAAGTGAGGGTATGGCAATGGAAACGGCGCGGCGATCGCTAGAAGATAAAATTGCTCAGCTTAATTCCACAATTGATGAAGTGCGAAAGCAACTGGGGAATGTGAATGGTGGTTCACCACAGGCAATTAGCGATCGCTCCGTCACTAAAGACTCTTAAAGTTTGTTTAGGCATGGTGAAAGTGTCAAGTGTGGTAAATGCGTAATCTGCATACACTATGACATGGGCTAAATTAAAATCAATAACAAGACCGCTTTTTACACTTAGCAGGAAACCAAGCTATCTATGGAATTGCAATTACTGGTCAACACTCTGGCGACTTTCATCCAGATTTATACTGTTCTACTAATTATTCGGGTTTTATTGACCTGGTTCCCCACCATCAACTGGTACAACCAACCATTTACCACTTTGAGCCAGATAACCGATCCCTATCTAAATCTATTCCGCTCAATTATTCCTCCATTAGGCGGCATGGATTTTTCACCGATGTTAGCTATTATACTGCTTCAAATAGTAGGTGGCGGTTTGCAAGCTGTGTAAATAACACAGAATTTGCAGTTTACTGCAATTCAAGTAAAACATTCTTAAGTCTGGGCTAGTTAAGTCCAGACTCATCTATTTTGTTTATTAACGCCGGACTTGTCCGCTAAACCCAGCTGCTTTAAACTGCTTCAGCTTTAAAGGTAACGGTTGATTCGCAGGCACAGAAATTCTCAATTCAAAATCGCTAATACCTGGTGGCACTTCGGCAATAGAACCCAGGCGAGTACGGTTTTGCATTACCGAGTCATTGTTGGCATCATAGATGCGTCCAAAAATGTCTGCGTCGTAAACTGTTTTATTAGTGCCATTTTCCGCTTTGCCAATGACAATAAAGCAATTGGCAGACGCAGAACCGCTACTAATAACTGCTCCTTGTGCCAGTTCTGGTGGGCATTCTTTATAAGAAATATCAGATAGTTTAATCTGTGTCAGCGCTTGGGCTGGGGGAGTAATCACCCACGATAAAAAGGTGATCAGGCAGGAAATAAAGACGACTTTTATTAGTCCTGAGCACTGTTTCCTGAGTTGTGAGTAGTTCGATCTAGCCAAAACTAGGGAATTCAATAAGAATACTATGCTGTTTTTCTTTTCCATATCTCAAAATGGTGGCAATTAAAAGTAACTAAACCAACTCAGCACGAGGGTGAGAAGTCTAAGGGTCGGCTTTTGACGCTCTGGTGCAGACGCAGAAACAGCAAATCGGCGCTATCCAATGGTCTGTATCACCAGCGCATCGCGATCGGGACTGTTTTTAACCCCAGCTTACCTGAATTTCACTACCAGAAGATTGGAGACTTTAATTTAACCTTTGTAATAATTAGGGAAAACCCTCAATTGTGATTAACTTATGACTCCAGATGAGGTTGAAACAGTCTTGCAAGCAGCCTTTAATAGTTGTGATGCTGTAGGCTGTCCTCTCACTGATACGCAGAAACAGATATTACTGCAAGTAGTCGAGCAAATTCAGGGAAATTCTAACTCTGGGGCGTCAAATATTGCTAATCCCTTAGACGAACTTAACCCAGAGGAATTAGAAGTATTTTTACAGTTTGTTAAGGACGAAGAACTACGCAACCGCACCTGGAAAGTGCAATTACTTAACGACTGGTTACTAGAAAATGACTCTGGAACAGTACAATTTATCCGCCAACGCTATGGTTTGCAGTGGTTGAATCGTGTTGAGTCATACCATTTTGATAAGTATTCTTATTTTGAGGATGCATTGAAGCTAAGACTAGGCGATCGCATTGAAGTTTCAAATGCGCTATGGGAATGGGTACAAGAGGATGGCCCCTGTAAACGTGAGTGGTTTCCCTGTATGGTGATTCAAGTTGAGGAAATTAGCAATGGTAGTGATTCCTCTACTAATTGCGTCGTCCGCTTCTACAACGGTGCTGAGTACGAAATTCAAGGAATCTACGAATGGAATCGCTACAATTGGCGCTGGCCCCAAAAGTAGAATCTACCGTGTACACAAGTCGATGCTGCGTGTCCACCCTGTTACGCTAAAGTTGCAAAAGAGCGTGCATCTACCAGGAGGAAAGAGTCGTGAAAGCAGTCTTAATGACGGCAACTGGCAGTCCTGAAGTTTTGCAAGTACAGGAAGTACCAAACCCTGCTGTTCCTGTAGGGAATACTGAACTTTTAATACGCTTGGTGGCGGCTGGACTTAACCCCATTGATACTAAACTTCGTAGCCGAGGCACTTTCTACCCCGAGCAAATGCCTGCAATTTTAGGATGTGATGGTGCGGGTGTTGTTGAAGCAGTAGGGACTGGTGTTCAGCGTTTTCGCCCAGGAGACGAAGTATATTTTTGCATGGGTGGCTTAGGCGCACACCAAGGTAATTATGCTGAATATACCGTTGTCAATGAGCGGTTTGTAGCGCGTAAACCTGCTTCCATCTCCTTTGCAGAAGCAGCTGCAGCGCCTTTGGTGTTAATCACCGCTTGGGAAGCTTTGTATGAACGGGGACGATTGGAACCTGGGGAACGGGTTTTGATTCATGCGGGTGCTGGTGGTGTCGGTCATGTAGCAATTCAATTGGCTAAGCTCAAAGGTGCTAGTGTATCTACTACCGTAAGTTCTGAGGAAAAGGCTAATTTCGTTAAACAACTCGGTGCTGACCATGTAATTTTTTACAAACAAATGGACTTTGTGCAAGCGGCTTTAAATTGGACTAACGGCGAAGGCGTAGACTTGGCTTTTGACACTGTTGGCGGTGAAACCTTTCATAAAACTTTCCCAGCAGTGCGGGTATATGGCGATATTGTGACGATTCTCGAACCAAATGCCAATACTATTTGGAAAAATGCCAGAATACGTAATCTCCGCATTAGTTTAGAATTAATGCTGACACCAGCGTTGTTGGGATTAGAACAGAGCCTTCAGCACCACGCAGAAATTCTTGAACAGTCTGCTAACTGGATTGATCAAGGCAGATTAAAAATCCACGTTAGTCATAAGTTTCCTTTAAAAGAAGCGGCAAAAGCACACCAATTACTTGAAACTGGGTCTATCACAGGTAAAATTGTTCTGCTAATTAGTGATGAATGATCGAGCAATTTGCATAAGTTATTTTTTAAACGCATAGGCGCTTCTCTACGAGACGCTACGCGAACGCCTTCCCGCAGGGTAGGAACGCGGAGGTTAAACGCAAAGGTACACAGAGGGTTTTCTCTGCGTTACTCTGCGCTTTCCTTAGCGTCCTTCTGCGTTTTATTAATTCTCCTGTTTCTACCTCTACCAGCTTGGACAGCACAGGCACAACCAGAACGCACACCATTAACTCTGGAATTATTACAAGAGCGACTGCGTACACCGATGCTCCGCGAAGGCAATTTGACGGTGGATTTGCGGCAAATGGTGATCGATTTGCGTCCAGAAAATGGTAGCTTTCGTGATGCTTTTTATCAAATACTGCGAAAAGAATTGGGTGCAAAACCTTTGGGTTTGGACTTTAGCTATTCTTTAATTCAAGGGGATTTTGTAGGTAGCGATTTGGGTTTAAGAACACCCCTCTATGCTCAAGTGATGTCTGGCGACAAGTCGCGAGGCGTCTACGCTCCTATTTTCACTGCAACTGAACAAGAAGAACTGGAACGTTTGCGCTTTGTATGTTTGCAGTCACTTGCGATGTCTGTCTTGAAAAGTTCAGATGCCTGCGGCGGGCTACGCCAACGGCGGAAACCGCCGCTCCGACTTTTCGCTACGACGGGCTACGCCTACGCTTTACCCAACTCAAAAGATTGTCGATCGCTTTTGGGAACTCAGTTAACTCCAGTCAGTGAAATTACTGTATTTCGTGGTGCTTTAACGTTGGTACAAACTCGCTTCAATGGAGAAGTGAAGTTTCTCAATACATTCTTTCTTCAGTCTGTGGATGCCCAAAATGCCACCTTTCTCCAACCTACTAACTGGACTGAAACCAGATTCAGCCGTCCTGTTAGCTTTATCAGTGCTAACTTTCGGCAAGCAAGCAATTTTCAAAGTAGTGTTTTTTTTGACAAAGCTAATTTTAAACAAACCCAATTTCAGGAAACCGCTGATTTTCAAGGCAGCATATTTGTAAATACTGCTAACTTTAATCAAGCAAATTTTAAACAATTGGCTAAATTTAGTAGTGGGCAGTGGCAAGATAATGCAGATTTTTCTGATGTACGTTTTTCTGATCAAGCACAGTTTACTAAAGCTAGTTTCAATCAGTTACTATTAACAGAAGCAACCTTTGAGCAAGCTGTGAGCTTTCGGGAAGCGGAGTTTAATCAACCTGTAAATCTGCGTGGTGCTAGCATTCTCAACCAAGCAGATTTTAGTGATGCGAGGTTTGCCACGGCAGCTTTTTTAAGTGTACCTGGTTTAACTTTTAACTCTAACCAAGCGAAAATTTTAGGTAATCCTGGACAGATTGGTAAGATGTTTTCTATACCTACTTTGCAAGGTAATCAAAGCGTTTTGCGTAATTTGGGGCAAAATTTTCGTCAGCAGCAGCAAGTTACCGATGCAAATCAACTGGAATACACAAAACAACAGCTGCGATTAACACAGTTAAGCCGCAGTTTGATGGCTACAAATATTAATAGTGCAACTCTTGCAAGTTTGATTAATCTAGGATTTTCTAAAAGTCAAGCAGAAGCGATCGCCTACCGCCGTCGGATAAAATCGTTTCGCAACCGCAGCGAGTTACTGACTTTAGCAGACATCGATTTAGAGAAATACATGCAACTGAGCGATCGCTTAGTTGTTAGTGAACCCCTTTCCCCAGTTGCATGGTTATTGCAAGCTTGGAGTTGGTTGGCATTAAGTGTATTGTTGTTGTTGAGTGGCTATGGTACAGATTTTTGGTTAGTTTTTGGTGTGGGGGGATTAGCGATCGCCTATTTTGGCTTGCTATTTTGGCTAGTGGATCGCTACCGCCGCTTGTATCCTATACCAATTATTCCCACATTCTACGAAACCACTTCAATGTTAATTAGTTTTAGCTTGTTAACACTCTTTAGTTTATTAGCTATCTTTCGTAATGCTGAACAACCTTGGCTTACACTAGGTTGTTTTTTAATTATCGTCATCCCTATACCAATAGCTTTATTATTCAAGCTTTATCAACAAGGTCGTTATCACGATTTAATGAACGTTTCCTACTTTACAGAAGATGGGACATTTCGGCAGTTACGATTGTTAATTGGACGCTTACCAGTTATTCCTAGAAATGAGACTTTCCGCGAACGATATATGCCCTTATTATGGAATCGCCGCTGGAATTGGCTCAACTATTATGACTTTAGCCTCAACAATCTATTAAGATTAGGATTTAACGACATTCGCCTGCGAGATGAACATCTACCTGGTATGATCTCTGCACTTGCTTGGTATCAGTGGAGTTTAGGCGTTATTTATATTACCCTAGTTTTGTGGACTCTTTCCCGGACAATTCCGGGATTAAATCTGCTGATTTATCTAAAGTAAGTTTGATTAGATTTACACACTTAGTACTGAGTGCTGTTAGCGGATAGCTATGGTTTAGCCAGTGCTGAGTAAATTACAACTTACTCAGTATTCTATGTACTTGGTAAAAGCCCCGCCCGCAAGTGGCGTGGTCTTTCAACTCAGCGAGAACTCTGAGGGGAGCTTTCCTCCGCTCAGAAGTTCGGTGACTCAGCACTTCTTTACTCAGCACTCTTTACTTTGGTGCTTGGGGGTTTGGTGTCGGACAAGTTTTATTAACGTAATCACACTGATAAATATGAGATTCTTGCCAACTCAAGGGAATTTCTAGTAAATCTCGTGTACCTGTCATACCTTGCCCGATAAATAGTAACAAGGCAATGCAATTTAAAATTGTATGGATGGTGCGCCAGCGCTGAGACTTATCCTGATAAATATCTTGAACAATTGCTAATGAAAAAATCATCAGCAGTGCTGCGCTAATGCCAATATAATAATGTGACCAATACCACTCATTTGTGCGGCGAAATACTCCATCCTGACAGCCCAAAATTACTAAGCCTGCACCTGTTAAAGTTGCAAAAACTGCTCGCCATACTTTCTGATTTGCTCGATAAAGTAATATTAAACAAGTAATAGTTGCAGCAAACATCAATAAGATAAAAACAACTTGGAAAGGTACTTTACTCCAAAGTTGATTATTGATAACATTTTTGCCAATTGGATAAGCTAAACCTAGTAAAGTTAATCCCACAACTGCACTTGTTAGCCATTTTCCCAAATCTCTATGTTCTGAACCAACTACTGGGGGAATTTTGCTTTTATTTCCAGCTAAGTTTTGCAAGCGGCGTTGGCGTGTTTGCCAAGCGAAATTAACCACCATACCAATAAGTGGAAACACGAAAATAACTGCGATCGCAGGATGTACAAGTCCTAAAAAATCTGTTAATTGCATACAACACTTTTTAATAATATAGAATTATTCGTAACAGGTAACTTTATTGAAGTATTTTATTCAATTTTCATTCATTACCTGTTCACTATTACCACTGTTCATAGAACTAACTAGGCAAAGATGCATAACCAAAAGTAGCATTAAATTGACGACACCATACTGCTACTGAGCGAAAATCTGTCAGTTTGACATTTTCAGGCAAAGCATAGCGTTGAGAACCACGTGTTTTTTGTAAGCGGCTAATGCTTACATAATCTTTCTCTTTAATACCATATACTGGCGGTGCATCAGAACGATGCAGAATTACAAATAAGTCTGGGCCGTTATCAGTTTTAAAACTTTGATCAAACTCAAGATAGCGTTTTCCTTGTTCGGTGACAATGCTGACTTTTCCTGTAGTTGGGTGTTCCCCAGCTTTAAAGGTTCCAGTCTCTACCACTGTACTAGCTAAGGTTATTGTAGATTGCGCCTGAATCTCAGGCAGATTTGAATTCTCTGTTGTACAACTTACAGTTATAACGGCAACGATGCCAATAATGGCTAAATGCTGAAATTTCATGGCTTTAGTGTCCTTAAATTCATCTCTAAAGATAATTTAAAGCCTCGTGCCATCACCAAAATTAATTTAACCTGAGAATTGGTTGAGAATTAACCGCGAAATGAATAATTGATTTTAGAATATTGGAAAGTTAATTTCTAACATCATGACAAATGTAATGGTTTAGATATGACATTTATTTAAATGTGAGCAACCACTCTTATTTGTTTAAATTTTTAGTGAGTTAGTTCAGTTATTGGCTCAATTTTTTTGTGTATTACTCTTATTCTTGTTATTTTTGGCTGATTTCTCAAAAGTAAATAGCCTAAAATTCTACAAAAAATTATGACTTATGCAAACAGCAAGCTTATGTATTAAAAATTACAAAACTTGCATTTTTATCATGTAAAATATTATAGTTAATTTTTCGTAACATTTTTTTAAAAATTACGTCACAATAACCAGACAAAATTCTTGGTTTTTCAGGAGAGTTTTAGGTGCAGAAGCGCGAAATAAGAGTATCAAAGCTTAGCTATAAATCCTCTCAATCTCTTGTTTCCAAGAGAGTTTTTCAATTTAGAACAGCAACGCTGATTTTATTGGGTATCGTTTTCTTATCCGCTATTTTCGTTACAGCATGGTTTGCTGGTGAAGGCACAATTGCAAGAATCTTTTCTCAAGTTAATACTTTACAACAACAACCACCAACGTGGTTAGAAGTACCAAGGGTGGAGGTCGAATATTTACTTGCACTAACTGTTTTGCTACTATTAACAGTATTTTTGGTCATGAAAATTTCGCCTCAGCCCCGTGTTTGGTCACGACGGCTGGTAGTGGGAATTTTAATTATTCTCACTTTGCGTTATGTTGTTTGGCGATCGCTCTCTACTCTAAATGTTGAAGATCCACTAAATGGGGTGTTTAGTCTAGGGTTATTCTTCATGGAAATGACATTGCTTGTGGGTAATATTATCCAACTATTTTTCATGTTGAATGTCAAAGACCGACACCGTGAGGCAGACGAAAAATCATTAGCTGTGATTCATGGTAGTTTTGCCCCATTTGTAGATATTTTAATCCCAACTTACAACGAACCAGTATTTATCTTGCGGCGCACGATTATTGGTTGTCAAGCTCTAGATTATACCAATAAAAACATTTATCTTTTGGATGATACCAAACGTCCAGAAGTCAAAAGTTTAGCTGAAGAATTGCGATGTAAGTATGTAACACGACCCGATAAAAACTATGCTAAAGCTGGAAATTTGAATCATGCGATCGCCAACACTCAAGGTGAGTTAATTGTAGTTTTTGATGCCGATTTTGTCCCCACAAAAAACTTTCTCACCCGCACTGTTGGTTTCTTTCAAAATGATAAAGTCGCCCTTGTACAGACCCCTCAAAGCTTCTACAATGCTGACCCCGTAGCCCATAATCTCGGATTAGAAAATGTTATTACCTCAGACGAAGAAGTATTTTATCGGCTAATTCAACCAATACGCGATGTCACAGGTAGCGTGATTTGTGCTGGTACTTCCTTCGTTGTTCGTCGCAGTGCTTTAGAAGAAACTGGGGGTTTTGTAACTGAGTCATTAAGTGAAGATTATTTCACAGGAATTCGGATAACTGCTCAAGGCTATCAATTGATTTATTTAAATGAAAAATTAAGTGCTGGTTTAGCAGCAGAAAATATTGCTGCTTATGCACTTCAACGATTAAGGTGGGGACAAGGTACACTGCAAGCATTTTTTATTAAATCTAATCCTTTAACTATTCCCGGATTAAATATTTTTCAAAGATTAGCTCATTTTGAGGGATTATTAAGTTGGTTTAGCCCGATTTCTCGCGTTTATTTTCTTCTCATGCCGTTAGCCTATTCGTTTTTAGGTGTGATTCCGATTCGAGCAACGTTAGCAGAGATAGTGTATTTCATCTTACCTTGTTATTTGGTAAGCTTTACAGTATTTAGTTGGTTAAATCACCGTTCTCGTTCAGCTTTACTATCAGATGTTTACTCTCTATTACTATGTTTTCCTTTAGCGCTGACTGTAATAAAAGTTATGCTGAATCCTTTTGAGAAAGGGTTTAAAGTCACACCTAAAGGTATAGCAAGCGATCGCTATGTTTTCAACTGGAATTTAGCCCTACCTTTAATTATTCTATTTGTCGCTACTGCTATTAGCTTGTGGCGTAATCTAGGTCTGAGTATGGTTCAAGGAATGTGGGCTACCTCAGTACCACCGGAAGTCGCTCAAGGAGTTAAAGGTATAGGCTTGGGTTGGCTGTGGAGCAGTTATAATTTGTTCATGATTGGCATTGCTTTGTTGATTTTGCTAGATGCTCCCAGAAGAGATGTTTATGAATGGTTTGATTTGCGGCGAGTGGTGCGGTTAAAGATTGGTAAACAAAATTTCTGGGGTGTGACTACAATGATTTCGGAAGTAGGTGCTGAAGTTGCTCTAACTCAGCTACCGTGCGGAAATTTATTTGTAAATCAGTTAGTAAACATCGAAATTGTTGAGGAGAATCTCCATTTAACTGGTGAGATTATACGTACAGGATTTAATAATGAATTTCCCATAGTGCGCGTCCGGTTTGAATCAGTGAATTTGAGTCAGCATCGCCACTTGATAGAAATGTTATTTTGTCGTCCAGGACAGTGGAAATGCCAGAGTACACCAAGAGAATTTAATTCATTTTTGTTAATGTTACGAATCTTACTGAAACCACGAATTTTGTTTGATCGAAAAGCCGATGTCAGCGCGATCGCAGTTTCTAAAGTTTAACCACAAATTGGTTAGAAAGTAAGCGATCGCCCAACTTCATGGTGAACTTAGAATAACCGCTCATAATCTTGTTTAATTCACGTTTATAAGCTTCTGTGTCGGTAACTCAGTATGGCAGATTTATGATATTTGTCAGGATATTCGATTAAATAGTTTCTAGTGATAGATAGCTGACAAATGCCAGCATTTCTAACCACTCATCTTTAACCATCCATAAACTTGATTAACAGTTAGTGTCAGTTCAACTTCTTTTAAAACTGGTAAATAATCTTCACCTTGAAGTAACTCTGGTTGTTGCTCTGGCAAAAATACCAAAATACTCAGGTCATCAGGGTCAAGAAACCACCCCAGGCGGCTACCGTACTTCAAACACTGGAGAATATTACCAATCACTTTGTTCGGCTTTTGTTCTGGCGAGAGAATCTCAATTGTCCAATCTGGTGGCAGTTCAAAGTTATCCGGTACTTGCTCATCGACAGTAAATGGTATGCGTCCCCAGTTGAATATAGCCACATCTGGTACGATTGAGCGTCCTCCAAAGCTACACCGGAGTTCTGGAAATGCGTATGCAATCTTTGGCAATTCTACAACTTGATTTACTACCGCACACAATTTTCCTTGCAAACGGCTGTGTCTCCCTTTTGGCATTGGCTTGGGAATAATTTCTCCATTAATATATTCACTAGCTGGTTTAGTTTCTGGGAGCTTCAGAAACTCTTCTAGGGTTAGAGGTCGAGTTGTCGTAGCACTCATGGCTCCGTCAATCCTGATTTTATTTGCACTTAAGTTTAGCAAAATAAACTATAGCTATAGGTGCAGACCATAGCACTTAAGGAAAAATACACTTTGTTTTCCTGCCATGTCCTTGAACTGTCGAATCGTAGCTTCCATTTAATCAGCAACCTTTACTGGGTGTATTAGAACTCATAGCCTTTTTAGTTGCCAAAGTCCTCCAGCTGGAACTATCTGTACTAATTGACCATATTTCGACTCAATAGCTTGAACAAGTTGGGGCGAAGGACGAAATAAGAATGTTTCAGAATTTTTTGAGAGTAGAGACTTTACATTTGATATCTCTAGTTTGGGAGGCTGACCAAACAATACTAATTGCACATCACTATCTAGTAAATAGCTCAAAGAAAGTATGTCTCCTAAATTAGTCCCATCATAGCCACCATCGCTAAGTAAAATGGGGGAAGAAACAGCATTGACTCGCCGTGCCATTTCCGCATTAAAATGGCTGGGGATATTGCTCCACCAAGTATCAGAAAAAGCGCTAACTGTACAGGATACGACACTGCACGAAATTAGCACTACCATGACACCCCGCCAGAAGCGTTGTCTATTTAGTATTTTAGTTGCGAGTAAATAACCTACCGCTAGCTGCACTCCAGGAAAAGAAGAAATCAAGTAGCGGCTGACCGCAGACCGCTGCGTTTCTAAAAAGAAATCCGACACAGCCAACATCAGAAAAGGCACAAAAATCGCAGTTAGGATAAATAACCAGGTTTTCCGACTGGTGTAACGACATTGGTAGATAGCCGCAGCAATCAGCAGTATAATTAGCAGCCTGGGTATATAAGTCCAGATATTGTTAAAACCAAAATCTAAATCTAAAAATAGGGCAGTAAAGCTGAGAATCCATAGCTTTACACGGTAAAGAATGTCACCACCTTTAACCCAACTTGTAGTGTCTAAAACCCGCTGATAGTTGCTTTTTAACACAAATAACCAGGGGGTGTAGAGAATCAGTGAGGTGGCGATCGCTAGCCCGAAAAATATTAAATTAGAAATTGAAAATTTGTTTTGATTTACAGGTAAATTATGGGAATCTTCTGCCCTCACTTTGGAGTTTTTAACCAAAAGCCGCGCTAACAGCACATAAACTATATGACCACTCAAAGTCAACCCAAAAAAAGGTTGGCTATACAAACCGAGTGTAACCGCCAGTGCATAAAGTCCCCAATTGTACCAAGTTGGCAAGCGCAATGCCCTAAGCAAGAAAAAACTACTAGCAATTACGCATACTGTCAGAAAACTATACTGCCTTGCAATCTGAGCAAATAAGATGTCAAACGGAGATAGAGCTAAAAGCGCTGTCGCTAGCAAAGCTGCTATTCGGGAGGTAAAAAGCTCTCGTCCAAGAGCATACATTGACACTAACGATAGCAGACTCAATAAAGCTGGTAAAGTACGCGATGCTGTGCGAGAACTGCCGAATGCCTGCATCCAGAAACGAGCCATCAAAAAGTATAGCGGTGGATGTTGTGGGTCTTCAACTGCTAGAGATTTGATTGTGTCTACTGGAGTACTTCCTGGTTTTAGACGCTGATACTTCTGTAATTCCTGTGGTGAAATAATCTGATTTTGAAAAATTTCTTCACCAATTTCTTTACCTGTGAATCCAGCTGCTCTGAAAGAAGTGTAGACTTCATCATGCCAATAAATTTTATAATCCAGATTAAAAAACCGGAAAAAAACGCCAAGTACTAATAGTAATACGATGAAAAATCGTAACCAACTCGGAGAAAGTTTGGGATGCCGCATAGCCAGGTTTCACAAATAAGTCTCCAGAGTTTAAGTTTCTCTCACATCGTGTACCACACTGTCAAGCAGTAGATAATTTATTCTTGCGAGGAATATCGCGTCGGCGCAAGCTTCGAGGTTTAGTTAATTTCCAGACTGAATAATAATTATCACTATAAACAATCTCCGCCTTCAAATCGTATCTTTTTTCGATTATTTGACGCCAGTCATATGAAGGATTGAGTAAAAATACATCAGTAAACCCATCAGGAATCTTGGGAACTCTTTGGTCTTGTACCAATAGAAATCTTACTTTAGGTTCCAAAAGATAACTTAAAGAAAAGACATTTCCATAATTAATCCCAGAAGCATCACTAATCAACAGTGGGCTAGTAGTCTGATTAATAATTTGGGCAACTTGTGGATTTCCGTAGCTCATACTTTTATTCCACCAAGTTTCTGCCTGGGAACTTACCCTAGAAGAAACTATACCACAAATAATCAGCAGCCCTATGATTATTTGCCAGTTTTTCCTGCCATTATATAGTCGTGTAGCTATTAAGTAAGCAACAGCTATTTGAATACCTAAATAAGCTGGTATTAAATATGGTTCCGAAGCTGACCGGATGCTTCCAGAAAATAAATCAGGTAGCATTAGCGGTAGTGCTGGCACGACTATCAACGTCACAATAAATAACCAAGTTTTGTGGTTAGTTGTCTGACAAAGTAAATAAATTGCATATCCCACCAGAATTACAAAAATGGATGCAATTAAATAGCTGAAAGGATTTTCCCAGACTAAATTCAAATCAAAGAAAATCCGGCTTAACTGCATCAATAAAAAGGGAAATACAGGCACTAAAGATTTATCTTTAGTTGTCACCTCAGATGCAATCAAAAATTGGAAAAAGTCAGCTATTACAACAGTCATCCAAGGCATGAAGGCTAAAAAACCTACCAGTGATGCTAGCAAATAAGCTCTGACAGTTTCAGTCAACTGGAATCTGTTAGTAATAATTACATAAGTGCCATGAGCAACTGCTACAAATCCACTCCACAAAAATGTGTAAAAACTCAGCGCTAAGGTTACTGAATAAATGCTCCAGGTAGCGAAGCGATCTGATTTTTGCTGTTCTTTGGCTAATTCGTTTTTATCTTTTGATTCCAGATTTATTGCTCGTAGTAGCGCAGCACTAGATAGTAATATGGTGACTAACCAGAGTATATATTCTTGTGCTTCTTGGGCATAAACTAGGTGAATTGGAGAGATTGCCATCAGTGCGATCGCTATGCCAGGTATTGTTAACGGCACGCTAAATAATTCTTGGCATAACCAATAAACGCAAGGGAAAACCAAAAAGCTAATCAAGACAGACAAGCTTCTAATAGCTGTCACTGAGTTACCAAAGATTTCCATCCACAATCGAGCTATTAGATAATAAAGTGGTGGATGTTGAGAATCTGCCGTTGCCAAAGTCATAACTGTGTCATTTAAGTTTTTTTCTCGATTGACACCTTGGAACTTAGCAAAGCTTTCTCTAGCAATGATCAGACCGTTAAAAATTCGCTGTTTTACTTGAGTAGTTGTATAACCAGAAATTCGTAATGAGCTATAAGTTTCATCATGCGAGTAAACTTTGTTGTCAAGATTAACAAAGCGAAACAATACACTCATCACCAACAAAAATACAACTAAAAAACGCAACCAACTCGGGCCAAATTTGAGATGGCGCATAACTAGGTTTCCCAAAAAGTTGTCCAAAATAATCCAGTTAAGCGGACTGGATGAAGTGCGATGATCGCTAAAACGTCAAGTAGAGCTTATTCGTTAAACATCGCCAACCTCATAGCTTGCAGCATTCTCCATTAACAACATCACCCGCCCATAACTTGAAGGATATTGTGTGCGGATAGATTGGGGAGTATGATCCATCAACAATCTGTCTTGATTTCAGTGCTTTTTAACGCACTTGTGCTGTTACAGGTGAACAGTCTAAAATCAAGGTTTTTGGGGTGAGGGGTTAAACCCTGCGGTTAATTATGCCACAGCACCATGAATTTACAGGCGGTTGTTGTGACAGGTGTAAGACATCAACTAACTGTACATTGAGGGTCATTTGATTTGGGAGATTGGCGATGAACACCTCTTCTCTATTAACTCTGAAAATAATTGGCTAAGGTTGTATCAAATCCCGCAAAATTGCTTCAAATTGCAAGTTTTGTCAGCAGCCACACACAATAGCTTTAATGCCCCTACTTTTCTTGCTGATTGTCAACCTTCAAGCAATGCAGGCGCAACTTACCGAAATATTAGATGCGTTAACCATCCCATCGCCAGACCTAGCCCAGAAGTTATGGTCAAAATTAGAAAGGCATGAAATGGGTTGAAGGACTCTCGTAATTTATAAGTTGCTATGGCCATAACTACAGTCCCAGCAACAGCTACAACCATAGTTCCAGCCGCAACTATAGCCACAGTTAAAGTCCTAGCCGCACTCACAACTACAGCCACAGCACCAGCCCCAATCCAGAGCAAAAGCGGGGCAGAGTAAACTGCTAAAAGCCAACCTGTGAATACGTAAGGAAGGTACACTCCTATGAGCCACCTCCAAGGTATATTTCTTTTGGTCTAACCGCCGGGAGCGTTACTACTTTTGGCGCTTTAACTGGCTCAACCGGGGGCGTTATAATTTTTGGCGATTCTAACAAATTTAACCACACCTACATTGACTGAGGTCGATCGCTAGCTTTCAATTCTATTCCTTTGAGAATTGCCTTATTTGTGCGATCGCTAATCCGTATATTTATCTGCTATATCAAAACCGTTTTAAATATCCCTCTTTTCTCTACTCTGCGTAAGCATACTTTGGTCGTGTAGCCGCGACTTACAGTCATTAGTACAAAAGAGCATTTTTACAAAATTGGATAACGCCATCTGGCAAAGTCTGCAATATTAGATATAGTTAAAAAATCAATAGTCTTAAACTGCCGATCAATGGCTGGAAGACTGCATATTTTAGCTCCAATATTTAAATATGCCTGCAAAATATTAGGAAGCTCAACATTACATGCATCTTGACATTTTTGAGTAAGTTCTAGACAAAATGGTGAGTTTGGATAAACTAAAATACTTGGATGCATCAAGGCATTCTGCTGAAAATAATCAAAAGCACAAGCAGCTTGCAAAGGGCATTGTGTTAGTAATGATGCACAGCCAAAAAAGTACTGATTTTTACTCTGAATGAGATAATTTGCTAGCCCTTGCCAGAGTAATAAAAGTGCTTGAATATTGCGGTATTCTTTAGCTATACATGCATACCCAACTTCCACAGATGCCTGAAGCACAGGATCAGGAATTACATTGAGATTAAATATGTCAGCAGCATCAAATCCCAGCCCTTGAGAAGCCATTGCATAGGTTTGCATCCGATAAGTTCCTATCGTTTTACCAGTCTGTTTGGAAATAAGTAACAAATGATGGCAAACCGCATCAAAATTGTCTTGCTCTATTCGGGTGAGGTTAGAAGTAGAGAATCCCAGACCTAGTTCCTGATTAAAAACTTCAAAGCGCAACCGGAAAATGGATTCTAATTCTTCATCAGTTGAGGCAAGCCGTAAGATATAATTTTCGGTTTGAAGAATGGGAAAATCTGTGAAGGGGGGAGTAGGACTTAGTGGGTAATTGATGTTGCGTCCAGATTCCATCTGTCTTCCTACTTAAATTGTGAGAATTTTCTATTAGGATTTAGCAGATCACATTATGTATTAATGTGCCGAAGCGTGATTGAGACAGTTTTCGATAAAAGATTCTCCAGAAAGCTTTTTTTGCTAAATCCTCCCTCGATATCATGTCCGGTTTATTACCCACAATTGCCGCTTGATTTCTTGGATGAGGTATAGGGTGTTTTTATTATGAGCTTGACTGCCGAAAATATCTGGCAATAAGATACAAATTTTCCTTTTACATACGCTACCGATGTAAGTCAGCAAAGAACGTCACGATAGGGTAAGAAAGCCCCCGGATAAATCCGAGGGCTGGAATAATTTTGCGACTCTTTAAGAGCATTACAGACGTACTGCGGTAAATCCACTCTTGAGCTACTCAATCAATTTCGATGATTATTACTGTAGCGAACCCTTGTACCCGCCCAGAGCAACTTCTCCCGCAACGTCTGATAATACGAATTGTTCTCCCGCAAAATAATAAATTTAGCTCGACATTCTGCCATCCGCACATCAACGCGGTGTCCAGGCCAAATTGAAGTTCCTAACACCCCATCTGTCCACAGCTTAGTGCTCAAATCGTAATCCCCCAAAGGCCAAATACTGACCACGGAACCAGGGGGTAAAACCAGAGGGCGACTAGAAAGACTCATTGCACAAATGGGAGTGATGGTAATCGCCTCCATACCATCGTGCATAATTGGGCCGTTAGCAGAAACAGTGTAACCAGTCGAACCTGTAGGAGTGGAAATAATTAACCCGTCCCCTACGTATTGATCGACTACCTCACCATCAATTTCCATTTCAAGAATTGAGGTAATCATTCGGTCAGCGGAAGCGGGTTTGACACAAAATTCATTCAAAGCGAGGTAACGCTCACTCACTGGTTCTAAATTTGAACCATGACCTTCATACACCGCCGCTTGCAACATCATCCGCCGCTGGATAGCATAGCGATCCTCCAACAGCCGATCCCAAACTTGCTCTGTATCCTGAAATTCCTCAACAGATTCAGTTAAAAACCCCAGATGACCTCCCACATTCACTCCCAGAATGGGGATGCCAGCTGGGGCTAAATGTCTGGCACTAGTTAAGACAGTACCATCACCACCGAGTACCAAAGCTAGATCGATTGGTTGACCAGCTGAAGCCAAAAACACTGGATATGGATTGTCTTTTGGCCCGCTAGGCCCCATCAAAACTTGGCACTCGCGGTTTTCTAGTTGTTTAGCACAGATTTCAGCCCAGCGTTTACTCTGGGCGTCTCGCGCTTTATAAGCAATGATTACCTGCTTTAGTTGCACGCACTATTACCACTTCAGGAGATTAAACTGCTCCATATCGACGGTATCGCGGTTGCGATAAATGGCAAGCACGATCGCTAAACCCACCGCCGCCTCGGCCGCCGCCACGGTAATCACAAACACGGTGAAAACCTGACCTTTAATTAATGTTGAGTCAAGGAAATTGGAAAATGCCATTAAATTCAGATTAACAGCATTGAGCAGTAACTCAATTGACATCAGCACCCGTACAGCGTTGCGGCTGGTAATTAAGCCATAGATGCCAATGCAGAATAGAGCGGCTGCTAGTAATAAAAAGTACTGGAGTTGCATGAATCTTATGTCAGTTGTTATTTGTCAAGGGTCAAGGTTCAAGGGTCAAGGGTCAAGAGTTATTTTCCCTTACTTGTGTGCCCCTCTACTCCTTTATCTCCACAGTTCCCTATTCGCGACGAGAACCACCACGAAAGGTATCAGTATCGCTTCCAGTACTGGTGCTTGTCGATATAAGTTCTCTAGGACGTTCTGGCAAAGTCAAAACTGTTTGCCGCAGATCGGATGGCGTAACTTGGTCTGGCAAATACTCGCGACGCGCTAAAATTATTGCTCCTACCATCGCTATCAGCAGCAAAATGGAAGCCAGTTCAAACGGTAGTAAAAAGTCAGTGAAGAAATGTTCACCAATTAAAACTATTGAACTTTCACCAGCCACAGAAGTAGTTGAGTAAGCCCAAGGGGTCGCCAGTACCATCGTACTTAAAAGGGCAAACAATCCTATACTGACTATAGCTGTTAGGACTTTCCGCACCCAAGAGTTGGGAAACGGCACAAAATTCTGCCGTTTGTTCACCAACATAATGGCGAACAAAATCAGCACATTAACCGCCCCAACATAAATTAGTATTTGTGCGGTTGCAACAAAGTCAGCATTTAGCAACAGGTAGATTCCCGCTATGCTGATGAACACGCCTCCCAGCATGAAGGCAGAGTAGACAATGTTGGCAAACAGCACTACACCAATAGCTGCCCCAATCATCATCGCACCTAGCACGCCAAACGATACAGTCTGTACCCCTTCCGCTAAATTCACTGTTTTTGTCCTCAATAGTCATTGGTCATGAGTCATTAGTCATTGGTCATTGGTCATTAGGAAAAAACAAAGGACAAAGGACAAATGACAAATAACATTTATTTTTCTGTTTGTTCTACAAGGTCTTCTGGACGCGCACCGGCACGAGGCGCATCCGCAGGTAGTCCATGAGGTTCGAGGACGCCCTTGGGCAGGTAAACTAGTTCACGCAGTGGCGTTACCATTGGGTCATCTGTTACTTTGTAGGGCAGACGACCTAGTGCTACGTTGTCATAGTTCAATTCATGGCGATCGTAAGTAGAAAGCTCATATTCTTCTGTCATTGAGAGACAGTTAGTGGGGCAATATTCCACACAGTTACCGCAAAAAATACAAACTCCAAAGTCAATGCTGTAGTGGTTGAGCTTTTTCTTTTTACTAGCTTTGTCAAATTCCCAATCCACTACAGGCAGGTTAATCGGACAAACTCGAACACAGACTTCGCAGGAGATGCACTTATCAAACTCAAAGTGAATCCTACCGCGAAACCGTTCGCCAGGAATCAGTTTTTCGTAAGGGTACTGTACGGTAATTGGACGCCGCCGCATATGGTCGAAGGTGACAGACAGCCCTTGACCAATGTAACGAGCAGCTTGCACAGTTTCTTTGGCGTAATCACCAACTTGCTTCAGGAACTTTAGCATTGTGTTTCACTCTCTCTTTTTTGTCATTTGTCATTTGTCATGAATCATTTGTCAGATTACTAATGACTAATGACCCCTTCGGGTGATCCTCTAGCACGCCTTTCCTTCTCTACTTTGAGGCTGCGCCAACGGAACGCTACGCGTAGCTTGCTTAAGCGTAGGAGTACGCAAAGTGTTTCGTAGAGAAGACCGCGTTGACTCACTAATGACTATCCGCCGAAGGCGAAGGGAAAGGCTAGTTTCAGAGCTGCGGTTAATAGGAGATTAGCTAAACCAACAGGCAACAAAAACTTCCATCCTAAATCTAACAATTGATCAATCCGCACCCGTGGTACTGTCCAGCGCAACAGGATGGCGACAAATACCAATAAATAAGCTTTGAGTACGGTCATGGTAATACCCAAAGAAGCAGTTACTATCTGCAATACGGGATTTGCTTCACTGATTCCCAGCCAACTAGCTATGAGGTTGAGGGGAATGGGAAAGTCCCAACCGCCTAGGTACAAAACTGCTACCAATAGGGAAGAAAGTATCAAGTTAACGTAGGAACCTAGGTAGAATAGACCGAATTTCATCCCAGCGTATTCAGTCTGATAGCCTGCTACTAGTTCTTCTTCTGCTTCCGGTAGGTCAAAGGGCAATCTTTCGCATTCAGCTAAGACTGATATCCAGAAAATTACGAACCCGGCTGGTTGACGCCAAATGTTCCAGCCCAAGATACCGTAGCCTGATTGTTGATTAACAATGTCAACGGTACTGAGGCTATTAGACATCATAGCGATCGCTAGTACCGCCAGCGCCAAAGGAATTTCATAACTAATCGACTGTGCTGCTGCCCGCAAGCCTCCCAAAAGAGAGTATTTGTTATTAGATGCATAGCCAGCCATCAACAAGCCAATGGGTTGAATGCTAGACAAGGCAATCCACAAAAACACGCCCATGCCCACGTTGCCAATTACGATATTCTGTCCAAATGGTATAATTAGAAACGACAGAAACACTGGAATTACAACAATAATTGGGCCGAGGGTAAATAGCCAGGGGTCGGACTTGGCTGGAACTATATCTTCTTTAAAGACCAACTTTAGACCATCCGCTACAGGCACTAACAACCCAAAAGGCCCCTGATATTCTGGACCTATCCGTTGCTGCGCGGCGGCGGAAATTTTTCGCTCTAGCCAAGTGGCGACCAAAACCCCCACTGTTGCTCCAATTAGCATCAGTATCATTGGCAGTGGCATCCAAATCGCTTTGGCTGTTCCTGCTGGTATTCCTAAATCCTTGAGGGATTCAATAAAAGTTCCTTGGAGGTCAATTCCTGAGTTCATGTTTCCGCTCTTTAAGTCATCGAGTCATGGTGAGTTACAACTATTAGTTCAATTAATACCTGTAAATTCACCCATTTATAATCTCTGCTAAGACGATACTTGATTAAAGATTTGTTGCTAATCCCCATGCCTAGTATATCCTTGGATGGTTTGACCACCTTGAAGCGATATGAGATTTCTACTTATGGTTGGCATTGAGATTAGTTAACAAAGCCCGTTGCGTTGAGGAGGAGTAAGGGGAGTAAGTGAACAAGTACTCTTGTCTCCCCCTCTTTTCATCCGTCATCCCTTTAGTATTTCAACACAAAACCTCCGCTACCATTTCAGCAACGGTTATCTGCTTTTGACTTTTGTGCTTCCTGTAAACTGGGGTTGGGATGAATGACAATCAAACTGCTAGTTAACGTTGCTCAATTGGGGCATAAGGAATTTCGTGCCGACCGTTGTAAATCTGGGTGGGACGGAAAATCCGGTTTTCTGCTAGTTGTTCTTTCCAGTGGGCTAGCCAACCTGCAACACGAGCGATCGCAAATATTGGTGTAAACAAATCTGTGGGAATCCCCATTTTTCTATACACCAAACCAGAGTAAAAGTCAACATTGGGATAAATCCCTTTGGAGGCGAGTTTTTCCTCTACCACTCGTTCCATCTCTTGGGCAATGTCATAGAATTTATCGTGCCCAAACTTCTCAAACAACTGTTCTACCAATTTTTGCAAAATCGTGGCTCGTGGGTCTTTTACTTTGTAGACACGATGTCCGAAACCCATAATCTTAGCTTTGCGTTCCAGACAATCTTGGATGTAGGGACGCACATTGTCTACAGAGCCAATGTCTTCCAACATCTGAATTACTTCTTCATTGGCTCCACCATGCAGGGGCCCTCCCAAGGTTCCGACTGCACTAGCAACGACGGCGTAGGGGTCAGTCAGGGTAGAAGCTGTCACCCTAGCGCTGAAGGTGGAAGCGTTCATCGTGTGTTCGACATGAAGTATCAAACAGATGTCAAAAATTCGTGCCGCCAAGGGATCGGGTTCTTGCTCATTGAGCATGTATAGGAAGTTGGCGGAGTAGTCTAAGTCATCGCGGGGACGCACGGGGTCATTGCCTTTTCGCATCAACTGGAAGGCCGCTACCATTGTGGGAATGGTTGCTATCAAGCGAACCACCGAATCTCGAATGTAGGCAGGATTATGTAAATCTCGGAGCGAATAAAATAAGCCTAAAGCAGCAGCAGAGGCTTGCAGAGCATCCATTGGATGACCGCTTTCTGGAAAGCATTTCATCATGTCCCGAATGCGGTATTTTATCCGCCTGTGGTAACGAACTTCATGCTCAAATGCTTCCAGTTCTTCCTTGCTTGGCAGTTCGCCCCAGATTAAGAGATAAGCAGTTTCCAGGAATGTACTTTTTTCTGCTAGTTCCTCAATCCGAATGCCACGATATTCTAGTATTCCCTTTTGCCCATCAACATAGCTAATACTCGATTGAGCGGCGGGAATGCCTTCTAGACCAGGCTTGTATTCGCACACCATCATGGCAACACCATTTACTTTTTGAAATATCTGATCACGCTAACTTACCAGAAATTGTTGTTGCCATAACAGTTGTCGTTCTAACAACAATTTTGACAAAAAAGTTGAAAAACTGTTACAGCAAGTACTTGGGTGGTGTCAACCAAAACATTTGACTACGACCCAGGGGAGAGCCGGCTTCTGGTAGTTTTATCCCAATCATACCTGCTTTTTTCAAGACTAAACCTGCTTTGACCTCAGACAACTCTCTGGAGCGGCTTTCACTGCTCAGAATTTCGGTTCCCCAAAGGAGAGTTTCTGCCCAAATACTCAAATTAGGTTCATGTCCAACTAGTGCTAGTTGGGTATTTTGTGAATAATTTCTTGGCTCTAACCAGTTGATGAGCCAGCTGGATATATTACCATCAGGGGCGAGGTGGCTAGATTCCTCCAACTGAGAACTTAGTTTCTCTGCTATAAGAATTTCAGCAGTTTGGCGAGCACGTACTAGGGGACTGGTGACAATCAAATCAAATTGCAAACCAAGTTTGACAATCTTCTGGGCAACTTTCTCGGTTTTTTGCCGCCCTTCCTTGGTGAGGCTTCGCTGCTCATCTTTGATGTCTAATCCCCTTTCTTGGGCGATACCATGACGAATTAAGTAAAGTTCCATTACTCTGAGTTTTGCGATCGTAGCGTGCCGTAGCCCGTGCTGAGTTAGTAGTTATGCCTGATGGGAATTAATATATTCTAATCTTAATCATCATTAGTCTTCGTTGATCTGCCATCCGTTCGGTACAGCACAGCGTTAGGTGTTTTAAGTGTTATAGATAGATATGGCAATAGATTTAAACCTTGAATAAACCTGTATTTTATTTGTGCCTATCTACTTTGGGCACGAACTACATCCTCAATCAGTTCATCTTTTGTGATGAGACCAAGATTCCCAACTTTTTAGAAAAGTTGGGAAATATGTTGATCACGAATGAGTTAGGGATGCTATCTGAGCAAACACTTTGATTGCTGCATGAGTTAGAAGTTCTCCCCATCTACTTCTACTCCGACTGAATCGGGTTGTCTTTGGGGTTAACTAACCTCAGCAGCTTTTGCTTAATTTGAGCGTCGAATACTTCCCATTTCATTTTCGCATAAGTAGAATTTTCGTTACTGCCAGACAAGAAGCCCATTGGGATTTCAAAACCACCTGCGCTTGTCCGTCCACCGCCAAAAAACCGCCCACTGCTATCTTGTCCAAAGGCTTCTTTGATGAATTCATCGGGGTCTAGGGTGAGTTTGCTGGTTCTTAAAGAGCCGATGACTATTTCCAATTCTTCATCTTCATCGTGAACAATACCGTAAACTACGGCGGTGTGGACGTTTTCTTCGGTGACGAGAAAATCAGCTGCTTGGGGGATGGCGTCCCTGTCGTCGTAGCGTAAGTAACCAACACCAGCAATAGAAAAGTTATTTTGCACGATGCGATTTTTAAGCGATCGCTCGATAACATCCATTACCCGCTTGGAACGATTTGCCTGTAAAATCGCGTTTAGCAGTTGGGCGTCATAAAATCGACTCAGATATGCAGCAGCCATAAAATCTTCTTCTTGCGCTTGCATGAGCCGATTTGTATCCGATCGCAAGCCGTGCATTAAGGCAGTAGCACATTTGACATGTTGATTTATACTGCTATCTAGAGCCAGTAATCCCGATTGTAAGTATTGAGTGAAAATTGTCGCCGTAGCTCGTACATAAGGACGAACATCCTCAAACTCTGAGTTGAGTTCCCCCTGTAAGCTGTGATGGTCGATCAGCGCCACTAGGGGAATTCCAGCCTGCTGTACCGCTGATAGTAGCTGAGAAGTGGTTCCCTGGTTATCAATTAGTACGAAACCTTGATAAGATGACAAATCTTTACTTTTCAAGGTTTGCAGTGTCCAGCGTTGAACAGGCAAATTAGTCAGTCTTACCAAGGCAATATTCTCTTGGTGGCTCAAAGCGCCAGCATAAATGATTTCACATTTGATATCGTATTGCTGAGCAATTAACTGATAAGTCCAAGCAGAGGATAGAGCATCCGGATCAGGGAAATCTTGTAGGATTACCAATTGGCGATCGTGTCGGTGCGCCAAGAGGGTTTTTTGCAGTTCTTCTGATTTCTGATTTGCCAGAGAATTACCACGTTGCGCTGGATAAGTGCCACCTTCACCTGTCGATAGCGGTAAAGACGGGCGGGTAAGTGGAAGTTCCACTGGTTTCTCTATTTCAGGTTCATCTGAGTTTAGCTCTGTGGTTAATGACAAACTATCAAACTGAGTAACAGGAGAATTCAAGTACATAGGAAACGTTGTTTGAAGTGTAAGGCTCCGTTGATTCATTAAAAAATACTAAAATTAACAATTTACTGATTTAGACATATATTATAATTTTCGCAAAAATATCAAATCATCGCACTATATATCAGAGTATATTTTTCATTAGTAGCAGTGCCGCTGCCCTGATCAATCAACTAAATCTATCCAGAATACATGTAAAGTCTACAAATAATCACTTCTTTTCTGTTTACATGGTTTAAATAAACAGGATTTTTGTTCAAAGTTGCTCGCTAACCTCAAAATTTATCTGACTTAAGGTGTACTAGCCGCTTCGTACTTTATACTCAATTCTTGATTTGACAGTCTTTTATTATGTCAATAATCTCATCCTTGTGACTAATGAGCAATTAACAATTGTTTTTAGTGAAATACGCTTTTTTCGTATCTGCTTTTGAGTAATTTCAAGCGCATTCCAGTTATTTTTCATTTTTATGAGGTAAAATAATAAGCTGTTATCTTGCTTGCCAAAATTTGTGCAGATTACTTTATCTCCTGATGTCTGAAAACTTCCCTCAGAAACCTCAGACAATTCTTATGCAGGGAACAAGCGATCAAAATCAAATGTGTTCAGTAAAAGTTTAGCTGCCTTCCGAAAAGATAGACAGCTATGCCAACAAAGAAGCTAAAAGATCAACAGATGATTATTCTTCTGCGCTTCTGGGGCTAGATTGTTTCATGTCAAAGACCAATAACATACTTTTGCCATTCTTGGTGCAGTCCACTCTTCAAATGTTTACTAACCTCGAAATAGAGACTGCTGTAAGGTTGACGAGGGGGATGACGCAAAGGCATGTGGGCTTCATGGGGCGTCCGGTTGCCTTTTTTTACATTGCAACGGACACAAGCTGTAACAATGTTCTCCCAAGTATCACCCCCGCCGCGCGATCGCGGTATCACATGGTCTAAGGTCAACTCATCCCCTGTATAACCGCAATATTGACAAGTATGACCGTCACGGTGCAGTATATTTCGGCGAGTCAGAGGAATTTCCTTATAGGGAACGCGCACATAGTGACGCAACCGGATCACAGTTGGCAGCGGGAAATCCGAGTACAGGAACTTACCGTTATGTTCCACGCGTTCTGCTTTGCCCTTGATTAACAGAACCGTAGCGCGACGCCAGCTCGTTATGTTGAGCGGTTCGTAAGAAGCGTTTAAGACTAAAACCTTCCCCATTGATCTGCGCTCAGGGTATTAGTTTTACATATATTAACACAAATATACTCTGCCAGAGAGAGAACAATAAATTATACTTCCGGGATAATTCAGAATTGAATTTGGAAGATAGGAGAATTTACTCAGGTAAAAATGAGGTTTGAATGTCGCAATGGAGTAAGTTTTAGGATTTTACGCATAGTAAAGGAAGTTTGTAGCAATAAGTCAGAAGCTATTCGTAGAGTAACAATTCTGAACGGCAGTTGCTACTCTGCGGGAATACTAAAAGCCAAACTGACTTTTAACTGTTTAGGGGAAAGTGCATTGCAAGTAACTGAAAACTACTATAAGCATCTTGTATCAATTCCCGGATGAACGGTAAACTTCCTGTTTAATCTGATATCGCTTCTAGGAGCGTGAATAGATAGTCTGGATGTTTAGCAGTGGTGTGATAGGAGTCAGTGAAAATGTTAAGCCGCAAGCAAACCCCTGGTGTAGTTTCAAATCAGCAATGCGATACTTATGCGTGGTTTTCACAACGAGCTTGGGTAGAAATTGATTTGGGGGCGTTGTCGTACAATGTTCAGCAGCTAGTACAGTTTTTGTCGCCGCGTACCCAATTAATGGCAGTGGTGAAAGCTGATGCCTATGGACATGGAGCCGTAACAGTTGCCCAGACAGTACTAGAATCGGGAGCAAGTTGGTTAGGAGTGGCTACAGTTCCAGAGGCTATTCAATTGCGAGAAGGCGGGATTAAAGCTCCAATTGTGATTTTAGGGGCAACCCATACACCAGAGCAAATTCATGCGATCGCTCACTGGAAACTTCAGCCAACACTGTGCAGTCCCAAACAAGCTTTGGTATTTTCTGACATCTTAGAAGAAATGAACTACGGTTCACCCGTACCCGTACATATTAAATTAGACACGGGAATGTCTAGGTTGGGCACTAACTGGCAGCAAGCGGGTGAGTTTGTGCAATTGGTGCAGCGATTACCACATCTTTCTATTGCCAGCATTTATTCTCATTTGGCAACAGCAGATAGTTTTGACACCACAGTGATGAAAGAACAGCATAGACGATTTGAGGAGGCGATCGCTCACATCAAAGCAATGGGAATACAACCACCCTACTTGCATCTGGCAAACTCGGCTGCTGCCCTCACAGATCCGGCGTTGCACTACGATATTGTGCGAGCAGGTTTAATAATTTACGGACTCTACCCAGCGCCTCATTTACAAAATGCGATCAACCTGAAGCCAGTTTTACAACTTAATGCACGAATCACTCAGGTAAAAACAATTTCCCCAGGAACCGGTGTCAGCTATAATCATCAATTTATTGCTCCGCGTGAACTTCGTCTTGCCGTCGTGGGAATTGGTTATGCTGATGGTGTTCCCCGAAGCCTTTCCAATAAAATGCAGGCGTTAATTCGTGGTCAACGAGTATCGCAGATCGGGACAATTACAATGGATCAGTTGATGCTGGATGTCAGTGCCATACCCAATGTCCAAGAAGGAGAAGTTGTCACTTTACTGGGAGAACAGGGAAACGAACGAATCTCAGCGGATGATTGGGCCGAACAATTAAACACCATTTCTTGGGAAATTCTCTGTGGTTTCAAGCATCGTCTGCCTCGTGTTGCAGTTATCTAATGGGGCATGGGGCGTTGATAAAGAAACAAGGTAGACACTTCTTCAATAATTCTTCCTTGTTTTTTTAGTCCTCAGTCCCTATTGCCATAAACAATTTATTATGGTATTATAATAAACTGATGATGCGGATGTGGCGGAATTGGCAGACGCGCTAGATTTAGGTTCTAGTTCCGAAAGGAGTGAAGGTTCAAGTCCTTTCATCCGCACTTTTGAGAGATTGCCATATCTTAACTAGGCGTAAAAAATTTAGAATTTACGCACTCATATTGGTGTTGCAAACGGGCGTAATTTAGACTGGTTTAGTGTTTTGTGCAACCTAGTGTTACAAGACACGATGATCAAGCAATGCCCAATACTTTTAAACCTCAGTACTCAACTAAATAAAATCTACAAAGATGCTGAGAACGTAAAATGTCAATCTCAGTGATACAGGATATTTGGCAAAAGTATAAATAGTTTTAATTTAACTACGGTAATATACTAATAAAATTGCCACCATAAACGGCAAAAGCACTGCTAGCTTTGAATTATATTTGCAAAACTCTTGAGTTAAATAGATACAAATTATACTATGTATTACATAATACTATTTAATAATGACTGACTTTATAAAATTGCAGAGATTATCACCTTGACAGGACGAAAATAGACAGTAGCAACAGTCAAAACTGAAGAATTTTATTATCAAAATTCATGTATTCTCAATAATTTTACTTAGATTGTCTCAAAGTTTATCTGAGTTAAGTCCTAGTATTCGCTTACGAGTAAATACTGGGGCTTAACTATATTAATGTCAATAAAATCAGTATTATTCCTGTAGTCAGATTGGGGTCACTCAATGGAAAGTGGCTTCATCTAGTCTTGACATTTTTGTGCATTATTCTCTAAACATGTCTAATAATCTCAATACTAGTAAGCAAAATAACATTAAATTATGAATTTACTGAAATTTGAAAATCTGAAAATAATTATGCTGTGGACTTGTACCACAAAACTAGATATGAACTTATGTATGTTATGATACGAAAATTTAACTTCATATTTAATTTTAATTGTGGAAGAAAGCTACTGCACAAATTAAGCTTACACATATCGAATTTAGCTGAAGTAAAATGAGCACAACTCCTATAGGTAGCTACAGGTTGTTCCAGAAACTACATCCGCTATCTCTGTTGGCACAACTAACCAGCCGACATGTTACAGGTTGTTTACGGGTATTTACCGGGACAGTTTCTTGGTCAATCTATCTAGAGGACGGTAAACTTACTTATGCCTCCTATTCAGATAAACTGTTTGAGCGGCTTGATAGTCACTTGCGACGCTTGAGTCAGCAAATTCCCACTCTCAACAGCGCTACTCGCGTGCAGATGCGGCTGAGGTTTGAAAATCAATCAATAGTAAATGCGGATTATCAAGCTATTTCTTGGTTAGTTAATCAGAATTACATCAGTTCTGTGCAAGCCGGAAACCTGATAGACGAATTGGCAAAAGAAGTGCTGGAGTCATTTCTTTGCTTAAAAGAAGGTAGCTATGAATTTAATCCTGAAGACTCCTTGAATGAACTACCAAAGTTCTGTCGTTTGGATTTGCGGCTTTTAGTTGAGCATTGTCAAAAGCAGCTACGAAATCGGCAAAATATCCAGTCATCAATTCCTGCTGCTGGGAGTTCCCAAGTTTCGCCTGCAACGCAACCGCCTCAAGTTCAGCCACAACTGCAAATCAAACTTGGGCAACAATTGCCTAAAAAAATTAATTTTGAGCTTCCTGAGAATAAGAATAACAAAACTACTCAATCGTCTATTGGCAAGACTCTCTATACAATTGCCTGTATTGATGATAGCCAAACAGTTTTAAATTCTATTAAACATTTCTTGGATGAAAACACATTCTCGGTTGTGATGATCAATGATCCAGTGAAAGCTTTAATGCAAATTCTTCGGAGTAAACCAGACCTGATTTTGTTAGACGTTGAAATGCCAAGTCTAGATGGATATGAGCTATGTTCCTTATTACGAAAACATTCAGCTTTTAAAAACACGCCGATTATTATGGTAACTGGCAGAACAGGGTTTATCGACAGGGCAAAAGCCAAAATGGTCAGATCATCAGGCTATTTGACTAAACCTTTTACACAATCAGATTTACTAAAAATGGTTTTTAAACACATTGGTTAATTTAGTAGTAATAGTAAATAAAAATAACCAAATTTAGTAGTTTTAAGTTAGTTTTTAGGAGATTTAGTAGTGAGCCTAATTTTACTTGGCACAATTCTAATTGTAGAAGATTCTCCCAGCGAATTGGAACTAATGAGCCATTATCTTAAAGAGAGCGGTTACAACGTAATTAAAGCTACTGGTGCAAAAGAAGCTTTAGAAAAAGCTGCATCACAAAAACCTGATGTGATTGTTACCGATGTGGTTATGCCTGAAATGAGTGGATTTGAATTGTGTCGCTCTTTGAGAAGAAACCCAATTACTGAAAAAGTGCCAATTGTAATTTGCAGTTCTAAAAATCAGGAAATTGATCGGTTTTGGGCAATGAAACAAGGTGCTGATGCTTATATAACAAAACCTTACACCCGTGACCATCTCCTGCATACTATTAAATCAGTGGTAATTTGAATCAATGACTAGTTCAAAAATTACACTTTCCTCGAAACAAACCTACAATAATTCGGGAGATGGCTATCTTAAGTTTCAGCTAAATCAACAGACTGCTGCTGTTTTATCAATGAAGTATACGCAAGAAGCGATTATTGTGCCTGTTGAGTCTGTAACTTCAATGCCAAATATGCCCGCCTGTATTCTAGGATTAATGAATTGGCGAAGTCGCATAATTTGGGTAATTGATCTGCCAAGGATGCTCAATTTACAATCCCTAGACAATAGACTACGGCAGTACAATGCAATTGTTATCAGAGTGGAATCACTGCTGTTGGGCTTAGTTGTGCAAGAAATCAAAGGTACAACTAAGTTTTTGTCTGATGATGTTCATTCTCCTGTGGGACAAGTTGCATCTAGTTTAGTTCCTTATTTACGTGGCTGTGTTGTGCAACAGAAAGAAATATTATTGGTATTAGATGCACAGGCGATTGTGCAGTCTTTCATTCTCCGCAGTGATTAGGGTCTACTACTAAAAAGATTTTTAGTGTTCTTATTCACATACTTAGGGGAAATCCTTTATGTTTAATAAAACTGACACGGCTAAGAGTGGTGATGCTAAAAATCGGGCATCAATGATTTCATCACAAAAAATTACTAATGGTAGAGTGCAACTAACGAATAAGCCTACTACGGAGATTTCTGATAATTATCCACAGAATCAGGCAGATGCTTATTTCAAAAGGCTCAGCTTGGATACGAAAGCGACAATTTTGGCGATCGCAATCGGTATATTACCAGTATTGGGCATAGGCGCGATCGCCTACAGTTTTGTCAACAAATCAATTACTAAGCAAATTACTCAATCCCAAGAAGCAGAAGCCGCTGGCTTAAGCGATAAAGTCAACCGTTTCATGTTGGAACGTTATGGAGATATTCAAGTACTCTCGAATTCGCCATTTTTGACAAATCCCCAAGCTAGCGTTAGTACAACTACTCAAGAAAAGCAAGCTGTTCTAGATGGGATTGTCGAAGCGTACAAAGCTTATGACAGTGTTGCCTTTTTTGATCTTCAAGGCAACTCGATTGTCCAATCCACAGGCGAACCTTTGGATAATCACAAAGACCGTGACTATTTTCAAGACGCTCTGCAAAAAGACGCTCTTGTTATCAGTAAAGCTGAAGCTTCAAAAAGTACAGGCGTCATCAGCATTTACATAGCTGCACCCGTTAAAGACAAAGTTACAAGTCAAAGCATCGGCGTAGTAAGAGCGCGTATGCCCTTAAAATCTTTAAACGAGGTAATTGAAAACTACGCAACCGGACATCAATACTCTCTAGTTGATGCTTCGGGAAAAGTTTTTCTGAGTTCACAAAAGCAATTCTTAGGTAAAGAGGCAAAAGCTGAGTATCCCAGCTTAGCTAGGCTGTTAGCGGATAAAAAGGTAGATAGTTTCACAGCAGTTCCTAAAACTTATAACAAGCAAGAACTAGTAAGCTATGTGCCATTTAGAAAGCTTGATGGCTTACCAGATTTAAATTGGCAAGTGCTTTTATCTACAGATACAGCAATTGCATTTGAGCCTCAAAGACAATTATTGTGGATTATTGCGATCGGCACAGCATTAACAGCTTTGATTGTAGGAGCGATCGCATCTTGGTTAGCCAAGCGTACCACACAGCCAATTTTGAATGCGACTGCGGCACTGACAGAGCTAGGTAAAGGTAAATTCAATACCCGTCTGGTGATAGACAGAGAAGACGAATTAGGAGTATTGAATGCAAAGATTAACCAGATGGCCGAACAATTGCAAGTTTTGGTCAAAGAACAAGAACTAGATATCGAAGGGGCCAAATTACTTGCAGATATTACCCTGCGAATTCGGAGAATTCTTAAAACCGAAGATATTTATCAAGCAGCAGTCAAAGAAGTGCAGCAAGCGCTGAATACAGACCGGGTAATCATTTATAACTTGAATCCAGATACTTGGGATGGCATAGTTGTTGCAGAATCGGTAACTGGTAATTGGCCGAAAATGCTCGGAGTGCAAATCGACGACCCCTATTTTCAAGAACGCTACTTAGAGCATCAAGATAGTCGAGTGCAGGCAATCGCCAACATTCATCAAGACCAAAACCTGAAAAATGCCGATAGTTACATCCAATTATTGGATAAATTTGCTGTCAAAGGTATTTTGAGTATACCGATTTTTGCTCAAGAGCAACTCCTAAGCTTACTAATTGCTCATCATTGCGAAACTCCTAGAGTTTGGCAACAGCCGGAAATTGACTTGTTTCAACAGATAGCAACTCAAGTCGGCTATGCCTTAGAACAAGCCAAACTACTTGAGAAGATAGAAAAAGCAAAGACAACAGCAGAACAAGGCTCAGATCAAGAACGCCAACAAAAAGAAGCACTACAACAGCAACTTTTAGAACTACTCAACGATGTAGAAGGTGCAGCTAGAGGCGACCTAACAGTGCGTGCAGACGTAACCGCTGGGGAAATAGGCACTGTTGCTGACTTTTTCAACTCTATTGTCGAAAGTCTCCGAGATATTGTTACCCAAGTTAAACAAGCTGCTACCCAGGTGAATGGTGCAGTTGGCTCTAACGAAGTAGCTATCCGTCAACTAGCAGAGGAAGCACTCACACAAGCTGCCGAAATCAATCACACACTGGATGCTGTTGACCAAATGACGCAGTCTATGCAAGTCGTAGCCGAAAACGCTCAGCAAGCTGCAACCATTGCTAACCATGCTACTCAAACCGCCACCAAGAGTGGACAAGCAATGGATTTAACAGTACAAAATATCCTGTCTCTGCGGGAAACCGTTGGTGAAACCGCCAAGAAAGTCAAACGGCTGGGAGAATCTTCTCAACAAATTTCCCGTGTGGTGTCGTTGATTAACCAAATTGCCATTCAAACCAACTTGCTCGCCATCAATGCCGGTATTGAAGCCGCGCGTGCGGGTGAAGAAGGTCAAGGTTTTGCCGTAGTTGCAGAAGAAGTCGGTGAACTAGCAGTCAGAAGTGCAGCCGCAACCCAAGAAATTGAACAAATAGTCGGTAATATCCAACGAGAAACCAGCGAAGTGGTGCAAGCAATGGAGCTAGGTACTACTCAAGTGGTGGAAGGTACACGGATTGTGGAGGAAGCTAAGCAAAGTCTAGGTCAGATTTTGGATGTATCACGTCAAATCGACTCTTTAGTACAGTCGATTTCTACTGCAACAACATCTCAGGTACAAACATCCCAAACTGTTAGACAATTGATGAAAGACCTCTCTGCGGTATCACAACGCACCAGCGATTCTTCCCGCCAGGTTTCTGAATCTCTGCAACAAACTGTCGAGATTTCTCAAGAGTTGCAGGAGACAGTTGGTACATTTAAAGTCAGTTAAGCCAGTTATTTGTCATTTGTCCTTTGTCCTTCGTTAATGACCAATGACTAATGACTAATGACTAATGACTAATGACTAATGACTAATGACTAATGACTAATGACCCTTCGGGTGATGCCTCCGGCACGCAATCATGCGAACGTAGTCGCCTGCGGTTCGCGTTAGCGTTTCGTAAGAGAGGGAAACCCTCCCGCAGCGCTGTCTCACCAATGACTAAGGACAAAAACCATGTCACAGGACAAAGAATTAGAAATCCAGATGCAATTTCTGGAAGAAGCAACTGATTACTTGAATACGCTGGAAGGGGTATTACTGGAAATCGACACCAGTAACCGCATCGATTTGGATAAAATCAATGCTGCACTCCGAGCTGCTCACTCCATTAAAGGTGGTGCGGGCATGATGGGATTTCGGGCGCTCAGTGATTTAGCTCATCGTTTGGAAGATTCTTTTAAAGTTTTAAAAACTCGAAAAAATTCCTTAGAAATTGACACTCAGTTGCAAAGTTTATTGCTATCTGGAGTTGACTGGCTGCGTCAAATAGTAGAATTGCTCTCAGAAGGAAATACTGTTGAAGAACAGTGGTTGGCAACTTTTTGTTACCCCATTTTTGATGAGTTGCACGATCGCCTGGGCGACCCCACTCCTGAAGACGCCACGACCATGCTCTCACCAGAGGATGGGCAAGATATCATCCCTTTGCTATTTGAAACAGAAGTCGAAGGGTGTTTGCAGCGCCTAGAATCTATATTGGCAGATAGCGAACAGCCTGGTTTGCACGAAGAAGTTGTGATCATGGCAGCGGAATTAGGCGGTTTGGGGGAAATGCTCCAATTACCAGCTTTTACCCAGCTGTGTGAGTCAGTAACGCAGCATTTAGAAGCAGTAACCTCCGATCGCATTCCCGAAATTGCCCAATTAGCATTAGAAGCGTGGCGGCGATCGCAAGCTTTAGTATTAACAAATCAACTAGATAACTTACCTACAGAAATTGAATTTGGTGGAGTGGCAAATACCAATGCTCAATCTGAGTCATTCTCAACAACCGAGACAATAGCCCAGTTTCTTGCCACAGATGTAACTGACACCAATCTCCACGATATACAAATAATATCAACTGATGATTTACAACCAGAGCAAGCTGAAGAGAATTGGCTAGTAAATGAACCAATTGCTGCCAATTTTACTTTTTTGGATACAGATATTGCTAATGACGTCGCTGCTGTCAACATCCCACCAAGCACAATAGTTGCTGGAGAAATTACTACAGATTCGGAATTTGTCGAACGCAAAAGTGAGTCAATTGGTGTTGGTAAAGAGCGTGATACTCAAGAAAATAACGTCAGAGTTCCCAGCAAACAACTTGAGCAAATTAACGATTTATTTGGGGAACTGATCGTCCAACGCAATGGATTAAACTCGCATTTAGAAAGATTACGCAAGCTCGTTCGTCACTTGAACCAGCGAGTACAAGTTCTCGAACGCGAAAATCAAGAACTGCGTACAGCATACGACAAAATGGCAACTCAAACCGTGATGCCAGCTGGTGTGTCATCTAATATAGAACATAACTTAGTATCTGAAGATAGCTATCAAACACAAAGCATAAAAAGAGGATTTGATACCTTAGAAATGGATCGCTACAACGACTTAAACCTGTTATCACAGGAAGTCATGGAAACCATTGTTCAGGTACAAGAAGTCACAACTGATATTCAACTTAGCGTTGACGATACAGATCAGATTGCTCGCAAACTTAACAAAACATCGAAACAGTTACAGACAAAACTCAATCACATCCGAATGCGTCCGCTGTCCGATTTAGTCGAGCGTTTTCCCAGAGCCTTACGCGATTTAAATGTGGAGTATGGGAAAAACGTACAGCTAAAACTTGAAGGTGGTAACACTCTAATTGAACGCAGCATTTTGGACGCTTTGAATGAGCCTTTAATGCACCTATTAAGAAATGCCTTCGATCATGGTATCGAAGAACCTGCGACACGCCGCACCTTGGGTAAGCCAGAACAAGGATTGATTGAAATTAAAGCTACTCATCACAATAATCGCACCCTCATTACTATGCGTGATGATGGTCGGGGCATTTCTCTAGAGAAAATTCGTGCCCGTGCCCTAGCAATGGGATTAGATGCTTCTCTACTCGCTAGTGCTAGCGATGAAGAACTGTTATCACTAATTTTTGAACCAGGTTTTAGCACCTCCGACCAAGTTACAGCATTATCCGGTCGCGGTGTCGGTATGGATGTAGTTCGCAACAACCTCAAACTAATTCGTGGGGATGTGAAAGTTGATACAGAGTGGGGTGTTGGCACGACCTTTACCCTATCAGTACCGTTTACACTCTCCGTAGCACGAGTTTTGTTAGTAGAAATCAACAGGATACTTTTGGCATTTCCTACAGATGTCATTTCAGAAATATTCTTATTCCAAAACGACCGAGTTTTCCCAATGGCGGGTAGTGAAGTCCTGAATTGGCAAGGAACCATGTTGCCACTAATTCGCCTTGGCCGCTACTTAGAATTTAATTGCCCACGCTACGATAGCCCAGAACTGGAAACTCCCCCAGCGATTAACGCTAGCAGCGTCTTAGTAGTTAAAAGCAATAATCAGCCAGTAGCCATACAAGTAGACCGTTGTTGGGGTGAACAGGAAGTTGCCATCCGCCAAGTCGAGGGAAGTATACCTCTACCTGAAGGCTTTAGCAATTGTACGATTCTCGGTGATGGTCGAGTAGTAGCCCTAGTTAATACCAACGAGTTGCTGTATTGGATTGCCACTAATCAGCGTACCCCCAGAAGCAATCAATTACCGTCAGCCAGATTAAAAACAGCATTCCTCATGTTTGAGGATGAAAAAGTACCAGCAACTCCTGCTAACCAAAAAGGCACGATTTTGATTGTAGATGACTCGATTAATGTTCGCCGCTTCTTAGCTCTGACTCTCGAAAAAGGAGGGTATCAAGTAGAACAAGCTAAAGACGGTCAAGATGCTTTAGAAAAACTTCAGAGTGGTTTGCAAGTGCAGGCAGTGATTTGTGATATTGAAATGCCTCGCCTTGATGGTTATGGCTTCTTAGATCGTGTAAATACAGACGTTGATATGAAAAATATTCCCATTGCCATGCTAACCTCTCGTAGCAGTAATAAACATCGGCAACTGGCAATGCAACTCGGTGCGCGAGCCTACTTTTCTAAACCTTACAACGAACAAGAATTACTCCGAACAATGGATGAAATAATTTGTACTGTAGCCGGAAGGGCAACATCTAATTGAGTTCAACCGGAGGAAGGCTTTGTATGAGGTAGCAAGTCGCATTTTCTCGACCCAAGCGACTGCATTTTCTAAAAAGAAGAGTACCCAAAAGGCTTGTCACCATACATAGCCTCAGATAGATTCTGCTTTGGAGGATTGACAATTGGTAAAATCATACCAAGCTCAGAAGTATATACCAATTCAATTGGTAAAAATATGCCAAGAAAAGAACAAGGATGGGTCACATTTCAAACATCAGAAGAGGAGCGGAAAATTCTAGAAGAATTCTGCCAGCAGTCTCAGCGTACAAAAACTGAGATCCTCCGAGAACTAGTACGCGGTCTTAATGATCACTCTTCAGCACCAGCACCAATACCAACCAAACAAAAGATCAAAGAGGATGTTGACGCTCCTGATATAAAAATTAATAGTCAAAAGAAATTACTAAAAGTTAGCTCCCGTAATGTGCTTAAGGGAGTTGTTAAACGAGTGATTACAGGAGCAGTTAATACTGAAGTGACGCTAGAAATTGTTCACAAAGTTGAGTTAACCTCGATGATTACCAGAGTCTCAGCAGAGGAATTGGAACTGTCTGAAGGAACAGAAGCCTATGCAGTCATCAAGTCTAACGATATAGTTATTGCTAGGGAATAGAAGGTATTGTTATTAATAGCAATTTTTAGTTTAATTATTGCTGGAAATTTGGAGTTACAGCGGGTTTTATACAAATAAACCATAGTAGGGTGGGCATTTTAATGCCCACCCTATAAGCTAAGCCTCGACTTTTACACCTTTCCAGAAGGCAACATATCCCTCAATATTTTTAGCCTTTTCTTTGGCACTGGGATAGTACCATGCGGCGTCTTTGTTGACTTGACCATCAACATCGATACTGTAATAGTTGGCGACACCTTTCCAAGGACAAGTAGTGTGGGTGTTACTTTCTTGAAAGTACTGCTTGTTAATGGCATCAGCAGGAAAATAATGGTTGCCTTCCACAACTACGGTGTTATCGCTCTCGGCTAAAACAGTTCCATTCCAAATTGCTTTCGGCATAAGTGATTTTGTGAATAAAGTTTACACATAACATTTTGACACTTCCACGGCTTCGATTCCTAGGATTCTATTAGTGCCATATTTTTGTGAAAGGGTATGTGTGAAAATTGAAGTAATTTTTACATATACTGAGTTTGTAGTAAATTTATGGATGTGATACTGTTGACGGCTGTTGTAACTGCGATCGCTGCTATACTTTCTAAACCACTAAAGAAAATCGGCACAGGCAATGAAAGTGCGATCGCAGCCTTGGTGCAACTGCTGCCATCAACTGATGTATATAACCCCATTCGTAGGCAGGCAGTATATAGCTTAGAGCAAATTCTACAAGACAATAACCATCTGTTTGCAGTAGTCAAAGCTTTAAGTAGTCATCAGCGCTTGGCTCATGAGTACTACAATTTAACCGGGAAATGCGCCCAGAATATGCCTTACCCCGATTTATATCAAGCTTGGCATCAGTCTAATTTTGCTACTCGTGCAATGTAAAGCTAAAAGAGAATCCTCTTCACAAGAATAATTTAAGTACTTTTGCCGCAGCGACGTTATAAATAAAGTTCCCGTGGCAACAACAACTTGGTCATTCATTACAAACAAAGAAGCAGACCTTACGAATAAAGTTGTTGTCGTTACGACAGCTTAGGCATTTGTTACGCACACAGAAGCGGATGTTACTAATGAAGTTATTGTAGTTACTAGAGCTTGTTTATTTATAGCAAACGCTTATGCTGTTGTTAATACACTTTAAGCAAAACTTATATATAAAGTTATTGTAGTTACTAGAGCTTGTTTATTTGTAGCAAACGCTTATGTTGTTGTTACTACAGCTTAAACAAAACTTATATATGAAATTATTGTAGTTACTACAGCTTGTTCATTTTTAGCAAACGCTTATGTTGTTGTTACTACAGCTTAAGCAAAACCTATAAATACAAATCTTATACTATTAAATTGCTGTGTCCAGATGCCATTAACCCAACGATAGTACCAACGGTGACACGCATCGAATGCAGGGTTTACCACCCATCACTTCTGGATTGCGGGTAATTCTGGTGATATTTTGCATGGTTATTGCCTCGCTATGTGAAGTTATTAAATAAAGAAATAAGAAATAACTGCGGTCATTTTTTTATTATCTAACTTTTACCGTTGAGTGGTAAAACGTTTTAATTACATAGCCAGCCATCGATCATTTTTCTCCAAGGGTTTATTCTGCTTCTCAACTTGTTGAAGATGTTTTAGATTAGCTAGTGGTAAAAATATTTTTTCTTTGTGTCTTTGTGCCTTTGTGGTAAAAAAATAATTTATAAAACTACAACTTAGACAAAATTTCTGGTAACAACTGACTAGGAACTTTAGATAAAGCCAGATTTTGTCCCTGTATCCCTAACTCACTATGGAAAGCACGTATAACCTTCACCACATAAGCAAAGGTTGTTTGATAAAGTTCTGGTTGTTTGCTCAATCCATTTAAGGCTTGCAAATGGTTATCTAATGCTGATTCTAGGTGTTGAGAACGCGTTGGTTTATCACCATTGAAAGAATTATCTACTACTAGCTGATAATGGGCTAGTCCCAGGTTATTGTGAGTAGCCAGCAAATCAAAACTTAAAGAAGTATCGTTAAGTGAGTGAGCTAAAGCAATAGCTTCTTCGTAAGCGCTAATACATAGTTGCAGATACTTTTGTCGTACCTCTTTAGTTGTTTGAGATAGGTTTGCTAAATGCCAGTAGGCAGTGCCTAGATTATTGTGTGTGGCGGCGCAGGCACTCGGAACATGTGCTGGAGTGCGATACTTGAGAGCTTCACGATAGACATCAATTGCTAGCTGGAGATTTTCTGCTGGTTGTTCGTATTGTGCCAGATTCCAGCAGGCAGTACCGATGTTATTTTGAATCATGCCATACTTGAGTGGTTCTTGTTCAGGGCTGTAATGTATGAGTGCCTGATTGTAAGCTGCGATCGCTTTCTTTAAATGCACAATCGGTTGATTATATTGCCCTAAATGCCAGTAGGCAGTACCCAAATTATTCTGACAAGCCGCATACTTTAATGAATCCATGTCAGCTGTCCGATAGCGGAGTGCTTCGCTGTAAGCTGAAACCGCTTGCTGCCAGTTCTCAGATTGATTAGAAAAACGAGCTAAATCACCATAAGCTGTCCCCAGATTATTTTGCACACGAGCGTAAGTTTCTGGATGTGTCTCTGGCGAGAGCAGCTTTAATGCCAACTGATAAAATTCTATTGCCTGCTCTATATAAGTTTGTCCCTCTTCCAAATTGGGTGGTGTACGGTATAGCATCCAGTAGAGTGTACCCAAGTCATTTAAGATATCTGGTAGTTGACTTGAGGTTTCGTCGTAGCTAATTGCCTCCTGATAAGCAATAATTGCTACCATCAGATTTTCTAAAGTTGACTGTCCTTGCTCAATACGAAGGCGATATAAGCTACCCAAACGATGATAAGCTTCTGCCAGTAACTCTCCTGAAGCTTGCTGTGAGTGTAATGCTTCAATCTCTAACAAAATGTACTGCGGTTGCCAGTAATCCTCTGAGTCTTGAGCAATCTTCGTATTAATTGTTGCTATGACTAGCTCCGTTAATTCGCTGCTAATGTGAGATAAAGACGACAGCGATTGGTCATTACTCCCACTGGCAGACCTAGTAGTAAATTCCTGTGGCTGTGGCACAGTATTTAATAAATCCACTATTGGCGACGAAACTTCCTGACTTTTGTGTTGGTGATTCGCTTGTGTCTGAAAATCGTAATCCTCAAACTTCATCTCAGTAGCCACTGTTCTGAGTTCTGCTGGGGTGACTGATTCATCTGGAATCGGTTGCTCAAGATTTCCTAAATCCAAACTTCTCGAACTAGAAAAACGTTCTGGATAACCTGAATTGTGCGTCGTTGGTGTCGGTTCTCCAGCAAACGTAAATACGCCAGTACGGCAACGCCAAAACTGTGGTGCTGATTGCTGAATAGCTGACAACCAAGGACGCGGTATCCACAACAAGAGATTAGAGTCTAGAAATCGGCTGGACTCTTGGGTAGAGAAATATTGTTCGCTTAAGCGCAGATAGTGCAAAAATAAACGCTGTATTGCTACTGGTTGCTTGGTTAGCTGCTCCACCCCTACAATCTGAAATCCTGGTATTGGCAAGGACTTTCCTGGAGTATCTTTTGATGCCCCAACAATTGGTGGTGGATAATTAGCCAACCATTGATTTATCTGAACTATAGGATTGGGATCGTTTAGATTTAACCGCAACGTGACTAATCGCGGATAGGCTGGAGTGCTATTTTCTTGTGTATCTGATGGCTGATATAGCACTTGTCCAACAGGATAAGCCAATGTAGAGTGCAAACGAGCCGCAACTTGGTTTCTTAAGTGTAAATCATCACACACTGCTAGAAAGAGTTGTCGCCGCAAGCCAAGACTTAGGGCAAGTTTTAGGCGTTGGTATACTTGCCGATTCCAAGCAAAATTATCGTTGTGTACAGTATCATTCACGCTCATGGCGGCTAAAGAGCCAAGACACAATGTATATCCCTCTTCTGGACGCATCCAAGCAGACTAAAAATCTCATGATGACAATGATTTTTAAGTGAATGTAGGTTCTGCTCAGGATTAATCGAGCCTTCAAGATTTGGTAGAGTTAAAAAGTATATAATTATACTTAACATCTAATTCAATTTTAACAAAAAATAAAAAAGCAGGCTCCTACTAAAATCGGAACCTGAAAAACCAAAACGATGAAGTTTTATTAAAATGGTTGATGCTCAACTGTTGGAAACAAAGAAGGCTACCACAATCAAGCTACCAACCAAAACTGTAGCAGCGATACCAAAGAAAATATAGGTTCGCTTTTGTCCATCAGTGGGAGGTTCTGCTTGATAAATCTTCGGTTCTCGCGCAAAATTGTTCAGAAGACCGCCTTCTTCATTTGTATAGGGCATGAATTAAGTCCTTTATCTTAATCTTATTCTTCACTTAATGTTACATAAACTTTATATTTTGCCCTCCACATAGGAGATAAATCGTTACATTGGGCATAGGGCATTGGGCATTGAAAAAAGACAAGGTAGACAAGAGAGTGACTTCTTCAATAATTCCTCCCAGTCCCCAGCGCTGTACTGCGCTGCCCTGAGCTTGTCGTACCCCTACGGGGAAGCAAGCTACGCGCAGCGTCTCGTTGGCGTAGCATTTGTCTACGGCACGCTACGCGAATGTAGAGAAGAGAAGTGTCCCCAGTCCCCATTGCCCCTTATCCCCAGAGGGGGCCCCGAGTTCCCCAGTCCCCAATCCCCAATCCCCTAACTAGTAATTGTCCCAGTCAGAGGTGAACTAGGGCTGGCGTAGTCTTTGATGGGCATTCTGCCGGCAAGATATGCTAGACGACCGGCAACTGTTGCCAAATTCATGGCACGAGCCATTGCTTCTGGATTTTGGGCAAGAGCGATCGCACTATTAATCAACAAAGCATCTGCCCCCAATTCCATCGCCTCTGCGGCTTGGGAGGGTGAGGCAATACCGGCATCTACAACCACTGGCACAGTTGCATTTTCGATAATTATTTGGATATTGGCAGTTGTTTTCAGCCCTTGTCCAGAACCAATCGGCGAAGCTAAAGGCATCACCGTGGCACAGCCTACATCTTCTAAACGCTTGGCTAACATGGGGTCAGCGTTGATATAAGGTAATACCGCAAAGCCTTCTTTTACTAGTTGTTCTGCTGCTTGTAGTGTCCCAATCGGATCTGGGAGTAAATACTTAAGATCAGGTATTACTTCTAACTTTACGAAGTTGTTATCTTCTTGCCCCAACAATTTCGCCATTTCTCGCCCTAAACGGGCAACCCTAATCGCTTCTTCGGCTGTTTGACAACCTGCGGTATTAGGTAACATCCAGATTTTTGTCCAATCTAGGGCTTCAGCTAAACCTTCATGTCCTGGTGCTTTGGTTTGTACCCGTCGCACAGCTACAGTGACAATCTGACAGTCGCTAGCGGCAACACTTTGTTGCATTTCCTCAATGCTGCGATATTTGCCAGTTCCCGTTAGTAAGCGAGATTGGAAGGTTTTGCCAGCGATAGTGAGTGCTGAGTCTTGAGTGCTGTTAGCGGTAGCGGGGCGTTTAGCCCGTGCTGAGTCTTGCGAGGATATTGTAGGGCGATGCCCGTTGGAAAAATTGGCAGAGTGAGTAAGCATGGAAGTGTTAGTAGATAGCTGAGCGTGAAAGCGCGAATAGTGAAAATTAGAAAGTAAAGGATCAAACTTCTGCTGACAGATTAAATCGGCTATCAATGCTGCTGTTATGGGTGCAAGCAGAATTCCATTGCGGTAATGACCAGTGGCAAGGGTTAAATTTTTACAATGGCTAGTACCAAGGATGGGCAATTCGTCGGGTGTGGCTGGGCGAAATCCCCACCAGAATTCTTGGATAGGATAATCCTGTAATTGAGGATATAGGCGGATAGCTGCTTGTAGTAGTGTTTGAATGCCTTTTGGGGTGTTGTGGGGGGTAAAGCCAACATCTTCAACTGTTGCCCCAATAACGAGTGATCGCTTCTCTTTTAAAGACGCTGCGCGATCGCGTCTCGGTACAATGTAAATATCCTGCCCAAACAAAACCCGCTGCAAGGGCAATTCTGGCAATTCGGGTACTTGTACACTCAACATTTGTCCTTTTCTGGGACAAACGGGTAGTGGTAATAATTCATTTGACCAAGCACCCGTAGCTAAAACATAATGTGCAGCGCGGATTACTCCAGCATTGGTTTGAACACCAATAACTTGTCCCTGTTGTTGCCTAATTGCTTCTACTGTAATGCCTTGTCTGAGTTCAACACCAAGGGATTCGGCCGCTGTCCACAGTACATGTGCTAAAGCTCGATTATCAACTTGTGCATCTTCAGGATACCACCAACCACCAGCGACTTCTGCTCCCAATCCTGGCTGATATTGATGAATTGCCTCTTTGTCTAACCAGTAAGCCGGGGATTCTTCGCTAGCGGAGGGGCGGAGGGACAGAGGGGCAGAGGGGTAGGGGGGCAAAGGAGAAGTAGAAAGCAATTCTTGCTCTCCTGCCTCTTTCTCCCTTACTCCCCTACTCTCTTCATAAACGGGTGCTAGGATACCGCATGGCCAGTAATCAGTATTTAAACCTGTTAGTTCTTCAAGTTTATGTGTCCAGTCAGGATATAGAGCACGCGATCGCCAACACAACGAGCGCATTGCCTCATTCGGGATGTTTTCCGCATCTGGTGCTAACATCCCAGCGGCGGCGTGGGTAGCTGCGGCACAGAAATCACGACAAAGCACGGTGACATGTGTCCCGCGCAGTTTTAGTTCAATGGCGATCGCTAAACCAATAACGCCACCACCAATAATTACAATCTCACTAGTCATTAGTCATTAATCATTTATCATTAGCCATTTCTTATTAGTACATAACTAATAACTCATAACTAATAACTTACGACTGATAACTCATAACTTGTAACTAATGACTAGTACCGCTACGGAATTCGTAATTCCCATAGCGCAAGCGTTTCATTAATTGAGAATGAGTGGTTTGGTTCCATCATGCTGTACTAGTACAGTACAGTTAAGAATAAGCTAGACAGTTAAAAACAAACAAAAAAACAGATTTCACGAGCATTATAGACTTCTATATTCTGTCTAGCCCCTTTTGTTCTAGCAACCGCTACCATAAGGCTCGAATTGGTTCGTTGCTTTGATTTCCATCAGTTGATTGAGTATCAGTGAATTGGGTGTCTGTTGTATCAGTTTCATCGGTCGCGTTATTCTGAGCAACGCTAGTCCTGCTTTCATCTCTGTCAGATGCAACACTGCCTCTGCTTTCATTTGTTTGAGATGCATCATCATTCCTGCTGCCAGCAGTACTATTAACATTGATATTCGCTGGAAGGACTCTGGCTTTTTTGTCAGTGGGAGCGTTAGCGCTTTGTTGTCCGCCCATAGGAAAGTTGATGCCCAGTAATGTACCAAGCAGAATCGCCAAGCCGCCAGCCATGAGAATTAAGGGTGTCCATCTACCCATCTTGTTTTGCTCCTTTTTAACCTTCTGGTGTCCACACTATTTGAGAACCTTAACCGGAAAATCCATCAAATTTTGTCACTTTCACATTACCTAAACCTGAATTTGGCAGGCTAAAAGCAGGTCTGCTGTAGGAGAATGAGAAGAAAGCGATCGCATTTATCAGGTCTTGTGGTTTAACCACAGACTATCGCCGCTCTTTGCCACGCCAATTCGCGGCTGATACTTCGCTTTCTACCTTAACCGCACAGGTAGCACAACTGCCGATTATGTGACAGTTTATTACCTTAGCACCGCTATTGTAGAGGTCAATACCATTTTGCTGCAAAATTTTTCGTAAATTGGCTCCGATATCGTTCGTATATGACCTAATCCGTCTTTTGCTCAAGTGCAAACTGAAGGCAAGACGGATAGATGCTTGCTTAAAGCAAGTGTGGCTGAGTGGAGGCACTACGTCCTCGCATTCAATTGTTTTACCTTCAGCTAGAACCTTAGGCATTTTTAGATTGCCAAACTGGGTTTTTGTTGTATATTGACACATTGCCTTGAAAGTTGTCTCGTCGGTGCAGTTTTATGACCACAAATCCCTCACCTCAACTTTGGCTCTATGACACCACACTACGGGATGGCACTCAGCGCGAGGGGCTATCAGTATCGATAGAAGATAAGTTACGCATTGCCCGCAGACTCGATCAACTGGGAATTCCTTTCATTGAAGGCGGTTGGCCTGGTGCTAATCCTAAAGATGTACAATTTTTCTGGCAACTCCAAGAAGATCCGCTTAAACAAGCAGAGATTGTAGCTTTTTGTTCAACTCGACGCCCTAATATGACTGCCGCAGATGAACCGATGCTACAAGCTATTCTGGCTGCGGGAACTCGCTGGGTAACGATTTTTGGCAAGTCTTGGGATTTACATGTCACAGCAGGACTGAAGACGACATTAGAAGAAAATTTGGCGATGATTGGCGACACGATTGAGTATCTCCGTTCTCAAGGGCGTCGCGTTATCTACGATGCCGAACATTGGTTTGATGGCTACAAGCACAATCAAGATTATGCTTTACAGACATTAGAGACAGCGATCGCAGCTGGTGCTGAATGGCTAGTTCTCTGTGATACCAATGGTGGCACTTTACCCCATGAAGTTAGCCAAATCGTTCAAGATGTGGTACGGGTGACTGGGGACTGGGGACTGGAAACTAGGAAAAACTCTTCCCAATCCCCAATTCCCAAAATAGGAATTCACACTCATAACGATTCGGAAATGGCGGTTGCTAATGCAATAGCCGCCGTTATGGCAGGAGCAAACATGGTACAAGGCACAATCAACGGTTACGGTGAACGTTGCGGTAATGCCAACCTCTGTTCGTTAATTCCTAATTTACAACTGAAGTTGGGTTACAGTTGTATCAGAGAAGACCAGCTAACCCAACTTACAGAAGCTAGTCGTTTTGTCAGCGAAGTAGTGAACCTTGCCCCCGATGAACACGCTCCCTTCGTAGGACGTTCGGCTTTTGCTCACAAAGGCGGTATTCATGTATCAGCCGTGGAACGCAATCCCTTGACTTACGAACATATTCAGCCAGAACAAGTCGGAAATCGTCGCCGCATCGTAATTTCTGAACAGTCTGGACTCAGCAATGTTTTAGCTAAAGCCCGCACTTTTGGGATTGAACTCGATCAGCAAAAGGCAGAGGCTAGGCAAATTCTTCAGCGTCTTAAAGATTTGGAAAGTGAAGGATTTCAATTTGAAGCGGCAGAGGCAAGTTTTGTACTGTTGATGCACGAAGCTTTGGGAGGCCGCCAGCAGTTCTTTGAAATCAAAGGGTTTCAAGTCCACTGTGATTTGATTGAAGGAAAAGAAACTAGCAACGCCTTAGCCACAGTTAAAGTAGCTGTTGATGGTAAAAATATTTTGGAGGCGGCAGAAGGCAACGGCCCAGTGGCAGCTTTGGATGCAGCTTTACGCAAGGCTTTGGTGAACTTTTACCCGCAAATAGCGACTTTTGAACTGACAGATTACAAAGTGCGGATTCTTAACGGACATACGGGCACGGCTGCAAAAACCCGCGTGTTGGTAGAATCAGGCAATGGTCATCAACGCTGGACAACAGTAGGGGTTTCGACCAATATTTTGGAAGCTTCCTATCAAGCTGTAGTTGAGGGCTTGGAATATGGTTTGTTGTTGCATTGCCAAGCGGAATCAGCTTTGAAAGCTTGACATTGACAAAAATCACCACATAGTCATAGGTCGTCTAGGCTCTGTTTTTTATGAGAATCTGGAAGCGATCGCAAAACATTATGCGATCGCTCCTGTTTTCTGCTCAATCAACTTGTGCAGGAGGAGCTAGCCGTGTTTAGAAATAGGCGCATCAGACCGATACAGGAAGCAGTGGAAGCATGGAAAGAGCATGGTCGTACAGACAAGTACCTAACTCAATCACAAGCACAGCGAATTTATACAAAGATCCTAACGGAAGCGATCGTTAGAAAGCACTTGTTCTGGCGTTATTCAGTAGTATGGGAAAAACAGTGTATTGCAGGCAACCAAGAAACGTTATAATTTCAGACTCAGCTTTTTTTGTGCCTTTTTCAACCCGTCGAACTCACCTTAAAAAGTAAAACTAATTCCTTTTACCTTGTGCCTTTTTCCAGACTAGTGCCCAGTACTGATATCGTTAAATTAGTGGCTTATGAGCGTGATTGCAAAAATAGCAGCCCAATTGCCAATTCCAGACAAATAATAATTGTTACTCCCACACCTAAAATACGATCTGCAATATAGGCAAAGATATAAAAAACTAATGCTGCGAATAAATAGGCAATGCTTACGACAAGGACTTCATCCTGCACAATTGTCTAGGAGAAATTTTCCCAGGCTTGGGCAAGCAATTTGCTCAGCCAGCGTCGTTGTTGCCGATCCAGCATTGAGTCATCCGCTAGCACTTGAGCGGTTAATTCTTCCAAGGATTGACCCTGAGCACGGACAATTTTAACAACTCCAGCGATCGCAGCAGCAACTAATTCTTCATCAATAGGCTTTTGTCGTAAGGCAACAATTTCTTGGGGACTGTCTGGAATAGGATAATTCATGGCGTGGGTTAATAGAAATAAAAAATGAACAATAAATTTGACAAACTCTTAAAATTTCTTCACTGAATCTTTATGCAACTATTAGGGCGGAGTCTAGCGTACTTTCTGCCTTTGTAAAATCTGTCTTAGTGAGTAGATTGATCGGAGATGTCAGGGAAAGATGAGAGAAATCCTTTATTTAGAAATTCCGACTGCGGATACGGCGTCTGTACGTAACTGGTTGCAAACAGATTTTAAACCAGGCAATGGGGAAAAGGTGCTGACCCCGGAAGGCTTTCGCTTGAGAACACCTGCTGGAAATACAAATGCTAGTGGGGCTATTCCCGAAAAATTACCTAGTGAACTTTCTGTATTTGTTTGGTCGGTGCAACGAACTACCTATCTGAAAGTCTTCCGTTGGGCAGATCAACCTTTTCCGGGAGAAGGGCAAATCCTGCAACGTCTGACCACAGAAATCAGGAGCCGTTTTCCGCATCGCTACCCGGAACCGCCAGCGATTGATTTGTCCCAACAATCAATTTTTGCAGCACTCAGCTCTGTCTATCCCCTCACCGTCAAGTACTTTCAGAAAATGCCCAATGGGGAATATGACCTCAAGCGTGCCTACTGGTGGGAACAAAGATGGCGTGAAGGGGTACGCAATCCCCAGGAGCCGCATCAAGTTGTGTTTTCCTCAGCAGGAACAAGGGCAGGGGGGGCAGGGGAAGCAGGGGGAGATAAAAAAATAGCATCCTCTTCCCCTACTTACGACATCATTTATATTGGCGGTGCGTTAGGTGTGATTCATGCAGCAGTGATGGCAAAACTGGGATATAAAGTTTTGCTACTGGAGCGAATGCCATTTGGGCGGATGAATCGAGAATGGAATATTTCCCGCGATGAGATTCAAAGCTTAGTTAACCTGGGTTTGGTAACAACTGCCGAGTTAGAAACTATTATTGCCAAGGAATACAAAGACGGCTTTAATAAGTTTTTTGATGCCAATAATCCGTCTAAACTGCGATCGCCTGTCTTACACACACCCACAGTGTTAAATTTAGGCTTAGATTCCGAGAAATGGCTACGGATGTGTGGGCAAAAGTTACAAGCAGCAGGCGGTGAAATCTCGGATGAAACAGAGTTTATCCGCGCAGATATTGACAAATCACAAGTAATCGTTACAGTCAAGCATTTACCCAGCCAAACTGAGAAGCAAGTAAGTGGACGACTGTTAGTAGATGCAATGGGATCTGCGTCTCCAATTGCTTGGCAATTAAATGGTGGTCGTGCTTTTGACAGTGTATGTCCGACAGTAGGAGCTGTAATTGAGGGCGGATTTGATCCTGGGGTGTGGGACTCTCAGTATGGGGACGTTCTTTACAGTCACGGCGATATCTCGCGGGGAAGACAGTTAATTTGGGAATTGTTTCCTGGAGCAGATGAAGAACTAACAATTTATTTATTTCATTACCACGAAGTAAATTCGCAAAATCCTGGTTCCTTGCTGGAGATGTACGAAGACTTCTTCACGATTTTGCCAGAGTATCGCAGGTGCGATATGGACAAATTAGTGTGGAAAAAGCCGACATTTGGCTATATACCGGGGCATTTTAGTATAGACAGTAGTGATCGCACAGTTGCCTTTGATAGATTGATTGCGATCGGTGATGCAGCATCACTCCAGTCTCCCCTGGTTTTTACTGGGTTTGGTTCCCTGGTTCGCAACTTAGAGCGCCTAACAACACTCTTGGATACCGCCCTTAAGCATGACTTATTGAGTTTCCGACACTTGAATCAAATTCGTGCTTATCAAAGTAATGTTTCCGTGACTTGGTTATTTTCCAAAGGCATGATGGTTCCCACAGGGAAATTTTTACCACCCCAACGGATTAACTCCATGCTCAATACCTTCTTTGGGTTGTTAGTAGACGAACCCCCAGAAGTGGCAGATAATTTCATCAAAGATAGGTGTGATTGGTTAACCTTTAATCGCCTAGCACTGAAGGCAGCTCGCAAAAATCCTACCTTGCTGCTGTGGATTTGGGAACTTGCCGGGCCAAGAGATTTGCTCAGGTGGCTAGGTAATTATTTTAACTTTGGTCGTCATGCCCTCGTCAGTGCCTTGCTGAGTGCATGGTTCCCGCGCTTCCTGAACCGGATTAATCCTTGGCTAGAAACCCGCTATCCAGGATTGTGGTTGCGTCTGCTGACTATTAATTATGCGATCGCTAGCGGTAAACCGCGATCGCCTCATCAGGTAGCAAAAATTACCCCAGAAATAATTCAGAAATCAGAAGCAAGAATTATGAATTAGTCTAGAGTCATTAATCATTGGTCATTAGTTATTCAAATGACAAATAACTAATGACAGACAACTAACTATTGACTATTTGGGCGAAAATTGGGCAGTTCCACAGATGCTAACGACTTGCGTCCCTTGGGTGGACGTTGAGGATAAACCACTGGTGAAGGCGAATTGGCATCATTGGTGTTGTCATCTAATGAATTTTCGGATAAATTAATTGCCGATAATTCCAACTGTGACCAGTAATCTTCAGTTTCTTCAGCAGTCGTCTCGATCTGAGGTGAAGTAGAGGAAACTGATAAGTTATTGGCTGGTGAGATTGCAACATCTGCTGTCCAAGAAGTAGAGGTAGTTGCAGGAGGATTTATTTCTTCCTCAACTGGCTCCTCAAACTCCTGTCTTGATGTAATTTCTAGTTCTTCGTCCTCATCATCTTCTAGAATTGTTGCTAAGGATTCCCAAGTCGGCGTACTAGCCTGATTACTGTCTGGTGGCGGTGAGGCAGATGCAGTCCCAGAGGCGAAAAACATTTGAATGAGACTATCTAATTGCTCATCTAGGTTTAATGACCCTAAAGGTGAAACTTCTGGTGTATTTGGAGAATCATCAAGTTCTGGCGAAGGGTCTGGTTGTGCTGGTGTCGGCGTATCTTTCTTAACTGACCAGTTCCAAGGTGATGGGGGAGGAGTTGAAGCGGGTTCATTTCTTTGGTATGAGGCTGGTATTGACGATTCACTCCAAGGACTATCTAGATTCTCAGTTAAGTCTGATTCTCCTGACCAAGGTTTGATTGGCTGTGCGTCGGGAAACAAAGACCGAGCTTTTCTCGAAAATCTGCCTTGTCCGCTGGTTATATCTTTGGGATGTTTTGCCGTATCGTCTAGAGAGTCATAACTGGGGACGGGTGTATCTAGACATTTTTCCAGAGCTGCTTTAAATTGCAAGGTCTGGCGTTGCTGTCGCATCAGTCTAGTACGTAGCTCTCGACCAGTATTTTCTGCGAGCAATAGCTGCTGAGACTGTTCGCTGTAGTTAGTTTGCAGCAAAGCACATTCTCGCTCTAATTGAGCAAGACGTTGTTGGCTAATTTGTAACTGCGCTTTATAAGTTTCAATGAAAATCTCTTGGTGTTGAACAGTTTGTACAGCAGTTTCTAACTGTTGGAAAAGGGACTTTATTTGTTCTTGGGCGGCGGCTAGTTCCTGAGTGTGTTGGTTGAGCATCGACTCAGTGACGCTGGAGCGGGTTTTCTGCCACTGCAAAACCTTTTCAGACTCAGCTAAGTCGTCTTTTAGCTGCTCGACTTGCTCATACAAGCCATTGTTAGCAGTACGTAATTCTTCATTCAACGCCAGCAACTTCTGAAATTCCAAGTCAATAAGTACTTGTTTGTCTTTTTCCGGCTCTGCAACCCAGTCTTGCTGAGTGGTATCTTGTGAGAACTGTGGAACTTCAGTCTCGTAATGTGTATCTTCGGCCGGCTTGAGGAGTGGCAATTTTGTAATCGCCATATTTTCATTAGGCACAACAGAGTAAAAAGGACAACTCGCCTGCTCCGATTGTGGCAAGTTAGCAGAATTTAGGGATTCCATCACAGCCCCTTGGTTTGAGGTGTCAGCTTCATTCATCACTCTTGACCCACCTGCTTAAAAATATTCAGCAGTGCTGGCGTTAGCATTGCTGATCAACTGTGTCCATTGAGGGTTTACTCTAGATGCCAAGTTTAACTCTCTCCAAGCATGAGTAATTAGTCATTAATTTAGAGTTCCCCATTTTGCATCTAGAACTGATGCCGTTATAACACTATGAGGCTCTACCCCGTCAAGCTTCGGTATGACAGGGGCTTCTAGTTCAAATGCTAATGCGGGGTCTGATCCTGCTTGACTTTAGTAAATAATTATGGTTGTATCGAGCCGACAAAAATTTACACGCTAGATAATACCAATTCAATTAATGATTGCAACAAATCCTTTGCTAGAGACGTTGCAATGCAACGTCTCTACATGTTCTGTCTCAGCACGGGCTAAACGCCTCGCTACTGCTAACAGCACTATTTTCAAGATAGCCAACGAGGACGAAATCCAACTAAAGGTAATTGTTCTGGTCTAATTTCAACGGTTGCAGCGTCGGCGATCGGTAATAGGGGCATTAACCACAGGCTACTGGTAGCGATCGCATCTCCATCATCTGTTTTCAACATGTTTTCAGGTAGTGAGCCTGTGGGGTTTGGCTGTGGTACGACTTGATCAACTAACAAGCCCAAACCGTCGGGGGATAAACTCATTTGCACATTCCGTTGTTCAGGAGGGAGCACTAGCAACGGTTTTTGTTGTGCAGTTTTCAGATCAATCGCCACTACATAAGGCTGTTCTATGTATTGTTCCTTTGACACTAGCTGTGTTAGCAAACAATAGAGGGTGGGTGAAGCCGTATCAAATTGGCAGTTGATAATTGAGCCTGTTGTTTTTAATAATTGTCTCTGCACGCCTTGGTTTGTCACTAAAAACAAATCTCGCGTGTAATCTGTATTAAACTTCACCATTGCAGCTTGAGAGCCATCTTTGGAGAAAGCCTGTACTAAGCCAAACTGTGGCAGAAAATCCAGAGGTTTGTTCGCATCACCTTGCAGGGGTAAAATTGCTGCTCCCTGTCCTTGAGCTACTGCTACGGCTTTACTATCTGGTGTGATCATAAAGTCTCCTCCCGGTTGGCTTTGCAGGCGTTTTAGGGTAGGTTTTTCTCCAGAGTTGTGGCTGGTTGCTGACATGAACCATAGCCCAAAGTCACCGGGATTAGCTCTGTTTCCTCGCTGGATGACAATAGTTTCTCCATCAGGTGATAAGTCAAATTTGAGGTTTTGATAGTCTTTACTGTCTAAAATTAGGTCAACTTTAGCGGCGGGTTCTGCTTGTTCTCCAAATTTTGCAGAAATGCCTGTTGTCACTGTGTACAACTGAGCCGAAAGTAAGTCTTGATTATTTGTAGTGCGAGCAGAAAATAAAATTTTCTCCCCATTGGGAAATGGCTCAAAGTCCATTACAACTAAGTCTTTAGGGGTGAGTACTCTTTTTTGCTCTTGAGTCAAGTTATAGAGAACTAACTGCCCTCGTTCTTCTGGATTGGCTCCGATGTAAAGGATGACGCGATCGCGTGTGCGGAAGCTACCTGTAAAGGGCTGTATCACCCTGTTTTTGCCTTCTTGTTGGACAAACTTATCTTTCGCTCCCTGCAACTTCACTTGATAATTTGTGCCATAGGGGGCTGGTGTCAACAATGTATACACCATCCGCCGCCCTGCCCAACTTACTTTACCTGCTAGAGGCGGATCAATCTTCAAGTTGTCCTCTACGCTTTTTGTGTCCATTGGGCGGCTAAAGTTAAGGGTGAAGGAAATATCTTCTGCCCCAATTTGTTGGTTTTGCCAGCTAAAATTTCGGACGCGAGCTGAGACTGCATCACCTTGCAATATCATGAATCCAATCAGCAGACTCAGCAGTAGCATTAGTGCGATCGCCATGCGATCTAGTGGTTGGATAAATGTTTTGGATTTGGCCATTGATCATTAGTTATTGGTTATTAATTATTGGTTATGAACAAAGGACAAATGACAAAGCGAAAAGTTCTGCGGGAGGGTTTCCCTCCGCAGGAAACTTTTAAAGAGAGGACAAATGACTAATAACTATAGGGATTTTTCGGTTGAGGTATCTTTTTTAAAGAGGTAGCGGCAATGGTAAGCTGACGTTTACCTGCCAGATTTTCTGTCACCATTTGTCCTTCTACTTCTAGCCAATTATCTGGAGAGAAACGCTCTTGATTACTTTGTAGTTTGACTGGCAATCCTATGGGGTAAGCGTCTGCTGCACAGCAAGTTAGGACAAATCGGGCCAAGAATAAATATTCTTTTCCTATATCTGGCGGGTGCATCACAAATCCTTGCACTTTGACTTTTTGTCCTGTGTATGCATCTGGTTCAGGATAAACGTTGACAGTGCGTACCCAGTCTACGAGCGATCGCTCCTCTGGACGAACAGTAGCCCGAAATGCTTGGGGTTTGATGCGTGCCGTTCCCAATAATTCAGTCACATCGCGCTGGAGTGCCTTGTCACTGGCAAAGACTTGCGGTGTAATGATGAAACCCAAAATCGCTGTTGTCAACAGCAAACTACTACCCCAACCAGGAGGAAATAAAGTACTATGCTGGGCACTTGGCGGTAAATCACGGCGACGCCGTCGCCAAAGTTCCTGTGCTTTAAAAAAACCAATAATGATTAAGCCGACACTACCCACTATTGTCAACCCAAAGTAATTTGGATGAATCAACAAATTCAGCTTGCCAGTTAGCCAGTATTTCAGCATCAAAATTCCCCAAGCTGTAATTGCTAGCACATCCAGCCAAGGGAGTAATTTATTGGGTGTTTTAGATTTGCGGTTTTGGTTAGTCATTGGTCATTAGTAATTGGTCATTAGTCATTAGTTAAGAACAAAGAACAAATGACTAATTTTTTTAAATGACATGTAAGTTAATGAAAAGTGTGAGCAAAAATGTCAATTGAGCGGCTAAAGCAAATAGATAAAATATAGCTCTAGGCTTAAAAATTGATAACATCAAGCCCACAGATTTGATATCAATCATTGGGCCAAACACCAAAAATGCCAACAAAGAACCACTACTAAAAGTCGAAGCGAAAGACAGAGCAAAAAATGAATCTACTGTAGAACAAATTGACACTACTGCTGCTAATATCAGCATGGCTACAATTGAGCTAATGGGGCCAGCACCCAGACTGAGAATCAATTCGCGGGGAGCTAGCACTTGAATAGCCGCAGCGATCGCACTGCCTATAACCATTACTGCGCCCAATTCCCGCAATTCTTGGATGCTATTATCCACTAATAGGCGCAGTTTATCTGCCAGTGGTTTACTAGGGCTATAAGCTGAGGCAGTTGTCTGCATTAAATCATTATCTATCCGCGTGGGTATACCCGCTTTTTCTCCAATCAAGTAAGTCCCCGATTGTAATAAACTAGGTGCTGTTGCTTCACGTTCTACTTGATAACGTCCCCCGCGGTGTTTGAGTTCAGATTTGGAGGGAGGATTAAACTTCAAATAACGAGCGATCGCAGGCTGAACGATAGGACTTAAGTCTTTTTGAAAGCTGAAAACAAAACCGATAGTTGTGGCGATAAATAGAGAAAATACGACTCGTAACACCACTATTTCGGGTTGATCTCGAAACGCCGTCCAAGTTGACCAAATCACAATTGGGTTAATTGTCGGTGCTGCTAATAAAAAGCCAATTGCCACTGGTGTGGGTACTCCCTGCATCAAAAACCGCCGCGCCACTGGCACATTGCCGCACTCACACACCGGAAATAACATACCGATCATGCTGCCGAATAAAGCACCCAGCAGTGGATTTTTGGGCATTTTTTCCACCAATTTGCGCTCATCGACAAAAAATAGCAGCAAACTGGAGAATAAAACCCCAAGAAGCAAAAAAGGCATCGCCTCGACTAGCAGACTTAAAAATAGCGTAAAACCATTGTTCAGTTGATTCATGGGCGTCGCAGTCAAAAGCGGTTTTGAGTTTTAGGGTTTTGCCTAGTCATTCTATCGAAATGGGGATCAAAAGCATGTAGGGACAATTAAACAACATTTGAACAGCTAATTGCTCTTTATTTTCGAGTAACGCTTAAGCGCTATAAAACTTTCCTCATCCTAAATAAGGATTTTACCTGAGTGTATTTACTGTCAATGACTATTCATAAGATTGTCTAACTTCAGAAATGGTTCCGATTCTAGAGGGCAAGTAGCTAGCTACTTGTACAATGTTTAATCACTTATGTTTATACTTACCGTAATTTGTTTGATAGTATGTTAACCGAGCCGTATTTTCATCAAGGATTCACAGTTATTCAACATTTGGGGATCGTTGGTACTACAGTCCTCGATTCTGCTTATTTCAAGCAAAATCTGCTCTAAGCTTTAGTTGATTGATTACTACAAAAATTCTAAAACTGCAAGAACAGAATTTAGTAGATGCGATACCTGTTATTAAGCTCATCCCACCTCTAAAAGGGGATGGGATTTCATGTTGACTGTTGACTGTTGACTGTTGACTGTTGACTGTGGCTACCTTAGCAGCTTTGCTACTTAGCTATTTAGTATATAGCTGTACCTAAGAAAGAGTGAACGAATAAGCCTTGCAGCCAAAAGTGCAAAGCTGCAATGATTTTATGAACAGAAGAAAGCCTACTAGTACGAAATTAGAGTTTTGACTTGGAAGCAGATTTAGTTTGTATAGTCACGATTTTTCATTACACAGGTATTGTTGTATACGCCCCAATACTTCTCGTATAAGTACTCTTCACCCCTTCCCCTTTTCCCTTTCCCTTTTAACTAAAAAGTATTGGTATATGCCTCTTGTTTCAACTTTCCTTTCTCTGTGAAGACTCTTAAGCTTCTTTTTCGCCATTGAACAGAGACTCGCAAAGGCTAAAGTGTTAATTTATTGTTTACCTGTCTTTGTAAAAATCAGGGTGTCTTGTGTTAGAAGAATTCAGTTACAAAATCTCACCACCATTTTTGTCTGAGGGTAACGATCGCGATCTCGGTTTAGGGTCAACCCTTGAAGAACTGCCAATGTACAACTTCCAAGTAGAAATTAACTGTACTGGTGCAGAAGTCGCTAATTTTTTTGAAAAATATCCCTTGCTACCAGGAGCAATCTTAGTAGAACAAGGAAAGTTCACGGGGATGATTTCGCGGCGACGACTGCTAGAATTTTTGATTCGCCCTCATGGACAAGAGTTGTTTATTCAGGAACCGTTAAGCGTTCTCTACAGCTATACGCGGACGACGATTTTGCTGCTTCCTGATACAACGCCGATTTTGACTGCGATGCAACTTAGCCTCAAGCGATCGCCAGAAATGTTAGCAGAGCCAATTGTAGTCCAGACCGCATCTGGTGTCTACAAATTATTAGATGTGCAAGAGTTGAATATTACTTCTTGGCAAATTCAAGGAATCGAAAATCTAGTGCGGTATGAACGCAGCCAAGTTCAAATAATTCAAAATGATAAAATGGCTCATTTGGGGCGTTTAGTAGATGGAGTAGCACACGAAATTTTAGATCCTGTAGGTTTTATTTGGGGTAACTTAACTTATGTCTCAAACTACAGTCAAGACTTACTGAAGCTAATAGCGGCTTATGACAAAGAGTTATCATCAATTCCCGAAGAAGTTCTTCAGATTAAAGAAGAGATTGAATTTGATTTTCTCGAACAAGATTTATCGCGATCGCTTGCTAGTATCCGTACTGGAGCAGAAAGATTAAAAAAGCTCGTTACCAGCTTACAAAATTTCTGCCATATTGATGAGATTTATCCCAAACCAGTAGATTTACACGCCTGTATAGATAGTATTATTTTATTAATTAATAGCCGTTTACAAGGAGAAATTGAAATTATTAAAAATTATGGTCAATTGCCCCCAGTGTATTGTTTTATGGGTCAGCTAAACCAGGTTTTGATGAATATTTTAAGCGAAGCTGTAGATACTTTACTGAATGAAGCAGTACGCCAGCAATTGCACCTAGAGGACATAAAAACTGTTCAAAAACCTCGAATTGAGATTACTACAAAAGTTATTTCACAGAAAGCAAGCAACCCAAATGCGCCAGATTCTCGCTGGGTGTTAATTCGCATTGCTGACAATGGCCCTGGAATGTCTCAGGAGTTACAACAGCAAATTATTGAGTCTTTTTCTATGGAAAAAAAGGCTGGTAAAGAGACTAGTTTAGCAGTAAGCTATCGGATTATTCTGGCAAAACATGGTGGTAAGTTAAATTTCCGTTCCCAACTGGGTTTAGGCACTGAATTTGAGATACTTTTGCCTTTGGTATAGCAATATATAATAAATTAAACCACAGATGAATATAGCTAAATTATTGATGTTCATATAAAGAGCTAAGTATTCCTTCATTTAAAGAATTATCACAGAAAAAGAGGGTGCGATCGCTTATGACTCAAAAAAATGAAGTTCATGTTAGCAGTGGTAATATTTTCGCTGACTTAGGTTTGCCTAATCCTGAAGAAAGATTAGTGAAAGCTGAGCTAGCACGTAAAATCAGTGAAACTATTAATTACCGCAAATTAGCTCAAGTTCAAGCCGCTTAAATCTTAGGCATTGATAAACCAAAAATTTCAGTATTAATTCGAGGTAGACTATCAGGTTTTTCAACTGATAGATTATTCTATTTTCTCAATGCACTTGGCAACGATATAGAAATTATAGTAAAGCCTAAACCTGAACATCGTCAAAATGGTTGAATAAGTGTTGTTTATTAAGTAGCAAATCAAAACTTATTTAAATGCTCCTCTAGAATTGCCTAGAAGGGTATCATTTTAAGTTGCTAAGGAGAGTTTTAAGCTTTATTTCACAGGACTGAACGCTCCTGACTGAAACCTTTGTCAAAAGGACTTTTCAAATCAATCAGGAGATTCAAATCTTACTTTTCTCTAACTTACGCCCAATGTCATAACTCAATTTCTAAGCATCACTCTTAGAGCATTGATATTAATCTATCTTCCTTCAGTTTTTTTTACGGCTATCCTCTAAATGTTGATAACAGTAAATTTTCGCCACGTTGGTAGATATCGCGTGCGTAATCAGTCCAAGCACCTTGTCCCCAATAACGAAAACAGCTTGTTTGCAGCAAAAGATTATGTAGCAAAAGACTGCGGTAATGAGATTGTCTGGTAACAGATTCCGCTGAGTTAATTTGCAGTAATGGGTCAACCTTTTGATGAAATAAACTGCTTAATTTATACATGGGAGTCAAAACATTTTCATATCCTTCTATCCAACTGATATGATTCGTCCACGAGGCTCCATCCATGTGAAAATTGGGGTTGATTTGCTTTAATTCTTTAATAGCAATCTCTACAGCTTCGGGTTGGCAATTGTCTAGTGTAACTCGTTCCCAAATATGATGTTGTCCTACTGGTTGGCAAGTTGGATAATCTTCAGGTTTACAACCAGCGGCTTCGATTAATTCTAAATATTCTGTACCACATACCCCTACAACATTTGATTTTCCTCCTCCGTGCTGCACCATGTCGCGCCAAGCTTGGTTGAAAGCGCTAGGAAATTCATTCATCATGACGCCACCATTTTCGCCATCACCAATTTGGCTAACTATTGGCGGTACAAATGCATTCCCTACTTGTTGTTTAGATAGGGTTTTGGCTTCATAGTAAGGCTGCATTTGCGCGACTAATTTAGTATCTGAACCTTGGGTTTTAATCAAAGCTGTGATGCTGATTGTTTCACCTTGAGAATTGCGGGCAATCAAACGATGTGGTAAATGTTTATGGGTGAGAGATTGACCGCTAATTGTTTCTACAGAATGTTCTTGCACAAGTAGCCAACGATATCCACATTCTTTCAGCGCTTTGACAAATTCAAATAGGGTATCGGGATGGTTTGGCAAATGCATTTCTGGGGGTGAAAATCCTTTGACTCGCGCCAGTGCTTCCCAGCCAAAAATTGCAGCAAAATAGTGTTGCCATGCGATGATGTGCAATTTGATATCTGGTATAGGTGTGGAAGGAATAACGGCATGGCTCCACATTGTACCTAGCCACTCTACATAAGGTTGATAGGTGCGATCGCAAGTAATTCGCTTGAGGTTATCAAGTACGTCGCTACGTCCCATCTGCCTGAGTCCCCACAAAAGATTACCAGAGTAATCCAACATGACGCGCGGATTGCAACCTTGATTGACGAGTTCGGGAATAAAGTCTCCCATGCGACTGTAACAATAGGCAAAAGGGCCGGCATTGTGGTTATCCCCTTCATTGGGATGTTCAAACATATATTGCAGATTGCTGATGAATGCACCATCATGTCCCGCCGGAATAGTTGGCTGGTGCATATGTAAAGCGATCGCAAACACAGCATTTACATCTTCTAATCGGATATTCGTTGTTGGTAAAAATACAGATTTATCATGGTTAACAACAGAGAGAACCTCTGTTTCCCAACCAGATATATTCGGCAAGCCATCAATGATTTCGGGCAAAGTAGTAAGAGTTGTAGGGAAGGAAAGCATTTCTGATTGCTCCGAAATAAAGGCTATTTAATTATCTAACCAATGCAACAGCCTCGCCTGTTTAGTTGAGATATCTTTATTAGGGAGTTAGAGACAGAAGATAGGAGACAGAAGTTAGGAGCTTGCTGACTCCGGTAGTTGAAAAGAGTACAAGCTTAGAAGTTTGTGTACTATCTTCACAAAAGAGAATCGCCTTACGACTGCTGCAAAGCTAGCGCTACTGCTTGCAGCAGTTCTAAGACAACCTCAATCGTCTTGATTTACGAATTGAACTATAACAACTTGCGTGCAGACACGAAAGTAATCATGTTCTTGACCAGAATAAATCACTGAAACGATGCATTCTCGTCGAAAAATTCAGTTTTGGTACTAGTTTTCTGAGTTTTTCGCCAGACTGTTGTTTTCTTGGTGCTGGCGGAGTTGCTATTCGTAAAAGCAGATCTAGCAACCAAGGAGCAAGGCGTTGACACCATACAGCTAAATGACATTGCCATCCCACTAAAATTTCTGGTGCATCTCTTTGTAGTCCAGTGACGAGTACTTGAGCCACTTGCTGGGGAGTCATGGGGATCACCCAGCGAAATAATTTTAAGTCGCGCACCATGTCTGTGTCTGTGAGAGAAGGCAGTAATGCGATCACTCGAATATTGTGTTCAGCTAGTTCTCGACGTAAGGCTTGGGTAAACCCTAGAATTGCAAACTTGGTAGCTGAGTAAGTTGCCATCGTCGGTGCAGCAACCTTCCCCATCAGACTCGACACATTCACAATTGTTCCTTGTTTTTGGCTGGCCATGCGTCGAGCTATCAGGCTCGTCAGGGTGTACATTCCCAATAAATTTACAGAGAGTTCTTCTTGAACTTGGGGCAGTTTAGATTGCAAAAACGAGTTTTGGTACGCAACTCCCGCACAATTAACCAGTAGATGTATTGGCCCATAACTGCGCCAAAGTTGAGCAATGGCAATATTCACAACTACTGCCTGAGTCAAATCTAATGCCACGATCGCAGTCTCTACACCCATTGCCTCGACTTCGTGGGCTACTTCTACTAACTTTTGGCGATCACGTGCCACTAATATCAGCCGTTGTATACCTTGTTGGGCTAGTTGCAGGGCGATCGCTCTCCCAATACCACGGGAAGCCCCAGTAATTAGAGCAACTTTACCTTGAATATTCATGGGTTCTAACCTCCAGAATCTAAGTCTTACCGCATTTCTTCTTCATTGCCGACGAGACACAGTTAGAGTTACTCGCATCCCAGCACAGGTAAGACAAATAATTAGTTGTAATTGAAAACAGAACGGCCCTTAGCCTTTAGCAACGAGATATTTCTGGGTTAATCTGCAATATTTCACCATTTATCTATGCGAGGCAGAAACTTCTCGCTTTTAACCCGACAATCAATTCCTAACACAGTTGGCTGAATGGATATAGCTCATAGGTTTTACCTCTTTTAGCTTAGAGCGCTCATCAGCATCGTTGCCATACACACGTTAGCAATTAAATCAAGGTATTGCAATATTTTTTAAATAAGTATTTCTTAATACTTGTTAACATCCAGTATATATATAGAAAATATTTTGTGATATAAGTTTTTATGAATACTGCTCGAAAAATATCTTAATTCCTTGACAAACGCTGCAAACGTCCTCTAAAACTGCAAAAAACTGGATTGTTTTACAAAATTTCTCTCAGAAAACTGTAGCTTTAAATACAAAAAAAGCATCTTTTTTATACAATTTTCTCAAATTGCTAATGAGCTTTTTCAGTAATAGTAGACGGGGATCATTGCCTAGTCTTTACTACAAAGATTTCAGTATTTCAATTGCATATATATAGTTAAAACTGATCAACCTGAAAGACATGATTAGAGACGTTGCATTGCAACGTCTCTACAAAATAATCGATTTTTTTGCCCCCATCTTGAATACTGAATCGGTGTTCTAGAAACGAGACTAAACTGTCCCCCTCGCCTGTCAGAGAGGGACAGACTTGAACTAAAGTTTAAGGCAGAGAGAGGTTTATCGAACTCACGTTAAGGCGGGGCAGAGACAGGTTGAGGATTTGATGGCTTAACTTCCTGGGGAGTTGACCCATTCCAGATTTGATTTAACTGATCTATCGGCAACGACTGGAAAATGCTGAGATTCAAAGGCTCTTTACTGATGAATCTAGCGTAGGATGGCTGCAAATAAGGGCGGTACTCTGGGCGGTTAAGAAGATGGGTTTCTAAGAAAGCTACACTCAAGGCGTTGATATAAGAATAAGCAGCAGTACGGTCAGGGCCTAACAAGGCAGGTGGTACAGGTAAAACATTATTCTCAACAGTAGGTTCGTCAATAGCAGTAAAGTGGGTGGCGTTTTCAATCAAGACTAGGTACTTGTTGAGGTTAGAAAGCCAGGTAAAGGGGCGAATCTGTTCCGGTACGGGTGGAGCGAAAATATCTTGACTACCCGTCACTAACATCACAGGAACTTTAATTTGGCTTACACCGCTTTCACCTAAAATGGCACTGTTAACAGGATTGATGGCAATGACGACCTTAATGCGATCGTCTTTGAGTTGATAATTTAATGGGAGTAACTCAATTGCTTGACACTGCAATACAAGCGATATATTTAAGGATGAGTTATTGGAATCACAGTCTTGGCGGAGTTGGTCAAAGTTAAGCTTTGCTCCCGCTAAAGTCAAAACAGTATAACCACCAAACGAATGACCGATCGCCCCGACTTGTTGGAAATTGAGTTTCCCTTGGAGGTTAGGATCAACCTTTTCTATACGCTGGAGTTCATCAAGTAGAAACTTGATATCTAAAGGTCGATCAATAAATTCCTGGGCTTCTGGTGGGCCTGCCAAACCCGAAAAATATTGCTCAAAGCGTTCGGCGTTACTACCAGGATGTTCCAACACGGCGACAGCAAAACCATAGGATGCTAAATGTTTCGCCAGGTAGACAAAGGTAGAGCGGTCTGAAGCGACGCCGTGAGAAATTACCATCACAGGAAAGGGCGGCGAGGATTTAGTTGGTGTGCTTTGTGGGGTTGCTATAGGTAAATAGAGATCCACTGGCATCCGGCGATTGCGAGTAATGTCATTTAGCTCCAGGCTTTTGATATCCCAGCGGAATTTTCCAGGCGATCGCAAATCAAGCTGTTGCGAAAAGTCAACAGTTGAAATGGCTGCTTGAGCAATTGCTTCTTTTTGCAGAAAAGCCACAACCTGATCTCTTGTTTCAAGCAATTGCGACAAATCATCGACTATTCTTAACCCCTCTGTAAAATTTACCCGCATAGTGTTGCTGGGAAACCTACGCAGCAAATTCAGAACTGTTAAGCCATCTTTATCAACAGCAGCCAAAATTAAAGCAGCACGTATGGCATAGAAGCCATTTTGTCGAGACTCAGTGAGTAATAATTCTCCTAAACGCTTCATTAACTGCTCACCTACAGGTGAGTAGGTAACTTGAGACACTAAAGTAGGAGTGACATTAAAACGCTGCTGGAGTAGATCCCGCAGTTGAGCGAGTTGTTCGGGAGTTGCACGACTAGCATAAAATGAAAGGTCTTCATCGATTTTCCCTTCTTTAGCAAAAGTTTCTAGCGAGTTAACTGGCAAAGAAAATTCCCCAAAGGGAGGGTAATAAAAGCTGATGCGATCGGCTCCCAGTCCAGGAGTTGCAGTACAAACAGTAGATAACAGCCCTAAACTCAGGTATTTTAGAAATTTTTTCATTAGAATAACCCGCTGTTTAACCCTACCAAATAAGTTTAGGCGGGGAGGAAAGCGGGGCGGGAGGTGTACCGCTTTCTGGTTTACTTGTTTTAGATATATCAAATACGTTCTAAGCATATTGAAACAAGTGCCTGCATTCATAGCCTTGCACCTACGAAATAATCCCTGATGAAATAAATTTAAGTCGGAAAAGTTAGATCCCCGTTAGATCCCCGACTTCTCAAAGAAGTCGGGGATCTGGACACCAATATCGCGCGATAATTAAAGTAGAGATCAAAATACCTTATATGTCCTCCCTCCCATCTTGCGCCTGTTATGTCGTTGTCCTTAATCAACAACAGGAGCAAAATAACTTCCACCAAAACCAGTCTCAGGATGTCCCAGTCAACCACAGCAAGAGTGCGGCTAAAAATTGCACTGTGGTTGAAAATGGTCGGGTTGTCGTTAAACCATTACCAACACTGCTCAATGAAACTTCTGATACTCAAGAGCAGTCCTAACGGTAATTCATTACTTAATCTAACGTGCGCCTCCCTTGGAGACTCACGTTAATCTAAAGGCAAAATATCGTGGAAGTGGTTGTAATCGATGTAGCGATGCCCTTCGCCTGTGTAATGAATGATATCGACAAACCGATAGTTCCACAAAATATCATTAGCACTATAGTGATGACGGGCATGGACAACTTGTGCAACTGTTTCATCAATGCCACTTAGCGAGATCACAAGAGTAGTTTTCGTCTGAATTAGCGACTCAGATGTCATCCCATACAGAGGACTATACTCATCAATTGGATGCATCGCTGACCAACTTAACATGAAGCTAGGGGTTTGACTTCTCAGCAGTTTGAGATCGTGGAAGCGACGGATTAAATGTCCTTCTACCGTCACTTCGTCACGCATCAGGTAGACGCGCATCTGCGCCTCTAGAATCTGGTTGCGGCGCTCATTAGCGGCGCGAAACATCAAAGTAGGTACTCCCTCGTGAGGTGTAATCACTGCTACACGGCTGAAGAGAACCCTAGCAGTTGGTCGAGAAAATCGGGCAAAAGCTAGTCCCGTCATTACAGCAATTCCCACCAAACCTGCCATTGCTTCAATCGTCACAATGGTATTGGCATAAGTTGTTTTCGGATACATTGCACCGTAGCCAATAGATGCCAGTGTTTGCACACTGAAGAAAAAAGCATCTAAAAAATAGCCTGGTCGAGCGTTCTCAATACAATCGCCTCCTGCTAAATAAGCTAAGGCAAACAGGGCATTAATTCCCACATACAAAACAGCTATTAAAGCCAGGAAGGCAGTCCAAGGAATTGTTAGTAGCAGATGGTATGGGTCACGCCAGTAGGAATACCATACACCCATACCCATAATTTCAAACTGTCCATCTTGGATTTTGATATGAATTCGTGGGATCAAACGCTGTCGTTGCTTTTGTGAAAGTCTCTTCAGTCGAAATTTCATTGGGAGTAGCCAAAAGAACGGCGAGTGGTAGTATGACTATTGAAAAGTCGCTGTCTTTAGTTGCAGTGCGAGCGATCGCAAAGTTACAACCTGTGGTTATATATCGCTGATGAATCGAAATTTCTGGATTACTGCTTTAATTGCCTTTATTAATTCCCTGAGTTTTACAGTTTTAATTCCCATTATCTATCTTTATGGCAAACAATTCGGGCTTAGCGATTTCCAGACCAGTTTGCTATTTTCGATTTACTCCATAGCTCAGTTTTTTGCGACTCCCGTCATCGGTAAACTCTCAGATCGCTTTGGACGCAAGCCTTTATTGATTATCAGTTTAGCTGGAACTGCGATCGCTAACTTAATAGCTGGAACAGCGACAACAGCAGTTGCTCTTTTTCTGGCTCGACTCTTAGATGGTATTACCGGAGGCAATACTTCGGTTGCTCAAGCGGTTATTTCAGATATTACCACTCCAGAAAATCGCGCTCGTGGATTTGGGATTTATGGGGCAGCATTGGGGTTAGGCTTTGTATTAGGGCCAGTTACAAGTTTATTAGCACAGCAGATTTCTTTAGGTGCTGCATTTTTAGTTTCAAGTGCAGTCGCATTTGTAGCACTTTTAATTACTGTCTTTTATTTACCTGAAACTCTGCAAAATAAGGCTGAAAAAGCGCACAACATTTTTGATTTAGGTTTAGGAAATTTAATCAAAGGTTTAGCCATACCTAAAGTTGGTATTCTGCTGATAATTAACTTTTTTATTGGCACAACTTTTACTATCTTTACTTATGCTTTTCAACCCTACTTTCTTAACGTATTGGGTCAAAATAGCCAGTCTTTGACACTGATGTTTCTCACATTTGGAGTTCTAGGTGTCATCATGCAGACTTGGGGTGTCTCAATTCTCAGCCGGAGATTTAACCTAGTTAGTATATTATTTTTAGGCTTATTTATTCGCAGTCTATCATTTGTTCTCATGCCAGTTTGGCTAAACATTGTTTATTTTGTGGGAGTTAGTATACTTTTCTCTTTGTTCAATTCTTTAGTTCAACCCATGATCAACACACTAATTTCTCTCAACGCTAATCCCCAAGATCAAGGAACTGCAATGGGATTGAACGCATCTTATTTAAGCATCGCTAATGGTATTGGGCCTGTGATTGCCGGCATGCTGATTCATCAATCTAATCCCAAGACCTATAGCTATCCTTTATATTTAGCTGGGTTACTTACTTTTGTAGTATTATTTTTGGCAATAGTTACTCGCAAAAGATATGCAAATAAAGTTAAATAAATGAAATTCATAGCAAAAATATAGGGTGAGCATTGCTCACCCTAATATTGATTAATTTGCTAGGAGCTTATTTTTCAGGCTTTGGTTGTTGACCTTTAGAACAGCGGTCAAACCACTCTTGATATTTGTTCTGGCGTGACTCATCTTCAACAGCAATAGTCACTCGTACTTGCTTGCATCCATGATTTCGTTCTAGAGCGATCGCATTTAACAGTAAACTAGCAATTTTAGGGGAACTAAACTCGCCACTCACTGTTAAACCACTATCAAAATTTGTAATTCCAAGTCTTTCAACTTCAGTCAACTCAACGTCAATAATTTCCTCTTCTCCTAAATCAATTTCTGCAAGTTGTTTGTGTTCTGGGCTAACTTGTTCTACAATAAGCTTCTCTCGCCGGATAGGAACTTGTATCATCCGGGTTTCGATTTGTTTACGAACAATAACTTCTCCAACTTTCCGTTTACTAGTTTCAACGGATAATCGTTCTTCTAGTAGCCGAATAATTTTTTCTTCTTCGACCTCTGCTAAATTTACTGACTCAACTTGGTTATTTATAGTTTGACTATGCACTATTTGCTCAGTTGATCCTGATAGTTTCTGGTCGCCTGGTGTTTCTGTTCCTAAATATTCAGGCATATGCTCTATTTCTAAGTGGTCTAGATCTATGAAAACAGATTTAGTCAGTTTATCAATTTTTTTTATTTTCTGACTCTGTAATCTAAATAAAGAATACTGATCTCCAAACTGATGACTGTATTCTAAATTTTGTTGATTTACCTGCTTAGATATAATCAAATTTAGTTGATGATTGGCATCTACAACTAAATCCTGAACCTCACCTACTCGCTGACCTTGCTTATCGAACACAGTAAAATTTTTGACCTTTGTTTTCAGGTCTGCCAGTAAGTTGTTAACACGAGATTTTAATTTTGCCTGTCCAACGTTTTGTAGCATTGCTAGTTATTTATATACAAATATGAACTGATTTATACTCAGCTACATCAAATTTTTTACCATATTTAACTTAATAGAAGTACAGGTAAAGCTAATCAAACAGCCCCACCTGCACTGTATTGCATCAGTTATTAACTAATAACTAATGTCTATGTCGTTTAACGTTCTTCAATTGGAAGACCAGAAGCATCCACATCTAACTCTTCACGACGCACAGTTTCTTGAGTTTCAACTGTGTCTTGATCTACGACTTTTCTAACTCTAACTTCTTCACGCACAAATGCTTCTTTGCGAATTTCAGGAGTTTCTTCGTGAATTTCCATACGAGCAACTTCGCCTTCCCGGAAGTTAGCTTCGCCAGGGGAAACAGCAGTTCCGGCGTCTGTTGGAGTTACACGCTCAATTACAACTCTTTCTTTTTCCACGGGTACTGCAACTCGTGCAGTTTCGGTTTCAACATGTTTGCCAATCGCTACTTCTCCAGTTTTTTGGCGTCTCTTATTGGCAACTAACCTTTCCTCATACAATTTCAGAGTTTGATTATCTCCCTGATTTACCCCGTATAAAGCAGGTTCATGTTCGTAAGTGTAGTTATCGCGGTTGTAAGTTGGTGCAGGGGTCGTCGTCGGCTGATATTCTGTACCTAAAGCTGCTGATGCTTCTAAAGGCCTTGATGCTTCTACAGGTACAGTGTTGTAGTCTCCGGGACGGCGATATACCCCACGTACCCGTTCTTCATAGTCGTAATCAAGAGTTTGGTGTTCATCAAACTCAGGTAAAGCTTCTGCTTGCTCTCTAGTCATACCAACGGCATAGGCGCGGTCAACATTATAGTCAATACGGGTACGACCAATGGGGAGCAATACTTTCTTGCCAAAAATCCAAAAACCTAAGTCAACTACTAGATAGCGGAAATGACCTTCTTCATCTACCAGAACATCACTTACAGAGCCAATCTTTTCATCAGTTCCTTCTGTATAAACACCAAGACCTTTAATTTCCCGGCCTTCAAAAGTATCTCGGTAATTAGGCTCAAAATCTTCTAATTTGTAAAGAACCATATATTAGCCCTCAAGTTTTTTGTATAACATAGTTCTAAATTAGGCATTTCTTTACTTTTCTACCTCCTTCCAGCGAATGAATTGTCTCAATCACGCAGCATCAAAAGTTATAGGTATTTTTTGTGCAGACAAATAAATAAAATATTTAATACCGATTAAATTAATGATTGCAACAAAATAGAGACGTTGCATTGCAAAGTCTCTACATGGTCTATCACGTTCTTTTGTTAAATTGGTATAAGTATAGAATTTTGAAAATGTAATTAATATCAATACATTATTGTTGGTATTAAAAGTGCAGGCAGAAAGAAAAATTTACTCTGCCTGCATAACTTTTTATTAGATATGTGCCTAACAAATTTTTAGACTAGCTACTTAAATTGCTTGATGGGTAGTCCCACCATTTTCATCTACAAGTAGCTCACCTGCCGTATTTACATCCAACTCTTCTCGACGAATTACGTCTTGTGCTTCTACAGTATCTCGCTCTACGACTTTCTTGACTCGAATTTCTTCACGCACAAATGCTTCTTTATGAATATTAGGCATTTCTTCGTATACTTCTATGCGTGCGACTTCTCCTTCTTGGAATTTAAGTTCATTGGGATCTATTACTGTGCCTCCTGGTGTTGGGGGAACTCGCTCAATCAGAACACGTTCTTTTTGAACGGGTACTGCAACGCGTGCAGTTTCCGTTTCAATGTGCTTACTAACTGCTACTTCTCCAGTTTTGACACGATGCTTATTGGCAATTAACCGTTCTTCATAAAGTCTGAAAGTTTGATTATATTGCTCATTCAAATCGTATAAAGCTGGTTCTTGCTGGTAATTATATGCCTCGCGATCATAAATTACATTGCTAGTTGAGGAGCGAAATACATTGCGTACTTTTTCCTCATACTCTTCATCAACGATCGCATCTTCTCTGTACTCAGGTAAATTTTCTATTTGCTGTTTACTTAGTCCGTTGACAGAAACACGTCTTTCAGGATAATTAATGCGGGAAAGACCAATAGGTAGTAGTATTTTCTTACTAACAAAATCTAAGCTGGTGTCAAGAACTAAATATCGGAAACGACCGTCTTGATCAACTAAAACATCGGCAACTGAACCTATTCTTTCTCCTCCTTGAGTATAAACATCTAATGCTTTAACATCATCACCGCCAAATGTTTCTCGATAGTTTGGGTCAAAATGTTCAAGTTTGTGAAGAGGCATATGCTGTTCCCAGATTATTTAAAATATCTATCTCCAAGCGTAAAAACTCTTATGCTGGTTTTCCTCCTACTGGCGACTTAATTCAAGTGAGATATTTCATGGTTGGTAGCTAGTAGTTTGCTGGTGTAAACTTGTCTGGGTAAAGGGTAAGGGGGAAAGGCTTATTTTCTTTTCCCTTTTGCCAATCTACACACATTATTTTTGGCTTGGTATACTGGCACTTTATAAGTGAAATACGAAAAAATCTTAAGTTTATCCATCATCGCTCGGCATATAACTTAGCTGATGCCTCTATCGGCTTTCTAACTTGCGATTTCACGGCTTCAACAATAGCATCGGCGTCAATTTTGGCGGCATGAAGCAGTTCTTCTGGTGTGCCGGAACCTGGCATATCATGCACTGCTAGCTTTATTAGTCGCAGTTGGGGGCCGTTGTAAATGGGAGTATTACTAGTACCAGCAAAAGCATCAAGCACAGCAGCACCTAATCCGCCTTCGCTCCAGTGGTCTTCGACGACTACTAAATTCCCATTCGTATCGCGTGCAGCTTGATGAAGTGTCTGCACATCAATGGGTTTGACAGAATAGGCATCAATGACGCGCACTGTAATATCTTCATTTTTCAAGCGATCGCAAGCCTTGAGCGCTTCATGTAAAGTAATACCAGCAGCAATCACAGTGGCTTGATCTTGTTGGGAACTATGGACTACTTTACTGCCACCAATGGGAAACTCTTCATCAGCACCATAAATGACTGGCGTACTTTCCCGTGTGGTGCGGAGGTAAACAACTCCATTGCGATCGCTCATTTGAGCTACTAGTTTAGCAGTTTGATTGGCATCACTCGGATATAATACAGTGCTACTCCACACCGCCTGGAAGGCTGCTAAATCCTCCAGTGCCATTTGGGAAGGGCCATCCTGACCAATTGACACCCCAGCATGAGAACCGACTAATTTAATGTTGGCGCGTGAGATAGCAGCCATCCGTACAAAGTCGTAGGCTCTACTCAAGAAGGCAGCGAAGGTGGAAGCAAAAGGTTTGTATTGTCGCACTTGCAAACCTACCGCAGCTGCTACTAGCTGCTGTTCAGCAATGTACATCTCAAAGTAGCGCTCAGGAAAGGCTTCGGCAAAATCTTCAGTGTAAGTAGAATTGCTCACCTCAGCATCAAGAGCAATTACATCAGGTCGAGCCGCTCCCAGAGCTTTAAGAGCGTCACCATAAGCGCGGCGCGTTGCTACCTTTGCACCTTTCTCATAAATGGGAAGTTGCAACGGTTGAGAATTAGCGATTGTAGCGGGTTTAGCTTGTTCGGGCTTATCTACCTGGATTATAATGTGACGTTCACCGCCTAACTCGGCGATCGCCTTTTTTTCCTGTTCTGGTTTCAGTGCTTTACCATGCCAGCCACCTAAATCTTCCAGAGCAACCACACCTTTGCCTTTTTTCGTCCGTGCAATAATTACTGTGGGGCGATCGTTAATACTCAAAGCGGCGCTAAATGCTTGATCAATCTCCATCAAGTTGTTACCATCAATCTCAATCGCTTGCCAGCCAAAGGCTCTGGCACGAGTAGCATAAGCTTGTGTATTCCAACCCAGTTCAGTTTGACCACGTTGCCCTAGTCGATTGACATCGATAATGGCAATTAGATTATCTAAGGTGTAGTGTCCAGCATGATCAAAAGCTTCCCATACTGACCCTTCAGCTGTTTCACTATCACCTAATAGCACCCAGACATGGTATGGCAATTGATCTAAATATTTACCTGCCAGAGCCACTCCTACACCAATCGGCAATCCTTGCCCCAAAGAGCCAGTCGCCACATCAACCCAGGGCAAAACTGGTGTAGGATGACCTTCCAAGCGACTCCCCAATTTTCGCAGCGACAGCAACTCCTCATCGGTGATTACTCCCGCAGCTTTATACATGGCATATAGTAGCGGTGCAGCGTGTCCTTTTGAGAGGATGAAGCGATCATTATTGGGATAATGTGGATTGTCAAAGTCGTAGCAGAGATATTTAGATATTAAAACCGCTATTAAATCGGCAGCAGACATCGACGAGGTAGGATGACCCGAACCTGCAATAGTTGTGGCGCGAATACTATCTACACGCAACTGTTGTGCCAGCTCATGCCATTGGTGCAGTTGCTCCTGTGTGGTCATAGTTGTTTTCCTGAATGAAAATACAGGGAATTTATCAATAAGTAATGGTGAAGAGAGCAGGGTTAAAAATCGAAAAAGTTATGAGACGGCAAAATTTTCATCCAAACCTTTGGAATATGCCGCTGGTAATTACTGGGCTATTAGATCCCCGACTTCTTTAAGAAGTTGGGGATCTGACCACCGCCAGACCACTAGCTAAGTAGTAATTTTTTAAACTAAAAAGAGATAAAAATGTGAGTAATCTTGGTCAGAGTATTTTTTCTCTTCTTTGATTTACTTTAGAGAGTGGGAAGAACAATAACTTCTTTCTAATGGAATAACCACTGTTTCCTTCTCAAGGCAGACAAAAAGTACAACTGATTTTATTATTTTAGATAGATGTATTGATTAATCCTAGCTCTAATTCATCCCAACCTTGAGTTTATATAATATAAAAAACGCCAATAAGATTGATTAGAAGCAAATTTAGCAATTAAAAAATAAGCTTTTCCATAACAAAATTAATGAATTTTTGACCCCTACGTTTTACCTCTTGCTTTCTAACAACAATAAAATTTTTGCTTTCAAAAAAAGGTTTAGCTGTGATACTAGCTTCTGTAAATAACTTTTTAATCTCTAATGACCTTGCTTTGGATTCAATCTGTTCTAAAATTTGTGTGCCAACTCCTTGCCTTTGAAAGTCTTTATGGCAATAAAAGCAATCAATATGACCATTTGTTTCTAATTGCCCAAAACCAATAATTTTATTATCCTCCTCTGCCACATAAGTCAACTTATCTCCTAAACGTTTCATCCAAAGTTCGATGTCTGTATTTGCCGATGCCCAAGCATCTACTTGTGCTTTTGTATAATCATGAATATTTATCTCATGAACGGTGTCATAAAATAATTTGATGATTTCTTCGGTATCGTCTATTTTGTATATTCGTAAATGCATAAGCAAGGTATTGATGGAAAATAAATACTACTGGAAATATTATCGGCGATCGCCAGCTAGTTCAAACTTCTCATAATAAGCCGCAGCTAGATTTTAGTTTCCACACTTAAGGTGAGATTTTTATGGTACCAACTGAAGAATTCTCTGTACCAAAGCGAACACCAGGCACAGTTCAAGAAATTCCCTCCCCAGGTATAACTCCCAAAGATTCACTAATTGCTAAAGGCTGGCAACGCGAACAGTATATTGGCATTACAATTCTGTTGCTAAGCTTGGTCGCCGTTGTCGGGTTTTTTAGTCGCAGATTTGAATATGCGCTATTGTTCGCTTTTGCCCTTAGCATCATTCTCATTGTGTTTTTTCTGACTGTTTAAGTACTGAGCGTTCTCAATCAAACACAGGGGGCCAAAGTTCAGATACTACAAGTTCCCACTCAGGAAATAACTCTGAGACAGTAAGCTTTTCCCCATTTCCTAATACCGTTACTCCGCTGCTGGGTCGATAAACTGATACAGTCTGAGAATCTGGGTCAATTAATAGTGCTACTCTTACTCCCAAATCTAAAAATCTTTGAATTATTTGCTGCACAGATATCAGTCGGTCAAAAGCAGATTTAATCTCCACTACCAGATCAGGTACTAATTCGGGATAAGTTCGCGGTACTCGCTTCAAGCGTTCCCGTGAAAAAAATGAGATCCGTGGCGCAACAATATCTCCATTGGGTAACTGAAATCCACCTCTAGAGCCAATAATGTGTCCTAACTTGCGCGGCTCTACCCAAGAAAACAGAAATGCACAAAAGCGAGCACTAATTTCACCAGAGGTAAAATCAGGCGGGGACTCATTCAAGTCATACTCACGAGTAAAATCTCTATTAGGACTGATCGCTACCGCTGGTATGCCTAAAGACATAATTTCTGTCAACACTTCTTGCCAAAGGTTCTTCAGATTTACGCCTAGCTTTTTCAAAACCCCGACTGCTACTCCATCGGAGACACTTAGCACACCTAGTAGAAGATGCTCTGTACCAATGTACGTGTGACCTAATTTCTGCGATTCTTCTACAGCTAAGTCTAAAACTTGCTTACCTTTGGGAGTAAAGGGATACTCTACGCCTTGAATTCCAGTCCCACGACCAATAATTTTTTCCACCTCAGTTTGAGCAGCCTCAAGGGTAATACCAGCAGACTTGAGAACCTTAGCCGCAAGACCATTACCTTCTGCAATCAGTCCAATCAAAATCTGTTCAGTACCAACAAATTGATGTCCCAAGCGCTCACCTTCGCCTTGTGCAAGCACGATCGCACGATATGCTTTCGCGGTGAATCTTTCAAACATAGAATTTTCCTCTGGTAAGAAGATGAATTGAATTGGATAGCGGAATATTTTGGCAATTTTGAAGGCTAAGGACAAACTTGGGTCATATTTGCCAACTTCAATAGCGTTGATAGTTTGACGACTCACGCTTAAAAGTTTTGCTAATTCCGCCTGTGACCAATTGCGTTGAGTTCTAAGAAGACGTAAACGATTTTGCATTGCTTGGCTAAAAAAACTAGTGTATTCGCATAGTTTTTGCCTTGCCTGAATCTTATCGTAAACTTGACTTGTCTTGATGTCAAGTTTACTTTACAAAAAATCAGCGATCATTCGTAGCGTTTTTAACAAAAAGCGCCACATTAGAAGCGTGAAAGCTCATACAGCATCTTAAGGTGTTCAAATGACACGAGGAGTGGGGAACAGAGAAGGTAAGCTGTTACGCTTTTAAATTGCATAGATACTTGTGAGGATCATCAAGAGCAAAGCCGGAGGCGGAGCGTCTTTGCTCAAGAGTTCCTTAACCCCGATCCCCAATCTCCAGTCCGAGTCAAAATGTCTAATCAATTTTGGTTATCACAGTTGCAACAACACCGAGCGATCGCAGTTATCCGCGCCCCAAAAATGAATTTGGGACAGCAAATGGCAATGGCTGTAGCATCGGGGGGAATGCAACTAATTGAGATTACCTGGAATAGCGATCGCGCCGCAGAATTAATCAGTCAACTACGTTCGGAGTTACCAGCCTGTATGATTGGCACTGGTACACTGTTTAATGTGCAGCAGCTACAAGAAGCGATCGCATCTGGGGCGCAATTCCTCTTCACACCCCATGTTGACTCAGCAATGATTTTAGCTGCGGTGGAAAAAAATGTACCTATTATCCCAGGAGCGCTGACTCCCACAGAAATTGTTACCGCTTGGAATAAGGGTGCTAGTTGTGTGAAAGTGTTTCCCGTGCAAGCAATGGGAGGTGCTCAATATATCAAAAGTTTACAAGGCCCCCTGGGTCAGATTCCCTTAATTCCTACTGGCGGTGTCACCCTGGAAAATGCCAAAGAATTTTTACAAGCAGGAGCGATCGCCGTAGGTTTAAGTGGTGAATTATTTCCCAAAAAACTTGTCACCGATGAAAATTGGGAAGCGATCACCAGTCAGGCAAAAAACCTGATACAACAGTTAAATTAGATTAGGATGATATCATCAAAAACTCACGTCTATTGCTGCAATAGACATGGAAGTAAAGGTGAAACCTGACAACTTTCCCAAGACTCCATTATTTGAGTGTATTTACCATGAAAACCCTAATTTCTTCTGACTGGGCGCGTCGCTTAAAAATACTCCTCGCTGGTACAGCACTTTCTTTGAGTGTTATTAATCTTGGTGCAGGCGAAGTTTGGGCGAATTCTAAAAATCAGATTATTGCTCAACAAATCCAGACATTACAACAATCTGAGCGGCGTTGGATTCAAATTAATCTTTCAAAACAACGGTTAATAGCTTGGGAAGGTAACAAAGTCGTTTATGGGGCCAAAATTTCTTCTGGCAAAAAATCCACTCCCACACGTATTGGTACTTTTAAGATTCAATCCAAGTTGAAGTCTACGCGGATGCGGGGTAGAGGCTACGACGTTCCTAACGTTCCTCATGCAATGTTTTACGAAGGGAATTACGGTATTCACGGAGCCTACTGGCATAAAAGATTTGGCACTCCAGTCAGCCACGGCTGCGTAAATCTCGCACCTAAACATGCTCAATGGCTATTCAAGTGGGCATCGCTAGGAACACCAGTGGTTATTCATAAATAATTAAGTATAGCTAAAAGGTAGTTTTAGCAAAATCAGAAATAACTACAAATCAAGACAATTGAACGATGAAAACGAGATTTTTTAATGGGAATTTCCGGAATCAGGATATTAAACTTGAAATAGAATATAGAAGGGAGCATTTATCCGATTTGCCCCACAGAAATAAGCGTAAATCCTGACAATTCCTGTGTGAAATTCCAAATGCAAATATTAAATTAGGGAAAGTTTGCATTTGTTGAAAGTTACAAATGAATCAAAAATACTAAATAATGCCAAAATCGAGCTTAAGGAAACAGAATTATATGCCTCGATTGGCAAGTGTAACCAAATCAATTAAGAAGATGGAAGACAAGAGGAAAATGCCGAAAAGCTATTTCTCTTGTCTTATCATTTCCTCTGCGGGTGAGTTGCGTAAATCCTCCACAGTAAGTTAGAAGTCGCTCTGGAAATTTGTAGCGTTCCAGAAAATTACTTCATGATTTTTGCGTAGTTTAAAAGGTGATGCATAATGCAAAGCTGGATTCGCAGTGGCGGAATTCGTGGCTCAAGAATTTGTACAGGCGTAGCGTTGATGGTAGCGACGTTGTTCTCTTGGTCGCCACCCTTAACAGGAAGTGACCACAACTCTGCTATAGCCATCGGGTCAGTAAATGAAAATAGCATCCTAGCAATTAGGCAAGTATCCCAACCTCGCTGGATTGAAATCGACCTGTCCGAGCAACGGTTACGTGCATGGGAAGGTAAAAAACTTGTTTATTCATACCGAATTTCGGGAGGTAAGCGATCAACTCCCACACCCATCGGTAGATTTCGGATCAATTCTAAGTATCGCACCCATCGGATGCGAGGTAGAGGGTACAACATTCCTGATGTCCCTTACACAATGTATTTTTATAGAGGTTACGCCATTCATGGTGCTTACTGGCATAACCGTTTTGGAACTCCAGTCAGCCACGGTTGCGTGAATTTACGAGTCCAGCAGGCTCGGAGGCTATACAACTGGACAAAAACGGGGACTTTAGTAGTGGTGCGTAGGTAGAAATTAGTAGAGACGTTGCAATATAACGTCTCTACACAGCATTGCTGTGGTCAACGTGGCGGATTAATAAAAATTTTCTCAGTATATATCTTTCCATAGGTAGAGGCTGTTAATGATACTTCTTTGTTAGCAATCAGTAACATTAGCATCAATAATCGAATAAATTAAAAATTACGGAGAGTAAAATGGTGAATAAACGTGGTAACGCTCGTAATTTAATCCCATATCTCCCAAAATGGCAGCATTTACCCACTAAATCTATTCGTGTACCAGAGATATTTGCACAACAGGTGTTGGAATATGCTCGTCAGCTAGATGCACAAAAACCAGACAAGCGTATCGAAATTCGTCAAGACTTTAATGCAGTGGTGGTGATTAGTCCTTGTGATCCAAGAGGAACTTTTCAGATCAAAGCCAGATCCATACAAGGATGGCGTTTTCATCGAGAAAGCCAAAGTTGGTGGTATCCTATGGAAAAGATTGAAGAAGTTGTGGCAGCGTTTCCAGAATGCGTACTAGATGAGAATGTCAAAAACGCGATACCTACGGTGGGCTACGCCTACGCCATGATTCAAGCTAAAAAAGCACTCCGGTGGCAATTAGAAGATTTAAACTAGAGGCGATCATAAAAGGTAGCTGTACGATTGTTGTGTTGTTCAATTGCCTCACATTTTGCTCTTATAAAATATCTAAATAAATTAAAGCTTGTAGTCGGGACTTTAGTCCTGATAATCCTTGTTTTGAGCGATAAATCACTCACGCGAACTAGGATTTTATTTTATGTTTAATTATGCTACCTACTTAATTCAAACTTCTGCGATCGCATCAACTTAGCAGCTTCCTTTTGCTTGCACACCTGAACCTGGGCAAAGGTTAAAGGGAAAAGGGAAAGAGTTTAAATTCACTCCTTTCCCCTTTAACCGAGAAGTATTGCTTCTGGTGGATAGCTCAAGTTATTTTTGATACTTCGCAAATGAGCGCAGAAAGTTGTAGGCTCAGTAAGACTACCCTAACAAAGGTAGTGAAGTCACCCATTGAGGTGAAGGCATATAAAATTTTTAACGGCTATGATGAAGTTAAGTTAAGCAACTATTAATTTACCTAGTCGTCTAGCTCCTACCAGATAAAAAATTTAGTCCAAAAGTTTTTTAACTCTAAATTCTTGTACCTGCCCTCCCAAAGAAGGCTACTTAAGCAAAGGAGTATTCAGGTTAATATTTATGACTACGCATATAGAAATTCCTGTTATTGGCAAAGTTAAGCATCCACTACGCTGGCTAATTGGGCTAATAGCGGCGGGTTCTTTGGTTGTTGGTACAACTACCGCTTATAACTTTGTACGAGGCACAAGCGAGGAAGATGTTGCCCAACTAACCTTGCCTGTAGAAGCGAAAAGCGTCACTCTACGGATTACTGCTAGTGGTAAAGTAGTGCCAGTTCAAAGCGTGAATATTAGTCCGAAAAATCCCGGAGTGCTAGCACAATTGTATGTGGAACAGGGCGATCGCATTCAACAAGGGCAAATTCTCGCTCGAATGGATAGTGCAAACATCGATGCCCAAATCCGTCAGTACCGTGCCAACTTAACCCAAAGCCAAGCACAATTAGCTGAAGCCTTGGCTGGTAGTCGTCCGCAAGAAATTGCTCAAGCTAAGGCGCGGTTAGCTCAAGCCCAAGCCCAGCTCGCCGCAGCTCGTGCAGGAAATCGACCCCAAGAAATTTCTCAAGCTCAAGCCCAAGTAGATTCGGCTCAGGCAAAGGTGAATTACACCAGTGAACAAGTAAAGCGTTATGAATACCTGTATCAACAGGGAGCCGAAAAAAAACAATTACTTGATCAAGCGATTAGCGAAGACAAAAGTGCTAGAGCCGCCTTAGAAGAAGCACGAAAACGATTATCACTAGTGCAAAGTGGTACTCGTCAAGAGGAAATCGACCAACGCCAAGCCGCTGTTACCGAAGCCAGAGCAGCCTTAGTATTGTTGGAAGACGGCACTCGTCCTGAAGAGATTGTCCAGCGCCAAGCCGCTGTTGCATCTGCTGAAGCTCAGTTGAAGGGTGTGCAAGTGCAGTTGGAAGATACAATTATTCGCGCTCCTTTTACTGGGATTGTCACGCAAAAGTACGCTAACGTTGGCTCATTTGTGACACCTACAACATCTGCTTCTACCAGTGCGTCGGCAACTTCTAGTTCAATTGTCGCCGTGGCACGTGGTTTAGAAGTGTTAGCTCAAGTCCCAGAAGCAGATCTGGGCAGAATTAAACAGGGACAGCAAGTGGAAATTGTCGCTGATGCTTATCCCGATCAAGTCTTTAAAGGTAATGTGCGTCTGATTGCTCCCGAAGCCGTGGTTGAGCAAGGTGTGACATCATTTCAGGTGCGGGTTGCCCTCGATACTGGCATAGATAAACTGCGTTCTGGCTTAAATGTCGATTTGACCTTTTTGGGCGATCGCGTCAACAATGCCTTAGTATTGCCAACCGTGACGATTGTTACTGAAAACGGCAAAACTGGCGTATTGATGCCAGATCAAAACAATAAACCCCAGTTTCGCGAAGTTACAGTTGGGGCACAAATCCAAGACCAAACTCAGATTTTAGATGGGTTGGAAGCAGGCGATCGCGTTTTTATCAACCCACCCAAAGACTACAAAATTGAAAAGGCGAAAGAACAGAATAATAAATAAATGAACTTCCTAGAAAGCGTCCAAATGGCGGGGAAAACCCTGCTATCAAATAAGTTGCGTAGTGCCCTCACCATGCTGGGTATTGTCATCGGTAATGCTTCAGTAATTGCCATGATTGGTATTGGCGAAGGAGGGCAAAAGTACGTTTCTCAGCAGTTGGAGTCACTAGGGCCAAACGTGTTATTTGTGATTCCAGGTAATCGTGAAACTCAACGTATCTCTTTGGATTTACCAAAAACGCTGGTGTTGGAAGATGCCGAAGCGATCGCAGCTCAAGTACCAACGGTAGCAGCGGTGACTGCGGAATTGAACAGTAGGCAGGTGGTTACTTACCGCAACAAAAACACTGATGTCAATATCATTGGTACAACTCCCAGCTTTTTGACGGTGCGGGACTTTGAAATTGACAAAGGGCGGTTTTTTTCTGACGTAGACATGAAGCGCAGCAATCAAGTTGTTGTGCTAGGTGCAAAATTAGCAGAAAGACTTTTTGGTAATAGTAATCCTATCGGACAGCAGTTACGAGTTAAGAACGCCAGCTTTCAAATCATTGGGGTGTTAGAAGCCAAAGGCTCAAACCTCGGTGTTGATTATGACGATGCGGGATTAATGCCTGTTGTCACAGTAGCCAACCGGATTGTCGGGCGAACTTCACCCTATGGATTAGAGTTAACCTACATTGCTGCTTCGGCCAAGAATGCAGACAGCGTAGATGCGGCAGAGTTTCAAATTACTAATTTGCTACGTCTGCGACACAAAATTATCGGAGAAGATGATTTCACCATCAACACTCAAAAGGATGCTTTGCAAACTGTCGGTCAAATCACAGGTGCATTAACAATTATGCTAGCTGCGATCGCTGGGATATCTCTGTTTGTTGGCGGCATTGGCATCATGAATATTATGCTTGTCTCCGTCACCGAACGCACCCAAGAAATCGGATTGCGGAAAGCGATCGGGGCAACTGAGCAAGATATCTTGCTACAGTTCATGATTGAAGCAGTGATTGTTTCCGCAATCGGTGGCGTAGTTGGGACGGCGGTTGGTATTAGCGGTATCATGTTAGTGGCAGCCTTGACTCCTTTAGAAGCGAGTCTTTCACCTGTAGCGATCGCAATGGCTGTTGGTGTCTCTGGCGGTATTGGTTTATTCTTTGGTGTCGTTCCTGCACGTCGCGCCGCTAAACTCGACCCCATTGTCGCTTTGAGAAGTGCTTAGTGATGGGGATGGCAAAACTTAATCTTCCTGATTAGGTTGAGGTAAAGAGATATTTGCTAAGTAGTTCACTAAATCAGTTTGACTGGAGAAATCTAACAGCGCCTCAGCTAACTCTTCTAATTGAGTGATCGATAAAGCGCGAATTTGCTGTTCTATCTCCAACTCAATTGCACCACACCGACGTGTCAAAAGACGCAAAATCAGTTGTAGCGCCTCCTGTTTCTTTCCTTGTTCTTCTCCTTGTTGCAATCCCTGTTGCAATCCCTGTTGCAATCCCTTTTGCAGAATGTCTTGGTAAATTACAGACTCTTGCATAATTTCCTCTCTAAACAGTTGTTTAATCAAATTTTTGTCAAACCGTAAACCAGCCAAAACTTGTACACAAGCTGATATATTCTGTCGTTCGTCTGTTTCTTCAATCATATCGACACTAGCAGCGACTTGCTCTAGTAAAGCTTGGGGTGAGTTGGTTTGAGCCAATGTCGCTAGTGGTAAGAGTGCAGGGTTAGCTAGCAGTGGTGTGGGATCTTCTTCCCATAAACGAATCACTCGATATTCGTGTCTGGTTTTCTTGTCTACATACTGAGTATTAAAAACTATTTCTGAGGAGGTAGCTTGAAGAAAAATTAACACCTGCTCAATATCACACCAGTATTATCGCTTTAATCTGGTGTAGTAATCCAGCATCCGAAAGTCAAGTGGGGTTTTGGATTTGGGTGTAGTTTGAAACTCTAAATGCAGAATTTGGTTAGCAATTTGCAGGAATGTTACCGAATCAGCGCGAATGGGTTCCAGGTTGAGTTCTGTTTTGAGTACTTGGATATCGGAGGTGTCAATTGAGAGTAGCCAGCTAGCAAACTCAGCAGGGTAGTTTTCGGCAAGGTATTTGCAGGTGTTATCGTAACTCAAGGGCGATCGCTTACACAATGACTATATCTATATACTAGTGAGCAAGAGTAGTATATTTTACTTTTAGATTGAGGAGCGATCGCCCAAAATGTATACCTCCAGCAATTGAAATTTTATCTTGTCGTTACCAACATCACGGCGTTCGTTACCAACATCACGGCATTCGTTACCAACATCACGACATTCGTTACCAACATCACGACGTTCGTTACCAACATCACGACGTTCGTTACCAACATCACGACATTCGTTACCAACATCACGACATTCGTTACCAACATCGTGGCGTTTGTTACCAACATCACGACATTCGTTACCAACATCGTGGCGTTTGTTACCAACATCGTGGCGTTTGTTAATACTCTATTTTTCGGGAATAGAGGACAATACTGCTGAAGCATCATCAAAGTCTGATCTAATACCTGCGTCTACCCATGAATGAACAGCGCTTACAAACTTATTACCAGCTGATCGAAAGCTTGCTAAATTGCTCTAATGGGGAAGAACGAGAAATATTAGCAGCTAATACAGAATTGCTTGATGCTGGTTTTTCGCAGATATTGGCAGCAGTCGCAGAGAATTTTGCACAGCAGGGAGAAGAAAATACTGCAAACTGGTTGAGAAACCTAGCAACATATCTCACCCCGGAAACTACCCCCATTAGCCCAGAAGATATAGAGACTTATGGGCAATTTTTACAAGAAATACTGCAAGCAACAGCAGATAGCAACGGTGATGCTCAAGTAATTTACCCATTACTGGCGGCAAATACCAATAAACTCAATGATATTTTTGCTGAATTATTGCGTCGTTGGGCAACAAATATACTAGCAGAAGCAGAACCAGATGCAGCAGCAGACATCGTACTAGTGATTGGTAAGTTTAGTAATCGGATTAGCGATTTTCCTTTAGGTAGCAAAGCCAACAAAATAGAAATTGCTATCACTGGCTACGAAATTGCCTTAACTGTTTACACCCGCAACGCCTTACCCCAACAATGGGCAAATACGCAAAATAATCTGGGGCTTGCTTACTTTAACAGAATATTAGGAAAACGAGCCGATAATATTGAATTAGCGCTCACTGCCTATACTGCGGCTTTGGAAGTGAGAACCCGCAGCGCCTTTCCCGAAAAATGGGCAGATACGCAAAATAATCTGGGGATTGCTTACAAAGACAGAACATTAGGAGAACGAGCTAAGAATATTGAATCTGCGATTACTGCCTTGACTGATGCACTGGAAGTATACACCCGCAGCGCCTTTCCCGAAAAATGGGCAGATACGCAAAATAATCTGGGGATTGCTTACAAAGACAGAATATTAGGAGAACGAGCCGAGAATATTGAATTAGCGATTACTGCTTATTCTGCGGCTTTGAAAGTATATACCCGCAACAACTTTCCCAAACAATTGGCAGGTACACAAAATAATCTGGGAGAGGCTTACCGTAACAGAATATTAGGAGAACGAGCCGAGAATATTGAATTAGCGATCACTGCTTTTTCTGCGGCACTAGAAGTTCATACCCATAGCGTTTTTCCTGAAAATTGGGCAACGACGCAAAATAATCTGGGGCTTGCTTACAGTCAGAGAATATTAGGAGAACGAGCCGAGAATATTGAATTAGCGATCGCTGCTTTTTCTGCCGCACTCGAAGTATATACCCGCAGCACCTTTCCTGAAAATTGGGCAACGGTGCAAAATAATCTGGGGGCTGTTTACCCTAACAGAATATTAGGAGAACGAGCCGAGAATATTGAATTAGCGATAGCTGCTTTTTCTGCCGCACTCGAAGTATATACCCGCAGCAACTTTCCTCAATATCATGCAGAAACCTTGTTAAATTTCGGCAGATTATACCAAGAAGAAGAACAATTTAACTCAGCTTACAATACTTTTATTGAGGCAATAAAAACAGTCGAAGGTTTGCGGAGTGACATTGTTTCTGGGGAAGAAGCCAAACGTAAACAAGCAGAAGAATGGAATCAGCTTTATAGACGCATGGTCGAAGTCTGCCTAGCCTTGGGCAGAGACACCGAAGCCATAGAATATATTGAACGCAGCAAAAACCGCAATTTAGTAGAACTTATCCTCAACCGCGATCTCAAAACTATTTTCCCTCCAGAAGTTGTCACCCAACTAGAAAAACTTCGAGACGAAATAGCAAATGGTCAGTATCAACTTCAAAATGGCAAAGTCGAAAATCCAACAGCCTTAGCCCAACATCTTCAACAATTGCGACAACAACGCCAAGAATTACAAGACAGCTATCTACCTGTTGGTTCTAGCTTTAAATTTGAGCAATTCCAAAAAACTTTAGAGAAAGGCACTGCAATTATAGAATGGTACATCACTACAGATGGAATTCTCACTTTTCTTATCCAACCTAATGGGCAAGAATTAACATTTTGGCAATCACAACCAGAAGACTTTAATGCTTTAATCGATTGGAGAAATAAATATCTAAGTGACTACTACAACCAGCAAGACAAATCTAAAATTCAATGGCAGAATCAGCTAGAAGAGGGGCTAAAAAAATTAGCAGAAATTCTGCATCTTGAGGAAATATTAGCCCCATTATCCAAAGAATACGACAGATTAATCCTAATTCCCCATCGCTTTTTGCACCTGTTTCCTCTCCATGCTTTACCTGTCAAGGAATCATACTTACTTGACTTATTCCCCAACGGCGTAGGTTATGCACCCAGTTGTCAACTCCTGCAACAAGTGCAACTGCGTCAACGTCCTGACTTTCAATCTTTCTTTGCTATTCAAAACCCCACAGAAGACCTTTTTTATGCAGATGTAGAAATAGAAAGTATTCAGCATTATTTCCCGATTGAAGAAACAACAATATTGCGTGGAAAAGATGCTAATAGAAACGCTTTAGATACAAGAATAGCAAATCTAGCAGAAGTAAATTGTCTTCACTTCTCATGTCATGGTTCTTTTAACCTGAACACCCCTGCTAATTCTTGTCTACTTTTAAATGGTGCAATTGTTAATAAAAAACTTGAACTCAATAATTGCTTAAGTTTGGGGGATTTATTCAATAAAGATTTTAATCTTGATCAATGCCGTCTCGTTGTTCTTTCTGCCTGTGAAACTGGTATAGTTGATTTCCTAAATACCAGCGATGAATATATTGGCTTACCTAGTGGGTTTCTTTATGCAGGAAGTTCAAGTGTAGTCAGTAGTCTTTGGACAGTTGATGATGTTTCCACAGCATTTTTATTCATTAAATTTTATGAAAACTTGCAAAACTATCCAGAATTAAAACAGGGAGACATAGCAGTTGCTTTAAATAAAGCACTAACTTGGTTAAGAAACCTGACCAGTGAAGAAGGAAAACAGCTTTTACAGCAAATTCAGCCCTATATTGATGTTATGTTTCAAGGAAAAGATGACATTCTTAAAGAGTTATTTATTGAAGGGGCAAAAACTCAACTTAAATCTAATGCACAACCCTTTGCTAATCCTTTTTACTGGGCAGCTTTTACAGCTATTGGTTATTAGAATCAGATGAATTAGAATTACACCATGTTTTGACACCTTTTTTAGTTAAATAAATAACAATAGGAGTAGCAATAGCCTGTGGAATTTGACCTGTAGCCGTTAAACTACCGACAGCAACAGTTAATAGTCCAGTCATTAAATCATCAATAAATGTTTCATCACAAATAACATGACGAAATTTTTGCGCTAACTCATCTAAAATCGGGTGTGATTTAGTAATAGAAATATTATATTTAGGAGCAAGTAAACTTACAGCTTTAGTTAAATCCCCATCAGACGCTTCTATGATTTTAATTGCATAGAGAGCATCATCTAACCCTGCAAATTTATCACGATATTCGGCGATTTCTTCTGAAGTAAGGATAATAGAGTCAGTAGTCATATTTTTTAAAATGATATTCACCGTTTTCCAAAATTACCATAATGTATGTATGAGTGCAAACTTAGCAATTTCCCTGTTAGATTGGCTGATTAACAGACATTATCTAAAGTAGATTCTTAATTCTTTCTCAATTGGTATAATTATGTATATATTTCCTTGCTTGGGGAAACTATGCAAATAAAAGACATGACAACAGAACAGTTACAAACTTGAGCCGTAACATAGTAGATGAAATTAACTAATAACCAAATTTTTATGACAAAAACTCTATCAATTACCGACCCCGATTTTTCTAATCCAGCCCCTAAATCAGCAATCATTCGCCTAGAAAATATTTTCAAGATTTATGGTAGTGGCGAAACCGAAGTTCGAGCGCTGAATGATGTCAACTTAGTTATAGAACAGGGGGAATATTGCGCGATTATGGGCCCTTCTGGTTCTGGTAAATCCACAGCCATGAATATCATCGGCTGCCTAGATCGCCCTACTACTGGACACTACTACTTAGATAACATCGATGTGGCACAAATGGACGATAAATCATTGGCACACATCCGTAACAAAAAGCTGGGGTTTGTATTCCAACAATTCCATTTATTGCCCCAACTGTCAGCCTTAGAAAATGTGATGCTGCCGATGGTTTATGCTAGTATAAACCCTACTGAAAGACGCGATCGCTCTGTAGAAGCACTGACACGAGTCGGTTTAGCAAATCGCCTCAACAACAAACCAACTCAACTTTCCGGTGGACAACAACAAAGAGTAGCGATCGCACGTGCGATCGTCAACCGTCCCGTTGTCCTCCTAGCCGATGAACCCACTGGCGCACTTGATTCACGTACAACCCAAGAAGTGTTGGACATTTTTAGCGAACTAAATAGCAGCGGTATCACAGTTGTCATGGTAACTCATGAACCAGATGTTGCCCGTCAAACCCAGCGCATTGTTTGGTTTCGGGATGGTCAAGTAGTACACTCAGATTTGACACCAGCCGATTTAAGTCACCTTGCTGTGCATGAGTAGAGGAACAACAATGTTGTGCCTCTACAAAGCGTTTCATGTGTCGTCAATTTTTGGCAAATTGGTATTGTAAATGCAGATTTGAACTAATTACAAACTTGACGTTTTACCAGTTTGTGCTTGCGTCTCAATTGGCTTCACATTGGTGTATCCCATTTCTCCAGCAATTGTCCGCAACACCGACATTTGTTCTTCAAAATCTAGTCCTTCAATTTGGGAAAGCAAATCATTAGTTGCTTTAGTTGGCTCGTAGTTGTTTGGCATTCCAACTACTGTATCTCCCATAGCCACTGCCCAAGCATACCAAACTAATAGCTGGTTGTTTTCTTTAATCGCACCATAAGCACGGGAATACTCTGTGTCCTTGCGGTTAACTATATCCCGCATAATGTCTAGTTGCTGCTCATCTGACAATTTCAAATAGTCTCCTAGCAGAATTGGCGCTAATTCTGGTTCAGCAGCAGCGGGAGCAGCAGGAGTAATCGAGTTACCCATTTTTTTATAAACCAAATACAGCCAGCCTAGTTTGGCATCAGTATCTAAAGCATTAAAATCATCCACCGCTTTTTGAGTTTCATTGCTCTGGGCTTGAGAAATGCTTTTATCGTAACTTGCAGCCATAATTTGTCTCCAAGGTCATTTATTTAATGGGCCAAATTAAGGCTTACCAGAGTTTGAACATTAACTTCTACTTCCGATAGAAAGAGTTTTATTAATTGGATATTGTAGCTTTTATCTGCCTTTTAATAGAGGTAAAAATATCTCCCAAGAGGGCAAGTAAGTAACAAATAGCTTTGGTACAATTACCCCAGCAATAAAAACATTACTTAAAAATTACCGAAGGTGTTAGTTATGCCTGATGAAGTGAAACCAAATACCAATGAAGCCCCCACCCACGATGCACAATTGGCTGCTGAGAATATAGCTAGTGGTGAAGAAAAAGCACCAACTGTTGATTTTGATGCTGATTATGCAGCTGCACAAAAATTTAGCGTTAGTGAAATTGACCGCACAGGTGAAGGTTCAGCAGCAGCCGAAGAAGCAACGGCATCAAAATATAATGTCTCTAAAACAGAAGAAGTAAAAACTCAAGCACAGCCAACTAGTAATCCTGAAGATTATGTAGAGTTAGCTAAGGAAGTTGGGAGTTCACAGACTGAGGGTGTAAGTAACGTCACCGATGATTTAGTAAAAAAAGCATTGGAAAAAGGTGAGCGAAAAAATTAATGTCTATATTTGACACAAAATAAATTATTTCAAAAAATATTTAGCCTGCTCTGAACTTTGGAGCAGGCTTTGTTTTTGAATCTTCTAAAATGGAAGTATTTTAAAAATATTTGCGCTCGCTCTTTTTGTGAGTATTTAGCAACTTTTGATTACTTCTAACAACTCCCTAGGTTGGCGGATTAAAAAATTGGGTTTTTGTTTGGCTAATACTTCCAGGGAATTAAATCCCCAAGTCACTGCAATTACCTGGATATTTGCTTTTTTTGACGCTTCTATATCTCTGGTTTCATCTCCAACATAAATAACTTCTTGAGGCTTAAGTTGCTTTTGCCTTAATACATTATTAATTATTGTTGTTTTGCCAAAAATTGTGATCCCAGAGTAGATAAAGTCAAATAGGTGATCTAAATTATTAATTGTGAGAAATTGAATAACATTATCTTGAGAATTAGAAGTGATAATTCCCAGCTTATATCCTTCAGTTTGGAGTTCTATTAAAGCTTCTTGAATTCCAGGAATGGGTTTTAATTCCGGGATTTTATTTTTTAATTCTGCTTTAACCTTTTTAACCAAAAAAGGTATTTTCAATAAAGAAACTCCTGAGTACTTAATAATTTCCCTTGATGTTAAATTTTTGAGGAAACTCAATTGCTCTGGAGTGATTTGTTTATAACCAAAGTCTACAGCTAAACGATTAGCAATACTTACAAGAGCATCTACTGTATCAGCGATCGTGCCATCAAAATCAAAAATAATTACTTTCTGGGTCATTCTTTCGCCTAGATGCGTCAAGATTAGCTTGGGCGTTCCGTCTTAACATTTTGGGCTTAATCCGCCGCAAGGCAGATGCCGGAAATCGTTTATCCCACTCATCATCTGAGATTTGGGCTAATTCTAGCAATTGGGGAGCAACATTCTCAGGATAAGGCTGAAACTCTTCAACATCAGTTGTATGAGCAAAACGCTGATTCCAAGGACAAACATCTTGGCAGATATCGCAACCAGCAACCCAGCCTTGCAAATGGGGTGTGAGTGTCTGTGGTAATTCGTCTGCCCGATTTTCAATCGTATGATAAGCAATGCAACGATTGGCATCAACTACAAAAGGCTGAGTAATAGCACCTGTGGGACAAGCCTGAAGGCAACGAGTACAGCTACCGCAGTGTTCACTTGATGGGCGATCGCTCTCTAGTTCCAGATTTGTCAACACCTCGCCTAAAAATACCCAAGAGCCATATTCCCGCGTAATCACATTACCATTTTTGGCAATCCAGCCAATTCCGGCTTGTTGTGCCCACACTTTGTCTTGCACTGGGCCAGTGTCAGCATAGTAGCTAGCTCTAACGCCTTCACCAAGTGATTTTAGCCAGGTGACTAGCTGCTTGAGTTTTTTGTGCATCACCTTATGATAGTCTCTTCCCCAGCCATAACGGGAAATTTTGGCGTATTCTTCGCCTTCAGGACGTTGATGAGGTGTGTAGTAATTCAAAGCAACACACACAAGCGATCGCGCTTCTGGCATCACTGAGCGGATATCCTGACGTTTCAGGTTAGTCATCCATTCCATATCGGCGTGATAACCTAGTTCTATCCATGCTTGCAACCTCTGTGTTTCTGTAGCATCTGCCCTATCTACAGCAGCAATGCCAACTTTATGAAATCCCAAGTCTTTAACTTTTTCTTTCACTACAGTGCTGCTGGTTACGGAACAATCAGTCATTTTTCTTATTTGAATTTTGCCCAATTAAAGGCACATAGATTATACATTATATAGTCAATACTTTTGTTTAACATTTGTTAATCACCAGAGATTTAACCTACTTTTATAGCGCCTTTGCTTCCACGCTTCCATCATGAGGAAGATTTATATATATATAATAATCTCTCTCAATAGCAGCTTTCTTTTTGTCTGATTTTGGAATGAAATTAATATTTAGCTAGCGTAATCCAGGTAATTCTATGACATCTGCTAAATTTATTCCCTCAACACAGCCAAAAGAAGAATTCCAGATTGAGGGAATTACAGAATCAAATATATTGCGTTATTTTGAAACTTTAAATGCAGGAGAATTTGAGGCAACTGCGGCCCTGTTTGCCGAGGATGGTGTGATGCATCCACCATTTGAATCTGATATTGTCGGGCCAGATGCGATCGCTTCTTACCTCAAACAAGAAGCCCAAAACATTAGAGCTCTACCTCGCCAAGGAATAACTGATAATTTGGAAAATGAGCAAATCCAAGTTCAGGTTACAGGCAAAGCACAAACTTCCTGGTGCGGCGTGAATGTATTGTGGCTATTTATTCTTAACCAACAACGGCAAATTCTTTATACCAGAATCAAACTCTTAGCCTCTCCTCAAGAGTTACTTTCCATGCGTCCTGAAAAGTAGCAAGAATTTAGGACTTACGTAAACAAACCTGGTTTCTTCAAAAATTGCCTTTTCAGCCAGATTCCTACGCACATAAGTCCTAAAAGAGAAAATATACTGAATTTTCTGATAAAGAAGATAATTTTAATATAGTCTATACTTAGTCAAGCTTATTTGACTAGTTCTGGTAGGGTAGCTTCTAACTTGAGACAGTTAGCACCATTAACCTTCAACTGGTACTCTACTTTATCCATGAGACGATTCATAATCAACCAACCATAACCACCCTCTTGCTTTTCTGTAGGGTTTGGCGGGAAGTAAGTGGACATATCAAAGCCGTCGCCGTAGTCCCAAATTTCTATGGCAAGATCCCGGTCTTTCAATTCTAAACGCAGTAAAACTGGCAAATTTGGCTTGTCTTTGTGGGCATGACGCACTGCATTTGAATAGGCTTCTACCAAAGCTAGTCGCAAACGACTTGATTGCCGTGACCAATCTACAGAGTCACCTAGCTGGACTTTCAAGCATCCTAGCAACCAGTTTTCGACGATGTTAAGAAAATTCAAGTCACTTGGTACATGAAGCTCACTTTTCATTACTTACAAAACCTCCAATGAGAGTATAGTTTGATCATCTTCTTGAACGTGGTTGTCTGCCTGGATGCGAGCTAATAAATGGTTAAGAGAAAGAGGTTTGGCTTCTCTTTGTAAGAGTTGCCAAAGACCATCTTGATTCAGCATAGAACGGTTAAGTGGCTCAACGCTACCCGCGGTTTTTGCTGTTAAACAGAAATTATTTGATACCATAGCTTCGGTAATGCCGTCCGTGGTTAATAGTAACGTGTCTCCAGGAGTCAGAATCAAGCGGCCAGATTGTGCTTGCCATTTAGGCAAAATCCCCAAAGGAATGCTGCGGACTTTGAGGTAATTGGGTTCGTCCCCTACAGTGGCTTGGCGTGACCACAACATCGGATAGATGTGGCCGGCATTAGTGTAGACGAGTTCTTTAGTGGTAGGAGTATAACAGGCTAATACAAGGGTGATGAAATAATTGTTGCTAATCAAGTCATCGCCTAGGGTGTAGTTAAGATTTTGCATTACTACATTGGGAGCGGCTGGTGCTTCTTGAGATAACTCCCGGCGCAACACTGAAATGACACTAGCCATGAATAAAGCCGCTGGGACACCTTTGCCAGAAACGTCACCCACTGCTAACCATAAGTCACCTTTGGGATGGACAAATACTTCAAAAAAATCCCCTCCCACTTCGCGAGCAGGGTAACAGCAGGCTTGCACCTTCACACCTTTGATATCAGGTAAACTTTGACGTAGCAAGTTGATTTGGATTTGGCGAGCAACTTCCAACTCAACGCGGATCTGCTCTTGCTTTTCCTGGAGGCGCTGGTAGAGTTTTGCCTGGGACAGGGCTAAGGCAGCTTGTTCTGCAACACCTACAATTAGTTGGATGTCTTGGTCTTCCCAGTGGCGATCGCGTCCCCATTGGTGGAGAGCAAGCACAGCCAGCAGATGTTGCTGGTAGCTAAGTGGAACAACTAGGTGGAAACAGGGGTTGCCGTTATATATATTGTGTGTAAGTTGATAATAACGGGTTTCCAGAACTTTTTCAATTAAAAGACTGGTGTCGAAGAAGCTATCAGATACATAAGATTTGGGATCATGATAAAAGAACCGATCTTGTGTCAGGCGATCGCTCTCTACTGGTCTGAGCAAGCAACTAGTAGCTTCAAATGTTTGCCCAATGGTTGCTACAGTCTTTTGCAGCATACTGTCGTAGTCCAAAGACTCTCGAATTGCCGTTGTCACTGCATTAAACAAAGATTCTCGCCGCAGGGCCCGACGCAACTCCTGTGTGCGCTTCTTAACTACGCGATATGTATCAGTAGCTTGCTCAACTAATGTCCTCAGCCGTTCTGGATTCCAGGGTTTGGTAATGTACTTAAAGACCTGACCAGAGTTAATCGCGTCTACCAAATCTTCGACATCAGTAAAACCAGTCAATAAAATGCGGATTGTATCGGGAAAGCGCTCAACTGTGCGACTGAAAAATTCGGTGCCGTTCATTTCTGGCATTCTTTGGTCAGAGATAATCACAGCCATCTCGCCAACTCTATCCAAGATTTCCAGAGCATCACGAGCATGATTTGCTTTATGTACTTGAAAATCTCGCCTAAAAGTACGGTAGAGTAAATCTAAGTTATCAGGCTCATCGTCTACCACCATGAGCTTAAGTTTTTCTACCTCTGTTTCAGTCATATCTGAATTTGTTTTTTAAATACCTGAATGGCGAGATAGTGTAATGTTTATCTCACTTGTTAAGCAACAAACAATTAAAAAGTAATCATCAAGAGAATCTATCCACTTTGAACATATAACTTGCTCAAAGCTGTTAGTTTCTCTTCTGTTTGCTCAAGCATTGCCATATACCAAAAGTAACCCTATCCCACCAAACCAGAACGCAAAGCACGTACTGCTGCTTGGGTACGGTCATCGGCACATAGTTTATTTAAAATATTGCGGACGTGAGTTTTAACAGTCCCAACAGTGATGTAAAGTCTTTCCGCAATAGTTGCATTACTACAACCTTCGACAATCAACTGTAGCACTTCCAACTCCCTTTCTGTCAGGGTGTATGGCTCAATTCCTTCTAAATTATCCATATAATCAGGGTTAGAAGTAATCGTCTTGCTATCCAAGGAAGCTGATTCTGACCTTTGGGGATTTTGTTGGGCTTGTTGTAACACAATTCGAGCGATCGCTGGATCGATCCAAGCGTTGCCATTGTAAGTGACTCGCACTGCATCCAGCAAATTATCGAATTTGATATCTTTCATGCAATAGGAATCTGCTCCCGCAGCAAAAGCTGCTAACACCGCTTCTTTGTTATCCCGCAATGTTAAGATTAATATCTTTGTTGCTAATTCTTCGCCATTAGTAGTAGATTTCACCTCCCGTGTCAGCTCAATGCCATCTTTATCTGGTAAACCAATATCTACAATCGCAATATCCGGTTGTAGCTTTTTTAGCATTTTTAACCCTTCAGCAGCATTGGCAGCTTCTCCTACAACTTCAATTTCGTCCTTTTGCAGTAGTGCTGTCCGAATACCCACACGAGTTAGGTCATGATCTTCAATCAGAGCGATACGAATTTTACTCATAGCCAACTTCAGCCCGTTACCCTACCTTAACTGTAAAATCGAGTTTACTAGAAAGTCTTAAAAGACGCAGATTAAAGACATTTGTACAAATATATAGAAGTGCTGTTTAAAAAACCTAACACGTGGGGGCATTGCCAGTGCCACAGCCATTCATTCCCCTACATGAACATTACACTTCAATCATAAAATCAGGGTTGGTTCACCCAAGGTAGAAGCACCCAAGACCAATTAGTACAATGGCTGATAATGTCGCAGATGTTACTTCCTCAAATAGCAAGATACAAGCCATACTTAATATTTGCGGAGCTAATGAAGTATGCTGCAACCTTTACATACACCCTCTAAGGGACTGGTTGCATAGGTGCTTCTCTTATGGAGGCTTGCTGTTGATTCACCTCCTTTGCTAAGAAGAGTATACTAGCTTGGATAAGGCAAAGTTATGTTTGTGAGAATAATGCGATCGCTAAGAATATACAGAATAAAATCGCGTTCTCAGACATTTCCCAAAAATCTTCACCTAAAGTAAGTTTTATTTCTGGAAAATTAGACAATCCTTCTCTATCAAAAAACTTTATCTGGTTTTATCCCTGCCAGTTAAATCACTTAATTGCAGATAAATTACATATTATACACTAAAATAATGCTCAATTATCTGTTACTAAAATTACAATCTACAATATATAAAAAAATTTGATAAACTAACGTTCGAGAGAATCTGGTGTGATGCTAATCAAAAAGTAGGCTATGTCTAAACCGCCTAAAGCGTTTTCGGTGTTGGGGATACCAGTTCATGTGATGACTAACTATCCAGGCTGGTTGCTAGAATGCCTGCACGCAGGCAGAGGAGCTCATGTTGTAACGCTCAATGCAGAAATGACCATGCAGGCAGAGCGGAATAAATCACTAGCTCAGATCATTCAAAATGCCGAGCTAGTGATTCCAGATGGAGCAGGGGTTGTTTTGTATTTACGGTGGCTATTATGGCAAAAAGTGCAACGTTTTCCAGGGATTGAATTAGCAGAAAAACTGTTACAAGAACTTGGACAACAGACAACAAAGACAAAAGTCTTTTTTTATGGAGGAGCGCCTGGAGTGGCTGCAAGCGCAGCAGAGTTTTGGCAGCAGCAAATTTCAGATTTGAGCATAGCAGGTACTCATTCAGGCTACCATTCCTCAGAAGAGGAAGCACAATTGCGACAAACTCTCACTCAATTGCAGCCACAAGTAATTTTTGTCGGCTTGGGAGTGCCACGCCAAGAGTTGTGGATTGCCAAAAATCGGCATTTGTGCCCCCAAGCAATATGGATTGGTGTTGGTGGCAGTTTTGATATTTGGTCGGGAACCAAAACTCGTGCTCCTGCTTGGTTAGGAAACAACAATTTGGAATGGTTGTATCGGCTTTATCAAGAACCTTGGCGCTGGCGGCGGATGCTAGCATTGCCGGCGTTTGCTATCAAAGCCTTTATTTATCGCTTGACTGCAAGGGGGGCAATTGGTTAGCAATAGTGCTGACCAAATAATTCGTAATTAAAAGGGACAAAGCAACTGCTATACGTTCATGATTTAGATAGATTAAGCGATCGCCCACGCCAAGTCATTACAACGGCAGATGATCCTGATTTTGATGCCAAAATTCAAGTGGCAATTCGTCAGCAGTTGCAAGCAAGAGACATTAAAGGCAACGGATAGTAGTACTGAGGTCTTCACAAAAATTTAAATTTTCGTTGTTAGATTTGAGCTTCCCAGGTTTCCCCTGGGAATCCTTATTTTGGGGAGTTTAAATCTAAGCCCTCAAGCTGTTTGATTGTGGGTATGAGGAATATTTAAAAATGCCAGCATTAACAACTCCAGGAAAAACTAAATCTGTTCATCAAGAGGGCAGTGAAACTCAACAACACACTGATAGCACTACTGCAAAGGTGCAATTGCTCTCTGTAACAAAGACCTATATCAACGGCTGTCATGCCTTGTTAGATGTAAACCTGGAAGTCAAAAAGGGAGAATTTCTATTTATTACAGGGCCAAGTGGTTCTGGTAAATCAACTCTGTTGAAACTGCTGTATGGCCAAGAGTTACCAACGCAGGGACAAGTAATCGTTGATGAATGCAATGTAGTGGGTTTACGAGGCGATCGCTTGTCATCATTGCGGCGACGTATTGGTATTGTATTTCAAGACTACAAACTGATTACCCAACGCACAGTAGCGGAAAATGTGACTTTTGTGCTGCAAGCTCAAGGATATACTCGCAAGGAAATTCAACGACGTTTAGAACCAACTTTGAAACTGGTGGGTTTACTGACTAAAGCTGACTGTTTCCCAGATCAACTGTCTGGAGGAGAGCAACAGCGAGTCAGTATTGCGCGGGCGATCGTCGGAACACCGCCGTTGCTTTTAGCCGATGAGCCAACCGGAAATCTCGATCCAGACAATTCCTGGCAAGTAATACAAATTCTCCAAAAGCTAAATTCTTTTGGAGCCACAGTAATTGTCACCACCCACGATGAACAATTAGTGCGGCGTTGCAATCATCCAGTAGTGCAAGTTCGCAATGGACGACTGTCACGAAAATAGTTAAGAGTCAAGGGTCAAGGGTTAAAAACTGTGGACTTTTGAGAGAAGTCTGAGCGCCGACTTCCGGCGTTGGCGCAGCCTCTCTGAAAGAGACACAGAACTTCGGTGCTTTGGACTTTGCGTAGCGGAACGGCTGTACTAGATGGTAGAGATTGCAAGCTATCTAGGGCTTGCAAACTCTCAAAAGCTGCCTCTCGAATTACTGTTTCCTTCTCTTGTCTGAGTAGGAGTTGCAAACATTCGACAACATTTTGCTGTGACGAAGCATCAACTTGCTTACGGGTGATAAATTTGGTTAGTTGACGCAGGGCAATCAGACGCTTCAAGGGGTCTGTTTCCGTTAAGTTAATCAACAACTGCTCAAGGTAGTCTTCTTCTTGACTTCCATGAAGACTGACGATTTGCCATGCCAACAAAAATAAAGTTAACAGCGTCCCTACACCTTGCACAATAGCTACAGCGGCAATCCAAGGACTGTGAGAGTCAACCCAGATTGCAGCTGCCATGTAAGTACTGACAGTAGCCAGTCCACCACTACCGACAGCTAAGGCTAATCGACGGTTTGAACCATTTAAAAATCTACGAATTTCGAGCCAGCGTAATTGCCAGTTCCACCCCTGCATCGAGTAAACGAATAGCATTACCCCAACGCCGATTAAGAGCGCCAACAGCAGTTTCCAGTTCCATAACAGCATAGCAATGAAGATTGACAGGAACCCAAGAACGCTTCCAGGTTGAGAGAAACGCTTGATAGTTCGCTGCTTTGTGGCTCCTTTTCCCGTCTTAAACTCTGGAAGCGACCAGTTGGGGATCTGGTTGATCAATTGCCGCCAAAAAGACGAAGCCTGTGTCACAGTGTTTACCTACTTGATTACAAGATTATTTCATGTATAAGCTTTACCAGAAATTAGGAAAGGCTAAAAGATGAAGGGTATTCGGCGTAGTTCTTGTAGGGTAAGTGTTCCCAAAGGCTAGGCTGAAATTTAATACTTCATACTTCAATATTTTCCTAATACACAGGTATGTAATTGACAATCAATAATACTCTACAAGAATACCTGGACTAAGGCGAGTAAGAGAAATTTTGTCACTGAGTTTTTAGTTAAAAACAAAAATTAAAGTCATCAAGGGTAAATTGACCATCAAAAGCACAAAAGGTAACACTGTAGATGTTGTTCGCTGTTACAGATAATAAAGTATTGGGGGGTATCGCCGAGTCAGTATTAGCCAGATTAGCTCCTGGTAGCACAGCTTGGGCAAGCAGTTGCCGATCGCGATCATAGGCAGAAAGCACCAGCCGTTGCGAACTAGTGACAAAGGCACTAACCCAGTTAACTGGACGCAAGAAAGTGGCTTCTAAAAATCCGCTCTTGGGCGCTCCCATTAAGACTGTCAGACCCGAATGAGTCGGAAACGCTGAATTTGATGGCTGTATTGCTATAGAATTGTGAAAAATGACTCCCCAATGTTCATACTGGCGCTCGACTGCTTCAAAACATTTCAAATCTTCCAAGTTTAAATATATACAAGTAGGTTCAGCTGCATTAGTAGTCTCAACAGCTTGCTTGACTGGGCCTCGCCAAGCTGAAGTTGTAACTTTGTCTTGCATATTACAGTTGCCAAGCGCAAATTTAGCATCTCCAACTGTTGGCACTTTATTAAATTGAAGAGTAGCCTGTTTTACCATGACACCCAGCCTTACCACTACTTAGAGAATCATCAAATTAGTAATTACATCAAAAGCTATTCTTTCTACATGGAGAAATAGAATTAATAACTTCTTAAGACTGGTATTTTGACTATTACTGATGTTCAAAACTAACTGTGAGGTTTCTGATAGATAGAGTACCATAAAAAACTCATGGGCTATTTACTCTTTAGTAATAGCGGCTACCAGCATAAAACCTTGTAACATAGTATTCACAACGTAAATTTATTGTTTGTTGTAAAAAAAAATCGCTAAATCTTTACAAGTAATCCAGCGATTTTACATCTACTTAATCCGACGGTGGTAAGAAGTTATAGAGCGATAGTTTAGCCGATAATAACTAATGAGTGGGGAGTTTAAACTCAACAAGCAAGTATTCTGAGGTGATACTTGTATCACCTATAGTAAATAATTACCGCAGTAACTAAAAGTACTTATGTTTCAGCCACTAGGATTTGAGCAACGCTCCATAAATACCTCACTAGGTAGAATGGTGTATTATACTGCTGCAAGCTCACCTTGGCAGGACAATGTGACTGCACAAGATGACCGAGAAACTTTGGTGTTTCTCCACGGTTTTGGTGGTGGGTCTTCTGCTTATGAGTGGTCGAAAGTTTATCCCGCTTTTGCTGCTGAATATCGAATTATTGCACCAGATTTGATTGGTTGGGGTAGATCTGAGCATCCACCACGAAATTACAAGATTGAGGATTATTTAACGACGATTCGTGAGTTTTTCGAGCAGACTTGTACAGGCCCAGTAACAACGATCGCTTCTTCTCTGACCGCAGCGTTTACAATTCGAGTTGCGATCGCTCGTCCTGACTTATTCAAGTCCTTAGTTCTCACTACTCCAGCTGGACTTTCTGACTTTGGTGAAGATTATACCCGGAGCTTTTTTGCTCAGTTAGTCGGACTTCCCGTTCTTGATCGCTTGCTGTACAGCACTGGAGTTGCCACTAGCGGTGGTATTCGCAGTTTCTTAGAGCAACGACAATTCGCCCAGCCTAATCGAATATACGAGGAAATTGTAGAGGCTTATTTACAATCTGCCCAGCAGCCTAATGCTGAGTATGCGGCGCTGTCTTTTGTACGTGGCGACTTGTGTTTTGATTTATCCCTTTACATTCAACAATTAACAACTCCCACCGCCATTATTTGGGGACGGAAGTCGGAATTTACAGGCCCTTCAATTGGTCGCCGCCTTGCTGAAATGAATCCTCAAGCAATTCGATTTTTTCAACAATTAGAAGATGTGGGTTTAACGCCCCAGTTAGAATTGCCAGCAGTGACAATTGGATTAATCCGCCAATTTTTACCTTTGCTTAATTAGTGATTTGTCAGTAGTCAGTTTTTAGTTACAACTGACTACTGACGAAAATCAGTGATCGCAATAAAAAATTGCCTCCTGAAGGGGGAGACAATGGGTAAAATATTATCAACAAAAGTGAGAATGTTATTTGTCTAATCTAACATCAATGACAGTGGCATTAAAGCTGTAGTTGAAGCCTTCCAATTCAAATGGCATACCGATTTTAACTTTACTATTACCTAGCACTGGGCCGCTTTCAGTAACTTGGGCTTTGCCATCTAAAGTCAAAAGTAAATCGGTACTAAAATTGTTGCTTTTTGGATCTGGTAATTCTTTAACAGAACCATCGGGTTGGAAAACATTTACTGTTCTGGGTAACTGTTGAATTGATTTAATCTCAATCTGACCATAAGGTTGATTGCGGATAATCACATTAGTTTTCCCACCTTTTTTTAATCCGTTGTTGAATAATTGTTCAGGGTCGCGCACATTCAAACCCCGAACTACTAAGTCTACTTCGATAGGTACTGTCTTTGTACCAACTTGGGCAACAGAACCGGAAGTACCGGGAAAGAAAAAGATGCCAAATATAACTAGCAGAATTACCAACGCAGCACCTAAATCAAGGAGGTTGATTTTACCGAATAAGCGTCCTTTGGAATCTAATATAGCCATAACAAGTTTTCCCTATAAGCAAAGTAATTGATTGTGGCAGCAAGGTTTTTAAGGGTAACGGCAATATTCCCTACTTGGTAATACTCACGACTGGGCGTTGCGGTTATGCGACAGTTTATCACGTCTGTTGAAAATTCGGAGTCAAGGGAACTGTGCCTTAAAGGTCGTAAAATAGACCATGCCAAAGTGTACCCCAGACCCCAGTCTTTGCGAAACAAAGGCTTACCCATCTTTAAAACAAAAAAATAAGGGGTTTTCACGATGACTACTCCTTGGAACGCTATATCTAACGACAAGACGTTCCTGCTTTTTTAGCAAGTGGTGTTCAAGACTGCGACCCCCTCACCATTACGCATCTTTGGTATTGGGTTTAAAATGCAACTTAGAATGCTCTAAATCCGTCTTATAATTTGTCTCTCTTTTTATATTTTCCCAAGATTATCTTCAGGCCGGATTATGATCAACTGGAAAGGCTTTTTGGCAAATTACCGTTTGTGGCGGCGTCGCTGGTTATATCCTTTAATTTCAGTGGTAGTCGCCCTCAGTCTATGCTTGAGTACACCCTTGCCTGGTAGAGCCATAGACTTATTTCCGCTTCTATTCCAGGGAGTTCAGGTACTTCAGCTTTCCAATATATCTGCACGTCAGGAAGCTGATCTTGGTAAGCAGATTAATCAGGAAATAGTAGGCAGTCTTAGACTTTACCGCAATCCTGAAATTAATCGCTATGTCGAACAAATTGGTCGGCGTTTAGCAGCTAATAGCGATCGCCCCAATCTCCCTTATACCTTCCAGGTAGTTGAGGATGATGCCATTAATGCCTTTGCCACGTTAGGAGGTTATGTATATGTTCACACTGGTTTACTCAAAGCCGCAGATAACGAAGCAGAACTGGCAAGTGTCATCGCCCATGAAATTGGTCATATTGGCGGAAAACACCTGGTTAATCAGATGCGACAAAAAGCGATCGCTAGTGGTGTCGCAACAGCTGCGGGATTAAATCGTAACGCAGCTGTGGGTATTGGCGTAGACTTAGCACTAAACCGTCCGCGCAGTCGTCAAGATGAGTTCGATGCCGATAAAAGAGGATTAAGAACTTTGACACGCAGTGGTTATGCCCAATCTGCAATGGTTTCCTTTATGCAAAAACTGCTGACAAAAGGTTCGGTTCCGACATTTTTAAGTACACACCCCGCAACCAGCGATCGCATTGATTCCCTTAGGCGTGCCATTAACTCTCAACGCAGCAATGGGAATTATGGCTTGAATAATGCGGCTTATAAAGCTAATATTCGCGCATTAGCGCGATCTTAGTAGCACTCTGTGCAGATTCAAAACTCAACACTCAAGAATTCTTTCCATCTTCCCATCCCATATCATGCACCTTGCTTTTTGCGGCGTTCAGCTTTGATTTGGGCTGGATCAACCGTGATTACTGCTTCTTTCAAAGGCAGGGTGCGGAGATGGTGTTTATAAACGTTAACTTGATAAACCAGGTGATTTGTAACATCGAGTCCAGTTAACCAACCACTGCGTGGATGATAAGCGCCAGTATCTATGTCTAGCCATCCTTGTCCTTGTGCTAGTTTACCAGGAGTAACGCCTGGTAAAGTAAAGGTAATGGTGTGACCAATAATAATCTGCTTATCCGGGAAGTAAGGCTTTTGAATACTGTGAAAGTCGTCTCGTATCCAGCAAAGTTGATCGGCGGTTTGTTCTGCTACCGACTTGGAAGGGTCAACACCTGCATGAGTTAACCAAAAATCACCCAAGTCAAGATATGTAGGCAAAGCCTTAAACCAATCCAAATGCTCGTCAGGGATTGTTGCTTTGTCATAACTGGCTACGGTCGCCTGCCCTCCACTATACAGCCATGCTTGCATTGTTGGGGAGGAGACGCTTTTGTTAGTCAGAATGCTTAATAACATCTGCTCATGATTCCCCAGCAAACATGGGTAGTTATTTTGCTTGACAAAATTCACTACTTGTGAACTATGAGGGCCGCGATCAATTAAGTCTCCCAGAAAATAGATCTGATCATCTGACGTGGGGGCGATCGCCTCCAACAATGTCATCAGACCCTCATAATGACCATGTACGTCCCCAATGACAATTCGACGGGGGCTAATTTCGCTCATCGTCTCTCAGCTTGAATCATTTTGGCTAACACTTTTGCTACAGTTTAAGCTGTCTGCTTTTCGCAAATAAGGCTAAAAAATACTTGACAAATTTTATTTTAATTATTATCTCAGGAATGGAGAAAGTTTTAATTTAATACATAGAAAGTGGGATAAGCAAAGTGCCTATCCCACAGAAAAAAGTTCAAAACATGAAGTTTTGGCTTAAGTCTTACCTTTGGAGCTATGAGCAAATTCTAGGATTAGCTCAAGTTCCAGTAGTCCAAGAATTGGTGTATTCAATTTGATCTGGTGTTAGGGTATCGATACTAATTCCAATTGCCTGTAACTTCAGCCGAGCAATTTCTTGATCTACCTCAGTTGGAATCGAGTGCAAACCGGGTTCTAGCTTACCCTTGTTCTTCACCAAATATTCGCAAGCCAAAGCCTGATTGGCAAAACTCATATCCATCACCGCACTGGGATGTCCTTCCGCAGCAGCAAGGTTAATCAAGCGCCCTTCACCCAGAACGATGACTGATTTGCCATTAGGCAGTTTATATTCTTCAGTAAAGGGACGTACTTGCTTGACTTCCTTCGCTTGAGAAGCTAAATATTTCAGGTCAAGTTCAATGTCAAAGTGACCAGAGTTACAAACGATCGCGCCGTCTTTCATGACCTCGAAATGCTCAGCGCGAATGACGTGCTTATTACCGGTGACTGTGATAAATAAATCACCTAGAGGAGCAGCTTCGGCCATTGGTAGAACGCGGAAACCATCCATTACGGCTTCAATTGCTTTGATGGGGTCGATTTCGGTGACAATTACGTTAGCCCCAAGACCTCTGGCCCGGAGTGCAGTACCTTTACCGCACCAGCCATAACCAGCAACGACAATGTTTTTACCAGCCAGCAGAATATTTGTAGCGCGGATAATGCCATCTAGGGTTGATTGCCCAGTACCATAGCGATTATCAAAGAAGTGCTTGGTATCAGCATCGTTGACATTCACTGCGGGGAAGGTGAGAACGCCATCTCTGAACATGGCGCGTAGCCGCACAATTCCTGTTGTGGTTTCTTCAGTAGTGCCAATTAGATCGGCAATTTGGTGTTGGCGTTCTTGGATCAAGGTGGCAACTACATCGCTTCCATCATCAATAATGATATTGGGGCGGTGATCTAGAGCAATTTGGACGTGGCGGTTATAAGTTGCGTTATCTTCACCTTTTTGGGCAAAGACGGGAATTTCATGATCAAGGACGAGGCTCGCGGCTACGTCATCTTGAGTTGACAGGGGATTGCTGGCAATTAAAAGTGCGTCTGCACCACCAGCTTTGAGAGCGATTGCTAAATGTGCTGTTTCTGTTGTCACATGGGCACAAGCTACAAGCCGAAGCCCAGCAAACGGTTTTTCTTGGGCAAAGCGATCACGGATTTGTCGTAAGACTGGCATCTCGCGTCCAGCCCATTCAATGCGCTGTCTTCCCAAGGGAGCTAGGGCGAGGTCTTTAACCTCGTGCTTTAATCGGGGAGAAGTTGCGGTCATTAAAAATTACCTCAAAAAAGTAAAAAAAGTTACGTAAGTATTTTACGTACCTTACTGACTGTTCTACGACCAGCTATTTTTGCTTGTTATTACCAAGCTGCCAGTCAATAGTCCTCAGCACTAGCTTGACGTTTGATCAGCTTAATGTCAACTTCATCCCTAGGTTTTTTCTTTTTGTTTTATCTTTGGTGAGAGTATTATCAAGGACTGCTCTGGCTATTACTCAAAGTATCTAAGTACAGTAACATCTGTCTAAAGGTAGGAAATAATTAAAAAACATCAAAATTTCATCACCCGAAAGGAAATACTGAACTTTAGATAGGTACATGTACTCAAATTTATTGAGGAGGATGGTCATAGAACTTAACAGTAGATTCTTCTTTAAGGAGGTGTTTGAGTGCGCTTTCAATTTTTGGCAACCACAAAGCAGGTTCCATTACCAAACTTTGTCAAAGATAAGGTTGCCTTTACTCCTCTGGAGGCAGAACAGGTATTTTCAGGGCAATGCCTCGGTATCCGAACCATCATGCAGACTGTACGAGGCTCTAAAAAGGGTATGCAACCCAAAGGTCATTTGAGTAAGGGACTGATAATAGCGATCGCCAGTTCAACGGTTATAGCAGGTGGGTCTGTGCCCAAAGCTACAGCCCAAATTCCCTTTTTGCCGCAACTGCAAACTCCCAGTAGTGTGAGTAATGATTCAAATAACAGAACTGTTTCTGGCTGGGTTTATTTAGATGGTCGCCAGTTGTTTCAAATAGCGGCTTCAAGAACCAATTTTCCTGAGCGTTTGGAAGATATCCAAAAGAAGTTGGAGACAATTAGCCAAAATTACTTTCAGTCACCTGCAAAAACAGTCAAGGTAGAGGTTCGAGAAGCAAACAAATTGCCAGTAATTTATGTCAACGACCAATATCTGATGACCGTCACTTCCGAAGATGCTGGACTGCGACAGTTAGATATCTCAACATCAGCAAACCAAATCGCCGAAGCTTTGCGAGAAGACTTGCAACGCGCAAAACAAGAGCGACAAACACAGTTTCTCATTGACCAAGGTAAAATTGCTGCGGCTACTGGAGTGGCGATGATTGTCATGAGTTTAGGGGTATATGGCTGGCAGCGTCGTTCTTTAAGAAAAGATTTATTACAGCCTAGCCCTTCAACTTCACCAACCGCTAAACCAATTACAACACAACTAAATCATCAACAAAAGCAGCATCTTCAAGAAGCCAAAAAACGATTGTTTCAGCTAACTCAAGCAGGAATTTGGGGCGGTGGAAGTTTTATCATCTTAGGTCTATTTCCCTACACACGAGCCTTTCAAGTAGGAATTCTCAACGCCGCTCAATTTCCTTTAAGATTAGCTGTTGTGGCGCTGGTAACTTATGTAGCTATTCGTTTAAGTTATGCTCTCATTGACCGCTTCTCCTCAACTCTAATCAGCAGTGGTGCTTTTCTAACTCCAGAAAGTTCTGAACGGCTACAACTACGAGTTTCTACATTTTCTGGTGTGACTAAAAGTATTGCTACTGCTATCTGCGTAGGAGTTGGTATTTTACTAGCTTTGGTTTCGTTAGGTATAGATATCGTTCCCTTGCTAGCTGGTGCTAGTTTAGTCGGTGTTGCGGTGTCTCTAGCTTCACAAAACTTGATTAAAGATGCAATTAACGGCTTCTTGATCATCCTGGAAGACCAGTACGCTTTAGGAGATGTGATTGCTGTAGGAAATGTGGGAGGGTTAGTCGAAAATCTAAATTTGCGGATGACTCAGGTTCGAGATTCCGAAGGGCGGTTGATTACAATTCCCAATAGTGAAATTAAAGTTGTTGCGAATCTTTCTAGTCGTTGGTCAAGAGCGGATTTAACTGTCCCGGTTGCCTATGAGGCTGACGTTAACGAGGCTTTGAAGTTGATTGAACATATAGCCTTGGAGATGGATCGAGATCCGCAATGGCAACGTCAAATTATTGAAACGCCGCAAGTTCTGGGAATAGATCTTTTTGGCGATCGCGGTCTGATGATACGTGTATGGATTAAAACACAGCCACTCAAACAATGGGATGTAGCACGGGAGTATCGCCGGCGCTTAAAAGTCGCCTTCGACCAAGCAGGTATTTCCATCCCTGTACCTCAACAAGCGATTTGGGTGAATGATCCTCAGTTGCTAAACTCTCAGGCGAATGGTAAAGCTGATTAAGAATACGGATTTCTTAATCTGTAATTCATAAATCTAAGGTGAGTTACTTTCAGCCGTAACTCACCCTAGGAGATTCAGCCCTATATCCCCCTATTTTCTAGCTCAGATATCACTCTTTCCACATATTAATACAAATGTACTATAATAGATATAGCATTCACAAAGCCTGGTAAAATGCAAAACGGCTCTGTGACAACCTCCTGGAAGATGGATTCACGGGTTAGTCCTATGATCAAGCATTACATTCTCAACCTCAATCCGACTGCTAAGCACGAATGGGATCGGTGTATTTTACGTGATCCGTTAACTGCCAAACGCCCAGAGATTGCCAAATTAATAGCCGAAGCGGTTGATGCTGATACAGGCAGTTATTTGGTAAGTGTAAATATAGAAGTAACGGTGTTGGAACAAGCTGCGGTTCCTCAAGCCGAACAACTCTCGCTTTCATTTCCAGAAATGAGTATGTCGTCACAACTGCGGGAAGTCGCTTGAGGTACAGTGCAGAATTTAGGTTCAAAAATATTGAAATAGGAGAGCCAAGAGTCAGTAAAAAGAAAGTATATTCTGACTCCTGACTTCCTTTTCTACTATTACAACTAACGCAACTTTGTCTAAACAGGTATTAGACTGCAAAATTATTGGCGCTGTTCATATCAGTAGCAGATATTTTGCTAACGGTTATCAAATTGACAGCACGATTCCGACCAGCTGAACCATCTGGGTCAAACAAGACGATAGTATCGTTTCCCTGAGTTTCAAAACGCAAGTAGCCCCCGGAAATTGCACTTGCAGAGTTCAGGTTGCCTAAACCGAAACTTCGGAAAAGTTGCCTCAGAACAATCTTATCTGTATTAACTTCAAAGTCAGCGATCGTATCTCCTAAATCTCGGATACTTGTATAAACAAACGAGTCTGCACCTTTCCCACCCGTAAGGATATCTCTTCCTTGGTAGCCAGTAATAATGTCATTGGCAGCAGTACCCTTGAGAATGTTGCGCCAAGGTGTGCCATTGATTATATTTACTACTGCCTCAAACGCACCGATGTCTACTCTACCGCCAGAGATGCGAGCAAAGCCAGAACCGCGCTGATCAAAGGGTATTTTTTCAGTGGTATTGCTGTCACTATCCAAATCTATGGTATCGGCAGGCACGTCTGCGGTTTTACCACCATTGATGGCGGGGCTACCTGTGATGAGGGCGTGAGTTTTGACTAAACCACCATTGTCTCGCAACGTGGTATCTAAAACCTCTGTGATGGCAACATTTAGCTGTTCGCTAGGCTTAAAGCCTGTGCTGCCGTTGAGGCTACCAATAAGGTTAAAGCCGTTGCTGATGAAGTTACCCACTACATCAGAATCAGAGGTAGTTTGCTCATTGTCATCCATAATTTTGACGTTACCAGCAATAATGCTGTTTTTCACTGTGGCAGAGCCAGAGCTAGAGTTGTATATACCACCACCAGCGCTTTGCCCATCGGGGTAGTCGTAATTGGAAACTTTGTTAAGCGTTATGGTGCTGTTGAGCACCGTTACAGTACCAGCATTATAGATGCCACGGCCAGAGTTGCTGCTGATAGTACTGTTGCTCACGATCGCAGTACCAGTCTCATCATTGTAGATACCACCACCAGCATTACTGCTAATAGTGCTGTTGATTATAGTCAAGGTATCGTTGTTAAGGATGCCGCCGCCGAAAATTGCTGAGTTATTGCTCATGGTGCTGTTGATTAAAGTCAAAGTACCACCATTGGAAATACAGCCACCAGTACCATCTGCATAATTGTCGCTGATAGTGCTGTTGGTAACGGTTGCGGTAGCAATATTGAAGATGCCGCTTGCAAATTCTGAACTATTGCCACTGATGGTGCTGTTGTTTATTGTCAAAGTACCAAACGAATTGTAAATCCCACCGCCGAACCTGGCAGAGTTATTGCTAATAGTGCTATTAGTTACTGTTGCGTTGCCAGAGTTGTAGATGCCACCACTACCATCGCCATAACGATCATAACCTCCGTTGTTGTCGTTGATAATGCTGTCGTTTACCGTTAAATTACCAGTATTGAAGATGCCGCCACCGCCTGCATATCCTCCTGATACATTGTTAGTAATATTGCTATTTCTTATAGTGAGAGTACCAGAACTATAGATACCACCACCTTGATACTCTACTGAGTTGCCGCTGATCGTGCTGTTGCTTACAGTTAGAGTGCCAGCATTAAGAATGCCACCACCACCTATATCAAAAGACCCTGAATCCAAAAGCGCATTATAGCCATTAGCAATAGTCAGTCCAACAAGATCGACAGTAACACCGCTGCTAATCTCAAAAACACGGCTTTTATTGTTACCACTCACAGTGAGCAAAGAAGCACCCGTTCCTTCAATACTCAGATCGTCTGTAATTTGAAGACTGCTACCACCAAGGGTAATGGTATCAGCGATGTGATCAGCAAACACCCCATCAAAATTGATGAAGTCTTTGCCCGTGAGAGCATTGGCTGACGAAATTGCCTGCCGCAGTGAACCAGTACCACTATCGTTAGTGTTAGTAACGCCGAATATTGCCATTGATGATGTGACTCCTATTTTTTCGCAGAGGTATTCCGCCAAAAACTTGCACTTGTGGCGGTTCGAGTCTGAAGCATTTTTCTAGCGATCGCTTAGTACTCAGGAGTGTGTTTTGTCAAACATCATGAATAATTAAGCTACTGAAAACAGCGCTTCATTAAGGTGTATGAAAAATTAGTTACAGCAATTGTTAAGGTAAGTAACCAATATTGGGATGGAGTTTTGCTACCACCCAATTCACACTTTGAATTCTCAAAGCCAAAGGTAAAGTGCTGACTAATTTTACAGATGATTCAAAAAATTTACTTATGCTTAGTAAAAGCATTCACAAACTATTCTATACACATACTAGCTTGATGTAAAAAATTTCTTGAGAGTTTATTTTTACTTTACATTTACCTAATTGGGTAAAGTTACTATAAATTTTTGGTAAATGGCGATCGCCTACTACACATCTTCTGATTTGTGTGCGTCCGTTTTTTCTGGCTCAGAGAGCACCTTTTCTGCTGTTTGCAGTACATTTATACTATAATAGGTATATAGCATCCACAAAAGTTGATTAAGTGTAAAACCGCTCTGTGACAGCCTTTTCGATAATGGATTCAAGGGTTAGTTTTATACTTAAGCACTACATTCTCAACCCTCATTTAACTGCTAAACACGAATGAACTAGCAGTAGACAAGTGATAATTCTTACTTGTTCTCTTGTTATCCTGCTTTATTAATCTATGTTCTCAGAGGAAAATTATTTGATGATGCAACTGAGTCATTATCCAGCTGCGATCGCCCAAGCTGCTCAACGGGCTAATGAAATAGACTCTCAGTTGATGGCAGTGCAGCACCAGATTAACCGATTTGAGGGTAATGCGGATCGTGCCGCTGCCTTTGATATCGATATGAAAAACGATGCTCAACGCAAGGCCCGCCGCTTTGAAGTTCTACTTGTGAATCAGGAATATCAGAAGGCAATGGACACCTTGATTCGATTAAGTGCTGAAAAAGCAAATGCGATTGCCCATTTGGAATATCTGCGTAACCAGTTTAGTGTAGCTAAATTAGAAGCGAGATTAGCGATCGCTCAACAACTTACTGATTTTGAATCTAGGGAATTAGTGGGTTTGTAATTGCACCTATCCAGAGCCATAGGAGAAGATCAAGAGTTAAGAGTAAACTTCTTTGGCGTTGCTGTTGAGAATATGAATTTACCTCATGCAGAGAGTAAGAGTTTAGAATACTGAATTTTTAAATTTCATATCCAAATTTAGCAACGCCCAGATTTTTATCAGATTCTAGTGCGATCGCACCGCTCCAAAGCAATTTATCATAACTCTGGTCAGATAAAAAACCACCCCATTGCCTAACCCACAACCGCCATCATGACAGTTGTATCAAACGACTCTCGCTTTCAACCCATTAACCTTTTCGAGTATGAAAAACTAGCAAAAGAGCATCTATCTCAGATGACACTTGATTACTACAGCAGTGGCGCTTGGGACGAAATCACGTTGCGTGATAATCGTGCTGCGTTTGAACGAGTCAAGTTGCGACCTCGGACGTTAGTTGATGTTAGCGATCGCAATCTGAGTACCTCAATTTTAGGACAACCTTTGCAACTACCTCTGTTGATTGCACCGATGGCTTTTCAATGTCTGGCTCATCCAGATGGGGAAGTTGCAACAGCAATAGCCGCAGCATCAGCAGGTGTGGGCATGGTGTTGAGTACAATGGCGACAAAAAGTATGGAAGAAGTGGCCGCTGTAGGTAACAAACAAAATACCTTGCAGTGGTTTCAGCTTTATATTCACAAAGATCGAGGATTGACTCGTGCTTTAGTAGAAAGAGCTTACGCCGCAGGTTACAAAGCACTTTGTCTGACGGTAGATGCTCCTGTGCTTGGACAACGAGAGCGAGATCAGCGTAACGAGTTTGCCTTACCACCAAATTTGCATCTAGCTAATCTCGCAACTATTTCAGGGCTAGATATTTCTCATGAAACAGGGGAATCTGGGTTATTTACCTACTTTGCTCAACAGCTTAACCCAGCGGTAACTTGGCGCGACTTGGAATGGTTGCAGTCCATATCTCCCTTACCTTTAATACTCAAAGGAATTTTACGAGGTGATGATGCTGTGCGTGCTGTGGAGTCTGGAGCTAGAGCAATTATTGTTTCTAATCATGGTGGTAGACAACTTGATGGTGCGATCGCATCTTTAGATGTTCTAGCTGAAATAGTAGCAGCAGCGGATGGTAAAGCAGAAGTACTATTGGATGGAGGTATCCGTCGGGGCACAGACATTCTCAAAGCTCTAGCATTAGGAGCAAAAGCAGTACTAATCGGGCGACCTGTTTTGTGGGGGTTGGCGGTAGCAGGACAAGTCGGTGTATCTCACGTCATCTCGCTGTTACAAGATGAGTTAAACGTGGCAATGGCACTGAGTGGCTGTGCCAAACTACAGGATATAGACTCTAGTCTCTTAAGATTCAATCAATCTCTAAGCTAATACCAAGTTGTGATTGCTTGTGATTCTGAGCAAAGAGAAGATCTTAGAGATAGTTTCCTACAAAATCAAGGCCTAGTTTGGCTTTTGAGTAAGGGTAAACTACACTGTGTTTCGTAAACTACGGGAACCAAGGCAAATACTATACAAAATACTATCTTTGGCTTCGTATAAGCAGGCAGAAGTAAATACCTCTAAGGTAGTAAGTAAGGCACAACCCAGGCAATTGTGATAGCCCTGCTTCAGCAAGTACTCAAGCGTCAGAACGAGCATCACCCGGAGAGCTTGCCGCAGGTATCGCCCAGTACCCAGAATTGGAAAATGCTTGTTAAAAGTGCAATTAAGCAGACTGGTATAGTTTTTAAATTAATTTAAAAACTATTATCCAGCAAGATTTCTAGAATAAAGAACATTTTTTTTGCAAAATCACTAAATAGGCTATAATAATAAAGTTGAGTATTAAGGGCGGGTGGCGAAACTGGTAGACGCACCACACTCAAAATGTGGCGGCCTTGCGGTCATAGGAGTTCGATTCTCCTCCTGCCCATTGTTTAAGCCTTATTAAAAAGGGTTTAAGGTTAAAATACGCTTTCGTATTAGCGCTCATATAACTAAAGAAGAATCAATATCTTATCTAGGATATATATTATTGCTCTTAAGAATAAGTGACTGCGATCGTGTTATACTTCGAGAGTACATACACAATATCTTCCTGGAATATTATCAATGTAATTTTCATGGAAATATTTATTTCTAAGTTAAAATAACTATCAACAACAAACGCTAACTATCTAAGAAAACGCAAAGATTATGCGACTGAAAAGATGGGAGTCTCCCCGCAAAGAAGGTAGGAATGATAAAGGTAGAGGCGGTTCTGCCAGAAAACGGCAACTCAAAAAGCAAAGGCAAATGCTACGCCAAAAACTCAAAGAAGGTAATAAACCTGAAAACGATATAAAGAATACAAAAAGGGGGAAGATAAATTTATCTTCCCCCTCTTTTTTAGCTTTATTTTTATAAGAAAATAATATTTATAAATTTTATAGTATAGATTTAAATCTTTAATAAATTTAGCAAGAGACAAAAAGTACATTATCTAAATTTTTGAAAAAAATAATTTAAATCAAACTGCTTAAGCACATACTTACGTATCAAAATCGGTAGATTAGCTGATTGTCTTTCTAGGATTTTACCAAGCAAAGTGATTATTTTTACGTAGTAGATATAACTCTACGAAAATATACATCTATAGTAATTTATGGTAATTGTAATGCTTGCATGAACTAACTTAAAAATAATTATGAAGTAAGTATGAATTTTGTCAATCCGTGTCTGAAATCCCTTGGTTAAAGCAGTAAAGTACGATACAGTGACAAATAATTATACTATTACCGGAGAAGCAAAAAATCTACTGCCAAAGTAACTGCATCTCCATGTGTTAACTTCCGATTATGATACAAGTCTACAAAAGTCAGAAACCATCTAAGCTGACTTTTTCTATATTCGGAATGGTATGGGTAATCTATAGATTCTTTTCTTGGACACAAGGAGTTATTTATGGTGGGAAGAGTGTTTCTACCTACAAAAAAGGTGCTTGATTTTCCTATTACTGCCTTACGTTTTGACGACCAGATACAAACAATATTGAAGTGGGCGAGTACCCGTGAGAGTAAAACTGTATGTGTAGCCAATGTGCACATGCTTATGGAGGCTCACTCTAATCCAGAATTTGCGAGTGTACTAAGAAATGCAGACCTAGTTACTCCTGATGGTATGCCTCTGGTGTGGATGATGCGAAAAATGGGAGCGCGTTACCAAGATCGTGTCGCAGGGATGGATATTTTTCTAGCATTGTGTCAGCTAGCTCAAACCCAAAATCTCAGTGTTTTCTTTGTAGGTTCTCAAACCGAAATTCTTTCTAGAATGCGAAAAAGATTAGAGAGGGAATTTCCTCAGCTGAAAATTGCAGCAATGGAACCTCTACCTTTTCGTCCTCTGACAGAAACTGAAGACGAAGCTCTGATTAAGAAAATTAATTATAGTGGTGCTGGTGTTGTATTGGTATCCCTAGGATGTCCAAAACAAGAAAATTGGATGGCTCAGCATAAAGGTAAAATTCAGGCTGTAATGCTTGGATTAGGGGGAGTTTTTCCAGTTTACGCAGGAATCCACAAGCGAGCACCCCGCATGATTCGAGACTTAGGGCTTGAATGGCTGTATCGATGGATTCAAGAACCACGTCGACTTTGGGGGCGCTATGCAACCACAATTCCACCCTTCATGTGGCTAGCGACTAAGCAACTGTTGTCATCTAGTCGTCTTGCAGGAGTTTTTCAGAATAGCAGTGGGGATTGAGATATTCCTAGTATTCCTATTTGGGTAATCTAATGTGTAGTGCTTTTGCGTTTTCCGCAGTTAGTGTAAAAGAATACAAATTTCTTACTAAAAAGCTTAGACACACGGCAGATGATATTACACAGAATATTAACTCTATCAGGACATTCTTTTTTATGGGGGAGTAAAACTTCCCCCTCTATTGTCACTATGCCTGCACATATTACTTTCACAAATGTGGAATTGAAAACGAGTTTTTCCTATTAAAAGGTTATGTTGCTTTGTTCGATAGTGTCAAAATCTTTATCATTAAATACCCTCAAAGCATTACTAGAAGATGTTATTAATAATGTTTTATAACAGCTTATATGCTTTCAAGTTTAAGAGAAGTTTATAACTCACTCTGCATAGGGGCACTGAATGAGCAGTGAGCATGTATTTCTGTCTGAGCAACGTAACCTGTTTAGAAAAGCCAAAAATTTATATAATCTTAACAAATTTTTTCTCAGCTTTTTCCAACTGTATCTCATTTAAAGCCTGAAAATATAAATATATGGGTAGTTTTGTTCCTAAATTGATTATGAACGTGGGTAGATTTTCTGATAAAAGTTTTTTGAATTGCTACCAATTTGCTAAAAAGTTATGGCAAGATGATTTGGAAGCCACCATGTAAAACTTCAACAAGATTAGTTATATTCAGCAATATTAACTAAGTATATTCATCTGAATCTGTTGGTTTTGTTAGTAATTGCACTTGTTTCAGTCTTAATTGCCAAGTTATCTGGGACTACACTCTCATGTTGGTTTTCCATCTCGTCGTTATTGAGTTGATAGCGACTTAATCAACTCTAATTTAGCCGTATCTATGAAAAATCTCTTTTCCAATGACAAGAACGACAAATATTTCCGCACAGATCATCTGAAGGCTGATCTTAAAGGACGCTCTGTTCGTGGTGGTGCGATCACAATGGTTGCCCAAGTTTTGAAGTTTAGCTTGAACTTGGTATCCAATGTAGTATTAGCTCGATTACTGACGCCACAAGATTATGGCTTAATAGGTATGGTGACTGCGGTTATTGGGTTTGTCGGTCTGTTCAAAGACTTGGGGTTGTCAATGGCAACTGTCCAGAAGGAGGAGATTAATCATGAGCAAGTTAGCACCTTGTTTTGGGTGAACGTGGCACTTAGCCTAACAGCTGCGCTGATTACTGCTGCGATCGCGCCTGGAATTGCTTGGTTTTATAATGAACCCCGTTTGATTTGGATTACCCTGGCGCTGTCCGTGGGTATTATTTTTGGTGGGTTCAGTGTTCAGCACAGCGCCTTGCTCAATCGCCAGATGCAATACAAGGCGCTAGTGTTCAATGATATTCGCGCTATGGTGATTGGCATTCTAGCGGCGCTCGTTGCTGCTTGGTATGGATTGGGCTACTGGGCACTAGTAATTTTGCCGCTTGTTTCAGGGTTTGCTGGCGTTATAGGACTCTGGATTGCCTGTGCTTGGCGTCCCGGACTACCTGTTTGGCGATCGGGAGTAGGTTCAATGTTGGCTTTTGGAGGACATCTTACTGGCTTCACTACTATTAATTACTTTGCCCGAAATCTTGACAATGTTCTCATCGGAAAATACTGGGGTGCTCAACAGTTAGGTTTATACGCTAAAGCTTATCAATTGCTAGTTCTGCCGATTAACCAGATTAATGCACCAATTACTGCGGTTGCTATCCCTAGCTTAAGTCGATTGCAACAGGAGCCAGAACAATTTCGCCACTATTACCTCAAAGCTATTTCAGTAATTGCTTTTCTAACTACGCCAACGATCATCTTTATGATCGTGGCATCAGAAGATATCATTGGATTTCTTCTCGGTTCCCAATGGCTTGGGGCTAGCACAATCTTTCGATTATTAGCCATATCCGCATTAGTTCAGCCGCTTTGTAACACTACTGGTTGGCTGTACATATCTAGAGGCAGAAGCGATCGCATGTTCAAATGGGGTTTATTCTCTTCTTCCTGGCTTGTAACATCATTTTTTATTGGTTTACCATATCAAGCATCTGGAGTAGCTTTGTCCTATGCCATAGCCATGCTTTTACAAGCATTTCCCTGCATCTACTATGCAACAAGAGGCACATCAATTACAATGCTTGATGTGTTTGAAGCAGTAAAACAAACATTTATATCATCAGTAGTGGCGGGTGCAGCAATACTTGGCATCAAGATTTGCATTGGCTCAAGTCTACCCATTTGGGCAACAGTAATTATTTATGCTGCTGTAATGAGCCTAGTATATCTCGGATTAATGTTCTACGTATTTAAGATGAAAAATTTTTATTTGAGCTTTTTACGTGAGTTTAAAAAATGAAATTTAAGCTTTATGTCTATTAGAGAGATTCACTTTACTAAGTATTAAGTTATTTTTTTAATTTTATATATTAGGATATGTATTATGAAAATTGCCTTCTTTGTTAATCAATTTCCAACTTTATCTGAAACTTTTATCTTAAACCAAATAACAGGATTAATTGATCGTGGGCATGAAGTTTATATTTATGCTGATCGTCCAGGTGATATGTCCAAAATACACCCCGAAGTGGAGAAATATAATCTGCTGGCTAATACCTACTATATTGGAAAACCTGATAGTCGGATTTTGCGGTTAATTAAAATATTTAAATTATTGCCGAATTTTCGGCGAGATCCCATTCTTTTGTTGCATTCAATAAATTTATTAAAGTACAAAAAACTAGCAGCATCATTAACATTATTCTATACAGTTGCTCAATTACTCAACAAACCAAGAGTGTATGACATTATTCATTGTCATTTTGGAACTAATGGACTCAAGGCAATCCTTCTTAAGGAACTTAATGTTATTCAAGGTAAGCTAATCACCGCATTTCATGGTTATGATGTGTCACAATATGTTAAAAAATATGGAACTAATGTTTATGCAAACTTATTTGCTACAGGAGAACTTTGCTGTCCGATTAGTAAACACATGAAGTTTCAGTTAGCTGAACTAGGTTGTGATGAGAATCATTTAGTCATACATAGAATGGGAATAGACTGTCATAAATTTTTATTTACTTTACGTCAACAGCCACAAGATGGCATTATCCGAATAATAACAATAGCCCGCTTAGTTGAAAAGAAAGGAGTGGAATATGGTATCCGTGCGGTTGCTAATCTTATAAAGTCTGGAATGAAGCTTGAATATAACATTGTTGGTGACGGTTTTTTGCGAGAAAACTTACAACAATTAATTCAAGAACTGGATTTGATTGATAGTATAAAGCTACTTGGCTGGAAGCAACAACAAGAAGTTGTAAAAATACTTGATAACTCTCATATTTTACTTGCCCCAAGCGTAACAAGTCAGCAAGGCGATCAAGAAGGCATTCCCATAGTCTTAATAGAAGCAATCGCAATGGGTTTACCCGTAGTGAGCACATACCATAGTGGAATTCCTGAGTTAATTGAAAATGGTAAATCAGGTTTTCTGGTTCCTGAAAGGGATGTAAATGCTTTAACTGAGAAGCTACACTATTTAGTCGAGCATCCAGAGATCTGGGCGAGTATGGGTTTAGCAGGTCGAGTATTTGTAGAAGAAAACTATGATATTAATAAATTAAATGACAAACTAGTTGAAATTTATAAAAATCTATCTCATACAAACACAGAACAAAAAACTGCTTTAACAGCCTCAGCTTCAATCTAAATAATGTATGCAAAATTGAGTTTTAGATCATAAAAATTTATAAAAGCTTCCAAAAAATATACATGGGCGTAGATGTATTTTAATAAAAAGTATTATTGTAAAATTTTCTTTGATTTTTTATGAGCAATAGTGATTATTTATGCTGCTATTTTGTGCTTAGTGTATCTAGGAGCAATATTTTATATATTTATAATTTCGAGGTAAGTTTAAAAATAATATTGAAATTTTATGCATGTTGTGTTGTGTAGATTAATTTTTACCAGTTCTAAATTATCTTATCATTATGTTATAGGATATGCGTTATGAAAATTGCCTTTATTGTTAATCAATTTCCAAGTTTATCTGAAACTTTTATTTTGAATCAGATAACAGGTTTAATTGATCGTGGGCATGAAGTGGACATTTATGCTAACCAACCAGGCGATACTATAAAAATACATTCAAATGTATTAAATTATAGTCTTTTGGAACGTACGTACTATGTGGGAAAACCTAACAATCGCCTTTGGCGAGGTTTAAAAGCATTTAACTTGCTGTTTATGAATTTTTGGCGTAATCCCATTATCATAGTGCGTTCACTTAATATTTTTAAATATGGAGAAATATCTGCATCATTAACATTGTTTTATGCTGTTGCTAAATTATTAGAGAAAAAATCAGTATATGACATTATTCATTGTCATTTTGCTCCTAATGGTGTTAAAGGTTCAATATTGCGAGAAATTGGCGTTATTCAAGGGAATATAGTCACAACATTTCATGGTTATGATGTAAATGAAAAATCTCTAATGTACAATGCAGAAATTTACAAGCTAACTTTTAGTATGGGAGATTTATATACTACCAATACAACTTTCACAGGTAACAAGGCTATAAAATTAGGTTGTCCTGTGGATAAGCTTATAAAGCTTCCTGTCGGTCTTGATCTCTCACAGTATACTTTTCAAAAAAGACAACTTTGCCCCAATGAAACTATAAAAATTCTTACAATTGCAAGATTAGTTGAAAAAAAAGGTATTGAATATTCGATTAAAGCAATAGCAAATGTTTTAAAAAATTATTCTAATTTAGAATATCAAATTGTTGGCGATGGCCCTCTTCGGGAATCGCTGGAAAAACTGGCTATCGAACTTAAAGTCATAAATAAAATTAAATTTTTAGGATGGCAAACACAAGATGAAGTGTGCCAGCTTTATGCTGATTCCCACATTTTTATTCTATCAAGTGTAACTGCGTCCAACGGGGATCAAGAAGGGCAGGGATTAGTTTTACAAGAGGCACAAGCTATGGGATTACCGATATTATCCACATTGCATAACGGAATCCCTGATGGTGTGCTTGATGGTAAATCAGGCTTTCTAGTTCCTGAACGGGATGTAGATGCTTTAGCTGAGAAGCTCCGCTATTTAGTCGAGCATCCAGAGAGTTGGGGAAGTATGGGTTTAGCAGGTCGGAAATTTGTAGAAGAACATTACGATATTAATAAGCTGAATAACAGACTAGTTGAAATTTATAAAAATGTATCTTATCCAGATACAGCACAAAAAACTGCTTTAACAGCCTCAGTCTACATCTAAATAGAGCATATATAAATTATTTTTGGAGGTACAAATAATGGAATTTTCAGACAATACACAAACACAACTCCAAAATCAACCCATTGTTAGTGTTGTTATACCAACCTTTAATCGAGCTAACTTATTACCTAGAGCAATTTCCAGCGTACTTGCACAAACATTTTCCAATTTTGAACTAATTATTGTAGATGACGGTTCTACAGATAATACAGCTGAAGTTGTCAATGAATTTGCAGATCCCAGAATTAGATATATTGCTTTGAGCAAAAATGGCGGTGGAAGCCACGCACGCAACCAAGGCATACAATTAGCGCGCGCAGAGTTTGTAGCTTTTTTAGATAGTGATGATGAATGGTTGCCTAAAAAATTAGAATTACAATTAGCCCGTCTCCAATCTAGTGATGATCCTCATGCTACGATCGTTTATTGTTTAGGCTATGAATATTATGAATCAGTCCAACGCAAAAAGCTGCCAAATTTGATTGCTCACGAGGGGGATGTTTTTAATAATTTATTAAGAGGATGGTTACCTTCTACTACGTCTTTATTTCTAGCCAAGCGATCTTCTTTAGTAGATGTAGGCGGTTTTGATGAAAGCTTACCTAGTTTTCAAGATTACGATTTATGGCTAAGTCTAGCTAAAGCTAATAACCATTTTCTTGCTGTGACTGAACCATTAATTATTAGATATTTTCATGGGAACCAAATTATCAGTAACTTGTCAGCAAATTTAACAGGTTTTCAAATTTTTGAGAATAAGTGGGGATCAATCATAAAGCAACGTCTTGGATATAAAGCTTATCGTGAATCCATAGGCTTAAAAATGTCAATCATACAAGTTAATAGGGTAGGAAAGGCAGTTGATGCAGGACAAAGATTTTTAGCTTTACGTTATACACTTAGTCTGTTACAATTTCTGCCAATGTCGGGAACTTACATACTATCGGGATTAATACTAACAATATTTGGACGAACAATGTTTGGACGCAGAGCACAAGAAAATCTGGCTAAATTGAAAAGTATTTTAACTAAACGAATAAACAAGGATGAAATTAAATCATAAAGATTATTGTTTATTCTTTGATAAGTAAAATTTATTTAACCTTAAGTATTACTAATATTTCAATTCAAAAGAGTTTTCCTAAGCAAGTCTCATTACTTTAAAGATGACCGCAGATGTGTTTTGGTACAAAATATAATGAAGTTTTCTCTGGTTCTTGCTACTTTAAATCGCACTGTTGAAGTTCAGCATTTTTTGCAAACTCTTAACACCCAAACTTATCGCAACTTCGAGTTGATAGTCATAGATCAAAACCCAGATGAGCGCCTTTTAGAATTCATCCAAGCCTATCAAAACAGCTTTCCCATTTTGCACTTACGTTCTGCAAAAGGGCTGTCCCTCGCTCGTAATGTAGGGTTGCAGCATATTAGTGGCGATATAGTAGCCTTCCCAGATGATGATTGCGCTTATCCACAGGATATCCTTGAGCATGTAGCCCACTTCTTTGCAAACCATCCTGAATGGAATGGTCTTACAGGACGTTCTGTTGATCAACAAGGTAAAGACTCTGGTAGACATGGAGAAAGTCCACCAGAGCGAATCAACCGTTTTAATGTGTGGCGAAGAGGTATTTCTTACACTATATTTCTCCGCAAGTCAGTTGTGATAGAAGTAGGTGTCTTTGATGAAAGTCTGGGAGTTGGAGCAAACACACCTTGGGGTTCGGGGGAGGAAACTGATTATTTGTTGCGAGCTATTAATAAAGGTTTGTATTACGACCCTGCCGTAACTGTAACTCACCCGATAAAATTAACACAAACACAACTCATTCAACCTAATGTTAGCAAAGATAAAAGTTACTCCAAAACTTATTCCTATGCAATGGGCAGAGGTCGGGTACTACGTAAGCATAACATTCCGTTGTGGTTCGTTATTTATGACTGGGGTCGTCCATTGGTAGGGGTTGCGTTATCACTACTACAAGGTCGCTTAGACAGAGTAGAGTCTTATTGGGCAACTTTTCAAGGTAGAGTGCAAGGGTGGTTGGGCTGGGCTTAAGCTTGACTTTTACCTGATACTATCTTTGATTGAATCGTATGAAAGGCTTTTGAAAATTAAGTTCTTGCTAAAATTAAAAATAATCAACGTTGCTGAGTTAGGCGATGAAACTATATATATATACAAAAAGTTTTCCACCAGACATCACACTAATTAAGAGCGAGGGAACTAAAAAAGCTATTCATGGTCTTGCCTCTGGACTGGTTAAATGTGGTGTGGAGGTCATAATCCTTTGTGAAGGCAAAAGTGATGACTCATTTGAAATGCCTGAGGGATATAAAATTAAATGTTTTATAAATCCGAATCAGAATCAAACTTTTAAAATTGCCAGTGGTTTAAAACAATTCATTAGTCATAATTTAGATAGCTATAGTCTTATTATTCTAAGCGGTATATTTCAGCCTAGAATTTACGCTATATCTCGTGTATTGAAAAAATATAGTGTACCCTACATAGTATTCCCACACGATCCCTATAATCCTGCAATTTTTAGTAAAAATTCTTATGTAAAATGGGTCTACTGGTATTTTTTAGAACGACGAGTGTTGAGGCAAGCGAAAGCGGTACAAATTTTAGATATTCGGCATGCTGAATTTCTCCGTGATTTAAAAGTCAATACTCCTGTCATAGCAGCACCCAATGGTTTCTTACCTAATGAAGTCTATCCAGAAGCTTCCTTGACTTGGAACACAGAAAGCACTCCCAAGTTCTTTTTTATAGGTCGTATAGATACCCATAACAAAGGTCTAGATTTGCTAGTTGATGCGTTTGCTCAAATTGTTGAAACTAGTGATGCCAAACTTATAATTCAGGGTGCTGACAAAGGAGATAAGAAAAATTTAGAGGATAGAGTAGCAAGGCTTTCACTATCAAATAGAACCTTATTTCTCCCTGCCGATTACTCAACCCCTACACCTTTAATTATCAAGAACTACGATGTTTTTTGCGTTCCATCTCGCTTCGAGGGCTTCAGTCTTGCTGCTCTCGAAGCAATGCTAGCTGGGCGAGTGCTACTAGTTTCAGAAGTGGCTGGCATAGCGCCTCATGTTCAAGCAAGTGGCTGCGGTGTTGTAGTTGCACCAGAGGTATCAGAAATTAAATCAGGATTAATAAAGTTACTCGAATGTCGTTCAGATTGGAAAGAAATGGGACTGAGAGGTCGGCATTATGCATTAGAGCATCTTGATTGGAAAAATATTGCCTCTACCGCTTGGGATCAATATCAACGGCTAATGAAATTTTCTGATTGATTTTAGAAAATCCTAAAAATATTAATTTTTATCTTTTTCTGTTCTCTAATATCAATATACATTCTCTTGTTCAATATTAAAAATTTATAATTAAATATGGAAATAATTTGCTTAATTACCAATCTCTATTTTCTAGTATTTCTCTCAATATTTTGTGTTTAATTCTATTCACTTAAATTAAGGTTCCTAATTCAGTATTTCCTTGTTTTATATGGATTTAGCTAATATGAATTACGTAAACAACAAACTCAAAAATATTACAATAGCATGGGTTAGTCCTAGTATGAAACTAGGTTTTTACATACAGCCCGTACTCCGCAATCTTGATAAAATAGTTCCCAAAATAGAGATATTTACTTCAGAATGGCCTGGATTCGTGCCTGGTTGTGAGGATGCTTTTAAAGTCAATGTAGTAGGTAAGTACAAAGAAATTTCTGTTGGTAAAACAAATGCAGGGTACAAACGTATAATCCAACTACTACCTTTAGAAATTATTCCTCATCTTCTGAAGTTTAAACCACAAGTCATCTTTGTAACTGGTCTTTCTCTATGGACTCTTTTAGTCCTCACGTTGAAGCCATTAACAAAGTGGCGAGTCATTATCATATACAGTGGAAGTTCACCTAACATAGACATGAGTGATTCGCCAATTCGTATCTTCAGTAGACGTTTAATGGCTGAGTATGCTGATGCATTTGTCACTAACTCCCAAGGGGGAAAAGCATATCTTACGAACATTTTAAAGGTTGATCAGGCTAAAGTTTTCGCTAGACCCTACCAAATTCCAGACAAGCAGGCACTTTTACAATCTAGTGCGATTAACGATTTAGACCTGTCTAATAATCAACATCCTGTTTTTTTGTTTATTGGCCAGACAATTCATCGTAAGGGTCTAACCTTTCTCTTAGAAGCTTGTTTACTACTAGAAAATCAAGGTTGCTGTGATTATACTCTGATTGTGATTGGTGATGGTGCACAACGCCAAGAGCTTGAAAGCTGGATTAGGGAGCGTGGTTTGGAAAACAGAATTAAGTTTGAAGGATGGGTTAACTATGGCAGCTTAGGAGAATATTTTCAGCATACAGATATTTTCATATTTCCTACTTTAGAAGACATTTGGGGTATGGTGGTGCTAGAAGCGATGTTATTTGGTAAACCTATAATGTGCTCTAAATATGCAGGAGTATCAGAAATGATTTCCCCTGGGGACAATGGCTATATATTTGATCCATATGATCCTACAGAGATAGCTAAACTTATGCGTTGTTTTATAGATAATCCAAATCTGATCAGTTCTATGGGCCATAAGTCACAAGAGTCAATAGCATATCATACTCCAGAAGCAGCAGCAGAGTTTCTAACAGACGTTCAATCGTTCGCATTGAAGCATTAATTTAATTAATTTAATGAATAAGGCACTTTTTATTGGCTACTTATAGTTTTGTGAACTTATCAAATATGAAACCCATTAAAGTTTTGTTTTCTGCCTATGCTTGTGAACCAGGACAAGGTTCAGAACCGGGAGTAGGCTGGAATGTTGTTAGAGAAGTGAGCAAGTATTGCCAAGTCTGGGTGCTGACATCAAACTGTCACCGCCAAGGTATTGAAAGTGAAATAGGAAGCAACCCACTGTCTAACCTGCACTTTATTTACCTAGATCCCTTAGGTTGGGTCTTGGATTGGAGTCCTCAGCGAAAAGGAAAACAGCGAGGCGTCTATTTTCATTATTACCTTTGGCAAATTTGGGCGTATTTTGTTGGTCGCTCACTCCACAAGCATATTGGTTTTGATCTTGTACATCACGTGACCTATGTGAGATATTCTAGCCCTAGCTTTGTTTCACTACTTCCAACTCCGTTTCTTTGGGGCCCTGTTGGTGGTGGAGAATCAGCTCCCAAAAGCTTTTGGAAAAACTTTAGTTTTCGTGGCAAGGCTTATGAAGTTTTGCGAAATTTGGCTCGTTGGATAGGTGAGTTTGATCCATTTGTTCGTCTCACTGCTCAACAAAGTACTTTGGCCAGGGCTACAACTGAAGATACAGCTAAACGATTGCACCAAATAGGTGCAAAAAATGTTCAAGTTTATTCGCAGTTAGGTTTATCTAAAGACGAAATAACCAACCTTGCAGATTATGCAATTCTCGACAATTACCCTATCAAGTTTATTAGTGTAGGTAGACTTTTGCACTGGAAAGGATTTCATTTGGGGCTAGCTGCATTCGCCCAAGCCAACCTAGCTGATGCTGAATATTGGATTATAGGAGAAGGAAGTGAACGTAAACAGTTAGAAATATTGATTGAAGATTTAGATATTACTAAAAGAGTTAAGTTTTGGGGCAATCTTTCTCGTGAACAGACTTGGAGTAAGTTAGGAAATTGCCATATTCTGGTTCATCCAAGTTTGCATGAATCTGGGGGATTTGTTTGTTTGGAAGCGATGGCAGCAAAGCGTCCGGTGATTTGCTTGGATTTAGGAGGCCCATCTGTTCAGGTTACAGAGGAAACTGGCTTTAAAATCCCAGCACATACACCTGAGCAAGCAGTGCAGGATATTGCTAAAGCTATGATCCATTTAAGCAGTGATCCAGAGTTAAGATTGCGTATGGGACAAGCTGGACATAATAGAGTGAAAGAAGTTTTTAGTTGGGAAACTAGAGGACGACAGTTGGCTCAACTCTACGAACAAATCTTAACCCAAGAGCAATTCGGCGTGAAATTAGTTCAAAAATTATGAGTTTTTATCAAAATATTTTATCTATAACGCTATTTATTTGTGGACTGACTGATTTTCTACGTGTATTTCGCTTAGGCGGAATTACTGCTTTAGGTATATTAACGCTTATTTTAGCTCCAACGACTTGGGTTTTGGTATTCATTCGTTCTAAGATGCCCAAGGTAGTACTAGTAGCATTTTGGTTAGTTTTATTTGTTATATTTGCTTTAATAAATTGGCTGTGGCACTATTCCACATTGTCTCTCGTCACTACTATCCAAAATTTGTCGCTATACATAGCATTCGTTGGATTTGTAGTACTCAGTACAATACAGAGTAACCGAACTTTTGACTTACCCAATTACATAAGTCAGAGTTTTCCAACAGCAATCAAGATATCAGTAGGATTGTATGGGCTAAGTCTGATCATAAATGGTCCCGGCGCAAGCTTAATCATGGGGCCGCGATCGTTTGCCTTGTTTGCCATTATAGGAATAGCTTGGTGTCTTGCAGCCTGGCGCTATCGCTTGCCTGGAGGATTATTGTGGGCAAGTTTTACAATTATGGCTATTGCTTTGAGTTTCTCGCGAACAGCACTGCTTATAGCGTTAATCCTATTCCCTTTATCTCAAATATCTTTAAAAAGTCTCAAGGGTTGGGTGCGTATGGGTTTAACTGTCGCCCTGATAGCTACTGTTGCATACTTGGCATTCACCTATGTTGAACCCATCCGCTCTCGTTTTACTGCTGTAGGAGATAATGCTACTGTTGGAGGAGTTCAAATTAATACATCTGGACGAAATGTAGCATGGCCAGTTGCATACGCTTCAGCTATGGAATCACCTTGGATTGGTAAGGGGCCAAGTTCTGTAGGAATCGTTTTAGGAGAACGTGTTGGTCCTGCTTTTATTCACCCACATAACGATTACTTACGAATTTTTCATGATTACGGTTTGATAGGTTTAACATTCTGGCTTCTGGGATATTCGCAATTAATAATCAAAACCTGGCAAAACTGGCAATGGGCAGACCAATATGATAGAGCTAATGCCCACGTTCACCTAGCAGCCTTCCTTGCTTTGGTGGCTGTGTCATTAAGCATGATTAGCGACAACGTGATAGTTTATATCTTCTCAATGGCTCCTTTAGGAATATTGGTAGGTGCTTCCCTTGGAAGTGGGAGCCGTCGTAAAAAGATGATTAAATCTACTCGCGAATTGCCGTCAGTATCAGACAGTTTGGAGCAACTAGCTGTTAAACCTTAAAGAGGCAGTAAACCTGGGTAAGATTGCCTCAGTTTTCCCATATATTTCTTCTTCAACTATTGGGAGAGTTAACCTTATGAAAGTTTTGCTGCTACATAACCGATACCAGCTTGCAGGCGGTGAAGACGGAGTAGTAAAGGCTGAGAAGTTATTGCTGGAAGCAAATAATCATGAGGTATCCTTACTGGAAGTTAGTAATCAAGACATTACAAACGCTTGGGATAAAGTTACAACTGCGGTAAGTGCAATTTACTCATATTCAGCGAAAGAACAAGTTAGCAAAGAAATTGTCCGCTTTCGTCCCGATATCGTTCATGTACATAACTTTTTTCCTTTGCTCTCTCCTTCTATTTACGATGCTTGTCAGCAGTATGGGCTACCTGTTGTGCAAACTCTTCACAACTACCGACTTGCCTGTCCCAAAGCAATGCCTTTTCGAGATGGTAAAGTTTGTGAGGATTGCATCGGCGAGCTAATACCTTGGCCTAGTATTGTGCATGGCTGCTATCGGAACTCACGCTTACAAAGCTCGGTTGTAACAGCAATGCTCACCTGGCATCGACTACGAAATACTTGGCAGGAACGGGTAGATGCTTATATCGTTTTTACCGAATTTCAAAAAGAAAAAATGGTTCAAGCTGAATTGCCACGAGAAAAAATTTTTGTTAAACCTAATTTTGTTTTTTCTCCTAATTTTATCGCTCAAATTAATCAACGAGATGATTATCTGTTATTCGTTGGAAGGTTATCAGAAGAAAAAGGGATTTCCATTTTAATTGATGCCTACATAGAGCAAAATTTGCGTGTACCTTTGAAGATTGTTGGTGATGGCCCATTACGCCAGAGATTGCAGGCAAAAGTTCATAATTCAGATTACGCTCATGTGATTGAATTTTTAGGTTTTCAAGATAAATCAGTAGTTCTATCACTAATGCAGCATGCAAATATTTTAGTATTTTCCTCTATTTGGTATGAAGGTTTTCCCTTAGCGATCGCAGAAGCATTTGCTTGTGGATTACCTGTATTAGTTCCAAAATTAGGTGGTTTGACAGAAATTGTAGAGTATGGAGTAAATGGCTTGTACTTTGAGGCTGGTAATTCACATGATTTAGCAGAAAAAATAAAATGGGTAACTACTCATCGTGATGTTATACTTACTCTAAGCAAGGGCGCTCTTAGTTCATACAAAACTAAATATTCTTCCGAAGAGAATTATCAGCAATTAATTAAAATTTATCAGCAACTTATCGATAAAAAATCTGCAACAACTCTTGACAATATCAACTTTTAAATATAATGTGTTCTGACCATTAGTATTTTAATAGTGAGGTAAATTATGTTAAAAAAAGCTTTAATACTATTAAAATATAAATTCATAAATTTTACTAAATCTTCACTGGTAAAAAAAGTTTCAAATAGAAAGACAGAAGTTGAATTTATTTATAATGAAAAACCTAAAATTTCTGCTATTGTACAATTTTTTAATAAACGGCAGAATATAAGCAACTTGATAAACGCATTAAGACTTGCTCCCATAGATGAAATTATTGTAATCGATGATGGATCTTCAGATGGTTCATACCAAGATTGGATAGAGCAGTTAAACCAACCAAATGACTTCTTAATAAGAAGCAATGATTTATATGAAGTTAGGACTTATTCCAGAGCAATTGATTTAGCTAGAGGTGAGTATATTATCTTATTACAAGATGATGATATTCCACCTGCATCTCCCGCTTGGGTAGAAGATGCCATAAGTTTATTTGAAACTTTTCCTAAACTTTTAATTTTGGGAGGAAGGTTAGGTTTAGATCTCTTAATGCCTGATAGAATAAATCCAGGTGAAGATTCAGCTTATAAAGAAGAAGGAAATATTGCTGGAACTCCAGGAGTTAATAAGTACAGAATTATCAAAAAACCTGAATTCTTGATTAGTGAAAAAAATCTGCCTTTCATGTTCGCAGAGTATGTTAATCGTGCTCCTATGTTCTTAAGAAAGAAAGAAGCTCTAGATTTAGGAGGTATTAGTCAAGAGTTTGCACCATTCCAATGTGATGATGCAGATATTTGTATTAGAGCATGGCTGTCAGGTTATCAAGTTGGATTTTATAATTCGGACTTTGTGCGGGATGTAGGTATAGGTGGAATGAGGTTATTTAATAAAGAAGCTGTGCCGAAACAAGCTATCAAAAATTGGCAATTAATTTATTCTAAATATTCCGATGTTATAGAAAATCAAAAATTGAATGGGTTAGTTGCTGAGTCTAATTCAATTTTTGAAAAACAGCTTGAATAATTATAAATATTGTATCTTGTCAAGTCATAGTAAAATCTGGTTCACTGTTCAAATATCCTTCTAAATCCAGGCTGGGAATAGCCTGTTACTTCTAGCAATCACTAAAATTGATTGGTAAATACTATACTGGACTCTATCTTGTAGACGTTCCCTAATTCTGATATCAAAAAAAGATTTATCAAAAAGTTTAGGTATCTCCTCAGTTTGGCGGAAAAGTCTTTCGGTTATTTCCGTGGTCAGTAATTTTATCTCTGGTTCAGCCTGTATTCTTCGCAAAATGTCTTTTGGAAGCTTTATTCCTAATAAATCCTTGGCTAAGAGAGTGCCTAACAATAATCTTCTTCTACAACCTAATATATTGGCTTGCTCGATAACTAATCCCCAATCTATATCTGGTGAAACGCAGATTAGGGTAGCTACATCGCTGATCAATTGCAGTTGTTTCCAACGATCTCTAGAACCATGTACGCAGAGAAATAAGAGATTATCTTCAGGTGAGAGATTGAGTATTGTTTTGCCTGCCAAAGATACGCTTTTATGACGTTCCCAAAGACGTTCATGTTCTAGTGGAAAGGATAGATATCTTTGCAAAAGTTGCCAGTGAAAATCTATATTAATTCCTGTATGCTTATGATGATAGTTATTATCCTTACAAAATGGAGATTTTAGGCGGGCGACTTCCTGTTCTCGAGTAAATTTATATGAACTCTCATATCCTTTAGAAACAAGAAGATCCCTAGCTATTAAGACTTCCTGCTGACGAACTAGGATGTCTATGTCGTTGAATTGACGGAGTGCAATATTGCCGTAGGCTGAGATAGCTAGGATAGCTCCTTTAATGGGAATCACGGAAATTCCCTGTGATTCAAACAGATTCAAGAGTTTAATTAGCTCACCAGTTAAAGAAAGGTTGCGTCTAACATTAGCTTGGAAATAACTTAGTAGTTGAGCTAAAGCAGCTTTGGGAACTAGTTCGGGGCAGATATTATTTAGGTTTTGATACAACAGTGGCATGACTTTGTGTAAGACTGCTGTTGGAATGATATGAGTCCAATTAAGGTCTTGTTGAACTAAGACTTTGATTCGCTCAATAGTTGTGGGATCTAGTTGAGTACGGGCACAACAAAGAAGTAGCTCAACTTCCGGATAAGTTTTAATTTTTTTGTTTTCAGTATCGGGTGTAGATAAGATTTTCATCACAGCTATAGATTAAATTTGCGTTCTTTTGCCTAGAATTAAAATCCAAAGCTTACTTATTCAACACCATGACCACTAGTAAGCACCATAAGGTGAAACGGTTAAAGACAACAACAGTAAAGCAGGCATTTAGTCCAAAAATCCATAAAGCGGTCGGCTTATGCTTATACAGTATAAGAACAGCAGTGGTTTAATGGCTAATCTTATTAACTTCAAGGTTTGTAGCTGTAGTAATTCAATTGTAAAAACTTATGCTTCATAATCAGCTATCAAAATACTTGACATTACCCTGGGTCTAACTGCTATATTAGCAACAGTGGAATCTTTGGGGCGTAGCCAAGTGGTAAGGCAGCGGGTTTTGGTCCCGCCATCCCTAGGTTCGAATCCTAGCGCCCCAGTACAATCTAGAATTACATTTAATAGACCAAGCTTTTAACATCCAGATCTACCTGCAACTTATTCTTCTGGGTCTAAAGGCTTTTTTTGTGTTTTGTATTATGGTGATTAATCATAACTTTCATAGTATTGCTGCTGTATAAAGAATCTCTATAGGCTTGATTCAAGATATAAAAGGGTCAACAAATTTGTCTTGCGTAATGTTACTGTAGTTGTAGTGCGTGACTCCCGATTAGCCCGGATTTTAAATATCGCTGTCAGTTAATAAGTGTATTAAGTAGATTTTTGAAACCACTCAACTCTCCTTGAGATTGCTTGAACTACGTGACGAGTAATTTACTAGCGTGCAGCAAAAGACAAGGTAACTTCATAAGCAATCCAACTTACGTATGCCAAGATGGAATCGAAGCATTCACCTATCTAAGCAATAAAAATAACTTAAATTCACAGATGCCATGCTAAAGTCAGACAAATATCCTCACCCATTGTCACAAGCTAACGCTACTCAACTAAATGTTGATGAAGATGAGTTAAATCTGGGTCAAATTGCAACAGTTCTGCGTCGGCGGATATTGTTGATCGCTGGTATAACAGCTGTAGTAGCAACAGCGGCAGTATTGAAGGCAGAAACAGATCCTCCAGTATATCAAGGCTCGTTTGAGATTTTAACCAATCCTGTGACCGGTGAGAGTAAGGCCATAGCCGATGTTCCTCAAACAATAAATTCAAATTCTCAGGGCGACCTCGTAGCATCGGCTGAGTCAGAAAAACAAGTTGCAACAACAATCAAAGTTTTACAAAGTCATCGAGTTTTAGACCCGATTATTGAAAAGCTTCAGCCTCAATATCCAGACCTAACATACTCTGAAATTCTTAATGATTTAACTATTGAATCTAAGCAGCCAAATATTTTAGAAGTCGCTTATACCCATCCAGATCAGAGGCAAGTTAGCGATTTTTCAAAGTTGCTTGCTGATGCCTATCTAAACTACAGTCTAGCGGAGCGTCAGGCAGATGTAGATCAAGCAATTGTCTTTGTTAATAAACAAAGACAACCGCTGGAGCAGACGGTTAAATTCTGGCAAAATAAAATGCGAGACTTGCGACTGGGCAATAACTTGATTGATCCGTTGCAAAAAGGTCAAGAGTTGACTGGTCAGGTTGCTACTTTGCAACAACAGCGAATAGAAACAAGAGTGCAGCTAGAACAATTAGCGGCTAGGTATGAGGATTTGCAAAGGGAGTTAGCGCAACAGCCAGGGGAGAGGGCTGGTAATTCTGTGTTGAGTGAAAATGCTCGCTACCAAAAAATACTGGATCAAATTCAGGGCGCAGATATTACTATTCAACAACAGTCAGCCGTGTTAACGGATGATAACCCCAGAATGGTGACTTTAAAGCAAACAAAAGCTTATTTGCTTCCATTGCTTGCTCAAGAAGAGAGTCGGGTGCAGAAAGAGTTGCAAAGCCGCTTAAGAGAGTTGGCAGCCCGTGATAGTTCTCTGGATGAGAAAATAAGAGGACTTAATAGTGAAGTAAGAAGTTTGGCTAATGTTAGCCGGGATTATAGTAACATTGAGCGGGAATTACAAATTGTCACCAATGCTCTGAATCAATTTACAGCCAAACAACAAGCGTTGCAGATCGAAAAAGCGCAAAAGCAGCAACCTTGGCAGTTACTAGATCCTAAATTAGCTAAGGTGAATGAACCTGATCCTGTTTCAAGCGGTGCTAAGAAAAACTTAGCATTAGGTGGTATTTTAGGTTTGCTGTTGGGTGTAGGAGTAGCTTTAGCTGTAGACAAGCTCAGCAATATCTTTTACACTTCTAAAGAACTCAAGGATGCTACTAGACTGCCACTATTAGGGATAGTTCCCTTAAGAAAAGAACTTGGAGGAGTGACCCAAGAAAGTCCAGTTGGAGTGCAACAAGCAAGTCGTGCCTCCTTCTTTGAAGTTTTTCGCTCTCTTTACACCAATATTCTACTTTTAGGTTCGGATGTCCCGATTCGCTCTCTAGTCATCAGTTCAGTGGGTCAAGGAGACGGTAAGTCCACAGTTGCGGTACAACTAGCACAGGCAGCAGCCGCGATGGGACAACGAGTATTACTGGTGGATGCGAATCTGCGTGCTCCCAGCCTACATAATCTAGTAGGAATCATGAACATTCAGGGATTAACTGATGTAATTTCACAAGATTTAGACTGGAATAATGTAATTGAGCGATCGCCTCAAGAAGAAAACCTGTATGTTATGAGTGCTGGCCCGATTCCGCCTGACTCGGTTAGGTTGCTGGCGTCTCAAAAGATGCAAGATTTGATGGATAATCTGCACAATAGTTTTGATTTAGTAATTTATGATACACCGCCTCTATTGGGGTTTGCCGATGCCTACCTACTGGCTGCTAATACCAATGGGATGGTGCTAGTTGCTGGCTTAGGTAAGCTGAAACGAACTGAGCTACATCAAGCATTGGATGAGGTGCAGATATCTGGTACTCCTATTTTAGGAATAATAGCGAATAAGTCTAAAGATGCTATGCCAGCTTCTTATAACTATTACCAGCAGTATTCTCAGCAGAATAGAAGCTTGGAACGAGTTCGTGAAGAGGCAGGTAGTGAGGTTGCTAGTTCCTTGTCAATTTCCTCTTCTTTAAGAAGAAGTAGACGGCGTTAAGCTTAATAATGGGTAATTGGTAGAAAAAAATTACAATTACCAATTACCCGATACTAATCAAAAGTTACTTTTCAGGCGATTTGAGAGCTTGATCCAAAACTTGCCGAGCCTGTTCGGCTTTAGCTCGCGCTTCTTGGTAACGCAGATTACCTTGGGCAAAATTTTTGAGAACTTTAAAACCTTCTTTGAGGCGAGCAATTTCCTCTTCAGTCACCGACTTATCGGAGAACAGAACATCAACCGCCTTGCGAATTTCTAATGCTTCAGATCGTGACTCTTGAACTTTCAGCTTGAGCGTAGCCAAATTGCTCAAGACCTGGACAGCTTGTGTAATGGCATCTTCACCACTAGCAGAATCAGTAGTTGGTTCCTTCACCTCTATCAATTGTTGAGGGCCAAATCCTTCTTCGAGTTCCGTTGGCAGCTTATCGGCATCCATTAGTTCCATCAGCTGATCCATTGCTTTCTCACGAGCTTTAGCTGAATCTTTGCCAGAAACAGTGAGGATAATTTCTGGGCTTTGAGCGAGAGTATACTGAACCATATTTAGGCAGAAAATTTGCTGGTTAACCAAGCCTAGGGAAATAATTTTAACATAAACTGTAGTGTTTTAGATAATTATGTTGCACATTGAGAAACAACTTAGTAGTAGCATGAGAAGTCACCCAAAATAAAACTTTATACTTGAATAAAGGCAGATAAAAATTCAACAGGAGGGGAGAGCAATGACTCTCAATCCCACCGTCATGCGAGCAGTGGAACAACTGGGATACCGCGTCACCGTTGGTGATGTAGCAACCCAGGCAGGATTGAATGTTGCTGAGGCTAATCAAAGTTTATTAGCCTTAGCGTCTGATACTGGCGGGCATTTGCAGGTAGCAGATTCGGGTGATATTGTTTATCTGTTTCCGCAAAATTTTCGCTCAATTTTACGCAATAAATACTTACAGTTGCGGTTGCAGGAATGGTGGAAAAAGTTTTGGGGTGTTCTGTTTTACCTAATTCGTATTTCTTTTGGAGTTTTCTTAACTGTTTCTATTGCCCTGATTACTGTTAGTATCATTATCATCATTACTGCTGTCAACTCAGATCGCGACAATGACAGCGGGGGTAGCCATTCTAGTGGTGGTGGCTTTTTCTATTTTCCAAATTTATTTTGGTATTTTAACCCCAATTATGGCACCTACTACCAAGAACGGCAGGGCGAAAGACACCAACAAAGCAATCTGAATTTCTTTGAAGCGGTCTTTTCGTTTTTGTTTGGCGATGGTAATCCTAACGCCAACTTAGAAGAACGGCGCTGGCAAGAAATTGCTGCTGTGATTCGTAATAACCGTGGCGCAGTAGTAGCGGAACAAATTGCCCCATATCTAGATGACATTGGCAAAGGATATGCAAAAGAATACGAAGACTATATGCTGCCTGTTCTCACGCGATTTAATGGACAACCAAAGGTAAGTTCTGAGGGGCAGATTATCTATTACTTTCCAGAGTTGCAGGTACAAGCAACTAAAAAACGTCGTCAGTCATTACCAGTCTACTTAGAGGAATCGCTGTGGCGTTTTAGTGCAGCAAGTTCAGGACAAATTATGCTGAGTGCTGGCTTGGGTATACTAAATTTCGTTGGTGCCTTGGTACTGGGAAGTTTGTTAAGAGATGGTACAATAGCTGCCCAATTAGGTGGACTTGTAGCTTTTGTCCAAGGAATTTATTGGTTGCTATTAGCTTACGGAGTCGGTTTTTTAGCCATACCTTTATTGCGTTATTTCTGGATTAAGTGGCGCAATAGCAAGATTGCTGATCGTAACCGCGATCGCCTTTCCCGCGCTAGGCTATTAGCAACTGCGGATGATTCTTTGCGGCAGAAGATTGCCTACACTCATCAGTTTGCCGCCGAAAAAGTTATTGGAAATGAAAATTTGGTGTACTCTAGCGAAACTGACTTACTCGATCAAGAAGTTGAGCGTTCTGCACAAATTGACGCTGAATGGCAACGGCGTCTAGAACGTGGAAGTGGGGAATAGGGCGTTGGGGGTTGGGGGCATTGGAGATTGTATTAGGTAGGGATTAGTGGATTGAGTATTAGGTTGAGGATTAAAAGAATTTTTTCCCAGTCCCTAGTCCCCAGTCCCTAGTCCCTAATTACTTCGCCTGAATTGGAGTTAAGGCAACACCTTGGTAATAATGCCCCAAAATTTGCAGGTGGTTGGCTCCTCTGCGAGCAAGATTGTACGCGCCCCACTGACTCATGCCTAAAGCATGACCGAAGCCAAGTCCTTGGAGTACAAAACTACCATCTGCTCCCTTGTTGACGTTAAAGCGAGTACTTTTAAGTCTAAGGGCTGTACGCACCTCTTCGCCTTGTAGTACCTTTGCACCTTTATCGCCGACAATTTTCAAGACTTTAACACTGCGAAAAGGCGAGTATGTTTCTGGAATCATCTCTTTGATATTGCCCACCTCAGGAAATTTCGCGCTTATCTCAGCAGGCGAGAAGGTTTTTACCCAATTGCACTCGCTGATATTTTGATCGTAGTCCTGAACAGCACGCAGATAAGGTAAGGGATTTTTCCAAACATCTTCTACGTTTTCGGTGTGTCCCCCAGAACAAGCGTGGAAGACTGAAAGAATAATCTTGTTTTTGTAAGTTAGTACTTGGCCTGCTGTGGCATCCACGGCGGCATAAGTAGCCGGAGATTCACTGATCACGCCTTTGTAAATCTGCCAGCGATCCGGGGTATTACCTAAGTCATAAATAGGATTATTGCGCTGTTTTTCTCGCTCGTAGAGAGCATAGGTACGGGCAGCGATCGCTTGAGCTTTTAGAGCTTCTGAGGGCCATCTGGCATCCATTTCGCCACCGATAACGCTGTAGAGATATTCTTGGTCATCAACCCAATTAACAGCGGTTAAGCCTTTTTCTGTGGGGATAACAAGAGTTCTGCCACGATACCAGCGATCGCCAATGTAAACGAATCCTTTACCTGTTGGCTCAATCCAAAATAAACCCGACTGCCATTTATCCAAAGCAACTCCGCCAGGAACGGCTTGGGCATAATACGCACTCATTGCCGGCAACTGTCCAAGAGTACGACCAGTACTATCTTTGATGATCCCGGTCGTGGAACTGCCGACTTTAACCTGATTGACTCCCCTCTCAATGGCTACGCGCAGAATTACAGATGCTTGAGCTGGTGCTACCAAAGCCATCCACAAGAAAATACTGATCCACCAATGACGTCCTTTAATCTGGGAAAATAAAGAGCCTAAGTAAAGTTGGAATTTCATGCTGATCATCTAATCACATTAGTATCTGATTGGTGCTGTAGACTATAACGTCTACAACTTAAGATGAGACAGTTCTCCAACACAGGAGGTTGCCACCTTTTATTAATTATGCATTTTGGTTTAGTTATAGGGTGGAAATTAGCTAATCGCGTTCATGCAATTCGTGCTTTCTACTAAAAACACTTAGTATAAATTCTTTAGCGCTTATTCGGATCATGCCACGTAGCCCTAACTATGTCAGTTGCCTTAGTCTCAACTCAAATCAACATATAGAATGACGCCTAGACCTTGCGAAAATGGCTCACATCATTAGCGATGATTCCAATTAAATTCAATCTCCTCAAAACTTCTATAGCTTGAGTCAGTTCAGCTCTGGTCACTTTACCCATGCGCTCTACCATCACAATTCCGTTGCAAAAGGATGCCACAATCCCGGCATCCACCGTGCTTAAAATCGGCGGAGCATCTATCAGTATTAGGTCATAGGTTTGCTCAAATAACTCAAGCAGTTCTTTCATCCGCTGAGAACTGAGTAGTTTCGCTGTATCTTCTGGTATAGGCCCAGCAGTCAAGATATCAATCGAGGGGTGAATCGGCTGGATATAATCTTGAATATCGGTAATTGTCTCATCAACTAGTAATAGAGATAATCCCCAGTCATTAGAGAGTTCCAGCTTTTTATGTAGGCTGGGATATCGCAGGTTTGCATCAATTACCAGTACCCGTTGATGCATGTGGGCAGCGCTAGCGCCAAGCCCCAGAGCTAAGGTTGTCTTTCCTCCTCCTGGAAGTGCAGAAGTCAACATCAAAGACTTAAAGGGGAAAGGATACTTTAATATCTGAATATTTTGATAGATCATATCCAAGGTTTCGTGGATAGGCAACCTAGGGCTGGTTTCTACCAAAGAGGGATCTGATCGCTGCCCAATCAAAGCCATTGGGAACCTTTTTTTCACACCAGCCTGTGGTAGTTTTGGTACTGAACCCAGCACTCGGAGGTTTGTCACCTTCTGTAAATCTTGTGCAGAATAGATGGCATCATTAAGTTTTTCCCAAATTAGGGCTGCTGCAATACCTAAGAGCGGCCCAATTATCACTCCCCCAAGTAAAAGTAGTAATCTGTTCCTTCTGACATAGCTTCCCAAACCAGGTGCTTCCAACACTTGCCAATCGAATCCTCCCTGAGCAATTTTCAGTCCCAAGGACTGTTGCGCTTGGAGTAGTTGCTCAAGAGTTTTGCGATTAGTTTCAACTTTCGGCAACAGACGGTTGTATTCTGCGATCAGGCTTGGGTATTTGTTGAGTTCAGAGCGGAGTCGCTGTTCTGAATCCGTTAGACTCTTTTCATTAGCAACTAATCCTAAAGCAGCTGTTTGCACTAGAATTAACTCGTCCACGAGTTGGGGGTCAACTCCTAACATCTGACCCTGTGTCAAAAGAGGTTCTTTCTTACTACTAGTAGTACTAGCTTTATCTCCTAGCGATCGCCCTACCTCTTGCCGTAATAACGCCAGTTGACTTTGGCGTTGCTGCTTGAGTTTTTCTACTGTTGGATAATCGTCTGTATAACGCAGCCTCTCTTTAGCTAAAGCCAGTTCAGTCTGTTGAATTTCATTCAACAACGTTTGGTAGCGGCTTGACTGACTTAAACTAGAAGAAATTATCGGATTCTGAGATGAAGACGCCATTTTTTGCTCTAGATTATTCTGGCGAGCTTGTACGTCTTGAAGCTGTGCGCGAGTAGTTTGTAGCTGTTTTTGAACGTCGGCGAGAGATTCTAGAAGGATTTTACTTTGGACTTCTGGATCAAGTAAATTATGTTTTCTGCGAAACTGTTCTAAATTTTTCTCAGCTTGGCTGACCTCTTTTTTAATCTCAGGTAGGCGAGTATTGACAAAGGCTAGCCCTTTATTTAAACGCTGCTTTTGTTGCTCTATATTGTAGTCTTGATAAACTTTCTGTAAGGCTTGAAGTACTTTTTGGGTTTTAACTGGATCTTCGTCCCGAAAGGAAACCTCAAATACTTGACTAAGAATTTTATTATTTCCTGTTCCTGCTTCTATTTGGGTCACTTCCAAAGGTGCTTTTTTTCTCTTTTCTTTTTGTCCTTTGATATCTTCTAAAGTGATATCTGGATAATCAGAACGAAGTAAATTTACAGCTTTCTGTATCAGATTTGAACTCAGCATTATTTTCCACTGAGCTGTGTAATCCACAACTGGCAGATTAGGGTCAGTAACCTTGCTGGCTGAACCTTCTTGGACATTATTTGACCGTACGCCATCATATAAGTTGGAATTCACCAATATCTGCATGTAGCTCTGGTATGTCGGTTTGGTAATTACAGTCAACAGAGCTGCAACTGACATGACTACACCAGAAACACCCAAGATTAATAAGCGTCGCCGAAGCAGAATAGTAGATAGTTGTCTGATGTCAACCGTGCCTTGTGCAGAGCTAGTAACCAGTTGCCCTTGATTCAGATCAGTGTTAACCACTATTAAACTCCTCTAATATTGAAATGCTATATTTTGGAAAATTATGAGAAAAATTTTTGAGATGAACTTTTTTATACCTATGAATGCAATAACATCATCAATGATTCCTAGATAAAGACTAAACCATTATGCTTTCAACAATGACAGAACTACTTGGCATAATATTAAGCCAATTAATCCTTTTATGCTGATCAATTCATGCATATAGATTCCCAATCAGTATGTGAATCATAAATTTTCAAAGAATATTTATATAACAAAAAAATCTTGACTAAAAATTAATCATTTCTAGCATTTATTTTTATAAAAACTGTTATTATCCACAACGTTCCAACATTTCAGATTTCCCTTTCTGTAACTTGGGATATAAATAATACAGTGTAGTTAGTGATATTTATGGCTTTGAAAATCCTCCCAACTTGCTTTTTCAATAGACACGTAGTTCCTCTTTTTTGAGGAGGTTTAAAGAACTTCAAGCCTTATACTGAATTATATTGAGATATAGAGAACACATTGAAAAAAATATTTAGCCCAGACAATTTGAATTTTGATACATCAAGTTAACTGATAGTTTACAGTTAACAACTTGGCTGCATCAAGTTGCTGCATATTTGCTGGATGCTATCAATTCTGTTACTTAAAGTACAGTTAATTTTAGATTTTAGATTAGATGAGAGCAGTTTAATCAAAAATCTCAAATTTAAACACTTACCTTGATAAGCTCCACTTCGCGTCGTCTGGGTACTTCATGAATTAGAAAATCATAAGCCATGTCAGTATTAGGAAAAATAGCACGAGCTTCCTGAAGTAAATCTTTTAACTCTAAGGTATTTCCAGGAGCATAGCGGGGACTAAAATGACTCATAATTAGCCGATGTGCTCCAGCAGCTAAAGCTGTTTGCGCTGCCATTGTGCTTGTGGAATGCAACCGCTGAAAAGCCATATCTGCATCTTGATGGGCAAAGGTCGCTTCATGAATTAACACATCTGCATCCTTTGCTAATTCAACTGCGCCGTCACAATAAATTGTGTCTGTGCAATAGGCAATTTTCCGTCCAATTTCTGTAGGGCCACATAATTGAGTACCATCAATTACTCGTCCATCGTTAAGTATCACCGTTTCACCGCGTTTGAGTTGACCATAAATGCGACCAGGAGGAATTTGCAAAGCTTTAGCTTTTTCTACATCAAAGCGTCCTGCTCGGTCTTTTTCGGCTACGCGGTAGCCGAAAGCTGTAATCCGGTGATTTAGAAGACCGCAGCTAATGATAAACTCATCGTCCTCATAAATTACCCCTGGACGGATGGAATGAACTTTGATGGGGTAAGAAAAATGTGTGTGGGAGTAACGTGAGGCGGCTTGGATATATTCATTTAATCCAGATGGGCCGTATATATCAACTCGTTGTACATTCCCAGCTAAGCCGCAAGTGGCAAGAAGTCCCATTAAGCCAAAGATGTGGTCGCCGTGCATATGGGTGATAAAAATTCGGGAGAGCTGGCTGATTTTCAGTTCACTCCGTAAAATCTGATGCTGAGTACCTTCTCCACAATCAAATAACCACAACTCTGCCCGTTGGGGTAATCTGAGGGCAACGCTGGAAACATTGCGCGATCGCGTAGGTACACCGGAACTCGTCCCTAAAAATGTTATCTGCACAGCGTTCTTTAGTCTTCCTATTGCTCAAGTTGACGCTCTATTCTCTATAGTGACACGGTTGATAGGCAAAATTATTCTGCGAATAGATCACCTGAAACAATCCAGTTGGAATTAAGTAGGTGGGTGCAAAAATATTTAATTATATAAAATGACGTTAAATAACTTAGTCTCTGGTGTAATTTTATTTTTGAACTCTAGCTTCTATTCCATTTTAATCTTGTTCATTATTTAAATAGGTTAAAGTCTTGTTCATGGGTTAGGAGTACTCTTAAAAAAGCTCTCTATACATATAATCTGGCAGATCATGGCAAAATATTTACTTATTTTTACATGACCACTTTTTTTGCCTCAGTTTACTTAAATAAAAGTATTTTTACTAGTTAGATAGATTTTTTATGTCACTTTACTAGTATTTAATTTATCCAGAATTTCAGTTTATAAAAACTTTGCAATTTAATGTTAACTCTTTACAGAGGTTTCATTCTTTTACAAGAGAAAACATAGTATTTTTACTTAAGTGGAAATACTGTATCTAATTATTTTTTTCATAATTTAATTTCACCAAAATCCACACTAAAACTTTTTTATGCACAGCAAACGCCACAAACGAGGTATTGGTGGCTTATCAAAATGGCTATTTCTGTGCAGTCTGATCTTTTGTCTATGCTTGAGTCATGTTTCTTTAACAACTTGGCAAGCAAAATCTGAGGAAGTAATAACTGCACAAGTAAGGAATCTGAGCAGTAATTTTCCAGAAATCCGATGGTCAGAAGCCAACCAGCGCCAAAAATCGGGATCTTACTTATCTACGGGGGCCTATAATCAGCTACTATCCTTGGAGCTACTACAGGATCTAAGCCAAATAGAAGTTCAGTTTACTGATGCCAGTCAATATATTCATCAAGGTATTAAAAACTACGCAGCAGGAGATTTTCAAGATGCGATTAAACAATGGCAAATAGCTCTGACTTTCTACCAAAAAACTCAGAACCCTTTCCCTATAGGGATTATCAATAATTTAGCAAGAGCGTATCAGCATATTGGTGAAAGTGAGTTGGCGATCGCTTATTGGGAGCAGGCAATCGCTTACTATCGTCAAATCAAAGATATGCCACAAGTGGGACTAAGCCTTACACAAGAAGCTCAGGGATACAATAGCTTAGGGCAAACTGCCAAGGCGATCGCTCTGGCTGAAAGTGCTTTAGAGATTACCCATACTTATAAAAATATTCCCTTGCAAGCGGCGGCTCTGGGGAGCCGTGGAGAGGCTTACCGACTTCAAGGCAATTACAAACGGGCAATTATAGATTTAGAAAATAGCTTAAAATGTGCCCAGCAAATTAATAATACATATTATTATTATTCTGCCCTAAAGAGTTTAGGAAATGTTTACATTAACCTAACTCAAGTAAATTATCGCCGCCCTGACTCTACTATTCAAGCAGATGATAAGAATATTTATGAGCAGTTTAGAAAACAAGCTTGGAGTGATGATGCCAAAGCTTGGGAATATCTGCAAAAGGGTCTGAATATTGCTCGCGATCGCGGCGACAAACTAGGTGAAATGCGCTTACTTCTCAATTCGATTTTGCTTGATCATCGTTACGCATCAAATTTAGCTTCAGTAGCAGTACAACAAGCTTTAGTGCTGCTAGAACAACTACCAGATTCACTAGATAAAGTTTATGCAGCCATAGACTTAGCTAATCTTGTCCAATTTCCTCCTGTTGATCCAATTTCGTATTTAGTCGCGTGTCCGCGGTCTCAAAAAAACGCGAAAGTTTTAGATTTACTTGTGCAAGCAGTTTCAACCGCTCAACGTTTGAAAAGCTTTTCTGTCTTATCGTTTGCTATCGGAAATCTTGGTCATTTCTATGAGTGTCGGCAAGATTATCAGCAAGCTCTAAAATTAACTATACAAGCTCAAAGGACTGCTAAACAAGGTTTAAATACTTTAGAAGCTAAAAATAGGCTATTTTTATGGAATTGGCAAGCTGGGCGTATTTTGAAAGCACAAAATAAGGTATTTGATGCCATTAAAGCTTATAGACAAACTTTTGAAAGTTTAAAATATATTCGCAGTCTTATTTGGACTATTCATCCATATTTACAAGTTAGCTTTAGAGATATTTTTGAACCGTTGTACCGTCAGTTTATTGACATAAATCTCAGTTTAGAAGATGAAAAAATTGCTAATGAAAAAAAAATTAGTAGTGTTGATAATCTTAACTCTGTAATCGCTACTGTTGATAACTTACAACTGGTAAAAGCACAAAACTATTGTGTTAATGATTGTAAATCTACAATAGTTAATAATCAGCAGGATGATGTCATAAAACTTAGGGAAAATACTGCTATTTTTTATTCAATTATTCTAGAAAAACACACTGCAATTATAGTTAGTTTTCCTAACGGTTATAAAAAGTTTAAATGGATAAATATTGATAGTAAAACCCTTAGAGAAGAAGTCAATAAATTTCGGATTGGACTTGAGAATTATGGTGATATAACTTACAATCCCAAGCGGGCACAGAAGTTGTACAGCTGGATAGTTCGTCCTTTTGCGAGAGATTTAAAGTCATTACAGATCAAAACTCTAGTTTTCATTCAAGATGGAGTTCTTCGCAGTGTACCAATGGCGGCGCTACATGATGGTGAGAAATTCTTGGTTGAGAAATATGCTATTGCTACCACTCCCAGCCTGACTCTAACAAATCCTCAAACAGTGCATAGCAAAAACCTGCGGGCGTTAGCTGTTGGTTTAACCAAAGATGCAATAGTTAGTGGTCGAAGATATGAGGCTTTGAGCAACGTGGCCTCAGAAATTCGTCAAGTCAAGGAGCAAATTCCGGGTAGCAAGTATTTATTGGATGAGAATTTTACAAGCGATCGCTTACAAGCCGAACTCCACAAAACTGTCTATCAAATTATTCACATTGCTACTCATGGTGAGTTTGGCAACTTTCCCGAAGATACTTTTCTCGTTACAGGTGATAATGACAAGCTCACCATCACTGAGCTACATAGTATAATTCGCAGCCTAGCCCACGGTGCTAAAACCATAGATTTACTTACGCTTACTGCTTGTGATACTGCTATTGGTAATGATCGTGCTGCTCTTGGGCTGGCTGGAGTTGCTGTACAGGCTGGTGTGAGAACTGCTCTCGCTTCACTTTGGTCGATTAACGATGCTTCCACTGTCGAATTAGTGACTAAATTTTACGAAGCTTGGCGTCATCCTGGAGTGAGTAAAGCGGAGGCTTTACGTCAAGCTCAGCAAGCGCTAATTTCTAATGGTAAAATTTCTGCCCATCCCGCCTACTGGGCTGCTTTTATTCTCATAGGTAATTGGCTGTAGGCAATTCGCTGATTTAATATAGTTGCTGCTCTTTTAGCCAATAGTCAAGAAATAATTTACAAAATTACTGTTCTTCTAGCCGATGTCAGGGAACAAGTTTATGAGAGTTAGTGCAAAAGCTGCTGTCATCAATTGTTGATGGCGTTGCTGATGACGATGCTGCTTAAATGCCCATATCGTGTTTTTTCTATCTTGGCAAGATTAGTTAACAAATTAGCAACAGCCCTTCCTGTTTGCCCACCAGGTATGGGTAGTACTTCGTTAATGGCATCGTACCATATACCAGCTTCAGCATAGAGATTGGCTCTAAGGGAAGGTTCGTGGGTAATAGAAAGGGCGTTTGAAAGTGTCTGGGGAATGTGTACAACCTCTATTTCTGCCCTAGCAACTGGATTACGGGAGGGGTGGTTACTGTTACACAAAGTTTGCAACTGCCAAAGATATCTTTTACCCACACTTAAACCAGGCAACTCCTGTGGTAAAGAGCGCTTCATCATTCCTTGTGCACTCTGGAATTGGTATGTATAAATATTTAGCTTTTTTGGTTTGAGATTGGTGTCAAATTCGTAGAGACTAAATTGTATCGGCACAGCTTGGTTGTCAGGTATAAACCAAGCAAAAGTTGGATGGAGCGAAGTGGTTCGTCCAACATGGGTTGTGGGGGCCAGTAATGTGAGCGATCGCCCACTGGTTGCTTTGCACCGTCCTCTTACACCTGATGAGTCCGAATATCCACTTGGGGGTTTTTGATCTGACGGTGGCTGATATCCAGCTAGTGCGACCTGAGTTGTGCCTAGGGTGGTACTTAAAATACAACTTGTTAAAACCCTGAAATTCAAAAGTTTGTGCAAAGTCCACTTTTTGTAAGTCATCATTGGGTGCATTTCACTTTTGTAGATATAAATTGAACTACAAACTGAGGTTGCTACTTTTCGGACTTTTTCGGAGATATTTTTGTGAAATTGAAATGCTGCTATATTCATTTTTCCTCCTTATCATTGGACTGAAAAATTAATTGTAAAATTTTATAAATTAAGTTTGCTATTAATCCAGGTTTATTTGCATTCGAAACATTAATTAGACATTTTTGTCATCTACTAATATCAAACCACACTTTATTTAATGTGGTCATAATATTTATTAATAGGGTAACAGTTAGTCTAAAACTTTGATCAATAAGGTTTTAATCTATCTTAATCTGTTTTCAAGTAACAGTTTACTAACAGTCATAAAGCTACTTTTTAACATGTTATATATCACTTAAAATCTCTATTTTTTTAAACAGAAAATACCCAATTCCCTAGAGGGTTAAAGGTGGTGTAGATGTTGTAAAAGCTATAGAAATGCCCAAAGGTCAATAGCAAAGCGTAAAGCCTTTTCTCCAAAAACGCTACGCTTGCTTCCCCGTAAGGGTACGCTTAGAGCGAGTCTACGTGCATCAGAACTTGTTATTAAACATTGCGATGAAATAACGTGAGCGTATGCATTTAACAAGAGTATTCTTTTTTGGATTTCACTGAGTCTATAAGCTGTCAATATTGGCGATTTAAAAGCCTTGTCACTCCTGCATGAAGATTTCCGTTAGTTATAAAAAGGCGTCAGGAAAACCCATTCCTTCTCGGTAGGTGATGAAAGACGCCCCGACACCGTTGACAGTTAACAGTCAACAGTTAACAGTTAACATTTAACGTGAAATCCCATCCCCTTTTAAGGGTGGAATCATCTTAAATTGTTTATTTGTCAGTGACTTACGTCACATTCATTTCTATAACTAGCTCTTTGAGCTATATTAAAAAGGAGGATTAATAGTTTTTATTAAAAATAAAAATTAATAAATTGGCAAACTCAGTCATAATTAACAGGGAAAATGTAAATTATCTTTGCAGCCAAATATTAATTTAAAACTTACCCAATTTAAAAACTTTCAACTTTTGGAAATAAAAAAGCCTCCCTGTTTGGGAGGCTAAGAAAAGTTAGCGGAGACAACTTGTCAACCTACACCCAAACTACAGCGATCGCTCCTCCTAATGCAGAGAAAATAGCTGAGACAATCGCTGTAGCAAACAGCCACCAAGCCGCTGTAGCTGCGGCTTTGCGGGTTTCTTCCGCTTGCCGCTGCGCTTGATGCTTCACCTCTTCTAGGCGGCGTTGAGCTTCGTGTTGTAGGCGTTCTGCACGTTGTAAAACTGTGTTGCGTGCTCGTTCAATTTGATCGATAACGCGGTTAGCATCTTCCTCAGAGATATCTTCACGGGAACTCATCAGCGCCACTAGAGTATCACGGTCGAAAGAAGACAAGCGATCGCGCAGAGCATCAAATCCCGCCTGGGGATCTTCAAAAACTGTGCGAACATCACGCTTGATACCGTCATAGTTGAGTTCTGGACGATCTAGGGAGTTGAGATAGTTACGAATTCGGGCAAATACTCCATCAATTGCATCTTGAATGCCTCGTTGGATACTCCGCACTTGTTCGACAAATTGCTCCCGCACTGAGACAATATTATCGGCAATCCGCGCCGCTTCCTCATCAGATATATCTTCCCGAATTTTCAGCAGGGCGATAATTGTCTCACGGTCAAAATGGGAAAGGCGATCGCTAAAACTTTCCATCCCGACTCGTGGATCGTGTAACAGTAGTTGCAAGTCGCGTTTGATGCCTTCTGGGTTGAGTTCTTCTTTACCAGTTTGCCGCAGATACTCTTGCAGATATGTTTGGAAGTTTTGCACTCTTTGCTGTGTGCGGGTCGCTAGGCGACGAGGCGCACGTACAAAGTTGCGAATCGACATTTGTACAGAATCGATAACTTCATTGACTTGTTGCTCACTCAAGTCTTGACGCTGACTGAGCAACTTCACCAAGGTATCCCGATCTACTTGCGATAACCGCCGGCGCAGTGCGACAGCTCCCTCTTTGGGGTTTTCAAACAATCTACTAAAGTCCCGTTGAATACCTTCAGGGTTCAGTTCTGTTTTGCCAGTATTCCGCAGGTAATCTGCAAGTGTAGTGGTAACAGAATCGTATTGCTCCTTAGCTTTATCTAATACAGCTTGAGGTGCATGGCGGACACCATGCCACGAATGTTCAACATCATTGATGATTTGATTAATTTGGTCTTCGCTCAAATCTTGCCGTTGATTCAATAACTGCACCAACGTATCGCGGTCAAAGCGAGACAACCGCGCCCGAATTGCAGCAATTCCCGCTTGAGGATCTTCTAACAACGTTTTCAAGTCGGCGCGGATAGCATCAGGGTTTAATTCTCCTTTACCTGTGTTACGCAGATATGACTCTACATTTAGCCACATGGTTTCTGCTTGATATTTTGCCTGATCTGCTAGTCCTTTGGATTCTACCAAGACGCGATCGCGCTGTTTTTCTAACTCGTCAACAATCCTTTCTACTTCATAGACATCAATATCATTACGTTGCAGCAATATTTCCCGCATTTCTTGACGCTCTATTTGCGCCAATCGCAGCACCAAGGTTTCATAATCTGCGTCTGAGTCTGCTAATAGCGGTGCAAAATCCCGCGCGATGATTTCAGGGGTCGTCAAATCTGCTTTTGGGGTAACAAGCAGATAACTTTCGACTTTGCGTTGCAAGTCTTGTACGATCTCTCTTTCTTCAACTGCGGTAACTGTCACTAGCACTTCTTGGCGGACTGCTTCCAGTTGATTTGCAATACGTTGAATTTGAGCTTGGGTAAGCAGTCCTCGCTGTTGCAGGATATTAGCAAAATCGTTGCGAGAAAGTCGCTCTAATTCTCTTCGCACTGTGCCAGGATCGGCTGCTGGGTCGTAAATAACATCACGAAATTCTTGAGCAATTTTTTCCTGGCTCAACTGCCAAGCATAAGTGTTGTGCAGATAGTTTTCTACATCAGCTCGAATTGGGCTATAAGGTTGTGATGGTGTGGGTAATCCTAGCTTATCTGCTTGTTGAGTTACTTTGTCTTTGGCTGTAGTGAGCGATCGCAAGATTTTTTCCACATCCAAATCTGACAAATCAGTACGTCCCATGACAATACCTGTTAAGGCTGTCAATCCTTGCTGGAGTGTTTGTTGAATCGGCCCTGCGGTTGCTTTTTGATCAGCTTCTTTAGAACTACGTGTTTCGGCAATTAACCGCTCTAGTTTGGCGTTGAGTTCATCTGTCTTATTTTGTCCTGGTGGGAGTGATTTGAGATAGTCCATCAATTCACCCATCCGGTCTGGGGTGGGTTGTTGCTGACTCACTACCTGTTGCCAAACTTTATATAATGTGTCGGTTATGCGATTAACGTCTCGTTTGGAAAGGTCGGTGCGACTGCTGACTAACTCGGCAAACTTTTGGCGGTCAATATTGCGGATGTCTGAAGTCCCGGCGATCGCTTTTAGTTGCGGATCGTTGAGTAAATTTTCAAAGTCACCCCGAATTTTGGACAAATCTAGCTCTGGAGGGCGCAGTCTATCTAAATAATCTTCAATGTTATCTCGGATGCTTGTGGGGTCGATTGCGCTCCCTAGTTCCCGACGCACGGCGGCGGCGGCGGCTTCAGCTGTTGCCACTACTTGATTATTAACAGCCTTTGCACCTAGTGCAGCGGTCGCTGTCCCCATAATCGCCTGAAAGCCAGAAGTTGCCGTACTGACCACTGAGCCGACTACAGAACCCACAGCAGTAGAGCTTGCCAACATCAGTAGTAAAAAGTATGCAGCCCAAATCACTAACCCTAGAATCGCTCCCAGTCCTGGATCTAAAACTAGGAGGCTGAGTTTTACTGCGAGGAAAGAAGCGATTAATGAGGCGATCGTCACAGTGACTAATGTCCAAATCCCCACCGCTGTGCCAATTTTGCGAATCGTGCCCCCCAAACTTCCAACTTCCTCACTACCTGAATCCGAAGATGGACGACCCAGATAGGAAATACCAGCCGCAACAGAGAGGTTTGTTAAAACCAACTGGAAAGCGAAGGCCAAAATCACACCGGAGATTAAAGCCACAAAAAAGCGTGGCCCCGAAGTGAGAACTGATGCCTGTGCTGGCGTGAAGCTTGAGCTATCTGCTGGGATCTGCGCCACCCAAAATAGTGGCTTGCAGAGGCCCAACATGATTTCCGCACTTTGAAACATGTATTTCCTTCCTCTATGTTTAAATATCGGGGATTAAGAACTATGTGAGAAGCAAATCTGTATCTATTTTGTCTCTATGTGTGTACCTATGGTAATACCTAACTCTTGTAGCTCTCAGAATCCAGGAATTTAGGTGGTAAATGCATCTCTCCAAAGTTTGAAAGCTGTATCCAGCGGAAGATAGAACTTTTCTAAGCTACCGATAAAAATTTACCTTAAATTTGCCGCATTATCGAGTAAAAACCCTATTAATCCTTAACTCTTACTTTTTAATTTTTAATTGCTTAGTCACAGCAATTTATTTTGTTTAAATTTACGGTTCAACTCATCAGGGTTTACATTTATTTACAATTAGTTTTTGTGTCACTCTCTTAAGGTGGATTTGTCTATACCAATACGTTTGTGATTATCGTCCACAAGAAGTGCTTGTATATTGTGCCCACAGGCATAAAACATCTCTGTTATAAATAGCTACATTAAAGTTAACAAACACATTGTTTAGGACAAAAAAATGGAAACTCGATCTTCCACTGATTTGCCAACAATTGCAACAGAATATAATGGCAGCGATCGCAATGCTTTTCTATTTGGTTGGACTCCTCAAGCCGAACTATGGAATGGCCGATTTGCAATGATTGGTTTTCTTGCATATTTACTTTGGGATTTAGCCGGTTATAGCGTTCTACGCGACGTTTTACATCTGATTGGCTACTAAAGATAAAGCATCTGAAAAACTACTGGATTTTAAAGGAAAAATACAATGGAAACTAGAGAAACTCGTCCTGCTACTGATTTACCACCTGTTGCTAAAGCTTACAATGGTGTAGATCGTAATGCTTTTCTATTTGGTTGGACTCCTCAAGCCGAACTATGGAATGGTCGCTTAGCAGCAATTGGCTTTCTTGCTTATCTACTTTGGGATTTAGCTGGCTATAGTGTTCTGCGTGATGTATTGCACATTGTTAGATACTAGCGTTGAGTAATGAATGAGTTTTAAGCTCATCCCACCCCTAAAAGGGGATGAAATTTCACGTTGACAGTTGACTGTTAACGTTCTAAAAAGGCGTCTTTCATCACCTATCGAGAAGAAATAGGTTTTCCCGACCCTTTTTTATAAGTTATCAGTTCAAAATGAACTGTTAATTAAAAACTCAAAACTTACGACTCTTATCATGGTTTTGGTAAGCTCAACCAAAATCGTGAACCACCTTTGGGAAGGGGTAAATAACCAATTACTCCTCCCCAACGTTCTACTGTAATACGGCAAAAGTAAAGTCCAAGTCCAGATTTACCTGGTTTAGTTTTCCCTTGAGAAAACTTTTCAAATAAAGTTTCTACCATCTCTGACTGTACACCAGCACCTTCATCGTCTATAGTCACAAGAATATATTCTTCATCTTGTTGCAAACCAATTGTTATGGTAGATTCTGGTGGACTATAGCGCAAAGCATTTTCTAAAAGATTAGAAATTACTCTATTTAAGCGTGATTGATCACCTATTACTTTCCAATTTGCTTTCATGCTCAGATCGCCAACAAGTTTGAATTGTATATTATTAACTAGACAAATAGGATTTAAAAGCTCAATAACTTCTTGTACAGAAATTAAGATATCTGGTGCTTGAGTAATATTGCATGTAAAAGCTTCTAGAGATTGAATATCTGCTGAGAATGCATTTAAAATATCTCTAATTAACATTTGTTGCTGAATGGATTGCTTCATGCCAATTTCTAAACGTTCTTTTCCTTGATCTGTCAAATTCTCAAATTCTAACAGAGCTAAACAGCAATTTATACTACTTAGCTGCCCTGCCATATCATGAATAATACAATGGATTAATACTTCTTTCTTCTGATTATCTTTTAGCCATTGTTGGTAATTTAATTGATTTTCTCTAGCTTTTTGGATAATATATAGTTTTTCTTTATATGTTTCATTGAGCAATTCAATTAAGAGAAACTTTTTATGATTGACGCAAATTGCAGAAGCTTCAAAATGACATTCTTTTCCCGTTAAATCTATGTCAATCCATAAACCTGAGCTTAGTTTAGTTGTGCGATCGCTCTGCCAAAACTCTTCAGCATCAATCAAAAAGTTTTCCAGAAAATGAAATCCTTCTTGTAGTATTAATATCTCCATTCCTGTTGTAAATTTTTGTTTGTAACAATGAGTTAACCAACTTGGTACAGTCCCATGAATTTTAAATAAATTTACATTAAGTCGCTCTAATACCAAAATATTCAATGCTGCAAAAATATCTGCTGTGATCTGGTCATTCATACATTCTAAAATGCTGTAACAAATTGATATTAGCTCTTGTTTGCTGTTTAATCTTTTAATTATTTTTTATAACAATAGAATAAAATCTTTAAATAAGCAGTTACGATAGTGTGACCATCTAGTTAGCATCTATCTAAGATTTTATGAGCAAGAGTTTGAAAAAGTTCTTCTACACCTAGACCATTTTTAGCACTAGTTTTAATCACTGTCCAACCTTTCTGTTGAATTGCGTCGATTTCAACAGTATCAATATCCCATTCATTTTTCATGTCCCATTTATTTAGAACTAAAATAAACGGAACTTGTCCAATTGTTTCTTCTACTCTTATTTGCAGATTTAAAGCTTTTTCTAGAGTATTATGTCTAGTTCCATCAACTACTAATAAATAACCAGATGAACCCCGCAAGTAAGACATCCGTACATTTTGAAATTCGTCTTCTCCATAAAGATCCCAAAGTATAACATTTAATGTTTTTTCTTTAATCTTTACTATCTTCTTATCAATTTTAACCCCCAAGGTAGTATGATAACTTTCTGAGAAAATGCTATCAACAAACCGTGCCACTAAACTTGTTTTACCTGTGGCAAATGCACCTACCATACATATTTTTTTCTGGAGCATAAATTGATACTGCTTCAGTTAATTTTATTAGTAATAAGTACTTTAAAAGATACTCTGCAATCCGCTTTTTGAGCTTCTGCTGTCAAAGGCTGTAAAGACATACTTGAACTAACACCTATAGCTCTAAATTTGCTTGTATTGATTTTTTGGAAGTTAATATGAGACAAAATTTTATTTGCACGAGCTTGGCTGAGTAGCATGTTGTTTTGCTCTGTACCAGTTGTATTGGTGTGTCCTATTATTTGAATTTCGACATTTTTCTCCAAATAATTGACGATATTTAAGAGTTTTTGTAGTCCTAAGACAAAATTATTTAGTTTATCAGTTTCACCTGGTATCAACTCTATACTTCCTTCTCTAAAAAAGAGTTGTGTTTGTTCAATTTGATTTTTATATAACTCTAGTTGTTTAAGTTCGAGTTCTACAAAGCTTGTTTCCTGAAATTGAGTAACACCAGGAATAAAATGCCATAATTTTCGTGCTTCCTGAATCCATTGGCGAGATGCAAAACCAGTGACTTGAAGAATACCGTTGTTGTCAACTTGTAGTGATACACTTTTTGGAGGTTGGAGCAATTCCTCAACTCTTTTAGTGATAAATTGTGGCTCCAAAGATAGGTAAGGTTTCCATTGACTGCTAATTGTTTTTGGGTTGAGATTTGTTTGCTGTATCAGTGTATTGGGATCTACTGCTAAAGGATCACGCATTCCAAAAATAAAATATTTTCCAGTTATCTGCTTAGTGCTAATCACGACAATTCCTGGCTGAGAGTTGAGTTTTTCAATATAAGCGTTCCAGCGAAATTGTTCTCTAATGGCAAAAAAGCCCCAAATGCCAGAAGCGATCGCTGTTGTACCTAAGAAAGCCCATGCGTAAGTATAATTCTTTTTATGCGGATTTTTATACTTAAATGCTAAACAGGCTTCTAAATAAGTCTTGCTCGCCTCAAATGGCTGTGTTTCACCTGCAAAATCATTTATTTCTTGACTCAACTTCAGGTGTATTTTTTCTATTGCATCTCGAAAAACTAACCTTAATTCTTGAGGTGGTTTTCCCCGGATAATACTTGCAAGTAGAGCTTGCGGCCCTTGTTCAATCCAAATGGTAAGCTCTCCAAACTGCAAACTTTGGAGTACATCATTTTTTGGTACTGTGAAAGAGTCTTGGACAAAATCTTGGATAGCCGTTAACATGGCTGAAACTAAAACCGGATCTTGAATACCTACCTTTGTTGCTACGAGATGTTGTAGCAATAATCCGGTTTTTTTATGAATCAAAAATACTTGTTCGACTCGGTAAACTAAAGTGCGAAGCAGCACAATTTCTGCAAATGATTTTCCTGTGCGGCGTGCATCTAGTCTCCATTTAAAGCTCTGTAGTGATAAGCTATATTCTAAGGTTTGATTTAGGGATTGAATCATCTCGTCTAGAGATGCAGAAATAGCCTTGCGAGCGGCTGGCCCAATGATGGGAAAAAACGCCTCGGAAAGTATATTGTGGTCTTGTTTAATAGAACTATGAATTGCTTCTTCTACAGTCGATACTATTGCTTCGCCCAGTAGTTTATCTTGCTTTGAGCGCAGAATAACGGCTTCTGGAAGCAATTGACTGATATCTTCGGGTTGAATCTGGGGGTTATCTAATCGTTCATAGAGTTTGTTGAGTTTGTTCGGCTCAATATCAAAGAGCAAACTCCGAAGTTCACTCAGTTCATTTTGATTAAGAGATACGTCTGAAGACTGGCTTTTTTCCCTTAAAACTTCGCGAGATTTGTCATCTATTTCATTCTTGGAACTGTCATTCATTACCAAAATTCCCCAATTCACAATTGATATTACAGCAATTTTTAGCTTTCCTAATCTCTTGCCTTAATTGGGTCACTGTGACAAAACAGTAGAATTGTAGATTCAACTCGAAGCCCTTGTATAGCAAGGGCTTAGTTCATAATATTCTCAAGTTACACAATTTTGGCGATCGCTTTTTTGAGAAAACCAGCTCCTATAATGTGATCTAGATTTTAATCATGCCTAGACAGCATTAAAGTTGTGACTTTATAGATGCGATCGCACCTGAGCGACTTACTCCGGAATCCTGATCATAGGGAGTCTTGATAATTTTGGTAACAAAGACGTTACTGTTACCACCATAAGTGTTGTCAAAGGCATTTTTGGTAGGAAAATCGCTTGAGTTGGTAGAACCTCTAACATAAGCATTACCGGCCAGTCGCTCATGAGGAAATACTGTGTTAGAGAGCGCCATGTGTTCCCTAGTCACTTTTACACATCCTTTAAAACTTAGGACTTGGTATCATAGTTCAAGCGGATGGCTAGTTCTGAAAATAAAGCTGCAAGATGAGAACGGTCAGTCTGATCTCTGCGTAGTTCTTTAGCTTCTCGTTCCAATAAAACTAAGATTTCTTCGTATTTTTGTCGAATTTCATCTTGTAGGTTTTTAGATTGGTTGAGAATCTGCTCTCGAAGATCTCGTTGGCTATTGGTAGTTTGCTCATTAAATTGGGTAACTTTTTTCTCTAAAGATGAGGCAACACTTTTCTGTTCTTCAGCTAGTATTTTCACAATTGCATCACGTTCTAATTGCTCAATTCTTAGCTGCTCTGTTAAAGACTCTATCTCTTTTTTGATATAAGTTTCCAAGGCATCTAAACGCTTTTTTGCCTCATCACGCACATTGGCAGATTCTTTAACCAGGCGTTCTTCTAGACGGGTAAATTTCTTTTCAACCTCCCGCATTTGGTTGCCAACTAAAATATCTCTAACTTTATCTAAACTATTAATTGCAGGCACATTGGAATTATTATTAGATTTATTTATATCTTGATACTGGTCTTGAAAATTATTAATATATTCTTCCGGTGGATTCATAGATTTAACCCTTTTTTAGCTTATAAACAGGAGATAGGAACCAATTATGTTCCTACTTTGTTGTACTAGATTCAGCTTTTAGATATTAGTCTCTATGGCAGATTCTTTAGACATAGAATAGCAGATTTTATTCTCCAAAGATAAGAATACATCTTGAGATAAGTTAAGTAGGATTATATAATTATAATTTTTCCTAATCAAGACTTTGCTAAAAAAAGAACATGAAGACAGAAGCGCAACGCAAAAGCGCCTCTTGGTAGTGATACAAACCATCGCTAGAAATCAGCGCTCAAACTTTTTGTTCTCACAAGGAGAAAGGTTTTAAATTTTCCCTTTCTTTATTAGGGTAGGGAGTTAGGTCTTTTACTTGTAGTCAACTTAATTGAAAATCGCTGTAAATTGGCAAAGTTATTGCTTGTAAAACTTGTTTTATGCCCTTTCTACCTAAAGCAAAAAACGAACTAACACATACAATGCTGAAGCTACAAGTTGCAGTACCATTACTGGGATGCCGTAATGTAGAAAAGTTTTAAACGAGATACGGCGTCCGTGCTGCTCAGAAATCCCGGCGGCTACAATGTTAGATGATGCGCCTACTAGTGTACCATTACCTCCCAAAGTTGCACCAAACATCATGGCGTAAAACAGTGGTAACACTTCTGGGGGAAACTGGCCTTGAAAGTCTTGTGCTAAAATCTCTGGGGGTGCTAACCCGACGTTGACAATGTACTGTTTGAGTAAGGGTACCATCGCCACTACCAAAGGGATATTAGGAATCAAGCTAGATAATATCCCTACAACAAATAACAATACCAGCGAACCCAATACAATATTTTTTCCTAATATTGCTGCTAATACTCCTGATAAACCGTTGATTATGCCAGTCTTTTCCAGTCCTCCGATTAGCACAAAGATACTCATGAAAAAAATTAATGTGCTCCAGTCTACATCCCGTAATATATTGTTTACTGAATCAATTTTGCTATGGTGAGATAGAAGTAAAGCCAAAGCTGCTCCTAACAAAGCTACGGCAGCAGGCGAGATAGGAATTGGTAAAGATTCTCCTATGACAAAAAATATTAAGACAAAAGCTACAATAACTGCGCCCAGACTTAAAACTCGCGGGTGATTGATTTGCGGGTGGGGCAAATTTTCGAGATTATCTAGTTGTGTATTCCAAATTTTGCGAAATAAAAATGGTAGTGTTGCTATTACAACAACAACGGCAATTACTCCTCCCAAACTCAATTTCAATAAATAATCTGTAAAGCTGATATTTATAGCATCGCCAACAATATAGGTAGCTGGATCACCAACTAATGTCAGCAGTCCAGCACTGTTAGCAACAAATACCATTAAAATCAGTAATGGTACAAAATTTATCCCAATTTCCTCCGCCATTGGCGGAATTAAAGGTGCTAACAACATTACTGTTGTGGCATTTGGTAACACTGCACAAATGGGAGTAACCATACCCACAATACCGAGTAATAGACGCTTACCTTGTCCTTTAGCCAATAGCACTATTTGAGTAGCTAAATAATCGAATATTTTGGTAGGCTCAAATGCTCGTACCAGTACCATAACTCCGAAGAATAAACCCAGTGTTCCATGACTATTACCGATGTAACCGACAGCTTCTTCTAAAGTCATGACGTTGGTAAAAACTAGTAACAATGCTCCCAATAAGGCAGCAATTGTGAGATGCACCCATTCCGTCATGACTAATATAATTACGCCTAAAAATGTAATAACACTTAGGAACGCTTGCCAGTTGTCCATACCCTACCTCTTGAAGTCTAATTGGTTGTATCAGTAGCGAAATAAGCCACCTATTTGTAGGTGACTTATGTAAGCTCATAATGAAATTAAAAATCACTGAAATTAAGAACAGTGATTATTCATCAATACAACTGGGAATACCTAAGACGACGCAGGGGAAATTAGAACCTAGTGCTTCGATAATGGAATGATTGACTGATTTACAACCCAAAAATAATATATCGGCAGCCTCTAATTCAACAACTTTCTGAAGTTCTGTACCAATGCAACCAAACCGCAGATGAGATTTGAAGGAACCCTGCCATTCTTCAGCTAAACTTCGTGCTTGCCAGAGAATTCTGTCTGCTTGTTGGATGGGAGTTACAGCGGCTTGGAGTTTTGGTTGAGTTAATACGAGTGTGACAGAGTTTGATATTTCGCTGATTGAACACTCTAATGGAGGCTGATTTATTGGAATATTTAAGGTATTTAGATACTGAGTGCTTTGATTATTGTCAACCACATAAACGGCTTGAACTGTGACTTGTGTGTTGGTAGCTAAACGCGTTTGGTGAGCAATCCAGAAGGCAATATCCAGCGCTGTATGACTATTTGGGGAAGCGTCATAGGCAACGATTAAGTTAACAGATTCTACCTTTTGAACTTTTTGAGAAAAAGGTTTTTTTGGCTCTGGTAATAATACCATTTGCTCAATTAAATCATTTCGACCTATAGCGCTTTGCAAACGCGCTAACATTGGCTTAATTTCCACCGCTTTTACTTCTCCTAATGAAATGAATGACAAACGAGAAGCAGGGCAACCAATTCTTGATTTCGTCTTTTGTCATTTGTCTTTTGTCCTTGGCTTTTACCCAATGACTAAATGACTAATGGCTGAAATCTTAAATTAGTCAAGGAAACCCCAATAGAAACTGGTATTACAGCCAAGTTTTGGAGGTTCCTTCCATTGCCTACGGAGTTAGCTGACGGGCTAAGACTGGAAGGTGTCTCTCTTAAGATTAGCCCCAAACATTGGTTCCTCCGTTTCAAATCTAGCTTTCATAAATTTGAATTAGGCTACCCACTAAAAAATGATAATCTAACTTGTTAGTCTTGAGCAAAATATCGGTCAAGGAAATTTAGAGCATGGTTGCGGAGTTCAAAATATTCTTTTGAGTTTCGCATGGCAGCACGATCGCGGGGATGCTCAAAAGGAACTTCTAGTATCTCTCCTATGGTAGCAGCTGGGCCATTAGTCATCAATACGATGTGATCGGACATATAAATGGCTTCATCTACATCATGGGTAATCATCATCACTGCTTGGCGATGGTTTTCCCAGATATCCAATACTTGCCGCTGCAATTTACCCCTAGTTAATGCATCTAGTGCTCCAAAAGGTTCATCCATCAACAACATTTTTGGGTTAATTGCCAAAGCTCTAGCAATACCTACCCGCTGTTTCATACCTCCAGAGAGTTCATCGGGATATTTGTCAGCCGCCGCCGTTAAGTTTACCATTGCCAAGTGTTCATTTACAATGCTAATTTTTTCAGCCCGATTGGCATTTTTTAGCACTTCATCCACAGCTAAGCGGATATTTTCCCGTACAGTTAACCAAGGTAATAATGAATAGTTTTGAAATACCATCATTCTCTCAGCACCAGGTTTACGAATTTCTTGTCCATCTAACCGTACTGAGCCAGAAGTGGCTTTTTCTAAACCAGCAATAATTTTGAGTAATGTTGATTTACCACAACCAGAGTGACCAATTACAGAAATAAATTCATCTTCACCAATTGTGAGATTTACACCATCCAAGACCACAAAATTATCTTTATCAGGTGTTGGGTAAGACTTGATTAAATTTTCAACTTCTAAAAATCCTCTACGGGGCATAACTTGGTTGTGAGTATTAATAGGTAATGAGGTGTATTCCATTATCAAATGCTCCGAAAATAATTGAGTCACTTAGTAAATATTTCAACTTGAGATTTAAGACATGAAGAAACGAGTAGGAGCATTAGCCCTAATTGCAAAACTATTGAGATAGCCAACAGGATCGCTGGGGTCGAAACCTTTTTTATCTATAAATACTTCTGGAGGTTCGACTTTGTAATCATCCTTGGGACACTCGATGCCCATTTCCGATGCTATCTCCCGATATAAGTCTGTTCTCCAGCCTTGTGCAGCTAGTTTATCGGCATTTTTGGGAAATTGCTTAATTTGTCCCCACCGGGCTGCTTGTGTCATCATCCAGATACTTCTGGATCTCCACAGAAATGTCGAGTGTTCTGCTGGCTGTTTGGGAAGGTTTTCAGGAATATCAAAGAAAATCGTGTTATCAGCACCTTGGATGGTGCGGTCTTTGCCATCAAACCCACCATAGTTGTAATTGCCAAGAATTCCTGGCCCTGTCAATTTAGTAATTGGGGCACCCTTTTTTTTCGGTTTTGCACCAGTAAAAGAACGATCTGTAAGTAATTCGGCAACTTCTTGGCGATTTTCGGGTTTGCTGCAATACTGGCAGGCTTCAATCATCGCCTTCACTAAGGAACGATAGGTTTTGGGATATTGGACGATAAAAGGTTCCATCACTCCCAGCAGTCTATCTGGGTGTCCCAGCCAAATTTCTTTGCCTTGTGCGAAGGTAAAGCCGATGCCTTCGTTACCTGTAATTGCTCGTGTATTCCAGGGTTCTGCCACCATGTAAGCTTGCATTGCCCCAATCCGCACGTTTGTCACCATCTGGGGAGGCGGGACAATGATAATGCGAAACTCTTTGAGCGGATCAACACCAGCAGCAGCAGATAAGTAGCGGAGAAAGTATTCATAAATGGCAGAACTTAACACTACTGCCCAGACTTTGCGTTCTGGTGGTTGCTTGTCAAAGTAGCCTCGGAAATCTTTCCCAAAGGCTTCTAGTGCGCCATCGCCATGTTTTTGTTGGTACTCATACCACGGACGCAGCCCAAAATCCCACATGGCTTTGTTCATCGTCATAGCGTTACCGTGGCTATGAATGGTCATGGCTGCACATAAAGGGGCGTGGCGTGCACCTTCAGCACCAATTCTGGCGTTGGTAACAGCACCAGATACTATGGGTGAAGCATCGAGACGACCAAAAATTAAGCCGTCACGGGAGGTTGCCCAACTGGCTTCGCGGTTGAGTTGGACGTTCAAACCGTATTTGCGGAAGAAACCTTTTTTCCAGGCGATCGCAAATGGTGCACAATCATTGACAGGGACATAACCAACTGTGATATCCGGCTTTTCTGGCAGATCTTGCCCTGTGACTACTGGTTGAACTGCTAAGGCTTCTTCAGTTAGCCCTTTAGCACCAGTATTTCCAGATATGGCACACGAGGACAAAGCCATTCCTGCTGTCGTTGCTCCTATTGCTTTGACGAAATCTCTTCGAGTCCAGTTATTCTGATTAATATCACCCATTTCTGTAGCTCCAATGGTGATTGATTCAGGACTTACGCAAAATCATGAAAAAACAAACCGCTAAGGACGCAAAGTCTCTTTGCGTTTTGCTATTTTGTGATGAATCAAATTTTTCTAGGTAGAAACTGTAGGGCGGCGAGTTACTAATTCTTGGATTTTGCCCACCGCGTAATCAAGGACTAATCCAGTTAAACCAATTATCAACACAGCTAGGAAGACTGAACTCAGATTTAAACGGCTCCATTCATCCCAGACAAAAAAGCCTATACCTACACCACCTGTGAGCATTTCTACAGCAACAATTACTAACCAAGCAATTCCTAAACTAATTCGTAAACCTGTAAAGATATATGGCAAACTTGCAGGCCAGATAATTTTTGTAATCCGCCGCCAACGAGGCATTTCTAACACTCTTGCCACATCTAAATAATCTTTGGGAACGCTGGAAACTCCTAAGGCAGTATTAATAATTGTCGGCCATAAGGAGGTAATGAAAATTACAAAAATGGCTGAAGGGTCTGACAAATTGAAAATAGCTAAGGCAATAGGTAGCCAAGCTAGGGGCGATACTGGTTTAAAAATCTGAATGATGGGATTGAATGCTAGCATTGCCGGTCTAGACATGCCAATTAAAAATCCCAGAGGAATCGCTACTACTGCACCTAATAAAAAGCCCAATAATACTCGTCGTAGACTAGCGATCAACAACCAGCCAATGCCTAAGTTACCCGGGCCTCTCTGGTAGAAGGGATTTAAAATGTAGTCTAGATTAGCTACCAGCGCTTCTGGCGGGGTGGGCATCAATTCATGATTGGCAAGTGCAACCACCCACCACAGCAAGATAATCCCTATGAACCCTAATAAAGGTAGTAAAAAAACATCCTTGGCGATCGCAGGTTTTGCTTTTTTCCATGCAGCTTGTCCAGCAATCGCAATGATTGCAGCTAAATTTAGTTGAAATACCATTACAACCTCAACAGAGTTCAGCACAGGTACAAAAATCTGAGCAGTACCAGCCATGGACACTGATGAGATCGGAATATTACAATAATTCCGTCTCTTCAGTCTCCTCTCAATGCCTACGAAGTTAGCTGACGGGCTAGGGCTGAGAGATGCCCCTCTTTTAAGAGTTTTGAGTGCTGAGTTTGCGAAGCTGGAGTAGAGGAAGCCTCCGATCCAACTTCTCACCGAGTGCTGAGTTAAAGATTAGTAACTCCTCTGTGTTTCCTCTTAAGCTATCACTCTCTGCAAGATACGCCCCACAATATGGTTCCTCCGCTCTAGCGCTATGTATTGTAGTGCGCTAGATTAAGCTGACTTACTCTTATGGATACTCAATCATGGTTAATATAGCATCGTTGCTCAGTGAAAACATCTGTCTTATGATAAATGTTGTTTATTTAAATACCGAAGTCAAGCGGCTATCCTTGCTTTTTGGTAATAAATAAAAATTATACTTTCGGTCGTACTGTGAGTTAAATCCTTACACAGCAAGCTAAATGGCGCACTTAAGTCAAGCATCAAGACTGTTACTTGCTTGTCTAAAACTTATCTATCCAGATATATATTATACAAACTAATTTACAATTTACGGTTAGTCAATCTAGAAAACATCGAAAATCAATAATATATACTTCTTTTGGTCGTTGAACGATTTCACTAACTTTGGTAAAGAGCTACTCGAATCGTTAGACTAATTGAATATGGAAGTTTACTCATCTATCTCGTTGCTGAATTTAACATAATGGATTTTAGTCAAGTACTGGCTGAAAAAAAGGATATTATCCTAAAGATATGGGTTGCAGCAGTTCGCAAAGATAGACGAATTGAAAGTGCTGATGACCTATCTTACACAGCGATAAAAGATCATATCCCTGATGTTTTGCAAGCGATGGTAACAGTGCTTTCAAAATCTCAAGATAATGATATTGAGTCAATAGTTATTGCTAGTTTTCAGCATGGAGCTATTCGAGCCGAACAAGGCTTCGATCCTGTAGAAATTGCCAGGGAATACCATCTGCTACGAACAGTAATATTTGACACTGTGCAACCAGATTTATTGAGAGGAACACCAATAGAGATAATTCGTTCTATACGTTTGATTGACGCTATTGTAGATGAAGCGATCGCTCGGTGTTTCAAGAGTTATGTTGAGGAACGTTTGCGAGAATTACGGCAGTTGCATTCATCACTAGCACTTCATAATGAAGAACTGACTCGCTTAATTAACGCTAATCAAGAATATCTTTCCCAACTAGCTCACGAATTGAAACATCCTCTGACTTCAATTATTGGTTACTCAGATCTGTTTTTACGTCAACAACGACGAAAAACTGATGTGAAAGACAACTATGCCAACCTAGAACATATTGAGCGCGTGCTACGTAATGGTAGGCAATTACTCCACTTGATCAATGATGTACTAGAACTGTCTCGCTATGAAGCAGGACAGATCAAACTTCAACTAGCACTCACCAATGTGCCTGAATTGATCAATAATGTTTGTGAAATGTTAGCGCCCTTAGCTGCTGATAAAAATTTACAAATTGTAGTGGATTGTGATAGCTTTGCCAATACTAAAGGCGATCACACTCTCAAAGAAATCACAACAGATTCTTTGAAATTACAACAGATTGTTACAAATCTTATTAGTAATGCGATTCGCTATACAGAATCGGGAACTATTAACATAGTGTACCAAGTGCTAGACAATGATAAATGGGCGATGCCTACGGCAGGCTGCGCCAAAGCTCCTGTATTGCCTGATCTGCCTTTAAAAAATTCCTTTCCTGTTCCTATAGCAACAGTTCCAGAGAAACTATTGGATAATAGAGCATACTTTGCGATCGTAGTTTCTGACACTGGAATTGGCATTGCACCAGAAAACCAAACCCAGATATTTGAACCCTACTTTCGTGTAAGTGCTGATAATAAATCCTATCTTCCCGACAGCACTGGATTGGGACTAGCAATAGTCTCCCGTTTAGTGCAACTACTGCAAGGTCAAATTCACCTAGTTTCTCAAGTGGGAGTTGGTTCCACTTTCACAGTTATTTTGCCCTTGCAACTGGAGATATCAGAGAGTTGATGTCGCACCAAGATGCAAAATTATTCTTTGCGCCTCTGCGTGAGATAAAAAAATCCTTTTTACAACAACCCTTGTTTTTTCAACCTAGCTAGTGCATCCTCAGCCGCAGCTTTTTCTGCATCTTTTTTGTTACGTCCCTTACCTTCTCCATAATCTTGTCCATCTACAAGCACTTTGGCTAAGAACTCTGGTGCATGAGACAAACCGCCTATTTGGACTGTAATATATTTGGGAGGATTTGGGGTAACATTGCGTTGCACCCATTCCTGAAAGCGATTTTTTGAGTCTACATTAGAGCGAGACACAACTATATGCTTAGGATCTACAGAATCAAACAGCGGTTCTATAAGGGTACGAACTGCCTCAATATTTGAGTTTTTATCCAGATAGTAAGCACCAATGACTGCTTCAAAAGTGCTGCTAAGCAAATTGGGATTTTGGTAGCCTCCGTCTCGAATAGCACCTTTGCCCAATCGTATTCTAAAATCTAAACCTACTTCTTCAGCGAACTTTGCTAGTTGCTTCTCATCTACCAGTGCAGAACGTCGCCGTGTTAATTCATCTTCTCCCATTTCTGGGTGACAACGATAGAGATACTCGCCACTTAAAAAATTCAGCAAAGCATCACCGAGAAATTCTAAGCGTTCGTTATGTTCACCTTCTCCAGGGTTTTCATGCACATAAGAACGGTGGGTAAGCGCACGGCGCAGAAGTTTTTCATCATGGAATATCAAAAGTTTGTGCATTATTGTATTTTGTATTGTTGCGGAAATTCACTGTTGGGAAACTGTATAAGTGTGATTTGATTCAAACATGAAAAAACCGCAAATAGCGGTGTTGGTAAAACCCAGTTTTTGCTTAACTTGGTTTTTAAAGGCTCTTTTAAGCAGCTAGTCTGTCTAACTTCATTAAAAACAAATCCTGATTTTGCCTTTGGATTTTACCATCCCTTACAACAGCATCAACAAACTGACTAAAGCTTTTAAATTTCTTGCCATCAGGTGTATGTATTGAGGAAAAACCTTGATAACTAGCACAATGCTGACGCATCAAGTTGTCAATATAGTTAAATCTAGTGCGCTTACCTTGGCTTAAAGCAGTGTTAATAGCTTTAATAAGGTACTTTATAGCTTCATTGTAATTAATCTGAAACTCAATGTAAGCGGTTTGAGGCTGAGTTTTTTTACCAATTAACTGAGGTAATTCATCCATAAAGTAAAATTCATCAGCACGCTCTTTAAGCTTTTGTTTTACATTACCTCGTTGTGCAAAAATTATGACATTTTTACCCTTGTCTTGTAGAAATTGAATTGGATTTGCAAAGTCCCCATCTCCTGACACAAGAATAACTGTATCTGGAGACTGATTGTTGTATACATCGTCAATTAAATCAGATTTAAGTTGATTATCTGCACTATTCTTTAAAGAACAGGTAACATCCTCACATTTAAAACCAATGCGTTGGAGATTCTCTTTGGCAGAAGCCTGGTTTTCAAATAATGAATTACAGTAGACTTTTTTACTAACCAAACGCCCCCTTGCGTTGGCAAAAGCCAGTAATAAATTTGCTAGTTCTTGACTTAAATAAACATTTTGAAAATCACAATAGATGCCAACCTTTAGCTGTGGCTGGCTTGTTTGTCCTTTTGAAGCTATATGAATGTCTGTCATTATAGTGTGTCCAGAGTTTGTTTCAGCGAACTGGACAGCATTAACAAATCACACATTTAACATTAGCCTAAGCTTGATATAAGAGATTAATACTTAAAAAGTATTTCTCTGTTATGAAGCTTTCTACCGTCGCCGTCGTTTGGTTCAAGTCTCAGCCGTAGAATTCCTGGCTTCCTACCAAGCTCCTCGTCATTCCTCCCGCTGAACATCTCATCTTCCACTGAAAGTCTAGTCAATTGCTTGACTTGACACCAGGCTGAATACTCAGCCGAAGGGATGACACGAAGCTCGGCAGGAAACTAGGAATTCTGCTGCTGAGACAACACCAAAAACTTGCGCTTTAGAGTGCGGTTATTTTGCTGTCTTAAATATACATTTGCATAGCTGATGCTGGATGTCAATAAAGTGATTTATGAAGATTCGGAAAAGCGATCGCCTGATATCAATCACCTCTGGTTGCATTTTCTATCAGTTATTTAAATAATATTTTAGCTAATAAATAATTTACGGCTTATTCTGTGCGATCGCACTATACAAAATACCTAGATTTTTCTTAATATCCTTAATATAATACTCATTCAAATCAATTGACTGCTAAATCAAGATTTTCTTTAAGAATAGTATATAATAAATAACTACATTCTTGTTCCTTTACACTTGCAAATAGTCCAGATGCCTCGTGGATAACTAAACCAAAATAATCAATAATTTCAATGAGTTTAAAATCACCATAAGCCATAGAAATGATTACTGCATATTATAACTGTAGTAAATTAATAATTTAATTTAGACGGAAATACTCTACTTAAATCTAGAGATAAATCAGGGAAACCAGATAAGAGTATCACTTGATTGGGTAAGATAATCCTTTTATTTAAATAACTATGCTTACCTTGATTGTCCTGATATGGTTCACTGTAACATTCCAGATAATTATCAAATAACTTAAATATCAATACTCCGGACAAAATTAGGCGGTAATAACGCCGTAAGACCGTAGGTTTTGGTAGTTAGGATGGGATTTAATTATAGTCGGCGAGAGTCCTAACGTTGAAATAAAGGTGTCGAGCAAATGGTCAT
>NZ_VJXY01000066.1 GCF_014831675.1 Komarekiella delphini-convector SJRDD-AB1 | reverse complement strand
TGCCCACATTGTGGGTGCAGTCTCGACCGTGACCATAATGCAGCGATAAATATAAAACAAAGAGCGGAGGGGCATCCCGTTCTTAAAGCTAAGAGTCTCCTAAGCGAAAGCCGGATTGTCTTGGAAGCCTACACTGTACTCGAAGAGTCAGTGTAGGAGTATGTCACATGAGCTTGATAATTTAGCTTTAGCCTGTCAGCGTTGCAATGGATATCGCTATAACTTCACAACTGGAATTGATCCAAATACTGAAGAATTATCGCATTATTTCATCCTCGTAAGCAAAGCTGGTCAGATCACTTTATCTGGTCAGCAGACGGTTTAAAAATCATCGGCATTACTCCCATAGGACGAGCTACTTGTAATCGTTTAGATTTCAATGATGAACGTCACAACGAAGGTTCTATCGTTAAAGCACGCCGTCTTTGGATGAAGGGTGGTTGGCATCCACCAGATATAGACCCACGACAAGAAAGTGAAGTGTAAAATACCCTATCATAAACTTCGCTGTTACTCGAAAGACCTATTTTGATTGGAGCTTTCTGTCACCAAAAAGTAAATATTTATACTAAAACAACCAGCGCTATCTTGGAAAAGACAGAGTAATTCGCTACAGTAATTTATGTTACCCACAATGAGGAATAACTACGTTGCGTCCCAATTTCTCTGATGTAGCTAAAATTTTCTTTAGTCCTGAAACTCTTTTTCCCTTCTTAATTGGCACGATATTCTTATCAGTATTGAGCAATGCAGTTACGCAAATATTATTTAGCTGGTTGGGGACTTCGGTAAAAGTATCGATAGGGATAGCTCTAGGGGCTGTATGTATATTTGCGCTGTCAGTGTGGTTGTTTGGGATTGGGTTGTCACGGTTGCGCCAAAAGACAGAAGTCAAGTTAGATAAAGTCTCACCAGCTAAACGACGGGGATTAATTTTGCTTGTCAGCCGTCCTGAACCTTGTCGCAAAGCAATTAATTATCACATACCATTATTAGAATGTGTTTGGTTAATTTGCTCTCAAGAGACGTTGACAGTTGCTCAAAATTTACAACAGGAGTTTGCCCAGTTGAAAATACCAGCACCGATTGTTGTTAATGATATCTACGACCCTTTAGATTTTTACAAGTGTGTCAAAAAGATTTACAAGAATTTGCCGGATAGTTGGAATATTGCTGATGTAATAGCAGACTATACAGGCATGACTGCACACGGTTCTGTAGGTATGGTGTTAGCTAGTTTAGGAGGGCAATATTCACTACAATATACGCCAGCAGAAATAGATAAAACTACGCAAAAACCAACGGGGCGATCGCTCTCTCCAATTGAAATCGCTTTGTATACTGCACAAGATGCTAGCACCACTATACGTAATTCGTAATTCGTAATTCGTAATGGGCTACGCCCCGCTACGCTGTTTTCATGCCCAAAGGGCTGTACGTAATTCGTAATTAATCCTGTTATCGTCATAACTACCCACGCAGAGAGCAACCCAAAGCGATCGCTATGCTTCAGTATCCCAATCTCGAACAAGCGCTAAAATATCACTTCGGTTACGACCAATTCCGCCCCGGACAGCGGCAAATTATCGAAGATGCGCTACAAAACCGGGATTTACTGATTGTAATGCCAACCGGTGGGGGAAAATCTTTGTGTTTTCAGTTACCTGCATTGCTGAAAAAAGGTTTAACGGTGGTGGTATCGCCGCTAATTGCTTTAATGCAAGACCAAGTGGAAGCACTGCGAAATAATAACATTTCCGCCACATTTCTTAACAGTAGTCTTAACCCGTATAAAGTGCGATCGCGTGAAGAAGCCATCTTAAACGGTAAAGTTAAGTTACTATACGTCGCTCCAGAACGTCTTTTGAGTGAAAGATTTCTCCCATTTCTAGATTTAGTCAAAGAAAAAATTGGGATTGCAGCTTTTGCGATTGATGAAGCGCACTGTGTCTCTGAGTGGGGACACGACTTTCGCCCAGAATACCGTCAGATGAAATCTCTGCGGAAACGCTACCCCAATATCCCGACTCTCGCCCTCACCGCCACAGCAACAGATCGCGTCCGTACTGATATCATCCAACAATTAGGGCTAAAGCAACCTAGTATCCACATTGCCAGCTTTAACCGCCAAAACCTTTACTATGAAGTTCGTTCTAAAACTAAGTCTGCTTACGCTGAATTATTGGAACTTATCCGGGAAAACGAAGGTTCAGCAATTATTTATTGCTTGACGCGTAAAAAAGTTGATGAACTCACCTTTAAACTGCAAAATGATCAGATTTCTGCTTTGTCTTATCATGCTGGATTAGGTGATGAAGAACGCAGTAACAATCAAACTCGATTTATTCGGGATGATGTGCGTGTTATGGTGGCAACAATTGCCTTTGGAATGGGAATTAATAAACCAGATGTGCGGTTAGTAATTCACTTTGATTTACCGCGTAATTTAGAAAGTTATTATCAAGAATCAGGTAGGGCGGGAAGAGACAGCGAACCTTCGCGTTGCACACTTTTTTTCAGTTTCAGTGATATTAAAACTATTGAATGGAGTATTAATCAAAAAACTGATCCTCAAGAACAGTTGATTTCCAAACAACAACTGCGTCAAGTAATTGACTATGCTGAAGGTACTGTTTGCCGTCGTACAATTCAGTTAGGTTATTTTGGAGAACGTTTTCCAGGAAATTGCGGTAATTGTGATAATTGTCGTTATCCTAAACCATTGCAAGACTGGACAATTGAAGCCATGAAGTTTTTATCTTGTGTGGCGCGTTGTAAAGAAAGATTTGGAATGCTGCATATTATTGATGTGTTGCGGGGAGGGAAAAACCAGAAAATTACCCAAAATGAACATGATAAACTCTCTACCTATGGTATTGGCAAAGATAGAACTGTAGATGAGTGGCGAATGTTGGGGCGATCGCTTTTACATCAAGGTTTGCTAGAACAAACTAGCGATGGTTACTCAGTTTTGAAACTGAACGCCCTAAGTTGGGAAGTTATGCGGCGACAGCGTACAGTTTCTCTCGCCGTTCCCGTAGTTCAAAAAATTACTTGGGAAGAGGGAAGTGAAAAAGCCGCAGAGGCAGAAGTATTATTGCAGAGATTGCGATCGCTCCGCAAACAACTTGCTGATGAACAATCTGTACCACCTTACGTGATCTTTCATGATTCAACCTTAAAATTAATGACGCAGGTACAACCTAAAACAATAACCGAATTTGGTAAACTTTCTGGCGTAGGTAGTCACAAACTTGCTCAATATGGCGATAAGTTCCTCGCCGAAATTAAAGCCTATCGCCAAGAACAAGGTTCGCAAGAACAAGTTAAATCCACACCTTTTTTAGGCTTACCTTCCGACACAGAATTATTTACCTTACAGTTGTATCAACAAGGTTTGAGTGTTGCTGAAATTGCCCAAAAACGCAACATCCGCGCTACTACAATTATTCGTCATCTGGCAGATTTAATTGAAAAAGATCAAGCTGTAGATTTGAATCAATTAGTACCTCTCGAACGTCAACAAAAAATTTGGCAAGTTTTAGAAGCGGTAGGTGATATTTCTCTTACTCCAATTCGAGAACAACTTGGCGAAAGCTACAGTTATGATGAAATTCGTTTAGTGCGGGGAAAGTGGCGACGTGAAAATCGCAATTAAGAGGCTGTTTGAAAAGTATTTGGCTGTGTTTTTAGGCACTTATTGATCCCCCCTAACCCCCCTTAAAAAGGGGGGAACCGGAATCAAAGTCCCCCTTTTTAAGGGGGATTTAGGAGGATCTAAAACCTTTTGCTACCGAAAATCAGTCAACAGTCAACAGTAAACAGTTAACTGTTTACCGTTTACTGTTAACTGTTAAATAGTTAGCAATAGGCTTGCATAGCTTCCAGCACCTAGAGCAAAAGCCCAAAAGCGACTTTCTCGTTCTTCTGGTAGTTCTTCCTTAAGTACATTTAAGACAACGCCTCCGGCTAAAAAGGCGAAGAGAACTGCAATTGCTGCTTTATGGATTTCCGTTCCACTACCAATTACCCAACCAACAATAATCGCTGCGGCTAATAGCCAACGCCCAATTTGATCGTAGATTCCTTTATGGTTTTCGCGCAAACCGTAGTCGTTGACTACAAAATGCAGTGCCATTGCGAAGAAGAAGAGAAACAAACTCTGAATACCCGGTTCTTCCCGATGTACTAGCAAGTAGCCAATCAAAGCGTTATAAACAACAAAAGAAGCAATGTGTAGCCAGAAAACGCCAGAAGAGGTTACATCTCCCTTACCTGCTTTTTGATTGCGCTGACGCGATACCATAGCAACTCGCTCTAGTCCATAAAATATTGTCATACCGAAGAGTGCGACTAGGTAAACGTGATGCTCTAGAAAGACAAGCCTAAAGTCTAGGTTGCTTTCAATTGTTTTCTGTGCTTCACTCAATTCGGGCAAAATGTGGACAAACACATAAGCAACAGATACTCCACTGCCAAAGGAAAGCCACCGATTACGCGGGATAGTTCCGAGAAAGTGCAGTTTACCTGAGAATAGATGGATGATGGCTAAAGCGATCGCACAAAATGCAGATAATAAGAAAATATTAGAGTTAGGCACTGATAGCTCTGCAACTGTAAACATAATTTCTACTACTTTAATTAAACTAGTAGTTAGTAATAAAAATTAATAAACATCAAAAATGCTTGAGAAAGAACTTAATGTTAGAGATAATTTTCAGGAGGAAATGCCTCCGGGTGGCAGTGACCCGAATAGTTTTAATTGTAATGAGGCATGGTATCCCGTACATTACCTAGAGGACTTAGATAAATCAAAACCAACCGCTTTTACACTGTTGGGAAGAGATATTGTAATCTGGTGGGATAGACTTGCCCAATCTTGGAGAAGCTTTGAAGACCAGTGTCCTCATCGTTTAGCCCCATTGTCAGAAGGCAGGATTACTGATGATGGACTTTTGGAGTGTCCATATCATGGTTGGGCTTTCTCTGGAGATGGAGATTGCCAAAGAATTCCCCAGCAAGTAAAAGGTGGAACAGCAGAGACTTCTAAACGAGCTTGTGTAGCATCATTACCGACAATTGAAAAGCAAGGACTGCTGTTTGTATACGTTGGGAACTATGAAAATGCTGCAAAAACCAAAGTTCCCATTATTGAGCCATTGGAAGAATCTTCTGAAGGATGGGTTTTAATTAATACATTTAGGGATGTACCTTATGATGCGCTAACCCTTTTAGAAAACATACTAGACCCCAGTCACGTCTCCTTTACACATCACCAAACGGTAGGCAATAGGGCAAATGCAGCACCTTTAGAACTTGAAGTAATTGAATCTGGAAAACATGGATTTAAAGGGATTTGGAAACAAGGTTTGCGACCAGAGCAATCAGGAGAATTATCTACAACTTTCGTCGCTCCTTGTTTAATGTGGCATGACATCAACTCTCAGCGTGGCAGAATTTTAACTGTTGTCTATGCTACACCAATTCGTAAAGGAGAGTGTCGTCTATTCGCTCGTTTTCCCTTCAAGTTTTCCTCTAAACTTCCTGGTTTATTTATTAAGCTCAGACCGCGTTGGTATTATCACATAGGACAAAATGGTGTTTTAGAAGATGATCAAATTTTCCTGCACTATCAAGAAAGATATCTCGAAGCCAAAGGAGGTAGCCTGAACTTTACTAAAGCGTTTTACCTTCCTACCAAAGCAGATAGTTTTGTCTTTGAGTTACGTCAGTGGGTAAACCAATATAATGCCGAACCATTTCCCAAAGAAACTTTTTCTCCTCCACTGCCAAAGGAGAAGCTGCTAGAGAGATACTATTCACACACTCAAAAATGTGCCAGTTGTAAATCGGCGCTTGCCAAAATTGAGCAGATGAAATTTTGGTGTGGAGTAGCAGCAGTACTTTGTTTGGCAAGTGCTCCAATGCTAACGTTATTTTTTCAGACAACATCAGTTTTAGCAGTTGGAATTGAAACTGTAGCTTCCTTAATCTTTGGAGTAGCATGGATAGGCTTGAATAAGCTTCAAAGGCAGTTTTATGAAGGACGAGCCGTACCTCCACGAAACATACCTGAGAAAAAGTAAAACTTAGTATAAGAACGGCTCTTTTGAGCCGATTATCATCGGTAAAAGCTTTTAGTGCTTGAATAAGGGCTTAGTGGTATGGGTGAAGGAAGTACAATGCTTACAGCCAATACTTATATGGAACTCACGTCCTTGAAAAATAAAACCAATCAGGTTACAGCGGACGAGTTTTAGTTTATTAGTTTTGTATTGGTTGTTACATTAGCATAGTCAAGCCTATAGAACCCCATGATTCCTATTAGTGATAACCTTCATAATCGCAGTCAGCCGATTATTAATTACTGGCTGATTGGGATTAATATTGCCATATTTTTATGGGAACTCAAATTAGAACTAAGTGGGGAATTAGGCTATTTTGTCAACAGTTGGGGTGTGATTCCATCTCAGATTAATGGGGCAATTACAAATGCGATTTTCTTTAACCCTGCTGCTTGGATAGTTGTAATTTGGCGTTTGTTTTCGCTACCTTTGGGGATGTTTTTACATGGTAGCTTTAGCCAAATATTAGGAAATCTGCTATTTTTATGGGTTTTTGGCAAGACTGTAGAGAATATTCTCGGACATGGACGCTATCTAGGATTTTATCTGATTGCTGGCATCCTGACAGGCGTAGTGCAAATTTTAGCCGAACCAAATTTGACAGTACCATTGATTGGAGCGAATGGCGCGATCGCAGCTATATTAGGGGCATACGTCACGAAGTTTCCTAAAGCGAAAATTGACACAATTTTACCGTTAATAATTGTTTATATACCTATCGAACTACCAGCTTTTGTATATATATTTTGGTGGTTCTTGCAACAAATGTTTTATGGCATCGGCAGTTTAAATATTCCCCCCGCTGGTGTAAATCAAACTAGTATGTTTTACTTGACGCAGGTTGTAGGACTATTGATTGGTGCAGCTTTTATGCGACTGAAGAGATGATTTAAATAAGTTAGGACTTACGCAAAAACCCTCTCAAACTCTCATTCCTCCATGACCTCTGTCTTGAGAAGTTCTGCTCGGAGGAAACCTCCGCTCAGACTTCTCGCTGCGTCCTCTGCGGTAGCCTGTCTTGAAAAGTTTCCTACGGCGGGAAACCCCGAAGTTCTGATCGCTATGCGGGTCTTACTGCCCAACCGTTCTTTCAGAACGGTTGCCTTGTGTCCTTTGGACACAAGGGAGAGGCGCAAGGCTTTGCGCCTCTCGGCAGTGATACAGACCATCGCCGGACGCCGGCGCTCAGACTTCTCTCCGCCTACAGAACTTTTCGCTGCGGCAAGCCGCTCCGCGTCTACGTTTTTCCGTCACCTGTGCGTAAGTCCTATAAGTATATTAGTTATGATGCAGCTACCATGCTGGTGACAGATAGACCATGTAGAGACGTTGCATGGGCAAGTTGTGTGGAACCTGCCTTCCAATGCGGTAAAATTTACACCAACAGGAGGACGGGTAGAAATTCGACTCTCACTTATATCCCTGAACCTCCAGTGCTCTGAACATATGCAAATACTAGTGGTAGATGATGAACCAGATATTCGAGACTTAGTGACCTTCATTCTGCAAGACTACGGTGTAGAAGTAACCGCCGTGTCATCAGCACAAGAGGCATTAGAAGCACTGTCTGAGTCCATACCAGATGTTCTAGTTAGTGATATTGGAATGCCACGGACAGACGGTTATATGCTGATGCGTGAAGTCAGAAAGCGATCGCCTCAGCAGGGAGGACAAGTACCAGCGATCGCTCTGACAGCCTATGCAGGCGAAATTAATCAGCAGCAAGCATTAGCAGCGGGGTTTCAAATGCATATTCCCAAACCAGTAGATCCAGAAGCATTACTAGAAGCGATCGTTAGTTTGATTAACCCAAGTTAATGTAGGTAAACGTTCGCTAGGCTTTCCACCACTAAATACTTGCATTTCAAGTAAGGGAGGGGCACAAAAGTAAGGACTATCCCTATTTTTTCTGCTCTCGATTCTTTTAATTTAAGAAAGTTTTAAAAGAACGCTGGAGACTGTCTAAACTTCTCAAAACTTGATTGCTATTGAGTAAGTTCTATAAGTCTTTTCCTTCCCTACTATCCCTACTAATTGCAAAGTTAAAACTACTGCATTACTCAGTCAGTAAGCTTTGCAAACTTAGTCACGGTAACGTTCACAGTCGTAACAGTAACGGCATTTGTATCTTTTGTCTCTGTCTTTATCTCGGTCTCTATCTCTATCTCGGTCTCCGTCTCTATCTCTGCCGTTTTGTCCCCCAGATAGAATCTCTTGTTCTTCTCTGGATAGCTCTCTCAACAACTCGGATGTAATGGTTTGAAGTGACATAATTGTTAGCCTCACTTGTATGTACATAGGTGTTGGATACCTATGGTTTTACTTATAAACATGTTTTTTAGAGATTTAACTATCCCAAAGTTATATATTAAAACATTCAATTTCTAGCTTTTGGCTGACATAAGTTTTGTTGCTTAACAAATTAATTAAGTAAATATTGGATTCTCAAGAATTGCAGTAAGTAAAGAATAACAGTAGATACAAGGGTAAATAGCCGAGTTATAAATGATCCCCTGCTAGTAGTACTAATCACAATAGTTTGTAATCAAGCCACGCGCTCCTGTCTTGAAAAGTTTTGCGCTTCTATTACCCGGACGCACAAACTTTTAAATATTTGTTAACAATAATCCATAAAGTTTCCTAATCTGCTGAGATATTAAGATATAAATTTATTTGTCTTGAAAATGATGTCAATGGGCAATGCTGTGCCCCTACGAGAAATCTATATGTATCAAGATTTTCGGGAATTGGTATTACAACTTGGCACAATAACAGGACTTACGCACGGGTAACGGAAAGTCGTAGACGCGGAGCGGCTTGCCGCAGCGAAAAGTTCTGTAGGCGGGTTTCCCGCCGTAGGAAACTTTTCAAGACAGGCTACCACAGAGAACACAGCGAGAAGTCTGAGCGGAGGTTTCCTCCGAGCAGAACTTCTCAAGACAGAGGGCACGGAGAAATAAGAGTTTCAGAGAGTTTTTGCGTAAGTCCTAAATAAATCAAAAACGTAGACGCGGAGCGGATTCTTGAAGGGTATCGCTAAGTACGCCTTCTCTACGTTCGCGTAGCGTGTCGTAGACAGAGGCTTCCGCCAACGCGGAGCGTCTCATTGGCGCAGCTTTACAAAGAAACGACATGATCACACTTTAATAAAGTGACTGCTGTGAAGATTTTTGAAGTAAAAAAAAATGCTTCACATACCTGGTTTAATTAATAACTGAGAACGGAATCAGTAACCGTACATTCTACCTTCAAGATCTGGTAATAAAGTTTGGAAGTTTGATGCTTCTAGTTGTCTGTGACATTAATGTATATCACAGTCCAGGAGGGCTGATTAGCCTTTTCGCTAATTAGCAGAAGCAGCAAAAAGGTCGCACTCCAAAGCCTAATCAAGCTCACAGAACTTTGGTGGACTAATATTAAATGATCTCTGTAATCCACTTTGCTGATCAAATGTTTAGGAAAGTTATGAAAAAGTTTCTTCTCGCTTTGATTTTGGCAATATTCGCTACTGTGGGGATACTGCTACTGCCAAGCAACGCTTATGCTCAATCTACTCAAGTACCTGAGTTAACTCAGCCAACCTCATCAATTAGATCACCCAGAACCAAGTTTGTTCGCAAAGATGTTTACTCTCGGAGTGGACAAAAAGATCTTCAGTCGCTAAAAATTGCCCTCAAAAAGATCCGAGAATCGGGTTGCACAGATCCAGTTAGCTGGTATTACCAAGGTGCAATTCACGGGGTTCCCTCTCCTGCTGATTTTACAGAGCAAAATTCTCTGTGCCCAATTTATACCAATGCATCATCTTTAGATCCAAAAACCCAAGCACAAATCAAAAAGTTACTAGAGTATTGGCAGAAGTGTCCCCATGAAGCCGGTACTGGAGTTCACTTTCTCCCCTGGCATCGACTCTACCTTTATCATTTTGAACAAGTTGTTCGCAACCTTTCTGGTAATCCGAATTTTGCCATTCCATACTGGGATTACACCAGCAGTAAGTCTGCAAAATACAAATCAATGCCAGAAGCGTTTAGACTTCCTACTGACCAAACAACCAACGGTCTTTACGAAGAATTAAGGCTCACAAGCCTAAATGCAGGTCAACCAATTGAGTCATCAACACAACAAGGCCTGATTGATGGTAAACGGACGGCATACCAAAATATCCTATATAGTGTGTTTAATAGCCAGATTGAACAATCACCTCACAATGTCATGCACGGCTATATTGGTGGTAGTTTTCCCAAAGACAAGTTTAATCCGATCTGGCAGGGCCCTTCTCCCTATGATGAAGGAGTGGGACTAATGGGAGATGTTCCTACTGCTGGATTTGACCCAATCTTTTGGCTACATCACGCTAGTATTGACCGTTACTGGCAATCTTGGACACTAGCAAAAGGTGCTAGTTCTCAAGTGACACCTCAAGAGCTAGCGGCAGTAGAATTTCCCTATGCCTTTTTTGATGGCAAAGGGGAGCTAGTTGAATATAAAACTCCTGAAGAAGTCGTTAAGGCCGTTTATAACCTGAATTACACCTATGATAAATATGATCAAATATTAGTGCGTCCGCGATCGCTTGCCAGCATTCAACAACCAAGAGCACGTATGCAAGAAACTGTTGCTACTAAGGAAGTTAAAGCCCAATTAACTGATGAACCAATAACAGTAGTAGTTCCATTATCTACTAGCCGCGGAGGCGACCGCTCTTTGCTGGCTACTCCAGAAAACGGTTATGTACTAGAAGTTGAAGTGTCTTTCCAAGGAAAGCCGAGGGGCACTTATGATGTTTATGTCAACTTGCCCAATACAGCGGCGGCGGCTGACAAAGATGTTTATTTTGCTGGTACTATTAGTTTCTTTGAATTACCAAGTCAAAAACGAGTAACAAAAACTCTTCTTTTTGACATCACTGACCAATTAGCTGAACAAGTAGACAGACGCGAACAACAGTCAGAACCAGATTTAAAAGTGAGTTTTCTCCCAAAAAATGGTGAGCAACGAGAGGAAGTTTTTATCGAGAAGGTTTCACTTCGGAAACTGTAAGCAAGTTTAGCTTGTGTTGTAACTAAGTAGGTAGGCACAAATAATTAGAAGATAAGTAGCTAGACGTAAATAAATTCAAGTTTGTAGTGAGTTAGCGCGGTCTTCTCTACGAGACGCTACGCCAAGGGGGTTTCCACGCCACTCCCCACAACGGATAGCGCAGCGTTAGCGAGTCTTGTCTGCGACACGCTGCGCGAACGAGCGTCGGGAACCTCCGCAAGGGGGTGGCTCCCCATGAGCGACTAACGAACCCAAAGGGTAAGGACTTTAGGCCTGATAATGCTTATTTTGAGCGATTCATCGCTCACTACGAACTAAGATTTTTTTTATCTTTAATTATGCCTACCTACTATAAAAATTAAATGGTTGCGTGAAGCTCAAGGCTGGTTGCGTCCGATGAGATTAGCGATGGCTGTAGCCAATTCAAATGGATCTGCGGGTTTACGGACATGTTTTTGAAATCCGGCTGCAATTGCTTGATTGTAGTCAATTTCTCCAGCATAGGCAGTCAAAGCGATCGCCGGAATTTGCCCACCTTGCTCTGTTGACCATGTTCTGATCTCGCGCAGCAACATATAGCCATCCATTATCGGCATACCAATATCGCTTAACAGGATATCTGGCTTTAACTGGGCTAGTGCTTTTAGTGCTTCAGTTGCCGATTCAACCGATGTTACAGTCGCCCCAAACTGTTCTAGCGCGAAGCTAAAGAAATCTCGCACATCAGGCTGATCATCCACAAGCAAGATTCTTACTCCAGAAAGTAATGAGTCTTGATTACTGGCTTCTAACACAGAAGATTCAGCACTCATAACTTGGGATTCAGAACTTTTGAGCACCGGTAGCTTAACTGTAAATGTTGCTCCTTGTCCTTCGCCGGCACTTTCTACCTCAACTGTACCACCGTGCAGTTCCACCAGATTACGCACAATTGCTAGTCCTAGTCCCAGTCCGCCAAATATCCTAGTTGTCTTGGCGTCTGCTTGACGGAAGTATTCAAAAACGTGAGGCAAAAATTCTGGGTTGATACCTTTACCTGTATCAATTACTTGAATTTGAGCGTTGAAGTCAACTTGTTCCAGTCGTACTTCTACCCGTCCGCCTGGGGGTGTAAATTTAACAGCGTTAGAGACGAGATTCCAGATTACCTGTTGCAAGCGATCGCCATCGCCCATAACCTGTCCAACATCATTGCTCAGCACCATTTGAATTTCGATAGACTTGGCTTCTGCTGCTAAGCGCACCGTTTCTAAGGCGGCGGCGATGGTTGCATTCAAGTCCACTGCATAGATATTGAGGCTGAGCTTACCTCGTAAAATCCGCGAAACATCAAGCAGGTCTTCAATGAGTTGAGTTTGTAAGTTAGCATTACGCTCAATTGTTTCCAAAGCGCGAATTACGGTTGCTTCGTCAAACTTGCGGGTTCGCAGTAACTTTGCCCATCCTAAGATGGGATTTAGAGGAGTTCTTAACTCATGAGAAAGCACAGCGAGAAATTCATCTTTAATCCGGTTGGCTGTTTCGGCTTGGTTTCGCGCCCTTTGTTCTGCTTCGTAAAGTTGAGCACGGGCGATCGCCTGAGCACACTGTTGCCCTAAAGTCCACATAAATCCCTGGTCTTCTTCACTAAATGCTTGTGCAGTCGCAAAGTTTAATCCTAGTGCCCCAATGGCTTTTCCATCTTGCATTAAAGGAATACAAGCATAAGCAAAATATCCTGTTTTAGGAGGAATATCGGCTAAATTAGGATATTTCTCAATCCAAGCTTCTCGATTTTCTATAAAGATTGGCTCTCCAGTTCGTACTGTTTCCGCTGACGGGATAGAAGCAGTTAAAGGAAAATTATCAAAAGCATCTATAGTTGATTGCTGATAGCCGATTGCTTGGACAATCTTTAAGGAGTTACCTTCAGTTAGTAACAGAACGGAACCAGCTTTAGCACCCAAGGCAGCAATTCCTTGATTCATCACTACATCAGCCACCTGCTGGGGAGTTAGGGCTTCTGAGAGGGCGGCGGTAATTGTTTGTAAAAGTACCGTCCGATTTACAGCCCGCTCAGCCGCTTGTTTTGCCTGCTGAGTTTCTTGGTAGAGTCTGGCGTTATCAATTGCTGTAGCTGCCCGACGGGCAACATCTTCTGCTAAAGCCAAGTCTGCGGCTTCGTAGTAACGACCTGACTCGGCTGTGAAAAAAGCGATCGCTCCAAATAATTGCCCACGAGAACGCAGAGGTATCACCATTAAAGAACGAATACTTAAGCTTCGCAGCAATTGCAGATGTTTTTCGTTTTGAGCCATCTGTATAAAAGCCGAGTCGGGAAATTGGGAGAAAAACACAGATTCCCCCTGTCGCAGTTTGTATACAAGAAATTGTTGTGCTCCATTTTGGGATGAATAATCCCGTTGTATTTCCGCTAAAATCTGGCGTTTTCCGGGGTCGGCAGTTACCAACGCCATCTGCTTATTTGACCAATCTTCCCGGAAAATATCTACAATACACAAGTCAGCTAAGGTAGGAACTGCTAAGTTAGCCACATTGGTCAATGTGACTTCATAATCTAATGAAGAAGCTAATAGAGTGCTAGCTTCGACTAAAAAGTTTTGTGCAGCCTCAGCCTTTTGGCGATCGCGTTGCGCGGCTTGGCGATCGCTAATATCTTCGACCACACCTAATGCATACTTTGGCTGTCCGTCAGCATCCCAAACTATTGATGAAGTTAGGTTTACCCAAATTAGAGAACCATCTTTGCGAATGTAGCGCTTCTCTAAAGAATAACCACTAATTTCCCCTGCCAAGACTCGCTGAGCATTTGCCAAATCAGGCTCTATATCATCAGGGTGGGTAATTTCCTGAAAGGTCATTTGGGTTAACTCTTCACTGCTATACCCAGTAATGTCGCACATCGCAGGATTCACCTGGAGGTATCTTCCATCCAATGCTACTAGGTTAATACCAACAACTGCCTGATTAAACATAGTGCGAAACTTTTCTTCGCTGTCGCGCAGGGCAACTTCTGTTTGTTTTGTTGCTGTCATGTCTGCCAGAATAATCCCAATTCCTACCGTTTCACTCAATGCGTTGTAGACCGGGTAATAGTTTCCCAGCCAGTAGCTATATCTGCTGGGTTGCTCCCGTGTCTCACCGCTGATTTCCACATTTAGCAGAGGTTCTCCTGTATCCAGTACTTGTTGTAACTGCGGTTCAAACTCAGCCGCCATCTTTGGTAGCACTTCCCGGAATTTGCGTCCCAGATGTTCTTCTATGCTCAAACCGTTAATATCAGCCAATACCTTATTTATTCGGATATATCGCAGTTCTCTATCCAAAAAGCATACAGCGACAGGAGCACCTGCTAGCAGGGCATCCAGAAGAGACAATGATTCGGCGTAATGCAGCAAAGTCTTGTGAATGTCTCGATAAAGTCGGGCATTTTCAAATGCCAAAGCAGCGCGACAAGCAATATCGGTTGCTAAAGCTAGGTCACATTGCTCGTAGTGACGCTCTGATTCGGCGCTGATAAATGTAATGCTACCGAGTACTTTCTGGCGTGCCACTAACGGTACAATCATCGCAGACTTGATTCCCATCTGCCGCACAATTTGTAAATGTTCGTTGTTCTGAGTATTTGCAGCTAGTAGTGAGTCAGAGACTTCTGTGATTAATTCTGGTTGCCCAGTTTGTAGTACTCTAGCGATGCCTGCGACGGGCAAAGCCAACGCACTTGTATCCTTGGAGTCTGGCACATACTGCTGAAGTTGACGCGCCCACTCTGCTTTTGAAGAATCTGCATGGGCAACAGCTAGGCGGTGAACAGAACCATCCTCATCGATAATATCGACACAACACCAATCAGCCAGTTGAGGAACTAAAATTTTAGCAATTTGTTCTAAGGTTTCCTCATAATCTAAAGAAGTAGAAAGTGTAGTACTAGTTTGAGCAATACAGCGGAGTGCGTCCTCAGCCTGCTTACGTTCTGTAATATCGAGAACAAAAAAAGCTCCTCGTTCTGAAGTCTCCTCAAAATGGCTACCACCTACCAGAATTGGGAAACGTGAGCCATCTTTACGAATATATTCCTTCTCGAAGGGGGTGCAAAACAAGTTATTTTGAAATTGAGTCAGCGCTTGCTCGTCGAGTAATTGGTATTCTGCCGGAGTCAAATCTTGCCAGTTAAGCCTTCCAGCCAGTAATTCTTCACGGGTATAACCCACCATGTTCAACAAAGCATCGTTAGCCTCTGTAATTCCGCCGTCTCTATCCCAAAAGCCAATGCCAATCATGTTTGACTCAACCACGCTACGAAACTTTGCTTCGCTTTCTCGCAATGCTTGCTCAGTTTGCTTGAGTTGAGTAATATCAATTCCAGTTACGCCTACTCCCAGTAGTTGTCCATCTGCTAAACACACCGGATGATAACTGACAAGACCACAACGATACACCCCAGGCGGATATGTTTCACCACTCACTTCCTGGTTAAGTAATGGTTCTTTTGTCTGCATCACCTGACGCAAGATTGGCTCAAGTTGCTCTACCCATTCTGGCAACACCTCACCTAAAGTATGACCAATGTGTTGACTTTGTGGTACGCCGTTGGTAGCTGCCAGCGCTTCATTAGCATAAACGTAGCGAAGTTCAGTATCAAGAAAAGTTAACGCCACTGGTGAACTAGTCAGCCAAGCATCAAACAATGCCAAAGATTCGTCTTTGCGCTGATTGGCTTCTTGGAGTTTTTGCTGTAACTTGGCGTTTTCTAGTTCTGCCTGCTTACGCTCAGTAATATTTACAGCTGCACAACTAACGCCCTGAATGCTACTATTGGCTTCACTCTTGAGCGGTTCAACTATTAAATCATAGTAACGAGCTTCTTCACGCACTGTCAGAGAAACCTCTTCACGAGCTGAAGCACCTGTTTCGATTACCCTCTGCTTAATTGCAGCTAGTTGCTTTGCTTGTGAGTCACAAAATAATTCATAGTCAGTTTTACCTAGCATTTCTTCAGCTGCTTCGACACCTTGAGGATTATGAATCCACTGATATCGCAAATTTTGATCTTGCTGAAAGACCACGATATCCGAACTGCTTAACGCTAATCGAAATCGTTCCTCACTTGTTCTGAGCTTTTCTAAATTTCCTTCAGCATGTCGTTTGGCAGTCATGAGAGCTTCACAGAGAATACTGAAGAGAAATCCCTGCGATCCAAATAAACCGATTTGCACTAGACTCGATAGGTCAAAACTCAGTTCATGCTTTGGGAAAAGGAAAAAGTAATTGCCCAGTAGAGCAGACAATAAGGTTGCTAACAGCCCTAACTTCAAGCCACCATACCAAGCACTCACCATTACAGCGCTAAAAAATAGCAAGAATGGACTTTCACTCATGCCTAACCAGGGGTCTAGCACCAGCGTTAACACAAATGTAAGTGCAACAATTAATACAACGACACCATAGCGCAGTAAAGGAAAATGATAAATATAGGGCATGAAATCGTTTTAAAATAACTAATACTTGTAGCCGAAACTCTATATACCCTAAGCTAGTTTGCAAATTTTAGTAATTTATCTCTGGATAGATATTTATTTAGTTTGAAAAAACTCTTTTGCTAGAAGCTGAATATTCATTAATCTGGTATGCGAAATGAACGCTTAACTTGAAAATTAAAGATTTATGACACTGTATTGCTGATAGTAAATACCAAATGTAAAAGCAATATTAGGATCAACTTTACAACAATAATTATAAGCTAAAATCTCAATAAAAAGAAAAATAAATGGATTTAGCGGCTCTGCACCTAGCTAGAGCTAATGGGATAAAAATCTCTGGCAGTAAATTCAATACGCTAGCCTTTACAAGATGTTATCTGTTTTTCTTAGTGTCTTAGTGGTTAAAAAATTAACTTCTGAATCACCAAGATACTAAAACACGAAGGATTTTTACCTACCTTGGAAAAGCTAGTTCAATACACCACTCATTTTCATCACTCCAGCGATAATGTCTCAAGAGCATAACGAATCACTCCCTGTTCAAGAAATAACCAGACTCAAACCAAAACACTTTGCTGACTTAGTGAGAGCTGCACAGTTGATTTTTGATCCCACAGCGGGAGTCTCAGGAAGAAATATAGAAGTTGACTGGCATGAATTTGGAATTCCTCAGGATGTGACAGACAATCTCAAGTCACTTGGTGAGCAATACCAATATGCATCTCCTCATATTCCTGTTGAAATCATTTGGAGTAAATTAACTCCAGAAACTCGTATTTGGTTTGTTGAAAATAAAGACAGGTTATGGCAGTTTGAGGAAGTTTTCCCAGCACTTGACGAAGACTAAAAAGTTGAAATACTAACACAAATACAGATTATTTATAGGGTACAACATCAGTTGTGCTCTATTTCATATTATATCAAGTTTGTTTCATTATTAGTAATAAAAATATCTATGTCATGCTGTTCGCATACATCTACATAAAAGCAAGTAAAGAGAAGTCTGTAGCAATTTGCAGGGTGCAGAGGCTTACTGCGGTTAGACGGCAGCGTCTCGTAAAGCGTTACAATTAGTATCATCAAATACAGTAAATCCAAAATATTGGCGCTCAAAAGATGATGTTATGTAAGTAGCTATAAAACCCTGTTGATTGATGTTATGGTTAAATCTCCTTTAAACTTACCTCATGTCATCCTCTAGATATTTTCAATTTAAACCCTAGGTAGATTGCGCGATCGCATTAGCTCAAGTGCATAGTTAAAATCATTAAAAAAACTCATATCGATGAATCAAAGCATAAGTATTACTCCCGTCTTAGAGGAACCCACTCATCAGGATACTGCTGTTGCCAAGTTATTTATTAAGCAATTAATTATCCTATTCTTAGAAATGCTTTTGGCATTACCTCTGGGTTTACTCTTGGCAAAGTTTTATACTGGCGGGATTGTCTGGATATTTGGCGGGATTGCTGCCGGTACATTAGTTCTTCAAGGATGTCGGCTATTTTATCAATATTCTCCCAAACCTAACCGTACTGCTAGAAAAGTGGGAATGGCATTTGTAGGGCTAACTATTGGTTCCAGTATCCACGGAAATCTAACCAGTGTTGCTTCTGGTATTCCAATTTTTATTTTTCTCACTTTGTTTTTGTTACTGTGTGGTGGCTGCATTGGCTACATTTACTCTCGCATGAGCCAAACCAACTTATTAACAGCAATGCTGGCTACAGTTCCCGGTGGTGTTGGAATTATGGCAGCTATTGCCGCCGATTACAATCGCAATGTTCCTTTAGTAGCTTTAGTTCAAGCAATTCGTGTGACAACCGTAGTTTTGACAATTCCGTTCATTGCTAGAACATCAGTTGGTAATTACTGGAATCCGCAAACACTGCCTGTTAAAAGTGCTTTACTTAATCTAGATTTATCTCAACTAAAATTACTGTTATTAGTATTATTAGTGACTGGATTAGTAGTTTATCTTGCTATTTTATTTAAAATTCCCGCAGGCGATTTTTTTGGCGCATTGTTGATTGGTATAGGATTTAATTCTTTGCTAAATTGCCTGCCTTTTGTGGGGGATATTCACTTTAGTCCACCACCACTAATTAACGTATTGGGCCAAATGCTTTTAGGAATTACTATTGGTGAGTATTGGGGAGACAAACCCACTTTTGGAAAACAGACTCTAGGTTATGCTTTGATGTCTGTAGCGATGACCCTGGCTGCTGGAGCGATCGCTGCTATACTTGCTATGCAATTAACCTCTTGGGACTGGTTGACTTGTTTGTTGGTTACAGCACCAGGAGGATCAGCCGAAATGATCTTAGTTTCTTTGGCATTGAATCATAATGTTGAAATTGTCACGACTGGTCATTTAGTGCGACTCATTGCAATTAATAGTTCTTTACCACTTTGGCTGTTTTTGTTTCGCCGTTTTGATAGTCAATCAGAACTAAGCTAATGCGCGTCTAAATTGCATAACTACTCTTTGTAGTTGTTAACTGTTGACAGTCAGCCTGAATGTCGAGGTAATGTGCAATTTAAATGCATAACAGCTTAGCTTAAAGTATCAAATCATTAAAATTCCTGATTCTTGCTCCCCTTCTGTGGTATGAAAGAAGTATCTTTCGGTTAAGGGGAAACGGGAAAGATTAAAATTTACCCCTTACCCTTTAGCCTTTTGTCAACCGATATTTTACCCAGCATAATCATTTCATTCTGGGGACAGATGATTCTATGACTTAAAGCTGAAATTAATTCTGTTTGTCAGTTGCCTGCAACCGAAAAACCAACTAATTCATTTCTTGGTATCTTTTTTATACTCCGTGCATAAAATGATCAAAATGCGGTGAAAAATAATAAAGCTAATCATGGTAGATAAGCACTCCGCAAACCAACAAGTTTATAAACCCCATCATGATTATGGGGTGCGAGGTAACAAATATGATTCATCACATTTCTATTTCTGCTCAAAACCCCCAACACGTTGCTCAAGTTCTCGCTGAAATTTTAAATGGGCAAGCTTTTCCTTTCTTTCCTCACCCAGGTAGTTACATGGTTTTCCCTCTTGATGAACATGGGACGGGAATTGAAGTTTATCCTTTGAAAACTCAGCTAATACCTGGTGAAGGAGATAACCAGTGTATGTTTGCACAAGCGGACACCTCTTCTGGGTTTACAGCTACTCATGCAGCAATCTCTGTCTCTTCTACTCAAGAAAAAATCGAACAGATTGCAAAACGAGAAGGCTGGAGAGTCTTACGTTGTAACCGCGACTCTTTCTTCGATGTCATTGAGTTATGGTTAGAAAATAAAGTCATGCTAGAATTGCTTACACCAGAAATGGCGACGCAATATTTAGCAGTTACGCAGCCAGAAAATTTGCAGAAAATGTTTAGTAATTCGTAATTCGTAAGCGTTTCGTTGATTGGAAATGGGCGGTTTATTTAGGCCGTGCTTGCTAGGATTTACTCTTGGGAATTGACCCTTCAATTCCCTCAACATACCAATCCATTGCTAGTTGTCCCTGATCGTCCAACACCTTGCCTTTTGGTACTCGCACTACTCCCTTTTGATCTGTCACTGGCCCATCAAAAGGATGAGCAGCACCCTGAATAAACTCATCGCGCTTCGTGTTTACTAATTGTTGCACATCAGCCGGAATCACTTGATTCATTGGGGAAATATCTACCATCCCTTCACCAATGCCATCCCAAACCGCTTGTGATTGCCATGTACCACTCATCACAGCCAAAGCCTTATCTGTATAAAATTTGCCCCATTTATGGATTGCAGATGTCAGGTGTGCTTTTTGACCAAACTTACTCATGTCGGTGTTGTAACCAAAAGCATAAATACCTTTTTCTTCAGCTAGTTGCACAATAGCATCTGAGCCAGTGTGCTGCGTCATAACATCCGCGCCTAAATTGATCAAAGCTTGAGCGGCTTCCCTTTCTTTAGCTGAATCGTACCAACTTTGCACCCAAGATACTCTAACTTTTGCTTGGGGATTTGTTGCCCGTAGTCCTTGGGCGAATGCACCTATCCCTCGAATAACCTCTGGAATGGGGTAGGCTCCGATAAAACCAACTACATTAGATTTTGTCATCTTCCCAGCAATCATGCCGGTTAAGTATCGCGGTTCTTCAAAGCGTCCTAAATAAGTGCCGACATTGGCAATGCGTTTGTATCCGGTACAGTTTTCAAAGACCACATTGGGAAAATCTTTGGCGACTTTAATTGTGGGATTCATGTAGCCAAAGGAAGTTGTGAAAATCAATTTGTTACCATCTAATGCCAGTTGGCGAATCACCCTCTCGGCATCAGCACCCTCGCTGACATTTTCGACAAAAGTAGTTTTTACCTTATCCTGAAGATTGGCTTCCATTTCCCTGCGCCCTAAATCATGGGCATAAGTCCAGCCAAAATCGCTCACAGATCCTACATAAATAAATCCCACTTTTAAGGGTTCATTTCCTACCACAGGCGACGCTGAGGGAGATACCTCACTCTGTGAATTGGAATTTCTACCCTGAATACAGCTAGCCAAGGCAAAACTAGATCCTGCTAAAGTGGCATACTTTAGAAAATTCCGACGATCCATATATATTGATTTGGTTTAGTTGCTGGAAAAGATTTTTCTGAGTCTTAGTAGCCAGAAATACAGTATTTACGTAATTTTAGCTTTGGATTTTTGCCGTTAACTTACATGTAAAAGAAAGCAAATAATGGTTGATATTATACAAAATCACAATATTTTTTAATAAAACGTATATTAAAATACAGGTTTTTACTTAATAATTATTCCTAAAAAGAGATGAGGTTTTCTGGAGGTTACTTAATGAATTTATTTGAGCTTTTAGCAGGAGAAGACAATCATCCAGCTTTAGTCACACCTAATGGAGCATCACTAAGCTATAAACAATTGCGTGAAAATGTTATTGAATTAGTATCTCAACTTAACAGCTTTGGGTTGAAAAGAGGCGATGGCTCCGCCAACACCTCCGGTGAACGCATTGCCATTGCTATGACTAACGGTTCACCAATGGCAATTACCTTTATTGCTGCTTCCTTATGTGGCACTGCTGCACCCTTAAATCCCAAATATAAGCAAGAAGAATTTGCCTTCTACTATGAAGATACCCAGGCAAAAGCGCTGATTACTCTGTCTGAAGAACCAGAAGCGGCGGTGTCCGCTACCACGTCTGACATGATGCTAATCAATGCCAAAGTCAACACTGACGGCACATTAAGCTTTGAATTAGTCAAAGCAGGCTCAGCACCAAGAGAATCCCTCAATCCCGCAGCCCCGAATGCTGACGATATAGCAATGATTCTGCATACCAGCGGGACTACTAGTCGCCCTAAGCGTGTCCCCATTCGGCATCGGAACCTGATCGCCTCAGCCAACAACATTATCGGTGCTTACTCCCTAACGGCAGCTGACACTACACTTTGTTTAATGCCACTGTTTCACATACATGGACTAGTGGGGTGTTTGCTGGCAACCTTGGCATCTGGTGGCACACTAGTTTGTCCCAATGGTTTTAATGCCTTAGAATTTTGGAAACTGGTAGCAACCTTCAAACCTACCTGGTACTCCGCTGCGCCCACCATGCACCAGACAATTTTGGCACGCGCCGGCCGCAACACAGAAATTGTCAAAGCCAACCCCTTCCGCTTCATTCGCTCAAGTAGTGCTCCTCTACCCCCGATTATCATCGAACAGTTGGAAGCAACCTTGAATGCTCCTGTACTGGAATCTTACAGTATGACCGAAGCATCTCACTTAATGACAACTAACCCCCTACCGCCGAAAGTGCGGAAACCCGGAACTGTTGGCTATGGCTTTGGTGTAGAAGTCGGCATCATGGATGATGGCAATCTGCTCCCACAAGGAAGCTTAGGTGAGGTAGTAATTAAAGCACCCAATGTTATTGACGGCTACGAAAACAACCCAGAAGCTAATGCCGTTGCTTTTGTCAACGGTTGGTTCCGCACGGGCGATCAGGGCACACTGGATGAAGATGGCTATCTCCGCCTGACTGGACGCATTAAAGAGTTGATTAACCGGGGTGGAGAAAAAATTTCTCCCTTAGAGGTGGATGATGTCTTGCTACGCCATCCCAACGTTGTCGAAGCTCTAGCCTTTGCCGTTCCTCACAAAACCCTAGGAGAAGATATCCACGCCGCTGTAGTCCTCAAAGCAGAAGCCAGCAAAGAAGAACTTTTAGCACACTGCTCAACTATGTTGGCAGACTTCAAAGTCCCCAAGCAAATTTACATTCTGGATCAACTACCCCGTGGAGCTACTGGTAAATTGCAACGGCTAGCTATGGCAAAATTACTTAACATTACATAATGAAAAAAGAGGAGTGATAAGACTTGATAGCATTTACACCTCACCTATCACTCCTGATATCTCGCGCATTGATAAGCTGTTACGCATCCTTCAATTACAGCAAGTTATTATTTCGCTTATCCTCTAACTAAAGAGACGGATCATTGTTAAATAACTGTGTATTGCTCTATACAAGTTTCTTGGTGGTTAAATTAATTTAATTGTATTAGCTTTTACTAAGTAAAACCGTCCTTCTCGCTCACCTGCTAGTGTACGTAAAAAAAATGTGTAAATAAAATATAAAGATAAATATAAAATTTAATCGTATTCATCAACACATACAAAGTTAACTAAACTCTATCCCTTCAGTAGTAGTAACTTAATTCTTGTGGTGGAAGTTGCAAAAAATATGAACAGTTATTGTGATTATTAATAGCAATAAAGAACATAAATACTAAATTATCGAGGCATAAAAATTCTGGTTAAACAACAGAAGCATTATTCAAAAATAAAGAGCGATTTAAGTAAAGATTGATTTACCTATCTAGATACTGTCAGGCTTAGTTTAATTCTTCACGCAACAGCCAGATTTTTTTATTACTCTGATTGCCTATGGCTATAGCTTTATCATTTGGTAAGAGAATGTTTGAAAAGTCCTTAGTGATGTATCAAATATTTTGAGATCCCCCTAAATCCACGCCACTTGCTACAAGTCGGGAAACCCGACGACAGTCGCCTCAAGTCGGGAAACCCGCCCACGGCGCTGTCTCCCCAACACAGTGGCTCCCCTTGATAAGGGGGACTTTAATTCCGGTTTCCCCCCTTAAAAAGGGGAGCCAGCGCGGTCTTCTCCTAAAGGGAGAGGCTAGCGCCAAGGGGGTTTCCACGCCACTCCCCACAACGGATAGCGCAGCGAAGCGCGAGTCTTGTCTGCGACACGCTGCGCGAACGAGCGTCGGCAACCTCCGCCTTGGGGTGGCTCCCCATGAGCGACTGGCGTGGGTTAGGGGGGATCAGCAAGTGCTTAAAATTACAGCCAACCACTTTTCAAATAACCTCTAACAGCAAGCTATAAAATATTTGTCTAGAGTGTCTGTTCAAAGTCAAACTTATCAATCTTTACTATAGATTCTTTCAATAGATTATACTTAAGCCTTGATGTTCGCAATGTTATGTTATTTAAATTACTAGTCTATTTGAATTGCAGGATGACAGCAATTTTCAAAAAGCTAGAATAAATACACCGTTCTAGAGTTCAATTAGATACAAATTCCATTCACGTAAAGGTTAATTTCGTCACTTAGCAGCTTGCTAAATATTGTACTTTAATCCAATATTTACGGTTACTGTTGGCGAATGATAGGTAAAATACCACGAGCAAAAGTGTCCCTAGAGATGAATCTGCTATCAGGTGAGCAGCAACCGTGAACAGAAAGTAACTACTCGGTAATAATTCAAAGCAAATGCGGCTATTAACCCTGATTTACCAACAGTATTTTTATGTAGTTGACTTTTTTGCCCAACCTTTGCAAGCAAGTAGCAGGAAGTTAAGGTGAACATAGAACTATTTCTCCAACGTACAGAAGCATTACACAAGCGTTTAGCAGATTTATACCAAACTGCAACAGTATTACCCTGGATTCCACCAGACCTTTTGCCGCAAGCTTTTAAGGAACTTTATAGCACCTCCAAGGTAGTGCAGTTAGCAGTGGAGGAACTGTATCAGCAAAATGAGGAACTAATACAAACACGAAATTTACTAGAACTAGAACGCCAACGCTACCAAGATTTATTTGAGTTTGCGCCAGAAGGCTGTTTAGTAACTGATGCAGAAGGCATAATCCAAGAAGCTAACCTAGCTGCTGCAACGTTACTTAATGTTTCAAAACATTTTCTTGTGGGCAAACCAATAGTTAACTTTATCTTTCTAGAAGAACGTCATCACGTTCGTAGTCAACTCATTGAGCTATGCCAATCGGATAAAGTCAGAGAATTAGTAGTACGTTTGCAGCAACGTCATGGCGAGTATTTTAATGCAGCTTTGACAGTGGCAGTTGTCCGCAATCAGCGGAGCAAGCCAATCTCTCTGCGCTGGACGTTGCGTAACATTAATGAGTGCCGACAAGTAGAATTAACTTTAGTTAACAATGACAGTGACATCATCGGCGATCGCTCTGTGCAAAAATATTCCAAAGGAGAGAATATTGCGGTCAACCCGTTAGAAATTTTGTATGTTTGTCAGGGTTGGGTCAAATTAAGTACCTTCTGTGACACAAATGAAGAAATAGTAATCGGGTTGGCAACAGCAGGAATGGTTTTTGGCTCTAGTATGACCTCTCTAAATATTTACCAAGCAACAGCGCTTTGTGATGTCGAGTTAGTGTCAATTAATGTAGTAGAGATAGCTGCTCAACCAACGCTCAGCCATGCCATTTTACCAAAAATAAATCAGCGATTACAGCAGACAGAATCTTTTTTAGTGGTTGCTGGAAGGCGACGGGTACAAGAGCGTTTGCACCATTTATTGCAACTTTTAAAACAGGAAGTTGGTGAAACTGTGTCGGAGGGAACTCGCTTTAGTGTTCGCTTTACTCATGAAGATATTGCCAATGCCTGCTGCACTACCAGAGTAACAATTACCCGATTAATGGGTAAATTACAACAACAAGGTATAATCAGTTTCGACTCAACAAAACATATAATTTTGAAAGATACTGTTAATAAAATAAATTAAGTATTCTAAGTTGTATATTTTTCTGCTGAACTTATAATTTTGGATAGCAATCCTGTTCAAAAAACATCATGCAGGGCTAGGATTACAATACCCATACCTGTACAATCGCTATCATGGCTATTCAGGGCGGTTATGCAGACACTTGGCACAACATCATTAGGCTACATTTTAGCGTTGGACTTGGGTACGACAGGCAACCGCGCCTTTGTGTTTAACGCAGATTGCGAGATTGTTGGGCAGGCATATAAAGAACTAACACAGTATTACCCTCAGCCTGGATGGCTAGAACATGACCCCTTAGAAATCTGGCAGGACACCTGCTGGGTGATGCAAACGGCAATTGAGAATGCCCAGGTTGCACCATCGGCAATTGCGGCGCTGGGGCTGACGGTGCAGCGAGAAACCTGCTTGATTTGGGACAAAACTACAGGCAAACCATTGCATCGGGCGATTGTCTGGCAAGATCGGCGGACTGCTCCCTTTTGCCACCAGTTACAAGAGCAAGGCTATGCTCAAGAGATTTACGATCGCACCGGATTAGTCATTGATGCCTATTTTTCTGCTACTAAGCTCAGGTGGCTGCTAGACCATTTTACAGACGTTGACCTAAAAAACGTTTTAGCCGGCACTATTGATAGTTGGGTGCTGTGGAACTTGACAGGTGGAATCCATGCTACCGACCACAGCAATGCTAGCCGGACAATGCTAATGAATCTCCAGACTTGCAAGTGGGATGAGAGATTACTCGATATATTCCAAATTCCTGCTCATATCCTGCCTCAAATTCAGCCCAGCTTGGGAGTATTTGGAGTTACTGATCCTGCAATACTTGGCGCTAAAATTCCCATCGCTGCCATTTTAGGAGATCAGCAAGCATCTTTGTTTGGTCATGGCTGCGATCGCCCCGGTTTGATGAAATGCACCTATGGCACTGGTAGCTTTTTAGTAGCTCACACTGGCTCTCAAATAGTGCGCTCTCAGCATCAATTAATTTCCACTGTGGCATGGACGCAAGCAAACCAGAGCGGGATAGATATAGGCTATGCCTTAGAAGGCAGTATGTTTACTACTGGAGCTTGTATCCAATGGTTGCGTGATGGTATCAAGTTGATTAAAAATGCTGCTGAAACTGAAGCGATGGCAAATCAGGTTGCGGATAATGGTGGGGTATACTTTGTGCCTGCATTTAGCGGATTAGGCGCACCCCACTGGGATATGAGTGCGAGGGGAGCCTTTTTCGGCATTACCGCCAGTGTACAACCACAGCATCTAGTCCGCGCTGTCTTGGAAGCGATCGCCTATCAAGTTCTCGAAGTCGTGCAGGCAATTAATGCATCTAGCAGCACCCCAATGGGGCGATTAATTGTAGACGGTGGTGCTTGTGAGAACAATTTCTTGATGCAGTTCCAGGCTGATGTATTAAATATTCCAGTTGAACGCCCGGTAATGCGTGATACCACTGTTAAAGGAGCAGCATTTGCAGCAGGTCTAGCTGTAGGATTTTGGCATAGTTATGAAGCATTAGTGCGCCAACGGCAGATTGAATGCATATTTGAGCCAAGAAGCAAAAGTGTGTCTAACTTCGCTACTTGGCAACAGGCAGTTAAACGCACTCTAGCTTGGACGGATAAGATAGGATAAATTAAATCAGTTAACAGTTAACAGTTGTCTTGAAAAGTTCCCTAGGTTGGGCTGCGCCAACACCGGACGCCGGCGCACCCTACGGAACGCTACGCGAACCCGCAGAGTAAACTACCACTTATATTCGCGGCGAACTCTGACAATGCGGATAAATACATCACTCTTTACTGTTTACTGTTTACCGTTTACTGTCGGTTGCCTATACAGTCACGAATAACTTCGCTAGGAATATTTTTACTTGTCCAAAATTTTAAAAACAAACAAATCTAAAACTTTTTAAAAACATTTTAACAAGAGGTAAAAAATGAATTTTAATAAAGTTTACAAAGATATCATCTTAATAGTCGATGATACTCCCGCTAATTTAGAAGTTTTATTTGATTTGTTAGAGGATTCAAACTTTAAAGTTATCGGGGCTGAAAATGGAAAAAGTGCAGTTGAAATAGCAGAAAATACCTTCCCAGATCTGATTTTACTGGATGTATTCATGCCAGGAATTGATGGTTTTGAAACTTGCCAACTCCTGAAAGCCAATTTAGCTACTAAAGACATTCCTGTAATCTTTATGATTGCTTCTAATGAGAAGGTAGATAAAGTCAAAGGGTTGAATATTGGCGCAGTAGATTACATTACCAAACCCCTAGAACATGATGAGGTTTTAGCTAGAGTAAACATCCATCTACGTCTGCGAAACCTCACAAAAAAACTCACAGAGCAAAATGAGCGTTTGGAGGTAGAAATCTTTGAGCGTAAACGAGTAGAGGAAGAATTACGCCGTCATTCAGCTGCATTATCTGAGTGGAATAATCGCTATCAAGCATTAATTCAAGCGAGTGGTCAGATTCTCTATGACTGGAACCTACATACTAACGATATTAAATATGGTGGTAACGTCAAAGAGATATTAGGTTATTCTATGGCTGAGATGTCAGGAGGTTTAAAGCGTTGTCTAGAGTTGATTCATCCTGAAGATAGAAATCTATTTGACCAACAGATTAAGCGTGCTTTATCTACAAAAGAGCGATTACATCTAGAATTTCGTGTATGTCGCAAAGATGGTACTTACATTACAGTTGAAGACAATGGGTATTTCTTTTTAGACTGTACAGGTAAAGCTGCTCGCATGGCAGGCTTCATAATTGATATTAGTGAACGGCAAGCCGCGCTAAACGAACGCAAACAAGCACAAGTTGAAAGAGAACAAGCTTTTCTAGCGCTCCAGCAAAGTGAAGCCCGTTTTCGCCGCTTAGTAGAATCGAATATCATTGGCATTACTTTGACAGATTTGCGTGGCAATATTACAGAAGCTAATGATGCTTTTCTACACATGCTGGGATATGACCGAGAAGCACTACTTTCGGGAAAACTGTGTTGGCAAGATCTGACGCCGCCAGAATATCACAGTTTAGATGAAAGAGCGATCGCAGAATTAATCTGTGCTGGAGTTTCTACTCCTTTCGAGAAAGAATATATTCGTAAAGATGGTAGTCATGTTCCAGTGGTAGTTGGTCGTGCGCTTGTAGAAAAGTCTCAACAGACCACTGTCGGTTTTGTTCTTGACATTAGCGATCGGCAAGCCGCGCTGCGCGATCGCAAACAAGCAGAACATAAAATTCGTGAACAAGCTGCTTTACTAGACATTACCACAGATGCAATTCTCGTCCAAGATTTAGACAACCAAATTCAATTTTGGAATAAAGGAGCCGAACATCTCTACGAATGGATGTCAGAAGAAGTATTAAATAAGAATGCCAATCAACTTTTATATAAAAAGCAAACTTTAGCGCAACTGAAAAACATTCAGAAAACACTAGCTAAAAATGGTTCGTGGCAAGGTGAATTACATCAATTCACCAAACAAGGCAAAGAGATTATTGTTGCCAGTCGTTGGACACTAGTACACGATAATGAAGCACAACCCAAATCCATTTTAATTGTCAACTCCGACATTACAGAGAAAAAGCAACTCGAAGCGCAGTTTCTCCGGGCCCAGCGCATGGAAAGTCTTGGCACTCTAGCAAGTGGTATCGCCCACGATCTCAACAATACACTGACACCAATGATGATGACAGTGCAACTCTTAGAAGCAAAACTTTCTGATGAAAAAAGTCAGCAATGGCTAGCAATTCTGGAAACAAATATTAAACGTGCGGCAGATTTAGTTAAACAAGTACTGTGGTTTTCACGAGGAGCTGAAGGCAATTTTAAAACTTTACAGGTGCGTGTTTTAATTTTAGAAATTGAAAAAATTCTTAAACAAACATTTTCTAGAGCAATTGAAATCCGCCTTGATATTCCTAAACAAAACCTGTGGAATATCTCCGGTGATGCTACTCAGTTGCACCAAGTGCTGATGAACCTCTGCATTAATGCTCGTGATGCCATGCCTGATGGCGGTATCTTAAAAATTTCTGCCAAGACTTTCTTGGTTGACAACAACTATGCCCGGATGAATCTTGATGCTAAAGTAGGTTCCTACGTGATGATTACCATCTCCGATACAGGCACAGGAATTCCTAGAGAAATAATAGATAGAATTTTTGAGCCCTTTTTCACCACAAAAGAACTGGGAAAAGGCACAGGGTTAGGTCTTTCAACAGTTCTTGGCATCGTTAAAAGCCACGGCGGTTTTGTAAATGTAGTTAGTCACGTGAGAGGCACAGAGTTTCAAGTGTGTTTACCCATCACCGAGACAATTGAGAGAGCTAATAAATTAGCTGTAAATCACGAATTACTCGCAGGAAATGGAGAATTAATTCTTGTGGTTGATGATGAAGATTCAATTCGTGAAATTACTAAAACCTGTTTAGAAAAAAATGCTTACAAAGTTTTGGTAGCTTGTGATGGTATTGAAGCGATCGCACTATATAAACAACATCAGCAAGAAATCAATGTTGTGTTGATTGATATGATGATGCCATCTATGGATGGGCCAACAGCTATCAATGTGTTAAGAAAAATTAACCCAAACATTAAGATTATTGGTGTCAGCGGGCTAATCTCCAACCATGAAATGATTAAAACTCTTGGTAATAACGTTAAGAGTTTTTTGTCTAAGCCTTACACATCAAATGACTTATTGAGAAATTTACAGATGGTTATAAATGCAAAATAGGAGATAGGAGATAGAAGTCATTTTTCATAGGTCGTTTGCCATTAATTATTCTCTCCCCCTGCCCCCCTGCCCCTCTGCTCCTTCTTCTCCCCCTGCCTCTTCTTCTCCCCCTGCCCCCCTGCCCCTTCTTCTCCCC
>NZ_VJXY01000065.1 GCF_014831675.1 Komarekiella delphini-convector SJRDD-AB1 | reverse complement strand
TGTGTGCTGAGTTTCCTGATATCGTAATTCACACAATCGATAAGTCCAGCGCCGAAGGTACTAAAGCAGAATTTCTTAAAGAAAAAATTTCAAAACAAATAGATTCTTTCAAGAAACGCAAAGAACGCAATCAAAAAAAAGCAATCAAGCTGAGGATTATATCAACAACTTTAGCAGCTATCACAACTGTTCTACTTGGATTGAATGGATTCAACTTGTCAGCAAAACTTGTGGTACACAATATCGCTTTTGTTTTCAGTGCAGTAGTTACATTGATGAGTGCTTTAGATACCCTCTTCAATTACAGAGGTTTGTGGATTCGATACCAAGGAACTGTCAATGATTTATACGAGCTGAAAACAGATTTAGATTATTTACTTACACAAGGAATTCAAAATGTAGCAGAAGAAGATTTAGATAAACTTTATCAACGATACCAATTTATTCTGAAAGAAACTAACTCCAGTTGGTCGGAATTCCGAAAGGAGCAGAAATCTACGAGTTCCTAACTCTCACCGATGGGCTAACCCGGCATAGAAGGAATGAAGATAGCGGGATTATCATCTCTCAAAGAGAAGGTAGAGGTTTTTACAAACTTGTGAGCATAGAAATTCAAGAGATTCAATCCCCAGATCAAATACGCTCTAAATATGTGACGAATTCCCGTTGCTAAGAAGTTCGCCACGGTAATAAAGTCGAAATTCCATAATTTATTCTCATGATATTAATATAGTTTAAAGTTTAGTTGAAAATGCTTCTTGAAAGCTGTGCTTATGTTCGCAGTCCACTAAAAAGCCTTCGGATAATCACCGAGGGCTTTTAGTTTCTGTCTCTTGTCTTTATTCTGTCTAATCGTCTGTCTGCCTCTGTCCATTGCTGCATAAGCATTCTGTCTAGTTCTGTCCGTTCTGTCCATCTGTCTGTTTTTGGGAAATTTCGATGGTCGTAGCATCCAGCCAGACGGCCAGACTCGCCTCTACCAACTCATTAAACAGTCGCTTCAATTCCTCCGAACTGAACCGTTGACCTTTTACTTTAAAGTTGGGCTGTATCTCCTGTATGACTGCCGATTTTCTTCCGGTGCGCTGGAGGAATTGCAGCAGTGATTGGGCAGAGGGTGTTAGGGATGGGGTAGGGCTTATTTCTGCCGGGGGCTTTTCTAAATTAAATTCCAATTGCCAGATCCGCTCTGCTGTTTGGTGATCTCTGGAAAGTTGGGGTGAACTTGGGTTAGAGCCTGCCTGTGTCACAGTCCCATCAAGCCTAAAATCAATACGCTTGCGATCAAGCTTAGGCAGTTCAATTGGTAGCCATTGCTCATGCCCAGGTAACTTAATTGCTCCCTTACCACTGGATTTGGACTCTGTATTGATTGGGTCAACTGAGGCGAATAGCTCAATCTCCAGCAGTGCTGCATCCTTGAGCTTAGATAACCCTTTGCCTTTGGCTAAAATCTCCATTTTGCTCAAGGGCGAACGCATAAATTTACGCATCAAAAGAAATCGGCTTACCGTTGAAATGATTGTAAATATCCTCCGGGTTAAACCAGCTTGGCAGTGTACGCTCTGCGTCTTTTAATTCCTCGCCGTTATCATCAAGCAAGCCACGAACAATCTTAACTCTGGACAGTGGTGTTTTACCATTAGCTGAGAATTTTTGAATAAGGATTGTACCCGCCTCCCTCATTGCTTGTGTACCTGATGGATAGCTTGAATTCGTGTCATTATGGGTGATACCAGTTACATGAACTTTTGCTTTTCTAGTGTCTGTAAGATGCAGTTTGTAAAACTTTTCTGCGGGTTCACCAATCAATGATTTCAGATTGGTGTACTCATCAATAAGCACTTGTTCAGGCGTTATAGTCGCGGGTTGCTCTAAGTCATTCTTCCCTTTAATTCTTAATAGCCAATGCTCACACAGTCCATCAAGTGCAGTATCTATCTCTAACTCGGACTCTGCAATATTTTGAGTATCAAGATATCGCCATGCTTTGGAGTTATCCCCAGTCGCGTGGCGGTCAATTAAGTAATAAATGGGAATTCCTAAGCAATGCTTTCTCACAAGAGCTATAGCCGCGCTCGTGTAAGTTTTACCTGACCCCTGGCGACCGATTAACCACAGGGGGGTTAGGTTGTCGATAATCTTCCACAACCAGCCCGACTCATGAGTTTTAAGCGCTTCTATAAGCTCAGTTGCTCGTTGCTGGTCAACTGACTGCTGATTGTCACTGTCTGCGATCGCGCCCTTGGTTTTACCCTCAATCTTGCTGCGTTCAAGTTCAGCTTTCGCCCTGTCTCTCAGGTTCTCAGCAATAGTTTTATCCATCACAGAATGATTAACAGCACGGGCTTTCATAAAGTCCTCTAGCTGAATTCGAGCCTTAGCGCGTTCGTTTTCCTCATCGGTCAGTCCTAATGCTTTGCGTTCTTCTGTGTCCAGTCCTGACAGCCCATCTTTTAAGCGTTCACTGTAAAGCTGGGTCGAATGCTGCTTAATTTCACGTTTGTACTTATTATGCTGCCAAGTTGCATAGTCGCCAGTCTTTTCGAGTTCGCCCAATTCATAATCCGTGCGCTTGAGGCGTTGCGAACGCACGAGCAAACAACCCACGACACCCCATAGCCCAATAACTGCAATTCCATATCCTAGCAACTGATTAGGGTTGTCTGTGGGCAAATCACGCACCCATTGAATAGCATCGCCCTTGTAGGGAATGATGCTGCCATACAATCCGTAGCGCTGCCATTCTTCAGTGAGGACAAAACGCGGCATCTGGCAAAAACGCTTATCCAAAGCTATTTGGCTGTGTACGCCGTTTGCTGACCTTGGGCAGAACTGAATCTGTGTCAAATCATAAGGCTGACGTGTTTGCGATGTTGCTAGCCCGATGACTGCGGCTACACCACACACACCAGCCAGTGCTAACTCGAAAACACCCTGTTTCATGAGCGCCCCTTAAAAATAATTGCAATAGAGCCAATGAATAAAACCAACGCAACTGCAATACTTACCCAAGGGTCTGATTGTGGATTCTGTTTTTCAATGGTTTGGATGTCTTGGCTAATCTGGGTGACTGTTTCTTTAGTTAAATTCTCAAAATATTGATGGTCTTTGACTGCTAACCAAGTTGTGATACCTGCAAATACCAAGCCCCCAGCAGTTTTTATAAGATTTTGCATATTATCTACCTCTAGTCCATCACTGTTGTAATTAACTCTCAAGCCCGTTAGCCCAGCGAGAGAGCCAACGCTGCATATAGAAAATGAGAGCGAAATTGCCAGCCAGAGATTAACGCCACCGCCAGTTATTAAGAGATATTTAGCTATAAAGAATCCCGTAGAATTTAGCGACCAACCGACAAAGAATCTAGTCAACTTTTCAGTTGTATTGATAACATCTTTCCGGTGCTGCTTGCGTGACTCCAGGTGTTCTATCAAGTCTTTTGGTAATGGCGTATCTGGGGCGATTTCGCTTACTACTTCTTCTTGTGACTCATCAATGTCGTATGTCATATCTGTATTAGGTATTTCTCGAACCCGTCAGCGCTCGGCTAAAGTTACTGACGGGTTTAGTTATTAGAAACCTATCAGGGCATCCTTGATTTTCTGTACAATCGAGCGCCCAGCATATTGCTTTTTAGGTTTAAAATCATCACGAGCGTTATCACCCATTTCTAAGTAATACTTGCCTAGTTCTCTATCATGTTGTAGGTCAATTGTTTGTTGTCTAATATCTGTCTGCAATTCCGCCTGCAACATCTTGTATTCGCCATCAACTTGCATCATGTGTTTATCCACCCATGCTTTCAGCAATAGATGGTCTGTTGCTTGTTGATGGCGTAGCGCTTCTTTCTCTTTGGATGAAGCAAAATCAAGCTTCATCTCTTCTAGGATATTTGCTAGATGAGTATCAGCTAAAATCGCTGACTGTACTGCTCTTTCAATTTTTTCGCCGCTAACACCAGCTTGTTTGTAGATGTCGCTAAGGACTACATTTAAATCCTCAGTCCCTTTGATAGCAGCTAGCATTTGCTCTCTAACCTGTGGGGCGAATTCGCTAATCTTTGCCCCGTCATTACCCATTTGTCCTATTAACTTCAGGGCTGATTTATCACCTGTTAACGCTCTGAGTACTAAGTTGCTAGATGCATTGAATTTAGTTTTTAATTGGCGCTCTAGGTGGCGTGATTTGGAAGTTACCAGATTCTTTAGCTTGATTGAACTTTTCACAGCGATATTCCTTCTCTGGGGTAAAGATTTGATTGCAGTGATACTCCATTCGCCTTACATATTGCTCAATAGTTGACTTTCGTTTGAGATATTGCTCTTTGCTTGATTGCTCTAGCATTGGCAGATATACCCAGTTGTGTAAGGGTAAAATCACAGCAGAAAGCGCAACCAAACTAACAGCAATTCTTGAGAAGTAGCTCAGACTACAAGAGCGAATTACCAAGCACTCAAGCAGCGTCAAATCATCACTATTGAGCCGCGTTGAGCCTTGCGAGGATTGAGAATTGGGTGCTTTTAATGTTTTGGCGGATGACTCCCATATCCGCTTTCATGTCTCCTGAGAAGTTGTTAACCTTTTGGTTCAATCTAGAAGCCCTGTTGCTTACGTGTTCTCGCAAGTCTTGAGCGTTAGTCTCAAATGATTGCTCAATGACATCAAATTTCTGATCAACGTAGTTCTTGATTGCAGCCGTTACAGTACTGATAAATTGGCTGTAGTCGGTAAAAGTGTCGTCAACGTTAAGAGCGATACTTAATGTTTCTTGTTCGGTTAACTCAAACCCCAGCGCCGATGATTGGGCTGTTACAAAGGAACGCTTATCTGAGCTAGTTACAGTGATGCTGTTAATCTCTGGTTCGGTAAACGCAAGCTGACTATTATCAAGTTCCGGGTCAGACTGTGTATCTTCTACTTGTGAGAGAAATTTTTCTTCAACGAGTTCATCAACTACAGATAATTGGCAAGTCGTTTTTCCTTTGAGATAGTCAACGGCTTGACTCAATTGCTCTTTGGTTGGATTGTCAAGGTCATCGCACTCGACAGCAAGCGCTGCCGTTGTGTAATCATCTTTAGTGAATCCTTGATAACCCTGTTTGTACAAACGAGCGCGGACATTGTTAGTAAACTTGTCAGACATGATGATTGCTCCTTATTTGACTAGTGCTAAAACTTCGATGTTTGCAGATTTCATTGGTTGTGAGCGCTTGTTAATTGCCCATTGGGTTGCGATAAATGCAACAAGCGCTAAATCTTTGCTCTGATAAGATTGAAGGGACTTATAACTAAGGTCAGCTTGGCTAAACCAGTAATAACGAGTGCTGCGGGGTACATCGTCAAGATTGATTTTTAGATAGTCTGCCAGCGCGACTAGGAATTGCTGACCTGTGTATTGAACTTCTTCGGCATCATAGAAGTGTTTAAAGGCTTGCCAGCGTTCGCTAAAATCAGAAGTCCTAAAAGAAAAGGCTGAACACTTGCGCTTCATGCCTGCATAGGTTTCAACAATGCTTTTTGCTTGTAAGGATTCAATTTCAAGCGAGAAATATTGTTTCAAGGATGCAACTACCCGATACCAGGTGATATCTGAAATGCCTTTTCCCGTGATGCCCTCGTAAGTTTCTTTGAGCAAGCGATACTTAGCTAGATATCTTTTTGTTGCCACATTGACTCTGTTGTATTACTTAAGTGTGTATAGAATTGACCGACTATCCGTAAAATCAGGTTATTTGAATTGCTTATTTAGCTAGAAACAGTTATCCTGATACGCCAAATTAGCTAGGCACTATCAATAACCTTGGATTTGGGACTTTAGACAAATGTGAAACTGGAGCTTTTATCGGCTATAACCACGTAATAACAAGGTTTGTCAGCTTTGATGACATACTGACACTTTTTCGTTTACCCTCACGAATACGCCCCCAAATCGCCTAGTTTTTACGTTGGCGTAGCCCGCCGCAGGCATCGCGCCGCTCAACGGGGGCATTCAACGCGGTCGCCAATCAAACACCTTAGAACAAGCTTTGCTGTATCCCCTGTCCCACTACTTGAGATTTACGGTTGGCCACCATACCAGGGACTTCATAAATCCCGTGTCTTACCTTGTTCTGATTTAGCTTGAGAGTAGCTGTCTTCCTCTGTCCGTCTAGTGGCTCGAATGTCCATTGTGGATGGTCAATCCTTGCCCAAGGGCATTTACCCGTAAAGCGATACAGCGTACCCTTGATTTGATACACTTTGCGCTGTGACAGGGTAGAAGGTTCGTAGACAGGAATTAATTCATGCATCTTTCTTTTCTCCACCAACACACGCGCCCGTCAAACTTGCACCCAGAAAGACCGCGATAGATGCGATGGCGCTTCCTTCAAAAATCTTGGCGTTGTAAATCCATGTGGGTTGATATTCCTCCCCTCTACTTGACTCAATCCGGTCAAAGCCGTGACAAAAGATAGCACCAACAACCATAAAACTAGTAGTTAGCAAGCTCAAAATTGCTACTTCTGACGCAGCATCAAGTATGAATGAGTTAATCTTTTCACGCCAAGTCTTCACACGACTAATGTGCATTACTGGCTTCTGTTCTAGATATGAATGCCACTCAGAATCAGTAAAATTTGAGGGCTTGTAATCATAGGGTTCGTGTTCGTCAAGTAGTTCACCTACTGCTTGAATTGCATCGCCTAACATCACATCTGGAGAGTATTCCAGTTGTCTGAATTCCTCTGAATCTCGGATTTCTCTGAGCCAGCGATCTATTGCTTCTAACCTTCGTAATTGATTTTGATTAAGCATTACTTTTTCAAAAGGTAGTTCGTTGATTGCTTCTAAGTTGCGTAAATTAATATGCATCGTTTAAGCCTCCTTTATTGCTTTGACAAAACGTTCGCCGTAATTCTTGAGCAAAAGCACAAATAGCTGACTGTGTGTTGAAACGCCTGTTTCCTTGCAAATGTGGTCGGCAAGGGGTATCAAATCTTGAGGTAATACAATTCGTTTCTGATTCATGGCTTTTCTACTAGCTAATTACTGCCAGCTACGGCAGTAGAAAATCAAGAAAATATGACCCTACTCTCGCCGTCTCCATCACGGTGCAGAAGTTTATCACGAACGCAGATATAAGCCACGACCGCAGATTCAGCTTGAATTTATAAGATGTTTATTGTGTGTGTGAACGTTTCAGAGTTTTAAACAACCTCGTCTTGAGGAGTCCGCAGTGTTTTACGTCTAGCCCTTACTGTTTTTCGGTTCTCTGTGTGCTAATATAGCACAAGAAAGCACAAATATGTCAAGGAGTGGCGTGATAAATTGTGTGATGATGGCACAAAAGAGCTAAAACTCACACATGGAGAAAAAGAGAGTAAATGTTTATTTCAGTGAAGATGACGAGATAGAGCTTTACGCAACAATCGAAGCGCTTGCAAAAGAGGAAAAGCGCTCAGTCAATCAGCAGATAAAAGTCATGCTGGCTGAGGCAGCAAACGCACGCCGTGAGCGCTCACAACAAAATAAGGAGATAATTTGACAGAAGAAAAACAGCCAAACGACGGTATAGAGCGCGTTGAAGGGAAATTTGACCCTTTAGCCGAGACTAGATATTGGCTGCCTGCCGCTTCAGAGCAACACTGCAAAAGGATAGGCAGAAAAAGGGGAATACGATTAGTTAAAGTTGTTGATACCAAGATAGAACCTTTACCAATAATTTGTATTTTTGAGGAACACCCAGATGAGTGAAACAACTACTCAGATACCAGTAAGCGAATTAATCCCAATGCTGACCGCGATCAGCGATCGCAACTGGGAAGGCTTTAAAGAAGTTGAAAAACAATTCGTTACAAAACACGGTATAGAAGCTTGGGAAGATTTTTTTGCTTTTCGACTGAAGCCAGCTTTGGATAAAGAATCTGATAGATGGCTGCTAGTTCAGTGGTGTAGCAAAGGTTTTACAGTGAAAGATGTAGCGTGAACCACGAGGCGTAAACTCATAGGCACGTTAGCCCATCGGGGCAAAATCAAGCAGCTAGTATTATTTCACATCATTAATTTTGATGTCGCCAATGTTAGCCGTAAAAGACCCGTCAAGCAATTTTCAACTCCCGCCGCACAACGAACCGGCGTTAGAGTGGCTTAGGGAGGCGATAGATCATGAATCCGCTCTGGCTCTAGCGGCTAGTGGTTCTGCGTTGGCTACAGGTGGCATAGTTCATCCATTAGGCTGGTTACTTTTTGGATTAGCTTACAAACCGTTGATACGACTTGAAAAAATTGTGCGGCTGGAAAAATTAACAGCCCTACTTTTGGATGAGTTTAAAAGCGAGGGTATACAAGTCTTTCCAGTACTTCAGATCGAGTCCAAGAACCCTATCGACTTGTTTGTAAGATTTCCACGAACAACTCACTTGTTTATCTCCATCCGCTCGAAAGGAAACAGCGAGATTGTTTACAACGAAAAGAGGGAACTTTTGCAGGTTAAGAGGAAAAATAAGGGTGGTTTAAGAACCTGGGAACCTTGCCCTCTGGTTGAGCTAGCAGATTATAAAAGCTGGCTTGACAAGAATAGAAATTTGTTTGGGATGTCCTCTCGTGAAGCTCAAAAGACACCCACAGCAAAAGTTTTGGTCTTATGGCCTCCAACTAAGGCGGCTAGTGACCACAACTCACATCTTTATTCTGAGATTGGAAGTATGAAAATTCTAGCTCTTAGAAGAAAAGGCACTGCGTTTGTTATTCAAAAGGAGGAAGTTACCGAGTTTATCAAGGCTTGGTTAGCCCAGTACAAATAGGTTAAACAATGAAAACCTCACGTCCTGCGAGGACAGCGAGGTTTTCAAATGGAATTGGGGTATCGGGTTGCGAAGCCTAATTAATATCCCTAATAGTAATCTTATCAAACCTTTTGAAGTGTCAACTCTTTGTAACACTTACTACTCAGAAAAACTTAAACTCAGGATTTTTACTGTTTATATTTCTGAACGGTTGTATTAAAAGATTACTTGCGGGATAGCTCCAATTCCTCCAACACACTTCAGGAGGATGAGCTTTATGTCACAATTACAACAAATTAATAACTCAGTACCAGCACAATCAGCAGACAAATCAGAAACTTTTTCTGCGGCTTTGACAGAACAAGAGTTGATTGAGGATCGCAAAATCAAGTTTGCGTTTAACGCCACAGGCAGAAACAAAGACTGGGACTTTAAGAAGCTGGCCGCTAACTTTCAAGATACAGAAGGTACTCTAGGCGATGTCCAGAAACATATTAAAGCAGGCCACGCAATCTGTGCTGGATTGTTAGGTGGTAAATGGCGCAGTAAGGCCAATGTACACGGTTCTCAATGGCTACTACTTGACATTGATAATTCCAGTATTGCCCGTGATGCCTATGACAAGCCGATTTTGGACGAACACGGCAATTCTATCAAAGTTTACGATCACCAATTAACCATTGAAGAAGCGCTAGTCCATCCCTTCATCCAAAAACACTGCGCTTTAATGTACACGACTGTCAGTCATAAATCAGACTGGCATAAATTCCGGTTGGTTTTCCCTCTGCCCCAATATGTTCAGGGTGCTGATACTGTAGAAGCTTGTACACGCTTCTTGATGCAGCAGTTGCCCCATGACCCTGCTTGTAAAGACGCTTCCCGTGTATTTTACGGCAGTACTGAAGCCGAATTCCCCCTGGTCAACCCCCAAGCAACCCTACCAAAAGAATGGGTAAGTGAGGCGATCACGATCGCACAACAGGAGCGGGAGGAGTATCAGCGACGAATTCAAGAAATTGAGTCACGGCGGCAACAATGGCGCGAAATCTCCGACGTTGAAGGCTGGGACATTGACAAGCTAATCCAACAAGCACTCTCACTCATCCCACCACGCACCCCAGGTAGCGGCAATTATGACGAGTGCCGTCAGGTTTTGATGGCACTGGTTAATCACTATGGGCCATCTGAGGCGGAAATCATAGCCGAGCAGTGGTCACCTTCAATTAAGGGTACAACTTGGAACATCCACGCCAAGATTCGCAGTTTTCGGCGTAGAGGGATCACGATCGGGACACTGTTTCACATTGCCAAGCAGTATGGCTTTCGTTTCCCGACTCGGCAGTATGAATCATACCAGCCCCACATTGGAATAATTAGCCGTGAACAGTGGGAGCTTGGACGAATCAGAGAGGACTTGAGCAGCTTCCAAAATTTATTGAAGCAAGCGATCGCCCCAATCGCTGAGGTATTTAAAGGATTTAAAGCCCCACCATCACCAAAGCCAGAAGCCGACACTAACAGGCCTTCGCTCAATGTAATTATCTACAAAAGGGGCAATATCCCTTTAAAAAGCTCAGTTGTAGGCGATATCTCTATCTCCTGCCAACCATCGGAACATATAGCGGCATGGGTGGAAGCTGTTTCTAAGGGCTGGACGCAAATTTTAGATAATTCCCATCCCGGACTCGGCAAGTCTTACAACGCTGGTCAACTGACAGCCGCCTTATTCGGTGTTGATAAACTAATTTACCAGGATGCAAACCACAGAAACCCATCTACACTACCGATTGAGACGAATTTTGTTGACCTGCCAGTGCGTCACAACGGCTTTAAACTCGATTCCACCCGCAAAACTCCTACAGGTTCGGACTTTCAACTGTGGACTCAAGCGGGTGAGACTGCCGACACTGATGGCAATTGTCACAGAACTTACTTATTTAGTGCCTTCCGCAATAAGAACTTTACCAGTTTAGATTTTGAAGAGAGCGGCATCAGCCCCATCTGTGGCGGTTGTTCCCTTAAAAACCAATGCCGTTTCGCCAGTGGTGACGGTTTTGGCTTCCGCTTTCAAAAACGCACAGTTATTCAACAAAACTCTGAACTCAGAGCGCACCCAGACTCTACACCTGTTACGTTAACTAACGCTGCTGATCAAACTTTTACTGTTGGGCGGTTATGGGAAGAAGCTGGCACACTTATAAAGCCCGTTCGTTCACTTGATGTAAACCGTTCTGATTTTGAAACTACCGTGGGCCAGCTGGTGCTGTTAGAACCAAATCTCCTGTCACAGCTGCAACCTGCTTTGAAAATCTTACATCAACTATTTACTCAGCAACTTAAACCAAATTCCCGCTTCGGATTTGATGATGCCAGCATTCGTGCGCTACTGGGCAAATTCCCAACAGGTTTAGATATCGAAGCGATTCGGCAAGCCTTAGAACCTGATTTAACTTTCTTAGAAGACTTAGACTCTATCGATACAAGCAAAGATAAACAACTTTCCAAAAGCGCTGCGGCTCGTTATGCTTCTAAGAAGCTAGTTAAAGACAGCGCACGGTCAGCCGGGAAAGAATTTCTTGACTTGCCTAATTACTGGTTGCCTGATTTCCTCCTCGCTTGGAAAGGTGATGGTAGTTTTCAGTGTCAATGGGGTGTACTCAGCATTTACAGACTTAACCCCAAACACCAAGACTTAGCCAACTCTGCTGTATTTAATATTTACCTTGATGCCACGTTTAAATCCCAGCAGTTGAAGTTGAAACTGGGCATTAATGACTCTGTGTTAACCATTGAGCAGCAACGCCCAGACTACGGCAATTTAAAAGTCATCAACGTTACTGGGCTGGGTAAGCTGCCCAAAAATCGCTCCCTTCCACTAAGCGCTCGTGTTAATGCCCTCAAAGAAACCTTGAAAAAACTCTGCCCCACCCTTGGGATTATCGATTGGAAACAGATTGCAACCCAAGCCGAGGGTCGCACAGAATACGGTCACTTTGTCGATGGGCGTGGTGTTAACAGGTTTAGTGATGTTTGTGCGATCGCTTCTTTTGGCATCCCCTACCAAAACATCGGTGTTTTAGCCGCACAATATCAGGTGATGACTGGGGAAAGGGTTAACCTTGAAGATGAAAATAGTACTTTCCAAAAGTATCTAAAAGACTTGATCCACGCAGAAATCATCCAAGAGATTGGGCGATTACGTTCACACCGTCGCCCCAATCAACCGCTTACATTTTACTTCTGCGCTGACTATGACATTGCTTTCCTTTTAAATGAACTACCAGGAGTGAAATTAGAAAGCGTTGATGCTTTCCAACTCTGCCCCGAAGCGGGTAACGCCAGCGAGCAGACAGGCCACGCTATAGTCAATGCCCTAAAGTCGCTTTGGCAATCGCAGCAGAAAATTACTCAACCAGCGATCGCCAACATTGCTGAAATCTCCCAAGCCTGGGTGAGCCGATTTACCCAACGCTGGGGGGGCTGGCAGCACTTTAAAAAATTATTACTCCTGCTATTAGATAGTCTTTATAGCGGTAGTAATAAAAATTTGGCTGACTTAGCCGACGATGAAAAGTGGCTAGTGCGTGAATACTTCCCGATGTTGATCACGGAATCGGAGTCATCACCTCAAACCGTTTTAGATGAAATGGCGCAAGTTGCCCAAATCATTGGTAGTAGGGCGATAAGGCAAGTAATACTGAGCTTACGTCCCCAAGTTAGGGCTTATCTACTGATGGCTTTCGTGAGTTGTCTGCCTAGTGAAGTTTACTTAAATGATTGTGTTCAGACAACTTTCTTGACTGTGCCATCAAGCTAGGGTGTTGACATCACCAAGGGAGGTATTTTCACAAAAATGCTTGCTATGTCTTGATTACAGACACTTTTATCTCAAAAACACTTTTGCACAATTCTGCACAACTGCCCAAGCCCTGAAAATCGGCGATTGAGCTGATTAATAGTGAAAGCTTGCACAATCTGTCACAGATTAGGCTATTTTACTGTGCAGAATTTACGGCTCAATATGGAGGACTCATTTGTAATGTTTTGTAGTGTATGTAGCTCATACCGGAACGCTGCTAATTCAGTCCAAACAGAAAATTAATCAAACCGCGATTGCCTCCCTTAAAGACATCTTCCGAGCCGATTAAGCCGATTTACCAAGTGCAGGGATGGCTGGCAGCGTTTTCAAAAAATATTACTCCTGCTATTAGATAGTCTTTATAGCGGTAGTAATAAAAATTTCACAGAAAACATAGTCAAATCACTCAATCGGATCTACATATTTTTAAATTTTTCGTTTTTTCAAAGTGTCCCTATCTCTGCGTTGTGCCTCTTCAAGTCTCAAAAATGAGCCACCTTTAATCAACTCTGATTCATTATTTGGTATCCACACTCCTAATCTGGCTTGCTTGCTCAGGGTTAATGTCTCGTGGTTTACTGCTTCTGTAAAAGTTAAATCAGAAAAGTCTATTGCTTCGTAGACCCTACTAACAATCGGGAAAAAATTTAGTTCGATTGCTCCTAACTCCAAGACAGTTTTCCTGGTTTTAGATTCGTTGTATTTAATGAATATCTCCTCTTCTTCTTTTTCCTCACCCCAGTACAAATTCTTCACCACTACATAGTCAACCTGATTACCACAAGTTTCTATTAACCGTTTGAGTTGAATGATGCTGTCTTTACCTCTACCTAGTACCGATACCATAGTGATGCGGTAGCCCAGGCTTGCTGATTCCATCTCTTGAACAAAATCCTGAAAATATTCCCCCACTCCAGAGGGTAGATCTACTAAAGCTACAACAGGATTTAATGTCTCTAAATCCTTTTTGAAAATTTCGCTGAAGCTCCACTGATTAAATTTAATTGTTTTTACTCCTCCTGGCACCCAAGAGTTATAGTGTCTCCACAGTTGCGGATTTGAGAAGTCGCAATCATAAGCTACAACATCAATATTGTTGGCCAAGTACATATCTAAGAGAAACCTAGCCACGATACTTTTACCTGTGCCTCCCTTTTCGCTAGTACACACCACTATTCTTTTATTGACTGCTGCTTTTTTTCCACGAGTAGTAGTTGTTTTACTCATAAACCAGCTTATAACTCTTCATCACTGTAAATTTTTGGTACAAAAGCTCCCTTGTTTGGTTTGCTCTGTGGCTCTGAAAAATCCGATTGTTGCTGTGCTGCTGGCTGTTGATTTTTGCTCTTGCTCTTTCCATCTTTTACAGGTGATGCTGATGCCTCACTACTGGCTTGAACTGCTTGCTGTATTTCAGTACCAGAATTGGATGATGTATTCTTGTCGTCGCTCTCTCCTGCTTTTTTTTGACGACGACTACTTTTCTTCAACTCACCTAATAAATATTTGATTCTGCTGCCACTCAAATTAATGCCCAGCCCTTTCAGCATCTCTGACACTTCATCATAACTATAGCCATACTTGTCAGAGGTCAGTTTCTCGATATACCGTCTCATTTTCCGAATAGCATCTCTGTCTGATACATCTTCTCGCTCTTTTGGCTTCTGTTCTTTCAGCAGTTCGATGGCCTTATCAATCTTACCCTTCGTAATTAGCTCTGAATTGTTCTGCTCACCCATTGTTTTTTTATGAATAGATAGTGATTACTTAATTACTTATTCTCTGCTATTTTTTGAACTCTCCCTGAATTGATATTGTTAATCCTAATAAAAATTGTCACCCTGCGGCTACGCAGTGACTATCATTTAGCGTTAACTAATTTCAGATTCACTGTAACGGTAACGGCTATACCGTTACCCCCATTCCAACTGATGCTTGAATTTTTGTGATTGCGGCTATCCCATTTTTACTACTCAGTCTGAGCCGATGTTCTCTAGTCCGCTCCGGCTATGCCGTCGCTAGAATTTACCCAGTGGTTTCTTTTTGAGAATTACGGCTATGCCGTTGCTATGACTCACTGTTAGTTGATAGGATTGTCAGCACTACGGCTACGCCGTATCCTGCCCCCCAGTCTCTCGCTGTGCCTCCGTACATCCGTAGCACTCGACACTTCGCCTCCCCCAAAAATGGGCTTGAAGCCAGCCATGCCTCAAAGCTTACGCTTTGTCTCGCTTCGCTCGAACGGCAAAGCTGGTTCAAGTGGGGAAGCCCCCCTTGAAAAACCCCCCTTACAATGTCCTTCAATCTTCTCATTTTATGGCGAATCGCAAGCAGTCAAAAGCCCTAGTTAGAAAGCACATCTTCCCTGTGAGATTGAGCGACATTGAACTGGATATGATTCGGATTAAATCACAGGATGCGTCCATGTCAGCGAGTGAACTGATGAGACGTAATGCGTTGATGCGTCCATTACCAAAACGACTAAGTAAAATTAGCTTGCAAACATATTGGGAGTTAGGACAAATTGGGAATAATCTCAACCAACTTGTCAAAGCCACTAACACAGCCTTAAAAATGGGTTGCACTCCACCAGCAAAACCAGAACTACTAAGAGAGCTTTTAGAATTACTGCATCAGTGCAGGCGAGACATTGCTTCTTATGATATTGATGATGACGACTGGGAGGATGAAGAGTCAGACGATGATTGGGAAGCAGACTAAAGGCAGAGGTTTTCGCAAGCTGTTGGATTATTTAGAATCCCGTGAAAATGCCCAATTAATTGGCGGTAATATGAGCGGGAGAAATGCACGTGAATTAGCGCGGGAGTTTCGCCTGTCGAGACAACTAAATTCAGATGCAGATCGAGTTGTTTATCATGTTTCTCTATCAGCAGCTAAGGGTGACTTATTAGATGATGAGAAGTGGAAAGAAATCGGCTCACGCTACATGAAGGAAATGGGCTTTGATGCTAATCAGTTTGTCATCTTTCGCCACCATAACACTGACGATGACCATATCCATATTGCAGCCAGTAGAATCAGGATGGATACTGGGCGAGTAGTGCATGATTCCTGGGATTATGTGCGCTCTGAGAAAGTGTTGCGACAAATTGAGCTTGACTATGAATTAGTGCAAGTAATTGGCAGTAGAGAGAAACTGAATCGAACACCCAGTACTGGACAAATTAGGCGCATAATAAGAGAGCAATCAGAATTTGCAGAAGGTAGGCGTGATACCCCACCAGAGCGCACCATTAAGGAGCAGATTCAGCAGACAATTGACAGCGCATCTGTTGACAATCCCCTTATGCCAGAATTTATCATGAGGTTGCAGGTTTCGGGCATCAGTTTAAAGACAGGATTTACCAGAAATGGGAAGTCGAAAGGAATTTCTTATGAAAAAGATGGGCAGGCTTTCAGTGGTACACAACTAGGTGCAGCCTACACCTTCCCAGGACTACAAAAACATCGTGGAGTTGACTACCAAGCACAACGCGATGATGGGCGCATTAATGAGGTGCTGTTAAATCCAGTTAAATCCCTGCCTCAATATCCGCCACAAAAACAAATTATTTCAGCCCAAACGCCAACTCAACCACAATTTACGCCACCACCGGAGGATGAGAGCCTGTCGGGAGCCTTACAAAATTATCTGACAATGGAACGTGGTTTACTGCCAGAACTTGTGCAACTATTACATCGGCAGGGGTTAACTTATGTAGATCAAAAACGGAATATTGTGTTTATCAAGAGGGGTTTAGATGGTGAAAAGTTAGGCGCACGAGTTTGGTCAATTCGTGAGCCAGATAATCGCACTTTTGAGTATGACAAAAATACCTTGACCTCAAAGGGTTGGTTTCACATCAACTTGGGTAAAGAGCCAAACTCTAAAATTGAGAGAGTATTCTTGTGTTCATCCCCCATCGATGCGCTCTCCTTGGCAGTATATACTTTACATGCACACTCTGGGCTACCACCACCGAATAAAACAATGTACATGGCAGTGGATGACCCTGAGAACTTACCCCTTGAGTTCCTGAGAAATTTCCCTAAAATTGGGGTGGCATTTAATAACGATGAACAAGGGAATAAAGTCGCTCGTGCAATTCAAGAATTGCTACCCCAATCTAAGAGACTCGCGCCTAATAATCCGGATTGGAATGCAGAACTTTTAGCTTATCTGCAACACGAGCAACTTGAACGCAAACAGGAGCAGCGTGGTTTGAGTCGGTGATCTCAATGTTGCCTAGAGAACTCGTTGCCGCCAACAGCAAGCTTTCAAGGTTGGCCTCCAGAGACACATTCCCAAGCCTGTTGATCCAGAAACATTAGTCAATGCAATCTCAGAAATAATCAACTCCGGCAGAAGTATATTAAATATCTAACTGTCTAACCTGTAGTGTGATCGAAGTTTTGACTTTTCCTATCAGCCTAGTTTTCATCGGTATGCACGACTTTGTAGTTAATTTGTTTAGCGATGGCTCATTTATTCCTCATGGTCACTGCTACCTGTGGAAGCCAGGGTTAGTTTGGTTGCATTTAATTTCTGATGCCATCATTGCGCTTGCTTACTATTCTATTCCTTTGACTTTGCTCTACTTCGTTCGCAAGCGACAAGACTTACCTTTCTACTGGATATTTTTGTTATTTGCAGCTTTTATAATTTCCTGTGGTACAACCCATATTGCCGAGATCTGGACACTATGGCATCCTACCTATTGGCTATCTGGTATCGTCAAAGCTGGAACTGCCATGATTTCATTGTTTACAGCAATAGAACTTGTACCCCTGGTTCCTCAAGCTCTGGCGCTACCGAGTCCGATTCAATGGCAGCAAGCAAACGAGGCATTACACGCGCAAATTGAGGAACGCTTGCAAGTTGAGAATCAACTCAGACGACTTCAAGAAGAACTTGAGTTGCGTGTACAGACACGAACTGCGGAGCTCGTGAAAGTTAACCAGCAATTACAACAAGAAATTGATGAGCGACACCGGGCGGAAGCAGAACTGAGTTTAGTGACCAATGCCGTCCCCGCCTTGATATCTTTTATCGATTCAGACCAACGTTACCGCTTCAATAATAAGGCATATGAAGCATGGTTTGGACATTCGACAACGGAAGTTTATGGCTTGCACCTGCGAGATGTGTTAGGTGAAGTTGCCTATGAAGAGATTCGTCCCTATGTTGAGCAAGTCCTGGCAGGACAGCAAGTAACCTATGAAAGCCAGGTGTCTTATAAAGATGGTGGAACCCGTTATGTGAGCGCAACTTATGTTCCTCGATTGAATAATCAGGGAGCCGTTGAGGGATTTGTGGCACTGGTCAGCGATATCAGTGATCGCAAACAAGCTGAAGCCGAAATCATGGAACTAAACCAAGCTTTGGCTCGTAGTCTCAAGGAGCTACAGACTTTACTTAAGGTCATTCCCATAGGAATTGGCATTGCTGAAGATGCTCAGTGTAGAAGAATTAGAGTAAATCCGGCTCTAGCTAGGCAATTAAAGATTCCTCTAGATGCTAATGCTTCTTTAAGTGCTGCGCCTGATAAAAAACCTTCAAACTTTAGAATATATCGCCACGGTCGAGAATTACAAGCTGACGAACTTCCTATGCAGTATGCTGCTGCTAATGGTGTTGAGGTTATAAATGCGGAACTTGAAAATGTGTATGAGAATGGAGAAATTGCCCAGCATCTAGTCTCTGCTGCACCACTTTTTGATGAACAGGGTCAGTCCAGGGGATGTGTTGCTGCATTCTTAGATATCACAGAGCGCAAACAAACTGAGGCTGCCTTGCAAAAACTGAATGAAACACTAGAACAGCGAGTCCAAGAGCGCACAGAACAATTGGAAATCGCAAACCAAGAGTTAGAATCATTCTCTTATTCAGTCTCTCACGATTTACGAGCGCCATTTCGCCACATTACCGGATTTGTAGACTTGCTAGAGAAGCGGTTGAGACTAACAAACTTAGATACCCTTAGTCAGCACTATTTGACAACGATTACTCAAAGCGCCAAGCAAGCAGGAATACTGATTGATGAATTGCTGGCTTTTTCGCGCATGGGGCGTACAGAAATGCGCTACATCAATATCAACATGGAACAACTAACACAAGAAGTCAAACGTGATTTGCTCATAGAAACTCAAGGACGTATAATCAATTGGCACATTGAGTCATTGCCAAAGGTACAAGGCGACCCTTCTATGCTGAGGCTCGTCCTCTATAATCTCATCAGCAATGCTATTAAATATACTCAAACTCGAACCCCAGCAGAAATTACCATTGGCAGTACCAATGCTGAAAATGAAGTGATTTTTTTTGTAAAAGATAATGGCATTGGTTTTAATATGCAATATGCTCATAAGTTGTTTGGAGTATTTCAGCGCTTGCATAGCGATCCACAATTTGAAGGCACGGGTGTTGGATTAGCAAACGTGCAACGCATTCTTCACCGACATAAAGGTCAGGTTTGGGCAGAAAGTGAAGTTGGGAATGGAGCCACCTTTTATTTCTCACTGCCTAAACTGTTAAAAAAGGAGAGTGAATGAAGGAACTCAAGCGAATTCTGTGTCTTGAGTGAAAAAATCCTTGTAAATACCTTATAAATGCCTTTCTAGTTAATTAATGCTTAGAGTACGAAGTTTCTCTGAAGATAAAAAAAATTAGTATCATTTCGTCACCTGCACATAGAAAATCTTTAAGGAGCGGGGGCAAGATGTCTATCGATAAAAACGAACTGGTACAGCGCGTTTCTCAACGCTTAAGCGAAGGCAGTGGCACAGTTGAAGATATTATTGATGCCACTTTAGAAGAAATATATGAATCGCTAAAACTTGGCGAGAGTGTTTCTCTGCGGAATTTTGGTATTTTCTATTTCAAAGTAACGCGAGAACGTTGGGTGTTCAAGTTCAATCCGTCCCAAAGGTTGCGTCAGTTGTTTGGCTGGTCGTCTACTCATAAGCCATAACATCTAAAAGAAGCGAAGTCTAAAAGAGCGCACCTAATTTGCGGTGGTCAACCTGACTGCCTGATAATATCAAGAGCAAAAAATTTGAATTGATGATGATCCAAGGGTAGGTTATGGAAGCAAAAAGCGAGGTCACTCATGTGTACTACTAACCATATATTGATGTGACGTTGGGCTAAATTGAAGCGAACGCCTGATATAGATTGCATCAATGCTCATTAACTAATAATGAGGGATTTACTTATGGAATGAGGTGCTTTTAAGAAACAAAAGTAAGCAATGGAATTTCTGACTAGCTGTTAAGTTCTATTTATGCCTAAACAGGGGTATGTCGAAGCAAAAATATTGTTGACAAAGTTAATGGGAATTTAAAAGGCGCAATCGCTCCCATATTGTTAAATTATTAAGCTTTCTGTATGGATTAAGTAATTATTACCCCCGGAAAACTTGTGTCAAGAATGCTGAATACTGTAACAAGCAACACTAACGAGTAAAATAATTTCTCAATTTCAGATTTAGGAAATAAGACTCAGGTTAGAGAGACCTGATTCACTTAGCTGTTTTAATCAAGTTGATAACACACTAGGTGCCCACTAGGCGGCCAGTTAGAGGCTAGCCGCTAGCAGGACTTCGTCCGTCATCTATCAGGCAAATAACGGCCTAACAACATCATGACATTAGATTTACCATCTGTATATTCTTCAGACGATAGAACAAACATAAATATCTTCCAAGGAGTGACAATTCTTGTTGTAGATGATCACCAGGATATGCTTCTAGTAATGACCCAGCTTCTTGAAAGCTATGGAATTCAAGTACTCGCAACATCTAGTGCCTTAACAGGATTAGAGGTAACTAAACAAACCCCGGTGGATCTTTTAATTTCAGACATTACTATGCCTTATCTGGATGGGTATTGGTTAATACAAAAAATTCGTTCACTGACGCATCCACAGACTTGCAGTATTCCCGCAATTGCTTTTACTGGAAATACTGAAGATAAAGCAGATAAAAAAGCACTTGCATCTGGATTTCAAGCTTATATTCAAAAGCCTTCAACCGCTACAGAGTTAATAACAGAAGTAGCAAAACTGTTAAAAAGTAGGAAATATAGATTAGTGGGCGACTACTTGAGGTTTGAGCGAGAGCGCGTGGCTTGACAAAGCCTTGCATCAAGTTACTAGGTGCCACAAAAGTTTTACCTAAATTAATGTACTCTAGTAAATGCAAGACTGACTCACTTCAGGAATGATGCAGATCTTAAGCGAAGCATCTTTTGCAGTCAATAGGAAGTCGTGGCGCGAGCCTTACCGCTTCACTACAACTGGCTCCAAGTTCTGGACATCTAGAAATTAGCCTCGACCGCGCAATAGAGATGCGAAAGGATGGCTCTCAAAACTCTTGATCTTGCTGGTGTTGAGCCACCAGTTTAAGAAATACTGTTCTAAATTTTCTTACTTTGCTATCCTTTCGCTTCTGAACTAAAACTTGTTCATGGGTTACTGTAGTCTACGCCGCATTCAACACTTTACGAAACACAATCTTATCAGCCCCTGCCGTGTAGAAGTCCCGAATGCGAGCCTCCTCCTCGTAGCCGCACTTCGCGTAGAACTTCCTTGTGCGCTCGAAGCTCGCTAAGGTTTCCACCAGTAGCATTCGTCCACCACGCGCCTTCAAAGTTTCTTCAACGTAGTGCAGCAGTTTGCCACCGCGTCCTTGTCCCTGGTGGTCGGGGCGAATGGCTATCAATTGTAGATTCCACGTCTGCTCGGTCATTCGTTCCGGCTCACAGTAGGCGACCCCCACCGGGCCGTCTTTGTCATCAAAGTCGGTGATCCAGAAGGGATCGCTGTCGGTGTTACCGCCGAAGTAGTCAGCCAGCATTTTGCCGAGAGCCTCGATCTCGTGCGGTTGGAAACCGATTGTGTTGGCTACGTCAATCAGTGCCACTGCATCTTCGGGTTTTGTAGGTCGGATCATGGAGAAGTTAAATATATGCGTGAAGCATATAATAATCAGCAAATTTACTTGATGTCAATATGCTTCACGCATATAATTTAGGGATGGAAAACACTAACCTTGCGAATGTGCTGGGGGCTTTGTCCCTTGCCTTGACAGATTCCGTTGCCCAGTCGGTGGAGCGAATGATCGATGATGCAGGGCCGGCAGCCGAGGCTATGTGCTTGGTAAGACATGCACCAGGGATACCGATTGAACAATTGCGCCGCGCCCTTAGGATGTCGCATCCTGGTGCAGTGCGACTTGTAGAGCGACTGGAGAAACAAGGTTTAATTCTCCGTGAACGTTGCTCTGTGGATCGCAGGGCTGTGGAGTTGAAATTGACAAAAGAAGGGGAAGCTCTGGTGAGCAAGCTCCATCAAGCGCGGCTTAAGGCACTTGAGGAAGCCATCGCTTCTCTATCTTCAAAAGACCGCCAAAATTTATGCCGCATCACTAACCAAATCTTGTTTTCCCTGACAAAAACGAAGGACACTGCCTTAACTATCTGCCGTTTATGTGACGAAACAAACTGTTTGAATTGTCCAGTGGGTAAACGTTACAGCGAATTGGCTTAACGCGGATAAATATAGAGTTTTGTATTTTACTTAATTAAGTTCATTAAATAATCATTGATTTAGCCACTAAAGGCAGGATTTACAAACAGACAACTGGATATAGCGTCTTTTACTCTTGGCACTTATACTCAACTAAGTTAAGTAATTGAGTTCCTGAAATGCCAGTTATCTCGTTTTGTAACCAAAAAGGAGGGTGCGGCAAGACTACGGCTGCCGTGCATTTTGCTTTTTGGCTGCATAAAAAACGTAAAAAAGTCCATTTCATTGATGCTGATGCTCAAGCGAGTGGTTCTTTTTGGATGTCCGCCCTTGGTAATATCATTCCGACATCCAAAATTATTGATGCAAATGACTTAATTGAACAACTGCCAGTTTTGGCAGAAAACTATGCGTTTGTAGTTGTAGATGGCGCACCCAATGTTACTGAATCTACACGCGCAATTTTATGTTTATCAAATGTTTCAGTAACTCCAATTCAACCAACAGGATTAGACTTACATTCTGCAAGTGAGGCAATTCGTTTAATTAAATCAGCCCAGAAAATATCTGGGGGTTTACCTTTGCCTGCAATATTTATTTCTCGTGCTGCTAAAAATACTCGATTAAAAGATGAAGCTTTGACATTTTTAAAAGAAATCCCTGGCGTAAATTTACTAAAAACTGTAATTCATAATCGACAGGCTATTGCTGATTCTTTTTCTCAGGATACAACTGTTTGGTCAATGAAAGGGGCTAAAGAAGCTGCTGAAGAATTTGATTCTTTATGTCAAGAAATTTGGAGTTTGCTTAAATGAATAATAAACGAAAACCCTTAAACGAGAAACTTGATAAATTTATCTTTGGTAGAGAAGAACAAAATGGTAAACCTGCTGATGGCTCTAAACAAACTAGACAGTCAGAGCAAGATTTAGAGAAAGAACCTAATGATTTGTTAGATAAGTTAATTAAGGATTCACCTCGGAAGGAGAAACCTATTCGAGTTAGTTTGGATTTGTCTCCAGATATGCACAAGAAGCTAACTAACCTCGCTAACAGGACTGGTAGAAAGAAATCAGAAATTCTAAGAATCCTTTTGGAGCAAGCATTTGATGAGATTAACATTGAGTAATCAAGTAACGTAGTTACTTAAAGTAGTTACTTAACTCAAATAAATTATGCTTCTACAATACCAGTATAAATTTCATGGAACCCTTATCAGATAATTGGGCAGATATTCAACCTGATATTGTATATGTTTCAGTCGGTGGTCTGCTAGTTTCGTTTGCCAGTGAACAAATAAAACTGGGATTAAAATATGATCAGAAAGGTAAGCATTTAAAAGCCATTGAGAAAGGTCAAGTACCTCCTCGCGGTAATGTTGGGTTGGTGGCTTCCCAAGAATCAGGTTACGATTTGAAATCTAAAGTCTTAGGTAAAGGTGGCGACCGCCGATTTCATGCAAAATTTATTGATGGTATATTACACTTCCCTGGTTTGGTAACAGAACATTAAACCCACATAACTATGACAAGACTCGAATTAAAAAATCATCAAGTCTGGCGAGATTTAACTGAAATATTAGAAAATTTAGATGCCAACATTCTTGTTCAAGAACATCTTAACCAATGTGATTATAAAGTGTGCGGTTACTGGGATGAACAAGATGAATATTATGAAACAATTACATTGCCTCGTCCTCTAGAAGCTGAATTAGTTAGCAGTTCTATTGGCGTTACTCACACTGAACGTTTTTTACAACTAAAGTTTTTCCTCATAGCTGATGCGGTTGATGCTACACAAACATCAAATAATCACACTCAAAAGATTGGTGAATTAGTTCTTGTTTATGATGAAAATCTAGAATTTATTGATGAAAATTGGCTTTTAGATGTCGATTCTCCAATGCTTGAGATAAGTTGAAATACAAATTGTGCAGCAGCCTGCTGCACTAATTAATTTATTGATTTTAGATTGATTTAATTAGCCAATTAAGCAAAAAGTAAGAAATACTAGCCTCCTTAAATTGATAATTTGCTCAATGTAAGCATTAAGAGTGCTGATGCTGCCCACCTTTCTTGCTCTGTCGTGGCTAGACTATGCCTAGCATTGAAAATTTCAAGTTAACAATTATAAACGCTACCATTATTAATATCTCTTTCTACTTTGAAAATATTTTCAAAAGCATAAAGATTGAAATTTGTTTGATGTTCTCGATACTGGTGATTATCTCCACAACCTACCTGAAGATTATCAATAGACCAGTTGGCAAAACCGATTCCCCTAGAGTCCTTTAAAACTATTCGTATTCCTGGCATTTGGCTTGTTTCTGTTCTCCACCCTTTGGAAGTAATGTAATAAGATAAGGTGGCTTGAAATTGATTATCAGTTGACTTGACTAGGAGCAATTTCATGTCATCTAAAATGAAATGTTCTTGCTTCCTATCAAGTATATTGCTCAAGACCCATCTCTTATTCCATTTATTAACTTTACTAGACGAGTCTGGCTTTTCTATAGGTTGAGAAGGTTCTAACCTCTCATAACAAGAAGTTGTCGCTTGTTTTTGAATAGTAGTCATATTGATTTGATCTCGTCGATTTGCTAAAAGTGTTATGATAAACGCTTGTAATCACACCTCAATAAGGTGTTTGGTCGATAATACTCTTAAGAAGTTTCCGCAGATGTAATCTATTTGTTGAGCCATTTCTTCTTGTAATAAATGGTTCAACAAATAAATACAAAAAGCCCCAGACTCTCATCTTTACTTTCTTAGTGTCCATCCGTTGGCTCAGAACTTGGGGTTTCAACTTTCAAGTTGTCTCCCTGCTTGCTCACTGAAAAGTCCGGCTCATTTTTGCTAGTTTGAGCAAGGCCAGCAGCACCAGCTATTGCTGTTCCTGCAAGTCCAAGTCCAGCAGACCATTTGGCATCAGTGATTTTTGGCGAGACTAAAACAGCAACACCAATGACCGCTCCAATAGTTGCCATAAACATGGGGGTTATAGCTCGAATTACTTCTGGGGTGAGAGATTTCATACAGGTTAGTTATGGAATTGATTTTGTTCATGGGATAAATACGCAGCATCAAATTCCAATTCCAGAATCTAGAACCAATTTTTTCCTAGAAATTATGAGTATTTTTTGTGGTATGTAATCTAAAACCCAATCACAGAAACAGCCTTTCGCTTCTGCTCCGGCGTGACCTCCAGATAACGCTGCAAAGTACCCAGGTCACTATGTCCAGAGATTTCCTGAATAGTCCTCAAAGGTATCCCCGCGCTGGACATCTGCGTGAGGGCAGTTCGCCTAAACGAATGGGTGCTAACTCCTTCTACGCCAAACTGTGGTAATGGCTCATCCTGCCTAACATAGCAGGTGTTTTTGAATCTGTTGATTTAAGTATATTGAGAAGTTATGTTTGTTTTCATCTTTGTATTATACAATAATACAAAGTGAGAATATTTACAACTAATATATTTATGCTTTATTCAAAAATCCTTTCTTTGCGACAGAATCATTTAGGTTATATTACAATTAATCCTCTTTTAAATGCTTTTTCACTTGAGATGTGTCAAGAAATTGATGCTGCTGAAAACGATGAATTTATTAGAAAAACAAGGAATAGTATACTAAATAGACTTAAAAATTATGAAATCGGATATCATGTAGAATTGCAGCAAGCTTTGCGTGATTATAGTGAAGCGGCAACTTACTTATCACTAAAAAGTAAAGGTATTTTATTAGAAAAAGTTCCCGAAAACACAAATAAAACACCTGACTTTAAAGTTAATTTAGAGGGTAAAGAATTTTTCATAGAGATAAAGACACTAGGATTTGGTGGAGGAGAAGAAAATTATATCAAAGCTATGGAGCAAGGATTAGATGCCCAAGTCTCTATTGAAAACCAATTAAAAGCTGGAAATACTACAGCAATAGCTATAACTGCCATTAATCCTTTAAAACAGGGAGAACAAGATTATTCTTATTCTCGCCAAAAAGATTTTATTGAAACTATCATAAAAAAAATCAAAGGACTTGTTAAACAAGGTCAATTTGAAGCTGGTTCAACCATATTATTAATTGACTTATCTCTTATACCTATACCTGCCGATTTTAAAGTTAATTCTATTCCTATATTTCCTCTATTTGAAAATCAAAAATTGAAAAATTTAGTAAGTGGTATTCTTTGGTATTCAGCATTTGGCAAAGAAAATGAAAGAATATTTTCACCTATTGAATTTGAAGGAGATGCCAATATTAAAAGTGAATTAAGTATAGAAGGTATTTTAAATAAAAATGATTTTATTAAGGCTTTGTGCTTCCAAGTCTATAACTTAAGACAAGAAAGGAAAGTAGTAGGTTTCTATAGGGCAAAAGATGAGGACTCTATTATGCCTCTTCTTTCTCCATTTTGTGATTTTGTAAATGATGAAATGAATACAAATGGTTGGAGAATTCTTCAAATGCTTTAAGTGAGCAGGTAGTTAAGGCATTGATGCCTACCAAAAATCAGTTAAGGACGAATAATGTGAGAGAAGAAATTCTAAAAATTAAACCGCAAAATCTGCCAGTCTATGTCTATCACCTTGACGCTGATGTGGCAGTAGTTCATAACCGCATAGCCTACAGGCTAAGAGCTTATTCTTTTAATACGATTACAGTTGCAAGCAATCAAGCTTTAAGACCGGGCGACGTTCTCACCAATTCTTGCTGCTATTACGGGAATGAACACACTGAGATAATCCCGCATCTACATAAAAAAGGCTACTTTGGAGATACAGGTATAGATTTGCGGTATTACTACGGATGCCGAATTGACAGATTGGCTATTTCTTTTGTAGATGAAAACAGTGTTTATCCGTCATGCGGCGACGGTGATTGCACAGTCTTTATTGAATTATCTGATAGCAGTCTGAGTGAGCGAATCCGGCAGCTTGAAGACCGATATGAAAAATTAACAAAAGTCGAACTCTCCCATCTAGAATCTTTAAAACAAGAGAGATTAGATGACAGTTCTATCGAGTACTGGAAGAAACGTATCCCAAGATGGGACGAAGAGTTTGAATGTATAGGAGAGATTCCAGTAAACTTAATCTACTAAATCTATAGATAATCGCTAAAAAAGCCCTTCAAAAACTGCCTTGAAGGGCATCAAAATTAATTAATAAAATTTTATACAAAAGTAAATTAACCCGCTAATCGGCCTAATTTAGTCTTTGAAGTGATTAACATTGTAGTCACTAATATTAGAAACCAGGATGGATAGGTAAATTAAAGTTTGGATTATATTGTCGGACTTGTAAACACATCAGGTTAATTAAATTAATTTCTTTTTGAGCTAAATTTGGATTGTAACTATATAGTTTTATTTGCTCAACTAATTCAGCCATTTGAGTCATATAATTACTCATAATCTTCATAGTTTCTACATCAGTTTGAGCTAAATAAAATTTATTGATGTCTTTCGTCATTTTTTGTACTGTCTCTTGGTTAATTAGTTCTACGCAGGTTTTAGACCATTGAATATGTTTTGTGTAGTCCATTAATTTTTATCTATGTTGAATATATTTAATGAAATAGGGAATACAGAAGCCAATGCTAATTATTTTATATAGGTAGCTTCATATCTAAAATCCAATCACCGAAACCGCTTTGCGCTTCTGCTCTGGCGTAACCTCTAGATAGCGCTGCAACGTTCCCAGGTCGCTGTGGCCAGAGATTTCCTGAATAGTTCGCAAAGGTATTCCAGCGCTGGACATCTGCGTGAGGGCAGTTCGCCTAAACGAATGGGTGCTGACTCCCTCTACTCCAATTCGCTTGCAAGCATCACGTAAAATCTTGTCTGCCATGAATCGGGTCAGACGTTCAGTTACACCGCGCATACCGGGAAACATCACAGAACTTTTGGGTTGGTACTCGTCCATGATTGCTGCTAGCGTTGGTGGAATGTCTACAATCCGGGTTTTATGCTTGCCTTTGGTGGTAGACTTTCGGAAAGTGATAGCACCAGATTTGATATCAGTCGTCTGGAGAGCCAACGCTTCTGATACGCGACAACCAGTAAACAGGCAAATTCCAAACAGAGCGCGATCGCGGGGAGTAAGAAATCCTTCGGTGAACAATCGCCTCAATTCGTCTTGGTTTAAAATCTTGCCTTGTCCGTTGCCGTCTACTTTCATTTTTTCACCGCTGAGGGGATTACACGTTATCTGACAAACGTGTAATTGATGACCCAAAGTATTGTAACTCCGTTGGTGTCACCACCGCTCACTCAAGTAATCAATTCCAACTTATCAATCGCAATCGCTACAACCCGCATGAATTCGTTGGATGATAAAACCTGCTTATGGTTGCAGCGCGATGACCAACTTATTGTATAATCTGCTCACGGCTTGGGGCCAACGCATCTATTCCCCTACCAATGCTAATGCGTGATTTATCACGCGGTCAGATAAATACATCCCACACTGGCGCAATTGTTCTAAAACTGGACGTGCAGCAGGAATTACGCCTCGAAGTTTTGCAGTAATAACAATGCCTAATGTCCCGCGTACCGGGATTCCTAAAGTTGCAGCACAACGACGGGCTGCTAAATCATCCAGAATTACTTCTGTACCTGGATTTACATAGCCCCAGGTCAGTACGGCTGACTCACCTAGACCTAAATCCCAGTTTTGAATTACATTCGGGACTGGTGGTGTTTCTTGTACAACCAACCAATCAGTATTCTTGAGCGCCGCTGCTGTTACGTCTGTTGACCCATACGCCTGAATTTCTGCGGCTACAGAGGCAGGAACAATAATTGATGGACTAATTAAAAGCAACAAATCAAGAAAGCTGCCCTTGGTCAAAAAAATCAATGGGGATGTGTTGATAGCAGGCAGTTCAGCCACGGTTCAACTCGCTCTGCAAATCATCCTCGTCAACAGCGAAGACATCCACTTGTTCACGGGCTAGGACGGCTAGAAAGTCTCGGCGGTTTAACCCAGCAACGTTGGCTGCTTTCTCCATAGAGATTTCCTGCTTCTGATACCAGTAGATAGCAGCAGCAAGGCGCATATCGCGCACAAACTCTTCTGGAGAAAGGCGACGGGCGCTAAATACTTCTTCTGGCAGGTTAATCGTGACTGACGACATAATTTATGCCCTAAATTCCTGCATTCATAATATCAACCATCTCCTTTTAAAAGCGATCGCTTGCCTTTGATGTGTTGTGCTACCACCAAACACATTTTAGATAACACCCTCCCCTTGTCTGGGTTTTAGCGATAGTAACTTACTCGGTAAGGTGCTTTAGTTTACTAATAATCTTTTAGTATATTAAAGCAAGCAACTTTTTTAAAAAGTTAACTTACTGTACCTTAATTTATCTGCTGCTGTAATTTACTTAATTGATAATAGCTCAAAACTGCTTACCTTATTTCGTCTAGGTCAGATACCCTTTGCTGTTTAGATGGTTAGAGTCCGACACTTTTTAAATTTAGTAACTTACTTTAACTTTCTTAACCTGATGCAGTAAGCTGCCAACGTGCATTAGTAAATTACTATTAACACACCAGTATCTCACTTTAATTTGTTTTAAATTTAATGTAACTGACTTTAAATTACCAATACAGATATAGCAGTATATGGCTACAAAAGACTGGTTAGACAATCATGCTAAAGTCACGGCATATCTTGATTTCAGCCTCTACGCTAGTTTAGAGAAGTGGATGAAAACACACAAAATCAAGAAAGCGTCTCAAGCTCTCACAATTATACTTGAGCATTATTTAGAGGGCAATATTCCTATTGAAGTGATGCCAGAAAACCTCGAACAAGAGGTAAAGCAGCTTAAGGTTAAAACCACCGAAATCGATGGTTTAGAGGCAACCGTAGCCGAACAACAAAAGGAGTTTAATGATGAGATTAACTCCCTCAGAACAGAAATTGATGGGCTACGGCAAGCTCTAATAAACGCGGGGTTATCATCTCTCAGAGAGAAGGTTGAGGACATACCCAGAGGCAAAATCACATTCTCACATTCTGATTATGATGCTAAACAGGGGCTAACTAAGACTGATCTGTGTGAGCGGATAAACATCAACGGCAGTCAAATCAATCAATGGGCAACGATGCTTAATCTTGACCCTGATGAGTACCTGTTTGAGTTGACTGGGTGGAAGAAACCCCTTAACGCTCGGCGATACTTCCCGGTGTTGGGGGACGAGCAAAAACAAGCTGCGAAAACTAGCCAGTAGTCTTGCTCACCCTAGTCATCAACCGAAGGGAGGCTAGGTGCTAATGGGGTATCCTTGGCACGTCTACGTGTTGAGTTGGCTAGTTTATAGGCAATTATTGTTAAATGTGAGTTAAACTTCAGCCAAAACATTTCTTGGATTTTATGCATGAGGTGATGAATGGATGAGAAATCGAGGGTACAGGTAAGCTACCCAGTTAAAAATTCCAAAGAATTCAGCGCAAAGCTTCAAATACTAGCTGAGGAGTACACAGGCGAACTAGATAGCCTAATTCTTAACTCTGATAAACTAGTTATAACTTTTATATTTCTTGATCCAAGACAACTTATTAAATTTATCGGTTTGTGTGCTGAGTTTCCTGATATCGTAATTCACACAATCGATAAGTCCAGCGCCGAAGGTACTAAAGCAGAATTTCTTAAAGAAAAAATTTCAAAACAAATAGATTCTTTCAAGAAACGCAAAGAACG
>NZ_VJXY01000064.1 GCF_014831675.1 Komarekiella delphini-convector SJRDD-AB1 | reverse complement strand
AAGGCTTTACGCTGCGCTATCCGTTGTGGGGAGTGGCGTGGAAACCCCCTTGGCGCAGCCTCAAAGTAGAGAAGACCGCGCTGGCTCCCCTTCAAAAGGGGAGAATTTATAAAGCCCCCTTTTTAAGAGGGTTGGGGGATCTGAGTGCGTAAGTCCTGATAGTTAAGCTCATCTCACCTTTAAAAGGGGATGGGATTTCACGGTGACTGTTGACTGTTGACTGTTAACTGTTGACTGTTAACTGTTGACTGTTAAGGCGTCGGAGCGTTTTTCATCACCTACCGAGAAGGAATGGGTTTTCCCGACGCCTTTTTATAAAAAATAAGTATTAATCAATTAGAAACAGATAGTATAGCTGGGTATAGCTATTTGGGGGGATGTCAGAATTTGAGGTTGTCATCTAGCTTGAGAAAGTCGAATAATTTAATTAGACCGACCATGATTAATCCCACTGCCATTTCCATACCTGAACCACAGATACCCACTCCTGAACCCAATCCCTTACCAAGTCCCGAACCTACACCAGGGCCAACGATTCCCCAACCGTTACCAGATCCCGTACCAGAACCAGTACCCGCTCCCATTCCCCAGCCGGTTCCAGGGCCAATTCCCCAAACCATACCTGAACCTGTTTAATTATCTTTGTACTTTAATCCAAAATCCAAAATGCTAAGAGCCGGAATTGTCGGACTTCCCAACGTCGGAAAATCTACTTTATTTAATGCTGTAGTTGCTAACGCCAAAGCAGAAGCGGCTAACTTTCCTTTTTGCACGATTGAACCGAATGTCGGCGTTGTCGCAGTACCGGATGAGCGGTTAAACGTTCTCGCTAAAATTTCCAGTTCGGCGCAAATTATCCCAGCGCGTGTTGAGTTTGTGGATATTGCTGGTTTGGTTAAAGGTGCAAGTCAGGGTGAGGGACTAGGAAATCAATTTCTATCCCACATCCGGGAAGTAGATGCTATTGTCCATGTGGTGCGTTGTTTTGAGAATGATGATATTATCCATGTTGCTGGTTCTGTTGACCCAGCGCGAGATATTGAAATCATTAATATAGAATTGGGTTTATCAGATTTAGCCCAAATTGAGCGGCGGATTGACCGCACCCGCAAACTAGCTCGTACCAGCAAAGATGCACAGTTTGAAGTCACAGTGCTAGAAAAATTAGCTGCTGCTTTAAATGAAGGTAAATCTGTACGCCAGGTGAGTTTAAGTGAAGAAGAGACAGAAATTATTAAAGGATTAGACTTACTCACTTATAAGCCAATTATTTACGCTGCTAATGTATCTGAAGATGAGTTAGCAACGGGTAATGATTTTGTCGAAAAAGTCCGGGAAATTGCAGCAACAGAAAATGCTCAAGTTGTGATAGTCTCGGCTCAAGTTGAAGCTGAATTAGTAGAGTTACCAGAAGAAGATAAAGCCGATTTCCTTGAATCCTTGGGTGTGCAAGAAGGTGGTTTGAAGTCTTTAATTCGTGCTACTTACGCTCTTTTAGGTTTACGGACATATTTTACCTGTGGCCCCAAAGAAACTCGTGCTTGGACAATTCATGCAGGGATGTCTGCACCCCAAGCCGCAGGTGTAATTCATACTGATTTTGAGCGAGGATTTATTCGCGCTGAAACCGTTGCTTATAAAGATTTAGTAGCGACTGGTTCTATGAATGCTGCGAAGGAGAAAGGGTTAGTTCGTAGTGAAGGAAAAGAGTATGTTGTGCAGGAAGGAGATGTGTTGTTATTCCGATTTAATGTATAGATGTAAAGTACCTATTCATTCTTTTCTGGAATTGGTATTACATCTAGGCGAGATACAATTGTGAACATAGCTGAGACACTCTTGAATTTTTCTTCTTATTTTAGTCTCAGCTTTTTTGCTGTCTTCTTGACTAATCTAGCCGTGCCATAACTGGTGAGGATTGATGTAATCCTGTGTGGGCAAAGTATCAAAATCATGATTTCAACACTCTCAACACCTGCAATATCTTCTTCACTGCCGATTTCTTTGGCTCCATCTCCTAAACTCGATTCAGTAGGCACATTGGGATGAACTTTTTCCTACAACAGTTAATACTTCGCCCAAGATTTCCCACCAACACGGCACTCCAATAGCTCCTTGTACCATTGTTGACTAATGCTGTGATACCTGAAGTTACAGAGGTGTCCCAGAAGGCTGTTGCACGCTATTGTTAACGGTTTTTGCTTCTACAAAAGCTTCTCGACCTGTGATCAATCTTGAGCGACGATTACGAGTGATATAATTCCATGCCCACTGAATTGCTACTACTAATTTAGTGTCAAACTCGATTAAGAAGTAGATGTGAATTACTAGCCAAAAAGCCCAAGCAATAAAACCTTTGAGTTTGATTAAGCCTAAATCTACAACAGCTAAATTTTGCCCAATCATCGCCAAAGTACCCACGTCATTGTAACGAAATTGTGGCAAAGTATGACCTTGAAGCCTTCGTTTAATGAGTTTAGCTACATACTCTCCTTGTTGTTTGGCTACAGGTGCAACACCAGGTAAGGGTTTACCATTTTGATGGGAGAAGTTGCCTAAATCTCCCACTACAAAAATGTTTTTATAACCCTTGATAGTCAAGTCCGGTTCTACAATCACACGTCCGGCGCGATCGCACTCTACACCTGTACCTTCTGCTAGGACTTTCCCCATAGCCGAACCTTGAACACCTGCTGCCCACAATATAGTTTTTGAGGTAATTTGGGTTAATTCATCGCCTTGCTTGAAAGTAACAATGTTATTTTCAATATTTGTCACTCTGGTTTGAGTGTGAATAACGACACCCAACTTTTGCAAAGATTCTGCTGCTACTTTCGATAATTCTGGCGCAATGTGTGGGAGGATGCGATCGCCCCCTTGCAATAGTAAAATTCTCGCTTCTGAGGTGTTGATGCTGCGGAAATCTTCTGTGAGAGTTTGGTATGCCAACTCCGCGATCGCACCTGATAATTCTACACCGGTAGGCCCACCCCCCACAATCACAAAAGTCAACAAGGAACGGCGTTTTTCGGGATCGGTTTCTTTTTCTGCCGCTTCAAATGCCGAAAATATCCGGCGACGCATTTCTATGGCATCTTCAACAGTTTTCAAACCAGGAGCCAATTCTTTCCAGTTATCCTTACCAAAATAGGAATGGTTAGCACCTGTGGCAACAATTAATGTATCGTAAGGTACTACTTCATCACCTAAAATAACTTGTTGCGCTTTTGGATCGATATCATTTACTTCTCCCAATAACACTTTTGTATTCTTGCTTTTGCTGAATACAGATCGTAATGGTGCGGAAATATCAGCAGGTGATAGCGTACCTGTGGCAACTTGATATAAAAGCGGCTGAAATAGGTGAAAATTACGTTTATCAATGAGAGTAACATTTACATTTGCTGTCTTCAGAGCTTTTGCTGTATACAGTCCACCAAAGCCACCACCAATAATAACTACTTGATGTGGTGCATTTTTCTCAAGTGAGGCTACCATAAGAAATATTTCCTTGTGTTAAGAAGTTGTAACTATTCTTAACAAAGATGTAACAGCATTATGATGGGGGTTGCTGTTTATTTAGAACAATTGAAAAAATAATGAAAGTAATCAAAGTTAGTTCTTACCCTTCAGTTTCGGGTTATCCTCAGCAAGGATTTGGCAAACTTCAACAATTTGGTAGGTACTTTTGCCCATTCCATAATTTGCAGCACAAGGAAAACCCTTATTCTCTTACTCAAAGTTTAGATCTATGACTCTATACGTTGCCAGACTAGTTCAAAAATCTTTGAGACACCATTGCTCATAACCGCAAGTATCTTTAACATAGCTTGGTTCTCTCTCAACGTGAAAGTACGAATTAAATATCTACCGACTCGTTAAGAATAGATGCAATTTTTATGTGATGTTGTTGCCAATAATGAAATCAAGCCAAAAAGTGACCAATAATTCAGATTTTCATTGACTACGAATCCACAATCATTCTTCAGGGGTTGCTACTGTATTCCCTCATGATTCCAGCTTTGATTCGCAAGAATTAGCTGGCATCAGCTTTGTTGTCGCCTGAGTTTAAAGTTTGATGGTTGTAGATGAACATAGGAATAATCGAGTCTTACAATAGCGGATTTTTAGACGTTGTGCCGGAGGGTGAAGACAGCGACTATTGGCAGATTGCAGCTGTACACATCAATGGGCAAGCCTACTGTCCTACTCCTGGGCTTTATCGTTCAGAAAAAGCGGCATTAGCAAAAGCTGCACAAATTTATGATTGGCTAGCTAATCACGAAGGAGAAATTAGTAATGGGGCTTGCAACTGCCCCCAATTGAAACTCGTCTTATGGCAGCAACCAAAAGTATCTTAGTTGACCAAATAATTACTAATTCGCTCTGGACGCTCCTGCGTCGCGGTAGCGAGACCTTGAGCGTCATTATCAATTACGAATTATGTTGACTATGCTATTCCTTCATCGCAAGCTATAGATTATTTTTATATTTCAACGTAGAAATTGAAACAAGTATTCATTAATCTCAAATCTAAAATTGTCTGACTCATAAATCTGCTAACAAGTTTATTTATCAAATTTTTCTAGCTTAAAAGTTTTATGAAAAATAGAGGATGCCTACATCTACCAAAGTGAATAATTTTATTCATATCAACGTGTAGATTTACTTCAAATATCTTTGATGGAGCTATAATATCGATTTTTATATTGACTTTTGGTTGTCCTATTATCTGCGTTAGAAGGCGTCATTTACAGTGATAGGATGTAAAATATGGGTTGCTTTTAGCGAATGCATTATCGTTGTAGAAGAAATAAGTTTACTATATCAGCCCTCTCTCTTCATACTCTTTTGTTGGGAAAGATATTCTGATGAGCAAGTATATTTTTAATAACCTTACAGATGATGAAGAACTTAATTTTTCTGAAGATGCAGAGGTTTTTATCTTCCCCACTTCTTTCGCCCAGCAACGATTGTGGTTTCTTGATCAGTTAGCACCGGGCAATCCATTTTATAATGTGTCAACAGCACTTCGTCTGACAGGTTCTCTGAACTTCACTGCCTTCAAGCAGACATTCAATGAAATTGTCAGTCGCCACGAAATCTTACGCACTAGGTTTGTTATGGTACAGCAAGAACCAGTGCAGGCGATCGCTGCGGAAAGCTGCGCTAACGCACCCAGCTTAACCATACCTTTTCCCCTAATAGATCTACGCAATTTCGAGAGCCAAGAACGTGAGACACAAGTGCGGCGAATCGCAACCGCAGAGGCTCAACGTCCCTTCAATCTCACTACCGGGCCATTGTTGCGAGTGAAGTTGCTACAACTAGATGAAGTAGAATATGTGCTGCTGCTAAATCTACATCACATTGTTGCAGATGGCTGGTCAATTGGAGTGTTAATTAGAGAACTGGGGGTATTATACAAAGCTTTTGTAGAAGATAAGCGAGCGTCCTTGCCAAAACTCCCCATTCAGTATGCAGATTTCGCCCAATGGCAACGGGAGTGGCTACAAAGCGTAGGGGTAAACGGCTGTTCGCCACTACAAACACAGTTAGCTTATTGGCAAAAGCAGTTAGACGGTATTTCGGCGCTGAATCTCCCTACTGACCGACTTAGATCAGCAATTCCAACCTACAGGGGTGCAAAACAATTTTTAGAGCTGCCACACTCCTTAACTCAAGCGCTAGAGGTACTTAGCTGCAAAGAAGATGTTACATTGTTCATGACAATGCTGGCAGCCTTCCAGACTTTGCTGTATCGCTACACGCAGCAAGAGGATATTGTAGTTGGTTCAGCGATCGCTAATCGCAACCGTAGCGAATTAGAAGGGTTAATTGGTTTTTTTGTCAATAGTTTGGTGCTGCGTACAGATTTCTCAGGGAACCCGACGTTTCAAGAATTATTAAATCGAGTGCGAGAGGTAACTTTAGAAGCATACACTCATCAGGACTTACCCTTTGAAAAGCTGGTGGAGGAACTTCACCCAGAGCGAGATTTGAGCCGCCATCCCTTATTTCAGGTTGTATTTAGCCTGCAAAATACTCCCATTGAAGCGCTAGAGTTACCTAGGTTAAAGCTTTCGCTATTCGACTTCGACAGCAAAATTGCAAAGATTGATTTAGAGTTCCATCTGTGGCAAGACTTGGAAACTTTAAAAGGAGAAGTGGTGTATAGCACCGATTTATTTGATCAAAGCACTATTACGCGAATGCTGGGACATTACCAAATACTGTTAGAAAGTATTGTCGCCAATCCAAAACAGCGTCTTTCAGATTTGCCTTTGCTTACCAAAGGAGAACGACAGCAGTTATTAATTGATTGGAACAACGCTAAGAAAAGTTACCCAGATAATAAATGTTTTCATCAGTTATTTGAAGCACAAGTAGATAAAAATATCGGTGCAACTGCACTAGTATTTGGTAATCAGCAACTCAGCTACAAAGAGTTAAATATACGCAGCAACCAACTTGCACATTATCTCAAAAAAATGGGTGTAGAAACTGAATCTTTAGTTGGCATTTGTGTAAAGCGTTCGCCAGAGATGATCATCGGGCTATTAGGCATCCTCAAAGCTGGTGGTGCATACTTACCTTTAGATCCTAGCTATCCTCAAGAGCGTCTTAACTTCATGTTGAAAGACGCACAAGTTTCAGTACTGCTAACACAAGAAAAGTTACTTCAGCATTTTACAGAATTCTCAAAACCAATTATTAGTATAGATAAAGATTGGGCAACTATTACACAACATAGCCAAGAAAACCCAACCAGTTGCGTAACACTTGAAAACTTAGCTTATGTCATATACACCTCTGGCTCAACAGGGCAACCAAAAGGCGTTTTAATCGAACACCGAGGACTGTCTAATTTGGTAGCAGCACAGATTGAGGTTTTTCAATTACAACCGAGTAACCGCATTCTGCAATTTGCCTCATTGAGTTTCGATGCCTCAATTTTTGAGATTGTGATGGCATTAGGAATAGGGGCAACCCTTTATTTAGCAAACAAAGAATGTCTTCTGCCTGGACAATCTTTACTCCAACTATTACGCGAAAAAGCTATTACTCATGTCACCCTTCCGCCTGCGGTTTTGGCAGTTTTACCAACAGAATCCCTCCCCGCATTGCAAACTATTATTAGTGCGGGCGAATCATGTTATGAGGATATAGTAAAACGTTGGTGGAATTCTAAACGGAGCTTTTTTAACGCTTACGGCCCTACTGAAGCAACAGTTTGGTCAACTGTTGCTGAAATTAAATCTGTAAGCGAAAAACCCCCCATTGGTCGCCCAATTGCTAACACTGAAATTTATATATTAGATAAGCATTTACAACTTGTACCAATTGGTATTTTAGGCGAATTATACATCGGTGGTGAAGGGCTAGCACGAGGCTATCTTAACTGTCCTGAATTAACTGCTAAAAAGTTTTTTTCAAATCCTTTTAATAGTAAAAAAGGAGCCAGACTTTACAAAACAGGTGATTTAGCCCGATATCGACCAGACGGTAATATCGAATTTTTAGGACGCATCGATAATCAACTAAAAATTCGTGGTTTCCGTATTGAGTTATCAGAGATTGAAATAGTTATAAGCCAGCATAATAATGTACAAGAAGCAGTTGTAATTGCTCAAGGTAATTTATATGATAATAAGCGTTTAGTAGCTTATATTGTTTCTAAGTCACCGCCAGATAAAACAATTATTGAACTACGTGAATTCTTAAAAGAAAAATTACCAGAATATATGATACCAACAGCTTTTGTCATGCTGGATTCTCTACCATTAACAGCTAATGGCAAAGTGGATCGCTATGCACTAAAAGCAGTTGATACTGTGAGTCATTCAATAGATAAAGCCTTTATTGCTCCTCGGACTCCAATTGAGTTAACCTTGGCAAAAATTTGGGCTGAAGTTCTTAATGTTGAAAATGTAGGTATTCATGATAACTTCTTCGATTTGGGAGGTAATTCGCTGCTGGCTGTACGTTTATTAGACCAGATAAACAAACAGTTTGAGTGTAATTTACCCTTATCGAACCTGTTTTTAAATCAAACAATTGAAAGTTTAGAAATTGCTTTAAATTCCCAGACATATTCTCTGTCACGGTCTTCTTTAGTTCCAATTCAAACCAATGGTTCAAATCCACCTTTCTTCTGCGTGCATCCCATCTTTGGCGTTGTCTTCCCTTATTATGAATTAGCTCATCAATTGGGGATAAATCAACCATTTTATGGGCTACAACCTATTGGAATTGATGGGGAAACTCCACTAAATCGTATTGAGGATATGGCTAGCCACTACATTAAAGCATTACGCTCAGTACAGCCGAAAGGGCCTTATTTTCTAGGGGGTTGGTCATTCGGAGGATGGGTTGCTTTTGAGATGGCTCAACAACTCCAAAATTCTGGTGAAGAAGTAGCTCTACTTGCTGTGCTTGACACCATAGCACCAATTAAAAGCAATCTTCCTTCTTTTAGTAATACTTTAAAGTTTATTCTCACTACAGTAGTGCCATATATGTGGCCATTTTTCCTCGATTATTTGCGTCTAATTACCGCTCCTAGCAAGAACCAAATTAACAGTTTAACTTCTCGATTGACTAATTTTATGAAGTTGGTAAGATACTCCTTTTGGGAATCACTGACGCGATATTTCCAAAGGGAGCCGCTAACGCGATCGCTTCAAACAAATCTGTCATTGCACTTCATCCAAAAGGAGGATACTACAGTTAACCTTATATCTGAAAAATCCAAGTTAAGACTTTTAAGTGAGTCGGCAATTATCCCTATGCTTCGTGTTTTTTACGCCAATAGCCAAGCAGTTATCAACTACGTTCCACAAGTCTACCCTAAGCGAATTAATCTTTTTAGAACAAAAGTTCAGTTAAATATTGCCGAGGGAGAGACAAGTATGGGTTGGGATCAGTTAGCTATGGGAGGAACGGAAATTCATCATATTCCTGGTAATCACCTAACCATGCTGAGAAAACCTCATATCCAGATTCTCGCCGCACAGTTAAGAGCCTGTATTGAGAAAGCACATTTAAAATAATAATCAATATGTCTTCTGAAGAGGTATTTGTCTTTCCAGTATCTTTTGCCCAACAACGGTTATGGTTCCTCGACCAGTTGATCCCTGACAATACTATTTATAATGTGCTGACAGTAATTCGCTTAACAGGTTCGCTTAACTTAACAGCACTGGAGCAGACTTTTAACGAAATTGTGCGTCGCCATGAAACCTTACGCACGACGTTTATAGTGTTGGATGGGCAACCCCTACAGGCAATTGCACCCAGCTTAACAATACCTATTTCTGTATTAGATCTCCAGCTACTACCAGATGGAGAAAGAGAGTTAGAAGCAAGAAGGATTGTTAACGCAGAGATAGAACATCCTTTCGATTTATTTTCCGGGCCATTGCTGCGAGTGAAGTTGCTTGTGCTTTCCAACACAGAAAATATTCTATTACTGAATATGCATCACATTATCTGTGATGATTGGTCTATTGGGGTGCTGATTCGGGAACTGGGAACGCTGTACACAGCTTTTGTACAGAACCGAACTGCGCTTCTATCAGAACTGCCTCTTCAATACGCCGACTTTGCTCACTGGCAACGCGAGTGGTTACAAGGAGAAGTACTGCAAACACAGTTAACTTATTGGCAGCAGCAATTAAATGGTATTTCTATGCTGCATTTGCCTACCGACAAACCAAGACCAGCTATACAAAGCTATCAAGGAGCAACACAATTTTTTGAGTTACCAAAAAAGCTAACTGATGCACTAGAAAAGCTTTCGCAGCAAGCAGGAGTCACCTTTTTTATGACGCTGCTGGCAGCATTTAAAACTTTACTCTATCGCTATACACATCAAGAAGATATTGCGGTTGGTTCGCCAATTGCTAACCGTAATCGCAGCGAAATTGAGGGTCTAATTGGTTTTTTTGTCAATAGTTTAGTACTACGCAGCAATTTATCTGGAAATCCAACTTTTCGAGAACTTTTAGGCAGAGTCCGAGAAGTAACACTAGGAGCTTATAGCCAGCAAGATTTGCCATTTGACAAGCTAGTTGAAGAACTGCATCCAGAGCGCAACTTGAGCCATCATCCGTTATTTCAAGTAGTGTTTAGTTTCCAGAATGCGCCAATGTCGGTACTAGAACTGTCTGGATTAGTACCTAGCTTTATGAATATTGACTTAAAAAAAACCCGCTTTGATTTAGAACTACACTTATGGAAATGTTCTGATGATTTTAGGAGCTTATGGGGTGCAAACTGGGAGCATTCTGAAGGACTCCGTGGCGTAATAGTTTACAACACAGATGTGTTTGAGCAAGCTACCATTAGCCGAATGCTAGAGCATTTTAAAACTCTGTTGTCAAGCATTGTTGTAAATCCAGAACAACGCATTGCAAATTTACCACTATTAAGTGAAGTGGAGCTACATCAGGTATTAGTGGAATGGAATAACACTCAGGCAAATTATCCTCATGATAAGTGTATCCATCAATTGTTTGAAGAACAGGTACAGCATCATCCTGATTCTATAGCATTAATCTTTGGTAACGAGCAACTCACTTATCAAGAGTTGAATAATCGCAGCAATAAACTAGCACAATACTTACAAAAAATTGGAGTAGGTTCAGAAATCTTAGTAGGTATTTGCATTCCACAGTCTCTAGAAATGATAGTTGGGTTATTAGGTATTTTGAAAGCAGGAGGAGCATATCTTTCTTTAGATCCTAGCTATCCTCAAGAACGCCTAAAGTTTATGCTGGAAGATGCACAGGTTTCAGTGTTGCTAACACAAGAAAACTTGCTCAAGTCGTTTGAATGTTTCATCAATCCAATCGTTTGCATAGATAAAGACTGGAATATTATTACTCAAGAAAACAAAAATAACCTTGAAAATAACGTTACATCTAACAATTTAGCTTATGTTATTTACACTTCTGGCTCTACAGGAAAACCCAAGGGAGTAGCTATAGCTCACAAAGCTGTAAATCGGCTAGTGTGCAATACAAACTATATAAAATTGTCACCCTCAGATAAAATTGCCCAAGCCTCAAACACTTCTTTTGATGCAGCAACATTCGAGATTTGGGGAGCGCTACTTAACGGCGCTCAACTTGTGGGTATTAGTAAAGATGTAATCCTTTCGCCTCATGAGTTTGCATTACAGCTACAACAAAAAGGCATTAGTGTATTGTTTTTAACCACAGCTTTATTTCAACAGATTATCAGAGATGTTCCGCAAGCTTTTGCTTCATTACAATATTTACTATTCGGTGGCGAGGCTGTTAATCTAAGATGGGTTAGAAAGATTATCAAATATGGTGCGCCAAAGCATTTAACTCATGTTTATGGCCCTACAGAAAATACAACATTTTCATCTTATTACCATATACAAGAATTACCAGAATCAGCTACATTTATTCCCATCGGTTGCCCGATCAATAATACACAAATTTATATATTAGATACCCATTTACAACCTTTGCCTATTGGTGTTATGGGCGAATTATATATTGGTGGTGATGGTTTAGCACGAGAATATCTCAATCATACGGAATTAACAGATGAACACTTTATTACGAAATATTTTAGTAATAAATCAAAAATACGTCTTTATAAAACGGGTGATTTAGCCCGCTATTTACCAGATGGCAATATTGAATTTTTAGGTCGGATTGACAATCAAGTCAAGATTCGTGGCTTCCGCATTGAATTATCAGAGATTGAAGCGGTGTTGAGTGAACATCCAGCAGTGAAAGAAACAGTAGTCATTGCTGATGAGGACATACCTGATAATAAGTATTTGGTGGCTTATATTGTTCTTAAGGCAGTAAAAGTATCAAATTTTGCATCTATAGTACGTAATTTTTTAAAAGAGAAGTTACCAGAATACATGATGCCAATAGCTTATGTGGTACTGGAATCAATACCATTAACACCTAATGGCAAAGTAGACCGTCGGGCTTTACTTAGACCCGATATAGTAACTTTCGATAGATATGATTATGTAGCACCGCGATCGCAAGTTGAAGAGTTACTTGGAGAAATTTGGGCTAAAGTCCTGCTAAAAGAGCAGATAGGCGTTTATGACAATTTCTTTGAATTGGGTGGTCATTCTCTCTTAGCGACTCAGTTAATTTCCCGAATCCGAGATAGCTTTCAAATAGATATAACTGTACGTAATTTGTTTGAAGCACCAACTATTGAACAACTTGCTAAATGCATTGACACAATGTCTTGGGCAACAAAAGGTGCAGATAAAACTGAAACTACGGGACAAGAACGAGAAGACGTTGAATTTTAAGGATAAACATCACTTTACTATTTATGTCATCCGATATATGTGCGCGAGCCGCAGTAGCGATTAACTTAAGCATTAGGAAAATGCGCGAATTAACTGTGTTTAAGCCAAAGGAACCAATAAAAGCCCTTTGACTTACTTTTTGAGCGTATTTTATGTATAGCCTCACTGCCTGTGTTTTTTAGTCTTGGGAGTTTTTAACAAGCTCACTAAGCTATTCTGCTGCCGTCTTCAGGCAAAAATTTTTACAAAAAGGCGTCGGGAAAACCATTCCTTAGTCAACAGTCAACACTCAACGTGAAATCCCATACTCTTTTAGGGGTGGGATGAACTTAATAGAAATCAACCTGTATTAGGAAGTGGGCGATGTACATTGGATTTCTCAACCCCCAAGGCAATTTTGATTCAGGCAATAGTCACATAACGAAACACCCAGATTTTGGGGGTCAGCTAATTTATGTTAAGCAAGTCGCCATAGCCATAGCTCAAATGGGTCATAAAGTTGATATTCTCACCCGTCAAATCATTGACCCGGAGTGGCCAGAGTTTGCTGAAACATTTGAGACATATCCAGGGGTCGATAACGTCCGCATTATCCGCTTACCAGCTGGGCCAAAAGAATTTCTGCCTAAAGAGTTGTTATGGCCTCATCTGTTTAGTGATTGGATACCCAACATCTTGAAATTTTATCAACAGGAAGGTGGCTTACCCGATGCTATGACTGCTCACTACGGCGATGGGGGACTGTGCGGTGTTCTGATTGAAGAGGAGACAGGCATACCTTTTACCTTTACTGCTCATTCTCTCGGCGCTCAAAAGATGGACAAATTGGAAGTCACCCCAGAAAATCTCACAGAAATAGACGAGCAATTTAATTTCAGATATCGCATTTTAGCCGAACGCTTAAGCATGAATCGCTCGGCCGTTAATATCACTAGTACACGACAGGAACGTTTTGAACAGTATTCTCATCGAGTCTATCGTGGTGCAGTGGATGTAAACAACGACAATCGCTTTGCAGTAATTCCACCGGGAGCAGATTTCTCCATTTTCGGTGCAAAGGCGCGTTCCGAAAACGAGGAGGCTACTAAAGAACTCATTCAGGAGCGATTGGCACGGGACATTGCAGAGCCACGTCGAGATTTGCCCGTCATCCTAGCATCCAGTCGATTAGAGCTTAAAAAAAACGTATTAGGGTTAGTGCAAGCCTTCGCAATGAGTCCAACACTTCAGGAACGAGCTAACTTGATGCTACTTACAGGGGGGCTGGACGATCCTTTACGAGAGGAGGCTAGTGACGACATAGCTGAAGAGGTATTAGCTCCCATTCGAGAGGTGGTCAAAGAAAACGACTTGTGGGGCAAGATCAGTGCATTTGGTTTGTTAGATCAGTCTCAAGAGTCACTGGCAGCAGCCTATCGGTTTATGGTTAAACGCCGCTCGGTGTTTGCGCTGACTGCACTCTACGAACCCTTTGGACTTGCTCCCTTAGAAGCAGCAGTTGCAGGTTTACCAGTGGTAGCAACCAAGAACGGTGGCCCTAGTGAGAGTTTGCGCCAAGGAAATCAGGAATATGGTGTACTCGTTGACCCAGAAGATCCTGCTGATATTGCACGGGGCTTGGAGCGGGTACTATGTGATGCCCAGGAGTGGGAGTATTTTGCCCAAGCTGGTCAGCAACGAGTGTTGAAGACGTACACTTGGGAATCTACTGCTGAAAACTACCTAACTTTGCTTGAGGAGATTGTATCTTCACCGGAAACCCACCCTCGTACTGAACTTCTGCCAATCCATCCCTACTTCCGTAATCCAGAATCGCAGACCGATGTTTTTTTGGAAGAATTAAGCGACCTTTACTTTTGAAGCAATCAAAAGGCACTAAGTACACTTAGTATTTAAATAAAGCTATGAGCAGCCAGCGCAAAACGTGCTGACTGCTTCGGCAAACTGCTGGTTTTGTTCCATCAATGCCATGTGTCCACCTGGTTTTAGGGTGACTCTTTCAGAGTAAGGTAATTCTGTTTTCATGCGATCGCTTGCCACAGGTTTAGTTGCTATGTCTGAAGCGCCGCAAACAACCAACACAGGAACGTTAATATTTGCAAGTGTTTCTGTTTCGTCAAATTTGAACATTGCCAGTGTGCCACGAGCCAGAACACCAGGCGAACCCAATGCTGATAATAGACCTGCAAAATTGAGTTGACCGCGTGTTTCAGTACCCGTAAATCCAGATAGTTCGACGGTGATATACAGGGAACCATTCAAATACGAGAGCCAAGTCATCAACCAAAAAATGGGCCACAGCACGGTAGTCAGGTACAATACAGGTTCGAGTAGCGGTTTCTGCAATTTACGTACCAGATTGCTAAAGATACAAGTTTTTACCGGATTGGTGTAAGTAGTATCCACAAGAATTAAGCCAGCCACCCGACTCCCTAATTGCTCTGGAAACAGGCGACAGAATGTCAAGTTAATCATGCCACCCATGCTGTGTCCTAGCAGGATAACGGGTTTATCCCCTGCTATGGCAACAACAGCTTCCAAATCACGGGCATATTTTTCTATAGAGTGATCGTTGTTTTTCGGTTTGGAAGATTTTCCTAGCCCTGGTAAATCCCAAACAATTACTCGGAAGCGATCGCTTAATTGTCGTTTGGCATAATACCATACAGTACTGTTTGGCCCCCAACCGTGTGACAAAATAATTGGTTGACCATCTTCAGGGCCAAAAAACTCTACTTGCAACACGCTCCCATCTGGACGTGACAAGCGCTGCACAGTTTTGCTACGCATAAACTTGGGTTCCTCGACTCCAGGACGGCGCAGCAGTGGCAAACTGATAAAACGACCGCCAAAAGTCCACAGAACCATTACTAATCCAGCCACTAAGTAGGACGTTCCTACAAGTTCTCGTTCATACCACTCATAGAGAATGTAGATTCCCCCACCAAGTACCCCAACGGACAGCAGTTGAAACAGCCATACAAGTAGAAAATTATGAGGCATGAATATCATGAGCCTAAACCTTGCGATACCTTGTTAACTGCTTTTAGCTTCATACCATAGTTAGAATCATCCAACTTTCACTCTCAAGAATGATTTATACAGTGTTGTAAGTGTGATAAAAAGGCTGGGTTAGTTAATAACTAATAAGTAATAACTGTTGCGAAGGGGTATAATTTTGAATACGGTTGAGTTTTTATCTTATCTTCGCAGCTTAGATATTCAAATTTTTATTGATAGTGAAAGGTTTCGTTGTAACGCGCCTGAAGGAATTATTACAGCAGAACTACGTGCAGAAATCCAAGAGCGTAAAGCAGAAATTATTGAATTTTTAAAAGCAACTAATCGTACTAATAACCACAGCTTTAGACCTATCGTACCTATTTCGCGATCAGGAAATCTTCCCCTCTCCTTTGCTCAACAACGGCTGTGGTTTCTTGACCAATTAATGCCTAATAATCCTTTCTATAATATTCCAGTAGCACTACATTTAACAGGTTCACTAAATTTAGCCGCGCTTGAGCAAACTTTTAACGAAATTGTGCGACGACACGAAGCTTTACGCACTACTTTTGTTATCAAGTCAGGGCAACCAGTTCAGGTAATTAATCCTACGCTAACAATATCGTTACCAGTAGTAGATTTACGGCAACTGCCACAAACCGAACGAGAAATACAAGCAAGACAATTCGCTATCCAAGAAGCTCAACGTCCTTTCAATTTATCAACTGATTCGTTGCTACGAGTCAAACTACTACGGTTGGATGAAACACAATACATCCTGCTGCTGAATATGCACCACGTTATCTCTGATGGTTGGTCTATTGGAGTACTGATTCAAGAAATAGCAGCACTCTACACAGCCTTTGCTAACAATCAGCCTTGTCCTCTAGCAAACCTTGCAATCCAATATGCAGACTTTGCATATTGGCAACGCCAATGGTTGCAAGGGGAAGTATTAGAAAAACAACTCGCTTACTGGCAGAAGCAATTAGACGAAATTTCTATATTAAATCTGCCAACCGACAGGCCAAGACCAGCCGTTCAAACTTATCAGGGTGCAAGGCAACCTCTGCAATTATCAAAAAGTTTGAGCGAAGCACTTTTAACTCTCGGACAGCAAGAAGGGGTAACTTTGTTTATAACCCTACTAGCAGCATTTAAAGTTTTACTTTACCGCTACACACAACAAGAAGATATTGCTATTGGTTCACCTATTGCCAATCGCAACCGTAGTGAGATTGAGGGATTAATTGGTTTTTTTGTCAATAGTTTAGTACTGCGTACCGACTTAAGTGGAAACCCAAGTTTTCGAGAATTGTTGAGTCAAGTTAAAGAAGTAGCTTTGGGAGCATACAGCCATCAAGATTTGCCTTTTGAAAAACTCGTAGAGGAACTGCATCCAGAGCGTAATTTGAATCAGAACCCGCTATTTCAAGTGGTATTTGCTCTGCAAAATGCACCTATGTCAGCATTAGAGTTGACTGGTTTAACTTTAAGTCCGCTACCATTTGATACGGGAACAACACGTTTTGATTTGGAGTTCCATCTGTGGGAGCCAAACACCCAAAATGGATTATGGGTAGATAGCTCAGAAGGAATTAGTGGTTTTGTAATTTACAGTACTGATTTATTTGATGACGCTACTATCACTAGAATGTTAAGACACTTCCAAACATTACTTGAGGGTATAGTCGCAAATCCAGAACAACGAGTTGCACAATTACAGCTTTTAAGCGAATCTGAGCTACATAATTTATTATTTGAATGGAATAACACTCAGTTAGATTATCCTCAAAATAAGTGTATCCATCAGTTATTTGAGAGCATTGCAGAGCAGAATCCTGATGCAACTGCACTAATATTTGGTGATGAGCAATTTAGCTACAAAGAGTTAAATATACGCAGTAACCAACTTGCACATTATCTCAAAAAATTAGGAGTTAAAACTGAAGTTTTAGTAGGACTTTGTGTAGAACGCTCTTTTGATATGGTAATTGGGATGTTGGGCATCCTGAAAGTAGGTGGAGTTTATGTACCTCTAGATCCCAGCTATCCATCTGAACGTTTGAATTTTATGCTCAAAGATGCTCAAGTCACAGTTTTATTAACTCACGAGCAATGGCTTGAACGTTTGGATAAGAAGAATTCAAAGATAATCTGTTTAGATAAGGATTGTGAAATTATTGCTCAAGAAATTGAAGATAATCTTCCTAGTGAAGTTGCAGCAGGCAACCTTGCTTATGTCATTTATACCTCTGGCTCAACAGGAAAGCCTAAAGGCGTACAAATTGAACATAGAGGATTATTAAATCTCGTTTTTTGGCATCAAAAAGCTTTTGCGGTTTCACCTATTGACCGAGTAACGCAGGTAGCTGGGATTGCATTTGATGCTTGTGGCTGGGAAATTTGGCCTTATCTTAGTGCTGGAGCAAGTATTTATATTGTAGATGATGAAATCAGGCGATCGCCTGAGCATCTTCAAAATTTCTTAATCTCACAAAAAATAACAATTTCCTTTTTACCAACACCTCTAGCAGAGAAGTTTTTATTATTAGATTTTCCTCAAGACGCAGCTTTACGAATATTACTTATAGGTGGAGAGAAACTAAATCAATATCCTTTAGCTTCTCATCCTTTTCAGGTAATTAATAATTATGGCCCAACTGAAAATACAGTTGTGACAACTTCAGGTCATATTTCTGTTAAGAATAAAGATGATTTAGCACCCGCAATTGGTCGTGCGATCGCCAATACCCAAGTTTATATATTAGATAAATATTTACAACCTGTACCTATTGGCATTTCAGGAGAGTTATATATAAGCGGTGATGGATTAGCGCGAGGTTATTTAAACCGTGCTGATTTAACTGCTGAATGCTTCATATATCATTGTTTTAATAATAAGTTAAAAGCACGAATTTATCAAACAGGTGATTTAGTCCGCTATCGAGTAGATGGCAACATTGAATTTTTAGGTCGCCTCGACGAGCAAGTAAAAATTCGTGGCTACCGCATTGAGTTGGGCGAAATTGAAGCAGTGCTGACTCAGCATCCAGTAGTACAGCAAACTGTAGTAATAATTCGTGAAGATGAACAGGAAAAGTCTATAGTAGCTTATGTGGTAGCGAAATCTGAATACAGCAGTCAGCAGGAGAATGTGCAATTAATACAATTGCAGAATGAGCAGGTTTTGCAATGGCAGATGCTCTACAACGAAACTTATAATCAACCTGCTGTTGATTCCGATCTAACATCCAATTTTATCGGTTGGAATAGTAGTTACACAAATCAGCCAATTCCAGCAGAACAGATGCATGAGTGGGTGAATAACCAAGTAGCGCAAATTTTGGCTTTGCAACCCAAACGAGTATTAGAAATTGGTTGTGGAACAGGTTTAATTCTATTCAGGATTGCACCTCATTGTACTAAATATTTTGGAACAGACTTTTCCCCAGTTTCACTTAACTACATCCAGCAGCAGTTAGAAAAGCAAGAAATGCCCCAAGTTACACTGTATCAGCAAATGGCTACTGACTTCGAGAAAGTAGAAACAGCAGCTTTTGATGCAGTCATTCTGAACTCAGTTGTACAATATTTTCCTACTATTGATTATCTAATTCGTGTATTAGAAGGTGCTGTGAAGGCAACTGCTACCGGCGGCTTTATCTTCATAGGAGATGTGCGTAGTTTGCCACTATTGCAAGCTTTCCATGCATCAGTGCAACTGGAGCAAGCTGAACCTTCCCTTACCCGCTCTGAGTTACAGCAACGGGTTCAAATGGAAATTTTCCAAGAAACAGAGTTGGTGATTCACCCAGATTTTTTTAGTGCAATAAAGCAATACTTTCCCCAGATTAGCCATGTACAAATTCAACTGCTGCGGGGACGCGATCGCAATGAATTAACTCAATTTCGATACAATGTGACTCTTCATATTGGTGATGAAACTACTAATAATACTGGAAAACCTTCAGTATTGAACTGGTCTGAAGATAATTTAACAGTGTCAGCAGTGCGTCAGTTCTTGATTGATAATAAACCAGAAGTATTATGCATTAATAATGTATCTAATGCGCGGGTGATGGCAGCAGTTAAAACAGCAGAATGGCTATCAGATGTAGAAGGTTTTAAAACTGTAGGTCAAATGCGTAAAGCTTTGCAAGAACTCGAAAAGTTAGGAGTAGAGCCAGAAGATTTTTATACATTGGATGTACCTTACGGAGTTGATATTACCTGGTCAGATTCAAGTATTCAAGGACACTATGATGTGGTTTTTGTAAGACAAGATGGAATAGCTAAGAGAACTATTTTTCCACATAGCACAACTCACTCTCGTGCCTGGCAATCTTACGCCAATAATCCCCTACAAGCCAAAGCTGCGCGTAAATTAGTGCCGCAGTTGCAGACTTACATAGCACAAAAACTGCCTGAGTACATGATGCCATCAGCTTTTGTAGTATTGGAGTCTTTACCTCTAACAGCTAATGGTAAAGTCAATCGCCGCGCCTTAAGAGCATTACATTTTGCAACTAAGCCTCAATTCTCTGAAAATTACATCGCACCTCGCACTCCTGTTGAACAAGTGTTAGTGAAAATTTTTGCTGAGGTTTTGGGGGTTAAGCAGGTAGGAATTTATGACAATTTCTTTGAATTAGGCGGTCATTCATTATTAGCAACTCAGCTTGTTTCTAGAGTGCGCGATGCCTTGCATATAGAGTTACCTTTGCGTAACGTATTTGAAGCACCGACAATTGCACAAATCTCTAAGGTAGTGGAAAGCTTTAAACAAAGCAATCCTCAAAGTCAAGCCCCAGTTTTAGTACCACTACCACGTGAAAATCGGCGGATTAAATTATCTTCTTTAAACGAAAAGAGTAAGGAGCGTTAATAGTATTTGAAAAAAATTCAATCCAATAATTATGTAGCGTGTGGATTAAGAAAACGATTGGCAAATTTCAGAACATCACCCATGTCTGTATTGCCATCGCGATCGCTATCCAGAAAACTATTCAACAGTGGATTTGAACCAAGAGTACCAGGTTTCGTAGAACCCATATTCAGCAGGGCTAAAACTCCTGAAGTTAGTGCTGGCAAAGCCGCTTGAATCACATTCGGACTCAGCCCGGTTCTTTGAGAAACAGTTTGCACAATTTGCTGCTGTAACTGAGGTGTCAGCAATTGCAAGCTAGATGCACCCATGCCACTACCCGCAACTTGACCAATGAGATTCTGGAATTGATTGCTACCAAGGGCTGATTGCTGTTGCTTGAGCACGGGACGAAGCGCATTACCCAAAACTGACATGACATTTTGTACTTGAGATGGTTGAATTCCTCGACTGACTATTAGTTGCTGAATTGAATTTGTGATTGACTCTAACTGGGTAACACTTCCCTGTTGATTGGGATTGTTAATTGCACTCAAAACATCAAAGAAAAGTCCCATAATTAATGTCCTCAATCTAAATTGATAAACTGCATGATGGAATAGTTTTTGACACTCCCCGCAATAAATTGACGTGGATTCTAGTGGTTGTCTAAGCAAAGATGCTCATTATAAATGGTGCAAAACGGCATAATTACGAATTACGAATTACCCCATCTGATGGCACATGAACGTGAAAGGAGCGAATAATGCTCAGCCAGCGATTGTCATCTGTGTAGTAACCCACTTCTGCAATGTAATCGCGATCGCTCATGGGAATTGCCACATGTTTGTCTTGGTCATGCTCATCACATACATATTCTTGGGTGCTGTGCGGCAACTGATTGTTGATATCAAGATTCGTCACATCATGAATTCGTAGCATAAACCTGCGTCCGCCTTGACGCCGTACATATGCTTTGTATTCATCTGAAATTTCCCAATAGGCATAAGCATCCTGAAAGTTGCGAGGTACCAGAATAATCCGGCAATCGCTTTTCATCACTGCATCAGTTGTGTGTAGACGGGCAGTAGCATGTCGTGAGACATTCTCATCAGGATAAGGCTGTTCTCTATCCCCTAATGACCGGGCCGCTGCCATTCCTGCTACTGCTGTGCTTCCGGCAATTGCAGCATTGGCTTTATTTGCTACATTGGATACATTGTCACTCCGCTCAAACACGGTTCCCGTATTAGATGAGGGTCTGGCTGCATTGTCCACTGAGAAAGTAGATGAAACTTTTGTAGGCGTTGAACGAGTAAGTTCTAACCAACGACCATCGTCAGTGACGTAGCCTAATTCTGCGACATAATCGCGATCGCCTTCAGCAATGGGGATATGTAAATCGGGTGTTGATTCATCACAGTCAAACTGGCGAAAATTGCGAGCAGGTAGCCGTTGCTGATCAATACCTGTAGTGTTGTAAACCCGAAGCGCCAGCTTGCGTCCACCTTGCCGTTGCAGTTCTGCCTTTTGTGCTTCAGGAACTTCCCAGTAAGCATAAACATCTCTGGAGTCGCGAGGTACTAGTATTAAACGACTTTCATCTTTTGTGATTCTAGGGCGATCACTCACTAAAGAATTAGCAGCAACACCTGTTGTGACTCCAGCAGTTGCCAGAGGGATAGTGCCAACAGGTTCGCAGGCGGGAACACGCACATGAGACGAACGAGCAATTTCTACCCAGCGATCGCTATTAGTCATATAACCAAGCTCAGCAATATAATCACGATTGTCTAATGCGATGGGAATGTGAATATCTTGCGCCTGTTCATCACAATCAAACTCCTTCATGCTGTGCGGCGTTTGACGATCCATATCAATATCGGTGACATCGTAAAGACGTACTTTCAAATTACGTCCACCTAGCCGTTGTAAGTCTTGTCTCACCTCATCTGGAACTTCCCAATAAGCATAAGCATCCCGGCAATTTCTGGGTGTGAGGATGATCCGACTCTCTGGAGTTCGTCGGACAGGAAGAGGTACGGGTGCTGCAACGGGAGCAGGGGCGGAATTAGTGGTATGCGTGCGCCGACTCAACAACCACCACAATAATCCACCTAGTAAAGGAAGTAATAATAATATCCACCAAGGGAATTCATCCCTAGATCTAGTTGCTGTTGTTGTAGGAATAGATACAGCAGCAGGAGTGGCGATAGCATTTGCAACCCTAGCTTCTTCCACGATTTGCTGATTCTCAGGAGCAGTTGCGTAGCCTAAAAATGCTTGTGCTGTCGGATTTGTAATCGGTCTTTGGTGAGCATATCCCAAAGGCTGAGAGAATGGATAACGGGGATCTGTTGGAAGAACGTTGTGTAGCGGGACAATTTGCACATTAGGATTGTTAATTACTTGATCTGCGATCGCATATCCAATGCCATCCGTTCCTAGTTTATTAATAACTGCTTCAGTGCTATCTTCTGATTTAACGGTATTTGCACCCGTTTTAAATGCAGCCGTCTTAAAAACTGGATAATTCTGAAATGATCGCCGCAAATCACTATTTTCTGGGCGATCAATCAAACGAATTGCTTGGGGAGAACCGCCAACTTGTGACCAGTTAGTAATTTCCCCCCGAAAGATTCTGGCGAACTGTTCAGAAGTCAGGCTATTCTTATACGGATTATCCCTTCCAAGAATTACAGCAATCTTATTACGGGTTACGGGAGTGCTTACAAGCCCTCGTGCTTTCTCTTCTTCAGTTAGCGATCGCCCAATTGCAGCCAAATCAATCTTTCCATTCGGCAATGCTTTTAAAGCTGCATCTGTTCCATCGTATGCTGTCTTAACGTCTGTACCGGGAAACTTAGCTTCAAATCGCTCCGCTAGTGCTTGATTAATCTTTTCCATGCTAGTTGTGCCATTTATCTGCACTGCTGTACCGCTAGGAACAGATTGCGGAACCGGAAAAGAAGTACTAACACCTGATGATTGGGCAAATGCAGGCAGAATAATCAAAGAGACTGCTGAGATAGAAGTAGCAGTAAAGGCAAATAAAATTGCTCCTGATGATAGTATTTTTTGTTGATGAAACATCTTAGCAACATGTTTTTTCATAGTAAAAGACCCCCGCCACAGACGGAGGTGAATTCAGTACCAGTAGTAACAGAATAATTAACTTACCAGCCCAGACAAGGCTTTGGTAAAACTACCTTCATTCTCGCTATTCAGATGCCGATTAATTCCTTCTTTAGATATAAATTATTGAGCATACTATCTATCAAAAAATACCTCCCTTGAGGTGAGGTAAGAAGTTTGATTCTATGACAATTGTTTTTGAAACGCTTAAGCTTCAATCCTTGCTGAGACTAACTTTAAATCCCTCTGTCTTTTCTTTGTTTTTTCGTGTCTTCGTGTTTTCTCTGCAAAACGCTGCGCGAACGTGGTTCATTATCACCCCATCTTTAGCACAACAAAGATTATAGGACTTACGCAAAAACCCTCTCAAACTCTCATTCCTCCGTGACCCCTGCGCCCACCGAAGTTTTGAGCGGCGGAAGCCGCCGCTCAAACTTCTCTCTGCGGTAGCCTGCGGCAAGCCGCTCCGCGTCTACGTTTTTCCGTCACCTGTGCGTAAGTCCTAGATTATACGAATTAGTAATTAATTTGACACAATGATATTAGAGTACATTCCCAAACTAGTCGTGGCTGGGCGTAAAAAAGTAGATATTTACGAGCTTGTTCTAATTGATTGATAATCTTGGGCTGATGCCATTGTTGCCAGTAATACTGTTGGAGATAATCGACTAACCATAGTTGTGCCTCTGTATCTAAATCGTGATCAATTTTCTTAGCTAACTCCAAAGCATTACGGTAGGATGAAGGCGCTTTTGTGAGGTTTTGAAGTAATTCCGGGGGAATGGCTTGTAATTGCTCGTAAGATGCGATCGCACTTCCAGGACTGCCAGATGCTAAGCTCAAAACTGTCTGATGCTGCAAAAGTTCCTGATGACCCGTTTGAGTGAGTACCTGAGTTAAAGACTGTGTATCTAAGCTATAAAAAGGGATGCGTTGACAACGTGACACCAAAGTTGGCAACACAGACTCAGGCGTAGGTGCAATTAAAATCAACGTTGCCTGTCCTGGTTCTTCTAAAGTCTTTAGCAAGGCATTTGCTGCTGCTTCCGCCATTGTTTGAGCTTCCTCCAGCACTACTAAATTTCTCGGTGCTTCCAACGGCGGACGACTCAAAAATTGGGTAATTTCACGAACTTGCTCTAGTCGAATTACAGGCGGTGCTTTGCGCTTCAGCCCTTTTTCTGCGGCTTCGGCTGCTGTCAGTCTTTGCCCTTGGTATTGGTACGTTGGTTGCACCCATAATAAAGCTGGGTGATTGCCTTGACGCAAACGATTTCGTAAAGACGTAATTACTTGTGTCTTTACAAAACTAGAAAATAGCAACTCTATAAAACATCGTGCCGCTAAACTCCGTCCTACACCATCTGGCCCCACAAATAGGTAAGCTGGGGCAACCCGGTTCTGTCTAACAGCCTGAGTGAGTAATTCTATAGCTTGCCGTTGCCCTACAAGTTGTGCAAATGGATCATTAGTCATTAATTAATTGTTACCGAACAATTCGCAATTCGCAGTGACGCTTGTTCCTTTATAGGAGACGCTGCGCTATCGCAATTGCGGACAAAATGATTAATTCTTAGATTAAGGTATGGGAAGCGATCGCAATAATCGCTCAACAACGGTTCTAGAACTGCGTCCTCCCCTAGGGATAATTCGATGGCAAAGAACGTGAGGAGCAAGAAATTTTACATCATCGGGAATGGCGTAATCACGTCCTAATAAAAAAGCTAGCGCTTGGGTAGCCCGTTGCAATCCGACTGTGCCGCGCGGACTGACCCCAAGGGCGATTTCCTCATCTTGCCGTGTTGCCCTCACCAATTCGAGGATGTACTGTTGCAAGGAGGCTGCGACTCTTACCTGAGAACAGATGTCACGTAATTCTTGTACTTCTGCCAAAGTAATACAAGGTTGTAAATCAGCAACCTTAACACCCTTTTGAAGGCTTTGCAGCATTTGGAGTTCTTCTGCTTCAGAAGGATAGCCCAAACTTAACGACAACATGAATCGATCCATTTGCGCTTCTGGCAGAGGAAAAGTACCTTGATACTCAATGGGGTTTTGAGTGGCAATGACAAAGAAGGGCTGGGGAACTGCACGAGAAACACCATCAACCGTTACCTGATACTCTTCCATTACTTCCAGCAAAGCTGACTGAGTGCGGGGTGTAGCACGGTTGATTTCGTCAGCTAGCAACACATTGGCAAATATTGGCCCAGGAAGAAAAGTAAATTCGCCACTTTTTGGGTTCCAAATGTTAGTACCAGTAATATCAGTTGGCAGCAAATCCGGGGTGCATTGTAGCCGTTGAAATTTGCCATCCACAGAGCGAGCCAGGGATTTAGCGAGCAGGGTTTTGCCAACTCCAGGAACATCTTCTAATAGGGCATGACCACCGCCTAATAGAGCGACTAGCACTAAGCGTATGGCCTCGCTTTTGCCAACAATAGTACGAGCCAGATTTTGTGTTAAAGCGTCAATTTTTTCTCTCATGCACTGTGCGATTGGGGACTGGGGAACTCGAGGCCCCCTCTGGGGATAAGGGGCAATGGGGACTGGGGAAGGGGGATTGTCAGTGATTTTTGACTATGCCCTATGACGGCAGTTGCTCCACCTGGGGAAACCCCAAGACCGCACTGCCTCCCCCATGCCCGATTTATTGTTCCCACTCAGCACCTCAAAACTCAGCACTCAGCACTTAAATCAGTGAACAGTGAACAGTAAACAGTAAACAGTTGGGGGATTTAAACCCGACTGATAGCGCCTGGAACTAATCGGTTTTGGGTTATTAGTTTTCAGTTGGAAGTACTCGCCCCCTTAGTGGTTCCCCTTAAACCCAATTATGTTTACCGTTTACTGTTTACTGTTTACTGTTAAAACTTCTCTAGCAGCAATGCAATCAAGTTGAATTTGTGTTTTCAAGGCTTCTAGAGAAGGAAATTTTTGCTCAGGTCGTAAAAATTTTGCCAGTTGCACGACCAGCTTTTTGCCATATAAGTCACCAGACCACTCAAACAAATGTACTTCCGCAGATGAATAAGTACCATTTACAGTTGGGCGGTTGCCGATATTCATTACACCCAAGATCGGACTAGCATTTGGTGGCTCACCGAAATTGAAAACGCGGACAGCATAAACCCCTTGGCGAGGCAAAAACTTTTCTTTTGGGAGTTGGAGGTTGGCGGTGGGAAAGCCGATAGTTCTACCCAGTTGTTGACCTTGAACAACAACACCGATTAGGGTGTAAGGGCGTCCTAGCAATAGATTTGCGTTTTCAATGTCGCCGCGCTCAAGTGTTTGGCGGATTAGTGAAGTGCTAATACGCGCTTGCTGTGTTTGAGCAATATTAACATCACTGCTTTGTGGGGATACACCTGTATAACTTTGCAAGGGAACGATAGTAACTGGAATACCGTACTTGGCAGCGAGTAATTGCAAATCTTTAGCTGTACCACTGCGTTTTTCACCAAAACAAAAATCTTCTCCGATACTAATTCGCTGACATCGCAGTTGTTGCACGAGAATTTTTTCTACGAACTCTTCGGGAGTTAAAGCAGATAATTCTTTGTCAAAAGGCAGCAGTACCAGTTGTTCTACCCCAAGCGATCGCAATTGTTCGACTTTTTCATCCAGTGGCGTTAACAAAGTCCGGGGTTGTCCCGTAAAAAACTCCTGTGGATGGGGATGAAAGGTGACAACTGTCGAGTATACACGTTCGTTTGGTGATGCTAGGGGTGCAGAAGAGGAGGGAATGGGGGGATGAGAGGATGGCGGGAAAGATGAAGAATTCCTTTCTTTTCCAATCTCCCTCTCTCCCTCTCTCCGCCTCTCCTCTCCCCCTTCCTCTTGTCTCCTTGCTTGCTGTAAAACTGGTTGAATTACTCTTTGATGACCAAGATGGACACCGTCAAACTTGCCAAGAGCAACAGCGGTTGGTGTTAGAGCCAGTTCGGTCGAAGAAGCAACCCACACAGAACACCCATTTTGAGACAGATTTAGCACGTGGATTCTGGATTTTAGGTTTATTTTAGCTATCAGCAGGAAGCTACTCTATGGTAAACCGCCTTGGGGAGGACAGACTTTGAAACTGTCGATGAGGTCTGTAGTACTATCAGCCAAAAGCCGAGCCTAGTAAAAGCCCAAGATCAGGTCTTATGCAATTAGCTTGGCTGCTAATTGCTGATTCTAGGGAAACCCACACACTGGAGCTAAAAAGGCTCTAGTTTCGTACTGAGGCTGCGACGCAGTACCCTACAGCCCTAAGAAAAGGCATTTTTGGGCATTTGTGCTGTGTTTATCAACCTACAAAACGTGTCCTCCGATTTTTGTCGTGTACCCAACAGGTACGCTCTCGTGCTGAAAGCTCTTGATCACCAATCTAATCTAAAATCTACAATTGCTTCGACTGCAACCTTTAGGCGGAAAACTTGCTGACAGGAAAAGATTCTGATAAGGTAGCTGAGACGGGAACCTGGAGTACCATTCCTTCACGTGCCATAATTGCCCCAGAAAATTTCGCCGCTGCTTGTTCTCCTACACAATCTAAAAAATCGTCATTGTGTGCAGGGTCGTGATGATAAATCACTAAAGTTTTGACGTTAGCTGCTTGTGCTACTTTTACAGCTTCTTGCCAAGTAGAATGTCCCCAGCCAATTTTTGGAGATTTTGGGCAATGATATTCGTCATCAGTATAGGTGGAATCGTAGATCAAAATGTCGGCATTACGAGATAACCACAGTACATTTTCATCTAGTCGGTCAGGATAATGTTCAGTATCAGTAATGTAAACAGCAGCGCCACCAAGCCAGTTGACTCGGTATCCTACAGCTTCACCCGGATGGTTTAAAGGTGATGTTTCTACGGTAATGTCATCAATGTATATTGGTTGCCCTGATTGAATGTCATGGAAGTTTAAATTGGCTTGCATAATCTGCAAGGGTACAGGAAAATTCGGGTGGAGCATTTGGTCATTCAACCGCTGTTCTATGGTGGAACCATCGGGAGCGATCGCGCCATAAATATGAAAGTTATTCCCTTTGACAAATCCTGGACTGAAAAAGGGAAAACCCTGCATGTGATCCCAATGCGAATGGGTGAAAAATATATGAGCTTCTGTAGGCATTTGGCGCAACAAAGATTGCCCCAAAACATGCAGTCCTGTACCACCATCGAAGATTAAGCGTTTACCGCCCACTTGCATCTCAACGCAAGGGGTATTACCGCCATAACGGACGGTGTGTGGCCCTGGACTGGGGATGCTGCCGCGAACGCCCCAAAATTGCACAGTAAATTGTTTCTCTATCCTAGACATGGGTGTTGGCTTGCTGGACTGAGCGGGCGATAAATCGAAAAAATTGTCACTTGTTTTGTCTAAGTTTATGCTGTCTCACTGCTTTTAGCAGAAGGTGATTTATTGGTAAAACAGCATACTCTGTTTACGACTGATTTTGTGAAGTGGATAAGGTACTACAAAGCACAAGTTTCAAGTTATGGCTGCGTATGTATATTAGTTATCTCAAGAGTGCTCCTACTTTATAGCCTACATTTTTCTGTAATGCATTTGCCTAACTTCAAATAGCTAGCCGTGAATAAAATGATTCAGGGAAGCCTAAATTCCCACTGAGATAATTTATCCAGTCCGGTTGCATAAGTGAGATTGTATTGTAAGGGCGTTATACTGATGTGGTTTTTGCGGATAACATGTACATCCAGGGGTATGTTTTGAGGCAAGTTCAACCCTGATGGAGGCTCCACATCTTCAATTACTTCTCCGGTTAACCAGTAGTACGTTTTTCCACGGGGATCGACTCGCTTATCAAATACATCAATGTAGCGCCGCACTCCCTGACGGGTAAGAGTGACTCCGGCAATTTCTTCCCACTTAACAGCAGGAATATTAACGTTGAGCAACATCAAATCGGGTATTGGCTTTTGTGCTAATTGCTCCACTAAAATTCTGGCAAAATTAGCAGCAGGTTGAAAGTCTTTAGAGGTGTGACTGGTAAGACTCAGCGCCACACTGGGAATGCCTTCAATTAGACCTTCCATGGCCGCGGAAACTGTACCGGAATAAAGAATTTCCGTTCCCAAATTCGCACCTTGATTAATGCCAGACAGAACCAAGTCGGGGGGAGACTCTAGCAAAGCCCACAGTGCCAATTTCACACAATCTGAAGGAGTGCCATCACAAGCCCAGGCATTGACAGCGGGATGAAAAAGTGCATCGACAATTTCGGCACGGATGGGCTGGTGCATGGTTAGTCCATGTCCAGTTGCCGATCGCTCCCTGTCTGGGCAAACTACGTTTACATCATGACCTGCTTCTGCCAAGCAGTTAGCTAGAGTACGAATACCTAGGGCAGAAATACCATCATCATTGCTAATCAGTAATTTCATAGTCATTAGTCATTAGTCACTTGTACTGAGTGGCTTGCCTTGAGAGGAGCCGAAAGGAGCCGTAAAGCCTGCGGCATAACTACGCTTAGGGCGGCCTTTCGTAGAGAAGTATTGATCATTTGTCTTTGAAGTTCTGTTTGCCAGTTCGCCTTTGGGCGTTCCCTGCGGGATCTTGTTACAGACTTCTTTCTTTGTGATTGGTCATTGGTCATTTGTCAATGTCAAGGGTCACAAGTTTAGAACAAAAAATATATATACATTCAATTAACTCTAAACTAGTAAACATAAGTCTAGCTTCGACCCTTACCTTTGATTTCAGCAATGGCACAATGCTCAGGCGATTTGTTGAGCAGTCTTGAGCTTTGGACTATAGACTAATGACTAATGACTAATGACTAATTAACCAATGACTAGCAATTTAGAGGCTCAACTTTTAGCACTGCGGCAAGAAGGAGAAAAAGCGATCGCAGCCGCCGATACCTTAGAACGCCTAGAAGAACTTAGAGTTAGCTATCTGGGTAAAAAGGGGCAACTAGGGGCACTGTTGCGAAGTATGGGGCAAATGAGTGCAGAAGAACGACCGAAAATTGGAGCGATCGCCAATACAGTCAAAGAGTCCCTGCAAACTAGTTTAGACCAGCAACGCGCCGCTCTAGAAGCCGCGCAAATCGAAGCACAGCTAGAAGCTGAAACTTTAGATGTGACTATGCCAGGTATTTACCGCCCTCAAGGTCGCATCCATCCCCTCAATGGCATTATTGACCGGGCGCTAGATATCTTTGTCGGTATGGGCTATACGGTGGCTCAAGGCCCAGAGATGGAAACAGATTATTATAATTTCGAGGCTCTCAATACCCCACCTGACCACCCCGCCCGTGATATGCAGGATACTTTCTACCTGCCAGATGGTAATCTCCTACGTACTCATACCTCGTCAGTACAAATTCGTTACATGGAAAGAGAGGACCCACCCATCCGGGTTGTCGCTCCAGGGCGAGTTTATCGGCGAGATAATGTAGACGCCACTCACTCGGCGGTTTTCCATCAAATAGAACTTTTAGCAATTGACGAGGGATTAACTTTTACAGACCTCAAGGGCACAATTAAGGTATTTTTACAGGCAATATTTGGTGATTTGCCTATTCGCTTCCGCGCCAGTTATTTCCCGTTTACAGAACCCTCCGCTGAGGTAGATTTGCAGTGGAATGGTCGCTGGCTGGAAGTGATGGGCTGCGGTATGGTCGATCCAAATGTACTTAAATCTGTAGGTTACGACCCAGAAGTTTATACCGGATTTGCCGCCGGTTTTGGTGTAGAACGCTTTGCAATGGTGTTACATCAAATTGATGATATTCGCCGCTTATACACTAGTGATTTGCGGTTTTTACAGCAATTTTAAGGAAGCGATCGCTTTAAATAATCAGGCATTTACTAAATCTCTTGCAAAAATCTATTGGATGAAAATGGAACCACAGATAAATACCGATTAATAATATCAATTCTTAAAAAGAAGGCTACATATTTAATCTGGCTTGCCAAATTAAATTTTACTTTCTTAATAGAAATTAGGAATTGTATTATCTGTGGTTCTAAATATAATTGGCTGATGCGGTTCACTTGGGATGAAAATAAGCGGCAATTAAATTTGGGCAAACACGGGTTTGATTTCGTGGATGCTTCCCAGGTTTTTGAAGGTGTAACATTCACGTTTGAAGATGAGCGCTATGCTTATGGAGAACAGCGCTTTATTACACTGGAACTATTACGTAGGCGAGTGGTAGTGATTGCCCATACAGAAGTTGGGGATGAAATTCGTGTAATTTCGATGAGGGAGGGAACTAAACGTGAGCAAATCATTTTTTTTCAAAGCCTCTCAAACTGATTGGCAGAGGATTGATGCAATGCAAGATGAGGACATTGATCTTTCTGACATTCCAGAAGTGAGTGAAGAACAAATGAAACAAGCAGTGCTGCGGGTTGGGGGAAAACCTGTTGAACGGGGTCAACAGCGTGTCGATATCCTCCTAGATGCTTTCATCGTGGAATACGTGCGCCGTGACAGTTAACGCGGTATCCCCAACTAAGTTGGAAAAGACTAAGAAGAATGTCTTTAAGTCAACCAACTTACCTGGAGTCGAAAGACAAAAGGGACAACAGCATGTTGGTAAAGCCGGA
>NZ_VJXY01000063.1 GCF_014831675.1 Komarekiella delphini-convector SJRDD-AB1 | reverse complement strand
AATGCTTTACAAAAATCATCTACATGGCAAAACAAAGCATCTAAACTAAACATAGGGCAGGTTGCTGGATTTAACGCTATTTTCAGCTTACTACCTGTCCCTTTCCTTATCCCGAACTCAGGTTAGCTAGATTGCCATATCCTAATTTCATCCAGGGCATCCAAGGACAGTCTCTCGCCCACTTTGCAGGAGGGACATCAACAGCATCAGGTCGGCAAGTATTTGATATAAAGTATTCAACTCCTTTAAACTTTTCCCCAGGGCAATAGTCTAAGTATTTACTATCTCCTGCTAACGGATGCGGGTATTCTAAAGGAATTTCCATAACAGAGGTGATATATCCCTTGCCTTTGGGTATGACAAATTTTTTTGGTTTAACTGAGCCTTGGACAATTCGATTAGCAATATGTACTACTGGTACTGGTTGACTTGCTGTTGGTGACTGCCAAAAGTGTAGAATATCTTCGGTTACTGGGTTACAAAATAAACCGATTTCTCTATTAATCCGATATCCGACTTCGCCGTACTCAGGATCGGGCTTAATAAATACTTTTGTAGCATTCATACCAATAATAGAAAACAATTTTTCTTTTGGCTTATCTGGTGTCTCTTGCCACGAAATTTCCCCAGACCAGTTGTAATAAAGCTGTAACCCATGATTTTTTCTGTAAAAATCGAGGTTATTAAGTTCGTAGTCATCTAAGTAATCACTCATCTCTGTTCCTTTTATTCTTAAATCAGTAAACAGTAAACAGTAAATAGTAAACAGTAAACAGTAAACAGTAAACAGTTGGGGGATTTAAACTCGCTAGATAGCGCCTGCCACTAATCGACTTTGGGTTATTAGTTTTCAGTTTGAAGTGAGTGCTCCCTTAGTGGTTCTCGTTAAACCCAATTATCTTGACTGATAACTGTTAAATGCTTTTGTTTGCAATTATCATCCAGAGATTGATGAGCGGATTTGATTTTATTTTGACGTAAACTTCTACTTAACTGGCAACTTGCTTTTTTGTGTTGATTTTATCTTCTGTCAAAATTTACGGCTATTTACCAATTCCCAGTCCCCAGTCCCCAGTACGATAGTAAACGTGACCTTTGAGTAACTTAACTACCCTCAGTCATTTTATAGATCAATGGATAAACGTTTTTTTAAAATCTTTGGTTTAACAGAAGCTCAAGCGATCGCAATTATCGATACACCATTAGAACAACTCGAAGACCCTACTGATAAATACATTGCTGTTTCACATCTGATTAATTTCCCAACTGAGCAATCAATTGCAGCTTTGGTACGTGCAATTGAAACTAGTAACCCAGCTGAATTAGATCACCGCATTGTTCGACGTAAAGCTGTAGAAAGCCTGGGGCGATTGCAGGCTAAATCAGCATTACCTGTAATTCGGCAGTGCCTCAAGGATGATGATATTTATACTGTTGAAAATTCCGTGTGGGCAATTGGGGAAATCGGGACTAAAGATTCAGAAATCCTCGAAGAAGTGTCACAACTACTTGATAAGCCAGGTCAAATCTATCGGGTGATTATTCACATGTTGGCGAACGCTGACTATAAATCGGCTCTAGAGCGTGTGCAAAAATTTACACAAGCTGAGGACGAACCTACCCGTAGTGCGGCGATCGCCACAGTTTGTCGCTTCACGGGTGACTACTCCCAAATCACTGAGGTGATAGCGCTGCTGCAAAGTCCCAACGTTAATGCACGGCGCGGTTGCATTCAAGACCTGATTGATTCGCACTACTACAAAGCCATCCCACAAATTGCCCGTTGTCCTGTATCTCTGGTGTTTCGACTGCGAGCATTACGGATGCTCTTAGATGCAGGTGTTCCCACTGGTGAAATTACGTTCGCGGAAGTTCAGCCCTATCTAGAGCAAGTACTATACGATCATCCCAACGACATTGACCTGGTACACGAGTACGACGTTACCCCTTTACTAAATTTTGTCATTGACGAACTTTACCAAACCGATTTTGGCCGGTGCTATTTAGCAACAAAAACTTTGCTTGATATCTATTTGCAGGAAGCACCCCAAGCACTCTTAGCAACTTATATGGACAAAGCCTATAACGATTATGGTGGTCATTATCATGTGATGAAACTTCTGGGCTGGCTGAAATATACTTCTGGCTACGATTTGTTAGTAGAAAACCTGCACAACCGCGAACCCCAGTTTCAGAAATCCCGTACTGCTTGTGCGATCGCTCTTGGGGAATTGGGCGATCCACGCGCAGTTACCGAACTCAAAACTTGCCTGAGTACGCCAATTTGGGATTTGAAATATGCTTGCTTATTGGCGTTAGACCGTTTAGGAGACTCATCCGGCAGGGAAATGTGTGCTACTGATGCTGACTGGTTAATTCGAGCGAAAGCGACGAGTAATAATTAGTAGGGATGGGCATTTTGCCCATCTTCCATTTTGCACGTTGGATAATTAAGCGATCGCCGAACTGTAAAATACGTTCATTAACAGAAAAACTAGCTGATTTGAAAACCGACAGTATATTTTATCGCATCTTCCAGAGTCTCCCCAGCACCTTCTTTGAACTAATAAACCAGCCGCCATCACTTGCCAATGCTTATCAATTTTCCTCAGTTGAAGTTAAACAACTAGCATTTAGAATCGATGGCGTATTCTTGCCAAATGCACCAGAACTAGCCATTTATTTTGCTGAAGTTCAATTTCAACCAGACAAAAAAATTTATTCACGTTTGTTTACTGAAATCTTTAACTATCTCGATAAAACCGAATTAACTAACACCTGGCGTAGTGTCGTTATCTTTCCTAACCGCAGCATTGATACTGGAGATACAGAAAGATACACAGAATTACTTAACTCCCAAAGAGTAACTCGCGTTTATCTAGATGAATTAACCTCGATAGAGTCATCATCAATCGGGATTGAGACAGTAAAATTAATCGTAGAACCAGAATCAACTGCAACAGCAAAAGCTATAGAGATAGTAAACAGCGCTCGACAAGAAATTATGGATACCGCCCAACAGCGGGAAATTATACAATTGATTGAAACGATATTAATCTATAAATTGCCGCGCTTGAGCCGGGAGGAGATGGCAAAAATGTTCGGATTAAGTGAGTTAAAGCAAACTAGATTTTACCAAGAAGTTTTTACAGAGGGCAAGCAGGAAGGTAAAGAAGAAGGAAAGCTAGAAGGAAAGCTAGAAGGAAAGCTAGAAGGGAAGCTAGAAGGGAAGCTAGAAACAATACCTCAGTTATTGGCTTTAGGATTGAGTATTGAGCAAATAGCTCAAGCTTTAGGTTTGGACGAACAAGTTGTTAGGCAAGCTACACAATCGGAACCATAAAACGATGGAGTGCGCGTTAGCCTCTGTTATACCAAGTTTGGTACTGAGTAAGACGCTTGCTTGTACTCAATTTTGGACGTTGGATAATTAAGCGATCGCCGAACTGTAAAATACGTTCATTAACAGAAAAACTAGCTGATTTGAAAACCGACAGTATATTTTATCGCATCTTCCAGAGTCTCCCCAGCACCTTCTTTGAACTAATAAACCAGCCGCCATCACTTGCCAATGCTTATCAATTTTCCTCAGTTGAAGTTAAACAACTAGCATTTAGAATCGATGGCGTATTCTTGCCAAATGCACCAGAACTAGCCATTTATTTTGCTGAAGTTCAATTTCAACCAGACAAAAAAATTTATTCACGTTTGTTTACTGAAATCTTTAACTATCTCGATAAAACCGAATTAACTAACACCTGGCGTAGTGTCGTTATCTTTCCTAACCGCAGCATTGATACTGGAGATACAGAAAGATACACAGAATTACTTAACTCCCAAAGAGTAACTCGCGTTTATCTAGATGAATTAACCTCGATAGAGTCATCATCAATCGGGATTGAGACAGTAAAATTAATCGTAGAACCAGAATCAACTGCAACAGCAAAAGCTATAGAGATAGTAAACAGCGCTCGACAAGAAATTATGGATACCGCCCAACAGCGGGAAATTATACAATTGATTGAAACGATATTAATCTATAAATTGCCGCGCTTGAGCCGGGAGGAGATGGCAAAAATGTTTGGATTAAGTGAGTTAAAGCAAACTAGATTTTACCAAGAAGTTTTTACAGAGGGCAAACAGCAAGGTAAAGAAGAAGGAAAGCTAGAAGGGAAGCTAGAAGGAAAGCTAGAAGGAAAACTAGAAGGAAAGCTAGAAGGAAAGCTAGAAGGAAAACTAGAAACAATACCTCAGTTATTGGCTTTAGGGTTGAGTATTGAGCAGATAGCTCAAGCTTTAGATTTGGATGAACAAGTTGTTAGGCAAGCTGCACAATCGGAAACATAAAACGATGGAGTGCATGTTAGTCTGTGTTGTGTCCTGATCAGCAAATTGTCCATAATAATAAAACCCCACCTCGCTTTTAGCTGACGCCAAAATCTCCTTTACTGCTTGTGAAGAGGGGCTAGAGGTGGGGTTGTAAGTATGATGGTTAATCAACCGAATATGATATTAGCCATTAAAAACGCGACTGCGCCACTTATTCAACCGGGCTTCTCCGATTGTGGCAAACCGTCGAGTATCAGCAATTTGCTCTTGTAAAGAGGTAATCTGTTTTGCCTGCGCGTCAGCTTGTTGTTGCAGAGATGTATATTCGTCTGTACTTGTCACAGAACTAGAAGACTGCCAACTACTACTAAATTGTGTTGTACCGATGCTAGCAAAAGGTCGTAATTCTGCTAGTTGTTGTTGCAAAGCTGTAATTTGGCTTTCTTGCTCTTGAATTTTTTGCCGCAAGCCTTGTTCGGCTTGGGTGCGAGCTGCAACAAACGTATTAACTTGGGCATCTGGCTTAGGCTTGAATAGATCAGCTAGTAATGCACTCACATCCGTGGATTTCAGCTTACCGTAAGGAGTATTAGTAATTAGCGATCGCACCAGCTGAGGCTTATTATTCGATGCTAGATTTTTGTCGCTGCTGGAATTGCTACGCACCAATTGCAGCATGTTGGTAAATTCCAATATTTTTGTGCCTGTTTGGGTTTTGTAACCCCGATAATATGGCACGATGTTTTCCCCAAAGGCATCTAAATACTCGTCGCTATCAAGGTAGGAATCAATATCTGCTTCAAAACCTTGTTCATCCAGAATGTTGCTGTGATGAATTGTCTCTGAGTAGTCATCGGGAGCACGACCTAGCAGGTGTTTAAAGTTCAACTCAATGGCGCGGTAGCGGTAAACGTTGTCAAAAAATCTGGAGCGATACAACTGTGACTTAGCAATCTGACGGACAAACTCGCGGACGGTAATTACACCTTGCTTGAGTTGAGATTCTGGGACAGTGAGCCGCTCACTTTCCATAACGTAAGCATTGCCCAATACTTGGCGATAAACCGCTTGAATCACGATTTCGATTTCATCAGCTGAAGCACCAAACCATAGTTCAATTGGTTGTGTCTGGGAAAATGCTTGATACTGTCTTTGTCTGATTTCGTCGTCTGATAAGGTTTGCATAGTTGGGTTGGTTCGGGTAGGAGTTACTAATGGCTGAGACTTGAGGTTGAGAATATTCGCCAGAAATCTATTGACATCGGTTGTAGCACCTGATGTAGCACCTAAAGGTGGCGCGATCGCTTTGGGAGTATTGGTGATCAGTGAGCGATTCAGTCCAGAGCGACTTCCCTTAACGCTGGATTGGTCGCTGCTAGAAGCACCGCGCAGCAATTGGAACAGGTAGGTAAACCCAGCAAGATTTTTACCTGTTTGGGTTTTATAACCCCGGTAAAACGGTACTGTGTCTTCACCAAATGCTGCTTTGTACTCATCACTATCAACATAAGAGTCGATTTCAGCTGCAAAGCCGCTTTCATCCAGTAGATGTGTGTGATGTACCATCTCGGCGTGGTCATCAGGTGCACGACCAAGTAAATGCTTAAAATTAAGTTCAACGGCACGGTAGCGGGGGTAGTTATCGAAAAAGCGCGATCGGTAAAGTTCCGATTTAGCCACTTGACGCACAAACTCGCGGACACTAAGTTCCCCCTGCTTGAGTTGCGACTCTGGGACTGTGAGTCGCTCACTTTCCATAACATAAGTATTACCTAAAACTTGCCTGTATACGGCTCTAATCAAGGTTTCAAATTCTTCTTCAGAGCTACCTATCCGTTGCTGAATCGGGTTTGAGTCTTCAAACAATCCTACACCCAATTGCGAGGCGCTACTAATCACAGGGTTGATAAAACTACTAACCATTTCAACAACCTCCTAAAAAACAATATTTTTAAAGGTAATGGGAGCTAAGTAATTGTTAGCGCTTTATAGTACAAATAAGCACTAATATTTTCTGATCCTCTTTCCAGTCAGGATTAAGTTATCAAGTTTTGGGGAGTTTTTTAGTTACATTTTCTAACAAAATTAGACGGCTAACAGTTAATAACTAATAGCTAATAGTCTGAAAAAATTAGCAATTAGCAATTAACAATTAGCCGTCACTAACTGTTAACTTTATGTCAACTTATCTATTTATTTTCAAACGCGCTCATCAAATCTAGTGTAGAAACCACCGTATTTTATCCAGTATTGTTTCAAAGTGTGATGAGGGGTATGTAAACTAGCTTTTGCCTGATATAAAATGACTTGGCGATGCTCACCCATCCAAATTTTATTAACTGGGTCAACAGATATTACTGATCCTCCTAAAGAAGCGACACATTCAGAAAATCTTTCAATCGTCGTATACTCTAATGTCTCGAATATAAAAAAGTTACCGGAACAAATCAAGTGGCGACTGCGAATCCAGCAACGCATCCTTTTTTCAGCCTGTGGAGGCAACATTTTGGTTTCAATAGCCTCAAGCTGAATTAACATAATGCGCTAACCGCATCTAATTCATCGGCAAAACTTTCCTGTTTTTCAAACCGCAAAGGCCCAGCCTTTGAACCCCATATTTGCTCGTGGGTTTCAACATCCATGCCTTTGTCTAAACTTGTCCAAGTATGCTCGGTTACTTCTGCGTCGCTGATTAGATATGTTTGATGACCATTGCGAGGAATCAGACATTGATTTCCTGGCTCCACACTACCTCGAAACATTTCACCCTCTCGCACAAAAACCATTGAACAGTGATAACGCCGTTCAATGCTATTTGGAGTGATAGTTTTGAGAATATCTAATTCACGAGCTGCACCTGCATAAAGCACAGGGTCTTTCAAACTGTAGTTTTCGATATAGATGCGATCGCCCCAATCTACTAGTCTATGTACTCCCTGTCGATAGGGTGTCCATAAATCGTAGTCATATACTTGCTCAGAATAAAAACCAATAGCAGAAAAAAAATCAAATGGTAAAGGACGAAAAAAAATGTGGATGTGAGCGAAAAGTTGAGGATTTGCAAAAGATTGCTTGTGGTTGCTAAAATCTCCTGCCATCCAACAAGCTAAGGTGAGCAAATCGCTAGCGTTGGTGCTAGAACCACTGGGCGCTATCGTCATATTCAACCTCAGGAGCAACAAGACAAAACTAAATGATTCTTTTATGTTTTAACTCAAGATTATTAACTTGTTGGACTTGACAAAGAACGAATTTCTGAAGAAAAGGAAGCTGTAGTCACTCCTTTACCATCACTGGTTTTAATCATCGCTACCCGAAATCTGAGATTCGGGTTAGCAAACCAAATTCGTTCTTCAGCCGCAGCGTGGTCATACTCTGTTAGCAGGGTAAAGATACCATCGTCACTTAGGTGATATTTGCTCACTGCTGGAATTGTTTCCGCGTATCCTTTATCCCGCAAGAGTTTACCTCTAGAGGGATTTTCTGGATCGGGAATTGGCACTAACACAGTACTACCAGAAAGCGGTTTATCGTCCCAGTCTGACTCTCCCTCCCAAGTCATCCGAAAAGGATGGGTGATACTTGCAGGGTCAATATCATACAATTTACAGATTTCCAAAACCTCCGGTTCTTCGACGTTCAGGGCCTCAATGTCAATCGTAGAAAGCACTTCTTCAAAGTGGGCGAATGCTAAATGATGACCGCTACGCTGCGATCGCCATTGCCCAATTGACTGTTCAAAGAATTCGGTAATTTTCATTACAAAAGTGATTTGAAAAAGTAGCTTAAAATCCAAGAGATATCTTGGCTAAAGAATTATTCTCTCAGTCTATATAGTAGTCCCCTTGCTCACAGCTGCAACTATCATTCGGGGGTGTAAATGCTAAGGACACTGATCGTAGCGGAAACCACTACGACCTGGTATCGTTTAAGTAAAAAAGGTCAGAATTGCTGCTGTTTGAATACGATTCGGATAAGCATTCCACCTTTATTGTGGTCTGGGTAAAGGGGAAGGGTGAATTCAAACATTTTCCCTTTTCCCTTTCCCCTTTAACCGAACCGTATTGGCTGCTGTTTGATCAGCCTTTCTGCCTTTTTTATCTCTACTCAGACAAATTTAAGCAACTTCAGTGATGCTGACAATTTTGCCACCTGTCTTATGAATGTTTTGCACTTGCTGAGACAGCTGGTTATAGTCAACCACATATTTAATGTTGCCTAAGCGAGTACGGGGGCCAGTAGCGCCTTTGATTACTTTAATCAAGAAGCGTTTGCTGGTGGTGGTGCAACCACCAGCAGTAGGAGCCTTGATAGATGTGGGTAAATTTGCACCTACATCACTGATCAGCTTGGCTTTGCGATCGCTATCACTGCTAGCCGCTCCTCTCAATAAGGTAAAGGTGCGGTTAAAGCTGACATTCTTCAATCCTGTTTGGCTGCTAGTACTGCGAGCATAGGGAACAATACTATCGCCAAAACTCTGCTGATACTCCTCGCTATCAATATAAGACTCGATTTCGGCATCGTAGCCCTGTTCATTGTAGATGCGGACGTGTTCAGCAATTTCTGACTGATCAGCAGGAGGACGCCCTAGCAGGTGTTTGAAGTTCAGTTCAATGAACCGATTTTGGGAAGAAGAGTTAAAAAACAGGGATTGATAAAGTTCTGATTTGGCAACGGCGTTGACGAATTCGCGTACTGTGATTTTGCGATCGCGCAGTAATGATTCAGCACTTACTAGGCGCTGACTGTCCATTAAATACCCATTACCCAAAACCTGTTTGTAAACTGTCCGAATTAGCGTTTGTAATTCATCTTCGGTGATGTTCGGACGCAGTTCTACCCTAGGTGAATCAATAGCCCAAAGTGACATTAAAGTATCTCCTGAAAAACGTGGTGAATTAAATAGATTTACGAGCATTCCACCTGTATACGGGTGGATTTTCGTGTCAGTTGTCAGTTGTTTTTGCTACTGACCAGCCTTTTGTTAAACGCTAGTCTACTAAGGTGCGTTAAATGTCCGTACAACTCACCCAGTAGAGCATCTATGCTAATTAATGCAAATATTAAATGTATTTTTCTTGGTGTCTTTGTCTTAGTGGTTAAAAAATTTACTTTTGAACCACCAAAGGAGGGCAGGCGTGTAGGTAAAGAGAAGTCTATAGCTTCCCATTTACGTTTTTCCCAAACTAAGCATTATCTAGTTAACAGGAGTAATACTGGCAATCAGTCCGCCCTGTTTGTGAATCCGCTGATACTCTTCTGAAAGCTGATTGTAGGGTACAAACAAGACTTGGTTACTGCGGCGGAATTTGGAGATCCGATTTACCGCATTTGCTTTATAGCCAGTAACTTCAACCCGGTAGACCTTGCCGTCGTCGCCTGCTCCCACACCTTGACGAGTGCGAGGAGTAAATGTTGGATTACGGAATGTAGCCCCGCTGCTAGCTGGTGAAACCACGGGGGTGGGCGTGCCTTGAATTACTAAGCTGTTTAATTTCGGTTGTTTACCAGCTAAGTCACCTTTGAGGCTACTGCTAGAAGCACCACGTACCAGTTGAAATAAGTGGGTAAACTGAACCAAACTTTGGATAGCTTCTGTTTTGTAGCCCCGAATATAAGGTACGGTATTTTCCCCAAAGATTTCTTGGTACTCGTCGCTGTTTATATAGGAATCAATATCAGCTTCAAAGCCTTTGGTATCCAGAATAGTGCTGTGAGCGCGGGTTTCTTCTAGATCTAATGGAGCACGTCCTAGGAGATGTCTGAAATTCAACTCAATCGCTCGATAGCGAGGGGAACTATCAAAAAAACGTGAACGGTAAAGTTCCGACTTAGCAACCTGACGCACAAACTCGCGAACGCTAATCTCACCTCGTTTGAGTTGAGATTCAGGAACCGTGAGGCGTTCACTCTCCAACACATAGGCATTGCCTAAAACTTGTCTGTAGACTGCTCGTATTATGGTTTCAACCTCTTCTTCAGAGCGACCTGGCCACAGCTCAATGGGATCGGTATCTTCAAAAAGAGCGACCCCCAATCGTGATGCTGATCCGAACGCCATTCAAACTATCTCCCAATTAACAACAAAATTTTATGAGAATAATTTCAGCAGATGTCAAAAAACTTTACATCATTCTGACGAAGAAAGGCCATAAAGCCTTTAAATTTTTCTAATCTTGATGATTTGAGTTTTTACATCTATGCCTTTACACATTCTGATACGTTGCTGAAGTTATATTTGTTAATAATTGTTAAGTTAAATGATCCTTTATAAGAATTTCAGCTTTTTTTTAGTATTGGAATGGTAATTACTTTACAGGCGATGGTACTGTTAATAACCGCCCAAGTACAATCGGGAACATTAACAGAAAATTAAGCGTTTCATCTCATGACTCAAGGCTATGAGATAAAAAACTCCATCCCACAAGTGGCATGGAGTTATTGGGCATGGGAAATGGGAAGTGGGGAAGAGAATAATTAATAACTCCTATCTCCTTTCTCCTTGATTATTGGAAAGCCGCTAATTTGCTAATTAAATGGTCAAAATAGGGAGTAAGAGCTTCTTGCTGATTGGGTTCGCATCGTTTCAAACTTGCTGCTTTGATGCTTTTTAAACCCAAAACCATTGCATCTAAAGGAACTTGTAATTCCTGATAGAGCAAGTTCATGTGGTGTAATCCTGTGGAACTGGTATAGCTGGTGTGGCTAGCTGCTATGCCATAGGTAATACAGCAAAGAAAATGCCAAAAGTCTCGCCAGCAGGCTTGAGCGCGTTCAGGGGGATAAAGACCTCCTCCAGGTTGGACAATTTCGGGATAAGTCGCCAAAACTTGTTCTCTGGCTTCATCAACAATTTCGGCTGCGCGATCGCGTAAACATTGAGCAACAGGAATAAATGCCGAATTATCCGGTGACAAGTTTTGAATCTGCATCAAATCTTCGTCACTCAGATAGCGACCTGCATCGTCTGCAGCTTGAAATATGGCAATCGCAGCTTTTGGATGGGACTGTTCCCACTCAGTAAAGCTGACAATTCTGGCTTTGGCGATTAATTCTTTAACGGTTTCGCTTAATTGAGTCATTGGGATGGGGGATGGAGAATGGGGAATGGGGAATGGGGAATGGGGGAAGATAGAGAATAATCAATGCCAATTCCCTTTATTACAATCTTCAGAGAATGCGATCGCCTTTTTTTGACATTTGTAAAATAAAGTTAAAGAATGACCCTACCAAATACGCGTATGGAAATTCATCAAATTAAAGCCGAACTGAAAAATCCAGATTTTCAGTACCGCTTAAAGGCGATCGCCGCTCTCAAAGATTATGAATCAGAAGTTGCAGTTCCTCTGTTAACTAGTAAACTCCAAGACTCAGAATTTCTGGTACGTTCCTTTGTGGCAAGAGGTCTGGGTAGCCAACAATCAGCAGAATCTTTTGCCGCCTTGATGCAAATCATGAAGTTTGACGATACCCCTAACGTGCGAGCTGAGGCAGCAAATTCTTTATCGCTATTTGGCAGAGTAGCAGTTTCTCATCTAGTTCTGGCATTTTATCAAGATGACCACTGGCTAGTACGGCGCAGCATTTTGGCAGCTATAGCCGAAATGGATTGTCCTGAAGAACTATTTGATATCTGCGTTCAAGGTTTACAAGATGAAGACTTCACAGTTCAAGAATCGTCTGTTGATGCACTTGGCTTACTAGCTAATTCTAGTCAACATGCTGCGGCGTTATCTCAACTGCTGAATTTGGTGAATGATGAATCTTGGCGGATGCGTGTACGAGTAGCCTATGCTCTCAAACGATTTGACCAACCGCAAGCAAAAGCAGCGTTGGAACAACTCAGACAAGATACAGATCATCGAGTTGTTGGAGCTACTTTAGAAGACTTGTCGCCACAATAGAGTGCTAGATTTTAGGATTTATTGGACGTTAGAAAATTCAGGTGAGTACTAGCAAATACACTCTAAACATCAAAAATTTACCAAAAACATATAAATCTTGACAGAAATATCTGGATAGTCTGCCAAAAGCTGGAATAAAAGATTAACTTTTTCAATATCAGGAGACATTTGTGACTGATATCCCCTCTGGACAAATGACTTGGCGACCACCAGGCTCCTCAGAATGTGCCTTACATTTGCGGCATAATGCTTCGGAACCTTGGCGATCATATAAAGATTTTCCCCAATATCTTGTACCTGATCCACCCGGTTTTTCTGAAGGATACGCTACATTTTTAGCACTCCTAAAACTAAACTGGCAGTCGTTATAAACTCGCTACAGTGCAACTGGTCAAAATAATTCGTAATTCGTAATTCGTAATTCGTAATTTGTAATTCGTAATTCGTAATTAAGAGCCGTAATTATGAATTACGTAAAGCCTGTGGCATAGCTACGCTTAGAACGTAGTGTTACGTAGCCCCAGAGCGAATTAGAAATTATTTGGTCAATTACTCAAACTTTCACGGGTTGTTCTGCGGGTGTAAGCGTTCCAAACATCGAGTTCTGAAGGCGGAAGGCTGTGAAGCATCGCTTTAGCCGCGTCTGTGAGTCCAAGGACAAGCGTGAAATCTGCTCCAGCAACACTCTGAAGATGTTCCATTGCTGCGTCACTTAGATCCGCTGCTCGCAAATCTGTATTCCGCAAATCAGCTCCATTCAATCGAGCATTCCGCAAGCAAGCACCTGTCAAATAGGCTCTACTCAAGTCAGCACCACTCAAAGCCGCACCTTGTAAATTGGCTCCTGTCAAGTCAGCACCACTCAAGTAGGCTCCACGCAGATTAGCACCTTGCAGATCCGCATCCCTTAAAGAAGCTGTATTGAGAAAAGCACCATTAAGATTAGCACCAGGCCCCACTGCTCCAGAAGCTTTATAGTTAAAGTCTTGGGGCCATTTCGTTTTTGTATCATAACGTGCTACTTGCAATTTAGCTGCTTCTAAGTTCGCACCACTGAGATTCGCTTGCTCAAGGTCAGCACGGTTTAAATAGGCTCCCTGCAAATTAGCTCCACTTAGATCGGCTCCCCGTAGGTTAGCTCCTCGCAGATCAGCCCCACTCAGATTTGCATCACTTAAGACCGCTTCGCTCAGGTCGGCTCCTAGTAGCTTGGCTTTACTGAGGTTAGCCTGTTGTAAATCGACTCCCCTCAAATTGAATTTATATAAATCTAGTTGTTCTAGAGCAAGTCCAGCTTTGAGGGCTGATAAGATTTCTGGAGTTGGACTGGGGCGTTCGCTAGTAATATTTTGAATTTCACTATTTATCATCTGATTAAAATAAGGCTTTTGGAGTATTCTACACTTTAGAGTAAGAGATGAAATTTAATCGCAATTAAAGCAGCCCTACTCTTACTAAAAGTTAAGAGTTAGGAATTGTAAGTTAAAAATTTGTTTCTTAACTCCTCACTCAAGAATCCTAACTTTTAAAAATGAGGTTTAAGAAAAGATGTATCTAATACCACCTTTAACCATGATTGATTTCTTTCGTAAAAGTGAAGGGACATGGTTTACAGAACGCTCTGTTCATCACTTTGACTCAGCAGCGGATGAATCAGGAGAGTCGAATTTGACAATTATGGTTATGGAAAAGGATGATCCGAGAGTCAAAGAAGTCTGTACAGCACAAGGGATAGACCCTACTAAAGCAACTGGAGGTGCTAGCTTTTCATGGCAGGCTAACCTAGATGTGAGGCTGTTGAATACTGATAATGCTGCCATTTTGGTTGATGTTCCTGACGACGAAACAAATCGTTCTGGAAAACTAATCCGTAATCAAGGCTATGTTGAGAGCATTCCAGTTGTGAGTCGGTATCGGTTTGCTGATGATGGAGTGTTGACTATAGATACTGACTATGACAATAACCAAGGTCAAGAGCGTTGTTGGTTTGTTACGGATGATTTTCGAGTTAGAGTCAGTACCGTACGGATGATGAACGGAGTCAACTTGATGACTTATTGCTCTGAGCGCCGCTGTGTTTCCCAAGAAGTGTTAGAGCAGATGATCAGCCGGAATCATGCTAGGGGATAGGGGAATGGGGAATGAGCGAGCAGGGAGAGTAGAGGAGCAGAGGAGCAGGGGAGTAGGGGAGTAGAGGAGCAGGGGAGCAGGGGAGTAGGGGAGCAGGGGAGCAGAGGAGCAGGGGAGTAGAGGAGCAGGGGAGCAGGGGGAGAATAAATGGTGACTCAGCACGGGCTAAACCATAGCTATCCGCTAACAGCACTCAGCACTGTTGACCATTACGGAATGTTGCTTTGTTTCTAAGAAATGAGACTTGCATGATACACATCCCTTATTTTCTATCGAAGGGTTAACAAATCATGCTCCATGTATAAACCTTTCCTGGAATTTTTGGAAAAAGAGCTGTTTGGGCGGTTTGATTTACAAAGTAGGGCAATTGAGCCTGGTTTGGAATTCAAAGTTAGCGATCGCGGCAGAAATCCCGCAACTATTCGCAGTTGGTGTTACCAATGCCCAGAGTTGCGGAAAATTCGCTATACATACATTGATGCAGGGGAAAGTGCCCAAATTTTTAATAGTGTAATTTATCCCAGCCATCACTACGATTTACCGCTGTTAGGAATTGATTTTTTATCTTTTGGTAAAGTTAAAAATCTGATTGTGCTTGATTTTCAACCTCTATTTCAGGATGAAGATTATCAAAGAAAATACATAGTCCCGCTGAAATCTCTGCATGATAAATACCCAGATCTAGCACAAAACTTAGAAATGAAGTTTTACGATGCCAATCAGTATTTTTCTAAATATTTATTGTTTGCCAAAACAGACCCAGAAACAGTTGCAACGCGTGTTTTTGCAGCTTTTCAAGATTATTTAAATTTGTACTGGCAAATGCTAGCAGATGCCCAAGCGCTGCAAGATCCAGAAGATATTCAGCAGATTGTCAAAGCTCAAAAAGACTATGACCAATATAGTGCAGACCGCGATCCGGCATCTGGTCTATTTAGCAGTTACTTTGGTCATGAATGGGCAGAGCGATTCCTTCATGAATTTTTATTTGAAGACGCTGTTCCTCTAGCAGTCGGTACGAACAAAAGATGATCGCAGAGGGACAAAAGGATAGACGAGAAAGAAGAAAATACTGTTGTGCCTGTTTCAAACTTTACACTTCATACTTCAGATGACACTTTATCAGCCATTTCTCGACTATGCAATTTCCTACATGCGATCGCGCTTGAACTTGCAACCCTATCCTATTCCCACTGGATTTGAGTCTAAGAGCGCTACTGTAGGCAAAGGAAAGAATCAGGAAGAAGTTGTCACCACTAGTTATGCCTTTCAAACTGTAAAATTGCGGCAAATTCGAGCAGCTCACGTGCAGGGTGGTAATTCGCTACAAGTGCTCAATTTTGTGATTTTTCCACGTCTTAACTACGACTTACCCTTTTTCGGTGCGGATTTGGTGACGTTGCCAGGAGGACACCTAATCGCCCTAGATATGCAACCCCTATTTCGGGATGAGCCGACATATCAAGCAAAGTATACCGACCCAATCCTGCCCATTTTCCACACCCACCAACAGCATTTAACTTGGGGAGGAGATTTTCCTGAAGAAGCACGACCCTTTTTCTCTCCCGCTTTCCTTTGGACTCGTCCTCAGGAAACTGCTGTTGTAGAAACTCGCGTATTTGCTGCTTTCCAAGACTATCTGAAAGCTTACCTAGATTTCGTAGAGCAGGCAGAACCCATAACTGATGCTCAACATTTAGCAACCATTGAGCAAGCGCAACTACGTTACCTACGATATCGAGCTGAAAAAGACCCTGCACGAGGCATGTTCAAGCGCTTCTATGGGGCTGAATGGACGGAGGAGTATATTCACGGGTTTTTATTTGATTTAGAGAGAAAATTGACAACCGTCTAGTGAGCAGGAGATAGGAGTCATTAATTATTCCCATTCCCCATTCCCCAGCGCCCAATCCCGCCTTCTATCTCTGGGCTGATTTTATTGATTGATCCGTGTACTTAAGTGTTATTTAAAACACAATGTTATTATATCTACAGAGAATAAGATTAAGTTTTGTAAAGGAAATTAAAAAACATCACAATAATTTGTAATAAACAATGACACGGCAGCATTGTATAAAGAGTACTTGGAAGGAAAAAACAACATCTTAATCAGGTTTTCCAGTCGCTCATATAAATTTGAAGTTTTGTAAAAAAAAATTTAATTAGAAACGCTGGAAACCTTAAACTTATACCTTGGATGTCTGTTGTTGGTCTTTTCCAAGTGGCTCAGACTGTCTGACATCAAACTTACTCAACTGAAGCCTTCTTTTGAACAAAACAGTTGTTAACTAAGCAAATTAGGAGATTGAAGCAATGTTAGATGCATTTGCAAAAGTAGTTTCCCAAGCTGATGCACGTGGTGAATACCTCAGCGCCGCTCAGTTGGATGCTCTGAGCGCTATTGTTCGTGATGGCAACAAGCGTGCGGATACCGTTAACCGGATTACCAGCAACTCCTCTGCAATTGTTGCCAATGCGGCTCGCGCTCTGTTTGCTGAACAACCCCAGTTAATTGCTCCTGGTGGTAATGCTTACACCAACCGCCGGATGGCAGCTTGCTTGCGGGATATGGAAATCATCCTACGCTATGTTACCTATGCAATCTTCGCAGGTGATGCAAGTGTATTGGATGATCGTTGTCTGAACGGTCTGCGCGAAACCTACTTGGCTCTAGGAACTCCTGGCGCTTCTGTAGCAGTTGGCGTGCAAAAAATGAAGGAAGCTGCTTTAGCTATTGCTGGCGATCCTAACGGTATCACCAGAGGCGATTGTAGTGCTCTAATGTCTGAAGTTGCTAGTTACTTTGACCGTGCAGCATCAGCAGTAGGCTAAACCCAATCACCGCTATTAGCTATTAACTGACAATTGTCAGTTGAACAAAACAAATTTCAACAAGATTGTAAAAAGGGAGATACCAAACCCATGAAAACGCCTCTTACCGAAGCAGTCGCAGCCGCAGATTCTCAAGGTCGCTTTCTATCCAGCACAGAGCTTCAAGTTGCTTTTGGTCGTTTCCGCCAAGCTCCAGCTAGCATGGAAGCAGCAAAAAGCTTGACCGCCAACGCTCAACGTTTGGCTGAAGGCGCAGCTCAAGCGGTGTACAACAAGTTCCCTTACACCACCCAACAGCAAGGCCCTAACTTCGCTTCTACCAACACTGGTAAAGCTAAGTGTGTGCGTGACATCGGCTATTACCTGCGGATTGTTACCTATTCCTTAGTTGTAGGCGGCACAGGCCCATTGGATGACTTCTTGGTTTCAGGATTAGCTGAAATCAACCGCACCTTTGACCTGTCTCCCAGCTGGTACGTTGAAGCCCTGAAGTACATCAAGGCTAACCACGGTCTAAGTGGCGATCCAGCGGTAGAAGCCAATTCTTACATCGACTACGCAATTAACGCTCTAAGCTAGAGAGTGTACTTAGCCCGGAAAGGGAAACAAGCTCTGTTAGCAATTAGCTAGGAGTTGGTTTGCCTTTCTGGGCAGTTTTATTTTCAGAAGAAAGACTGTTAAAAGACTAGAAAAAAATTTTCTAAAAAGTTTTCGGTTTTGCAGTTAAAACTGGGGAGGTTTAAAGATGGCAGCTTTGGCACAAGCAGCAAGATTAGGGATTGGGCCCTTTGAAAACTCAGTACTAGCAGAACTACGTCCTGATAGAACAGAAGAGGATGTTGAAGTAATCATCCGGGCAGCTTACCGTCAGGTTTTGGGTAATGCATACCTGCTGGAAGGAGAACGACTTGTCAGTGCCGAATCACTTTTGCACCAAGGTTTGATCTCAGTTCGTGGTTTTGTACGGGCGATCGCTCAATCAGAACTCTATCGTGAGAAGTATTTCCACTCCAACTCTCAAATTCGGTTCATTGAGCTAAATTATAAGCATTTATTGGGTCGCGCACCCAATGATGAGTCGGAAATTACTCACCACGTTGAGATTTACAACTCACAAGGGTATGAAGCGGAGATCGACTCCTATATCGACTCAGCAGAATATCAAGAGAGCTTTGGCGAAAATATTGTTCCCTACTACCGCGGCTTCAAAAGCCAAGTAGGACAAAAAAACGTTGGTTATAGCCGAATGTTCCAACTGTATAGGGGTTATGCCAGTAGCGATCGCGCTCCAGGGCAAAAACAGGGACGGCTAACCTGGGAAGTGGCTAAGAATCTTGCTTCACCCATCTACCCAGTCTCTACAGGAGCATTGACGGGTACCTCTACAGGTAGTCGTGGGGACACATACCGGATTAGGCTACTACAAGCTGCTTCCCCAAACTCATCAGTAGTACGACGGGGCACAGCAGAATTAATTGTACCCTACGAGCAACTTTCTAGTAAGTTGCAACAGCTGAATCGCAAGGGTAGTAAGGTGATTAGCATCACACCTGTATAAATAGGGAATGGGGAATGGGGAATAGGCAATAAGTACTGGAGACTAGGGAAAAGTTTTCCCAATCATAGTGCTAATTGTTACTCGCCATTCACCAAACACTTAGTTAAAAAAGGAGAATTACCAATGGCTATTACAACAGCCGCGTCCCGTCTGGGAACAGAAGCTTTTAGTGATATAGCTCCTGTAGAGTTGCGTTTGAACGCAACTAAGGAAGAGATAGAGACAGTAATTTCTGCCGTCTATCGTCAATTGTTGGGCAATGACTATTTAATGAAGTCTGAGCGGCTCACAAGTGCTGAATCTCTCCTGCGCGATGGGAAGACCACAGTGCAAGAGTTTGTACGTCAAGTAGCTAAATCAGAACTGTACAAATCGAAATTTTTCTACAACAGTTTCCAAACTCGCGTAATTGAGCTGAATTATAAACATTTGTTGGGTCGCGCTCCCTATGATGAGTCTGAGGTGATCTATCACTTGGACTTATATCAAAACAAAGGGTACGAAGCCGACATTGATTCTTATATTGATTCGCCAGAGTATCAGGCTAGTTTTGGTGAAAATATTGTGCCCTACTATCGCGGTTTTCAAACCCAACAAGGGCAGAAAACTGTAGGATTTAGCCGGATATTTCAACTTTATCGCGGCTATGCCAGTAGCGATCGCTCCCAACTCAAAGGTAATTCCCCCCGTCTTGCTGGCGAACTAGGTCGCAATGCTTCTTCCTCCGTTGTTCCTCCCTCTGGTAATGGTAGCTCAGGCTATGCCTACGTTGCTCCCGAAAAAGGTGTTACCCCCAACAGTACTTTCGGTGGTGCAGGAACCTTTGGTAAAGAAGGCAGAATGTACCGCGTTGAAGTGGCAGGCGTTTTTGGAGCTGGTTATCCTAGCATCCGCCGTGTCAATCAAGCTGTAGTAATCCCTTATGAAGAACTATCTAGTTACTTCCAGAGAGTGCTCAAGCAAGGTGGTAAAATCGCTAGTGTGAAACCACTTTAGTTTCATTGGTCATTGGTCAGTTTGATACAAAAGACAAAAGACTAATGACAATATTGAATTTGGAATTAATTTATGCTTGGACAAATTATCGGTGGTAGAACTGGTAGCCGCTACTTTCGTTATGAAGTAGTTGGTCTGCGCCAAAGCGAAGAAACGGACAAAGTAGACTATCCTATTCGTTCTAGTGCAACTGTGTTTATCACAGTACCAGAGCACAGAATGAATCAAGAAATGCAACGGATTATTCGTTTGGGTGGCAAAATAGTCAACATTCAGCCATTGAATGCTGAGAGTCAATCAAATAACACACAAAACGCTCCTTCTGAATGAATTCCAGTTCGCAGAATTTTGAAGATTTATCACCCAGAGGTGACTCTGCCGATGGTGAATCTTTGACAGTGGAGCAGGCGATCGCTAATCTGGAAAGTGCAGATTTAGGTCTGCGATTTTATGCTGCTTGGTGGTTGGGCAGGTTTCGGGTATGTGAAGCTGCTGCTGTTACAGGATTGATCAAAGCGTTAGAGGACGAAGCCGACAGGACACCAGAAGGCGGATATCCTTTGCGCCGGAATGCAGCTAGAGCATTAGGAAAACTGGGCGATCGCCAAGCAGTATCACCTTTAATTAAATGTTTAGACTGCTCAGATTTTTATGTGCGGGAAGCAGCCGCGCAGTCTTTGGAGATGCTGGGCGATCCGGTTTGTATTCCGGCCCTGATTAAGCTCTTAAAAGTAGGCTTGCAGGGAGAGCAACTAATCCCACAGCCTGATTTATCTCAACCCTATGATGCAATTCTAGAAGCCTTGGGAACCTTGAGAGCTACTGAGTGCATCCCTATAGTCAAGCCATTTCTTGAGCATCCAGTAGAACTGGTGCAATATGCTGCGGCAAGAGCCATGTATCAATTAACCCAAGAACCAGTTTATGGAGAAAGGTTGGTGCAGGCTTTAAATGGTGATAAATTGCAATTACGTCGAGCAGTACTGGCAGACTTGGGAGCGATTGGATACCTACCCGCAGCGGAGGCGATCGCCGAAACTCTGGCAGAAAATAGCCTGAAGCTAATTGCTCTCAAAGGGTTATTAGAACATCAAGTACACCAGACAGCAGAAAGCTCCTTATCAGAAGGTGCTGTTAGAGTTATGAACTTGATGGACTCGCTCTTATAGTCCCATCATTCAAGACTCTGATGGTCTATATTTTTTGGGCAACGTGAAAAGCTGAAAGATACGAAATCTGGATACTGTTTGTACAGTTTCTATCTAGCACTTCCCTCAAATTTTCAAACAAAGTATCCCTATGGTATGGGTCTAGCATCCTGTGTGGTGAGAAAGTGCTCAAAAGCGTCAGATAATCATCAATACTATAGGTGACTTCACACGCCAACTGTTCGGACATTAAGCCCTTGAAGTGACCTGAGTCAATCACCTTTTGCCCAAATCCTTTGACGATCTGTTCCTGAGTTTCCTGATCTTCATAGCGTGCCAGAGAAGGAGCGTGGGTTTGATAGACCTTATGCAACTCTTGGTAAACTTCATACGGAGGCTGAGGAGTCATATTCCACAGTAAAATCAGAGAGCCGTTGTCTTGCAGTGCAGCAGCAGCTTTTGGATAGCCAATCTCAGGCGGAATCCAATGAAAAGCATTTGCAGCTAGAACAGCATGAAATCTCTTGGCTTCTAGCTCCCATTCTTCAAATGAGCTATTCTTAATCTGTACAGATGAATATTGTTTACAGTTCTGTTGCGCTAGCTGACAAGCTTCCTGACTTGGCTCAAGACAGACCATTGAGAAACCCAATTGAGCAAATGCGATCGTTGCATTCCCAGGCCCACATCCTACTTCAAGAATGATTGCATCAGTAGGAAGTTTGGCTAACTCTACAGCACGACAAACTAGCTCTTGAGGATAGCGCGGTCTTGTTTTATTGTACGCATCTGCTACCCCGCTATACGAGTTTTTTCTTTGTTCCAAGTCTTGACCATAAAATTGTTTCATTTGTTGTTCTAAATCTTTCATAATCTATTTTTAAGACATAACTTAAAGTCTCCTTATTCTATTAAATAGAACCTAAGCTACAATTGGCTGACGACTAATGACTATTGAAAAATTATTATGAATGATCATGCCCTTGCTCAAAAACTAATCCATGCAGTAGAAGCAGCAGATTCCTCAGATAGCTTATTAGATGCAGTCAAGCAGTTAGCAGCAGCCGGTATAGAAGAATCTGTTCCCACTCTGATTGCAGCTTTGGGGTACAACAATCCGGGGGCTGCGGTGGCTGCTGTGGATGGATTGATAGCGATTGGTGAAGTTGCAGTGCAGCCACTACTGGAACTAATTGATAACTACAACTATGGAGCTAGAGCCTGGGCAATTCGTGCCTTAGCAGGTATTGGAGATTTCCGAGCACTGGATACTTTGTTAGAGGCAGCAAAAAACGATTTTTCCTTAAGTGTACGGCGGGCAGCTGCCAGAGGATTAGGCACTTTGCGCTGGCATCAAGTACCACCTGAGCAAGTTGAATCTGTTCAGACGCAAGTACTAGAGGCGCTATTACTAATTTCTCAAGATCCAGAGTGGGTAGTGCGTTATGCAGCAGTGACTAGTTTAGAAACACTAGCGATGTCTGGCGACAACCCGCAAAGCGAGCAAGTGTCGCACATTACAGAGCGATTTCAGCAAATGATTGATACAGATGCAGATCTCGGAGTTCGTACCCGTGTAAGGCTGGCACAGCAACAAATTCAGCAGCAACAACCTCAAGAAGTGGTAGTACCTAACAAAAAGCTAGAAGGTGCTAAAGTGCCTTATCGTGGCGGTGGTAGACGTTAATATTTAATACAGTATTGCTTATAATTTGGTACTGGGTCTGGTTTTTGCATTGATTAGTAGAGACTTTGCATTGCAACGTCTCTACATGGTCTATCTGTCACATTCTTTTTTTAATTGGTATTATCTTGATGAAAATAGAAAGAGATCAGGGGCTAGATACTTTAAAAGCCATTAGTATTATTTTGGTTTTATTTTGGCATTTACAACCAGTTAGATTTTTTACAAGAAATGATAACCATGCACTTATAAATTTTCTGAACGGCTTAGTTGAAACCTTTAATTGGCAGATAACTCTTATTGCAGTTCCCATCTTTTATATTGTTTCTCTTTATTTATTTTTTCAGAGAGCCCGGAATAAAAACTATGTAAAAGAAAGAATGGTAAAGTTATGTAGAATATTTATTTTTTGGTCAGTAATACAAATTACATTTGCTACGATTATAAATTCCAAATTTCCAGATTTATCCTGGGAGATTATTATAGGGATAGAACCAGTTTTACCATTAGTAGGCGATTCAGTTCTCTATTTTATTTTCAATCTAATTATTTTAATTATTTTTGCTTATTTATATCAAAATCTGAATTCCAAGCAGAAAAACTTATTATCTTACATCATCGTAATATTTTCTTTGCTATTGTTTGAGCTAACTGTCTTACCAAAATTTTCTGTACCTTACTATTATCTTAGAAATTTTCTGATTTATATTCCGATAGCTTTTGCATTAGTTAACTATACAAATAAAATCTTAAAATTTAAATTTTACTACTTAGCTGCATACATACTATTTTCTGTGCATGACATTTGTTTACGCCATTATAACTATTCTCCAGGAATTTATAGTAGAATTTCTGTGGTTTTTGGAGCATTAACTCTGTTCTGTTTTATTCATCCTTTAAAATTTAAAGGTAATTGGTTCACTCAAAAGTTAGCGAAATATTCGCTTGGTCTATTTGTGTTACATAAATACTGGCAGTATTTGTTTATTTTGTTAATTATAAATTATCCAGTTAGCATAAATATTGGAATACCTTTTAATATATTATTTTTAATAATAAGCATGTTAGTAGGAGTTTCTACAGTGGCAACAATTTATCTGTTAAAGTTAACTAATTTAAAGCAGTTTGTTTCTTAGAGTATGAACGCTGATTCTGTTGTTAAATAAATTGATTTTTTCTATTTTCTATAAGATTCCCAGTTATCAAGGATGTGAATTTCCGCCTTGAGATTTGAGCGGGCAAATTGTTCAGCAACCTCGAACATCAAATCTGTAAAATAGATTCGCGATCGCTGCAAAAATCGCTCTAAAATCTGCCGACGACCATTGATGTACTCGGCTTGTGATACCCAAGCATACTCCTGGCGAATAGCTTGAGTATATTCTTGATACAGGACTGGGTTAACAGCCAAAATTGCTAAATCTGCATCAAGTAAGACTTGGCTATCATAGTCATCCACAGCAGCTTGATGGTATTTAGTGCTCAGAATCAGATGGGTGACATGAGCTATGGTATTTGCCGGAATACCCAAATTACTCAGCAATTCACAAGCAGAGTTTGCGCTTTTTTCTTCATTATCTTTAGCCTGAGTGTCATACACTACATCGTGAAACCAAGCAGCGAGTTGAATAGCAGCCAAGTCTTGAGTGTAAGCTTGCAAAGTCTCAATTGTGCTGAGGACGTGGGCAATGTGTTTTAGTGTGTGGTAATGGCGACTGGGGTTAGAGTAAGCTTCAGTTAGTTGAGTAAAAGCTTTCTTTGCTGCTGCTTGATCAACGTCAAAGAGTTTGAGTGTGTGTTGCCAACTAGAAAGTAAAACAAAATTCATTGATAAAATTAATTTGAGCAGAAGATGGCTGAGTGACTATTTGTAAAATTCGCGGCATAACACTAGTGGTCTATCTGTGTGGCGATCGCACGCTAAAAACTCTGGCAAAAATTCGTGCTTGAATTATCTGTGTTCATCTGTGGTTTCATTTTAAAGATATCGAATTATGCAAGATATCTCTATCAAGTTCAATAACTTTTATGATGACAAAGGTTGCACCCGCAGTTGTAGTACTAGGTCAAAATAGTGTAGCAGTAGCACGCAAAATAATTAGCGTCTTGCCAGGAGCAACGCTATACGGTTTGGCGGGTCGCACGTCTGGGGTTGATGTCAGCTTCACAAATTTTAGCGAAACGCTACGGGAGTTGTTCGCTCAGGGAGCGCCGCTGATTGGTATTTGTGCTGCCGGCATTCTGATTAGAACCCTAGCCCCCATGCTCTCGGATAAACGACAGGAACCGCCTTTGCTAGCCGTAGCTGAGGATGGTAGTGCTGTTGTTCCCCTCTTGGGTGGACTCAATGGGGTAAACGACTTAGCACGCCGCATTGCCGAGGTACTGGATGTCCAACCAGCAATCACAACTACGGGTGACTTACGTTTTCGCACAGCACTGTTGTCTCCTCCTGCTGGATACCATTTAGCAAACCCAGACGATGCTAAGAAATTTATCTCAGATTTGCTAGCTGGGGCGCAAGTGAATTTGGCAGGTAGAGCAGCTTGGTTGAGCAATAGTCAACTGCCTATTGACCCTAACGGAGATTTAACCATTCGGATCACAGAACGCTTGGTGACTCCTACAGCTAACTGCCTAGTTTATCACCCAGCAACTATAGCGATCGCCATCAGCGACATCATCGGCTGTGAAAATGAAGCAATAGCTTTAGTGCAGCAGTTACTAGTTGATGCTGAACTTGCACCCGCATCTGTCGCCGGGATATTTGCACCTATCAGCGCTGCTAGCGACCCAGCTATCCATGCTGTTGCTAGAGCCTTGGAAGTGCCTGCTCGCTTTTTCACCCCAAATCAACTAAAAAGTTTACTATCACAAGGTTATAACCCCGCCCAAGCAGCAGCGATCGCCGCCACAGGTACATCTCCCCTCTCTCTGCCCATCCACCTCGCGATCGCCATTGCCCCCGAACCAATTGACCCCAACACTATAGGTCAGCCACGCGGGCGGTTAGCGATTATTGGCACGGGCCCAGGTGCATCACAGTGGATGTCTCCCCAAGTCAAAGAAATACTCAAGTCAGCAACAGACCTAGTGGGTTACAAAACTTACCTAGATTTAGTTGGTTCTCTGGGTGATGGCAAGCAACGACATGAGTCCGACAACCGGGAAGAAGAAGCGAGAGCCAGGATGGCGCTTGATTTGGCAGCAACGGGGCGATCGGTAGCGGTAGTTTCTTCTGGCGACCCTGGTATCTATGCGATGGCAACAGCAGTTTTTGAAGTACTTGATCACGATGCCAAACCCGAATGGGACAGCATCGATATTCAGGTTGCACCAGGTATCTCAGCTATGCAAGCAGCGGCGGCGGCGATCGGTGCTCCCCTTGGACATGATTTCTGTGCTATTTCTCTTTCAGATATCTTAAAACCTTGGTCAATTATTGAACAACGAATTGCCGCTGCTGCTCAAGCTGATTTCGTAATTGCTTTCTATAACCCTGTTTCCAAAGAGCGGACTTGGCAATTGGCACAAGCGATAAATATTTTGCTGCAATATAGAACACCAGATACACCAGTAGTGCTGGCAAAAAATCTTGGCAGACAAGGACAAACAGTCAAGGCGATCGCTCTTAGTCAGTTAACACCAACAGCAGCCGATATGCGAACAATTATTCTTATCGGTTCAACAAAAACTCGGACAATCAGCCGTAGTAATGATAATCTCTGGGTTTATACACCACGTCGATATACTGACTAATAGGCATGACAGCCAACTAAGCTTCAGATAATTACGCAAAAATTATCAATAAATAAAAACCCCAGGAGTGGAAATTCATTCCTGGGGCTGTTATACCTGACCACATTTACCTTTTTAATCGAAAAATATGGTAAATTTTCAAGCCTGAAAGACATAAATATCTGAATTAAGTCTAAGATTTTATTGGATAAAGCAATAGATTTGTGTTAGTTTAATTCGCATTCGTTAGCATTTTTAATTTAGATAAATTCATAAAAAAAACAATTTTTTTATTGATACAATAATTATCTTTTTTGATATTTTGAATAAAAGATATAATTCAGGTAGTTATGTCCAATAACTTGATTGAATAGACTTGATTTTTCAGAATTAATAATCAACAATAAAAGCATCATGTTCCATACATGATTGTAGCCGATAAAAGTGACAGAAGCCCTTACTTAAGTCCGCGAAAGCGGACTTTATTTATATAACGTATAGTTTTTGTACAAAGGTAATAAAGAATATTAAGTAAAAATGTGATACTTGTTTATTTATAGAGATTCTGATTTAAAAACAATAAGCATTAGCAATAAAAAAGCCATCTTACTATTACGTCAATATCCGCTTATACCAATTAAAAAAATGTAACAGACAGAACATGTAGAGACGTTGCAATGCAACGTCTCTACCAAAGGATTTGTTGCAATCATTAATTGAATTGATATTAGTTTAAATCAACGATAAAATTTATCAAGCTCCAAGATGGAATGTATCTTGGAGCTTTGTACGTGAAATACATAAATTTATCTATCTGAAAAACTCTCTCAATAAAATTAGCCTTTCCAAGATATAAAGCAGAGATTTCTGTCTGAGAAAAATAACATTTTTAAATCAAGTTTATTTTTTGGCTATTTATATAAACTTGGAGAATAGCATTTAATAAAGACCTGCTTAAAGCAATTTTGTCCTAATAATTAATTCTGTGCAATTTATTATGTAAGGTTTATTTCCAACAATAAAAATGTGCGATCGCTTTTGGCAGTGAATGAGTAGCAACTCTAGGAAAAGCTGCAATCCGCACAAATGGCTTAATTTGAGATGCAAACTAAAAAGATATTCCCCTTATTATGGAAGTAAATTAGAGGGTGTTTCAAAAGTGTTTCGCTGTGACTTTAAGCACTTTTAGATCCCCCCTAGCCTTAAAAAGGGGGGAACCGGAATCAAAGTCCCCCTTGTCAAGGGGAGCCACTGTGTTGGGGAGACAGCGCCGTGGGCGGGTTTCCCGACTTGAGGCGACTGTCGTCGGGTTTCCCGACTTGTAGCAAGTGGCGTGGATTTAGAGGGATCTAGAACTTTTGATACCGACAAGAGGACTTTTCAAACATCCTCTTACTCCCACCTACCTAATGGCTGAAGTGGGAGTGTCTTAGTTACGCTACGAATATCAAAAAAGCTTGACCTTCAACATAACAACATCCTTATTCCTACTTGCAAGTCTACTTTTGTTAAAGTTAAGGTAATTTACTCAGAGGAGTCGATAACCCGTCAATGCTAACGAGATTTTTCTGTTGTTGATAGTCACGAACTCCCTGTTCCCCTTTTTTGATTGCCCAGTTTACCATAGTCTGGCGTTGACCTTGATATTCATAAAGTGGTACACCCAAACCACAGGAGGTTTGCACTTTCTCGATATCAACGATAATTATTTGACGAGTTCCTGGTAGCGGCGAAAACAGAGAGTACAAGGCGTTCCAATCGGGGGAACTTGATAAAATCGTGCGTCCCTGTCCGTAAAGTCGTAGAATACACGGAGGTTCCTTAAAAGCGCAAAACATCAAAGTAATCCGCCCATTTTCTTGCAAATGCGCTGAGGTTTCATTACCGCTACCTGTAAGATCTAGATAAGCTACTCGGTTAGGCGAAAGGATGCGAAAGCAATCTAATCCTTTGGGAGATAAGTTAATGTGACCCGTAGGACTCAGGGGTGCAGAGCCAACAAAGAAAAGGTGTTGGGCGATAATAAACTCTTGCAGTTCCTCAGTAATACAGTCAAAAAATTTAGCCATAGACTGTCTGATTTATATTTGCAAATTTCCCATCTTCTCAGCCTAGGCCTTAGCTGGCTATCTAGCAAGGCCTAAATGCCGATGTCTGACTAGCACAATGGTGAGTCCTGAGTCCTGTTAGCGGATAGCTATGGTTTACGCCCGTTCTGAGTAAAGAAATAAAGAGTGCTGAGTTGAAAGCAAGGTTTTAAGCCCTCCGTACCCCTACGGGGAAGCAAGCTACGCGTAGCGTCCCGTAGGGAAGTTCTGTTCGGCCTAATCGCGTCTACGCTTGTAGTGGCTAACGTAGGTAGGTTCAATTTGAGAGAGTAAACGCGAATCTGCAATTGGTGTTGTGGCTGTTAATTGCAAGGGAATTTCTCCCGCCCATACTAGCAGATCATAATCAGCGGCATCATCATTAGGCCCACCAGTACGAACTTTTGCGGAAGCTTCAACTAGAGGTAAAGATAGCACTAAAGTTCCAGCTAACTCACTACGACTAGGCGATCGCACTTCTTGCCAACGTCCAGGAATAACATGTTCTGTAAATGCTCTCAAGGCAACTAATTTTTGCTCTGCATCCTGTACAAGTGTTGCTGTACCAAATACTACTACCGAACGATAGTTCATTGAGTGATGAAATGCCGATCGCGCCAGTACTAAACCATCAAGCAAGGTTACTGTCACGCAGATATCAATGCCTTGTTGAAGCGATCGCAGCATCCGACTAGCAGGCGAGCCATGAATATATAACGTGTCGTCAACTCGTCCGTAAGCTGTGGGGATTACAAAAGGTTGTCCGTCAACTACAAAGCCTACATAACAGATTAATCCTTCATCCAAAATTTCATAGATGGTGTCACGTTCATAGTTTCCTCGTTGCGGTATGCGCTTGATAGTTGTTCTTTGACTGGGAGGTTCTTGTTGATACATGACTGGTAATTTTTAACTCTACATCGTCAGAGTAGTGAGGAAAATGGCATGATACAAGTGCCACTTTTTGACTAAAGTACCAGTCCATTTAGAATATTATTGACATAATAGAGTGTAAGCCCAAAAATCTCAGAAAAAACTATGAATGTAAAGCTTGTTAATTCTCTTGTAGAAGTGGTACTAAACCTCTCACCTGAAGACCAAAAACTATTTCAAGAAAAGCTCTCTAATAGACAAATAGAGGCAACCACTCGCAAAAGTCTAACCTCAACAGAAAAAGCAGATCAATTTCGTCAATGGCTTGCTCAATTTCCTAAAAGTAATGCTAATTTATCTAACGAAGCTCTATGCCGAGAAAATATTTACGATGATCGAGGCAGATGACCAACTATTTGCTAGATACAAATATTATTTTAAGGTTTACTGATACTAACTCCGCCGAATATGACCTGATAAACACTGCTATTTCACAAATATTAGTAGAAGGTGGTCAATGCTTTATTACCTCTCAAGTTATCACTGAATTTTGGGTTGTAGCCACTCGTCCGATGAGTGTAAACGGACTAGGATGGACAGTAGAAAAAACTGAACAAGCAATACAAATGTTGATTAATCAATTCGACTTACTAGAAGAAACACCTGCAATATTTCCCCAATGACTGAGTCTTGTTAAATCTCACAAAATTTTAGGTAAACGCGCCCATGATATCCGCATACAAGCAGTAATATTAACTCATAATATTTCCCATATCCTCACATTAAATCCTCAAGATTTCGTTGCAATTGAAGGACTAATAATCATTCACCCTAATAGCTTAAACAGCTAGGCTATAAAAATAGTGCGATCGCTAATTTTGTAGAGACTGTCTTAAAAGTAATACGATCGCTCATGTAGGATAGTTGATAAGAGTGCAATATTTTTAATTACGAATTACGAATTACGAATTACGAATTACGAATTACATTGAGATGGACTTTGTAATAACTATCAACCCACAAGCAGCTTTACCACTGCATCGCCAAGTGTATGAAGAACTGCGTCAAGCGATTCTGTTGGGAAGATTAGCACCAGGACAACGACTACCTTCAACGCGATCGCTTTCCCAGTCTCTCGGTATCTCCCGCGCTACTGTCACCCAAGGCTATGAACAACTACTAAGTGAAGGCTACCTGGAAGCAACTCCGGGATCAGGGACATTTGTCTGTGATCAAATCCCCGATGATCTGTTAAACACTGTACCAATTCAGTCAACGTTTCATGTAGCTAATTTATCATTGTCTCTATCAGCCTACGGTGCGAGTTTGACTAACCGCGCCCTCTTTCGCCTCTTGGAACTAGAAGCACAGATCAACTTCAGTTATGGACGACCAGCATTTGACAAATTTCCCATCGACCTATGGCGCAAGTTACTATCTCGCCATTGCCGTTTTAATGCAGATGTGCTTGACTATACAACTGACTCAATGGGATATCGACCGTTACGAGAGGCGATCGCTTCTTATCTTGCTCGCTCTAGAGCGGTAAAGTGTAGTACTGAGCAAATTATTATTGTTGGCGGCTCCCAGCAAGGACTTGATTTGATCACACGTCTGCTGATTGAGCGAGGTGACTGGATTGCTGTGGAAGAACCTGGTTATTTAGGAGCGCGGCGGACTTTTTTGGCGCAGGGAGCCTGTTTGTTTCCTGTATCTGTGGATGAATCAGGTTTATTAGTCAGCAATCTGACAACAGGTACAGTCCCAAACATAAAACTTATCTACGTCACCCCATCCCATCAATTCCCAACTGGGGTAATGCTATCCCTCCCCCGCAGATTAGAGCTACTGGCTTGGGCGCAAAAATCAGGAGCGATGATTATTGAAGATGATTACGATAGCGAGTATCGTTATGGTGAGCGTCCCATCCCAGCTTTGCAAGGATTAGATCAGGGAAACTCGGTAATTTATGTTGGCACATTTTCTAAAGTACTCTTCCCGTCTCTGCGTTTGGGTTATCTGGTATTGCCACATAATTTGGTAGATGTATTTACCCGTGCCAAATGGCTAGCAGATCGCCAATCTAGTTTATTGGAACAACACGCCCTTACAGATTTTATTACCGAAGGACATTTAGAGCGCCATATCCGGCGGATGCGATCGCTTTATGACCAACGGCGTCAAACCTTGGCGCAATCCTTAGTTTCCCATTTCGGTGAAAGGGTCAAAATCCTAGGAGAAAATGCTGGAATGCATCTAATGGTAAAAATAAATACAACCCTGAGTGATGAAGAGATAACCCAGTGTGCTGCACTAGCTGGCGTCGGGATTAATGCTGCACATCCTTATTACTTAAAAGATAGCCCTGGTAGTGAATTTGTTTTAGGTTACGCTGACATCGACGAGGAGCAAATAAAAGAAGGAGTTCGGCGATTGGCTAATATCGTGTTCAGTTGAAGACTGATCCCTAAGACAGTATAGAGCAGAGAAAGAATAATAACTTTAATCATTCCATATTATTGGCGATCGCAGCTACCCAGTCTTACGTCTACTATGAGTTTTTATATGAGTTTTTATATGAGTTTTTAAAAAAGCTTCAATAATAAATCATGCAATAATTATTTCTGTTGTATTAAATTGATGCACTTCATCATGGCAACAAAATCTCTGGGTATTTAAAAATTATATTTTCTTGGAAATGTAGTAGTCAAAATGTTATTGTACCTTAAGTGTGGTAAATCAGGAGTGCAAAGTGTCAATTAAATATGAAAATGTTGCTCGTAGTGCAGCAACTAAATTAGCAAAAAAATTAGATTCAACATTATTAGAAGCTGTAGAAATAGAACTTGCAAAATTAGAGTTAGAAAATCACCCAGAGTCTTACGAAGAATCTAAATTAATAATTAGGTTAACAATTGCAGCTTTAATAATTCAAATAGCATCATTAGCGTGTGATGTAATTAGCCTCCAAAAACAAGAATCGAACACATTAAATAAAGAAGAAATAGAGCACATAATCCGAAGAGAAATGAAGATCAATAACTCTATTTCTCCAGAGCAACAAGAACTTATTATTCAAGTTGTTACAGAAGAGGCTCTTAATCAAGAAAAATAAATGAGGTCTTTTGCCGCTAACTATAAAGGTTTAAAAAAATCAAGTTAAAGTAAACCTTATCAAAAATGGTCTTACATACAGGACAAACGCACGCAATTTATAAGACCCTTATCAGGCAAAAATCTTGCTCAGAACATAGCTTTCATATTCAAATACCGAAACCCTTGCAGTCAAAAGAGCAGTGTATTTTAGATACGTTTGACTTGGACTTGCAAGTACTTTCACCTGAGTGAGGTACACAGAATAAGTAATTAACTACAGATAAATATTGATAGGTAGGTATAATTAAACATAAAATAAAATCCTAGTTTGTAGTGAGCGATTCATCGTTCAAAACAAGGATTATCAGGACTAAAATCCTTAATAAAAACTTTAATTTATTTGCACCTAGCTACTTAAACACCGATAAATTTGTACCTCAGCTGGCTAAGAAACGCTATATCACTTTTTCTATAGTAAGGTTATTGCTTATTGGATAACAGTAGGCAAAATACTTACAATACAGTCGATTATTCTTATATTAAACACGATTAATAACTTATATACTTACCGAATTGTATTATATTTGCAATAATTCTATAGTATTTGTAGCTAATAATATTCTAAAGTGCGTGTTGCTGTTAAAATCTTTTGTATTTCAGAAAACACTAGTTTTTTGTCAGAATTTTTTGTTATTAAAATTTAAAGGATATTATGGGACAAAAAATCCATCCAGTTGGATTTCGATTAGGCATTACCCAAGAGCACCAATCACTTTGGTTTGCTGATCATAACCGCTATCCAGAACTTCTACAAGAAGACCACAAACTCCGTCAATACATAGAAAAAAAGCTGGGTAGACTTGCTCAAAACAACGCCGGGATTTCCGAAGTGCGGATTGAGCGCAAAGCTGACCAAATTGACTTAGAAGTACGTAC
>NZ_VJXY01000010.1:103585-188670 GCF_014831675.1 Komarekiella delphini-convector SJRDD-AB1 | reverse complement strand
CTTGCAGTTGTAAAACTTCCTCTTCGCTTAAATCTACAACATACTTTTTTGCCATGCTCAACCCCTTTTTTGACTAGTTTATCAATTAGAGGGGCTTACCCAGCAAAAATGCCTTGGTGGACTACTAAGTACTACCACATTACAAGCGGCGTCTGACACTGGTTGGGTTTGGGTCATTCGAGCGACGCGAACGCTGCCAACGTGAAGGGCGTAATTCCAAAACCAATGAGCCACTGATAATTCCGGCTACCAAAGTGCCTGCATTTTCTCCTGGTAAGCAGTTTCGGGAAAAAGTAGCGCCTTAAAGTATTACTAATACATTTGCTTTACTAGTATTAATCCAATTATACAGAGCCGCAGTGAACGCTGTTATTAAGACAGGATATGTTACCTGTAGGTGTGAAACGTGGGTGTTGAATTGCAGATGTTACAAATAGCGATTGCTGACAGTAGTTACTGGGAAAGCTGAACCGTTTTTATTTGAAGGCTTTGGAAGAGAAGTATTGACCAGGTTAATTAGTATGTAAAGTTTGATTGCTTTTGGTGAATCAGCGATCGCCAAGTCGTTGGTTTTTGTCCTGTGATGTGTTCAAAATTATCAAAGGTTGTATCAGCTTGGGGAATGGCATTGGCAATGTTCAGTTTCAATTAGAGAAATATAAAATCCCTGGATAGATGCCAACTCTATCGAGATTGCAATTTCTCCAGGGTTATAAGGAATATATTATATGTCTCGTAAAAACGTAAACTTAGTATTCCCAAAAACTTTGACATCTAAACATCAACCAAAAAAACTCACAAGCGGCTACGCGTCTACGCACTTTAACCTGTATCATCCAACCAGCCGCATTCTGCACAATCCCAATTGGCATTGCAGTGATCGCTATTCTTAAGCCAGCATAACACTATCAATATCCACTTTGAATAGACAAAGCCCTCGTGATTGGTGATTGGATTGCCAATAATCGCGTTATAAGTTCTACAATTCAAACAGGTGAGCGAAGCAACTAATTTAAACAATAGCGATGCTTGACTTAACCAAAATCCAATCGATTGCTCAATCCTATTCTCCTCAAGAACTTTTTGCAGCCTTGGTTTGGCAGCGTCAATTTAATCAGTTTGATGGCAAACATGTGATTACTGACCTTGCCTCTCACACGGATTTATGGGTAAGCTTTCTGTTTACAAAACCAATCTTTGCACCAGATGAAAACAGTCTAAGCTTTGGTGGTGTCATCGATACCCTCTTGGCAATGGCAAACTATCGTCCCATGCCTGAAACTAGTATTATGCATTTTGTTGCTTATCCTGCGGATACCCTTTACATCCTTACTGAAAATCAAGACACGAAGGTATCTCAACTTTTGGATTTAGGCAAAAAGTGGCAAGCTGATTCAGTGGAAGTCATTGATGGCACGAATGAAGACTACGGTTTCCGACTTCAGCGCCGATTGAAAACTCGATTAGAAAGAGCGCTGTGGGGTGAAGAAGTTCACCAGGATCGCGATGCAGTTATTGTTACCTATTGGTGGGATTGAAGTAGTTCATCGCTACAGCAACCCAGGCAATTTGCAACTCAAATAAGACTGCTATATCTACCAACGCAGAGCGCGATCGCTCTGATGTTCAGTTCAATGGAGGAGCGATCGCCCTTATCTTAAGACAACAAATTATCCTGCAATGTCTTTGCCACTCTTGTAGTTCATAGCCCTGGGCTTTCTCTTCTTGAGAGGCACTGCTGATTTTTTGGGAGCCTGTGGACGACGGCATTGCTCACAGTAAAGCGGTCGGGGGCCAAAAGTTTCGCGCTGTGTTGGTTGTTGGCACTGCTGACAAACGAAGTTAAATGTGCGAGTGTGAATTTGTCTTTTGTGTGCTCGGACAGTGTACTCTTTGACTTGAATTATCTTGGTTTGCATTGTATCAATCTATAAGTCTCACTCTATAAATATAGTTTCTTGTTTATCACATAGTCGTGCAATAGACGTGCATCATAACTAAAGGTGCTAGTCTGCAAACAATGATAATTGCTTTGGAGAAATATTGCCTCGTCCGAAGCGATCTTAGCCAAGCTGAGTGATCCGCATCTAGTCCAAAGCGCAAAATTACTACTTCTTTGCGTATGCAATCTCTAGGTCTGGAGTCAGCAAAGGGTAGCGTCCGATTTCTTGTAAGTAGATGCGAACTAGGTCAGGAGTGGGGGTGGGCATATTTCAATAAATTGTAATAAATAAGTTCTAAGCTGTTGACCAAATAATTACTAATTCGCTCTAAGCAAAGCTATGCCGCAGGCTTTACGCTGCGAAGCGCGTAATTCGTAATTACTTCGTGTCATAGCCCCCACCAAATCTGCATGGCTTTGTGGTCTTCAATCAGCGCAAAGTAAGAGAGTGGTGGGTTCAATGCCCCACTGATTGTAACTACGAATTACGCGCTTCGTAGCGGGGCGAAGCCCATTACGAATTACGAATTATCAATTACGAATTATGTTGACTATTGCTATTTGTGCAGTAATTTATGGAGCAAATAGCTGGGTGGCGATTGAACTGTATGGGTGTACAAAATATGAGTGGTTGAAAACGTTTTTGGAGCTACCAAATGGAATACCTTGCCTGACGGCACGCTACGTGAACACACGATACTTTCGCACGCGTATTTGCACAATTAAATCCGCAGCAATTTCAAGGAGGTCTGGAATTAGCACGAGGGCAAACTGAAGCCGCCTTAAGTACTTGGCAAGAAGCGGCTAAAATTTATCAATACTTAAATGATACATCGGCACTGATTCACAATCGCGTTAATCAAACCCAAGGAATGCAAGTTCTAGGAAATTATTTGCAAGCACACAAAACATTAATCTCAGTACAACAAATTCTCCAAAAACAAGCAGATTCTTCTGTTAAAGCCACATTAGTTACGAGTCTAGGGCTGGAATCTTCTCAGGGATACCCAGACTTTCGTCTGTTTTTACTCATTTTCATGTTGTTTGTTTCACGTAACCGTCGGACGTGGGGTGGCTTGCACTACTCCGATATGTTCATCATGCCGCCTGACGGTGTTCATCAGGCGAACCGCGTAATGACCTCGAAGCCGACCGTGTCGTAGCGTCCCATTCGCTCCAGCGTGTCAGTCACGTCTGAAAGCGCAATCTGGCGCGTGACAAGCCGCGCCGGGTTAAGCTTCCGGCGTGCCACAAGCGCGAGCTGCTCGGCGTAGTTCGGTCTGCGCGTGGACGGTAACATCCGCTGCTGCGATGATTCCCGCGCCCGATGACGTGTTGATGATCGCGCCGCCTCCCTGCTTGAGGATCAGCGGGAGCTCGTGCTTCATGCACAGGAAAACACTACGGAGGTTGGTGTCGATGATCCGGTTCCACTCCTCCTCCTCGTACTCCGCATTCGGAGCTGGCTTTCTCGGCTCAATGCCCGCGTTGTTGAAGGCGAAGTCCAGCCGCCCAAAAGCCTCAACGGTCTTGGCTAGGGCCGCCTTCACATCCTCGGCCTGCGTCACGTCGCACCTGACGGCGATCGCGCGTCCGCCGAGATCTTCGATCATGCGGGCCGTTTCTTGATTGCCCTGTTCCAAAATGTCAGCGACCACCACATTAGCGCCCTCACGGGCAAACGCCAGTGCCGTAGCTCGACCGATGCCGTTCGCTGCTCCGGTCACAAACGCAACTTTTCCTGTGTAGTTTCCATTCTCGTTCGTTATCATTTTTTACTCCTTGCGTTGCTTATTCGGGAAATCTTTATCGGAATTTTTATAATGTATTGCCGTGTAATGGAGCCAAGGATGTGCATCTCGACTCCCAAAAATTTTAGATACGGATATCAGTTGGGATATTGGTCGTCGCTGACCTGTTCCATCCAGTCTACGGTCTTACCGTCGAGTGCTTCCTGAATGGCAATGTGCGTCATCGCTGTAGTCGGTGTAGCGCCGTGCCAATGCTTTTCACCTGGCGCAAACCAGATCACGTCCCCCGGTCGAATTTGCTTGATCGCGCCGCCCCATCGCTGTACAAGTCCGCAGCCTGCCGTCATGATCAAGGTCTGTCCTAATGGATGGGTGTGCCATGCTGTCCGAGCGCCTGGCTCGAACGTGACACTAGCGCCAGACGTGCGTGCTGGATCGGAGCAAGGCGCGCGGCTTCGTCATATTGCCGTTCTGGGTGGCTACACCCACCACATCGCTCTTGCCGTCGAGCGACTTCGTAAAAACTTTAAGGAGCCGATCAAGATTGAAAGCATCGCACGAGAGCTTGGAATGAGTATCTCAGGCTTTCACCATCACTTCAAGTCGGTCACGGCAATGAGTCCCTTGCAGTTCCAGAAGCAACTGCGGCTCCAGGAGGCTCGCCGTCTGATGCTGGGGGAAAACTTTGACGCTACTAGTGCTGCTTACCATGTGGGTTATGACGATGCCTCGCACTTCAACCGGGAGTACAAGCGGCTGTTTGGTGCACCACCGATGCTCGATGTGGAGCGGTTGCGAGAAGCTGTTAGGGAGACTGCTAGTTCAATACAATCTCCTCAAGACGCCCGGCATCTTGCCAGAAATCCCTAAAACATTGCAGTGGCGGACTGCCAAACTCAATCTTTGTTTCATCAGGCTGATGCTCAAACAGTTGGCACTTTTATAGATCCCAAATGGCTTCTATAAAAAAGCAGGTTTTGTAGTAGAAGGAACGCTCCGTGAATGTTTGAAAGTTGAGGGCCGCTATGATTCCCTAATTATTATGTCTATGTTGCGACAAGAGTATAAAAAGAAGTGACTGAATGAGAGTGAAATCTTTGAATCATTCATTGGAGCGAAGATTATGAAATTGGTGATGTTTGACATTGATGGAACTCTTACTGAGTCGAATCACTTAGACGATGAATCATATTTACAAGCCTTGCATGAAGTATTCGGCTTTTCAGAAGTATCAAGTGACTAGGCATCATACACTCATGTGACAGATGCTTGTATTTTAAAAGAAATTTGTCAAAGCCAACTTGGTCGCGTTTCTTTAGCTATGGAAGTTGAGGCATTTCAAAAGCGTTTTTTACAATTATTAATTGATGGCGCAGCAGCAAGCGCAGGAGTAAAAGCGATATCAGGTGCATCAGAAATATTAAAAAAACTACTTGCATCTCCTGAATATCAGGTAGCCTATGCTGGAGGAGGTTGGGCAGCATCAGCGATATTCAAGTTAAAATCTGCTCGTCTTCCCATTGAGAACATTTCTTATGCTTTCTCTGGCGATCTGGTCAGATCCCCGACTTCTTCAAGAAGTCGGGGATCTTGTAGCGTCTATGCCAAAGATTTAAGCCACTACGAGGCTCTTATCTACTTGTGGAGATTCGATATTACCTACCTTAGATTCTATCGCTGTACTTTGAAGAAATCGGGGTTAGCTTGGGTGTAAAACTTGTAGGGATGAGCGAATACATAAGCATCCTGTAGATCCTTATATCGTGGAAGTAGATGCAGTCAAAGAACAAATTAATTTAATTCAGAGTAATACTAAAAGGCATGTTGAAGCCATACCCCTTTTATTACCACATAATTTGTCTGATTTATTCGCAGCAGTAGGCTGGAGAAAACCAGAATTCTATTTTCAATCAGAGGTACGTGCTGGAATATCATCTTTTGCTTTAGCCAATCAAGATTTAATAAATAAACGATTACAGTTATTGACAGCAGATTTAAGTAGTGGTGAATGGGTAAAAAAATATGGCAATATTCGCAATTTGACAGAGATTGATTTAGGCTATCGTTTTATCCGCGCCACGCTGGATAATTAAATAATTTTAATTTAAAGTTATGACAAATAAAGTTACTGTAAATGAGCAAATTAAAAGTCAAAATATGCAGTTAATAGAAACCTTTTTTACACAGCGTTTGCTTGCTGAACGCCTGCATTTTAAACATTTGAATGAACTTTATCGTATGCACCAAAATACACAAGTTATGGCAACTTTAGGCGGTGTGCGTTCTGATGAAGCTACACGACTATTTATTTTCAATAACTTGCATCATTGGCAGCAGTATGGATTCGGTTTATGGGTGTTTCGAGATAAAGTTAATCATCAGTTTGTTGGTCGTGCAGGGTTACGGAATACTCATTTAGATGGTAAAGAAGAGGTAGAATTAGCTTACGCTCTCATGGCTAAATTTTGGAGTCAAGGATTAGCAACAGAAATTGGTGAAAAAATATTGAAAATTGGTTTTGAAGTGTTGAATTTGCATGAGATAGTTTGCTTGACCCTAACGACTAACAAAGCATCACAAAGAGTTATGGAAAAGTTAGGTTTTAAATATGAGCGTGATATTATTCATGCAGATTTACCACATTTGTTGTATCGCTTGACAGTTTAATTGCAAATTCATGGAATATTTTTATGGCTTTAATCAATCAAAGAGTAGATATTCCTGTAATTGTTGATGAATCTAAATGTTTAGAAAAATGTACTGCTTGTATTGAAGTTTGCCCATTAGATGTGTTAGCTAAAAATCTAGAGACAGGCAAAGCTTACATGAAATATGATGAATGTTGGTTTTGCCTACCTTGTGAAAAAGAATGCCAACCTAATACAATTACTGTGCATATTCCCTTTTTTTTTGCAATAGTTGAATAAGATTATTAATAGGATTAGAAATGCCTATAAGTAGTACTAATTCAGAATTAAATCAATGGCTAGAGATGGTGCGATCGCCTGATGTAAATGACCGCTTAGTAGCTATCAAGACCTTGCAACATCTGGGTGATGAATAAACGATAGATGCACTAGTTATTGCTCTAAAAGATGAACATATTGCTGTCCAAAAAATAGCAATATCTACTCTTTGGTAAATTGGCAAGTGCGGAAAGCAGCAGCACAAGCTTTGCAAAAAATCCTAGATATTCAAGTTATGCCAAAATTAATTCAAGCCTTAACAGATGAATATGCAGATGTCCGTAAAGAAGCAGTAATTGCACTTGGTAATTTAGCTCATCTTCACCAGCAGGGAGGTTTTTGTAAAAATTGCGATAGCTATAGGCTTAAGCTTCGCTTATCGCACTTAACGCAACTTTTACTTAAGCTAGTAATTCTATGATTCATCCGTACCTTTCTAGAATTGCGCGATCGCAGCCGAACAGCTAAAGAATGGTGAATATACTGAATACGATGATCAGTCTCTACCCAGTTTACTGGAAAATATCAAGGCTCGTGGACAGCGTAACCTTAATATAAATAAGCTAGGGAGCGCTCCCTAGCTCAGATATCCATTCACTTAACTACATATTTGAGAATTATTGATACGGATTCATGAATCCTGTGGGTACTATTGCATCTTCCAAATCAGCCCCTATCAAGTTTGCACCTTGGATGTTGGCATTTGTGAGATTTGTTTTTTGTAAATCTGCCTTTTGTAGATTTGCTCCTTGCAAATCAGCCCCTAACAGGTTTGCTCCCTCTAAATCTGCATCATATAAGTTTGCCCCTTGCAAGTTTGCCCCAACTATATTTGCTTTGCTTAAATCTACTCCCTGTAAATTAGCTGATGCGAGGTTTGTTCCTTGGAGATTCGCCTTTTCTAATTCTGCTTCTTGTAAATTTGCACCTGCTAAGTTAGCTGCTTGCAGATTTGCATTGTCTAATTGCGCTTCAACTAAGTTGCATCCAACACATTCATTGGTTGTTAATAGACGTTGAACATTTGCAGCTACGCTATCTACTGGCCATGCTGTTTGAGGTATAACAGGAGCCGGAGATACTATTGGAGCTGGTGTCGATACGGGTGGTATCTCTGACTGAGCTAAAGCATAGGGCTGATCAAAAAGAGAAAATATCGTCAGAAATCCTAGAAATACAGCAGTTAAAAGCCAAGAAGTTACTTTTTTTGAGTTTGGTTTGTTCATTAGTTCATTCCTCTTGAATTTGGTAATTTATAGTTTCAATTAACTTTTGTTCTACCTTACTACCAATCAATCTCCAAAATCAAATACTATTATTTTGGATGAGCATAAATAAAAGTGATGACTACTTTTTAGCTATTCATCTCAACTTTCGAGCTATAATTAGGCTTCTCTAGATATTCTCCGCAATGATTTAGCAAAATTATTTCAGAAGATAATGGAAGCGATCGCAATTAATTTACACATGCATTTTTGTTCTTCAAATCTTTTGACTTAGTAGCTTATAAACTTAATATTATGGTTTGGTTCAAATAAGAGCAAATACTCTTTATTGTTAAAACGATAAAATGAATTTATTGAATAAAAATTTAAAAACACCAGGCATAAGGATAGCCTGGTACAAAATGTAAACAAATCAGATACCCGACTTCTAAAATAAATCGGGTATCTGATTTTTCATTGCGATTCGTTCACTATCTATCAGAACACCATCACAATCAAAAATAACTAATTTAATTTTGTCCATGAATTTACAAAAAATTCAATGACTCACACATTGGAGACGTGCAATACAGCTTTGCCAAGGTAACTTCTATTTAACAATTTCTGTGCTACATCAGCTATTTGTGTCCAATCAGCTTCAATATCAATAACAGGACGCAATTGATCTGCTTCTACTAAATGCAAAAGCCTTTGTAATCCTACTGCTGCTGATTCTCTTCTCAATTCATGAAACAAAATTAGACCATACAAACTTGCACCACCAGTGCTATAGAAGCTCTGTGCATTGAATGTTACTTCATTTCCCCCGGAAGTACCAAACAGAACTATCGTCCCATCTTCTGCCAACAAACCGAGGGCTGTTCCGAGGGTGTTTCCACCTACTGATTCGATAATTAAATGATAGGGGCCATATTTGCTAGCTGGTGATAGGTCTTCACCAATGACTACAGAATCAGCACCAGCATCTTTAACGAAGGTTTCGTATTCTGGACGGCGAATGTGTGCTATTACTTGTGCGCCACTGAGACGTGCTAATTGAATAGCGAAGTGACCCACACCACCAGATGCACCTGTAATCAAGACTGGACGACCTAAAAGTGAGCCGCCTTTGAGTAGGGTATGATATGCAGTCAAACCGGCTACGGGTAGTGTAGCAGCTTGAGCAAAGGAAACTGACGAGGGCAATTCTGCTAGTGAGTGGGTTGGTACTGATACTAATTCCGCCCATGCACCAGAACGGAGTAAGCCGACAACTCGCGTCCCGACAGCAGGCCCAGAACCATCAGCAGCAGGAGTTTCGACAACACCAGCCAAGTCCCAACCTGGTCGCCAACCAGCTTCAGCAGTGGTAGAACGTCTGACTTCTCCCCGGTTAAGGGAAATTTCTGCTACTCTAATAACCGCTTCATTTGCAGCAGGGGTGGGTGCATCTACATCACGTAATGCTAAACGCCCTGATACATCAGGATCAACAATAACAGCACGGATTTTACTCATCTTGTCAAACCAAAATCGAGTTACAAGTTTTAGTTTGATACAGTTTCGTCGGAAAGAGCATTAATAATTAATCATCATCTCAGTCAATCAACTGCGTCAACTTGGCGCTTAAATTGATTATGCACTTTGCATGATAGACATAGAGGAAGGTATCACACTGCTTTCTTAAAGTGGAGTGATTTTCTTAATTAAGATTTAGGTCATATAAAAAGTACTGTTGTTACTGTTAATGGAAGAAGAGTTATGACTCAGGAACTATGGACAGAAGTTGATCGTTACATCACTGATTTGCTTGTGCCTCCCGACCCTGTGCTGGATGCTGCACTTCAAGCTAGTGATGCGGCTGGTTTACCACCACATAATGTTTCGCCGAACCAAGGTAAGCTGCTAATGCTATTAGCTTTAATCCATAAGGCGCACAACATTCTGGAGATTGGTACGTTAGGCGGCTACAGTACAATCTGGTTAGCCAGAGCATTGCCTGCCAACGGTCGTTTGATCACTTTAGAATCAAATTCCAAGCACGCTGAAGTGGCCTACGAAAATATAGCCCGCGCTGGTCTGGCTCATCTTGTCGATGTGCGTGTAGGTCAGGCAATAGATACACTGCCACAACTAGTTACCGAGGGTTATAATCCATTTGATTTAATTTTTATTGATGCAGACAAGCCAAGCAATCCAGAATACTTCGCATGGGCGTTAAAGCTTTCCCGCCGGGGTAGCCTGATTATCGCTGATAACGTTGTACGCAATGGATCTGTGATTGAGGCGAATAGCGATGATCCTAGTGTGCAAGGAGTACGTCGTTTTAATGAGTTACTCGCATCTGAAGCGCGTGTGAGTGCAACTGCAATCCAGACTGTAGGCAACAAAGGGTATGACGGTTTTGCGATCGCTGTTGTAACTGGCGATCGCCTACCATAACCATAGTCGAAGATGAAAGCTTTTCTGTGACTAAAATTGCTAAAAAGATTTCTTGAGACCTGAATAAGCTTTTTAAAATTTTAAATTTCTTATGACTCTGGTTGAATCGCTTGCAGGGACTCTCGTCTAGAAAATTCATCATATCATTGAGCAAATTGAGGAAAATTCTGCCGCCATTGCAGTTCAGGCAGACGAATCTCCAAGCCAAGTGCAGAGGCGAGGGTGATATGAGCAAGCTTAGAAATCTGGTCGAGTTGATCAGAAATCTTCTCAAAGTAGTTTAAATTTCTGAATGCACGCGTAGACGCAAAGCGGCTTGTCGCCAGACATCGCTCTAATTCGATTATCCTTGGAGATTGTTCGCTCAAGGAACGTCTGTAGCAATTACAGCAATTGCTTCAATTTCAAACAACATTGCATCCAACGCTAGTCTTGGTACAGGAATCAATGTACAAGCAGGCGGTTGATTACTCCACATTGATTGAACTTCCGTGGTCAATAGTTGTAGTTTAGACTCATCATGATTGACTATTAAAACTGTAATTTTTACTACTTCGTCTGGTCTAGCACCAGCTCCAGCTAATGCAGTTCGTAAATTCGTAAATGCTTGCTTCAACTGAGATGCAAAATCATCAATAGCAAGGTTCCCGTTTTCATCCTCACCACCTTGACCAGAAATGTAGACAGTAGTTGATCCTACTGGAGCACTTACTACATGGGTATAGCCATTCATAGATGGATCGTATAGCCCTTCGGGATTGATAAATTTAATTCCTATACTCATGAGGCAATTATTCAATACAATTTCATCCGCATTTTACCTTGTTCTAAATATTTCGGACTGCTTGCTGCTTTTTGGTTAGCTTATATTTTTGATTGAAAGAATGGAATACAAGCCTCTCTACGAGACACTTTGCAAACGCCCTCCTATGGCGACTTTTGATTTTTAAACAATACTCATCAAAGGTTCTGTGCGTTGAGCGATATAATCTGCGATCGCCTACAGTGGGGCATAGCTCATCGCGGAGTTCCATCAGTATCTTTCCCGCTTCAAACAACGCTCGCTCCACTTTCCTCTCGGAATGCAGAGATGGTGGATTTTTGACGTTTAGAAGCTGATTTAGCCATAATTCTACCTCTTTTGGTTCAGTGGTATTAAGTTAGGTCAATTGCAAGGTTAATTTTGTGTATCATGCTAAACCGAGGGTAGTTGTTCTATTTAAGTCCTTTAGTGTAAATAAAAGGTAGCTTTGCGATCGCCTCCGTCGGGGCGTAGCCCATCACACTTCTGGCAATAATTCTTCAATAAAAGGTTAAAAATATGACGGCAAAAGCAACCTATCAGTTTGCAGGTAAGACCATCCTAATTACTGGTGGTGCAGGAGATATTGGCAAGGCTACTGCAAAGCGTTTTGCTGCTAATGGGGCAGGAATAGCCTTGCTAGATTTGAATGAACCAAAGATGGTAGATGTGGCTGAGGAACTAAAAAGCTACAACGTTCCAGTTGGCACATTTCGCTGTGATGTGACGGCTGCTGATGATGTTACCAAAGCTTTTACTGGCGCTTTTGAGCAGTTTGGGCGGATCGACTATGTATTTAATAACGCGGGTTATCAAGGAGCGTTTGCCAAAGTAGACGAATATCCTGATGATGACTTTCAAAAGGTAATTAATATTAACGTTGTTGGCGTTTTTCACGTTCTGAAAGTAGCCGCACAGTACTTGCGTTCTGGCGGTGGAGGTGCGATCGTTAACATGGCGAGTTATGCAGGCGTAGTCGGGCCGCCAAATATGTTAGCTTATGGTGCTTCTAAGTTTGCGGTTATTGGAATGACTCAGACAGCAGCCAAAGACTTGGCTCCTTACAGCATCAGGGTAAATGCACTGTCTCCGGCGCTGATTGGCCCTGGTTTTATGTGGACGCGGCAAACAGAATTACAAGCAGCAGTGGGTTCTCAGTACTTTGATGCTGACCCCAAAATAGTTGAGCAACAGATGATTAATTCAGTGCCAATGCGGCGCTTGGGAAGTTTGGCAGAGGTAGCAAATGGGGTAGCGTTTCTGATGAGCGACGAAGCAAGTTACATAACCGGGTTTAACTTGGAGGTTACTGGTGGTCAATAGAGATTTCCCGATAGTGAGCAAAAGTTAAATTGCTGGGCATATACTTAAAACTATTCAATCATCCCTTTGGTTAATTACGGGATTGATTACCGATAAAGCTCCTGTCTAAATTTGATTCTCAACGATTTAATTTTAATGATAATGAATTACTTATACAAAAAAGATAAGGGATTACTCATATTTTCGGCAAAACCAAGAATACCGCGATCGCGATATTCATAAATTAGGCGTTGCATAAATGCGGGATGAATTGGCGGATAAAACCATTGATAATTCGTTCCAAAATGGGAGAAATCATCCTATGATTCAGCAACGCCATAAATTAATTTTCCTTGAGCATCAAATAGAAAATGGCAATCCACTATTACCACGCTGGGATTAGGTTCTCTGTTTTCCACAACACGTACCCATTGTTGTAGCTTATGGTTTACACGTTCCCATGTGCCATCTTCGAAAATTGGTTAGTCATGCTAAACATTGTGACAAATTAGTTCCTTGGAGATTGGCTTGTGATAGGTTCGATTGATAAAGGTTAGCTCTTGACAAGTTAGCTTGTAATAAGTTAGCTCCTGCCAAGTTGGCTCCACTCAGGTTAGCTCCTTGGATGTCGGCTTCTAAAAGTACAACCCATGCGTATCGCTTGGTCATAATCGGCGATGCCAACGGTGGGTGCTCTCGCGCTATCGCACCTTTGTAATCAGAACTTACGCACTCAGATCCCCCAACCCCCTACAAAAGGGGGGAATTTATAAAGCCCCCCTTTTGAAGGGGAGCCAGCACGGTCTTCTCTACTTTGAGGCTGCGCCAAGGGGGTTTCCACGCCACTCCCCACAACGGATAGCGCAGCGTAAAGCCTTCTGTTCGTTCGCGTAGCGTGTCGTAGACAGAGGCTTCGCCTTAAGCGAAGCCATGCCGCAGGCTTTACGGCATGGCTTCTCTACTTTGAGGCTGCGCCAACGCTTAGAGCGAGTCATTGAGCGTCGGGAACCTCCGCAAGGGGGTGGCTCCCCATGAGCGACTGGCGTGGGCTAGGGGGGATCTAGGTTTCAGCCTTCAGTGCGTAAGTCTTAGCAATCACTAATCCTGTATTTATCTACACCTACGTTTACGTAATTTTCCCAATCCATTGTCCGCCATGCTATTTGTACAGGAAATTTTTGCACCTGGGCTATAGGTGCGACCTGATATAGTTAATAAAACCAGGTAATGAATAAATATCTTTATTGTTAAGAAAGGCCATCGTTTCAAAGCACCTAAAAATATTTTCCAATCAGTTTTCTGTCTGAAATTTTGCCAAATCATTTCTCGACAAAATTTATTAGGATACCCTATTGTTAGTAGCTTTATATAAACTTCAGGTATATAAGCGTATCGCATCTTCAAGTTCCATGTTGGGTCAAGATCTAAAAGACTAGCGCCCATAGTACATTCTAAATAAATGTCTTTAGTGACAATTACACTGCCATGAGCAGCACAAAACCCAGCCCAATATGCTTGAGATGCCCAGTTAGTAGTGGCAGACGGCCACTTTTGTAGAGCGCATTGCACCACATTTGTTTGATAAATTGCTGCTGAAATAAAAAGTATGCCACCGAAATTATTGTTCAGATAACCTTGGAATACTTCTCTACCATCAATTTTTGGTTCGTCGTTATCACTATTCAACCAGCGCTCTACAACTATTTGTCCTGTTCGTTTATCACGTCCAGAGAAGTTTAAAAAAATTAGTGCTAAATCTGAATGTTTTTTCAAGGTTGTTAACAGATAATTTAGGGTATTCTCCTGAATGGGGTCATCATCACCAATTGTCCAAACATATTTGGTAGTTGTAGCTTTTAAGCAACAAGCAATATTACCCATTACCCCTATATTCTTATTATTTTTATTTGATTTAAATATTACATTGTCAATAATTAATTGCCACTTTTTAATTATTTCTTGGGTATTATCTGTGGAACAGTTGTCAGAAATAAAGATTTCGCAATCAGATTCAAAACCTTTGATAGCTTGAGCTAGCCATGCTAATTGTTTATCAAGTAAATTTGCACGGTTATAAGTAGGTATAGCAAGAGTCAATAATTTATTCATGCTTAGGAATCATTGGTTGAATAAATATATAAATCATCATAATTACTAACCCCCTTCGAAACAGGGAGTAGGAAATAGTGGAAGAACCACCCGAACAAATGGTTAAGAGTAACTGTTTTTAAACATGAAATTGGAATAATAAAAAAGATTTATGTCCAGAGGCTACGCCCAATACATAAGGCGTCTTCGTTAAATCCCCGGTTTTAAAAGGCGGGAATTTCCTACTCTCTGCACCCCACTCCCTCTTTAAGCAATTAAGTTTTGACGTTATCAATAAAAAATCCATGCGTCAGTCGCCAGAACTCAGATGTGCTGTTAGCGATTGGCAGATAAATAAACGAGTTTAAGATCTCCACCAAATTATAGATTTGATGGCTCAATAATAGCAAATGAGTATTAAATAAAATAGTTATATGCATCAGTTATGCAGCATCATTCTTATGAAGTCGAGCTAGCTATGAAGACAGGTTTTATAAGACAGTTTACACTAACAATGTGAAGACGAATTAATGGGAACTAGTCGATTATATCGAATTTATCCTTGTAATACTCCTCAAAGGTTAAGTGTGTAGAATGGTATAGTCTGTGAACGCGTAACTTCATCAACGCCTTGCTGCCTCAAAAAAAGCTAAGAAAAGGATGTTAATCGATGCTCAATCATAGCAATTCCCAGCGATCGCTCTATTTGGACAAAGCAGCCTGTCACGACATTACTTTCTGTAAAGCAAGCAATAATTCATTGACAGTATAAGGTTTTGGCAAAAACGTAGTGACACCAATATCAGCTATTGTGCTGATCTTATTGTTAGACATGAGTCCGCTGGTAGCAATGATTTTGACTTGTGGATTAATTTTTTGTAAGGTACGGATGGCGGTTAAACCATCTAGTGTCGGTAGCATGATATCCATCAGCACAGCGCTAATTTTGTCCATGTGTTTGGCGTATAGTGCGATCGCCTCAATGCCATCATCAGCAATTATGGTCTGATAGTTGTGAGTTTCCAGCGATGTTCTAGTAATCTCTTGAATGGCGGGTTCATCATCCACAACCAGAATCAATTCTCCATGACCTTTGGGCAGTGTCCAGCTTTCAAGGCTGAGTTTTTCCATTCCCTCTGCGGCTGGTAAATATACATGAAAACGAGTGCCATTTCCTACTTCACTATATACATTTACAAAACCTCCGTGGCTTTTGATGATCCCAATCACGGTAGAAAGTCCCAAACCTGTGCCTTTTCCCACTTCTTTTGTAGTAAAGAATGGCTCGAAAATTCTATCTAAGATTTCCGCAGGAATGCCAATTCCGGTATCGGAAACAGTAATCACTACGTATGGCCCAATTTTGGCTTCCAGGTTCATTCGGGCATAATTTTCGTCAAAAAACACATTTTCAGCAGAGATTTTTAAAGTGCCGCCATTAGGCATGGCATCACGGGCATTGACGCAGAGATTCATCATTACTTGATGGATTTGGGTGCTATCTCCAGAAATCGTCCACAAATCTTGTGGTACATCAGTAAGGATTTCGATGGATTTTGGCAATGTCTCTTTGAGAATTTTGGCAAGTTCTATAATCAGATGTCTAAGTTGCAAAGTGATGCGCTTCCCTTCCACACCCCGCGCGAAGGATAAAACCTGCTTGACTAAATCAGCTCCACGTTTAGCGTTCATTTCCAGAATTTCTAAGAGATGCCGAGTCCGCTCATCAGCATCGGGAAATTTCAGCGGTAGCAGTTGTGCACCCGCCAGAATCGGCGTCAAGATATTATTGAGGTCGTGAGCAATGCCACTAGCCAGAGTGCCAATACTTTCCAAACGTTGGGCACGAAACAATTGAGCTTCGAGTTGTTTTTTCTCGGTAATATCTGTGTCAACAGTGAGAATTGATTTGGGACTCCCTTGTTGATTGCACACTAAACTCCAACGACTGGCTACAAGAACTTCTTTGTTAGTTTTGGTAAGTTTAGTTAACTCGCCTTGCCACTTACCTTTGCTGATGACTTGCAATAGAGCCGTTTCCATTTCTGGTGAATGTTCGTCATACAAAAGCTCACTGGCATTTTTGCCCCAGACCTCTTGAGCTCGCCAACCGTAAAGTGTTTCTGCGCCTTTGTTCCAAAAGAGAATTTGATTGTTTAAATCTCGCACGCAAATTGCATCAGTGGTGACATCAAGTAATGCTGCTTGTTCACGAATTTTTTCTTCAGCCAGTTTGCGATCGCTTATGTCGATACTAGCGCAAGTTACTCCTACAACTTCTTGCCATTCATTCCGCAATGGCTCTACTGTCAAATCGTAATATCGAGTTCCAGTTGCAGTGGTAATAGATACTTCTTCTCGCGTACCTATGCCAGTAGTCAGCACTCCATTTTTAATCACGATCTGATGTTGGGCATCTTCAGCAGGCATGATATCCGAGTCATATTTGCCCAACATGTTTTCAATAGTTAACCCAGAGAAAGGGTTATAAACCCAGGTATAACGTAACTCTCTATCCTGGTGGTAGACAAAGATTGGGGAATTTTTCAGAGCGACCCGAAATCGCTCCTCACTATGGCGCAGTGCCTCATCTGCTCGTTGACGCTCAATTGCATAACGCATGGAGCGTACCAGCAAATCGCCAGTCACTTGCCCTTTCACCAAATAATCCTGCGCTCCCTCCTGCATGGCCCTAATTGCTAGGGTTTCATCGTTTATACCTGTCAATACGATAATCGGAGTTGCTTTTGTTTGATGATGAGTTTTGACAAAGGTTTCCAGCCCTTGGCTATCTGGTAACGATAGGTCTAACAGAATTACATCAAAACTTTCTTTTGCTAAATAATTGAGCGCTTGAGCAAGCGACTCAACGAGCATTAATTCAACCCTAGTTGTGGTAACTTCTTTTAAAAACTCTTGTAACAATAAGACATCACCAGGGTTGTCTTCTACTAACAAAACTTTAATGATTTTAGCTGCCATTACCATCACTCCGGTGGCAGTTTTACGATTGCAAACCAAAAATTTTCTATGGATTGTACAATTTTAACGAATTGATCGAAGTCAACTGGTTTAGTTATGTAGCAGTTGGCAGCGAGGTTATAGGCTTTAAGGATATCTTCTTCGGCTTGGGAAGTCGTTAGAACTACTACAGGAATACGTTTAAGGTTTATATCCGTTTTGATTTCTGCTAGTACCTCCCGTCCGTCCTTTTTGGGCAGGTTCAAATCAAGTAGTACAATGTCTGGATGTGCTGCTGTCGCATATTTTTCCTGTTTTCGTAGAAACGCCATTGCCTCTACTCCATCTTCGACCACATTTAGATGAATTGAGATTTTGCTATCTTCCAGGGCGATCCGCGTGAGTTGGGCATCGCCAGGATTGTCTTCTACTAACAAAACCTCTATAGGCATAATCGCTGATTTTACACTCACGATTGTTTACCTGCTTTATCTGGAATTGTGAAGTAGAAAATCGAGCCTTGGCCCGGTTCCGACTCAACCCAGATATTGCCGCCGTGACGTTCAATAATTTTTTTACAAATTGCTAGACCGATTCCAGTACCGGGATACTTGGTTCTACCGTGCAAGCGCTGAAAAATTACGAAAATGCGTTCGGCATACTGGGATTCTATACCAATTCCATTATCGCGCACCCAAAACAACCATTCATCTTTTGCTGGGATAACATTTAAACTTTGTCTATCCGCGTCTACACCCCCTTTGACTACCCCGATGTGAATTTGTGGAGTTAGATTTTGGCGGAATTTGATGGCGTTGCTAATGAGGTTTTGGAAAACCTGTGTCAGTTGAGTAGCATCAGCTATCACTTCGGGTAAGGGGTCATGGGTAATAACTGCACCGCTCTCTTCGATCGCCACTTGCAGATTAGCGATCGCCTGCTTGAAAACAGCATTACAATCAACTGGTACAAAGGGCTGTCCACGGGTGCTAACACGCGAATATTTCAATAGCTCGTTGATTAGAGTCTGCATTCGGTGTGCCCCGTCTACAGCGTAAGCGATGAACTGATCGGCATTGGCATCTAGTTTGCTTTTATATCTGTGCTCTAGCAGTTGTAAATAACTAGTCACCATCCGCAACGGCTCTTGCAAGTCATGGGAGGCCACATAGGCAAATTGTTCTAATTCGGCATTAGAACGAGCGAGTTCCTGACTGTAGCAAGTTTCTTTTTCTAACAATTGTGCTTGGGATATAGCAATGCCAATTTGGTTAGCTAGTTGCTGTAATAACTCTATCTCAAAGCTATTCCACCTGCGGGGGGTGGCACACTGATGAGCTAACAACAAGCCCCAAATGCCTTCCCTGACAAGAATCGGTACTACGAGGTTAGATCTGACACCAAACTGTTGCAGAAATTCTCGATGGCAAGGTTGAATATGAGCGCTTTCAATGTCTTCCATCGCACTGACTCTTCCTTGGCGATATCTCTCCAGGTATTCTTCTTTAAAGCAGGGGTCAAAAAGATTTTTTTCCAGCATTACTGGCCAACCAGGTAGCACTGCCTCTTGTACCACTGTTCCCGAACCATCAGCCCACAGTTGAAAAACCAATACTCGGTCAGCTTGTAGTAGTTTTTGTACCTCTGTAACTGTGGTCTGGAGAATTTCCTCTATTTGTAAAGTTTCTCGAATTTTTACAGTAATTTGCGCGAATAGTTGCGATCGCCGATTCTGCCGCTTTAATTCCTCTTCTACCTGCTTGCGCTCAGTAATATCAAGTGTGACACCTATCATCCGAGTTGGGTCATTAACCTCGTCAACTCCTCGACCCCGTGCTAACATCCAGTGAACACTGCCATCAGACCAGATATTGCGGTACTCTGCCTGATAATCTGTCTTATTTTCCAAAGCTTGTTTCACAGACTCCTGCACATAGGCGCGATCGTCGGGATGAATACGTTCAAACAACATACCATAGGAAAACTCAGCTTCGGTGGGCAATCCAAAGTTGACCTTGCATTGATTAGATGCAGACAATTCCTCTGTTTTCAGATCAAGTTGCCAGGAACCGAGTCTAGCAGTCTGCAATGCTAGCTTCAACCGTTGTTCGCTCTCAAGTAAGGATGTTTCAGTTTGCTTTACTTCCTCAGCATAACGGGATACTTCAGCTAAGTTTCGCCTTAGTTCTAGCTGGCTAATCACTTGACGACTCAAAGCTAGAAGTGCCTCTATTTGTTTTTGGCTCAGTTCCCGTGGAACTCGGTCAAGCACACACAGAGTTCCTAATACATCTCCCTTGGGAGTGATCAGGGGCACACCTGCATAAAATCGCACATAAGGATCGGCTGTCACTACCGGATTATTTGCCAACTTTTCGTCGGCTAATGTATCTGTAACTACCACAATGTCGCGCCGTTCTTGACAAAGGTAAGATAACCCAACATTCCGAGGCATTTCTGGTACATCTAAGCCGACTCTCGCCTTAAACCACTGACGATGTTCGTCAATGAAATTCACCAAGGCGATGGGAGTGCCACAAATATATGCGGCTAATTGGGCAAGACTGTCGTAGGCTGGTTCGGGTTCTGTGTCAAGAATTTGATATTGGCGGAGAGCTTCTAGTCTCGCCGCTTCATCAGTGCGTTCAGCTTTCATTAACTTTTATTAATAAATCAAAGTATGCTGTCTATTTAAGTTTGGTAAAAAGAAAAACAATACATAATCGCAACCCACATTCTGAGTTTCGAGAGTTGCCTTTTGATTTTCAAACTTTTTTTGTGTCTATGTTCTAAAAGTTTAACGTACATTGACACCGGGATACAGTTTTGCTATTGAGACTGAAAAATCAACAATTCTAGATTTGTCGGTATCTATGCGATCGCTATAACGCTGTAGTCCTATTTAACAGTAAACAGTTAACAGTAATCAGTAATCAGTCAAGATAATTGGGTTTAAGTAGAACCACTAATATCATGTCCGATTAATCAAGCTGAGTAAGAATGTTCGTTTGTAGTCAGGACTTTAGTCCTGACTTTGGGGACTGAAGTCTCCACTACAAACTGCTTATTATGGCTGATTTGGCGGACATCATATAAAAGAGCGATCGCTTGCAACTGAAAACTAATAACCCAAAGCCGATTAGTGGTAGGCGCTATCTAACAGGTATAAATTCACCACCATCCGCCATCAGGACTGATTACTGATTACTGTTGACTGATTACTGTTTACTGTTGACGCCTCTCGCAGCTTGCTAATTAAATCGCTGAGATTACCCGTATTCAGGCGATAACTCAGAGGATGAGCAATTAATCGGGCTGTACTTTCATACAAAGTGGCAATCTCAACCAAACCATTTTCTCGCAAAGTCCGCCCCGTAGAAACCAAATCGACGATCGCCTCGGACATGCCTGTAATTGGCCCTAGTTCTACTGAACCATACAGTGGTACTATTTCTACAGGTAAATCTAAACTATGGAAATATTCACGAGCGCAATTTACATATTTAGAAGCTACTCGATCATGGGGTAGTAAATCTAAAGGCGATCGGTAAGAACTAGATGCTTTTACCGCTACCGACATCCGACAATGCCCAAACTGCAAATCTACCAAATGTGCAACTTGCGGCTGTTTTTCTCGCAGCACATCGTAACCAACAACACCCAGTTGTGCCTGACCATATTCTACATAAACTGGCACATCCTGCGCTCGTACTAGCAGCCCTTTGGCAAGTCCGGTAGCATCAGGAATTTGTAGTTGGCGAGTTCCTGAATCTAAAAAGGCGCTAAAATCTAATCCTACAGATTGTAGCAGGCGGATGCTATTTTTAAGTAGTTCCCCTTTTGGCAATGCAACTGTCAACATACTTTTTATTAGTATCCTTGTTGGCGTTTCGACGAGTCCAGTCACCGTCTTGGCGGTTTCCGTTACGATGATGACTGGCGCGGTTCATTAATGAGAATATCTCTATATGCTTACCACAAGCAGCATGAGAATTTTATTAGTTGACGATGAAGTTGAATTAACTGGCCCCCTAAGTCGTTTGTTAAGTCGCGAGGGTTATAGTGTGGATGCCGCCTATGATGGGACAAGCGGTAGCGAACATGCACAAGCAGGCAATTATGATCTCTTAATTTTAGATTGGATGCTGCCTGGAAAAACGGGGTTAGAGATTTGTCAGGAATTGCGACGCCAAGGTAAAACAACTCCGGTTCTGTTTCTCACAGCCAAAGATACTCTAGATGATCGTGTAGAAGGTTTAGATGCTGGTGCGGACGACTACTTGGTGAAACCGTTTGAACTACGGGAGTTACTAGCACGAGTCCGTGCTTTGTTGCGTCGTTCTGGTTCCCAAACCTTTGACACTATCAGTGGAAGGCTGACTGTAGCGGATTTAGAACTTGATTATGAAAATCAAGTGGCTTATCGTCAAGGACGCATCATTGAACTATCGCAAAAAGAAAGCCAGCTACTACAATATTTTATGGAAAACACTGGACAACTGCTAACTCACGCCCAGATTTTGCAAAATTTGTGGCAAGATGACGAGCAACCCAGTAGCAACGTCATAGCGGCATTAATTCGCCTACTGCGCCGTAAAATTGAGGTGGGTAGAGAAACTCAATTGATTCACACTGTATACGGCAAAGGCTATCGCTTCGGCGCTTCCTCAGTGGAGTCAGTTTAGTATGATCGCTAGTTGGGTGAATTTGTCCTATAAAATAAAATCAAACTAATCCTCTTGTCTAGTGGTAGAACAAAGGCTAAACCAAGTGTCATGACTGTAACTACCTACAAATGGACAATTGAACGCTATCACCGAGCAATAGAAGCTGGCATTTTTGAGGATCAGCCCATTGAACTATGGCGTGGAGAACTGATCGTTATGCCCCCAGAACGAGAACCTTACGCCTACTACAACACAGAAGCAGCAGATTATCTGCGAACACTACTCGGTGAACGGGCAAAAATCCGTGATGCTAAACCCATCACTCTCCTCAATAACTCAGAACCCGTTCCTGATGTTGCCATTGTCAAACCTTTAGGCGAGGTATACTTAGAACACCATCCTTACCCCGAAGACATCTTCTGGATTATCGAATTCTCTAAGGCCACACTGAGTAAAGACTTAGGTGAGAAAAAAGACATTTACGCCCAAGCAGGCATTGCTGAATATTGGGTTGTTAATCTTAAAACTGCTCAGTTGCAAGTATTTCGAGACTTAAAAAATGGACAATACACAACTAAACTAATACTAACGACAAGTACTATTGCTCCCCTAGCGTTTCCTGATATATTTGTTCAAGTTCAGCGCTTCGTAGGTTTCCCAAGTAAATGATTAAGTTGAAGTTGCAGTTTTTCCTGTAATTGTTGTGCCTGCCGATAAGCTGCTGCACGCCCTTTAGTTGAATTAATATCCTTTTCAAAAGGTTGAATAAAGTAGCGTAGACGTGATCTCATTGCCCAAACTCCCATTGAGGGAAACAAAAGTAAGATCAGCATCAAAGGCGAGAATGGCAAGAATGGTAATTTAAATAATCTCTGCAACTTTTTGAGGTTAAATGTCCAAGGATGTAAAGCTTCACTACCAATGCAAACAACTGGGAGAATAGGAATGTGATAGCGATCGCTCAGTTGAATAAAGCTGACATCGAATTTTTGCAGATGATAACGTCTTCTCCAACCTTTAAGAGGCCCGCGTAAACCTTCGGGTGCATATAAAAGAATTTTACCTTGGGTGTTAGTTGCGATCGCCTTTTCAAAATCACCTAACTCTGCTCGCACAGCACCCAAAACCTGTGACCATTTGGGTGGTAGCCACCAAATCACCCAAGGATGCTCAAATAATGATACTCCTGCTAAAGGTTGTACTACCCAGCCTCGTGTGCCTAATAGATAACCCAAGGTCAAAAAGTCCCAAGGAAAACACATCCCTGCATGATTCATCGCCACAATCATCGAACCTGTTTGCGGCAAGTTATCAATTTGTTGCAATTCCCCACGAAAATAATATTTAACTATAAAACCAAGAACTTCTTCACGAAATGCTTGTTGATATTTGGGATTAAATTCTCCCACTTCTGTTCTTGGTGAACGACAACCAAGACGCAACCAACGCATCAGCAATGCTAGATAAAATCCACCAGGAATTAAAAATAATCCATATTCTAACCAATTCCAACCATCTGGATCAGCGTGATAGTGTTGCCAGTGGCGGTTGAATAAAATCAACCAGCCTGGAGGATACCAGATACAGAACCAATCAAACCAACTAAATTTATAGCCTTCACCCGAAGCTTTTTCTCGTTGAGTGTTTAGGATTTTTTCCGATTGTTGATTAATCACAACATTTAAATCAGTAAACAGTGAACAGTAAACAGTAAACAGTGGGGGATTTCAACCCGCCAGATAGCTCCTGCTACTAATCGGCTTTGGGTTATTAGTTTTCACCTGAAGCTTTTTCTCGTTGAGTGTTTAGGAGTTTTTCCGATTGTTGATTAATTACAACATTTAAATCAGTAAACAGTAAACAGTAAACAGTTGGGGGATTTCAACCCGCCAGATAGCTCCTGCTACTAGTCGGCTTTGGGTTATTAGTTTTCACCTGAAGCTTTTTCTCGTTGAGTGTTTAGGAGTTTTTCCGATTGTTGATTAATTACAACATTTAAATCAGTAAACAGTGAACAGTAAACAGTAAACAGTTGGGGGATTTCAACCCGCCAGATAGCTCCTGCTACTAATCGGCTTTGGGTTATTAGTTTTCAGTTGCAAGTGAGCGCCACTATAATGCTTACCCTTAAACCCAATTATGTTTACTGTTTACCGTTTACTGTTAACTGTTAAAAACATATCCTAGCTTTATCGCTTTGCCATTGCCATCCTGCCCTAGGAGTAAAATTAACTACATATCTGCACAACTAGATAAATTGCAAAAATTAAAAAATCAGGTATTTTTTGCCAAAAGCGATGATATTTTGGTAAAAACTAGAAAGGCAAAGTGTTAGTTAAAACCTAAATATACAGTGATGTCCTCAATAAGTCTTCGCAACACTACACAAATTCTTCCCCAAGCTGGAGACAAATGACGCGACACTTGTCCTATTATTCCTACTATGGAATTAAAAAAGCCGCTCAAAACCTCAGATTTAATCCGTGAACTTCGGCAGCAACTCGATCTGTCTCAAGAAAAGTTTGCAGCTAAGTTAGGCGTTTCGCTGCGAACAGTCAATCGCTGGGAAAACGGATATGCCATGCCATCACAAATGGCACTAAAGCTAATAGAAGAAATGTTACAGAAGATGGGTGAACCAGGCAAAACACTACTGAGGCAGTATCGATCACAAGCGGAGCAGAGGGAGAACTTCTGAAATGACGCTAACAGCACCCGAAAAAATGTTGATGATCCGCTCTCGGTTACTAACCTATGGTGTAATGATTCTGTCCGTAACAGCGGCGCTATTGCTGACGCCACTATTACAGCCAGCCCTTGAGCCGAGTGTATTTACATTATTTTATGCTGCTGTGGCAGTTAGTGCCTGGTATGGCGGCATAGTTCCGGGAGTGTTAGCGATCGCTCTATCTGCTTTAGTGGTCTTTTACTTTTTGATCGAGCCAGTCTACGCGTTTGAGATTGTTAGCTTGAGCATCTTAGTACGATTAACCACGTTTTCCCTAGTATCCTTTCTAATTACTGTACTTTCCTCTGAGTTGCGAACTGCTAGACGCAAGGCAGAGACAAGCTTGAAGTTGCTGCAAAACAGCAAAATGCGATTTAGCCGACTGCTAGAATCTAACATCATTGGGGTTATCGTCACCGATATCAACGGCTCGATCCTTGAAGCAAATGATGCCTTTTTGAAAATGGTCGGCTACACGCAAGAAGATTTATGCACTCATCGCCTGAACTGGCGCGAGATCACCCCACCTGAATATCTTCATTTGAGTGAGAGTTCAGTGCAAGAACTCAAAACTCTCGGTATATGCCAGCCTTTTGAAAAAGAATACATTCGCAAAGATGGCTCTCGCGTTCCTGTTCTAGTCGGTTCTGCTTTTGTAAGAGACACTCAAGAAACTTTCATTGGCTTTGTTATTGATTTGAGCGATCGCAAATTAACAGAACAAACCTTGCAAGAGAAAGAGGAGCGCTTGAGGTTAGCTAACGAGCGTTTTGAGTTGGCAGCCGCAGCGGTCAATTGTCTAATCTATGACTGGAATCTAGAGCAAAATAACGTTGAAAGAACCGAAGGTTTAACGCGAATTTTGGGCTATTCCCTCGCCGAAGCTGAGCCAACTAGTAATTGGTGGAGTGAACTTGTCCATCCAAAGGATTTACAGCAGATACAGAACGATGCAGCTGTGGTTTTGGCAAATAGCGATCGCTATGTCAGTGAGTATCGAGTTCGCAACAAGGAAAATCAATACATTTATGTGCTAGATCAAGGGCTAGTAGTGCAGCGAGATGCTGATGGACAACCGATACGCGTAGTTGGCAGCACCACAGATATCAGTGAACGCAAACAGGTAGAAGCGGCGCTTCAAGAACAGGAGAAAAAATACCGCTATATCTTTGAAGCCACAGGTGTGTCGATTTTTGAACAAGATTTTTCTCTTGTCAAAGCCGCACTTGATAATTTAAAAGCGCAAGGCGTCCAGAATTTTTGCACCTTTTTTGCTGAACACCCTGAGTTCATTCAACAAGCAGTTGGCATGGTCAGAATTGTCAACACAAACAATGCAGCGATGCGAATGTTTGGCGCTCAAGAAAAAAACGACCTTCTGGCTTCGCTTCACCAAATATTTGTACCAGAAACTCTAGAGGTGTTTGCCAAAGAACTCTTAGCTATTACTAATGGCGATACTTACTTTGAATCGGAAACAATTCTGCAAACTCTTCAAGGAGAGCGCCTTAACATCCTGTTTACAATCACATTTCCGTCGCCAACTGCTAATTTTGACAGTGTATTGGTGAGCATAATAAATATCACAGCTCGCAAACAAGCAGAAGCAGCGGTTCAAGCTAGTGAGGAGCAGCTCAGGAGTTTTGTGGAAGCGAATGTTGTGGGAATTCTCTTTGGTGATGTAGATGGTGGCATCAGTCAAGCCAATGATGAATTCTTGCGAATTGTTGGTTATACCCGTGAGGATCTCCAAGCAGGTAGACTACGCTGGATTGATATGACGCCCCCTGAGTACCTTTATTTAGATGAACTAGCGATCGCCGAAGCCAAGGCTAAGGGAGCTTGTACTCCTTATGAGAAGGAATATATTCGCCCGGATGGTTCTCATGTGTCGGTTGTAGTTGGCTACTCCTTGTTAGGAGAAGCTAAGCACAAATCAGTTGCATTCATTCTTGATATTAGCGAACGCAAGCATATTGAAAAAGCGCTGCGCCAAAGTGAAGAGAGATTTCAAGCTTTTATGGACAATAGTCCAGCTGCCGCCTGGATTACAGATGGAGATGGGCGTGTACTCTACCTGAATCAAACTTATTTTCGGACATTAAATTTATCAACAAACAAGGCGATCGGCAAAAATATCTTTGAGCTATACCCTGCTCAAATCGCTCAGCCGTTTCTCGATAACATTAAAATGGTTGTCGAGACAAATCAAGTCGTTGAGGCAATGGAGTCGGCCCCACGCACAGATGGCACACTTGGCGAATTTTTGGTATATCAGTTTCCAGTTGCCGATACGTCTGGGCATCACTTAGTGGGAGGAGTGGCAGTTGACATCACCGAACGTGAACACGCCCTTCGGGAACGTCAGCTTGCAGAGCAAGCCTTGCAAGAGCGCAGTGAACGACTCAAGCTTCTTTCTGAAACAGCCAGTGATCTGCTTTCAACAGAGCGTCCGTTAGATTTAATGAACAGCTTGTTTAGTAAACTCTCGGCGCAGATGGATTTGGATTTTTACTTTCACTATCTCATCGATACGCACGAGAATAAGCAAAAACTGCGGTTAGTAGCTTACAGTGGCATCACTGAGCAAGTATTTCAAGCAATTGAATACTTGGAATTTAATGAGGGAATGTGCGGAGTGGTGGCAGAGGAAAAACGTCAAATTGTCGTCAACGATGTGCTGCACTCTACCCATCCAAGAGCACACATCCTCTACTCTTTAAATATCACAGCCTATGCAGGTCAACCGTTAATTGCTCAAGGAAAGTTGCTTGGCGTACTCTCCTTTGCCAGCCGCACCCGTACCCACTTTACCCCAGAAGAAATTGCCCTGCTGCAAGCAACCTCAGATCAGGTGGCGATCGCTCTGGAACGCGCTGATCTCATGGCTTCGTTACAGCGACAAAAAGAGCAATCAGTCCAAGCTAATCGAATCAAAGATGAATTTTTGGCAGTTCTCTCCCATGAACTCCGTACGCCACTAAACCCCATCCTGGGCTGGTCAAAGTTACTGCGAACTAAAAAGTATGATCAAGTAACCACTGATCGCGCCCTCGAAACTATTGAGCGTAACGCCCAGTTACAAACCCAACTAATCGAAGATTTGCTGGATGTCTCTCGCATTCTCCAAGGCAAACTGAGCCTGAATGTGAGTCCGGTGAATCTGACATCTGCGATCGCTGCGGCCATAGAAACCATGCGTCTAGCCGCTGAAGCCAAATCAATTAATCTGCAAACTGTCTTTGAACCGCACATAGGACACGTGGCGGGTGATTCCAATCGCTTACAGCAAGTCATCTGGAATCTACTTTCCAACGCTATTAAGTTTACACCCCAAGGCGGACAGGTAGAAATCAGTTTAGCGTCTTCTGGTTCTCAGGCTCAACTGCAAGTGCGTGATACAGGTAAGGGAATTAGCCCTGACTTTTTACCCTATGTATTTGACTACTTCCGCCAAGCTGACGGCGCAACTACCAGGAAATTCGGTGGACTAGGCTTAGGATTAGCGATTGTTCGTCACATCGTAGAGCTGCATGGCGGCACAGTTCACGCAGAAAGTTTAGGTGAGGAACAGGGTGCAACTTTTACAGTTATGCTACCGCTAATGAAGATTAATTCCAAAAGCCTTGAGATTGGTAGACAACCTGATGATTCTGTGCATCTAAATGGGGTGAAAGTTCTGCTTGTGGATGATGAGGATGATACACGAGATTTGATTGCTTTCATTTTAGAGCAGTCTGGTGCAGAGGTAATCCAGGTAGCTTCGGCTGTGGAAGCACTACGCGCTCTACCTCAGTTCCAGCCAAATCTGCTGTTAAGCGATATTGGCATGCCTGACGTAGATGGCTATATGCTGATGCGTCAAATCAGAGCCATGCTACCAGATTTGGGAGGAATGCCAGCGATCGCCCTAACTGCTTACGCTGCTGAGGTTGATTATCAACAGGCGATCGCTGCGGGATTTCAGCAGCATATCACGAAGCCAGTGGAGCCAGCTAAGTTAATTCGCGCGATCGCGAACCTGATTGATGGTCATAGCCACCCGCAAACTAGCTTACAGCAAGTTTTACACGAATAGACCACAGTAGGGTGGGCATTGTAATGCCCACCCTACAACTGATAATGCGATTGCGTCGAGCGACAATTCGATTGTATCGACCTGCAAAAATTAACTCACCTTATTCTTATTCCCATGCTCAGCATGGGAATAAATTAAATCAGTGAACAGTAAACAGTTATCAGTCCTAACGTCGTATGGTAGGGGATTTAAACCCATCAGATAGCGCCTCGTACTAATCGGCTTTGGGTTATCAACGAAGGAAGAAGTTTGAAGTTCGTAGGAAGAAGGAATTTCTTCAAACTTCTTGATATAAAGGTTTAAAACCCCAACCTAAAACTAAACTTCTTACGAATTTCTTCTTCCCTCTTCCTTCTTGAATAGTTTTCAGTTGCAAGTACTCGCCCCCGTAGTGATTCCCCTTAAACCCAATTATCTTGAATGTTTACTGTTGACTGTTTACTGTTGACTGCTAACTAAGGGACTCAATTAACTTGACAACTCGTTCCTTAACTTCATCACGAACGCGGCGAAAGGTTTCAATTGATTGTCCCTCTGGATCATCAAGTTGCCAATCTTCAAAGACATCTCTTAACACCCAAGCTTCGGGTAAATTTACCCCGCAACCGCATAAAGAAATCACCGCATCGTAATCTTCGGGATTGAAATCACTTAAAGCTTTTGATGTCTGATTGCTAATATCAATACCAATTTCCGACATGATATCAACAGATTTGGGGTCTACATGACTTGATTCCAACCCGGAACTACTAACAGCAATTTTGCCTGCTCCTAAAGTCCGAGCAAAACCCTCTGCCATTTGGGAACGTCTGGAATTTTTCTTGCAAACAAACATTACTCGTTTCATGATATTTTTGGTACTTGATAATTTGACAAAAGAAAACTTTTATAAAAAGGTTTCGGGAAAACCCATTCATTCTCGGTAGGTGATGAAAGACGCCCCAACGCCGTTAACAGTTAACAGTCAACAGTCAACAGTCAACAGTCAACAGTCAACAGTCAACAGTCAACAGTCAACAGTCAACAGTTAACAGTCTTTCGTGTTATCCCATCTCCTTTTATGGGTGGGATGAGCTATTGACTTCTAGCGCACTATTCGCTACCTTGATAGCTTCCTGCGCTGCTTTTTCCTTACGTTCGCTGTGGCGATCAGTTAAGTAATCCACCTTGTCACGCAACAGCAAGGTAAATTTATAGAGTTCTTCCATCACATCGATAACGCGATCGCGGTAAGGTGAATTTTTCATAGTTCCATCTTCGTTAAACTCCTGATAAGCTTTCGCCACCGAAGATTGATTGGGAATCGTAAACATTCGCATCCAACGCCCCAAAATTCGCAGCGTATTCACAGCATTAAAAGATTGAGAACCACCACTTACTTGCATGATTGCTAAAGTTTTTCCTTGAGTTGGTCTAACAGCTCCTAAACTTAAAGGAATCCAATCAATTTGGTTTTTGAGGATACCAGTAATATTGCCGTGCATCTCAGGAGAAGACCACACTTGACCCTCAGACCATATACTCAATTCGCGTAATTCCTGTACCTTATGATGAGTGTCCGGCACACTGTTGTGAATCGGTAAATCAAGAGGATCAAAAAATCGAACTTCTGCACCAAATTCCTCAATAATCCTAGCTGCTTCTTCTGCTAACAAGCGGCTATAAGAACGCTCTCGCAAAGAGCCATATAAAAACAATATTCTCGGTGGATGATCAAAAGAGGTCATTCAATTTTACATTTTAGGTTTTGCGGAAATTTGTAAGGAGGGTTTCCCTCTGTAGCAAACTTTTCAAGACAGATTTTGGATTGATACTACAGATAAATCTGCTTGCTCTGTAACATCAAAGAATGTCATCCATGAATATCATCAATAAGCTCTAAATCACGTAATTTCTTCTTAGTTGAAATCAGAATTCTGTATTTACTTGTGCATAGTTACAGCAGCTATTCAAGTTTGCTTAAGCAAAGCTCGTCGTAGACATCGCCTATATAGCCGTCCTAAATGATTTATGAAATTCTCTATTTCTTTCTTGGTGGCTTGGCGGTTCGATAGTTTTCATATTCAAATGACAAACCCCACTTTCCCTTATTCATTAAAATCTCGAAAACCATTAGAAAGTTGCCCATAAACTACAACTGCTAATTGCGCTCCTAAAATTGGTGCAACCCAATAAACCCAGTGATACTGCCAAATTCCTCCCACAAAAGCAGGGCCCAAAGAACGCGCCGGATTCATACTTGCACCAGTAATTGGCCCCATAAACGCCGCCTCCATTCCCACAGTTAACCCGATAGCCAACCCAGCAAAGCCAATGTGTGCGCGGCGATCCAATCCAGAACCAAAAATTATAAACATCAAAATGAAGGTGAGAACAAACTCCAACACCAAAGATTGCAACCAATTACCATTCAGTGGTAAAGTCGCACCTAAATTGGCAACTCTTCCCAAACTAATTAGCAGAAAAGCTGAAGCTGCGATCGCACCTATTAACTGCGCCAAAATGTACGGCAAAACTCGCCGTTTTGGCAAAAAACCACTCTTCCAAAACGCTAGTGTCACCGCTGGATTGAAGTGTGCGCCGCTAATATGCCCGATTCCGTAAATCAACGCAGTAACTACCGCACCAAAAACAAAGCTAATACCAATATGGGTAACAGCACCTTGGCTTATGTCATTTACCATGACTGCACCAGTACCCGCAAATACTAAAATAAAAGTGCCAATTCCTTCTGCTAAAACCTCCCGTCTGCACTGGGAAACTTCTTTTAAAAATGACTTCATTATCTAAAACTTCGCTTGTTTTCGTAATAACTCCCCAAGCGTCAGATTCAGCTGAGCCTCCCCATCAAATACTGTTCCCACCTTGCCATTATAAAAATGAACATTATCCAAGTAGTAGCCTTCATTTGGTAAAGGCACATAGCCCACAGAACTAACTATTTTTGGTGCTTTTTCAATGTAGAAATTTACGAATTCTTTGACTGGCCGTTTCTTTTGTGCAGACTCAAAATTAGCGTAGATAAACAAAGGTCGAGATAGTGGCTGATACTGGGCTTTTTCTACTGTTTGACGCGACGGTAGCACTGCACCCTTGCCGTTGTTGACTGCAATAGCTTTTAATTTACCTTGGTTTTCTTCGTAATAGGCATAGCCAAAGTAACCTAAAGCATTCGGATCTTGACTAATTCCTTTGACTAAAACTTCATCGTCTTCGCTGGCTGTGTAATCGTTGCGACTAGCTCTAACTTTGCCTACTACTGCCTCTGTGAAGTAGTCAAAAGTACCAGATTTCTTGCCTGCACCATATAAAGAAATTGGACGATTTGGCCAAGACGCACGCACCTGGTTCCAACGGGTAATTTTCCCTTCAGCAGCAGGTTCCCAAATCTTTTTCAATTCTGCAATGGTGATGTCTTTTGCCCAGTCATTTTGCGGATTAACGGCGACGGTAAGGGCATCAAAAGCAACAGGTAACTCGTAATACCTCACGCCATTTTTGTTACAAGCTTCCATCTCTGCTTTCAAAATCGGTCGAGAGGCGTTGCTAATATCTGTTTCTCCAGCACAGAATTTTTCAAATCCGCCACTGGTTCCAGAAAAGTTCACTTGAACTTGGGCGTTATTCTTAGAGTCGGCTTGAAACTCTTTAGCGATCGCCTGGGTTATCGGATAGACTGTGCTCGAACCATCTATCTTGATCGTCGTCACCTTCGCGGAATCAGTGACTTGTGTCACCTTTGACGATGGCTGAGTTTGAGTTGATGAATCGGAAGTGGCTGTGCAACTGGTCGCAAAAGCCAAAATTCCAACTGCGAGAGCCAGTTTTTTTGGTATTGCCTTCATTGACCTCACCTGTATGTTTGATATTGAAGGTATATTTATATCATTTCAAAAAAACTTGATATGTCAATTACTAGGGCACTACTATATACAAAAATTCATCAATAAAACTTGATGTTATACTTTTGCTGAGGTCATTAACCATGACTGCGCCAGTATTTATAAACACCGCAGAGGTTTCCCAAGTGCGAGTATCAACTCTCTAATCGCAGCGAGAAAGCGCAGGCAAAACTACACGCTTCTGGTGAAAATTCGCCAAATATTCCTCTAAAATCCTAAATTGGGAAAGATTCAAGCTGTAATAAATCCAGCGCCCTTCCTGACGGGTGTGAACTAAGCCTGCTTCCTTGAGAGTTTTCAGGTGAAAAGACAGTTTTGACTGACTTACCCCCAAGGCGTCACACAAGTCACACACACACAGTTCTTGCTGTCGTAGTAGTTCTAGCACACTAATTCTGAGTGGATCGGAAAGGGCATGAAAGCCAGCAGCAATTAAATTAGGGATAGTAGTAGCAGGGATTTGCATGAATTAAATTTCGATAATAGATGCTATCTCTATTGTGAAGCAGAGAATACAGCTTCAGAGATTGTAGCGTGGGCATTGCTATTTATGCTTCTATGGATTTACCAATTTTTGAGCGCAACGCCTACACTGTAAAATTAGCGATTCATACACTTAACAATCAGGGGAAAATTCTTTTTACATCAGAATAAGCAAGTATTATTTCATCTACACTCACCAAAGGAACATCATACATTCTTGCTGTTGAAACGATAATTCTATCGGCTGGATCTTTATGAAAATTACCTGGAAGTGAGTAGGAATCAATGGCAATTTGTGGAGTAATTGATAGAATCAGCACTCCTTCTTGTGCCAAAGCAATATTAAACCATTCTTGAATCGAACAGGGAAGAATTAACTTATTTTGGGTAACAAGTCTGCTAATCTCTAACAAACTTATGGAGCAAACACCTAAACCATGAGGTCTTTCTTTATTTATTGCCTCACGGTGTGGAAGAGTCAACCTTGAATCATTGTGATTCCACCAAACCCAAATATGAGTATCAAGAATGATCACACATTCACTTCAAAATTTTGATTCATTTCCCAATCATCAGGAGAAATAGCAGGTTCATTAGGATCTGCTAAATAAGCATAGGGTTGCATTTTTAGAAGAGGATTAATGGCAAATTTGCCTTGATTCTCATAAGAGTATCTAATTTGCCCAAACTTTTCTTGAATACTTTCCCTCAAAATAGAAGAAGCTAGTTCTTCAACAGACATTTCTTTTAAAGCAGCAGCTTTAATTAGAGAGTCTTGAGTTTCTTGACTGATGTAAATATTCGTACCAATCATTTTTAACTCTTTCTACTTTTTTACATGATATCAAACATCATCAGCAAAAATTTTAGTCATGTAATGTTGGGTTTTCTTCCTCTATTCAACTAACCAGATCGGCGATCGCTTCTGAATTAGAAAGTGGGGCTTCAGGCTGATAACGGATGCCAGCTTGCTTGAAGCGATGTAAAGCTTCACCCAAGCGATCGCAGTCTGCAATCAAACTTATTCGCACATACCCCTCACCCGCAACTCCAAAGGCATTTCCTGGGGTGACGACAACGCCAGTTTGCTGCAATACATCGAGGGCAAAATCTGTGGAACCCCTACCAACAGGACACTTCACCCAAAGATACATTGTCGCCTTCGTTTTCGGAATATCCCAACCCAATTGTCCTAATCCTTGAATTAGAAAATCGCGGCGGGTACGGTAGCGTTGTTGCACTTCATGCAAATAAACATCTGGCAGTTGTAAGGCGGTTTCTGCTGCTGTTTGCAAGGCGGCAAAAATGCCATAATCCAAGTTGGTTTTGAGAGTTCGCAAACCTTGAATTACATGACGGTTCCCTACCACAAACCCCACACGCCAACCAGCCATATTATATGTTTTAGATAAGGTGTGAAATTCCACACCAATTTCTTTCGCGCCAGGAATTTCTAGCAAGCTAGTTGGTTGATAACCATCAAAAGCCAACTCGGCATAACACAAATCATGCACCAGTAGAATTTCATACTTGCGGGCAAAGGCGACGATTTCTTCAAAGAATTCGCGGGGGGCGGTGGCAGCTGTAGGATTGCTGGGATAGTTGAAATAGAGAATTTTGGCTTGTTCAGCAACAGCATCAGGAATAGCAGCTAAATCAATTAACCAGTCATTCTCTGGTTTGAGAATCAAGCTGTGGATTTTCCCACCAGCAATTACCGGGCCCCGGAAATGGGCAGGATAAGCGGGAGAAGGAACCAGAACTACATCACCAGGGTTAATGTAAGCGATCGCTAAATGGGTCAATCCTTCTTTAGAACCCAGTAGTGGCAAAGCTTCGCTATCGGGATCAAGAACCACACCATAGCGCCGATGATACCAGTTAGTGATGGCACGACGAAAACTTGCAGTGCCTTCAAAAGGAGGATAACCGTGATTAGCGGGATCTTTCAAAGCAGCGATCGCTGCTTCTACCACTGGTTGTGGTGTTGCGCCATCGGGATTTCCCATGCCCAAATCAATTAAATCTAGCCCTTGTTCTCGTGCCTTAGCTTTAAGTTCATCTAGACGGGCAAACACATAAGGTGGCAGTGTTTGTATACGTTCTGCTGGGACTATCCAATTCAAACTCATTCCTCAACCTCATCACTCATTCCTCTTATTGAGACTCGATTAATCGTCGTGTCTCTACTATCTATTGGTGCGGTGGTAGAAACCATCGCAGCCATCAACTGTTCCGGTGCGACTTTAAACGGTAGTCGATGGATGTCAGAATTAGGAGATAGGGCAATTTCTGCCGACCGTTGCAATTCGCCTAATGTGATATTGCCTAACCCCAAATCACTTAATTTTTGTGGCAGTCCAATTTCTGCATAAAACTTTAACAACTGTTGCCGTGCCGCAGCAGCTAATTGATTGCCTTGTAACATTTCTTCTAACCGTAGCTGCACCAAGATCCCAAAAGCAACTTTTTCACCGTGAATACTGCCATGTCCTGAAATATGAGTTAAACCATTATGCACGGCATGGGCTGCAACGGTGCGACACTGCGCCCCTCCTAGTCCCCCAACTACCCCAGCCAGTAAGACGGTAGCGTCTACAACTTCTCGCCATTCGCTACCAGGTTCTTTGAGGGCGGCGGCTGACTTTTGCAACAGGATATCTCGCAAAACTCGCGCTTGTTGGACTGCGGCAATGATTAAAGTATCTTGTGAGTGTCCGCTGCTCACTGAAGCTTCGTACCACTTAGCGATCGCATCACCAATTCCAGCTACCAGGGTACGTTGTGGTGCAGTTTGAATCAAGTCGTAGTCGAGTATTAATAAATCTGGACAGCGAGACAATGCGACATCGTAAAGAAACGCTCCTGCTTGTGAATAAACATTTGACAAGGCACTCCACGCTGCACAGGTAGCAGCCGAGGTCGGAATTGTCACTACTGGTAACTGCAACTGCTGCGCGACTAATTTAGCTGTATCCAGTGCTTTTCCGCCACCTACACCGATAATCACATCAGCTTGATGTGCTTTTGCGGTTTTCTGTAAAGATTCCAAACTAGCTTTGCAACAATCCACGCCATAGGAGGCTTGAGCAGTATCTAACTGTTGTTCTCCCAGAATTTTTTGCAAACTCTTTTGACTATTGTCAAAAGTGCGTAAATTTGCGATCGCTTGCCGTGAGGTATCACCTGTCACAATTAAGGGACGACTTCCCAAATGGGCAATCTCTTTTGTGGCTGTTTGCAACACGCTAGAACCACGGATTACCTTGGCTGGGGCAACTGTGAGTGTAAATAACGAACTAGAAGTTTGAGTAGACACAGTTTGAGTAGAAGATTGATTAGGCATATAACTAGTTTGCCAAAAACTTGATATTTCTTAATCAAATTAGACTTGCGGCTAGAAATTCGGCGTTGCCACGCTGATTTCAAGATGACTATGAGTTTACACTTGACTCAATTAGGTTTCAGTCGTCATGAAATACAACTCGGCTGTTGCTGACTGGTTGAGCCGTTTGACGAAGTGGCTGGATAAGATTGACATTAGCCTTAAATTCCGAACTATCAAAATTTTGAATAACCGTATAATTAATTAACATTATCACTCTGAGATTCCTAGGAAAGTTATCGATAACCGCTAATTAGGCTTTAGGGGAGCTCATTCATTCCACCTGATTGCCTTTAGGAATCGGTGAGTATTCTTAATAACCATTGCCCATTCACAGCACACTGATTAACTTTTTACCAGAATCATTAGATTAATATTTTAATATAAAAATAAAGATTTTTGTATTATAAAGTACAAAAAAAATTAGATTAACCTGGTAATAAATCAATTATTGATGACTTTTGAACCACTAAGACACTAAGACACGAAGGTAAAAAGCCCGTAAAAATCTGAAATATGGGAGATGGGGAAAATATAGAACAAACCCCACCCCATGACGAAATTAAGCGGTAGGTTTTGGCAATTGGGCGAATTTGTCCGGGTAAATTTCCACTGTCATTTCAGAATTTTCACGAGAAACCAGCGATCGCTTTACTTGACCTAAGTAAACTGGTACAGAAATGCCTGGTTCTGGGTGAATAATAGTACGGGCGCGAACTGTCAGTTGATTATCTTGCCTTGTACCTAAGCGACCATAAGAATAGAGATTACTAGCTGCTTGACGTAAAGTTGCATCTAATTGTGTAGGGGAAATTTCGGGTGATATAGCAATCACTGCTTGTGTTGCGCCATTGTCATAAACTAAACTGAATCGCACCGCTCCTGGAATAACAGTACGACTCAAAGGGGCTAATGAGAGTGCAAATAAACCACCCGTCAGCACCAGCATGAAGCCAGTCGTACCCACAAGCCGAAAGCGGATGCCCCATTTGAGAATAAAAGCCAAAACTGCTAAAGCAGCAAATACCAAGGTGGCGATACCTGACCACTGGGTGTACTGAAGAAAGTTAGCTGTAGTGAGCATAAGGTTGGTTACTGAGGCGTCTTTTTTTTCATTACCGACACACTCATTTTACCGATTGCTTACATCATAGGGGTTATCACAGTCACTACTTGATGCGAATGTAGCCTGCAACAAGTTTCAAAATCAGTAAACAGTAAACAGTAAACAGTTATCAAGGCGTATGATGGGGGATTTAAACCCGCCAGATAGCGCCTGCCACTAATAAGCTTTGGGTTATTAGTTTTCAGTTGGAGGTGATCACCGATATAGTGATTCCCCTTAAACTCAATTATCTTGACTGATAACTGTTTACCGTTTACTGATAACTGTTGAAAGTGAGCGATAAATCGCTCACTACGAACCTCTCAACACTAGTAATGCCAACAACTAATAGATTGATTCCCATCATTTGAAACTGAAACTTCTACTTGAAATTCTGCTAGGCAGGTTTCAACTGAATTACTTTTTCTAATTTTGCTCTCCTCGGAAATTGTGCAGCTTTTAAACTGTCCTTTTTCATCGAACGATATATAACTGTTTGCTTTACAGGGAAAATTGGATATCCCAGAATGAGAACTAGAAAATTGAACAGTAACATTCTGACCAAGTAAACAATTTGCCAGCGAACCATTTGAATACCGATTAATAATTCCTGGTTCACATACAATTGCTGCATTAGCAGGCTGAGAAACAGTAAAATTGATTGTAAATAAAGCTAATGAAGATAACAATACCAAAGAGTGCAATGATGATTTCATAAATAAATTTACGCTTTTTATTAATTAAAATTTTGCAATAATATACTTCATTTATAAAAAATAAAAAATAAATAAAAGGGCATCTACGAGAGATGCCCCGGATGTAGGAAAATCCCCATAAGGGCTGTCCCTACACCTTCCCAACAATCAGCAACAGTGACTAATTCGGCATTAGCCACACTCACAGATGTGAATACAGTAATAGTATTAATTTAAAACTCTAAATGTCCCCAGTGCATACACTGAAAAACAATTGATGGCTATTCTAAATAGCATTGCTCGCCATTACTTAACTTACTGATTTTAATGAGCTACAAGCTTGTCATCATCATAGTGATAGACTACTCCACAAATAGCAGCTAAAAGCAACCACGAGAGCAAATTCAAACGGAAATCAAATAAAGTTATGTCTACTGTGTTGAATAGTAGCCACCCAACAAAGACCAAAAGATAACTGAAAAATATCAGTCGGTCTTTTTCTATATATTTTGACTTTCGCAGCAGTTGGAAACCTGCAATTAAAATCCAACCTAGTAAGCCGCAAAATAAAAAAGTACTTGGAAAACCAGTTTCCGCAGATAGCATCAAAAACAAATTGTGGGGATGACCCAAGCGAATCTGCATCTGCGTTTTGTAGAGTGTTGTAAAGCTGCGTAAGCCCCAGCCAGTCCAAGGATGTTGCTGAGTCAAAGACCAAGCAAATTCCCACTGAGTTTTTCGCATTAAAGCAACTGGTCTATTTGGATACATATCGTCGTTTAATCGCGCCCAAAAGAAAGCAGGAACGATCTGGCGAAAAAATTGAGCGACTGGTGAGGGAGCAAAAGCCGCAAAAAGGACGCTAGTGACTATACCGACGACGCTACCTACAAGAATGCGCCACCCTTGATAGAATGCGTAAGCTAAACAAGCAAAAATAGCGATCGCCCACCCATTGCGCGAGTTAGTAAAAATCAAAGCAATGAAATTGGTAATCTCTGCCACAGTTAAGAAGAGGAGGGGGAGAGGAAGAGAGTGGAGGAGTGGGGGAGTGGGAGCAAGGGAGCAGGGGAGCAAGGGGGAAGTTGCAGTAAGTCTTTCCCCTCTGCCCCTCCGCACCTCTGCCCCTCTGCCTCTTAACCCTTGACTTTTAACCCTTAATTGCTGATAGTTTTCCAGCCACAATCCCAATCCCAGAGTAAAAACTATTACCAGGTAAGCCGCGAAGCTGTTAGCGTGCATGAAGATTGAGGCCATGCGGCCTGGTGGTTCTCCTCCTGGTGCGATCGCCCACTCTAAGACGATCCATAAAAACTGTAACTGCAAAGTCCAGCCCAAAAACAACTGTCCCAAACCCATAATTGCTACCGGCAAGGAACCAATAACCAAAATCCAAGCCATTTGTCGCAATTGAGCAGGTGTTTGAATCAGCGCACTCAGACCAACGAAAACTAAAAAAAACGGTAAGAAATTAAATAAACCGAGGAAAGCCTCTGTTTTGTTATTGGCAAATCCAGCGGTGATGATCAGCAATACACTCAAAAGAGCAAATCCCCAGTTAAGGGGGCGGCGGTTAATTATGCTAGATTGTTGCAGCCAAGTTAGTAATACTGCAAAACCTAAACCCACAGCCCCCAAAAATGGACTCAATGGAAAAACCAAAAGTCCCAATTGAGTTAAGTTCCAAGAGGATTGTAAACTAGGGTCAGGATGATAAAAAGCCTTATTCAAGCTGGCTCCCAACATTCAGCACGAGTGAGACGAATTTGTGCAAGGGCGAAAATGGTAGGAATGATCCGACCGTAGTTAGTAGCGATCGCTCTCCATCCCAAATCCGCAAAAAACCAAGCCCACATCATCGGCCCGATCACGGCAAACATACTACGGACTGCGCCATAACGAGCGGCACTCAAAGTCATACCCCGCCGGGCCATCTGCATAGCTACATAGTTTTGAAACTGTGCTTTAGCCGCTTGAGAGCCTGCGATTGCCGTTTGTTTGGCTACTTCATGGGTAGCAAAGTGTATGGCAAATTGCTGGGCGATTTGTTTGAGTACGAGTGGTTGAAGGAGGGAAGTGACAGCCAGCGCACTACCGCCTTTGAAAAGTAATCCCAAAGGGTCACGTTGTAATAAAAGTGGCAGCGGTTGTTTGAGTTCTGAGTTGACAAGCTGACGCTGTACCCGCACAGTCAATTTTTGCTTTTCCTGTTCAGGCAATTTTTTCCACACTTGTCCAAGCAGATGCAAAAATACCTCTGCTTCTAAATCAACAGTTGCCAGCTGATTAGAATAAGAAATTTTCAAATATTTACATACTTGAATTAGCGCTTGTCGGTAAGTTACCTGCTCTGTGCGTCCCCGCAATACGGTCATCCCATCTGCCGCTAAAAAGCGAAAGCGATCTTCTAGTGCGTCTAGCCAAGCTTTGCGGTCTTGGCTTTGGACTTCGATAGGTTCGGGCGTGTGAACATAGTCTAAGGGATTGAATTTACGACTAAATAGAATTGCCGTTAAATCTTGTAATTCTTCTTCGGTTGCTAGCTCTAGCGCCATCCTCATTTCATCCAATTTCCCTTCCTCCCTTCCGTGCAGCCTTTCTGTACCCTATTCTACTATTAGGTATTTTGTCCTCTATTGAAAAGTTTTGATCCGAGGAAACCTCGGATCAAAGTTTTTGCTCTGTCATTTGTCTTTTGACAAATAATAACTAAGAACTATTTGACTCATGACTGATATTGCAGTGATTGGTGCCGGAATAGCCGGTTTAGCCTGTGCCCAGCAGTTAACTCAAGCTGGATATTCGGTGCTGGTTGTGGAAAAGTCCCGTGGTTTAGGGGGAAGAGTTGCGACACGCCGCTTGCATGGAACTTGGGCAGATCATGGGGCTTGTTACTTGAAGCCAAAGGGTGAATTGTTGAGGCGCTTTGTAGAGTTGTTAAGCGATCGCGATATTCTCAAAGTCTGGACAGATAAAGTTTACGAACTCAAATCCAATGCTCCCATATATCAACCTACAAGTTCCTGTCCGCGCTATGTTGCGCCTGGGGGAATGAGTGCAATCGCCAAATTTTTTGGCCAAGGTTTAGAAGTTTTATTGAATCAGCGTGTCATAGCTATTACCTTAACTCCCGAAAATAGTTGGCGTCTAACCCTCGAATCTAGCAACGAAGAATTAACTGCAAGAGCTATAGTAGTTGCCATTCCTGCACCTCAAGCTTTGATGCTGTTGACACCCTTGGGCGAAAGTTTATTAGATGCAGTGTTTCTCGATAACCTGCGGGCTGTAGAATTTGACCCATGCATCAGTGCGATCGCTGGATATTTTCCTACATCCCAACCGCTCCCAGTCTGGAAAGCTCTAAGTTTTATGGATGACGCTGATTTGGCATGGATTGGTTTGGATAGTAGCAAGCGTTCCAACCCTCAGCAACCACATTTTGTAGTGCATAGTAGCGCTGATTTTGCCCAACGTCACCTAGAAACACAGGATTTACAACCTGCTGGCGAGCATCTGTTGCAACGTGCAGCTGAATCTCTATCTCTTCCCTGGCTGAATACTCCCGACTGGATACAAGTACATCGTTGGCGTTATGCCTTTCCTACCCGTCCTTGGCACGAAGCTGTTTTGTCTGCCGAAACCCCCCTACCTTTAGTTTGCTGTGGTGATTGGTGTGGCGGCAATCTTATAGAAGGTGCGATGCTTTCTGGATTGGCTGCTGCTGAGCAAATTAACAATCAGATGCGTCATTTGCCTTTAGATAATATAAATTTTTTAAATATTTTTAACTAATTTTATCATCTGTCATGAGACTGATTTATCTACATAGTAAGTCATTGTTTTTGTGACCTCTTAAATTAATGCTTGCAAAATCAGTTTTATAGACTACATAAACAAATTTTAGTTCATGCTGCAACAGCAGATTGAGCAGCTAAAGTTAGAAGTAATGTAAATTACCTAAGAAGTTAAACTTAATTAAAAATTTCATCCTAATTAAGGTTGTTTTGTCACTATTAGCCTTGATCCCCTAAATAATGTACTGCGTTTTGTATAGTTTTCTGCCAAAAAGACATAACTTTGAAATAATTAGAGTTATAGATATAAAATATCGGTGGTTTACCAGTTTCTTGAATGCTGTTTTAATAAGTAATACTGAAAAACAGTATAAACTTTAACTAAAATCAGCAGAGCTAAATGTCTCATATTCTACCAAGATAAAAAGTTAAGTCCGGGGTCTGTTGCATCTATCAGTTAAATCACTTCTAACTGATTGTTATGACGGCGTTGCTATCTAGAAACATTGTTTCCCTTACAAAGCATCGACTGGATTAAAAAAGAGGTTTAAAAATTATGAAAACCGTAGTCAATTTAACACAGCAATCAGTAATAGGAGAGATTGAAAGTGTTTTGGATACATATCCATACCATCCTTATCAACAAGCCTTTGCAATTCCTGACTTGCGCCAAGAGCTAATTGTCTTTGTCCTCAACCGTATTCCCTGCTTTTATAGTGCAATGTCTGACGAACAGATACCGCTACCCGCAGCAGAAAAAGAGAGCTTGTTAAACTACAAGTTCTCCCGTAAACCCCTAGAACAGCAACTACACCTACAAAATTTGATTCACCAAGGCATTTGTTCAATTGTTCAAGAAAAGTCAGAATGGATTAGCCATCATCTTTGTGAAACAGTTCAACCAGGTTATGAACCCTCTCACTGGTTTGGTTAATACTTCTGACAAGAGTTGAGAATAAATGCGAAATTTGCATCTTTGCTGAGAATGATATCCGCAAAAGAGTAATTTTTTAATTTTGTAGAGACGTTGCAATGCAACGTCTCTACGAAATAATCGGTTTTTTTGTCAAGCAAAACCGCCCCAGTGATAAGCTGGGGCGGTTTTGCGAGAGTTGTTATGCATCGGGAGTACACCAACAAGTGATGCTCCGTTTTCTGTATAGAGAATTCAGTATGTATCCCTATTCCGCTACGTTATAGCGTATCCGGATATTTTACAAAATTGCGAACTGACAAGTCAGCGCTTACGCTATCGCAAAATCTGCCCGGTGGGGAATTATCCCCGATGCCATCGGTTTTTTAGGAACTACCCTAGTCTTTATAGGCAAAAACTCTAGCTAAAAAGAAACTCCAGATACGATAAAGGCGTTCTGGAGTAGTCACAGGTTTCAAACATAAATCGATTTTTACCTATATCATTATCCAATGTCGTTAGGGTATATACTCAAATATCGGGGTAATGTATAATGACAAATTGCTGCGCGTTTACGCTTATGTCACCTCAGCAAAAACAAACTCGACAATTACCTGACTATTTTCTAAAGTAAAGATTTTTGATAGCGTAATATCATATCCTCAAATTAAATCTAATTAGATGCAATCAAGAACCGCTATATTTTAGTAAAGACATACTAATAACAATTGTGGGTATAGATCAAGAGTATTTGATGTGCGATCGCGCAAACGCTAACTTGTTAGTTCGCAACTAAATTAAGTTTATAAAAACAGCTATCCTAGAGTTATTATTTTTAAATTACTCAGATACTAAATATTTCATTAAGGTAAGTGCATGAAAGCCGAAAAACTGCAATGGTTACAAACAACCTTACAGCTTAAAGGTTCAGTGACAAGAGCCATTTACAAACATATTATCTGGTGTGGAGCTTTTGGTTTTTTAATTTCTATATTACACTATTTTCGATTACCCGTATCTCAACCTATTTTAGGAAGTGTTATTCCCAGTATTGTTTTAGGTTTATTGCTGGTGTTTCGTACGAATACTGCTTATGAGCGGTTTTGGGAAGGCAGAAAATGTTGGGGTTCTATAGTAAATAATGTCCGAAATTTAGCACGGCAAATTTGGGTATCAGTGGATGAAATATCTCTAGACGATAGAAAAAATAAAATTACAGCATTAAATTTGTTAGTAGCTTTTGCTGTCACAACTAAACTGCATTTACGAGGAGAAACTGTAACTAGCGAGTTAGAAGAATTAATGCCGTCTTCTATGTACGTCAAACTGAAGATTATGAATAATCCTCCCATAGAGGTTGCTTTTTGGATAGGAGATTTTTTACAGCAGCAATATAAGCGCAACTGCCTCAATAGCTATCAATTAACATCTATGCAAGAATTATTAAATAATCTTGTTGATAACTTAGGTGCTTGTGAGAGAATTCTAAAAACACCCATGCCACTCGCTTATGCCATTCATCTTAAGCAATTATTAATACTATATTGCTTTCTCTTACCATTTCAAATAGTAAATAGTCTCGGTTGGTGGACAGCTATAATTACTGCTTTAGTTGGTTTTACAGTGTTTGGCATTGAGGCGATCGGCTTAGAAATAGAAAATCCCTTCGGTTATGATGCTAACGACTTACCCCTAGATGCAATTTGCAACACAATGAAACGTAATATAGATGACTTAACTAGTTTGACTTCTAGTCTTAAATCTTAAGCTCATCCCACCCCTAAAAGGTGATGGGATTTCACGTTGACTGTTGACTGTTAACTGTTAACCGTCAACTATCAACGGCGTTGGGGCGTCTTTCATCCCATCCTTAGAAGGAATGGGTTTTTCCGACGCCTTTTTATAACAAATAAATTCTATTAGGTTAGGTTATGAGTAATTAGTTATAGTTATTAACACTGGCTCATAATAGCCGAATACTAAGTTCCAAACCTTCACATATACCTGTGAGAAAATCTAAATCTAAAGTGGCAATAGTATCACTAGGTTTGTGATAATTTGGATTCCGTAAAAATGCTGTATCTGTCACCATAATTGCTGGATAACCTGCATCCCAAAATGGTGCATGATCGCTTAATCTTGTTTGACGAACTATTAAACCTCTGTTCGATACTGGTAACCACTGACTAGGTATGCCAACTTTGCGAATACTGCGGCTAATCCCAATTAAGTCACGAATTGTCCGCAAATTGCCAATTAAACTAATAAAATCGCCGCGATTTGGGTAAAAGCGTTCTAGAGGGGGCGGATAACTTTGGGAGCCAGGGCTAGAATCACGATAGCCAAGCATTTCTAAGGACATCATTAAACGTAGCGGTTGTTTTTGTTGACGCAATAAGGCTGCATAGTCAGCGCTACCTAGTAAGCCGTATTCTTCCATATCAAAAGCAACTAGTCGCAAGGGATATTTTGCTGGTTCAGCGGCAAACTTTCTTGCCAATTCCAGCAATACTGCTACACCTGTAGCATTATCATCAGCGCCAGGTGTTCCGGGTACAGCATCATAGTGAGCACCAATTAAAATTGGTGGCAAATCTGGCTTTTGCTGTTCAGCCTGAGAAGGCAAATTTAAGATGAGATTTTTACAGGTTTTGCTCCCTACTAGAAAGGTGTGGATTTCCACACTTCCCCATTGTGCAAATTGTTGACGGATGTATTCTTGAACAAAAAAATGTCCAGCTGTCGCCATGTAGGGATCACGTTCTCGCACAATCTCAATCAGATGAGTTCGTAATCGCTCTTTTAAATTCAAATGTTTCAAATAGTGCCAATATAATCTTTTTCAGATAAGAGGGAAAAAAAAGGCATAGTGTTATTAGGCTGTATTTGGCAACTGTTTAGATATAGTGAATTAAATTCATTGGACTACAAGAGTTAATGCTGCTGAGGCACACCAACCATCGTCAATGTTATCCTAGTCTTGCAACTAGCTCCTCAAACTTAAATTATTCTATTTGGCCTTAATTGATGATTATCATACCATTGAGGCGTTTTCATTCTGTAGTACAAAGCTAGAGATAGTCCCGCCCAATCATAATAAATTTATAAGACACGCTAGGAGAAGAGTAACGCATGGGCAAGGTAGTCGGCATCGACTTGGGTACAACCAACTCAGTAGTCGCCGTAATGGAGGGTGGCAAGCCGGTGGTGATTGCCAATGCAGAAGGAATGCGAACAACCCCCTCCGTAGTTGGTTTCAGCAAAGAAGGTGAAAGAGTCGTTGGGCAAATGGCACGACGACAAACCGTCCTCAACCCACAAAATACATTTTTCGCAGTTAAACGCTTCATTGGGCGCAAATATGGCGAACTGAGCCAGGATTCAAAGCGTATACCCTACACCATTCGTAAGGACGAAGTAGGTAACATTAAAATTGCCTGTCCCCGCCTTAATAAGGATTTCGCCCCAGAAGAAATTTCGGCAATGGTGCTCAAAAAATTAGCAGACGATGCTAGTCGCTACTTGGGTGAACCAGTAACAGGGGCAGTAATTACGGTTCCAGCTTATTTTAATGATTCCCAGCGGCAGGCAACCCGCGATGCTGGTAGAATTGCCGGGTTAGAGGTGTTGCGGATTCTCAATGAACCTACTGCTGCATCTTTGGCTTACGGATTGGATCGTGGTGATACGGAAACCATTTTAGTATTTGACTTGGGTGGTGGCACTTTTGACGTGTCGATTCTAGAAGTTGGCGATGGCATATTTGAGGTCAAAGCTACTAGTGGAGATACCCAACTTGGTGGTAATGACTTTGACAAAAAAATAGTAGATTGGTTGGCAGAGCAATTTCTGGAAACCGAAGGAATAGATTTAAGACGCGAAAGACAATCTTTACAACGCCTGATGGAAGCTGCTGAAAAGGCAAAAATCGAACTTTCCTCTGTCAGCGTCACTGATATTAACTTACCTTTTATCGCAGCTGACCAGGAAGGCCCCAAACATCTAGAAACTCGCCTGACTCGTTCCCAATTTGAAGGTTTATGCGTTGATTTGGTAGGGCGATTGCGGACACCAGTTAAAAGAGCGTTGAAAGATGCTGGTATGTCACCCGCAGATATTGAAGAAGTCGTGCTAGTTGGCGGTTCCACACGGATGCCAATGGTAAAGCAGCTAGTGCGGGACTTGATTGGCACAGAACCCAATGAAAACGTCAACCCCGATGAAGTGGTGGGTGTGGGTGCAGCAATTCAAGCAGGCATTCTCGCTGGCGAACTCAAAGATGTGCTGCTTTTGGATGTCACGCCTCTGTCTTTGGGGTTAGAAACCATTGGCGGTGTGATGAAAAAACTTCTTCCTCGCAACACCACCATACCAGTACGCCGCTCTGACATTTTTTCCACGTCCGAAAATAACCAAAATACTGTGGAAATCCACGTAGTTCAGGGCGAGCGGGAAATGGCAGCAAATAATAAGTCTTTGGGACGTTTCAAGCTGTATGGCGTTCCGCCTGCTCCTAGAGGAGTTCCACAGATTCAAGTATCCTTTGATATCGATGCTAATGGTATTTTACAGGTAACAGCCCTGGATAGAACCACTGGTAGAGAACAGAGTATCACCATTCAAGGCGCTTCCACTTTAAACGAGTCGGAAGTGAATCGGATGATTCAAGATGCCCAAAAATATGCTGAAGTTGACCGAGAACGCAAAGAAAGGATAGAAAAGCGTACTCGTTCTGAGGGGTTAATTTTTCAAGCAGAACGGCAACTCAGAGAAGTGGCGCTGGAATTTGGGATGCAGTTTGCCCGCAACCGCCGCCAACGAATTGATAATATCAGCCAGGAACTACGAGAAAGTCTCAAGCAAAATGACGATCGCGGTATTGACCAAGCCTACGCCGACCTGCAAGATGCTCTGTATGAGCTAAATCGGGAAGTTCGTCAGTATTATGCTGAGGATGAAGAAGACGACTTGCTTGGTACTATCCGTGACATCTTTACTGGTGGCGATAAAGAACGGGAACGCGAATCTCCCAGAGATACATACCGGGAACGCGATTCTTATGGGAGGGACTATAACAGCAAAGACTACAACAGTCGGGATTATAATAGCCGGGATTACAACAACCGGGACTATAACAGCAGAGACTATGACAAAGATAGTCGTTCCTCCTCCTATGACAACCGTTCTTCTCGCAAATCTCGTCCAAGTTACCAGGATAACTGGGATGATGACGATGATTGGTAGCAGTACTCGTGAATGGGCGGTATTTATTTACCGCCCAGACCCCATTGCACAAGTCTGGTAGTCTGAAAAAAATAATCAAATTGATTCGGAATTAGGACTTGGTAATCAGTAAAAGAGTTAATAATTAAGTTTTTTAAGTTGTAGCTCATTATCAAAATCCCTAAATTTCTGTTTATCATAAATCCCTTTAGACACAGATTCGCCTAACACGTAGCGTCAACTACAGGAGAAGACAAGCCATCCCCAAAAGTCAAACAAGAGACTTTTCTTAAAACTAAATTCTAAAGTTAAATAACTGAACTATGCAAAATTTGCAGAATTTTCGCGATTATTACGAGATTTTGGGAGTATCTAAAGACGCCTCCAATGAGGAAATTAAAAAGGTATATCGGCGGTTAGCACGACAGTATCATCCTGACCTAAATCCAGGAAACAAAGAAGCAGAGGAAAAATTTAAGGTTGTCGGTCAAGCTTATGAAGTTCTTTCTGACCCAGGACGCCGAGCACAGTACGACCAGTTTAGCCGCTACTGGAAGCAACAAGGCTTTGCTGGCAAACAAACGACGCCACGAGGCAAAGGCGGTTGGGGGGTAGATAATCGCGCTAACGGTCGCACCAGCACCCAGGAGGTAGATCCTGGACAGTTTTCCAACTTTGAGGATTTTATTAATCAAGTTATTGGTGTAGGTGGTCGCAAAGCAAGTAAAAATGGGACAAATCCTGCTAGCAATACCAAAGAAGATCCGTTTCGTTCCACCAATACAAAAGTTCAATATACAGTCAATCCCCGCCCCACCCGTCGTGATATCGAAGCTAGATTGACCCTACCACTGGAAAAAGCTTATTTAGGTGGTAGTGAACGTATTCGTTTGGAAGATGGGCGATCGCTAGAAGTTAATATGCCTATAGGGATGGTTACAGGTCAAACTATCCGTCTGCGGAACCAAGGCATTGGCGGTGGCGACCTATACTTAAAAATTACCGTTGAGCCGCATCCATTGTTTAAGCTAGAAGGCTCTAATATATTTTGCCAAGTACCAGTTACTCCCACTGAAGCAGTCTTAGGCGGACAAGTAGAAGCCCCCACTCTCGACGGCCCAGTAAAAATGACAATTCCTCCAGCAGTTAGGTCTGGTCAAAGATTTCGTCTAGCGAATAAAGGCTATCCCAGCGAGAACGGTAAACGTGGCGATCAATTAGTAGAAATTCAGATAGTTACACCTAAAAGTATTAGCAGTGAAGAACGGGAACTTTACGAAAAGTTGCGGCAAATTGAAACCTTTAAACCCCGCGCTGATTTGTTGGGTTAGAGACTATATCAGCTAAATAGTCTTTATACAGATGCATCAAAGAGAACTAGACTTTATTATCCAACCATCGTAATAACACGCTCGCTCGAATGCATCTAAAGGCTATTCCATTTGAGTTAGACATAGGAGACTCGCGTGCTGTGGACTTGAGAGGTTTACAATGATAGAAAAAGCGCGATCGCAAGGTGACTCAAACAGCCGTGAATCACAATGGGGCAATGCCAAAACGCAGTGAACCCACTTATTACTCCCTGCTAGGACTGCATCCCTCGGCATCGGTAATCGATATTCGTCGTGCTTATCGAGAACTGAGCAAACGCTATCATCCTGACACTACAGAATTGTCTACTACTGTTGCTATTGCTAAATTTCAGCAAATCAATGAAGCCTACGCTACCCTGAGCAGCCCAGAACGACGATTAAGTTACGATTTAAAAATTGGCTATTCCCGCTTTGGAGTAATTCAAGCACCCCCCGACTTGAATCATCCCGTCTCCCGTTCCCATGACTGGTCTAAATCAGCTTACCTCGATGCCAGCGATCGCCCCCTCTCCTCTGGCGAAATTTTTGTTTTGTTTATTCTATTGTTGACCTTTTTGGGTTGTCTGCTGCTAGCGATCGCCATTGGTTTAACGCGCGGTGATGCTGCCTTTCAAACGCAACTGCTGCAACCGCCTCCATTACAACAGCAGATTACTAACTTTTCGCCACCTACTACCCCAAGCGAAATTAAAGATTAAAATTAAACAATATTTTTGTTAATTATTTCTAAGTAAAATTCTCTATTGCTTATGTCTTTTCTTCCCTCTGACACTCCTTTATATAACCATCCTCTGCCGCAAATTGAGCAATGGCTCAAAAGCCAAGGCTGTCAACAAGATGAAACACAGCGCCATTGCTGGCACGTGCAGCGTCCCAGTTGGCAAGCTGAACTCTGGCTTGATATTGAGCAAATTATTGTGCGATACATCCAATCTGGAGAAGATGGGCAAGATATCCAACGCTCGTTCAAGTATTCCCTTAGTCGAGAAGACATAGAACAAGCCGTGTTTTCTGGCCCGTAGAAGAGGAGGGGAAGAGGGGAAGAGGGGCAGAGGGGGAAGAGGGGCAGAGGGGGCAGAGGGGCAGAGGGGGCAGAGGGGCAGAGGGGGAAAATGGAAAAATTTCTTCCCAATCCCCAATCCCCAGTCCCCAGTCCCCAGTCCCCAATCCCTAGACTTTCCCAAATCGCCGCTCCCGTTGTTGGTAGGCACACAAGGCGCGGTGAAATTCAGTACGGTCGAAATCTGGCCAGAGAGTCTCTGTTATGTACATTTCTCCATAAGCCATTTGCCAGAGAAGGAAATTCGAGAGGCGCATTTCTCCACTGGTACGGATTAGCAAATCTGGGTCAGCTATTCCTGCTGTGTAGAGATGGCTCTCAAACACTTCTTCATTAATTTCATGAGGTTGTAACAAACCTTGTTGGACTTTTTCGGCGATTGCTCGGCAAGCTTGGATAATCTCCTGGCGTCCGCCATAATTGGTTGCGACTGTAAACCGGATACCAGGATTATTCCTAGTTTCTTCCATTGAACGAGAAATTTCCCGTTGGAGCGATCGCGGTAGGGCCTGCAAATTTCCGACAAACTGAATTTGAACGTTCTCCTCTACCATTTCTCGCAGTTCTTGGCGCAAAACTCTTTGGAACAGAGTCATTAAAAAATCTACCTCTTCTTGAGGCCTTTTCCAGTTCTCTGTCGAAAAAGCATAAGCTGTCAGCGCTTGAATTCCCCAATCTTTACAACAACGGAGCAAATCCTTAAGAGCATCTACACCAGCTTTATGCCCCATAATTCGGGGTAGACCTTGACGTTTAGCCCATCGACCATTGCCATCCATAATTACCGCAACGTGCTTGGGTAGCAGTTCTCGTTTCAAGTCAATGGGCAAATCTTGCAATTTAGTTTCTTGTACTGTCATTTTTTATCTCGAGAAGCGGTCGATGGTAATCCGAGCAAACGTGAAACCAGTGCTAGTGCCTTCCCACCTATCTGACGAGCCAAACTTAACAGACCTGGAGCGACAGCTTCCCGATCCACCGTTGGAGACAATTGAGCATCTAATGACTCTTTTAGCTTCCTAATCGTCAGCGGTCTATTTAGGGTTCCTCGTTCCGCTAAGGAAATAGAACCCGTTTCTTCTGACACAACGACACAAATGCAATTTTCGACTCGCTCAGTAATTCCCATCGCCGCCCGGTGGCGTGTTCCCAACTGGCGCGAGGCTGTGCGTCCCGAAAGTGGTAAAATTATACCCGATGACACAATCCGTGAACCACGGATCAATGTTGCTCCATCGTGTAACAAAGTTTTCGGTTGAAAGATTGTCTGTATCAGTTCCTTAGAAACTTCTGCATTTAGCTTTACTCCAGGCACAGAAAAATCTCGCTCATCAATTGGGCCTGTGGTTTCCAAAATTAGTAAAGCTCCAATGCGGTTTTTTGACAATTCTTTCACAGCCTCGACTATTTCATCAATTACACTATCAGACTTGGGGATTGCCAGACTTGAAGGTTGAAATAACTGGCGGAATTCACCACGTCCCAATTGTTCTAAAAACCTACGAAACTCTGACTGTAAAGCAACTGCCATCGCTACAGCACAACCAATTACCAACTTTTCTAATACAAAACTCAGCAGAGGTAGACCCAATCTGCCACTTAGTGCTGAGGCTAGCATTAAGATAATAAACCCCCGCACCATCCACAGTGTCCGACGCTCACTAATAATAACTAGTATCATGTACGTCAGCGCCAGAACTAACGTGATATCCAGAGTCCCAAGCAGCAAGGACTGTGACCATCCTAGGTTTGTCAGCCATTGCTTCCACCAATCTCTCATGACATCTGGATTACACTTTTGCCTCTAATTACAGTTAGTCATTTGTCATTTGTCATTTGTAATTAAACCGCGTCTACTGTGAAAACCGTAGTTTTTTGTAATGAGGCTAAAGCTCAAAACTCAAGCCACGACAGAATAATATACTCTCTTTAAAAACTCTAGGTTTCAAAATAGACGGGGTTTAGTTCCTGGCTAATGACTAATGACCAAGAAAGAAGTCTGAGCGGAGGCTTCCTCCGATCTAGAACTTCGGGGACAAATGACTAACTCTTTAGTCTTTGTGGTAGGCAATCTTGTCGAATTAAATCTTGATAAGTTTCGCGTTGCAAAATTAAATTTGCTTCGCCATTCGCCACTACAACTGCTGCCGGTCGAGGTAAGCGGTTGTAGTTAGATGCCATACTGTAATTGTACGCACCAGTTCCCATAACTACGAGAATATCCTGTGGTTCTGTTTTTGGCAGTAGAGCGTTTTTAACCAGAATATCTCCTGATTCACAATGTTTACCAGCAATTGTGACGGTTTCTGTCAGAGGAGAAGACATTTTATTGGCAACTACTGCTCGATAAACTGCTTGGTAAGTAATGGGGCGGGGATTGTCAGACATTCCTCCGTCAACTGCCACATAGGTACGAATTTCGGGAATGACTTTGGATGAACCAATAGTATAGGCAGTGACGCAAGCTGTGGCAATTAGCGATCGCCCCGGTTCACACAGCAACTTCGGTAAAGGCAGATTCTCAACTGCACAAGTTTGTTGAATTACTTCACAAATCGGTTTTACCCACTCTTCTATGCTGGGGGGGTCGTCTGATTCTATGTACTTAATCCCTAAACCGCCACCAACGTTTAACTCTGTCAGTTTTAAACCATACTTTGCCGCTTCCTGCAACCACTGCACCATGAGAGCAGCTAAATCCCGATGCGGTTGGCGCTCAAAAATTTGAGAACCGATATGAGCATGTAACCCCACACAGTTAAGGGCAGATTGCTTGCTGATAAAACTAAACAATTCTTCTAGCTGGTTAGGATCAAAGCCAAATTTACTATCTAGTTGTCCTGTGCGGATATATTCATGCGTGTGACATTCAATACCTGGAGTCAATCGCAGTAGTAACCGAGGATTTTGTGATAGAGACTTTGTATACAAAGTCTCTACAATTTCTACCAAAGTGCGTAACTCGTGCCAGTTATCCACCACAATAGTGCAACCGGATTCTATGGCAAAAATTAACTCTTCACGAGACTTGTTATTGTTATGGAGGTAGATTTTATCAGGACTGACACCCGCTTGCAGGGCGGTGTAGAGTTCTCCACCAGATGCTACATCTATTCCTAATCCTTCTGATGCCGCGATCGCACAAACTGCTAAACAATTCCAAGCTTTTGAGGCATACAGTACTTGAGATTCACCCTTGTAGTATTGCTTGAAAGCATCTCGATATTGCTGACAAGCCGAACGTAGGGTTTCTTCATCTAAAATATATAAAGGCGAACCAAATCTTTTAACTAGAGTTGTAACATCACACCCACCAATTTCCAGGAAGTCATGATTATGAACTCTGGCACTTAAGGGTAAAATTTCTTGATTGGGCGAAAGATTGGCATTGGTGCTGGTTTGAGGTAAATATTGACTTCCAGAATGTTTAACCCCAGTGGGGTGAGTCGATACCATAACTATAATAGTTTTCCTTGTTCAAATTACGGGCGTAAGTTAAGTCTCCCGATTCCCAGTTTACAAAGGGTTTGTAATCTTATTCAATAAATGTGATCTCATTAGACTTAGAACTTAAATTCCTGACGTCAGAGCATCTGAGTGCATTGCTAGAACTCGATCAAGCCTGTTTTGGTGGCTTGTGGACAATGGATGCCTACCAACGAGAGTTGGACAGTCCCAACAGCGATTTGCTGGGTTTATTTTCCCCTCTCTCGAATTCGAGGCTGCTGGCAATGGGTTGCTTTTGGTCAATTTTAGAGGAAGCCCACATTACAATTTTGGCAGTTCATCCCCAATATCACCGTCAAGGTTTGGGGCAGGCTTTACTATATTCACTCATAAATACAGCTTGCGATCGCGGCTTGGAGCGAGCTACCCTCGAAGTCCGAGCTTCCAACTTAGCAGCCATATCTTTATACCAAAAATTTGGCTTCAAAACAGCTGGGCGGCGTCGGCGTTATTACCAAGACAACGGTGAGGATGCGCTAATTCTTTGGATTTGCGACCTGCAAGAGCCGCAATTTCAAGCAACTTTGGCAAATTGGCGTAACTTAGTTAGCGATCGCCTCAGCAAATCCTCTTGGCAGTTAATTTTTGACTGAGTTGAGATAAACCCAATATTATAAGTATTTTTTCCTACAGTTGCAAAGTTAGCTAATTTAGCTAAAAATTCATGTAAATACATTTGTTTTGCCAATCTTCTTTTGTGTCTGTAGTCAAATTTGCCACCTTAGTTGTTTCTCCTGACGTAACATCAGCGAAAGAATAGCAACGTCTGGTAGCTTTTACTTAACATTTGACCACCTTCAGCAAAAAAGGGCCATCTTGACATGCCTATTTAAATTTGAATAATCTATTGATGCTTGTTTTTTAATAACTAAATCTTATTATTATGAGCATAACATTGACATTATGAAATATATTTGATAATTGTTAACGTTTGGGATGAGCTTAACAAACACTCAATACAGCAATCAGTTGTTTGTAATCAATGCTAAAACGCTGGTAAAATCAAGCTCCTCAGTACACTAGCCATATAAGAGTAATTAATAGTTAGCAATTACCACATTAACCTGGGTGAGAAGCTTTTGGATGTCTATAATCTTTATACAGGCGTCCAAAAGCTTAGCCTGTGCTAAAATCAGCGTACCGGCACGACGCAGGTGATGGGAAAAATGCCATGTTTGAACGCTTCACAGAAAAAGCCATTAAGGTAATCATGCTGGCCCAAGAAGAGGCCCGCCGTTTAGGCCACAATTTTGTCGGCACTGAGCAGATCCTCCTGGGTCTGATTGGTGAAGGCACGGGTGTGGCCGCCAAGGTGCTGAAATCAATGGGTGTCAATCTTAAAGATGCTCGAATTGAAGTTGAAAAAATTATAGGACGAGGCTCAGGCTTTGTTGCCGTGGAAATTCCGTTTACGCCACGGGCAAAGAGAGTTTTAGAACTATCCTTGGAAGAAGCACGCCAATTGGGGCATAACTACATTGGCACCGAGCATCTGCTGTTGGGCCTAATCCGAGAAGGGGAAGGTGTAGCAGCCAGGGTGCTAGAAAACCTCGGTGTGGATCTATCTAAGGTAAGAACTCAAGTAATCCGCATGTTGGGAGAAACTGCTGAAGTTTCACCAGGCGGTTCATCCGGTCGCACAAAAACCCCGACTTTGGATGAATTTGGCTCGAACCTCACCCAAATGGCAACAGACAATAAGCTCGATCCAGTGGTGGGACGTGCTAAAGAAATTGAGCGCGTAATTCAGATATTGGGTCGCCGGACGAAAAATAACCCAGTGCTAATTGGGGAACCAGGGGTTGGTAAAACCGCGATCGCTGAAGGTTTAGCATCACGTATTGCCAACAAAGATGTCCCTGACATCCTGGAAGATAAGCGTGTGGTGACGCTAGATATCGGCTTGCTTGTAGCAGGAACCAAGTATCGAGGTGAATTTGAAGAACGTCTGAAAAAAATCATGGATGAAATCCGCTCTGCGGGTAATGTCATTCTTGTAATTGACGAAGTTCACACCTTAATTGGTGCAGGTGCAGCAGAAGGTGCTATTGATGCGGCAAACATCCTCAAGCCAGCTTTGGCAAGAGGTGAGTTGCAGTGCATCGGCGCGACAACGCTAGATGAATATCGCAAACACATCGAGCGAGATGCAGCTCTTGAGCGTCGTTTCCAGCCAGTGATGGTCGGCGAACCCACTGTAGACGAAACAATTGAAATTTTGTATGGTCTGCGCGAGCGCTATGAGCAACACCACAAACTGAAAATCTCCGATGAAGCATTGGTGGCGGCGGCTAAATTGTCTGACCGTTACATCAGCGATCGCTACCTCCCGGATAAAGCAATCGACTTGATTGATGAAGCTGGTTCTAGGGTGCGCTTGATTAACTCCCAACTGCCACCCGCAGCCAAAGAGTTAGACAAAGAACTGCGTCAGATCTTAAAAGAAAAAGACGATGCAGTCCGCTCTCAAGATTTTGACCGAGCAGGAGAACTGCGCGATCGCGAAATGGAAATCAAAGCCGAAATTCGCGCGATCGCTCAAAGCAAAACCAATGCAGCTGGCACAGAGAGCGAAGAACCCGTAGTTACAGAAGAAGACATTGCTCATATTGTCGCTTCTTGGACTGGGGTTCCGGTGAACAAACTCACCGAATCTGAATCTGAAAAGCTGCTGCACATGGAAGACACCCTGCATCAGCGTCTCATTGGTCAAGACGAAGCTGTGAGGGCAGTTTCACGGGCAATTCGTCGCGCTCGTGTCGGTTTAAAAAATCCCAACCGACCCATTGCCAGCTTTGTCTTCTCCGGGCCTACTGGTGTAGGTAAAACCGAGTTGGCGAAATCATTGGCATCTTACTTCTTCGGTTCCGAAGAAGCAATGATCCGCTTAGATATGTCGGAATACATGGAGCGTCATACCGTCAGCAAACTGATCGGTTCGCCTCCTGGTTATGTTGGTTATAACGAAGGCGGTCAGCTAACCGAAGCCGTGCGGCGACGTCCTTACACCGTGGTGCTGTTCGACGAAATCGAAAAAGCGCACCCCGATGTATTTAACATGTTGCTGCAAATTTTGGAAGACGGTCGGTTAACCGATGCCAAGGGACGCACGGTGGATTTCAAGAACACCTTGCTGATTTTAACTTCCAATATTGGTTCTAAGGTAATTGAAAAAGGCGGCAGCGGTATCGGCTTTGAATTCTCCGAAGATGTCACCGAGTCAGCTTACAACCGGATTCGCTCTTTGGTGAATGAAGAACTCAAGCAGTACTTCCGTCCAGAGTTCCTCAACCGACTTGATGAAATTATCGTCTTCCGTCAGTTGAGCAAGCCTGAGGTGACACAAATCGCCGAAATTATGCTCAAAGAAGTGTTTGGTCGTCTGACCGAAAAGGGTATCACCCTAGAAGTCACCGATCGCTTCAAAGACCGCTTAATAGATGAAGGTTACAGCCCCAGTTATGGCGCAAGACCTTTACGCCGAGCGATTATGCGCTTGTTAGAAGATAGTCTGGCAGAAGAAATTCTGTCTGGTCGCATCAAGGATGGCGATACAGCCGTTGTTGATGTCGATGAAAATGGCGTTGTCCAAGTTAGTTCTCAACAGCGCCGGGAATTGTTACCCCAAGTGGTTGAGTAAGATTTGAAATTTGGGATTTGAATCTCAAATAAAAAATTAGAAAACGGTAGAGTATTTATTGCTCTACCGTTTTTTTAACTCTTTAAGGGAAAAAATTATTTTATTTAGATTAATTGTTAGATATTTTACAAACTCTTTTGTATATCTCTCTTACAAACTTTTCTATATTTTTTATATCAACATATATGCCATCAATTTTCTTTAAATTCTCTGATTTTATGGCAGAAGTTGGCACAGTTACATATATTTGCGGTAAATCCAAATCAGTATTTTTTCGCTTATCATAACAAGATTTAGAACATAGCGTTTTTTAGTATGAGCTTGAGCATTAGTTACAATATTTTTCCCATCACAAACCCATGCACTGATGGTTTTAATTCATACACTGTTTGTAAGACTTGATTAAGTTTTTTCTAAATAATTTTAAGCGCAGTTACCGGAGTTGATATCTTACGAATACCACCAGACTTTTTAGGAATCTCAAAAGTTTTATAGCGTTAGGTTTCGTGCTTCAGTCTAACTTATATAAATTTTTTTATCGTAATTGTGGAATTTAGCTGTTTTCAGTGTAAGAGGAAAGACAAAAACTTAACCATTAATCATGAGCTTAATTAATCGTCAAAGACTTCTCAAACGATGACTTGGAATAGGGCGAGCCTTGCTAACGTACATAATTATGTATTGAGATAGAATCTAATACAAATCAGGAATTAGGGAGCAAGAGCGTGCAAACAATTTTTTTAAGTAGTGAAGAAGTTGGAAAACGTGCCAGAGAAATATACGAAAATAGTATTCGTCAACAAGTGGAACAAGAAGAAAACATCGGTAAAATGGTGATTATTGATATAGAAACAGGTGAATATGTAGTTGACAAAATAGGTATAGAATCGGCGCGATATTTGCGTAACAAACACCCATTTGCTCGACTTTTCGGTATTCGCATTGGTTACAAAGTTGCTGCTTCTTTTAGTGGTGAAATGGAGCGTGATTATCGGTAATTTTTGGTATTGTCAAGAATGGACGCGCCACCGTTGACATAATATTTCGACTGCTAAATCAACCAGATTTTACTATTGAATTTGTTCTCGATACAGGTTTTACAGAGTTTCTTTCCCTACACCCAGCAGCAATGACTCTCTTGGGTTTTCCTTTTGTGTATGATATCTATGCAAATTTAGCTGACAATAGTAACGTAATCTTGCCAGTACATCAAGCTACCATTATTTGGAATGAAGAAGAACGGGAAGTCAATGTACTTGCTACAGGACGGCTACCTCTATTAGGTACAGCTTTACTTGATGAGCATGAACTTGTCATACAGTTTACCAAGGGTGGTTTAGTAACAATTGAAGAGTTGTAGTTGCTTTCTCGATATATTACAAAGTAAAACCTTTTTCTTTGGTCGAATACATCAACCAAAGTATTTATCTCAGTAGACGTTTATGTTAAAGGCATTGCCTTACCTACGATTATTGAGAATGGTGCAAGATATCAGTTGAGATAGAATCAACATAAGTCAGCAATTACTGTTAATCTATGGAAGTGTCAAAATCTACTACTCAAAAAGAGAACACCCAGCTAGAAACAAAAGACATACCTGTAAAATTTCAAAATATCAACCGTCGTGAGTTCATGAAGTTGCCATTAGCAGAACGGCGACGCATATTAGCAGAACAAGCTGAGTTAATGTTAGTACATTACCAACAAGATAGAGAATGGCAAGAATTACAGACAGGAGACTTAGTTGATTATTAGCTCTCCTGAGCCTCAACGGGGTGATATTTGGCTAGCTAATTTTGATCCAACAGTGGGAGCAGAAATAAAAAAAATCCGATCTGCTGTGGTGGTAAGCTCCGATGGTGTTGGTAAATTACTTATTAAATTAGTTGCACCAATCACAGACTGGAAGGAATATTACACTGGCAATATCTGGCATATCAAAATTGAACCAGACACCAAAAATAGTTTGACAAAAGCTTCTGCTGTAGATGTTTTACAATTGCGCGGTATGGATGTGCAAAGATTCATCCGTAAAATTGGAGAATGTTCAACTGAAATTATGGAGGAAATAGCTACCGCTATTGCTGCGGTAGTTGAGTATTTTTGATAAGCTGTTTTTGTTTATTCCACCATTATTGTTTTTATTTTGCCATTCAATAACCAGTTTTCCACTCAAGAAAAAATCGGCTGGCTATATCGCTCTAGCAATCGGTGACTAGTTTTTCAAGAGGAGGAGGCAAAACTCAGAATCAGCTATAACCTTGCTTTATAATTGCACCAGTTAAGATGAGGAGATTCAATAATCTATGCGGCAGCTCTAATCTTAAGCTTGTATCACCTGAGCAGGTTATATTTTATGCACACTAGTTTTGCTTAATTTTGGTAGATGCGATAAGTGTATTACTAATATTTGTATGGGTTTATGCAAAACCCAGCTTGCTTACAAGTATACCTTTAACGCCAAAATAATCAAGGTATTTGTCCCACTTTTTGAATTGGCTGAAAACCTCTATGACTCCTCACGAAAGTGATGCAAAAGAAGCTACTGCGTCATCGAAAGCATGGCGTAGTTGGCAAGAAAATCTGACTCTGGTTGCGATCGCCTTATGTTTGGCACTCCTGATCAGGACTTTTATCGCCGAACCCCGCTATATACCCTCTGACTCGATGTTACCTACCTTACACACGGGCGATCGCCTGGTAGTGGAAAAAATCTCCTACCGTTTCCACCCTCCTATAACTGGCGATATTATTGTTTTTCAGCCACCCGCAGAACTACAACGTAGAGGATATCCCAAAGACCAAGCCTTCATCAAGCGGGTTATTGGTAAGCCTGGAGAGGTGATTAGTGTTGCTTCTGGGAAAGTTTATCTCAACGGTCAACCCTTATCAGAAGACTACATTGCTGAACCACCAAATCGGCCTTTCTTAGCCGTGAAAGTCCCTGAAGACGAATTTTTCGTCATGGGTGATAACCGCAATGATAGTAACGACTCTCGATACTGGGGCTTTTTACCTAGTAAAAATATCATTGGTCGAGCAACATTTCGCTTTTGGCCTCTTGACCGCATTGGGTTCATTTAATTAGCTATTGGTCAGTTGTAACAATAAACAACTGACCAATAGTTAAGAGGAAGAAAAAGAGTGAATTTAAACGGAGTCCTCTTTAACCTAATACGGTTCAGTTAAGGCTAAAACTCTTTGTCAAATTCATTTTTTGGCGTTGCATAATTGCGGGATGATTTATTGGGCTACGCCCCGCTACGCTAACACGCAGCGGAAAGTCTGAGCGCCGGCTTCCGGCGAACAGAACTTTCCAAGACAGAGGCGCAGCGAAAAGTTCTGTTCGCGTAGCGTCTCCGTCAGGAGAAGGAGGGTTAGCCCGACCTAGGAAACTTTTCAAGACAGAGACGCAGCGAAAAGTTCTGTTCGCGTAGCGTCTCCGTCAGGAGAAGGAGGGTTAGCCCGACCTAGGAAACTTTTCAAGACAGAGAGAGTAAGGAGTGGAAAATTTCAATACATCAAAATTCATCCCCTGATTCAGCAATGCCCAATTTTTTAACGTAGACGCGCAGCGGCTTGCCGCAGGCTACCGCCAAAGACGCATCTTCGCTCACGTAACTGGCTCCTGTATTTCACGTATTTGAAAATTACTATAAGAAGTTAGGAGTCAGATTGTATAGTTTTCCTAACTTCTAGCATGCAACTTGAATGCTAATTAGCTGTTAATAGTAGTCAATTTTTCTGTGTTTTTGTAAAAGTTGGAAGTAGGTGGGCATCAATAAATTAAATTTAATATTTGGCTTTTAGCCTAAAAATACTAATTAAAAGCTACAAAACATCTTATGTTTAATTATGCCCACTTAATAATTGATATATCCTTACTGTTCAAGGATTTGCAACTTTTTGTATCCCTTTCCTTTGTTATAAGTTAGGTGATTACCTGTATTATAAATAATAATTCTGCTTGTCCCTATTAACATCAGACTAGGCTTACATATTATTTATAAAATAAGAGAGTTCCATGAAGACTTATCTGCAATTTGTCAAGCGACTCTTATTAGTTGTTACTCCATTGCTAACTAGCTCTGTAGTTGCAGCTTTACCCACTCAGGCTGCTACTCTTGCGTTATCTAAAGGAGAATTATTATTTACAAACTTTAGTCAAAGCCCTTTGAGTACTTTGACAATAACTGATACCAACGCCGAAGCCATTTTTCAAGGTGGAGATGTCGCAACTATTGCTGATGCCGAAGCAAGTTTTACAGTCTTTCCACCAGAAGCTTTTAATTCATCTTTCAGTTTAGCTGAGGGGGTGAATACTGATTATTCAGGATTTGCAGAAAGTGAAGCTAGCCTGATCGGAAGTTTCTCTGTAGAAGCAGATAAATCTTTCTTTTTTGACTTTAAAGCTTTTTTAGCTTTACAAACATCTATCGATGCTGCACCACAAGAAAATGCAAAAGCAATTGGAGATATGTCTTGGGTATTGTTCGACATTGATAATAATAAAGTTTTAGACTCTTTTAATATTGCAGGGGGTTTATTTACAGAGGATAATAACGATTTTTTAAAAGTTAATAATAGCAAAAATATTGTCATAAGTAATCAAAAATCTGAATCTAGTTTTGGAGGCAAGGAAGAATTTGCAACAGTTCTTGTTCAGGGTTCCTTGCAACGCACTTTTGCAAACACAACCAATGTAGCTTTAGTAGAAGTTAAGAGAAATCAAGTTACAGTTAAAGCACCTGAACCATCAGATAACATAGCTTTACTTATTTCTAGTGGTGTGATTGGTATTGCGTTAAAATATAGGCGCAAAGTAAATAATGCTTGTTTTTTAAAAGAATAGAATATCTGCGATCGCTACATACCAATTCTCAATAATTAGTGAGCAATTAAGACTCCCAACTTCTCTTATTATCTGCTAATTAGCAGAATAACTATACTGTGTGTAACTGCTAGAAGTGTTGTTAGATGAAATATTAACTGAAATACTTTGGTTAATCTCACTTTGAGCATCACCAGAAGCCATAACTATGGTTTTCGCTTCTGCAATAATTTTGCTATCTGATAATATTATTTGTTTGATGATAACTTGACGGCGAATCATTTTCAAAAGACTGTGTTAATTCAGCAGTAATTGGTATAGCTTTAATAAAAATTGTTAGAGAGTCAGTCTAGTAAAATGATTTTCAACTAATACTTATCATTTAGGTACTTATCAATCAAGTATTTATTGCCTTAAATGATCAAATCAGGTTGTACTAGACTGACAATCTAGCCTGTCTTTAACTTTTTTAAGCAAAGGTAATCTGCGATGAATTGAGCAATTGAGAATGCAGAAGTACGAGAGAAACTCCATGAATCAATTCAAGCTTTTTAGGCATAATAGATAGATGAGGCAAAAGCTTTTCTCGAGTTTCGACCAACTACTACACCAGCCTGAGATGTGCCATCTCTGCTTGACACTACATATCCAGATTTGCCAGTGGTTTCATTCTCTAACTTTTCACCAACATATTCTGAACTAGAATAAAATTCTTCAGTAATATATTGTACAGCCACAGGATTAAAAAAACTCGTTAATAACCAGCGTGAATACTCATATGCCAAACTTTCAGCAGCAGTCAATCCACCTTTAACTTCAACAACTTTATCTGCTGCTAACTCACAAAAACTCAAATTTGATATTTTTAATTTCTTCATAATACGCCTCATGTCCCTACCGATATTATTTAATTATTAAAACTCGTGAAAGTAAGCGAAGTAGAAGTACTAAAACTAGAAAATCGAGCAATTTTGCTTCCGGTGATTGCACTAGCCTTGGCTCTTGCATCAGCCATACTTAAAGTAAAGTTACCGTAATATCTAACTCTTGTCAGAGTTTGAGCATCCGTGGTAGTAAACTGACCTTCAGCAAGTGCTACTGCATCAGCTAGAGCATATCCAAATCCAGTTCTTGTTATGGTGTCAGTGCGAGCATAGATATTACCAGCTACTACACTACTGGTTTCGGTAATGTGTTTTAGATAACTTAAGTCTTTAATCTCCAAATTATTTACCTGACATTGATTTTGGCGGTTATTAGATACATTTCTGTTTTTTAACTCCAAACCAAAGCCTAGTTACTAGTGCTTCAGAAACGAGGAAACCACTGGTAGCTCTTAGCTATATTGAGCATTCAGCGGTTCCTGTATTAGTGGTCTTTTCATCACTCTTAATGATTTAAAATATTTCTTGGTAAGCGCTTCAGCGCTAAAGCGCCAACACTAATCAAAATTAATGAGATAGACCACTAAACTAGTCAGTTAATTCAAGTTCAAGCTTTACACTGCTGACCAAAATTTAATAGGAAAAAACATTATTAATCTTCAACAATTTCCTTTTAAATCTTGATATTGCAAGAATGTCAAGAGCTTGAAGCTACTAAAATGCCCGGTTAATTACAGCAGCAGAAGTACTACCAGAGAAGGAATCACCCAAGTAGCGGGTCGCGGCTACTGTATCAGCCTTTGTGAAGGAGTATGTGGGGATGTTAGTAAAGTTTTGTGCATCACCCTTAGCGCCAGCAGAAGCACTGTTGTTTCGGGTAAAGGGATCTACGACAAAAGTTTGAAAGCGATTTAAGGAATCGAAATTAATGGAAATGAAGTCAGTTTCTCTATAAGAGCGAGGCTGTATAGTACCACCTTGGATATTAGCAGCTTCTTCAGCAACTTCTAAGATGTTCAGATCAGAGATAATCATTAGGTTTCTCCTGAAAGTTTTAAAAATTTTTTTTTGCAACCAATTTACTTCTTATTGGTTACATCTTTAATATAGTCTATTTTTTGGAAAAATCAACATTTTTTTTGGCAATTTTGATAAAAATAACTAATATAGTTTTCCCAAATAATGTAAATTCACGTATTTTTTAAAGCAGAAAAATTCGCACACAAATTCTAGACAACTATTGTATTTTTGTTGCCTAGCAGTGTTTTTGCGAGTTAATCTTAATTAATTAAACGCCTTTTTAATCACCAAGAATTTAATTTATCAAGCTAAAAAACTTAATTTTTCCATATATATATATCATGCCCGAAGCATGTTTTAGTTAAATTCATAATTTTTGAGTAAAGCATGAAAAAATTATCAGCTACAAAGATATTTAAAATTCAATTATCTATTGTTTGCAAATTGGCATCTGAGTCTAGCGGAATATCTATTTCCATAAACTCAATTTGTTGCTGTAACCAAGCAGCAAATAATTCTGCAATGATTTTTTGGCGTAATTGGTCATCTAATTGGGGTTGAATAATTTCATCAACTCCAATCAGATGAACTCCTTTGATAGTCTGAATAGGTTTGAGAATTTCTGGAGCAGAAGCAGCAAATATAGCCGCTGCAATCTCCGGGCGAAAATCTTTACGGTATCGGAGTCCTTGGTATCCATAAGCACGACGTAGCTCTGGTTCTTGGATGTATAAATGAGCAATTTCTGGAAAGCTAATTTCACCTTCTTCCAGTGCGTAAAACAGTTCTAAAGCCAAGTCTTTATCATCAAAAATGACTTCATAGGTGACGGCCGCAATGTAATCTAGTTGATGTTCATAAAAGAACTTTTCAACTTGCGTCGAAAATAGATGATTCGCTAACTTTCTCGAAAGAACTTTGTTGTAAATTAATTCTTCAAACTCTTTGAAAGATAGATGATATTTTTTCAGCCAAATCCAGGTATCTTTAGCTTTTACGAGCTTCTGGGCTAACCGCAGTTGGTCACATTCCTGCTGTAGTTCTTCTTCGTCAACTTGAATCCCTGCATGTTGGGCTGCTTCCGTAATAATTTTTTGAGTAGCGATCGCCTCCACGACACCAGGAAATTGGCAGGAGAGTTTGATACTGTGAATAATATCGGAATCGGAAATTTTTAGAAGTTTGCTCATAATGCAATTCCTCCCATAATTTTTTATTTGCTCGACTAAATCTCTATGCCGCCTTTTTGCAGTTTCTTAAATGGATCTAAAACAAAATCAATCATCCGCCTTTGGCGAATAATGACTTCGGCGGTTGCTGTCTGACCGGCAGTTAATGGAATACGTTTATCGCCATTTTGGACATACTGCTGCTCTAAAGCGATTTCTAACTCGAAGGTTTCTATGTTTCCTGGGGATGTTTGGCTAACTTTAGAGTCTGGAGAGATCCAAGTAACTTTCCCTGGTAAGACGCCATATTCTTGAAAAGGATAGGCATCAAACTTAATCTTGACTGGCATTCCTACCTTCAAAAAGCCACTATCCTGATTAGGCATATGAGCTCTGAGTAAAATGCCAACATTTTTAGGCGCAATTTGGGCAATCCTCTGACCAAGTTGTACTACCTCTCCCGCTTTCTTGGTGGGTAACTCAAAAATCACTCCATCAATAGGCGATCGCATTATTCGTTGCTGCATTTGAAGTTTTATGGACATAATCTGGCTTTTGGCCTGAGCTATTTCTGATTGCAATGCAGCAATTTTGGTTTGTAAGTCTTTGAGTTGCTCTTGACTTTTGAGCACAGTCAGTTTTCCTGCTTGTACTACGCTTTGATAGCTGCTTTGTTCTTCTTGCAGTCGGAGTTTTGCTTGCTCAATATCAGACTCCAACTGCTTGATCGTTGCCTGATAGCGATTTATCTCTTCAGTGAAGCGCAATTCTGCCTGCTTGATGTCAGATTGCGCTTTTTGATAGAGTCGTTTGCTTTCTTGTTCTTGTTTTTTGAGTTGATCAACTTGAGTTGCAGAAACCGCACCATTTTTCACGAGTTGCCTAAAGCGTTCGACTTGCCTTGAATCTATAGTCAAAAGGCTTTGAGCAGACTTGTGATCATCATGAGTAGTGTTAATTTGCTGTTGCGCCTGACTAACTAATGCCTGTTTCTCTAACTTTTGGAGGTTATAGCTACTCTGTTTTGCATCCAGGTTTTGTTTTGCCTGGTTCACTTGGGACATTTTTTCCAATATTTGAGATTGGTTTTGTTGTTCCTGAACGCTTAGCGTTAACTGTAGTTGGTTTTTGAGTACATCCATTTGCACCCATTGATTTTGCAGTCCAGAGAACTTTGTCTGTGCCTGTTGTAGTTCGGTTTGCAGGATATCAGACTCCAGTTCGAGCAGAACTTGCCCTGCTGTTACTGTCTCTCCTTCTTTTACCCTGACAGCTTTAACACTTCCGCTGACTTGAGCATCTAATTTTTGCGTTGCGCCTTGAGGTTCTATACGTCCTCTAGCGCTTCCTGTTTCATCGACCTTTGACAGCGTTGCCCAAGGTAAGACGATCGCAGCAAAGCCAATCAGCACATACAAAACACCACGTGTCCAAGCTCTAGGTAGAGCATCTAGCAGTTCTACAGTACCGTAATACCAATCAGCATTACCTTCTGTAGTCTGTTTAATCTCAGGATCGTCTATTTGTGTGAAACTTTGATACTCATCTCTCTCCTGGTTGGAAAGTTCAGATGAGAAATTGCTAGATGCGTATGGCATAGTTTTATTTCCCAAAAGGTATAGATAGAGGATTTGAGACTCCTACATAAGCAAGCACAAAGCCTAGAGAGAGCAAGGGACATAGTGGGGATGAGAATTTCCTCTTTTCTCTGCCCCAGACTCAACTAACTTGAGTCAGTTGTTGTTGATTTAAATAGTAGTAATGACCTTTTTTAGTAATTAACTCGTCGTGAGTCCCGCTTTCTACTAATACGCCGTGGTCTAAAACCAAAATCAGATCAGCATTGCGGACAGTAGAAAGGCGATGAGCAATAATCACACTGCTGCGTCCTTTGAGAATTGTTTTGAGGTTGTTTTGAATGATACGTTCTGATTCGGAATCTAAGTGACTGGTGGCTTCATCAAAAAGTAATAAACGCGGATTTCCGAGTAGGGCACGGGCAATAGCTAGGCGTTGGCGTTGCCCGCCAGAGAGCATTCCGCCGCCTTCACCAATTTGGGATTCGTAACCCATTGGTAATTGCTGAATAAATTCATCTGCTCCTGCTAATTGTGCTGCCTGTATAATTTCTTCTAAAGAGACTTCTGGGTGAGCGATCGCAATATTTTCTCGAACAGTGCCACCAAATAAAAAAGTGTCTTGATCAACTACACCAATTTGAGAACGGAGCGATCGCAGCGAAATACTTGTAACATCTTGCTCATCGATTAATACTTTGCCGTCTGTTGGCGGATATAAACCCAAAATCAATTTGCTGAGGGTTGTTTTACCAGAACCACTACGTCCCACCACCGCCACCATTTGCTCAGGCTGGATTTCAAAGCTGATATTTTCCAGCACATTAGTCTCACTTTCTGGGTGATAGCGGAAGGTAACATTCTGAAACCGAATATGACCACGAAATCTACCTAGGGACTTGCGAGGTTTATTTCGCAAGTCTTCTTCTGGTTCCGCCTCTAATACATCATTAATTCGTTCGGTGGAAATAATGATTTCCTGCAATTCATTCCACAGCAGTGAAAACCGTTGAAAAGGACTCAAGACGTTTCCCACCAACATGTTGAAAGCAACCAATTGTCCAACAGTGAGTTCCCCTTGAATCACCTGCGTTGCTCCAAACCACAGTAATGCTGTGTTCACAAAGACTTCTATAACGCCACTCAGAATTTGCAGGCGGTTGCCAATTACTTGAGCATTAAAGCCTGTTTTGATCAAATTATTCAGCAATTCCTCCCAACGCCAGCGTACCGTCTGTTCAATGGCCAATGAGCGGACAGTACGAATTCCGGTCAGAGATTCTATAAGATAGCTATTTTCTTTAGCTCCAGCATTAAAAATCTCTCTGGAGATGCGGCGCAAAATACTTGTGCTAGCCAGCGCCAAGATGAAAAATGGCGGCACAGTAAACAGCACGAATAATGCCATGCGCCAGCTATACCAGAACATCATGCCCAGATAAATTACCAATGTCAGCATATCCAGCATGATGGACAGTGTTTGTCCAGTCAGGAAGCGCTGAATCTTCTGATTTTCTTGGATGCGCGAGACGATATCCCCGACATAACGCGACTCAAAATAGGAAAGAGGTAAGCGGAAGGTATGTTTGATAAAACCCACCAGTAGGGAGACGCTAATCCGGTTGGCTGTGTGATCTAGTAGATATTGCCGCACTCCGTTCATGGCGATGCGGAACAAACCAAAAATGATCATCCCCACAGCAACAGCGTTTAAGGTTGTAACGCTGCGTTGCACAAGTACTCGGTCTAGCAGCAGTTGGGTAAATACTGGCGTTACTAGTCCAAATATTTGAATCAGCACTGAAGCTATCAAGACTTCTAAAAGTACTGCATAGTGAGGTTTGACTAACTCAAAAAACTTCCAGAAGCTTGGACTCTCGTCTTTGGCATCCTTAAGTTGCATTGTTGGTTGCAGTAACAGTGCATAATCACTCCAACCTGCTTTAAATTCCTTAATAGTCAGATTGCGTTGTCCGATGCCGGGATCGCCTACAATTACTTGCTTTTTCGTGATTTCATAGACAACGATGAAATGTTTACCTTCCCAGTGGGCGATCGCAGGTAGAGGTTGTTCTGCTAATTTATCGAGACTGGCTTTGACTGGCCGGGTAGCAAAACCGAGGTTCTCGGCTGCCATTGCTAAGGCATGTAAAGATGCACCACTACGGTTGACGTTGGTCATTTCCCGCAGGTGATTGATACTAAAGTGCTTGCCCCAATAGCTCCCAATCATTACTAGACAAGCAGCGCCGCAGTCTGATGCACTTTGTTGAGCATAGAAAGGATAGCGTCGGGTGAGGCGTCTCCACCAATGCCCCATTTGCACTTTTGGACTGGGAAAGTAAGGGCGTGGTTTTTTTGGCTGTTGTTGTGGTGTAATCTGCGTGGGAAAGGGGATAATTTTCCTTTGCTGACTCAGTTGTGATGGTTGTAATCTATTCTGACGGATCTCTTGGCAAGCAGTGGGAGTTGCATCCGAGTTGGTAAATAATGCTAATTCTGACCAATGTTGTAGTGCTGTTTGCCAATGAGAACTTTTCAATATGTACACAATTGAGGGTTGTGTGACTTGCCAACCTTGGTGTTGAGATATCTGCATCTGGGCGGTTATGAGCTTGCACCCATCTGCATTTGAGAGCTCGCCTCGATATAGCAGCCACAACTGAGAATCTTGGTAAAATTCTGGCGCTAGGGAGCCAATTTCTAGAGCACGCCGCTCAAATAAAGATAATGCTTGCAAAATACCTGGCACAGATGTCGGACGTTGGGGCGAACTGTAACAATAAGTTAGCAATAAATCCCATAGTTCAGCACGAGCAAAAAGGCGATCGCGAAGGCTAGGATACTTATTCATCAAAGCTTGCAGCATTTCACCTGGAAGATAGCAAAGCTTCAACCCATTGGAAGCCCTAGCTGTGTAAGCTTGCCACTCTTGCTCTACAAATAGTGTCTCTTCACCAAAAGAAGCCCCTACCGTCAGAGTCGTGATCAGATTATCAGCACAATCCAAGAGCCTAACTTTACCTGCCAAAACTACGTAAATTCCAGGTCTAGCTTGTTCTAATTGCCAAAACTGTTTCGCCAATGGTGGTTCAACAATTTCTATCATCGTCAAACAGTTTTCTAGGTCTTTGTCTGAAAGCTGTTCACTGAAAAACGAAGCAACTTCTTTACCTAATTGATGCTTGGAAAATACGGATAACACCCACTCACCTCCAAGGACGCACTATAAAAAATCCTGATCGCGGCCCTCTGTGCACCCAACTAGCCTAGGAATGCAAACATCTCGCATTTGCTCTAGAGAAATCATCAATGCAGAACAAACACTTCCCGCATCTGTCTATTTCTGGGGTGCATAGGTTATAAAAAGGCGTCGGAAAAACCCATTCCTTCTAAGGATGGGATGAAAGACGCCCCAACGCCGTTAACAGTCAACAGTCAACGTGAAATCTCATCACCTTTTAGGGGTGGGATGAGCTTAATTAAGAATTTGCAGAATTCAGATTAGCTAGCTTGCATTGGCTATCAGGAGTTACAAGGTTGAACACGCCAATTTTGCGGCTAATTCAGAAATTCCTAGTTATTAAGGGATCAGGTAGATTTTTGAGCCGAAATTTTGTAAGTAGCGGCTGGAGTATAGTCAAGTCCCTCAAACAAGCTTTGTAGCTTACTAAAGCTTGTTTTCTTACAGCTTGATTATCAGCAAGAGTAAGTGTCATAATTGTAACCAGTTTTGTTAATGGAAAAACGCAGAAGCATGAAGCTGTCGCATCTAAATCGTGAAGTCCTCATAGGCCGAGATTTCAGATATAGATGCACAGTAAGTTAGCCTACAAAGGTTAACTCTGTAGTCATCTAATACAAAACTAAAGCTGGGATTTTCCCCTTGGCATTTTGGGAGTCAAGGGGAGAGACTCCCGGTTTAATTCATAAGTTAGTTTCTACTCTCTGGTATTTTGGGAATCTAGAGTGTAGATCTAAGTTTGCTGAAATGGCATTTAGTTAATTTTTGAAACAAATCCTCTATTTTAAAGAAACATCGCAGTCATATCATCTAATAGCAATACCATGTCACTCTTGAAAGAACGCAGACTTTGGGGGACTGAGGTCAGGCACAAGTGTGACACCAGATAAATGAACCGACTAGCCGTAAAAGGGAATCTTTGAAAGAGAAAACTGCAAAGTCAGTGTTGCTTAAACACTGTTTTATTACTTGCTATAAGTATCTTGTAAAATTAGAGACAGTTTGTCAAGGCTTTATCCTTTTATTATCAATAACTTATATTAACTTCACTAAAACTTTAATTTGTGTACTGTATCAAGCACTCACTTTATGCTTAATATATCGATCCATTCTTTCCCTGATCTTTCACTGGGATGTGCAAAAAAAAATTTGTCGAACAGAGGCGATCGCTAGCTAATTCGTACTACCGTTTTACCTTCAGTGTTGCTGATAATTAAGAGAAAGCAACAGATCCAGCCAAGAATCTTGCTTTCTCTAATTATTAAGACTTAAGGGTGATCAAAACCATCCAAAAATCTATACCCTTAGATAGATGCATCGCCTATTTCAAATACACACTTGACAAAGTGCAGTTTTCTTAAATAGGCATGAATGCCTTGATACAGAAGGTTTAGCTGGGTTGACTTTTCTTCTGTTCTTTAATAAATACGGTTTTTCAATACCTAGTTGGTTTACTAAAATCCTAGCTTCAACTTCCTATTTTTCAAGACTCAAAATCTCATATAAAATCTCATATAAATGTGTGCGAATTATGCATTGCTATAAAATGGCAAATATACATTAGTAATTTACAAGCATTAAAATTCGATTTTTTTAGATAGAATACTAATTCGACACGTTGCTTTGAATAGCCTTGTCTAGGATAGCGAGTTTAGCAAAGGTGAGACTGGATTCAGTCAAGTGATTATTCTCTAGACTTGCTACTAATAAAGAGCTTTTGGACTTTTGCAAGAGTTACAATTTTGATTTGCTTCAGTTTTGTGCATGTTTCTCAAATCCAGTCAGCAGCGTTCATCTATTTATAGGAGTTTTTGTATTCCATACTTGCTCAAATTCTGTTTTGGTAATTTCAAACTCTTGTATATCGTCTTCACCTATGCGTTGGTCGCACAACATGCCGTAATTATCAGAAAAATGGCTGCCATCATAAGATAATACGTTTCCGTTTTCGTAAACCTCTATTTGTCTGATTGCATGTAAATTATGACCAATTTCCATAAAATAGGTGCTAGTACCCCAAGTATCAAACTCGCCTTCAAAAGATTCATCCCAGACCCATTTGCAATATTTCTTTGCTTTTTGTAATAAAGGCATAATTTATTTACTCCTTTGAGAAATTGTTGTTCTCAAGCCAATACTTATAGGATAAGCACTCTTCACCGTCCTTGTGATTTGGTAAAAGGGTATCAAACATGCACCTCTTTCCCCTTTAACCAAGAAGTATTGGTTCTTAAGCTACTTTGCAAGAATATAGATTTCGTAAGTTTAGACGAGCGTACTTTAAAAATTAAATATAGAAAAGTGCTCTTACTAGGCAGCACACTACCAGAAGTTGAAGCCTACAAATCTAATTTTAACGCGTTTAGATTTGCTTCCCATACTTTTCTGGGAAGAGGTAAGGATTAAAGGAGAAAAGCAAAACCATATTAATTTACCTCCCCTTTTTTAAACGTTGAGTAAGCAAAGTTTAAGATTAAGCCCTCTTTTCACTACCAACTAATTCTTTGGGTTCATAGTGACGGCAACCATTACACGGCCCGTCGGGGTTGACAGCACAACGGATATAGCCAGATCGAGCATTAAATTTACAGCTGATGTCACCAATCAGATAACCCACCCCTTCCAGATAGTAGCGATCGCCTTCAATAGGTCTGTGCCGTACCTGCACCACTGGGAAATTCATGGCTGCTTGCCTCATGCGTACGCGTGTCCGCAAACGGGTTTTACGAATTACCCATAAGGAGAACAGGGAAGGTAAAAAACCAACGGCAATTACCAAAAGTGTCCTAAACACCTTCTTTTTACCTCTTTTGTGCGCTGATTGATTGTCCTTGATGTTGCATGGTACTTTACAGGAGTGCAAATCTTAGGGCAATTCCACTTTTTTGCTACCACAGTAGTTGCAAATGGCAGCAGTGTAGCATATGGGAATTCTAAACAAGAAATACCTTCTGCTACTTCAATCAGCATAACTGTTACAACCCAAGGGATGAGCTATTATCGAATATTGATAATTTTAAGATTTGTTGATTAGTATCCTTTTGAGTCAGCGCCTTGTGTCAGCCTCAGTCCCACCTTGTTTTTTCTGTGTTGCTGTGATGCTAATCTTTTTTTTGTTTGCTGACGGAGTTGGTGTGCTAGCAGTCCTGCTTCCCTTTCTGCTCGGAACAGATCAACTTTTCGCATCGTAAGGATAAATGATTCGTCAGGCTTTTGTTTTACACAGGGGACACCAACCACGAAATACTGACAGATATTGTTGCATAGCTCCTCTCTCACTAATGGGTGTTGAGTCTTGAATGTGCTAGCTATTGTCTTCAATTCCAATATTGCCCCTTCTAACTCCTTTGCCATTTGGTTGATACGTTCAGTTTGTGCTACTAGACGCTCCCAGTCACTAATAATCTTTTCTTGTTGAGGTTGTAGTGGCACTATAGCAGTAGTCACAGTTGCAGGCTGTAACAGGGATTTAAGCGAGATGAGATTTTTATAGTTATCTTGGATTTTTTTCATAGTTCCTCTTGCAAGGCTACTTAACTTGTAAGGCATTTTAGCAGCAAAATAGTATTTTTGTACTATAGAAGAGGTTTTTGTCTGAAAAACCTGGCCTTGGTCGAGGTTCAAAGTGATTTAGCGATCGCCTATTCGCCTACGAAAACAGATAATGGATAAATGAGTTTTCCTTATAGATAATATTTACTAGTGTAAAATAAAACTTTTATTTATAAAATTCTAGGTATTATTTTGGAGCTAAACAACAAGATTCCCGACTTCTCAAAGAAGTCGGGAATCTTGTTGTTAATTACAATTAGCGATTAGTTGGATTAATAAGTTTACTCATTTCATAAACTGTATCACTTTTGTTGTAATTTTTACGCCATTGTTCAAGATGATTTATCGATATTGATTTAGTTACGACATTTACACCATTTCCACGCCAAGCTATTTCTGAATCTGTTGTAAAAACCCCACATTCTAGTTGTTCAAGCCTCATATTCCAATATTGGCTAAATCGGCCTTTTAAAGTAATAACTTGTTCAAATACCTTGTTTCTATGCTTATTTCTTCTTTTTCTTTCCGTTGCTCCTGTTGCTTCTGTATCAATAAATTTAGTTTCAATTAAAAACAGACTACCTTTAAATGTGAGATATACAAAATCACATTTACCTAAATCTGTATAATCAGCAATTGGAGATTTTTCAAATAACAGCAGTTCAGCACATGAAGGAAATAAATCTTTCATGTTTAAAAATAAATAAGCTTGTAATAAAAGTTCCTTATCATAAGGAAACACGATTACCCCCTCAAAGAATTTTTTAATGTCTTCCTGAGTTTGGGGTTGAATTTTTCTACAATACGAAACAAATTTATTTAGCTCATTTACGGTCATCAAGTTTTGGCTCCTTCCCCAGTCGCCGTCCATACGGTCATAGCATAAAAATATACTGCAATCTACCGGAAACCATCATCCGCAGAAGTAACTAAAAAAACTTTTGTTTTCCTAAATACTAAGGTTATCTACTGTTGACAGTTAAGTAAAACTGATATCAAGCTACTTGTATTACTAGTACTTTTATTCCCTAGCCTCAACCACCAGTCAGCAGTTTTACATGAGCAGGAAATCTAGCGTTTTGTAAAGCTTGAACGGTTATTCTGGAATCTTGTACACAAAATTGCCAACCCAAGCGAACAAGTTTACGGGAATTTTCAGTTTGTACAATTCCTATGACTGGCATTTTTGCCTTTTCTTTATCTCCTGACTGTTCTTGCAGAATAGTTTTCAAACGATGTAATTCTTCGATATTACCTGCTTGCTGAGGATTGAGTTCCACCATCACCATTTGTACTGTTTCTACTGGTTCTGCATCTTCAACAATAAATTGAGTTTGGTCATCTCGTCGGTCTACTTTACCCCAAATAATTAATCTAGTATCTACTTGGAGTAGTAAACTAATACGTTCATAAGTTTTAGGAAAGACTACAGCTTCCGATTGTGTAGTTAAATCTTCTATTTGCAAAATTGCCATTGAATCACCTTTTTTGGTAACTACTTTTTTCACCCCATTCAACATAACAACGGCACAAAGCTTTGTTTCTTCTCTTTGTTCGCCAAGTTGTGAAAGGTTAATTGGAGTTAACAAAGGTGCTATTTGACTCAAGGCTTTTAACGGATGGTCTGATACATAAAAGCCCAATAGTTCTTTTTCTTTTCGCAGTTTTTCCTGTGGGGGAAAATCTACTATAGGTTTCGCTTTAGGAGCAGTTTCAAAAGCATTATTAGCTTTTTTATTTTGACTAGAAGAAAATCCGCCTAATAAATCAAAGAGATTTCCCTGACCGCTAGCTCTATCTTTGGCACGTGATTGTGCCCAGTCATATACTAGTTCTAGGTCTTGGATTAACTGCTGGCGGTTTGATTCAATTTTGTCAAAAGCTCCACAGTAAATCAAAGACTCTAATGTACGGCGATTAACAGCACGTAGATCTACACGATCGCAAAAATCAGCCAGAGATTTAAACTCCCCTGTCGTATTCCTCGCTTCCAAAATACAGGCGATCGCATTTTGACCAACATTACGTACCGCTGAAAATCCAAATAAAATCTTTTTTGCTGTTGGCGTAAAATCTACACCAGAGCGATTAATATCTGGCGGTTCTATCTGAATACCCATATTGGTACAATTAGTGATATATCTCTGCACCTTATCGGTATCACCACTGTTAGCTGTCAACAGTGCCGCCATATATTCCAACGGGTAATTAGCTTTTAAATATGCTGTTTGGTAAGTGACATATCCATAAGCAGTCGAATGGGATTTATTAAAACAATTAGCAGCTATTAACCCATTTTTGATAACAAAATTATGATCATGCTCAACTCCAATATCATAAACATTTTGTTTACTAATATAGCTACGTGTGACTATTTTAACCATGTTTTTCTACTTCCAAAACAAATTCTCTAAAGTTTATTAATTGATAAAATTATCAGGCTTGTAGACAGAGTAATGTCCATAATACAAAACTTTATGACAATCAAATACTGCTATACTCTTACACAAAAAGAGCCACATTTTCTCAAATTTTGGTAAATTAATGAATATGCGGTTAACAGACAGCTATTTGCTGACTTCAAAGCCTATTTAATATATATAAATTAGGTTATTTATCAACTTAATCAACATGTATAGCATAGCAACCTAGACCATTTGGGCGACTAACCCAACTGAGCAGAAATCGTCAATATGTACTAAAATCAAGGACTTGAGTCACAAAGAGAGCAATCATGGCATCCATCCGCGAGTTGCACGAACAGCTAATTAAAAAAGAACGTTCTGCCGTCGAAATTACCCAAGAAGCTTTAGACAGGATTCAAGCATTAGAGCCAAAATTGCACAGTTTCTTACATGTGACAGCGCAACAGGCGTTAGAGCAGGCTAGTGCTGTGGATGCCAAAATCGCCGCAGGAGAAGAAATTGGCATACTTGCAGGGATTCCTGTTGGCATTAAGGACAACATGTGTACTAAGGGAATTCCCACCACCTGCGCCTCTCAGATTTTGAAAAACTTTGTGCCGCCTTATGAATCAACCGTAACGCAAAAATTGCTTGACTCTGGGGCTGTGATGGTGGGTAAAACCAATTTAGATGAGTTTGCAATGGGTGGTTCCACAGAAAACTCTGCTTACCATATCACAGCTAATCCTTGGGATTTGTCGCGGGTTCCTGGTGGTTCTTCTGGGGGTTCAGCAGCAGCCGTAGCAGCAGATGAGTGCGTTGTTTCCATCGGTTCTGATACTGGCGGTTCAATTCGACAACCTGCATCTTTTTGCGGTGTAGTCGGGATGAAACCAACCTACGGACTAGTTTCTCGCTACGGCTTGGTGGCGTTTGCTTCATCTTTAGATCAAATTGGCCCATTTGGACGCTCAGTAGAAGATAGCGCAATATTATTGAGTGCGATCGCAGGTCATGATCCCAAAGACTCCACTAGCCTCAAAGTTCCAATTCCCGATTACGCTGCTGGCTTAAAACCAGACCTCAGAGCCAGAGGACGCTTAAGAATTGGTGTCATCAAAGAAACTTTTGGCGAAGGTCTAGACTCTGTTGTCGAACAAACTGTTACTAAAGCGATCGATCAATTACAAAGCTTAGGCGCGGAAATTCATATAATTTCCTGCCCCAGATTTCGCTATGGCGTACCTAGCTACTACATCATCGCCCCATCTGAAGCATCAGCAAACCTAGCTCGTTACGACGGTGTTAAGTATGGTTATCGCGCTCCTGACGTAGACAATCTACTGTCAATGTACACTCGTACCCGTTCCACTGGTTTTGGTGAAGAAGTCAAACGCCGAATTATGATTGGCACTTATGCCCTTTCTGCTGGCTATTATGATGCCTACTACCTGAAAGCGCAAAAAGTTCGCACTTTAATTAAGCAAGACTTTGAAAAAGCTTTTGAACAAGTTGATGTGCTAGCCTGTCCTACTGTTCCGACAACAGCTTTTAAAGCAGGAGAAAAAAATACTGATCCCTTGAGTATGTATTTACTGGACTTGATGACGATTCCCGCGAATCTAGCTGGTTTACCTGGTTTAAGCGTGCCATGCGGTTTTGATGACAACGGATTACCAATTGGATTACAGCTAATTGGTAAAGTGCTGCGAGAAGACCAACTGTTTCAAGTGGCTTATGCTTATGAGCAATCCACTACTTGGCATCTGCGTCAGCCGCAGATATCGTAAACTACTCATGGTTGCCTACAATCAAAGCTTGTAGGGTGAGCATTATATAATGCCCACCCTAATTTCAACGATGGTTGCTTCTCTACGAGAGACTTCTCCAACGCCAAGGCTGTTTCTGTCATTAGCGTAGCGTTAGCGACGTAGGAACATCTGGAGAACTGCTAAATCTAGTGGGTGACTTTTGCTTCTGAGCTAGGGATTCACCTATAAATTGTGGATTAACTGTATAAAAGAGTCCAATAGATGCAGCTACTAATAATATGATATAGATACCAAAAATTGGTATGTGTATAACTGTTTTTTTGTCTGATTTCTTACTATCATGATTGGAATCTTGACGGAAAACTTTGGTTATAAGAGTGTGTGTTAAAGCATTCCCATCTAACCCTAAAGCATCTCCGTAGCGACGGATAAATCCTTGCACAAAAACAAGCTCAGGCAATTCTTCAAATCGTTCTTCTTCTAAAGCTAGCAAAAGAGCAGGGCGAATAAGTATTTGAGCTGCTATTTCTTCTATCTTTATAGATTTTTCTTGTCTTATTTGTCGTAATTGTCTACTTATTTCCTTTAGCTGCTCTAATTGAGTCTCATTTAAGAGCGTCACAATCTTCTCCTGATATCAGTTAATCTTTACTATTAAAGTGTGAAGTTACTTAGATATGCATACGTAAATTTACTAGTTAATTGAATTTCTACCAAATTTTTTTTGATAATCAGTTTAATGCTGATTTGAAAACATCAAAGCCACCTAGGCAAGTGTAAAAATTGTATTTATATATACCTTAAAAATAAAAAATTAAGTTCCTGATCATCAACAAGCTGCTACTTCTAATACAAGTATTGTCCAGGCTGTTACTTTGGGTAGGGGTAGTTGCAGTAATCGCCTACTGTACTATCTGTCTATTTCTGTTTGTTCAGCAACCTCGCTTCATCTTCTTTCCCTATGCTGTCATTGAAAAGACACCAGAGCTGTTTAATCTCCCTTACACAGAGGTTTGGTTGCCTGTAACAGTTACAACTGGCAAAGTAGAGCATATTCACGGTTGGTGGATTACAGCTAAACAACCCAATACCAAGGTGCTATTATACTTGCACGGGAATGGTGTAAATATTGGCGCAAACATAGCTCATGCAAACCGATTTCATCAACTGGGGTTTTCGGTGTTGCTGATTGATTATCGGGGTTATGGTCGTAGCGAGGGGAGCTTTCCCAATGAAATGCGGGTTTACCAAGATGCAGCCACCGCTTGGAATTATTTGGTACAGCAACAAGAGATTTCACCCAACCAAATTTTTATTTATGGACATTCGCTGGGTGGTGCAGTAGCTATTGATTTGGCTCTCAAACACTCAGAGGCCGCTGGGTTGATTGTGGAAAGCTCTTTTACCTCCATCCGCGACTTAATAGCTTATCAAAACCTGTTTTGGATGTTTCCCGTCGATTTAATCTTGACGCAGCGGTTTGAATCTATTAAAAAATTGCCAAAACTGAAAATGCCAGTTTTATTCATTCATGGCACTGAAGATTTAACTGTACCTTCTTTCATGAGCCAAAAACTTTATGCTGCTGCTCCTGAACCGAAAAAACTATTTTTAGTTCCAGGCGCAGATCACAACGATACAGCAGTAGTTGCCGGCTGGCAATATTTGCAATGGATAGAGTCTTTCGTTGCACAAGTGCAAGCTCACAGCTATTTCAAGCCTTAACATCACATCAGCTTGGCTTTTTGCCAGAAGTCTATTGTGACATCGCGATCGCCTTACTTGATAATTCGAGCAAAGGCCGTTTTTCCACCGTAGCATGGCTGTTGCCTACTATGAGTTGCATTCTCAAGTCACAAATCTTCATCAAACTTCTATTCCGATATATCGCGATGTATTCCGATATATCGTATAGTGAAGAAAGTTGATTTGAGATTCACTTATGTTTAGACACTTTCGCTCTGGCTTTCCTGCACCTGCATGGGCAGGAGTCAGTGAAGAGGATTCATGGCTCAGTTATTGGTTTCAGCATGGCAAGCATCATGACAGACATCATGGGAAACACTTTGGTGACGAAACATTTGGTCGTGGCTGGGGAGATGAATCCCGGACTCGTCGAGGTGACATCAAGTTCATTCTGCTGGAATTGTTATCCGAGCACCCTAGTCATGGTTACGACCTAATTAAAGAAATGGAAACTCGTTATGGTGGTTTCCGTCGCCTCAGTCCTGGCTCAGTGTATCCAACACTCCAAATGCTGGAGGAAGGTGGCTATTTGAGAAGCGCACAGGAAGGAGGCAAACGGATTTACACAATTACAGATGAGGGTAGACAACTCTTGGCAGAGCGTACCCAAAAAGAAACTACAGACTCTTCTTGGGAAACCTTCAAAACTTTTATGGCAGGTAAGCCCCAAGAGTTGATTGAGTTGCGAAAAGTGGCAACAGAATTAGCTGGTATTATGGTGCAGGTTGCTCGCAGTGGCAATGTAGACCGAATAAATCGGGTACGTGGGCTTTTAGAGCAAGTTAAACGGGAAATTTACGCGATTCTTGCTGAGAAATAAGTGTAACCTTACAAATTAGAAGCGATCGCCCTCAAATCTTCCTCAATTAGAGAGCTTAGCAATGTCCACAATTGCAAATCAGTAAAATCTGGAATTACCATAAATGCACCGACTTCTTGTAAGACTTGTGGATCGTGGGTAGAGGCAATGCCAATAGTGCGGATACCCGCGCCAACCGCAGCACGGATGCCAGAAGGAGAGTCTTCTAAAGCGATCGCCTCCTCTGCTTCAATTCCCAACTTGTTCAGAGCAGCTTGATAAGGTGCAGGGTCGGGTTTACCTGCTATGCAATCGTCCGCTAAAACAACTGTATCGAAAGCTTCTTGTATTCCTAATACCTTTAGCATAAATTCTGCATTTAATCTAGGTGCATTCGTAACTAATGCACGTTTTAGTTGATGTGCATCTGTCCATGCTAGTAATTCAGAAAATCCACTCAGTGGTTTCAGATGTGGGGCGAGTTTGCGAAAAAGCGCCTCTTTTTCATCTGCAAATATTTGTCCTTCTGCTGGTGACAATTGTGGCAAGATATCTTTGACAATTTCTGGATTTAGCCGACCACTAATCCGGGATTTATAGAATGTTTCATCAATTTCTAGGCTGTAACTCAACAGCATTTCCCGCCAAGCTTGGTAGTGTATGGGATCAGTATTGACAATAGTGCCGTCTAGGTCAAAGAGAATTGCAGCCAGCATAGGTTTTTCGGTTAATTATGAAAAAATGTAAACTTATCTTTATTTATTTTCCTACATTCCGCAGGTTTGTTAGGTAGGAAAATCAATAACCTCTGTAGAGACGTTGCAGTGCAACGTCTCTACTACTATGGTGGAATGGGTTAGAGCCATTTTTATACAACCAATTTTGCTCCAGAACCCGTAATTTGTTTGACAATATCATTAATTTTTTGAGTCCAAGGATGATCTGGATAGCGCAAACAAAAAACGCCACTGCTTCCTAAATTAAACATCTCTTCACAAACAGGAAGTACTCCAGCTACAGGAGTTTGGTAGGTATTCTCCACTCGTTGCCGTAACTCTTTGAAATCTAAAGATGGCAGCGCTTTGTTGATTACTAGCAGCATCTTAGGGACTTCTAACTTACGAGCAACATCGACCGCCACTGCTGTCCCTTGGTAATCTTGTTTATCTGGACGGAGAATCAGCACAAGGACATCAGAGAGAATAATTGATAACAAAGTTTCTTCGTTAATACCGGGGTGAGTGTCGATCAACAGATAGTCCAGTTTTAAACGACGAACTAGATTACGCAAACCATCGTTAAGCAGGCGTGCATCATATCCCTCGCGTAAGATTCGAGAAATATCACTCATCCTAATACTGGAAGGAATTAGATGAATACTCCCCTGCCTACCAAAAAATGTTTGTTTTTGTTTCAAAATGGCGCTAACGTCATAGACTGCTTCTTCTATGGCACAACGACCCCACAGATAATCGTTCAGGGTGTAGCGGATTCGATCTTCTTCAAGACCAAACAGGACGTGAATTCCTGGCGATTGGATATCTGTATCAACAACCCCAACTCGCCGTCCAGAGCGAGCGATGAGAGTAGCGAGATTACTTGTAACATTTGATTTACCAGTTCCGCCACGGAATGAGTGAATAGAAATAATTTCAGGCATGATAATCCTTAATTGTGAATGGGGGATGGGGGATGGGAGATGGGAGATAGGAGATGGGGGATGGGGGATGGAGGATAGGAGGAGTATTAGTTGTTTCATAAGCTTTTTAGCCTTTTTCAACTGAATAGTTATTTCCAATTAAACTGAGGAAAAAAGCTTATCTGTGCAAAAACATTATTCATTTGCCGCGTTTCGTTTGTTTCTCATTGCTTTTGCCTCCTCTTGCAATTTTTGGAACGTTGTTGATTCGGCAATTTCCGCAACTTGACGCGCACGTTTGGCATCGTCAACTTCGATACGTAATGTGTGCAACTGTTGTCTAAGTTTTTGTTCGCGGGCATAAATTTCATGTACCATGCGTTGAAAAACTCGTCCCAATTGTCCTAATTCATCATTGCGCTTCACAATTGATGTTAGCTTTTGGCGATCAAATTCTTCTGCTTCTTCAACACTAATCTCATCCATACTGATTTTCTGAGCGAGTTGCGCCATTGGTTTGAGCGGTTGTAGCACATTTCGTCTTAGTAAATAATTAATTAGCAAAATTACTAAAGCAAATATGCCAATAAATAATCCCATAAATGAAACAGAAGCACGATTGGCATCATCAAACACTTTGCTAGCAGGAACATAAATAATTTGAGTGCCTATAATGTCATTGAGTTTCCATCCAAAACCATTTTCTGAGCCATAACTTACGATGTGGCTTTTTGGAGCAGCTTCAGGGGTGCTATGGCAACGTAGACATGTCTGATTTTTAATAGAAAATGGACGAGCGCTATAAAATAACTTCTCGTCAAAAGAGTCACGAAAACCGGATACATTTTTCAGATCTGGTTGATTGCGAAACTGTTCGATGAGCTGCGTTTCAAATATATCTGCTTTATCTCGCAAGTTAGTTGGATTAAGGTTGGCATCTTTGTAAAAGAAGTCTTTATATTCTTCATTTTTGCGAAGATTCTCAAATACTTCTCTCACCGCATAGCTGGGAATGCTTTCAGGGACAAACGTAGATTGAGTCTCCACCATAGGTATCAGGAGTGGGCTGATATGCATGTTTGTGAAGTTTCTCACTGAGTTCATCATTTCTGCAAGAATTTGGCTTCGATAACCAATTTCGGCTTCCGCTTTTTGCTCCAGTGCATGAGATAAAGCAAAACCACTAACTGCGATCGCACCGATGAACACCAACGATAGAAGTAAGGTAAATTTGGTTGCTAATTTGAATTTATTCAACATTGCTGTTTCCGTTTTATATACAACATTGTTAGAGATTTATAGGTAATTATTCATTGGATTTAATTTTTTGAATGATCAGCGTAGAATGCTGTTATTTATGACGACTAAATCTAATCTGCATTCATGCTTACAAATCTAGTCATACAGCGATATGCTGTTGAATTCCAGATTTCAAAGCAAATTCATGACTTTTGTTGTAACAAGCTGCGTCAGCCTATAACGAAAGTCCTATGCATTGCTCAACACGATGGAGCGAAAGTTGTACGGCATCTACTTACTTAGCTTAGGCAAAATCTTAGACGTTTTTCAGATGCGGAGAACTGAGTTGAATTCGTATTCTTAAGACATGAAGCGAGGAAAGCGCTGAGCAACCAACTAGCAAATCGCGCTCTGTGCTTAACACATCACACATTACAAATTAAGGAGAAAACATCATGTCTGACAACATTAAGCCCGTAGAACTATCTACTGAAGAACTTGACACCGTTGCTGGTGGTTTAATCGACGTTACCCAAATTGCTGCTGTCAGAACTAATTTTGAGGTAGTTGATTCCAATGCCGTTGCTGGTAAAGGTTTCGCAGCTACAGGCGGTTTCGCTATTAATGATGAGAGCGATTCAATTGCTGCCAGACGCGACTTCGTTAGTTAGTAGTTAATTCAACTCTAATCCATTATCACTTAACCAAATTACAAATTAAGGAGAAAATATCATGTCTGAAATCAACAAGTCCGAACAAGCTCAAGAACTATCTACTGAAGAACTCGACACCGTTGCTGGTGGTTTAATCGACGTTACCCAAATTGCTGCTGTCAGAACTAATTTTGAGGTAGTTGGTTCCGATGCCGTTGCTGGTAAAGGTTTAGCTGGTACGAGTGGTCTGGCTATTAATGATGAAACTGATTCAATTGCTGCCAGACGTGACTTCGTTAGTTAGTAGTTAATTCAACTCTAATCCATTATCACTTAACCAAATTACAAATTAAGGAGAAAATATCATGTCTGAAATCAACAAGTCCGAACAAGCTCAAGAACTATCTACTGAAGACCTCGACACCGTTGCTGGTGGTTTAATCGACGTTACCCAAATTGCTGCTGTCAGAACTAATTTTGAGGTAGTTGGTTCCGATGCCGTTGCTGGTAAAGGTTTAGCTGGTACGAGTGGTCTGGCTATTA
>NZ_VJXY01000010.1:44184-103485 GCF_014831675.1 Komarekiella delphini-convector SJRDD-AB1 | reverse complement strand
ATGATGAAACTGATTCAATTGCTGCCAGACGCGACTTCGTTAGTTAATCCTACCACTAGGAATCTAGAGTGACATTGCTCAAAAACACTAGATTCAACTAGCCCCAATGAAAGGGGGTTTCTACCTGACCCCCCCTTTTATTCAAATTACAACTCCAATACATTACACAAAGGAGTTTTTATGTCAAGTGACGAAATGACTCCAAAAGATGACGAGGCGTTTAGCGAGTTGTCTGATCAGGAGTTAGATGAGGTAGCAGGAGGTCTGAATCTAGGTATTTCAATTGCTAAGTTCAGTCAGACGAACTTATCGTTTAGTCAGGTAAGCCAACACGGTTTAGGGTGTGGTTCTACTACGACTTCTTTTGAAATGCAGAATATCGAATCTGCTGCCTTTCAAATCTTAGTTACAGATGCAACTACTGAGGATCTGCAAATTCTCGGTGAGTTGTTTGGGGATGCCTCTGCAATCATCGAAGGTTCTCCATAAATGGAATTTCCCACATCATCTCACATCAATAAAATTGCAGTTGGGTGAGTGCTCAACTGCTTTTTGAAATTGTTTTCGTGTGATTGATAATCGCGCTTTCAAGAAATTAACTAACTTACTAACAAATGAATTGACAATGAGGAAAAATTGCAATGAAAAACGAAAAGCAAAATGAATCACAAGAATTATCAGTTCAAGAACTCGCAAGTATTTCGGGTGGCATTGCCGAAGGTGAGCCTTATCCAAGTGAGTATCCTATAGACGATAAATATAACAATCTGTCTGAAGCGATCGCAAAACACATCAAGGATAAAAACCTTCCTTATTGGAATGATAAGTACAGCGATTCTCAAACCTATACCAGCGAATCATCAAGCTAGTTAATACGCAATGGGGAGATTAAATCAGTAAACAGTAAACAGTAAACAGTAAATAGTAAATAGGTGGGGGATTTAAACCCGCTAGATAGTTTACTGATAACTGTTAATAAATTTACTAATTACGTAGCTTGCTTCTCGCCAAGGTGCGAGTATTACGAATTACGAATTACTATATTGCTCCCCATTTCTCTCCCGTTAGCAGAACACAAGGAAGTTAAATTATGACAGAAGTTCTATTGAAGGAACTGACAAATAGCGATATTGACTGGATCTTGGCAACGGGTCAAAGAGAAGAAGTTACTGCTGGCACGATCCTCATCCGTCAAGGAGCACCTGTTGATGCACTCTACATTCTGCTAGATGGCGCATTGACTGTTTCTGTCGCTCAGGCTGACGATAATCCTATTGGTCGTGCGTTCGCCGCTCTTGAAGGTGGCGAACTTTCAGGAAGAGAGATTGCGAGACTCACAAATGGTGAGGTGGTGGGAGAAGTGCCCTTTTTAGCATCCTACCAATCTTCTACTACGGTCAAGGCAATCAGAAAGTCGCTTGTCTTGATGATTCCTCAGCAGCAGTTAAGCAAAAAAATGCAAGAAGATGTCACATTTGCTGCTCATCTTTATCGCGCGATCGCAGTTTTGCTGGCTCATAGATTAGAGCAAATTGTTAACCAAATTGGACAAAGCACGATTGTTCTTTTTCAGCCGCAAATTCGAGAAATTTTATTTACGTTTGCAGAATTAAACGATAGTGATATCGGTTGGATGATTGCTGCGGGAAATGCTATAAGAATTCCTGCGGGAGCGGTGTTGTTTCATGCTGGCAGACCCGTTGACGCTCTCTATATTTTATTGGATGGGAAGATGGTGGCTTCAAGCGCTGAGGATATGGACAATCCTCTGACGCGTGCCTTTTCAAATTTGGAAGAGACAGATCGTATAGAACGAGAGTTTGCTAAATTATCGCGGGGTGACATAGTTGGTGAAACACCCTTTGTGGAAGCAAGTCCACCTGCAATGACGATTCGGGCGGTTGAGGATGCGATCGTGCTATCGATTCCTCGGTGGCGACTGGCGGCCAAATTGCTGCATGATGTTGGGTTTGCTGCTCGATTCTATCGAGTGTTAGCAATTTTGTTAACAGACAAACAGCAAGCAATAATTAATCGGTTGGGTTACGGCAGAATTACGTATAGCTCAGGTCAATCTTTGGATGAACGCTTGACCTATGAGGATGAACTGAGTTCTGGCTTTTTGGCTCAAGTGACGCTGGCGGGTACGCGATTTGACTGGATGCTCAAACAAATTCGCGGTAGTTGAAGATAGGGCATTGGGAATTGGGCATTTGTCATTTGTCATTGGGCATTGATTATTTATTCACCTTATCCCCAGTCCCCAATCCCCAGCCCCCAGTCCCCAGTCCCCAGTCCCCAACCCTCAGCCGCTATTTTTATGCAAATTTCTATAACTTGAATGGAGTCAGTATGGTTTCGACCAACAAAAATAACTTATTCCGAAAAGAAGCACTTGATCGTTTATCTTCCCCGGAGCGACTCGATCAGCTGATGCAGGTGGTTCAGCCGCAGAAGTGGATTCCGTTGGCCGCGATGGGATCTCTGATTGCTGTTGGACTTGCGTGGAGTGTTTTTGGTCGCATTCCCATTACTATTGCTGGGCAAGGCGTGGTGGTTTATCCTAGCAAGGTTACGGCGTTTCAGTCCCCTAGTTCGGGGCAGGTTCTCATTCTTTATGTTCGTCCGGGCGATCGCGTCAAGAAGGGGCAGGTACTCGCAACAATTGACCAAACTGAACTTCAAGAAAATTTGAAACTGGCGCGGATTAAGCTTGTTCAACTTCAAGAACAAGACCGCGATGCCAATTCTCTGCAACTTCAGCGAACGGTTTTAGATAAAGGTGCGATTCATCAACAACGTCAAGCGCTCCAGCAAACTTTAAAGACAACCCAATCGGTAACGCCAATTCTGCGCGATAAAGGTCTGGAGTCAATTCGCAAAGAGCGTCAGTCTTTACAGGAACAGTTGCAGACGACGCGGGATTTAGTACCCACTTTCAAAGATCGATTTGAACTACGTCAGCAGTTACGCCGAGAGGGAGCTGTTTCGAGTGATACTGTCCTTCAGGCGCAACAAGAATTTCTCAACAGCAAAAGCAGAATCAACGAAATCGAATCGCAACTGAAACAACTTGATGTCAAAGAAGCGGATGCAGAACGACAATTCTTAGCAAATTTAAATGCAACCAAAGAACTGCAAGCTCAGTTAGCAACACTGGATACTAAATTAGCTAGTCAAGCAGAACAAGATTTAGGTATTTCTACTAATCGTAAAAAAGAAATTCAAGAGACAGAGCGAGCGATCGCTCAATTAGAATCACAATTAAAAGGAAAAAACCAGGTTACTAGCAATTTCAACGGACGAGTTTTAGAAGTTTCTGCTGTTCCTGGACAAACGCTGGCAGAAGGTGCTCGCATCGGTACAATCGAAGCTCAAGACTCTGCGAATAAGTTAGTCGCTGTAGCATTCTTCCCGGTGAGCGAAGGTAAAAAGATTCAAAAAGGCATGGAGTTGCAAGTCACTCCTTCTACCGTTAAAAGAGAACGGTTTGGGGGCATTGTAGCGAAGGTAACAAATGTCTCTGCATTCCCGGTAACACAAGAGGGTGCATCGAGCGTTGTGGGTGGTCTGGAAGTTTTGCAAGGATTAACCACAGAAGGGCCACAAATTCAAGTTTTTGCTGAACTCCAGCCAGACCCTTCGACTAAAAGCCGTTTTAAGTGGTCGTCGTCTAAGGGGCCAGAAACCGAAGTTACCTCTGGAACCACTACCTCAGTGCGCGTCAAAGTCGATGAACAATCTCCGATTTCCTTTGTGTTTCCAATTTTGCGATCGTGGAGTGGAATGTACTAATTATGCGGCGAATTCAATCCCAAATTGGGCGTACATTTAGACAAATTCGGCGGGTCATCAGCCGTCCTGATCGCCGCCGTCGGACTCCCACCGTCTTACAAATGGAGGCAGTGGAATGTGGTGCAGCAGCACTGGGTATTGTTTTAGGGTATTATGATCGCATTGTGCCCCTGGCAGAACTCCGCCAAGCTTGTGGTGTTTCACGAGATGGAAGTAAAGCCTCAAATATTATCAACGCTGCTCGCAGATATGGGTTGCAGGCCAAAGGTTTTAAGGTCGATTTGGATGGGTTACATAAACTGGAATGTCCTTATATTGTCTTTTGGAATTTTAACCATTTCCTAGTAGTCGAGGGATTTGCCAAAGACAAGGTTTATCTTAACGATCCTGCTACCGGGCCCCGGACGATTTCGCCAGCAGAATTCGATCAGTCCTTTACTGGGGTGGTGCTAGTTGTTGAACCGAGTGCAGAATTCCAGCCAGGAGGACGTAAACCGAGCCTGACAGTAGCGTTATGGGATCGATTGCAGAGTTCGCTTGGGGCACTTGTTTATTGTGTAATCGCCGGATTGCTTTTAGTAATTCCTGGATTAGCCATCCCTGCATTCTCCCAAGCATTTGTTGATAATGTCTTGATTGAAGGCAGAAATGATTGGTTACGTCCTTTAATTCTCGGCATGATTCTCGTAGCAATATTGAATGGTTTTCTAACGTTGCTTCAACTTCAATTTCTGCGTCGCATGAAAATTAAGTTGGCAGTGGGGATGTCCAGTCGATTTTTGTGGCATATTCTGCGACTGCCAGTCAGTTTTTATGATCAGCGATTTGCGGGAGAAATCAGCAGCCGTGTCCGTCTCAACGACAGCTTAGCAAATCTGCTTTCAGGAAGATTAGCAACCACGGTTATCTCAGCCGTTACCGTTGTCTTTTATGCCGCAGTAATGCTGCAATATGATGTCGTTCTCACCTTAATCGGCATTGGCTTTGTTGTGGTGAATGTCAGCGTGTGGCGATGGGTTTCGCGGCAGCGCGTCGATGCGAATCTGCGATTAATGCAAGAACAGGGCAAAGTCAGCGGGGTAGCAATTTCTGGGCTGCAAAGTATGGAAACGCTCAAAGCATCCGGGTTAGAATCAGAATTCTTTTCTCGCTGGGCAGGCTATTACGCCAAAGCGATTAATGCCCGTCAGGAAATGGATACGACTAATCAAACTCTGGGCGTATTGCCGTCATTTCTAACCTCGATTACATCCATGCTTTTATTGGCGGTAGGAGGGTTACGGGTGATGGATGGCGCACTTAGTATTGGGATGCTGATTGCCTTTCAAGCCTTGATGCAAAGGTTTCTAGAGCCTGTGAATAATCTGGTAGGTCTAGCGGGTGAACTCCAGGAAATGGAAGGTAATCTGAGCCGACTGGATGACGTGTTACGCAATGCGATCGATCCTGCTGTGGAACGAGAAAGAAGTATGCCACCAACTCATACCCTTCCTGCTGCGAATGTGCGGCTTCAGGGCTATGTTGAACTCCGCAATATCACCTTTGGCTATAATCGCTCTGCACCTCCCTTAATTGAAAATCTCAATCTTTCACTTAAACCCGGTCAACGAGTTGCTCTGGTGGGTGGCAGTGGTTCTGGCAAATCAACCGTAGCCAAGCTGGTGTGTGGATTATACGAACCGTGGGCAGGGGAGATTTTATTTGATGGTCAACCCAGAGCAGATATTCCGCGACCAATTATCACCAATTCAGTTGCGCTAGTTGAGCAAGATATCTCGCTATTTGCAGGAAGTGTGCGCGACAATCTCACCCTTTGGGATTCGACTGTTCCCTTTAGTAACTTGGTTCGCGCTTGCAAAGATGCCGCCATTCAAGATGTCGTGCTTTCGATGCCCGGAGGCTACAACGCTGACCTTGCAGAAGGAGCAACTAATATGAGTGGTGGGCAGCGACAGCGATTAGAAATTGCCCGGACTCTAGTGAACAATCCGGCGATTTTGGTAATGGATGAAGCCACTAGTGCCCTCGATGCTGAGGCAGAAAAGATCATCGATCAAAAACTCCGGGAGCGCGGCTGCACTTGTGTAATTGTGGCGCATCGGTTGAGCACCATTCGGGATTGTGACGAAATTATTGTTTTTGAGCGCGGCAAGGTGGTGCAACGGGGTACGCATGAGGAGTTACAGCAGATGGAAGGTAAGTATTTGCAATTAATTCGCAGTGAAGGGGAAGCACTTCAGGAGGCATAATACTAATTCGTAATTCGTAATTCGTAATTAAGAAAGTTAGGTTTTATCTAGGTTTGCGGATTTGAAGGCGAAATAAAAAAGTACGATAACTCAATCTTTCTCTCTGCGACTCTGTCTTGAAAAGTTTCCTAGGTCGGGCTAACCCTCCTTCAGAACTTTTCGCTGCGTCTGTGCGTGAAATTTTTCATATTTTTATAGAGCAGGAATAGATTATGTTAGATCAAATTCGGATTGTCAGCCTGCCGGGTGAGTACTATAAATTCAAAGGCAATGAGCCAATTATTCTCAATGACCCGGAGACGATTTGGGTGGTGAAATCGGGTTCTTTGGCGCTGTTTGCGATTCCTATGAAGGAGGGGATTGCTGAAGGTACTCGCCGCTATTTATTTACTACCAGAACGAGACAGGCTATGTTTGGCATCGCTGGCGATTCTGAGCCGATGCCTTATCAACTGCTGGCGGTGTCGATTGAAGAAACTGAACTTCTCAAAGTCTCGGTTAAAGATTTTCGTGAATTTATTGCGGATGGTAGTGGCGAAGCACTGACTTTAGTTGAGGGATGGATTGAGCAACTGGGATTGGCGTTGTCTTCGATTATTCCACCTGTGCTACCGTTTCTAGAGGAAGGGGTTCGCTATTTCTCGCTCACCAATGGTCAGGTTTTCCAACCGCAGAGAGAGCTGGTATCTTGGGTGGAAATTCAGCAAGGGTATGCAACCTGGATGGGGTTTGAGGAACTGTTGCTGATGCCGCAATCAGGATTGCTGCCGTTGAGTGCAGATATGTGGTTTCAAGCCGAGGATGCAATCGAGTTGGAAACTCTGAGTACGGCTGAGATCGATAATCCTGATACTTTGCTCACGGGGATCTTCCGACTTCATGTCTACTTTCTTCAAAGCCTGAATCTTCTGGAACAGCAAGAAAAAGAGGCAGAATCACACCGCTTTCAAGAACGGCAACAGCTCAATCATCAAGTGATGGAGGAGACGCTGGGTGAGTTATCTTCGTTGCTGCAATCTCGGCAAATTGCCACTTCTGCTCAAGTTGGAGCTAATGACCCTGACCAAGCTTTACTCGTGGCTGCGGGGGCAGTTGGGCGGACTTTGGGCATAACGATTCGACCGCCAGCGAAGTCTGAAGACCTGAAACGAGTTCAAGATCCTCTACAAGCGATCGCCCGTGCTTCTCGTTTACGAACTCGAACGATCGCTTTGCAAGGTCAGTGGTGGAAGAAGGATTGCGGTGCGATGCTCGCTTACACGATGGAGGATAACCATCCTGTGGCGCTGTTGCCTGTATCTGATACGCGTTATGAGATTTTTGATCCAATTGAGCGATCGCGCACTCTGGTTAATACTAAAAGTGCTACTAAACTCGCGCTGACTGGGTACACTTTCTATCGCCCGTTGCCAGATAAAGTCCTCACTACGTTCGATCTGCTGAAATTTGCCCTGCAAGGACACTACAAAGAATTAATGATTGTCCTAATTGCGGGTGTGGCAACAACTTTATTAGGGATGATCACCCCGCAAGCTACCGCCGTGTTGATTGACAGTGCGATTCCTGATGCTAATCGCGGTTTATTGGTGCAAATTGCCTTGGCGCTGCTAGCAACTGCATTTGGCAGCACTTTGTTTCAACTTGCTCAAGGTTTCGCTATCATGCGCGTAGAAACCTTTGCCGATGCTTCGACCCAAGCAGCAGTCTGGGATCGACTGTTGAATCTCAAAGCATCGTTCTTCCGTCAGTACTCAATTGGAGACTTGAACTCACGCGTTAGCGCTATCAGTCAAATCCGCCAAAAGCTCAGTAGCACGGTTCTCAGAAGTATTTTTACCAGCTTGTTCGCCCTGCTTAACTTAGGACTGCTTTTTTACTACAACGGTTCGCTAGCGTTAATTGCTACTTTTGTCGCATTTATAAACATTACTATTACTCTTGTTTCGGGAATTTCCACTCTGCGTAAAGTTCGTCCTTTACTAGAGTTACAGGGACAACTCTTTGGGGTGATGGTGCAGTTAATCAACGGCGTTACCAAACTCCGAGTAGCTGGAGCTGAAGCCCGCGCCTTTGCTTTTTGGGGAAAACAGTATAGCCAGCAAATCAAATGGATGTTGAGTACCCAAGGTATTGAAGATTTTCTAGCTGTAGTTAATAAAATCTTACCTGTATTAACCACAGCGACACTCTTCTGGTTTGCAGCAAGTTTACTTGAGCAAGCCCCTTCACAAGATGGCGGTTTATCTACAGGTGTATTTTTAGCTTTTAATGCGGCATTTGGGACGTTTATCAGTGGAGCCACCAGCCTCAGCAGCACGATTATCGATGTCCTGAAAGTTGTGCCGTTGTGGGAACGAGCGCAGCCTATTCTTGAAGCCAAGCCGGAAGTAGACTCTGAAAAAGCTGATCCAGGTCGGCTTTCCGGTCGCGTAGTTGTCGATCATGTGATTTTCCGCTATCGAGATGACGGGCCACTAACGTTGGATGATGTCAGCATTCACGCTGAACCTGGCGAGTTTATCGCTTTTGTGGGAGCTTCTGGCAGTGGAAAATCAACGCTGTTCCGGTTATTACTAGGGTTTGATGTTCCCGAATCTGGCACGATCTACTACGATGGACAAGATTTAGCGGGGCTGGATGTTCATGCGGTGCGGCGGCAATTAGGAGTTGTGATGCAAAATAGCCGCTTGACATCTGCGTCCATCTTCGAGAATATCGCCAGTGGGGCGATGATTACGATGGATGAAGCTTGGGAAGCGGCGCGGATGGCTGGCTTTGCCGAGGATGTCGAATCAATGCCGATGGGAATGCACACGGTGATTAGTGAGGGGGGAACCAATATTTCTGGCGGACAACGGCAACGGTTATTGATTGCCCGATCGCTAGTATTAAAACCCAAAATCTTGTTATTTGATGAAGCCACCAGTGCTTTAGATAATCGCACCCAAGCGATCGTTAGTCAAAGCTTGGAGCGTTTGAAGGTAACACGGATTGCGATCGCTCATCGTCTAAGTACGATTCGTAACGCTGATCGCATCTATGTATTTCAAAACGGTCGTGTGGTACAAGAAGGCAATTTTAATCAACTTGCCAATCAAGCGGGATTGTTTGCCCAACTTATGGCACGGCAAAAGCTTTAAATTTGAGCGAATGTTAGCAACGCATGGGAAACGGATGAAACAAATCACAGAATTAAACCGTGCTGTTCATTCGTTTCATTTCCTTTCAAGCTTATAGCATTTCCTAATCTGCTGAGGTACTAATTCATCTGTGTTTAACCGTGTTCGTCTGTGGTTAATTACTTCTTTCTATACCTCACTGAAGCGAGAAACGTTATATATGACAAAAGTCATAGTAAAACATAGTTTTAGAATAACGAAAGTTGTAGATAAGTTCCCTATTTAGTTGAAGCCAAACCATGACCTTATTCAGAAGTTTATCCTAGATAAAATCTCTACAATAAAACTATTATAGTTGAGGATAGATTGATGAATTCACTACTTTTGTCTCAGAAAACTGATTTATTATTACCCATCAAACAATGGCTTGAATCAAGAGAAATTAGCCAGCCAAACGTAGCTCGATTACTGTGTAGAATAATTCCTGCTAGTTGTCCATTTGAGCAAGAAATTAAGCTCTTTAATCGCACGATCGCTTACATTCCACCACTCTGTAAACTGAATCCTTTTTATGACCAAATCGTTGCAATTCGCTTCAAGTCTCTCTGTTACTTAGCTAACGAGTGTAATGAGGATATTACACTTTACTGTTAAAGGATAAATCATTATGTCGGTTACTTTTTCCGAAATTATTAAGCTCAATTTTAGCCTCGTTTTTTCTTTGCTGGCGTTGAGTACGTCTAATGTTAGTGAAGAGACTGCGATCGCCCAATATACCCAAAATGCAAATTCATCTCTTATACCGAATAGTCTCAAAGTCCCAAGCGGTCAGCAACTTCTTTTAAAATCATCTGCCAAGGGTACACAAATCTATGTCTGCAAAGCGAAATCAGCAGAATATCCTGTTGAGTATGAGTGGACGCTTAAGGCTCCCGATGCCGTTTTGCTGAATGAGCAAGGGCAAGATTTGGGCAAGCATTATACAGGCCCGACGTGGGAAGCGAAAGATGGTAGCAAAGTTGTAGCAAAGGTGAAATCTAAGGCAAATGCACCACAAGCCAGTGCAATTCCTTGGCTCTTGTTAGAAGCGCGCTCGCATGAGGAAAATGGTATCTTCCACCGAGTCAATTGGATTCAACGGATCAATACTGTTGGTGGGAAACCTCCTATACAAGGGTGTGATCAGTCCTCTCAAAACCGCGATATCCGCGTCAACTATACGGCTGATTACTTATTTTATGGAGGCGAAACCACTAGCAGTTTGTTTCAGAACAAACATTACTGATGATCTAATAGAGTAGAAACTTAGTTTAGCTGAAGTTTCTCTATTGGTGTTCAGGATTAAGTTAGTGTGAGATTGCCGATGAGGCAATGTTTTAAGGTTGGTAGTAGGATGATCGCAGATCGCTTAAAAGTACCCTTGTGGGTAATAGCAAAACTAAGGCACGTTTTGCATACTAGAGTCTGCTGCTGAACGAGACAACCGCTGACTGGATCTCGAAGAAATGGACTGTAGGGGATGTTTGCACAGATGTCTTACCATGTTCGCAATACTACTCAAGATGACATTCCAGACCTGGAAAAATTGCTAGTAGCCTTTATGCAAGAAACGTTTCAGCGAACATGGGGAGGAACAACCCAAAAACTTGCACAAGACGGTTTTGGTGCTGAATTTGAAATGGTGGTTGCAGAAGCTAAAAATCAACAGTTAACCGCGTTTGCAGCCTGGGCATCATCCTATGATCTGCACTACTGCCTGAAAGGTGGTGAGGTGATTGACTTGTTTGTTGATCCTGCCTATCAGGGGTGGGGTGTAGCAACAAAGCTAATTTTTGCGATCGCCACTCAAATTCAGCAGCAGGGCGGCTTGTACATTAAAGGACAGGCATCGAGAACCCAAGCGTTCAACGTCTCTATCAGCGGTGTGCGCGATGTTTTCCGGGAGCCGATTGTTATGTGTCTGGACGCGCTTTTCGGCGACTGGCAGAGCTATCAGGTCAAAGTCTGCGCGACGTAGTGAGAAACCTACCGGAATCGGCATGGAACTACGAGCCTTAGACAGAGCGCCTCTTGATGAATAAAGACGGAGTGTGAGCGATGTCAGCACTAGAACCAATAGAATTTGATTCAAATCATCCGAATTGTTTACCGGATATCTTTGAGCCAGCACCCATTCTCGCAAGCCACAGCGCCGGATGGAGCAACATCACCTTGGAAGCTCATCATCTACCACCGGGAGAAACTCCCGAATACTGTCTCGATCACTACGTTGTCAGCATAAATATGGGGCAAAGACTTCAGATACAGCATGTTGTAGAAGGGAAATCCCATAAAGCAACCTACTTGCACGGTACGGTTGTGATTTGTCCAATCCACAGTCCTCACTTTTTCTGCTGGAACCAAGAGCTTCAAACGCTCTCTCTGAACCTGAAGCCAGAGTTATTGAGCCGAAACGCGATCGAGCTACTGGAAACGGATCGCGTAGAATTAATCTCTCACTTTGCCATTCAAGATAAACTAATTCACCAAATTGGATTGGCGCTTCAGGAAGAATTGCGATCGCAATTCTGCGGCGGTCGTTTGTATGCCGAGACGATGGCAAATGCGCTTGCGGTTCATTTGCTGCGGCATTATGCCACCCAGCAATTCAGCACCCCAGTTTACACAGGCGGACTTCCTCAGCATCGATTGCAGCTTGTGACAGATTATGTCAACGATTATTTGGAGCGTGAGTTAAGTTTGAATGAACTGGCGGCGATCGCCCACTTGAGCCAGTATCATTTCTCTCGCGCCTTCAAACAGGCTACGGGGCTGAGTCCCCATCAGTATTTAATTCAACAACGAGTAGAACGGGCAAAGCAATTGTTGAAGCAAAGTGAAATGACCATTGCAGAAGTGGCGATCGCCTGTGGTTTTACTCACCAAAGTCATCTGCATCGTCACTTTAAACGCTTGACAGGCGTGACCCCTAAAACCTGGCTTAACTCATAGCAAAACTGTGCAAAAAAAGCAAGATAATGCAAGACATCCAAGGGGAGAATTTGCCAGTGTTAAGTCAGACTGAAAACTAAGGGTACTTAAAAGCACGCAACCTAACACTAATAATTGAAACAAGATGGAGGATTTGAAGATGCAAATTCGAGAACTTGAACTTTGGCAAGAATTAGACAACAAACAAGCCGAAAAGATTTCCGGCGGTAGCGAAGGTTGCCTAGCTTGGAGCATTGGATTTTCTGATGTTGTGCGTCCAACCAGTTCACAGGCTCCAGGCACGATCTTGCCAGCGAACGGAAAGATTAGAGGAACCTTACTGTTCTGAGCGATACTCATAACCAGTATTGAGCAGTATTAAATGCGGCTCTCTAATTTAGCTGTTTTTTTAAGTAATTTGCGATTTTGTCAGCTCATTTTGAGGTCATTCCCAATGTCCCCTCCTGTTTTCGCTACAAAGATTTCAATGGCTGGACACCAAGAACTCTGGGTAGAAACATTCGGAGAGCCTCAGATTTGTATCGCTGTTTTAGATGGTTGGGTGGATCAATCCCACCCAAGCCTTGTGAGTGCAAAGCTTACTCCACTAGAGCCGCTAACCCCAAATATTTCTGCTCAAGGTTCGGCAGCCCAACACGGTACTCACGTTACGAGCATTATCTTTGGACAACATCATGGGTCAGTTCAAGGAATAGCGCCTCAATGTCGGGGTTTATTGATTCCTATCTTTACCGATGGCAAGGGAGATGCGATTGCGCCTTGTTCTCAACTGGATCTCGCCAGAGCAATCCTTTTAGCCGCCAATCATGGTGCTCATATTATCAACATCAGTGGCGGACAACTGACCCCCAGTGGAGAAGCCGATCCGCTCTTAACTAACGCTGTTCGTCATTGTACAAACCAGAACATCCTGATTGTGGCGGCGGCTGGTAATGATGGCTGCAACTGCTTACATATTCCTGGTGCGCTGCCCTCTGTTTTGGCGGTGGGTGCCATGAACACTGAAGGATTGCCATTGGATTTCAGCAATTGGGGTGAACAGTACCGTACACAAGGGATTCTGGCACTGGGTGAAAACATCCCCGGAGCCGCTCCTGGAGGAGGCATTACAACTAGTAGTGGAACAAGTTACGCCACGGCGGTTGTCTCTGGCGTTGCGGCTTTGCTGCTGAGTCTTCAAGTTAAACGGGGTCAAGCTCCCAATCCTCAAGCGGTTCGAGATGCCATTCTACGGAGTGCGATCGCCTGTGATGACCAACCTGCCCCTGATTGTCGCCGTCTTTTAGCGGGTCGTCTCAATGTCAAAGGAGCCATGTCGCTCATTCTTCAACCAGGAGAAACCATGAATGAAAATATAGAATTAGCAACGGTTCAATCCGCACCGATTGGGGAAACAAATCTGCCGCCACCGCCACAACGACAAAACCCTGCTGTTCAAGCAGCAGCCTACAGTGCCCCAACTTCTGAAGTCGCTTCTCAGGTGGTGCAACCTTTACTTTCATCACCTCAATTGAAAGAACAGGTAAACTCTGGTGGAATACAACCTGCAGCTTGTAGTTGTGGTGGTGGCAACGGCACACCTGTACAGTTAGTCTATGCCCTAGGACAATTGGGGTTTGATTTCGGCACAGAAACCCGCCGAGATTCTATTCAACAGCACATGGGTGCAGGGGCAAATCCTCAAGATCACCGACAACTGTTGGCGTATCTCGACAGAAATCTTTGGGATACGGGAGCGATTATTTGGACGCTGAACTTGGACGCGACACCCATTTATGCAATACAACCTCAAGGAGCTTATGCTGAACAGGCTTATGAACGGTTGCGTCAGTTTCTCACAGAGCAATTGACAGAAGGTGTTGAACGGATTTCGATTCCGGGTGTGGTCGTAGGAAAAGTCATGCTAATGTCGGGTCAGGTAGTGCCTGTGATTCTGCCCACGCTTCGATGTATGTATAGCTGGACAACAGCAGCATTAATCGAAGCTGTTTGTGGAACTCCCCCAGCTGAGTCTGCATCAGAGCAAGACCGAGGTGTGTATGGGCAGCGATCGCAATCCGTCATCAACTTCTTGGAGCGGGTTTACTACGAGCTTCGCAATCTCGGCATGACTCCTCAAGAGCGAGCGATTAATTATGCGGCAACCAATGCCTTCAACGTCGAACGCATCTTCGAGTCCGCTATTCAGGAAGAAATGGATCTCGACACCATTGAAGTGGAACGTAGTCCGTTGTGTCGCTCTGGTTCTGAGTGCTGGGATGTCAAGCTGACATTTTTTAATCCCAGACGAGTGTTTGAACAAGCTCGAAAAGTATATCGATTTACTGTTGATGTCAGTGATGTTTGTCCGGTAAGTGTGGGGAGAGTGCGATCGTGGTTTGTGAGATAAAAGAGTTTATTTGAAGAGTAACGATTATGCGATGACTAAAAACAAATTTTTGATTTTTAGGAGGATAAAAAATGAAGCTTCCCTATCAATGTTCAGGTAAAATTCGTAGCAGTCTAACCAACCTCAATACCAATCAAAGAGTGAAAACAGGTTTAGGCTCCAGCCGATTCTCTCCCGAATTTCCGTTAGCAATTCCGCCCTACCGTCCATCAGCAGCTTTCGAGGTGACATGCAATCACTCACTGCCAGGAACCGTTTGTCATGACTTCTACTATTTCACTTGGTGGTGTACTTATAGCGCTAAAGGAGGCTTATCGAACAATCCTGATGGCAGTGTGACGTGTTCTATACCTTAAAAGGTGTTGTCAAATTAAGATGGCATAAAAAGCTAAGCAGTTGAGGCAAGCTAATTCATTGAGCCTATGGTTTTAGGAGGATATTAAAAGATGAGACTCCCTAATCAATCTCCAGGTTTGTCGAAGTCTATGTTAAGCATGACATCAAACAAATCTACAGGTATTACCCCTCTGCAAGTTATTCAATTCTTACCGTCTGCTGCATTACCTGAGTCTTTTTGGCTTTGCTACTGGTCTTGCCTATTTACTAGCGGTAACCGTATTCATTGCTTCACAGGGTGTTTGCCTATACAGTGGTTCTCTTTTCGCCCGTAATATTCAGCTTTCAGTAGCTCTGGACAGGACTAAGGATATTTATTAGGTGAGTGTGGGGAGAGTGCAAATCACGATTGCACTGTGAGAAATTTCCATAGTTTCATGGTAGTGGCGCAACCACAATAAATTGAGGAAATTTAATGCTTAAGGGAGAGAAAAACAATGAGAATTCCAAACCAGTCAGTGAATACTATCTGTGATGCTTCCATCAGCTCAAAAACTTCAATGGCTGCTTATGGTAGGGAAATTTCCCCTGCTCAAGGTAGGCAAACTATTACCACTCTTAGACAACTTACTACTCTAAATCCATTGCCTAGCAACCCTCTAGGGGGAGTGAATGATTTTGCTATCGAGGAGCGTGGCAACAAGATATTGTGCTGCGCTAGTGTCAACCCAGAAACTGGTACTGGAACAGGCTGTGCTTTCTTAGCACCTGGAAAGACATGTTATGGAGATATGATCGCTTGTACTTGTGAAGTACTCAATTCAGATGGGAGTGGGAGATGCTGCGATTAATTTAGAGTTGTAGCTGAATGTTAGGGTGACCTCGCAAGCCTTATCTGGACTCGCTGCTACTACAAAATCTGGTACAAGTGACAAATCTTTGTGAGCTGCTTCGCAGATTTCATGCCGTTAGGTGTGAGTGGCGTAGTCGGACATTAATGATCTCGTACCTGAACCAATTCGTTTTAGGAGGATGAAGAGATGAGACTTCCGCAAAATTCACAAGGCATCCAACGTAGTGTACTTGGAAATCCGAGTAATCGAGAGATACATCCGTCTCAGTATGTGTCTTATATTCCCCGTTCTGCCTTTTTTCCTGGGGTAGATGGGACTCTTCTATGGATTGTTGCCAACTGTACGTTTTTCGGTTCAATGATCTGTTGTCCCATGAGGGATTCTTCTGTACGTTGTTTCCCTAGAAGTTGACATTTGCTCTGTAACAGTTGGGGATATGGTTCTGTGTGGTAGCGACTGCGGGTTATCTCCACAACAGCAGGGTGGGCACTACCTCTAAATTTGGCACTCTACAGTGAGTTGATATTCGTTCACAAATATTTGCAGTTGTTTTCACAGTAGCCGCAACTCAAAAACCTTAATTTTAGAAAGAGGACATAATGAGACTTCCAGTTCAGTGCAGTTATGTTACCCACAGCACAAGCAAAATGCCTTCCCATGCTGGTATTTCTGCATCTAGAGTGTGCCATGTAGGTACAGATTGTTGCTCAGTTACTTATTGCCCGGCAGGCTTTAGCTGTCACCAGACCACAGCATATATTGGTGGATTTCTCTTTGCTCTCTCGTTTTGCATAGCTAATAGATTTAGGCTAGGTACTTGAGTAACTGTTGTTTAACCCTCACACCAAGTTCTTGGTGCATAAAGCGGCAAAACCTTGGACTCCAGATAGTTCAGTTAAAATGTGCGATCGCCTTAACAAGAGTAGAACTTACGCACTGAATCCTGAAACCTAGATCCCCCCTAGCCCACGCCAGTCGCTCATGGGGAGCCACCCCCTTGCGGAGGTTCCCGACGCTCAATGACTCGCTCTAAGCGTTGGCGCAGCCTCAAAGTAGCGAAGCCTCTGTCTACGACACGCTACGCGAACGAACAGAAGGCTTTACGCTGCGCTATCCGTTGTGGGGAGTGGCGTGGAAACCCCCTTGGCGCTAGCCTCTCCCTTTGGGAGAAGACCGCGCTGGCTCCCCTTAAAAAGGAGGGAACTTCTAAAGCTCCCTTTTTAAGGGGGTTGGGGGATCTGAGTGCGTAAGTCCTGAAGAGTATAAATATTGAGGATGTAATTGGGTTAACACAATAGCTTGGTTGTGGATTGCGATAAGTTCCTATAGCTGCCCAGATAATTTGTTTTCTTCATTGAGAGCAGTATTTGCATAAATGGCAAGTTGCGATCGATTTTTGAGATTGAGGCGGCTAAGAATACTTGTCACATGAGTTTTTACAGTTCCTTCGGTAATGTAAAGCTGTTGGGCAATTTCGCGGTTTGTTGCGCCAACGCCAATCAAACGTAAAACTTCTTGTTCTCGTGCAGTGATTTCCGATGGCTTTGATGAGGCGGAGTCTTGATTAGTTGGAGTTGAAGCAGCTTTCGTAGCCAACAATTTATCAAATAACCCTGGCCCAAATTGAGTATAGCCATAATGTCCAAAGCGAATCGCATCTGCTAACTCACGTGAGGGCATATCCTTGAGCAAATATCCTTTTGCGCCTGCCCGCATTGCCCCTGTCAGATAAGAGTCATCATCAAATGTGCTCAAGACGAGAACTTTAACATTGGGAAAGTTTTGCACAATCAGTTTTGTTGCGGTTCGTCCATCCATTTCGGGCATCCGAATATCCATTAGCACCACATCGGGCTGGAGTGCAGCAACAAGCTCTAGTGCAACTTTGCCATTCTCGGCATCACCAACGACTTGCAAATCAGGCTCCTGTTCTAGTATTGCTTTAAGTCCTTGACGAATGAGGCTCTGGTCGTCAACGATTAACAGGCGAATTGGAGAAGATTCATCATTTTTCATCGGGATTACCTCATATTAATTCGTAATTCGTAATTCGTAATTCGTAATTTGTAATGGGCTGCGCTGTCGTAATTGAGAAAGTCTGATTTAATCTGGGTTCTTACATGATTGTATTTGTGGTTTTATTTTGGAAAGTTGGTTTAACTTATCAAAATTTAAAGGTGTTTGCATCGAATGAATGTCACAACTTAAGCATGAAATTTATCATGAGGTCAGATGAAATTAAATTAGTGGCTTTATATTAATTACAAATTCCGAATCTCAAATTCCGCATTTATAACTCAGTTATTTCACGGTTTACGATTGGGCGTTCTCTAGCCAGCACCTCCTGCAATCAATTGCAAAATCTCTTGTCATTTGTTTTTTGTCTTTTTTATCCCCGACTACTTCCCGTGATTTTCTCTGGGAAAGTTAACGACAATCTGACAGCCAGCACCCGGTTTACTGACAATTTCTAGCTGTCCGCCTACCGTAGCTGTTCGTTCTTGCATTCCTTGGAGTCCGTATCCCGCCACGGCTTGATCTGACTGAAAGCCTTGGCCGTTATCTTGGAGTGTCAATGATAGTCCTGTAACCGCTGTTTGAATTTTGATCTTAACGCTCGTGGCTTTGGCATGTTTATAAATGTTGGTTAGTCCCTCCTGGATAATGCGATACACTACATGATTTACTGAGTCGGAAAGCGGTTGTGATAAATCAATTTGGCAGTCTGGTAAGATATCGGTGAGGTGATAGAATTCCTCTGCAAGGTTGACGATCGCACCTTCGAGTAATTGTCCGTGGAGTGGGTCTGAACGAATGGCGGAAACTGATTCCCGCACTGCTTGCAGAGCTTCGGAACCCAGTTTTTTCGCCTCTACTAAAAACGATCGCGATCGCTCAAGATCAACTTGCCAAAGTGTCAGCGCTGTTTCCATTTGCACATTCAGCGCTACAAGAGAATGTCCTAGGGAGTCGTGGATATCACGCGCAATTCGATTGCGTTCTTCTAACGCCGCCATTTCCTCGATGCGTTGATTCAGTGCTCGTTCTTGCTCAAGCGATCGCCTCAGATCTGCTTCTGTTTGCTGCAAGCGACGATTTTGCTCTTGGAGTTGCAGTTGTAAGCGGCAAAGTTTGAGTTGATGCTCAATCCTGGCCAAAACCTCCTCAATCTGAAAAGGTTTGTGAATAAAATCAACGCCTCCAACCGAGAAGGCTTTCACCTTATCAAATACCTCATTCAAAGCGCTAATAAAAATGACGGGAATCTCCTGGGTTTGGGGATTAGACTTTAGGCGCTGACACACCTCATAGCCGGTCATTCCGGGCATATTGATGTCCAGCAGAATCAAATCTGGAGGTTGAGCCTGTATGCCGATCAAGGCGATCGAACCATTGGTGACACTCCGAACTTCATAACCTTGTTCATCAAGCATTGCTGATAAAAGGCGGAGATTATCTAGAGTGTCGTCAACGATCAGAATATCTCCCTTGGTTGATTGGGTGAATTCCATACTTCTCAAAGGGCTAAGAGAATCGTCAATTATTACGCTATTGCTAGGACATTCTACAAAAATTGTGGATGATGAGTGATGCAAAATCAAAGCTGTGCAATAAATCTATTGATGATGTTAGTTATTTCCAAGGTACAACGCGTATAAATAAATCGATGAGAATAAACAATTCTTTGTTAATATTGGGCATCAAGCATAAAACTTTATTAGTAAATTAATAATTTACATTCCTTAATATGGTTTATTTTATTTCCGTCTACCTAGTGAAATTAATTTTATAAGCAGCGATTTCCAACAAATTTATAACGTAAAAAACATTACTTTTGACCGCTGTATATAATCTTTGCCACGTTTGTAGAATTAAGTTTTAACTCTATTGTTGGATATTTTCCTACTTTGCTATTACCCATGAGGGTAATTTTATTTGAAACAGATCATCCTCTATATTATGCTAAGCCTCATTGGAATTGAAAAGCTTCTGGGTCAGCATTAGCACCCTAGCATTGCTGTTTAATTTAAGGAGTTCGGACATGCGTCCTCTCACCCATCAGGTTTTAAAGCTTGCTAAAAGTGTGCCTTTGCGCCATATTCTTGTGGTACCTTTTATACTGCAAATTTCTCTAGCCGTGGGGTTAACTGGGTGGCTATCAATTCAGAATGGGCAAAGAGCAGTTAATGAGGTAGCAATTCAACTCCGCAGTGAAATCACGGCTCGAATCCAACAGTATCTTCAAACCTATGTTGAAACGCCTCATAAAATCAATCAACTGAATGCTAATGCGATCCGGCTGGGCGAAGTTAATGTGCAAGATTTATCAGCATTAGAACGACACCTTTGGTATCAACTTGAGACGTTTGACACAGTGACGGCGGTTTATATTGGGTCAGAATATCGAGAACATGTTGCAGTTGAAAGAGCGGATGATGGTCGGTTTCAGGTGAAACTTTCGGGGAAGTCCACCGGGGATGAGATACGGATTTATGCAGCACAGCAACCGGGACGTTACACTAAACTTTTGAGATCCAGACCCAATTACGATCCTCGAACTCGTCCTTGGTATCAATCAGCAGTCAAGTCTCAAACAGCCAACTGGGGCGGAATTTATAAACTGTTTGCTACACCCAGATATGTACTCAATGCCAGCTTGCCAATCTATGACGATCGCAATAATCTATTAGGCGTTGCTGCCGTAGATTTTTCACTGACTGGGATTAGTCAATTTCTGCGGAGTTTGGAAATCGGGCGATCGGGCGAAACCTTTATCCTGGAACGGCGCACAGGATTGCTGGTTGGTAGTTCCGCCACTCAACAACCTTACGTGATTGAAAATCCCACAGCGCCTTTTACATTACAGAATCCCATCCGAGTCCAGGCGATCGCAAGCAATGATATTTTGACACGACGCACCACCGAATATTTGCTGCAACGCTTTGGAAACCTAACCCAAATTGACAAAAAACAACAACTAGATTTTGACATTCAGGGCCAACGGCAATTTTTACAGGTTGTGCCCATGAAAAATGATCAAGGCTTGGACTGGTTGATCATTGTCGTTGTCCCGGAACGGGATTTCATGGATCAAATCAATGCCAATACTCGCACAACAATTGTGCTTTGTCTGATTGCGTTTGCACTCGCAACTGGATTGGGCATTTTTACGGCTCGCTGGATTACGCAGCCGATTTTGCAACTGGGGAGCGCAGCCAAAGCGATCGCCGCCGGAAACTTAGACCAAAGAGTTTCTGTGAACAACGCAATCGAGTTAAACGAGTTAGCGCAGTCTTTTAACCAAATGGCGCAACAGTTGCGTGAATCTTTTTTAGCCCTAGCACAAACCAACGAGAGATTAGAAAGCCGAGTTAAGAAACGCACGACAGAACTCGACGAGAAAAATGCCCAACTTCAGCGGGAAATTCGGGATCGTCAAAAAGTAGAGGCGGCACTGAAAACATCGGAGGCAGAACTCCGATTAATGTTCGCTGCTATGACCGACATGGTAGTGATTTTTGATGCGGAAGGTCGTTACCTAAAGTATGTGCAAACCAAGTATGTGCTAACACAATCCTTCGCTTACAAACCTGATGTAGATCGTCTTGGCAAAAAAGTTCATGAAGTTTTACCTAAAGAAATTGCCAATCTAATAGTCGATGCCATTCAGCAAGCGTTGGAACTGAAAGAGGAACCCAGAAACCTTGATGGCACTCGCAAGAATGTTTTTGTTGAATACCACTTGTCGATCAAGAATCGAGAAACTTGGTTTTTGGCTAGTGTCTCGCCGTTATCTGACCGGACAGTGCTTTGGGTTGCTCGTGATATCACCAAGCTCAAAAAAACTGAAGTCGCGCTTAAAAAAGCCAAAGAAGCCGCAGATGCCGCCAACCTTGCTAAAAGTCAGTTTCTCTCTAACATGAGCCATGAACTGCGAACTCCCCTCAACATCATCCTCGGCTTTACCCAATTGCTGCTGCGGAATCGATCGCTTAACTCGCAGCAGCAGGAATACTTGGATACCATCAACCGCAGTGGCGAAGACTTGCTGACCTTAATCAATGATGTGTTGGAGATGTCCAAAATTGAAGCGGGTCGAGTCACACTCAACGAAACAAATTTTGACCTCTACGGGCTGCTTGATCGCCTCCAGCAGATGTTTGGTCTGAAAGCTCAATCAAGAGGTTTACAGCTCATTTTTGAGCGCTCAAGTACAATTCCACAATACATCTGTGCCGATGAGAGTAAATTACGCCAGGTTCTCGTTAATCTGTTAGGAAATGCAATTAAGTTTACACAGGTCGGTCAAGTGACGTTGCGGGTGGAAACTCTTAGCCAAACCATCACGCCTGATCATTGTGTTACTCTCCGCTTCAGTGTTGAAGATACGGGTTGCGGCATTGCTGCTACTGACTTTAATCGTTTATTTGAACCGTTTGTGCAGACGGAGGCAGGGCATAAAGCTCAAGAAGGAACTGGACTCGGATTACCCATTAGCCAGCGATTTGTCCGGCTCATGGGTGGAGAGATCACGGTGAATAGCACATTAGGAGAAGGCTCAACTTTTACGTTTGATATCCAAACTCGTGCAGTAATTCTGGATACCTTGCCAATGCCTGCACCGAGTCGGCAAGTCATTGGTTTAGAAACAGGACAACCCACCTATCGCATTCTAATTGTTGAGGATAAACTAGAAAATCGGCGGCTTCTAGTTGAGTTATTGACCCCTATTGGTTTTGAGGTACAAGAAGCAGTAAACGGTCAAGCTGCGATCGACCTCTGGCAAAGTTGGTCGCCTAACTTAATCTGGATGGATCTGCGAATGCCGATCATGAATGGATTTGAGGCAACTCAGCACATTAAAACGGCAGGCGGCTCTCAAGCCCCAGTGATCATCGCGTTAACTGGAAGCGCCTTTGAGGAAGACCGCTTGACAGCGCTATCTATGGGCTTTGATGACTTTGTGCGTAAGCCATTTCAGACGACCGTGATTTTTGAAAAGATGGCTGAATACTTGGGCGTTCGCTACGTTTATGCTGACGTGGACAATCAGGAAACCAAGGAAGGAGCAGCTTGGCTTTCTAATGCATCCTTTACGCCTATGCTAACGGTTGCAGACTTAGAGATAATGCCAAGTGACTGGATCGACCAACTACATCAGGCGGCGCTCCGAATCAATGCCAAGGAAATTCTCATGCTAATTGAGCAAATTCCTGAGCAGTATGATCACCTTGTGAAAGCGCTGACCGATCTAGTTGACCGTTTCTGTTTTGAAGAAATTATCGCATTAACTAAAAAAGGGACTGGGTAGTGGGGATTGGGGACTGGGGATTGGGCATGTGAGAGTCAGTACTGTGGACGGGTTTCCTGACTTGAGGAGCCGCTGCGTTGCCTCTTTTCCTCCGGTTGTTCGCTCTTAGCGTTCCCTTAGGGTAGCAAGTGGCGTGCAACTGGCGTTATTGGGCATTAATGAAAGAGACAAGGTAGACAACAGAGAGACTTCTTTAATAATTCCTCCCAGTCCCCAATCCCTAATCCCTAATCCCTAATCCCCAGTCCCTTAAATGTAATACATCAATTCTTTGTGTTTTCGGATTGCTCGTCGTTCACAAAGGTCTTGGAGTGTATATTTTTGCAACACGGCATTAGCAGCCTGACGGGCTTCTTGCCAAACTTCTTGAATCACTTCGCTTTCTACTGTGTTGACATTTGGCTCACAATTAGAAACAGCAACGTCTGCTCCTTCCATGCAGTTAAAAGCATCCAAGACTGTAATCGTCCGTGGATCTCGTGCCAGGACGTAGCCACCTTTGGCTCCGCGTATACTCTTAATTAGGCCTTGACGCCTTAAGGTTGCCAGGAGTTGCTCCAAATAGCGGTTTGGGATATCTTGTAATGCCGCTATCTCTCGAATTTGTAAGGATTCACCGCTAGGGTAGCAGGTTGCCAACTCTAACAGGGCTAGAAGTGCATATTCTGATTTGTTAGAGATTACCACGGGCGTAACATTTTAAATTCAAACCTAAAGCTATGAGTTCACTGCTTCAGTTTTCTTAAGCTACTGCCAAAGGAAATAGAACAGTTAAGTTTTTCTAATTAGCTGGTACTAGTGTAAAGACTTTTAGCAATCGAAGCAAATATTCTTTTTTTTAAATTTAATAAACAAAAGTTATTAATTATTCTACTGTTATCCTAGCGCGATCGCCCAGGCTGACCTGAGCTTCTAACGAAAGGTATTTATTATATCATGCCTCAAAAGAAACAATCTGCTTTCCCAGGAGTCCCGCCTTGAAATTGATTCCAAGGCTAGATATCGGTAGACGCCATACTTAGGCTGTGACAAAAATCTGTTCAGTCAGTACTAACTCTAAACTCCTTTGCCACTCTGGCAGAACCAGATCAAAAGTATTAGATAATTTCTGACTATTTAATAAAGAATAAGCTGGTCTACTAGCTGCTGTTGGATAATCCTTAGAGGTAATTGCTATTAACCTCTGTAGCTTACGCTCACTCTGCTGGAAATTATGGTCAAAAATCGCTTTAGCAAAACCATACCAGCTAGTCTGGCCATTGGCTGTTAAGTGATAAATTCCACTCTTGCTAGCGAGAAAACCAGATACATCCTGTCGAGCTTGAGATAAAATCTGGGCTGTAACTTCAGCAATTAGGCGGCTCCAAGTAGGCGCACCAATTTGGTTATTAACAACTCTAATTTCTTCCCGTTCCTGAGCCAGCTTTTGCATAGTCAGTAAAAAATTTTTACCTCGCAAACCATAGATCCAACTAGTGCGTAAAATCAAGTGTGGCACACCTACAGCCATGATTGCCTGCTCACCCGCTAGTTTTGTCATACCATAGATATTTTGCGGGTTAGGTTTATCTGCTTCAGTGTAGGGAGTTGTATTTAAACCATCAAATACATAATCAGTAGAATAGTGAATCATGGCTGCACCCAGCCGCTTTGCTTCCTCTGCGATCGCACCCGGAGCAATACCATTAATAGCCATTACTAAATCTGGTTCTGACTCTGCTTGATCTACTGCTGTGTAAGCGGCTGGATTAATAATTAAGTCTGGTTGGATTTCTCGGATAATACGGCGAATAGTATTTAGTTGAGCTAAATCCATCTGACTGCGCCCTACAGAAATCACTTCACCTAAAGTTATCAAAGTGCGTTGCAATTCCCAACCCACTTGTCCAGTTGCACCTGTCAGTAGGATTTTCATGTAAACACCTCTGCATCTCGCAGCAACTTAGCAACTTGATCTTTAGCAGAGAGTATTGGTTCTTCTTGAATTGGCCAAGCAATCATTAAATCAGGATCATTCCACAATATAGTACGCTCGTACTGTGGTGCATAGTAGTTTGTCGTTTTGTACAAAACTTCAGCATACTCTGAAAGCACCAAAAAACCGTGAGCAAAACCTGATGGTATCCACACCTGTCGTTTATTTTCGGCTGTCAGATATATACCCACCCATTGACAGAAAGTCTGAGAACTTTTTCTCAAATCGACAGCTACATCAAAGACTGTACCTGATATTACTCTTACTAGTTTTCCTTGAGATTGCTGGATTTGATAGTGCAAGCCACGTAATACGTTTCTAGCGGAAAGAGAATGATTATCTTGGACGAAATGCTCAGCAATTCCTGCTTTTTCTAGTAAGGTTTTTTCGTTATAACTTTCATAAAATAAACCACGATTATCACTAAAAATTTGTGGTTCAATCACTAATAAATCAGGAATTTCTGTCTGTATAATATTCATTGCAATTCCATTTTTGCTATATAATTTTTGCTTTAAATAATTAGCTAACCTCATTTTTGTAGATAATATTATAGTTTTGGTGGGCGATACCTGTGGCAAGCTGCTAAAAAGCCTCTACGTATAAGCTAAAACATTCATTAAATTGAGGTTTTAACTTACTCGATTTCATAAAAACTAATCATTCAAAAAAACTTTCTATCACAAAGTCAGAAAATTCGCAATATTTTAAGCGTTACATTCTTGGATTTGGATAAAGTCGAGCTTAGCTTATAGAAGCTGTAAATTTATATCCGAAGGCGATTGATTGACAGAAAATAATTCTGTTTTATCATTTTGTATAATTGATTCATAGTTCTGATTATTCTCTAAAATTGTCATTAGGTAATGACCATAGCTACTCTTAGCCATAGACTCAGCTAAGTGACGAAGTTGGCATGAGTCAATATATCCTTGGTTATAAGCAATTTCTTCAATACAGGCTATTTTTAAACCCTGCCGTTCTTCTAGAGTTTGAATAAAACTACTTGCCTGATGTAAAAATTCATGAGTACCAGTGTCTAACCATGCATATCCTCTTCCTAAAAGTTCTACTTGCAGTTGACCCCGCTGCAAATAAATCAGGTTCAAATCAGTAATTTCTAACTCGTTGCGAGTAGAAGGTTTGAGACTAGAAGCAATTTCTACAACTTGGCTATCATAAAAGTAAATACCAGGAATCACGTACTTAGATTTAGGAATTAGTGGTTTTTCTTCTATATCAATTACACGCATGTGTTTGTCAAATTCGATTACACCATATTGTTCAGGATGTTTGACTTGATAGCCAAATACCAATCCGCCTTTCTTCAAATTTGCTGCTCGATTCAGTACTTCTGTCAAACCATGTCCATAAAAGATATTGTCACCTAAAATTAAACATACTGGCTCGTTAGCAATAAAGTCTTTGCCCAAAATAAAGGCTTGAGCTAAACCTTCCGGCTTTGGTTGTTTGACATAACTAAACTTTAATCCCCACTGACTACCATCTTTTAATAGTTTTTTAAATAATGGCAAATCACTAGGTGTGGAAATAATTAAAATTTCCCTAATGCCAGCTAACATTAATACAGATAATGAGTAATAAATCATTGGCTTATCATAAACAGGCACTAGTTGTTTACTGATAACATGAGTTATTGGATAAAGACGAGTACCGGAACCACCAGCCAAAATAATGCCTTTCATGATCTACTCCTTATATAGCAATCCTATTTGAGTTGTAAGATATTTTATTAAGGCTGTCATTACACATAGCGTATCCCTTAAGAGAAAGGAAATTTCCTGGCAATCCAGGAAACTAGCGTTAGCGTAGGTTTAGCGATCGCGCAGCGTAAAAAGAAGCTTGTCTGCAACACACTACGTAGCCTAGAGCGATTACAACTAGGAGTTTTCTCCCTCCCCCCCCAAACCCTTACACCCCTACACCTTTAATTTCAGTCACCTGTAAAGGACATGAGTGATTTCTCACAAATTTAGGAATACTATAATAAAGCTTGCTGTTAATATTAATGGTCATATTTAATATTTTCATAGTTTTATTTTGACTAGTTTTGGTAGACTCATGAACGTATCTGATTTACACAATTAGAGTTACTAAGATACTAAAATTCAACTTTCTGCTAGTCCTACTTTTTCTCCTATAAGTCTGAGAAATCCCGTTCCAAAGTGCTGAATCTCTAGAAAACTTGCTTGCTCTGGAGCTGTTTTGTAAACTCGAAATGTCTTCATTATTCCTAATGTTGCAGCACTTTCTAAAGGACTAATAAAGCTGGTATTGCGGTCAAGAAAATAAGATTGGCTAGCCCAGTAAGCCATCTGATTAGCATTCAAAAAGTAACAGCCAGAGTGAGGATTAAGGGCGCGACGAAATAAAATTGGCATCCCTAGAATTTTACCCTGAAGTTTTGGTTGCTCGTTTACATTCTGAAAAGGTGCGGTTACTCTTGCTGCTAAATCACCATCAATGTAAGCTTTATATGTTAGATTGTGAGTGCAGACTTCATAACGATTCGGTTGAAGCAGACTCAGATCATTTGCTTGCTGAGTAAACCAATTTAATTTGATAAATAACCAGGGATCATGAAGAATTAGGTCATCTTCAAGGAAACAATAGTAATCATACTGACCAAGATAATCACGCAGTAATGCTTCGCACTCAAACCCCAACAATAAAGGTTCTGCCTGGGTAGGATGGTGCTTATAAAAATGGGAAGGTAAAGGTAACTGATTCAGAAGATGATTATCTTTGGTTGTACAAATAATAATATCTAGTTCGTGGGCTTGCAGTTGATTCGCGGGGAAAGCCAGTCGCCGTTCAATGTTGATAATACGTTGAGATTTGCCAAATAGCTGATGCAAAGCAGCAAGGCTTTGGCTTAATGCCAGCAAGCGAGGTTGGGGGTCTTTTCTTTGGGAAGCGTGCTTACCCTTGTTGTCAGGATTAAAAAAGTGGGCAATGGTAAAAAGAATCCGCATTGAAGTTTCAATATTTTGAAGTTATGAGTATTCATCTGTTGCTGTCCTACACATAAGATCAGCAACAGATGAAAACAATGATTGTGAACAATGGCTTAGTAATACTTGGAGTATCTCATCAAACGTGTGTTCAGCTAACGAGCCGAACATTAACAAACGTATCTTTCTGATATCTAGAAAACAACAATGTCATTCCTAGTAATCGAAGGATTGTTAGAGAATCTAGCTAGTTCTACCTGCGAAGTACTACCTGTACCATCGATGTCAAAGTAGAGTACATCAATACTTGTGTCGTAGATAAATCGGTCTGAGGAATCGTTAGCTAACGAACCTAAGTGAAATTGGCTTGCTGGAAGTACACCAGCTACCAACCCGCCGCCGAAACCAGCAGCAGAAACAAGGATGGTGTCATCAATAACAGAAAAGTTTGTGATGATATCAATGCCTTCAGTGGAAGCATTAAATTGAAATCTATCAGCACCAGCACCGCCAGTTAGAGTATCACTACCACCACCACCAATTAAGGTGTCGTTGCCATCCCCACCTTCGATCGCGTCATTGTCTTCTTGACCATCAAGAATATCATTACCGATACCGCCACTGAGGGTGTCATTGCCTAAACCACCAACTAAGCTATCAGCACCAGCCTCGCCGTTGAGAGTGTCATCACCGGCATCGCCATTGAGGGTATCAGCATCAGCCCCGCCATTGATTAAGTCACTACCATCTCCACCAAGTAATCTGTCAAGACCTACCCCACCCAGAAGGGTGTCATCTCCATCCCAGCCATCAAGAGTATCATTGCCGACTCCACCGTCGAGGAAGTCATTAGCGAACTCGCCTTCGAGATTACCTTGGTTGTCAACTCTGAACCCACCTAGAAAATCATTTCCACCTAAGCCAAGAAGGGTGTCGTCTCCAGTCTCACCAAAGAGGGTATCATTGCCATCACCACCATTGAGGTAATCGTTGCCGTTAGCACCATCAAGAAGATCACTACCTGCCTGACCAAAGAGGGTATCATTGCCGTCATCGCCATTGAGGGAATCTGCACCATCTCCGCCCAAGAGGCTATCATCACCGTCATCTCCTACAAGGGTATCGTTGCCTAATCCCCCAACAAGGGTGTCAGTTCCATCTTGACCGTCAATAAAGTCATTGCCACCTAGACCATCGATATGGTCATCAAGACCAGTACCTAAGATGTTATCGTTACCTGGGGTTCCAATGATACTCATATTTATTGCCTTTTGATTTTCAAAGTGGTTGAGAGTTTAAGGATTCAAGCTCAGATGTATATGTTCTGGGATGCATCCTTATGAAAACTGGAAGACAGGGCTGTTGGTTGGATCAATGTTGGTGCTGATATCAGCCTGGGTAAAGGAAGTATTGACGAGGGTGACTAACAAAGAGCCTGTGCCAAAGTTTGCGTTGCCAGCAATGCCATCTCCAAGTCGGAATTGGGTATTAGCGTTGACTATTCGTACATCAATTGCATTAATGTCACTGAAGGAAAGGATATCTCCGCCTGTTCCTGTTACAAATCCGTTGATTCGGTCTTGACCATCGCCACTGCTGTAGCGAATGGTATCAATTCCGGCGCTGCCAGTGAGGGTATCATTTCCGGCATTACCAATTAAGAAATCATTTCCAGCACCGCCAGTGAGAATGTCACTGCCTGCACCACCACTGAGAGTGTCACTGCCACCACCGCCGGTGAGCATATCATTGCCTAGCCCCCCGTCGAGATAATCATTACCGGCATCACCGTTGAGGATATCATCGCCAGCATTACCAAAGAGGTTATCGTTACTGCTTGTTCCATTGAAGGTGTTGTTAATTGCATCTCCAACAGTTAGACCAATGGCATCAACTGCGATCGCACCAGTCAGATCTGCTCCCACGAAGGTGGCATTGGTGAAGTCACCTTTAGACAGATCAGCATTTTTCAGATTGGTATTTGTGAAATTCGCGCCAACGGCAAGCCCATTGATGAAAACGCCTTCTGCGTTAGCTTGCGTAAAGTTAGCTCCACTCAAATCAGTATCATCAAATTTGGCTCCACTCAGATTCGTTACGGTAACATCGCCATTGGCAGCTACAAAAGGACTAAAATCAGCACCCGTCAAAACAGCGTCATCTGCAAGAAAGTTGCTTAGATTAGCGCCACGAAACTTGACATTGCCCGTCTGGCCTGGTTCGAGTGGAGCATCACTTAAAGAATTACCGCTGAAATTAGCTAGGTCAAAGATAGAGTCTTGCAGAGTCAGATCTGTGAGTTTTGCCAACCGGAAATCAGCACCCGTTGCATCAACGTTGATTAAGAGAGCGTCTTCCAGCTCAGTTTCTTCCAGGTTGACATTCACTAGCTTTGCGCCCGTTAAGTCAGCAGCTTTTAACTTTGCCTTAAATAAATCTGCTCCGGTAAAGTTAGCACCTCTAAGATTCGGTCGCTCGGATTGTTCACCACCGAGATTAGCTTCCCGCAGATTAGCATTTGTCAGATTAGCGTTTGACAGGTTGATGAATTTCGTGTCAATTAGGGACAGATTAGCCTCTCTCAGGTTGGCTCCACTGAGATTAACATTTTCCAATTTCGCCTTAAAAAAATTAGCTGGTTGAGGAAAGCTAGCATTAGGGGCAAAAATGGCATTTGATGCATCAACGTTAATCAGAACTGCTTCTTCAAAGTTAGTGCTTCTCAGTTGTGTGCGTGTGCCCTGAGCGTTGGGAGTGAATAGGACGTTTGTGAGGGTGGCTTTGAAAAAATTGGAACCATTCAAGTTTTGACCGCTAAAGTCATTTCCCACCAGATTTTGTTCACTAAAGTTGAAAGCTGGCATGCTATTTACCTAAAAAATCTGCTCGGTTTAAAGGTTGTGAATTCAAGCTGGTTTTTGTACTTCCACTTGTTTCTGAGAATTTTGTTGTTGCAGTTGCTCTTTTAACCAGGAAGAGAAGAGTTCGTTGAGCAGCTTTTGCTGCATGGGTTCGTCAAGTTGAGCTGGCATATATTTTTCTGGTCGCACAATCACCCACCAATCTCCTACACGAGTTGGGGGAGATAATTGCCCTGGTTGATTTACAGCAAGAATTCGAGCTAGTTTGGGATGAGGTGTACTCATTGCAACCGGGCCTATTAAGCCTCCAACCTGGGCTTCTGAGCCTTGAGAGTATTGCGCTGCTAGTTCAGCAAAAGGCTGTTCGTTTTCTAGAAGACGGAAGTAAAGTTCTTGGGCAGCAGCAGCATCATGAGTGCGGATTAAGGAGTAAACAACTTGGTCTAGTTGCTTCTTTCTTTGGTAAAAGTAAGATTCTAGTTGGCTACCCCAAGTAGCTTGTTTAAATTTCTCGATTTTCAGGTTCCGGGTTGCAAGGTCTAAAAATTGTGTTTCAGTCATACCTTGCTGCTCTAGCCAACTTAGGCGTTCAGACTCCGACATTAACTGATGTTTTGTACAGAAATCTTGACAACATTTAGCTTGTTCTTCTGGTGTGCAGTTAAAGGGTGCGTAGGCAAAGCCCGTCGTAGACATCGCTTCGTCAATCAAAAGTTCTTGCTGGAGCTTTGGTAGTAGTTGGTATCGACTCAAGAGGGGAATAATTTCTTGAGCTGTTACTGTCTGGTTATTGACTTGTATAAGTGCTGGGTTTTTGTGTTTCCCATTTGAGCCGTTCTCTTGAGTCGTAGTTATTAACTCAAGCTGAGTTTTTTTATATAGAAATAGGTTGCTTTTATCATCTTCTTGCTGCTGTATCCATTGCATCTGCTGGGGTAATAACTGCGCCAAGTCGTAGCGCTTCAAAATTGTTTCTCTTGCTTGAGCGCGAATCAACGCCATCTGCTCTGGATTTGTAAGCGCTTCTTCAATGCGATCAGCAATTTCTTGAGGTGAGAAAAAGTCTACTAATAGACCATTGACGCCATCTTGGATTACCTCGGTTACAGGGGCAGTTTTAGAAGCTATCAACAAACAACCTGCTGATAAAGTCTCCAACATTGACCAAGACAGGACGAAGGGACGCGTTAAATAAACATGTACAGAAGAAGCTTGGAGAACTTGCAGATATTCAGCATAAGGCAACCAGCCTGTAAAATGAACTCTGCCCAGATCGAGAGCATATTTTTCTAGCATCACCTCTTTGTAGGTTTTGCCATCAGGAAGCTGTTTGCCGTAAGCTACGCGATTTTCTCCCACAATCACTACATGACATTGAGGACGTTTTTGTTGGAGTAAAGCAACTGCCTCTATAAATTGCGGAAATCCCCGATAAGGCTCCATACCCCGCGCCACATAAGTGACGATTTCTGTGGCGTGAGAAAGGTCTAGATTGATGCGTGGGAGAACTAACTTTGCTCCTGGCTTGGGGCAAAAGAATTGCGTATCAATGCCATCATGAAGCACATTTATCTTATTGTGATACTCCGGCGGAAATTGCTGGCGCTGCCAATAGGTAGGAGAAAGACCGCGATCGCAACTATATAAATCCTGCAAAATCGGAGCGTTTTTAATCCGAATCCTGGCTTCATCGTCAGCAGTGAGCGGTTCATTAGGATCAAAGTCTGCGTCGGAACCATGAGCATGATAAAACCACTCGAAATAACACAGTAACTTACTGTTGGGAAAAATATCTTTGATAAATAGGGTCGGGCCCCAACCCGAATGGCCATAGACTACATCAGGAATAAATTTTCGAGCTTTGAGTTGTTCTGCCAATCTATAAACACCTTGACCCTGAAGGACGGCATTTTCTAGGGGTCTGACATAGTGGTGGGTTTCGGGCCGGGCCTCTCGTGTAGGGCTATAGATGACATTATTAACGCCTGGTAAATTACCTTCTTTACGAGCAGTTCCAAAGAAGACTTGATTACGTTTGTCTTTGGCTAGAGCGACAGCTAGATGACGAAATTGGGCAGGAAAATTCGGATGCAAAAATAAAATTCGCATGGCTGTTTAATTATTGGTTTTTTGCTGTCCCCAATTAAAGGGACAGCAAGAGATATAAAATTGAGACAATCAATCCAAAGAGTAGCTCAGTACGTTATGGTGACGCTGCGGCTGCTCCATTGATTTTTGGGTAACTTATCAGGCACGTGTTAATTGGAGGATTTCCAAATACACCGCCTGGTTGCCCATTTCCTAGACGACAGGTTCGACAACAAAATCTGATGCGTCGAACCGTCCTGGAAGTAACCCTTGCACAACGGCTAGCGTTTCAGATTGAGCAGGAGTAATGCCAGAGCCAGCTTCAGGAGCAATGTAGATCCGAGTATTATTCGTCGTAGTAGCACCATTAACAACGAGATTGACGCGGGCGAATGCCAACTGCTCAAATTCAACACCCTCAAGCAAGAAGAAGTCAAAACCATCCTGGAAGTCAGTTACCCAGTCACCAGCAGGAACAGGTATGACTGGCTCACCAGGCTGGGGTGGCTCAAATTCAAAGTCTTGGAATAACAATTGGAAGTAATCAGTTTCTTCAGCTACAGCCCCGCCAGTCAGGGTGTCGCGTCCGCTTTGGGTTTCTAAGTCTTCGCCGCCAAACACAATGTCAATGCCAGCTCCACCAATGATGCGGTCAACACCTGCGCCGCCGTCTAGGAAATCATCGCCAGCACCGCCATTGAGCACGTCATTGCCAGAGAGTGTGTCAACTGCATCAAAGTCGCCGTAGATGGTATCATTACCGCCGAGCCCATTGAGGTTATCATCACCTTCTCCACCATCGATGAAGTCACCATCAAGACCTCCCCTGATGGTTTCTAAGCCAGCGCCACCCAAGAGGGTGCTTGAACCTTCTCCGCCATCAAGAACGTCGTTGCCATCTCCGCCGTCGAGTGTGTCGAAACCTTCTCCACCTAACAAAGAGTCATCACCGGCAAAGCCATAAAGAATGTCATCGCCAGCCCCACCCACAAGGGTATCGTTACCACCACTACTTAAGGTGTCTGCTTCGCCATAGAGAGTGTCATTACCTTCTGCGCCATCGATAAAATCAGCACCCCCTGGAAGAGTTCCTTCTGTGTCATCACCATACAGCAAGTCATCAGAGAAGCTACCAATTAATGTGTCATTACCAGCACCACCCTGCACAGTATCCTCGAAGCCACCATAGAGCCAGTCAGCACCAGCACCACCATCAAGGAGGTCTTTGCCATCGAGAACGTCATCGATGTTCTGGCCACCATAGAGGGTGTCATTGCCGGCCTCACCAAACAGCGAGTCCTCGCCTGCATCCCCAAATAGTCTGTCGGCACCAGCTCCACCATACAGCTCGTCCTTATCGTCTCCACCTCGGAGGAGGTCATTACCACCTAAGCCAAATAGAGTGTCTTCACCAGCAAAACCTCGCAACGTATCAGCTTGAGCGGTACCTGTAAGGGTATCCTTGTCCGGTGTTCCGTTTCTAATTGCCATAAACTGATCCTTGTTTTAAAACAGTACTTTGCTAGCTCGCTTGAACATGCTTAATGCACGCACGATACTCAGTCAGTCGTTGTAACTCTCACTACTCCCCTCTCCCAAATTTGGAAGAGGGGCGCCAAAGGCATAGTGAGAGGATATAGTACAAAGTCATTAAACGTAGATTGCATAACAACAAGATTCAACATATATGCAAATCACATCCTTGAAATTGCTTGAACAATCACAATGTCATTTGTAAATCGAAATAGTAATGGTTGCGTACTTTAGCTAATACAAAGTTGCCAGAGATATTATTTGTTTCAAAAAATAATACTTTTGGATCACTTAATGGTTATTAGAGATTTCATTGAATCAAGTCAATGATTCAATGTTGTCAATAAAGGGAACAATTAACTCAATTGTCGTCAAGGAAAGCCACAAGAGTTTCTTTTGCAACTTTGTATAATCCAGCAGCGCAAAGATGGATAACTTTAACCTATCAAAACAATTCAGAGCATCAATGCAGATATTAATACTTCTGCGTTAAAGGAGAAAAAAGCTTGAATTGCATCCTTGCTCTTTGCCCCAATAACATATCTCCCACATCATAAAAGAAGTGAAGAGTGCTTATCAGTTAAGCTCATCCCATCCTCAACAAGGGGATGGAATTTCACGTTGACTGTTAACTGTTAACCGTCAACGGCATCGGGACGTCTTTCATCCCATCCTTAGAAGGAATGGGTTTTCTCGACGCCTTTTTATAAGTAAAGATGAAAGTACACCAAAATAAAACGTCATCTTACATCTTCACTGACTATACTATTGATTTAATTGTTCTTAACTAAGAACTTACCTTCTAGATGAAGCAAAAGTGAAGATTCTGGCTTGTGGCTAAACAAGTCTTTCAACCTTTAATTTCTGCCGAAAACAAAAGATGCTTCAACCTGATTTGGTGATGCACATTTGCTATGTGGCATGTAGCGGTTTAAAATTTAGCCTCAGTAGCAAACTATGATGGCATAGTTACTTTACCTGCCTGATTTCTGTAGCACTCAGAATTCACATAATTATATTTTTGCAGTTAGGTTAAATCGATACACACACTACTGAAAATTAGCCGAGACAATTTCTGGGAGCCTGTAAGCTTTTAATTAGATCCCATACAGGCAAAACACTAGCTGTCAAAGCAATGAACTTTTGTATTGAATTTTAGAAGAATTTCGCTTTCAAGCTATCAGATTACAGGATATCAACATCATAGTAAACCGTATAAGCACATATAAGTTTGTGCTTAATCGTACAGACTATGTTACTAAAGTAAGAGTCTTGATATCGAATTTAAGGCTAGTTGCTCTGAAGTGGAAAAAATTTAGCGTAAGTCTTGCCTACATCAGTATTGTCTAATTTTTTAGTACTTTAGGTTAGAGCAAGAACCTATCATTTTATGTATCAACTATGACGTCTATCATTTGCTTTTAGATATTTAGATAAGGTTGGCTCGTTTCTATAATCTCACTGTCAAAACTAATACGCAAGGACAAATAAGACAGTTAAGGAAATTTTTAAGACAGTTAAGACAGTTAAGACAGTTAACGAAATAATAGGCGTTAAGCTACAGTCGCCAACAAACAACAATCCTTTTTTGTTCTGCGTGCTAAAATTCTTTGATTGTATGGTTATTTATAGGTGCTATTAGATGCCAAGGGTAGATTTTTCTTGGTGTCTTCTCTGCGAGACGCTTTACGAACGTGTCTTGGTTTCTTAGTAACGCATTAGAGACGTTGCATTGCAACGTCTCTACATGTTCTGTCTGTCACATTGTTTTTTTAATTGGTATAAAATTGCCTGACTCTTGTTATTTTTTTTGTGTAGTAATACTATTCAATTTAGCTTTGAGGTCTGTCCATTTGACGCCTGCTAGGTTGGGTAGGACAACATGAGCTGCGCCAACTCGTTCGGCTGGGCCGAGTCCTACCGTCCACATACCAGCGGCTAAAGCGGCCTCAACGCCTGCTGTTGCATCTTCTACGACTACACATTGCTCTGGTTTGAGTTTTAGCAGGTTGGCTGCGTATAGAAAGAGGTCGGGTGCTGGTTTGGGTTTCTGCACGCTATAACCGTCAGCGATCGCATCTATTTTGTCGGCAATACCTAATCGCTCTACTACTGTGCGGGCATTTTTGCTAGCTGAGCCAATTGCTATCTTAATACCAGCTTGCCGCAGTTCATTTAAAAGTTCAATTGCTCCTAATGACAAATCCCTGGACGTCATATTTTGGATTAAGTCTACATAGTAACCGTTCTTGCGCTCCATCATCTCTTCAAGTTGTGCTTCCGAATACGGTCTATCTCCAACTATCAGCATTAGAGAAGCACGACGGGATATACCTCGCAGTGCTTCGTTAGCCTGTCGATTAAAAGGTATACCCTCTTGATCTGCTAATCTTTGCCAAGCTAGGTAGTGGAATTCTGCTGTATCTGTGAGCACACCATCCAGATCGAAGATGAATCCCTGGATGTCGGAGCTATGGGGAGAAGTTTCCATTTGGTATTTTGGGGAATTAGGGTAACTCACTGAGGAGCCAGCATCGTGGGGAGTCAGTACTACGGGAGATCCTAACTCAGGTGACTGGGATTGGGGATTAGGGGAGAAGGAAAGTTGGAGAAATTCTAATTGGTGAGTTATTTCCTGAGCAACCTGTTCTTGGTGTAGGTCGAACTCGTGCCATTTACCACGCCATTGCAGTTTAAACTTGAGGCGCGTCCAGCCAGGGGGTAAGTGGGGGTTGGCTATGGGCCCATCTTCTGTAAGTTGTATACCACCGAACCCTAAAATTACAGCCTGCCAAATGCCACCAGCGCTAGCTCCGTGAATTCCATCGGCGGTGTTACCTCTGGTATCTTCGAGATCTACCATAACTGCTTGCATAAACCGTTCGTAAGCTTCTGCTGATTTGCTCAAATCTGAGGCTAAGATGGCGTGAATTGCTGGACCAAGGGAGGAACCGTATGTAATATCAGTGCGGGGTGCGTAGTAGTCCCAGTTTGCCTGCAATGCTTTTTGGTTATAAGGAAAATCTTCTGATTGACGCATCAAATAGAGGAGCATCAGCACATCTGGCTGTTTGAGCACCTGTCGCTTGTTAGCTCCTTCGATGCCTAAAATAGCTTGCATGGAGCGATCGCGTGGTTCATAGTCTGCTAAATTAATATCTTCCAGCTGGAAAAATCCCTCGAACTGCTCGATTAATCCTGTTGACGAGTCGTAGAAAATCAATAATTTAGCAGCGATCTCTTGCCAGTGCGTTCGCTGTTCTGGACTAAGTTGCAGTTTTTGCTCTAACTCGATAGCGCGCTCAGGAAAGTTTTTTTCAAGCCAATTATAAACTGCGATCGCTTTTTCCAAATGCCATTGCACCATTCGGTTAGTGAAGGTGTTGTTGTGAACGAACTCGTGGTATTCATCTGCGCCAATTACCCCACGAATTTCATACTGTTGGGACTCTCGATTAAACTCAACCCGGCTTTCCCAGAACACAGCGGTATCTAAAATAATCTCTGCGCCACAGTCTCGCATCCACTCATCATCGTCAGTAGCTTGCCAGTAGTACCAGACAGCATAGGCGATATCTGCACTGATGTGAATTTCGCGATCGCGACACCAAATCCGCACATCGTCCGCATAAAAATCATTAGGTAGTGACCAACGAGGTGTTACCTCATCTCCAGTCACAGCACTTTCCCAAGCAAACATTGCTCCTTTATACCCATCATGAAATGCTTTGCGTCGCGCTCCATTTAATGTGTGGTAGCGATAACTGAGCAAGTTACGGGCTATAGCTGGTTGAACATAAGTAAAAAAGGGCAGAATAAAAATTTCTGTATCCCAAAATACATGACCGCGATAGCCAAACCCGGAAAGGGTTTTCGCGGGAATACTAATGTCATCTTGCCGTGGTGCGGCGATTAGCAGCTGAAACAGATTGTAACGCACGGCAAAAGCCGCTGTACTATCTCCTTCAATGATAATGTCACTTTGCTGCCAAACCTTATCCCATACCTGCTTGTGGGCATCAAGCAGCGTTGTATAATCTGGCAGGTGCGCGAGTTTTTCTTGAGCTGTTGCGACTGGTGTATCAATCTCCCGTGAGGTAAAAACTGTGACAATTTTTTCTATGGTTACAGTCTGTTGTGATACAGCGAAGAAGTTCGCGCTTGTTGTCGGATAGCCAGGTGCGCTGTTGAATTGCAACGCTGCCTCAGTTCCCGATATTGTCGTCTTAGCAGCCATGCCGATTTCAATTCGGGAGTTACGGGTGCGACGATACAACCAAAAACCTTGATCTGTTTTACCTTGGTCTAGCCCTTCCCAATGATTAAAACCCTGATTTTCGGGATAGCCGTTGATGCTAGCCTGAACTTCAATCAACCCATCGAAATCTACTGGCGTTAACTGGCAGCGTTGCCCTAATATATGTTGATCTGCCAGACTAGCAAAGCGTTCAAAGTGGATGTCTATAGTCTTACCACTGGGAGAACGCCAACGCAGAGATCGGCTGAGAATACCTTGGCGTAGGTCAAGTTGGCGATCATATCTTAATATCTCACCTTGATCGAGGCGGAAGCGTTCGCCATTGACAATTACTACCAATGGTAGCCAGTCAGGACAATTGGCGAGTTCGGTGTACACCACAGGAACATCATCATAGACACCGTGGATAAAAGTAGCTGGCAATGCATTAGTATACCCTTCCTCAAAGCTGCCCCTTGTTCCCAAGTATCCATTGCCGATTGTAAAGACGGTTTCTTTAGAGTGCAACTGCTTAGGGTCAAACTGGGTTTCGATTAATATCCAATCTGTGTAGATAAAATGGCGAGAACGACCGTTGGTATCCATAGAGATGGGGATTGGGGATTGGGGATTGGGGGATGGGGATTGGGGATTGGGGAATTAGAACTAAGAAAGAGTTTTGTTGATAGCCTGTCCTCTATTCTTTAATTACCTGTTCCCTTCATATTCATATGTTGTTCTAAAATCTTTTCTGCTCTGGGTTTATAAATAAGATGAAATAAGGTTTCCATGTAGCGATCTCTCGCTTCGTTATTTTCCGGCATGACAAAATTCCAAAAGCTGAAAATTTTCGCTAGCAATAATAACTGATTAGTATGTAGTTGCCAATTGTACCTATTCCGAATTCGCTGACTCATCCACTCAGAAGTTTCTTCCCAATGTTCGGGATGGGTGTCACATTGGTCAAGGAAGTCCAAAATTTTCTTTGCTGTTCCTGCTAAATCGGTGGGGTTGAGATTAAATCCATTTTCTCGATTTTCAATAATTTCTAAAGCGCCGCCAAATTGAGTGGCGAAAGTAGGCAAGCCAGAAATCATTGCTTCTAAAATGCTTCGTCCAAAAGCTTCAAAAAGAGCAAAGTGAACATAAATTCCCTTGCGATCGCCAATTATTCGGTAGGCTTCGCCGAGGTCACGACTAGGTAAGCGCATTCCTAGCCAGCGAATATTTCCGTGGAGACGATATTGATCAATAATGTCATAAACTTTTTGAATTTCTCCTGCTTCTTCTGGATTTGTAGCTTCATCTGAATGTAGTTTACTAGTCAATAAAATCAGGTTGCAATGCTCTTGTAAAGCCTGACTTTTGCCAAAGCATTCAGCCAAACCAGTGAGATTTTTGATTGAGGTGATGGGAGCGACGGCAAAGATTGGTCGCTTGTTGGGGTTATCTAAATGACCAAGTATTTGGGGGTCTTCGCGGTTAAATAGTAGTTCATTAACTTGTTGACACAGGCTTGGATCTCGGTCTTCTTTTTGGCTGTAGGGAAAGAAGATGTTTTCATTTACTCCCGGCGGCACCATATTGAACTTAGGACTGAACAAATCTATCCCATCAACTACATGATACAAATGAGGCATAGTAAATAACTTATACGACTCGTACTGACCTATGGTTTCTGGTGTACCGACAATTTCCTGGTAGGACGAGGTGATAATGAAGTCGGCTGCATTCATGCTGATTAAATCAGCGGTAAATTGTGCCGAAAAATGGTATTGGTCTTCTAAGTCTTGCCAATATAAATTACTAAATAAATATTTCGGTTTTTCCAATGAGTGAGCAATGTTGCATTGAGTGACTTTCATCCGGCGGGAGAGAAGAAAGGCTACTAAATTGCCGTCGCTGTAGTTACCAATAATCAGATTAGGACGACCTTTGAATTGAGTTAACAGATCTCTTTCTGCATCAAGAGCAAATTGTTCTAAATAGGGCCAAATTTCAAATTTAGAAATCCAATTGTTGGTTACTTCAGGGTTGAATTCAGAAAAAGGAACTCGCAAAATCCAGGCATTTTCGGTATCATGAACTTTTTCTAGGCGTAGGTTGCAGAATGTACCTTCGCAATTAGGAATGAGCCGGGTGAGAATAATTACATGAGGTTTAATACCCAGTAGATCTAGTCCAGCAAGTTTGATTTCTTGATGCAGTTTGTTTTCTAAGCTGCGAGCTTGTTCAAGGACGTAGATGACTTGACCAAGTGTTTCATCTCGCCCTAACACGTCCTCTTGAGCAACCCAGCCATGTATAGAAATCAGGACAACGCGAAAAACAGCGGGGACACGGGCCACAAATGCTTCGAGAATGGCTGGTTGTGGAGTATCGATAAGTCGCTCAAGGAGTTCTAGGGTTTCGCGGACTCGCGCGGCTGTATTACCCCAACCTGGTTCAAAACCGAGTTCTTGGAATTCTGAGCGAAATTTCTCGTAAGGTTCGTTTGGGTGTCGCTCACTGAGGAAATGCAGGGCTAGTTTAACTTGTTTAGCTAACTGAATACCAGAGGGAATGCGATTATTGAGTAGTAGACGAATCCCATTGTGCTCAAGTCTGTCTAGGGCTAGATACAAAAGGTCTAACCAATACTGGGGGTCAGTCAGTAATTGACTGCACAGGTAACGGTTGAGAAAGGCTAAACCTTGACCAATATTTCTGGGGTCGTCGATATTGGGAGAACTCTTGTAAAAGGGATGAAGGTCTATTTCGAGGATGTGGGGTTGGTAGCGGTTAACTAGGCGATCGCTCACATCTAGCAGCGCTTGAGGCTTCATCAGCTCGAACCTATTCAAATCGGCTGTCAGTCGCCAAACTTCTGGGCTAGCAATCCTGGGTCGAATCACAAACCAGGTATTTTCCTCTTCCAAAATTATCTCATGAGTGTAGTTTATTAGTTTGCCAACCGAGGAAGAGTGATAAAAGTAAGCTGGTTTTTCGGATTGCTGACAGTAGTCGGCAAAAGTTTGCAAAATTTCATTTCTCAGGAAGTATCGTTTACCTGATGTACTTAACGCATAGATCAACTGACGCAGAGCAGTTTTCTCATCACTATCAAAGACAGATTGAACTAGTTCATGCATGACGAACTCCAGAAGTCTAACTGGGTTACAACCTCATTTTTCTCTCCTCAACAACTTTGCTTTTGTATGACACGTTCTATGAGGCACAATTCCCTCTTAAGAATAGTTAAACTTGCAAATCTTCGCTTCTAACTATGGGATGAAACCAATTCGCAATTAAACTAAGCCACCCACTTTCTTGTGGGGTTTACTGAATGAATTTAGTTGTGTTGTCGGAGATTTACAATCTTCCTCACTAACTCCTCTGGTTTTAATGGCTTGGTGATGTGAGCTTGAAATCCAGCAGCCAGGGCTTTTTGCTGGTCAATATCTCCGGCATAAGCAGTTAATGCGATCGCCGGAATTGTTCCCCCCTGATTGGGTGGGCGTGAACGAATTTGCTGGATCAGCATGTAGCCATCCATCTGGGCCATGCCTATATCACTCACAATTACATCAGGAATAAAACAATCAAGTACTTGCAATGCTTCTAGCCCAGACGCTACGGCTGTCACCTTTGCGCCACTTTGTTCTAGCAAAAATGCTTGAAACTCACGAGTATCAGCATCATCATCCACGAGCAAAATTTGCAGGTTGCTTAAAGGAGTCTGGGCGCTTTCTGCTTCAACGTGGGCTGGCTCAAGTATAATTGGTGATTCCTGGTTCAAGATAGGTATTTGAACTGTGAAGGTTGCGCCTTGATTCTCACCCAAGCTTTCTGCTTGGACTGTGCCACCGTGCATTTCCACAATTTGGCGCACGATCGCAAGCCCTAGCCCCAACCCTCCAAATCTGCGGGTTGTCGAGCTATCCTCTTGCCGGAAATACTCAAACACATGCGGGAGAAATTTCGGTTGAATGCCAATGCCAGTATCTATCACCCGGATCTGAGCCAGTCGAGCAATTTGCCTGAGTTCAACGATGACTTGTCCGTCATCTGGTGTGAATTTGACGGCATTGGTAAGCAAGTTCCACACCACTTGCTGCAAGCGGGCAGCGTCACCAGAGATAGGTGCAGTCAGAGCAAGATCAATCTCTAAGTTAATATTCTTTGCTTGTGCTGCTAAACGCACCGTTTCGACAGCAGCAGAAATAACAGAGGTTAAATCAACGGGAGCCACCCTTAAGGACAGCTTGCCCTGCATAATGCGCGAAATGTCAAGTAAGTCTTCAATTAATTGTGATTGCAGTTTGGCATTGCGCTGGATTGTTGCCAATGCTTCGCGTTGACGGTCGGCATTGAGCTTGCCGTTTTGCAGCAGTTGTGTCCAGCCCAAAATGGGGTTAAGGGGCGATCGCAACTCATGAGACAGCACCGCTAAAAACTCGTCTTTAATCTGGTTAGCTCGTTGCAACTGTTCTGCGTGCTGCTGAATCGAGACAATTAGGTTTGCTCGATCAAGGGCGATCGCTACTTGCTCAGACATCAATTGCAGCAAATCGATTTCTTCTGAAGTAAAGCGAGTGCGCGTACAGCTACCAAACGAGATGGTTCCCAATAACCGTTCCTGCACAATCAACGGTTGACTAACATAAGCGGTGGTATTCAGGTCACGGAGGATTTGAGCATCAGAATGAGTGGCAATTTGGGCGTGGTCGAGAACGACGGCAGATCGTTCTTGAGCCACCCATCCACAGATGTGTTCACCAAACTCAATCGACTTGATCACCTCAGCCACCTCTTGAGCATTACCCTCATAGTTTTTCAAATGCAAGATGGGGCGATTGTCTTTTTCCTCTACGATGTAGTTGTAGTAATAGTCCAACCCTAACTGGAGTGAAAGTTTGCTAAATAGGTTGTGCATGAGCGTCATGGGTTGCTCGACCGCAAGTAGATCGCTGGTGATGTCATAGAGCAACCGAAAACGAGCTTCACTTTGTTTGAGGGCGATTTCGATTTGTTTGCGATCAGTAATGTCGTAGGACATTGCCAGCACAGCATCAACTCTCCCAATATCGTTGCGTAAGGGTGTGCCATGAGAGATATAGTAGCGATTGTGGCTAGAATGCTCTAAGCTAAACGATTCGCCATTGAGAGCTTGACGGTAGTAGGGTTCGTAGTTTGCTGCGAGGGTGGGTTCAAGCGCTTCCCAGAGTGTTTTGCCGACAAAATTTTGAGTGGTCATGCCGACTTGCTCCAGCGCTTCGCCTTCTGCAAGCAGGTAGCGCAAATCGCGATCCAAAATAAACACAGCACCATGAGGCAGGTTTGCCGCAACTTGACGAAGGCGGATTTCGCTTTGGTGTAGTGCTGCTTCGGCAAATTGGCGATCGCACTTTTCTTGGGCTTCTTGCAATGCTCGTTGGATACAGGGCACCAACCGCCCTAAGTTGCGCTTCAGCACATAGTCGGTGGCTCCCAATTTGAGGGCTTCGATCACCAATTCTTCGCCTATACTGGCAGAGACGAAAATAAAAGGCGTGTCAGGACAAAAGTTTTGGGCAATTTCCAAGGCCGAAATGCCATCAAAACCGGGCAAAGAATAATCTGCCAAAATCAAATCAAACGCATTGGTTTCTAATGCCCTCATAAAGTCAGCGCGAGTTTCCACCCGTAGCAGTTCACAGTCAACGCCGCTATCGCTCAGCATGAGATATATCACCTGTGCATCCAGAGGATTGCCTTCGAGCAGAAGAAATCGGAGTGCTGTCATAACTGTGCCTCATGCTTTGAGAGCGAAAAGTATAACGTTGTGCGCCCTGGTCGGTCACGCCTTCTGCCCAGATGCGTCCGCCATGTCGATGAATGAGGCGATCGCGGGTGTACTTGATTGCATTCCACAATAAATTTTGCAGCACTAACCACAGTAGCACTGGGTCGCCCTCTACCGCTGCCAATGGCTCGATCTGCCAGTGAAGCGATCGCCCGACCAGTTCCGCCTGCAACTGCGATTGTACCTGCTTGCTGCACCAATTGACTGATAATAACGGTTGTGGAACGCATTTCTGTCTGCCCTAGGCGTGAAAATTCTAGTAGATCGTCTCCCATCCCATTTTTTTGCTTGAAGTCCCCTCTGACCGATAACTAATCCGGCGCAAGCCCCTGGCTTTAGACATGGGGTCAATTACCTGAGAAAAATTTGGTATTTTAAGAATTAGCTATGCTTGTATTTATATTTACCTTTTTTTAATTAAGTGAAGTTGGTTATTGTGTGGCAACTCGCATCAACTCGCGCCAAATGCATCTGAGATTTTCTCAAGACATTAAGTCCCTGCTGCAACGCCTATCTGAACAGTCGTTGACTCTAGGCGATATTCTGGCAGAAACTTCTGAACGGGGATTTAGCCTAGTAATTGCATTATTAGTTTTGCCGTTTTTGTTTCCTATGCCACCGGGATTAGCTGGGCCGTTTGGTGCTGCTTGCTTGCTGTTATCAGTACAAATGGTCTTGGGGAGGCGATCGCCTTGGCTACCCAGAAGAATCGCTAACTACAAATTTCCTCGCTCTTTTGCCAAGTTACTTTTGCAAAACCTGGGACGTCTTACCAAGGTGTTACAAAAAATCGCCCGTCCTCGGTTAGCGAAAATAGCCCATCATCCTTTAACTTGGCGAATTAATGGGCTTTGTATTTCTTGGTTAACACTGTTGCTCATGTCACCAATTCCCTTTACAAATCCCATCCCCACTGTAGGTATTTTACTTTTAGCAGTTGCCACTATCGAATCTGACGGTTTATTAATTTGCATAAGTTACGTAATCACTGCTTTGATTACCTTACTATTTGCCTTCATTGGTTATGCACTTTGGTTAGCTCCCAGTTGGCTACCATCTATATTTAAATAATAAAAGCCCTCAGCCAAAGGCTGAGAGCAATAATTTTTAAGGGTGCATCTACTATTTATTTATCCATCTCACTTATTGCCGCATCCGGGAAAATCTTACCCATTGCAAAATTATTTTTTATGCACAAAATTATAAATTATTACTTATTATAAGTTGATACAATAAAAGCCCCCAGCCAAAGGCTGAGAGCAATAATTTTTAAGGGTGCATCTACTATTTACTTATCCATCTTAGTTATTGCTGCATCAGGATAAACTGGGTTTTTTATTTGTCGTAATTACAAAAATGTTAAAACTTAACAATGAAAAGTTGGCAAAAAAAAAGCCTTCAACTAAAAGCTGAGGGCTTTGATTTAATTAAGGTGCATCTACTATCTATATCTCCGCTTTGGTTATGCCTGCATCAGGAAGAATTGAAAAAACAAGCGCTTTTAGAGATGGAAAAATGAGGTTATTTGTTGCTGGGGAAGTGGCGATAGCTCTGATTCTGGTATGATTCGAATATAGGAAAACACTCAGTAAACTCTCTGTCAAATAAATTTAAAGTTGCTCGGTGTGATAGATGATGCTTGATAGTAGTAAGCTAAAACGCAATAATTTCAGATATAGAAATTAGCCATATTTTAAATCATGCCTTATACAGTACTTCTGCACGCGCTTGCAGATTTCATGAATTCTAATTGTGCAGTCAGTGATTTATCTGTTAGCTATTACTACGAAGGATATTGTCCTCAAACTGGTAAAACTTTAAGACTGCCCCGCACCCCAATGGCCGAAGCGATCGCTCACGGTTTAATGCAACACCTCGCCAAAAATGACCTTTATAATCGTGAGGGCAAGATGTATGGCATATTACTAGTTGAACTACCTACTGGCGAACAACGTGTACTAAAAGCTTTCTCTGGTCTTCTAAATGGTTATGCTATTTTTGATGGCTGGGTGCCGCCAATTCCCGGACGAAGTCAAGTTGCTCTAGAGGAAGCTCGCACATTAGCCCAATTGGATGCTATCAAGCAAGAACTTATTACCCTGAAGCAGTTGACCGAACGGCAGCAGTACGAAGTGCTCTTGCGCGAGTTTGAGCAACAGTTACAACAAATGAGCGATCGCCATCGATATTGCAAACATCAACGGCAGGAAAAACGTCAGCTACTATACGAGAAGTTGCAAGGAGGAGCCAGCACTGCGAAGAGAAGTTGGAGCGGAGGCTTCCTCCGATCCAAACTTCGGGGATGGTCTCCCTCCGCAGGCGACTGGCGTCGGTTTCCCTCCGGGCAAACTTCGGAGGAAACTCTCACTGCGGAAGCACTGACTATTGCCTTAGAACAACTCGACGCCGAAAGCCGTTTGCATGGAATTGAGCGACGGCAGCTCAAACGCCAGCAAAATGAAGTGTTACAGCCGCTCAAGCAGCTGATTACAACGACCGATGAACGGATGCGTGAACTCAAACAACAGCGTAAAGCGCTATCCCAGCAATTGCAGGCTCAGATGCACGCAGCCTACAGCCTGACTAATTTTTCCAGGCAATCTCTATCGTTGCAGCAATTGATGCCATTCGGTATGCCTACTGGCACAGGAGACTGTTGTGCTCCAAAACTATTGCACTATGCAGCAACACATGAGCTAAAACCATTAGCAATGGCAGAGTTTTGGTGGGGAGCGTCTTCAATGAATCAAAACAAAGTCCAAGGAGAGTTCTATGGAGCTTGTGTAGAGCGCTGTCAGCCATTGATGGGGTTTCTGCTTTCAGGATTAAAACCTAATTTACCTCGTCGGGAAGGAGAAGTTTTAAGCTCCTTTAGCAGGGGAGGAGTCATACCCATTGTTTATGAAGACGAATGGCTGATTGCTGTGAACAAACCCCCAGGACTACTTTCAGTACCCGGTCGTTATCGCGATCGCCAAGATAGCGTCGTCAGTCGGTTACGTCATTTATTACCTGATGGCATAGCGCTGGCGGCTGTGCATCGCCTGGATCAGGAAACTTCAGGGATTTTACTGCTAGCTTGCGATCGCCAAACCCATCGCCAGCTAAGTCGGCAATTTCAACAACGACAAATTTACAAGGTTTATGAAGCTGTAGTTACCGGCTCCGTAACAACTGCTCAAGGTGTGATTGAACTACCCTTGTGGGGAGATCCTCAAAATCGCCCTTATCAGCAAGTCGATTGGCAGCGCGGTAAACCCAGCTTGACTAAATTTCAGGTAATAGCCAGAGAAGGGGACTACACTCGTGTAGAGTTTATACCACTTACAGGACGCACCCATCAATTGCGGGTTCACGCTGCCGATTCGCAAGGACTTGGGGTAACAATTTTAGGCGATCGCCTCTATGGATGTGATGCCGTTGCCAATCGCTTACATCTTCATGCAAGGGAACTTCGCTTTGAGCATCCCCAATCGGGACAAACACTACATCTCAGAACAAAGACGCCGTTTTAACCGTTTTTCACAAGAGTGAAGGTTCTGTTGCAACAATCATCTAATTTTTAACGAACCGCCTTCTCTACAAGAGGCTTCCGCCAACGCGTAGCGGACGCACCAGAAGGACGCAAAGGACGCAAAGAGAAGGAAGAAATGCTTGACTGAACTGTATTGATATAAGAACAAGCAATTGACCAAATAATTACGAATTATGTTGACTTGACAAGTTTTAAGGCAGGTCTATTACTTTTCTGGGTGTAAATTGTACCAGCCATACCAATGGCGAACTGCTAGCCAGACCACTGAGAGTAAGCCGGCTACGCTAAGGGTGAGTCCGCTGAACGGTACTAGTAAACCAAAGACGGGTAATACTGCACCAGCAATAGTGCAGATAATGGCAGCTAGGGAAGCACTGCGGTTTGCTCCCAACCCCCATGTTAAAAAGAGTAAGACTAGGGAAATCAAAGTCCAAGCTAACTGAGCATTCATCAAGCGACCCAAATAGGTTAAAGCCAGCAGACAAGCAAAGAAAATACCGCCTGCGATCGCAACATTTTTGAGACTCATGGGTAGCGACCAATATAGTAATAATATCCACCACAAAAATAATGCTGGTGCTAGCAATAAAATTCGGGGAATGATGCCAGTGTGGCGAATGGGTTCGGTATTGGTAAATACTCCAAATGGGTTTTTTACAGAAACATTGTCATCAAATATCCAAGTAAATTGGGTACTGCGTCCGTCAGCTTTAATCTCATTGGGTACAATACCACTCGCAAAATCAGCAGGAGCGAAGTTAGCGATCGCCGTTAAGCGGAAATTAGAAAGCAACTGACTCGTTGCACTATAAACCCAACGGGGCCCTCCTTGAGCTTGATAGGTGACTCGAAAGCTAGTTTCTTCACCTGGTTGCAGGCGGAAAGGAAAGCTATATTCCCCCGGATTAGTTTGCTGGAGTCGAGTCCGGTCACGCTCTACTTTATAGCTGGCAAGTAGCGTGTAGCCATTGGGCGGCGGTACTTCAAAAAAGAAACTACTAATATTTTTGAGTTGATTGACAACTTTATAATCAGCCGTGTAATCTGCGCGATAAATTGAGCTGCGACCTTGAACATCTGTGCTTTGGTCAAGCTTGACCTGAATTTGTGAGCCAGCTAGCGTTAGGTAGCGGTTGACTTCTCGCGTCTCATTTACTTGGACTATCTTGCCATTAACTTGGGTGGTATAGGTGTATGGTTCTTGCGTAACGTAGCGTACTTGGGGCGCAAATTGTTCGAGTTTCTCGCCTGCAACACTTTGGGTTACTTGAGCCACCTTTGCCTGTTCCCAGTGGTGGTAGCGATTGCTCAAAGTTGAACAAAAGAAAAATCCAGTCACTAATAGAATTAATACCAGAGCTAAATGCTGCAATCCCCGTAAAAGTTGGGAATAACGAACAGCCCATTCACCAATGAATATCAATTGTTCTGGGTGATTTCGACGTAGAGAAAAACTTATCAGAGCGATCGCAACTCCCAAAGCTACGATCAAAAATACTAATAATAGTGAACCTTTGAGCACTTGAGTTCCAAATTGGACTAGCTCAGTTGGATGTGTCAGATCGGGCAATCCGGGGATGCCTTGAGCAAAAGATGACATTATCGGGTGTTTGCAGAATTTGGAGTACCAGACTGATAAAATCCCTCAAAGGTTTCTGAAAAAATGTCTTATATAATACCCGATATTATGCTCAAGTGCGGCTTTCACTGCCACGCTGACTTATACGATTTCACGTTAATCACGACCTGCAGAGACGTTGCAATGCAACCTCTCTACTACAACGGGCGTGTATTAAAAATCAAAAGCCTGATCGCGAAGATCAGGCTTTTGAAGGAAAGAAATGGGGCAATATTCCCCAAAGTTTAGTTATAGATGGTAAACATAAAATCGATAGTCTGATCAGGGATACCACCCCAACCGGATCAATTCCAGAAAATTAGCGAGGAAATTTGAAATAACTTTTTTCTTATTGTGCTCAGCAAAATACAGCCCCAAGCTGGCTCATACCACAACGTGTATGTATCAAAAATCAAAAGCTCAGTCGTGAAGACCGAGCTTTTGAGAAAAGATGAGGCAATATTCCCCGAAGTTTAGTTATAGATGGTAAACATAAAATCGATAGTCTGATCAGGGATACCACCCCAACCGGATCAATTCCGGAAAATTAGCTAAAAGATTTTGAATAGCCTTTGTCATCAACATTATGAGCAATACAGTAACCGACTGATAGCGTGAGCGTGTAGGATTTAGAGGTGAAAAAAATTACCTTTATTTATTTTTCGGCTTTTACTAATGAATGATACATTTAGTAGCTGGCAAGAGTGGCTAACGGTATTAGCCTATCTAAGTTTTACGGTTTTCATCATCTGGCGCGTATTTACCGCACAGAAGAATTGAAAAAACTGCATATTAGCTTACCAGGGTCTTTTTGTTTAAATGGCAAAACAGTCCCGTCTTGTTGCACTTTGACTTGCTCACGACAGTTGTAGACCTCAATAGGCCTTCTGACTCCATTCACACTCACAGTTGCTCTGTATTCCCAATAATTTTTGGCACTTCGGTTGATACTAAGAATGCAAATCTGCTGACCACCATGATTACGGCACACAGACGCATAAGATGGCAGTGCCACTGAGATCGAGAGTATCAATAGCAGCACAAAAATAACGTATTTATTCATGGTCATATTTGAAAGATTAACGCTATTTTCCGGTAGAGTTTACTAAGCTGAGTTGATCCATGCTGAAACATTATCCTCAAAATTTGAGGGCAAGCAGCGTCTATTCATGAACCACGCCTTAACATAGGTGCAAAAAAAGTCAGTCTTAATGGCGATTAAATTGCAACCCCAAAAAAAATTCGAGCAGTCCTGCATTGTACGCTGTTTTGCTGCAATACTCCTTTGTGGTCAAGTCTGGCTGCATTTACTCCAAGGAAAAACTTACTACCGCAAGATTCTGCAACACATGGTGACTGCTGGGCCAACTTCTATCTCTCCAGTTCTGCTTGTGAGTGGTTTTGCAGGTATGATTTTTACGATTCAAACTGCAAGAGAATTAGTGAGATTTGGGGCTGTCAATGCGGTGGGAGGTGCTTTTGCATTAGCTTTTTGCAGAGAACTGGCTCCAATTTTGACTGCTAGTATTCTTGCGGGACAAGTAGGCTCTGCTTATGCAGCTGAAATAGGAGCAATGCGGGTGACAGAGCAAATTGATGCACTGTATATGCTCAAAACTGATCCAATTGATTATTTAGTACTTCCGAGAGTAATTGCTTGTTGTTTAATGATGCCTTTTATGACAGTTTTTGCTTTATTTATGGGTATCATTGGTGGAGTTTTTGCCGGTTCACAGTTTTACCAAATTCTGCCAGAAACTTTTTTAGAGTCAGTCAGAAATTTTTTAGAACCATCAGATTTGTTTATTGTTTTGCTTAAAGGGTTTATTTTTGGAGCTTTAGTTGCTATCAACGGTTGTAGTTGGGGTTTAACAACAAAAGGAGGAGCCAAAGAAGTAGGAGAATCAGCAACAAAAGCAGTTGTCACTACTTGGATATCGATTTTTATCATGGATTTTTTCCTTTCTTTGTTGCTGTTTGAGCATCCTACATTTTGACTCTAAGTGTCAAAATTTCTCGTCTTTGATCGCACCAACAATAGCATGCTCGATCAAGAAACAAATTAAACTTGAAAAAGATCCGATTGTAGATGCTCTCTATCCCATTATTGTCAGCACCATTTTAATTTCTTGGCGTATTTGGCAAAAGCGCAAATTGCCAATATCTCAGCCGAATATCAACAAGTTCAAACTGCCTTAGAGCAATGACGCCGAAAGTATCAAAATTGATAGTAAATTTCGGAAATTTACTTGATATCAAATTAACTTGTAGACTAGCGCACCCAAAGCTAAACCTGCCAATGAAAAGATAGATGTAATCACAAAACCTAGGCCTTCTCTAAAACCAGCTGTTTGAAAGTCTATCTTGACTAATATAGTCGCAGAAAGGATGAGTAAGGTATCAAGAAATACCCGAAACCAGGCAAGCATGACGAAGAACAAGAAAGCCGCTAAAACGGCAACACCAAAAGACCTAGTATTTGATTTAAACAAAATAGTATAATAGCGTGCCATCTTCGACCAAGGAGTGGTTAACGTTATCAGTAAAAGTAAGATCGCAACTACAACTACCAACCACACAAACAAAGGGGGACGTGTTTCAGATATTACCCAGCCCAAGGTACTGTAGCTAAGCAATACTAGTGCCAAAGAAACCCAGGGAACTCTTTTTAAAATTGACATGGGTTTATATCTGTACTGGGTCAAGCTATTATTCCACAACTTTGTAGGGTAATTAAAGGCTCTATTTTACTTGAGGATTTGATGAGTTGCTGACATTTGTCCACCCTCAACCATATTCAGGTATAAAACGCCTCTGAGTATCAGTAAGACAAGAAACCCAAAGCAAACCAAACGAAGTTATGTATATCTTGACTATCTTGGCTTAGACTGGTAAGTCTATCATCATATTTTTTATTGCTTCAATCAATAGGCTGTTATGCTCTGCCCAACCAAGCCAAACAAGTTTGCTCCAGAATTGCGACATAAAGTGTTTAAATATGTTCTTAAACATTTGTAAACTATTAGCAGCCGAGTAGCCGCGTATCACATCTTGTTAAGGAATAATCATGAGACAACTTGTTATTGCTGAGCGCGTATGCCTCATTGGTCATATCGTGTCAAAGGCATTTGGACTGGTAGGGATGCTACTTGTAGTACCTCATGCCGAAATAATTTTAAACTTATCGCAGGTTGGAGAAACTGCCATACAGTTAAGTATGGCTGGTGGTGGTGTAGTTGATATCATTTTGGGGACGATCGCTGTCTCTATTTATGCCTACCGATCGCTAGGATTGGGAGCTTGGCTGGCTTTTATGCTGCCGGCTGTGTTTATATCTTTGGGCAGTGAACTACTGGGAACCAGCACGGGTTTTCCATTTGGTGATTATAGCTACTTGAGTGGCTTGGGTTATAAAATTGCGGGGCTAGTTCCTTTCACAATTCCTTTATCTTGGTTTTATGTTGGGCTGTCGTCTTACCTAATTGCTAGATCTGGTTTGAAAGTGGCTCAAAAACCCAGTTGGGGTCGCCATATTGCTGCTATAGCTGTTGGTGCTTTGCTGTTTACTTGCTGGGACTTTGCCCTTGAGCCAGCTATGAGTCAATCGGCTTTGCCTTTCTGGTACTGGGAAAAACCAGGAGCTTTCTTTGGCACACCTTACCAAAACTATGCAGGTTGGTTTGGTACTAGTGCATTGTTTATGAGTGTGGCAGGATTATTGTGGAGAAATACCTCAATTAAATTAAAGCGATCGCAGCTCAATCTGCCCTTGGTTGTTTATTTAACTAACTTTGCCTTCGCCGCCGGACTGAGCTTGGCTGCTGGGTTCTCCATACCTGTGTTACTAGGCTTATTTCTAGGTGTGGCTCCCGCTGTGGTGCTGTGGTTAAGAAGCTCAACCACACCCGCTCAAGTTGCTGTTGAACCAGCAACCAATGAAGTCTCAGTAGCAAGCATCAAAGTTGCTTTGAAGTAAGTCCATAAATTGGGGATTGGGGATTGGGGGCTGGGGACTGGGGACTGGGGATTGGGGAGCAAAAGAATAATTATCTTTACCAATGCCCAATTGACATTTTTATAGTCGGGATTTTAATTGTTAAGTATTTTGATAGTGGACAACGCCTTGACAGTAGAAAGCGCCATATCGCTTTTCTTGCTACTTATCCAAATACCAGCAACGGCGATTTTGCTTTCGCGCTTGCTGAAGGGGCCAAGACGCCATCCTCCGATAGAACCCCAACAGCCAACACCGGAGCTTTTGGGTAGTGTTAGCGTTGTCGTTCCTACATTGAATGAGGTTCTTCGTATTAGCCCTCTGTTAGCTGGCTTAAGTCGGCAAAGCTACGAAGTCCGGGAAATTATCGTTGTAGACAGCAAGTCTCAGGATGGCACTCCCGATTTAGTTAAAGCAGCACAGCAGCAAGATCCCCGCTTTCGCCTAATGACAGATGACCCTTTACCATCGGGTTGGGTGGGGCGTCCTTGGGCGTTGCATAATGGCTTTTTGCATAGTTCAGAAGACAGTCAGTGGTTTATGGGACTGGATGCTGATATTCAACCCCATCCTGGTTTGATTGCTGGTTTAGTGAAGACAGCCGAAGCACAAGGCTATGATCTGGTTTCTCTTTCGCCCCAGTTTATCCTCAAATATCCAGGGGAGTGCTGGTTACAACCGGCTTTGTTAATGACTCTGCTTTATCGGTTTGACCCAGCGGGGATCAATACGGAGCAGCCAGAAAGGGTAATGGCTAATGGACAGTGCTTTTTGTGCCGTCGTTCTGTTTTAGCGACTGTGGGTGGTTATACGAGTGCGCGTAGTTCTTTTTGCGATGATGTCACCTTGGCACGGAATATTGCTGCTCAAGGGTTTAAGGTAGGCTTCTTAGATGGTGCGAAAGTATTGAAGGTGCGGATGTATGAGGGAGCTATGGAGACATGGAAAGAATGGGGGCGGAGTCTCGACCTCAAAGATGCATCTTCTCCTGCTCAGATTTGGGGAGATTTATGGCTACTCTTTGCAGTCCAAGGTTTACCCCTTGTAATTGTCCTTGCTTACCTCTTTTCCCCTCTTCCCCTCTTCCCCTCTTCCCCTCTGCTCCTCTTATTGGGACTAAATTTATTTCTACTACTGATTCGCTTTGCAATGCTATTAGCGATCGCACCCTCTTATGATCGTAAAAGCGTCAAAGGTGGCTGGTTATTCTGGCTTTCCCCTTTAGCTGACCCCCTAGCAGTACTACGAATCTTCTTGTCTGCGTTCCGCACCCCACGCGAATGGCGGGGACGCAAATACAGTGCTGAGTAGTTAGTCAACAGTCAACAGTCAACAGTCAACAGTCAACAGTCAACAGTCAACAGTCAACAGTCACTATTTGTTCTCCCCCTGCACCCTAACTCCTCACTCCTCACCTTCACCTCCCACTTTATCGCCGCGTTCCAGTTCCCAAAGAATTTGATTACCTTCACGACGTACCCGTGATACTATCCAGTTTCGCCAGCGCCACTGATCTCCTCGACTAGTGACGGCGCTAGCGTGGACATCCATCAAGTCTGCTAGTTCAGAACTGGTGATTAAATAACCTTTTTCGGAAATTTCATCAGCAATACGCAGAGTTTCGATTAAGTTGCGGAGTTGCGAAACCCTCATCTCAGGCAGTTTTTCGTCATTTGTGGCTGCGGCTGTCCCAGTTGATGGTTCCATAATGGTTATTTCTGATGTAGAAATACTGATTTGCTGTGTGCTTTTGTCAATTATTGTAGAGTTTGCTTTAAAGTCAGATACTTTTGCTACATTTAGTTCACTTTGGGAATATAAAGATTTATGAGAATGTTTAGGGAATAATTGCTGTAGGGATGGGGTTTTGCCACTAGCATAAGTGCGAGCAATCACATCACAACGTTCGTTACCTATGTTACCAGAATGTCCTCGGACGTGTTGCCACTTTACTAATCGGCTATTGAGTTTATCAAGGGTTTCCAAAAGGTCTTGATTTTGGACTGGGTTGCCATCTGACTTTTTCCAACCTTTTTTTTTCCAGCCTGTAATCCACTTGGTAACGCAGTTAATCAGGTATTCGCTATCGGTATAAAGGGTTACGGGTTGAGTTTGTCCAGACGTTTCCAAGAACTTTAAAGCTGCGATCGCAGCTTGCATTTCCATCTTATTGTTGGTGGTATGGGGGGATGCATCGCCCATTTCGTGAATTGAGCCATCACTAAAGTAAACAACGACACCCCAACCGCCAGGCCCAGGATTACCAGTGCAAGCGCCATCAGTATATATGCTTTGGATTATATGTTGGGTGGACATGGTGAGAATATGGAACTGCAAAGGACATACAGAGAAGTTTGATTAGCGGATTTTGGTAAATAATATTCAGGTTATTATACTGGTTAATACTCAAGCTAGTTAATAATCGATATTTTGAACTTTTTGTAAAAGTTGTGTAACTGCTTGTAGAATTATTTCTCGCTGATCTATCCAAACAAAATGACCGCTCTTTTCTGCTAATAATTGTTGGCAGTCAGTTGAAAGCAATAGTAAATTAGAGTGCATTTTGTTACGAAGTTTATCGGCTGATTGTATCGAAAAATAAAGCCTCCCTAAGGAAGGCTTTAGAAAAGTATTTGCTTTGATATTAATAATTGGAATCATGCCAAAATTCTTAGCTTTTTGGACTTGATAACTACTGGTATTTAAACTCCACATTTCTCTAAACATAGTTAGCCAATGTTTTGCAGAGTAAAAAGATGTTTTAACGATTTTTAATGATGTAGGCGAAAACTGGCGAAGTTCTTTTTTGATAATTTCAAATGTACCCAGTATACCTAAAAAGCGAACAATTCCTAATGTAGCCCCAAGGGATGCGATCGCAAAAGAAATTGAGAAAAATAATTTCAATATCTGGAGACTAATAGGCATCGCCAACATCAATTTTTCATGCAAACCATCTGTTAAAACCATTCCTACTACTTCTTCACGAAAATGATGAGCATATAGACGCATATTATAAGTACCGAATGAGTTACCTACTAAAATGTAAGGCGGCTTAATTTCTGCTTTGATTAGAAGACTGTGTAATTCTTTGACAATCTGTTCACTAGTACGCGGTTTCCAATTTGATTGACTCCAACCATATCCGGCTCTGTCATATATACAAACCCGTGTAAGTTTAGCTAATTCTTCTACCAGTAAATATCCCTCTATTCCTCCAAGGCTATGATCTAAAACTATCGTTGTATTTCCTTCACCAGCGCAATATAGATGTAATTGATGACCTTCCACATCAATCAACTTACCTAATGGCTTCGTATACAATTTTTCTTGTCTGCTAGCAATTGTATGATATGCAGTTATGCCTAGTAAAAAGAATAGTTTCCAGTTAAATAAGGCGAATAAAGTTGATATCAAAAATTTAATTTCTCCAGATGAATATACTTTTTTATAGCTTCTATGAATGATAATTATCAATCACTTCTTGCATAAACTTACTCCAGATTTCATTAGGAATCCAAATCTGATTCAAATCCTGCTTAGCCTCTTGATCATTCATGCCTTGATGAAGGCGACGATAAAGATACATAAAAGCTGAAACTCTCTTATTAGCAGCACAATGGACTAATATTTTTTTATTGGCGTTTGCTTCTAAGGTGTTAAAAAACTCTGTTACATCCTTAATAGTAGGATTTTCCCAAAGCACAGGAATGTGTGCATACTCCATGCCTTGAGATTCCACAATTTGTTTTTCATTAAGTAAAGCATTACTCGATGTTGACAGTGCTAAATTCACAATTAATTGGTATCCTGATTGTTTAATTGCTGCAAACTGTTCTGCGGTTGGTTGTCCGCAAGTAGCAATTACATCTGATAGCTGAAGAAAGCTGTCTATATCTTCAAGACGCTTGGTAGACATATTTACAATTTCCTTGATTTTTGTAGTTTAACTTTCGTACAACGTTCCATCTTTGTGTGTGAAAATTCGACCGCCATCAGCAGCAGATTTAGCAATCAAGTCATCATCTGGATAGTAAGCTTCATCATTGGGGCTTCTATCTCCAACTTCTAAATACACTACCACTGCATTGGAATGATTCACTAGATGGTGTCCATCTGCTTCCCCTGCTGGAAAAGCTGCCATCATTCCCGGTTTAAGGATTTGTTTTCCTGCATTATTAACTAGCGTCACTTCACCTTCTATGACATAAATAAACTCATCTTGGCAAGTATGCCAATGTCTGAGAGCAGAACAGCTTCCTGGTGCAAGAGTGACTAAGTTGACACCAAAATTTTTCAATCCTGCCACATTTCCTAATGCTTGTTTTGCTCGTCCTACTACGAGAGGCTTAAATTCATTTGGGTAAATCGAAGTTGTCCGACTTGGTATATTTTCTGGTTTAATAATCATTTGTAACTTCTTTAGGTAATTGGTTTTCCCCTATACATTAACTGAATTTGTCCCATATTAGTTGTAAAACCCCAACGTTCATAAAATGGGATCATTTCTGGTAAACAGTAAAGAGCAACATTTTCAACTGCGCTTAACTGGGGATGATTAATCACTGCATCTAGTAATTTATTGCCAAGTCCCATCTTTCTATAGTTCGGCTTGATGATGACATCATAAATAGTTGCTCTATATACAAAGTCAGTGAGAACGCGAGTAAACCCAATCAATTGTTCGCTGTCATCTACTAAACCAATAATAATATTTGATGCGTTCAACATTTTAACAACTTGCTGATATGTACGGTTTTTAGTCCAAAATTCATTTTTGTACAATTCTACTAGTTCTAGAATATGATTTTCATTCAACTTGGCAATAATTTTGTAAGTCATGAGCAATTTACAAGTAAAAATAAAATGTGTGTGAAAGCAGACTTTATTTATTTAACCTCAAGTTTTGAAAATACAAAACTTGTTATATTCTGAAAAAGTCATTTAAAACTCTACAAAGAGCGATAGACCGCTCACTACGAACATAAGTTTTATCTGATATTTAATTACGTCTACCCACCTACCATCTGTAGAAATACCTAAATAACGTTCATATCTCAAGAATGTGCAGTTTGCTGCTTGTCCTTTGCATAGATGGTGTTGCAAAGAGTTTTTTGCGTTACAATGATAACGATTCTCATTATTTACAGGCTATGGTCAGTTCTTTAATCCAGTTCCGGGAAGCATTAACTTGTACAAATTCGCCACACCTGCCTTCACATCTTGGCGATCGCTATGCAAAATTCCTTTCCGGGAACTCAACTTAATAGCGATCGCCAACGACCAATTAAGCTAATACGCGTCTAAATTGCATAACTACTCTTTGTAGCTGTTAACTGTTGACTGTTAACTGTTGACAGTCAACCTTAATATCGAGGTAATGTGCAATTTAAATGCATATGATTCATTGAGCAGTTTTTAGTTCATTGGAGAGATTTTTTGGGATATTGAGCGATAATTCCGCTGGAGATTTTCCTTTTAAGCTAATGCGCGTCTAAATTGCATAACTACTCTTTGTAGCTGTTAACTGTTGACTGTTAACTGTTGACAGTCAACCTTAATATCGAGGTAATGTGCAATTTAAATGCATATGATTCATTGAGCAGTTTTTAGTTC
>NZ_VJXY01000010.1:0-44084 GCF_014831675.1 Komarekiella delphini-convector SJRDD-AB1 | reverse complement strand
ATTGGAGAGATTTTTTGGGATATTGAGCGATAATTCCGCTGGAGATTTTCCTTTTCTGACAAGTTTTTATCTTTAATAACTCCACAGGAGGATAGCACATGAACACTTTCAAAGAATCAGCTACTAATACTATTCTTGATATTCCTAAAAAGGGAATGCCTGTTACTATCATTACTGGATTTTTAGGTAGTGGTAAAACCACACTGCTTAATCAAATTCTCAAGAACAAACAAGATTTAAAAGTGGCAGTACTAGTTAATGAGTTTGGTGATATCAACATTGATAGCCAATTACTAGTTTCTGTAGATAAAGATATGGTAGAACTCAGCAATGGCTGTATTTGTTGTACGATAAACGATGGGCTAGTTGATGCTGTTTATCGCGTTTTAGAAAGAGAAGACCGCATTGACTATTTAGTTATCGAAACCACGGGTATTGCTGACCCTTTGCCAATTATCTTAACGTTTTTGGGCACAGAATTGAGAGATTTTACTAACCTCGATTCTATCCTCACCTTAGTAGATTCTGAGGTTTTTAATGCAGAACATTTCCAGAGCGAAGCAGCTTTAAAACAGATAACTTATGCAGATATTGTTCTCCTAAATAAAGTTGACCTCGTTAGCTCAGATAAACTCAAAGAATTAGAAACTTACATTCACGAAATGAAGGCGGGAGCGAAAATTCTACATACTCAATATGGACAGGTTTCGTTACCATTAATTTTGGATGTGGAGTTGACTTCTACAGCTGAATATACTTCTCTTGCTCAAGAAGACAACCATGAGCATCACCATGATCATGAACATGAGCATCATCATCACCATCATGAACATCACTCACATCATTTAGACAATGATGGATTTGTTTCGGTTTCTTTTCAAAGCGATCGCCCTTTTGATATCCACAAGTTTGAGGAATTTCTTACTGGACAAATGCCACAAGGTGTGTTCCGCGCTAAAGGTATTCTTTGGTTTAGTGATAGCGACTTACGCCATATCTTTCAACTCAGTGGCCCTCGTTACAACTTACACGCTGATAACTGGCATTCTTTGCCTAAAAATCAGCTAGTTTTCATTGGACGAAACTTAGAAACGAGTGAAATTTACTATCAGCTTCATCAATGTTTAGTATAATGAAGAAGTGTAAAGATATGTTACACTCAGTTACTAGTTAGCGGTCAATGGCAACCGATATCTGACTACAGACTAATTTGTCAAACATTTCTACAAGACTCAAAAAATGACTTTATCGATTCGTCCCGATCTAACTTCTGCTGATCAAATACTGTCATCTTTAGCAACTCAGCAACAGCAAACTGTAACAGAAGCAGAAATGATGCAAGCTGTGCGTACTCTGTTGATTGGATTAGGAGAAGATCCAGACCGTGAAGGACTAAAAGATACTCCCAAAAGGGTGATGAAAGCATTGCAGTTTCTCACCAAGGGATATCATGAATCTTTGAATGAACTGCTAAATGGAGCAGTATTCACAGAAGATGCCAATGAGATGGTGTTGGTTCGGGATATCGATATTTTTAGTTCCTGTGAGCATCATATTCTACCGATAATTGGTCGCGCTCATGTTGCCTACATTCCCAATGGCAAAGTGATAGGATTATCTAAAATTGCCCGTATTTGCGAAATGTATGCACGACGCTTACAAGTGCAAGAACGTTTGACGGTGCAAATTGCTGATGCATTGCAAGGGTTACTCAAACCTCAAGGGGTAGCAGTTGTAGTAGAAGCCACTCACATGTGTATGGTGATGCGTGGTGTTCAAAAACCCGGTTCTTGGACAGTAACTAGTGCGATGCGCGGTGTTTTTGCAGAAGATGGCAAGACTCGTGAGGAATTTATGAATTTGGTAAGGCACAATTCTAATTTTCGTTAAATAGCCTCGGTTGAGTTAAATATATATTTAGCGAGTGCTGTAGGTGTAGAGATGGGATTCCTGTCTCTACATTATTTTAAATATTTGTATGTAGCGAGAAATCGCTCACTACGAACAAAAAAAGTTATTTTTTTAATTCTGTTATTTTAAAAGCAACTCCAGCTTCATCTGAAACAACAAGAGGTGCATCAGACTAAGAATCTTGCTAAAAGCGATCGCATCTACAATAAACTGCAAACACCCGGTATCTCGTTAATTGACCAACTTGATACTACAACTCGTTGGTATTCCTGATGGACATCTACTTGAATTGTAAGTTTTAATCAGATATTCTGAGCAATCAAGATTATTTTCTAAGGAAACCAATGAACAAATTTATACTAAGCTTGCTTTCTTCTCCAGTCCTAATTAGCTCCATTCTTTCTATGGGAGTAATGCTTAATCAAGCACAAGCTACAGAGCCAGAAGCCAAAACTACAGACCGCCTATCTTGCATACGCAATTACCATAAAGTTGGTTTTGTATGTGCTAGGGCTTCCGTATTGGCTGAAATTCCTAACTATCAGCCGGAAGTAGAGTCTTCCCAAGATGAGGTTCCTATGCTAAAGTTTAACGTTGAAGAGAGCGAAATGGCAGTCGTTTTATTTAACTGTGACTGTCCTCGTTGTATCAATTCTTTACGTCAGATGCGCGGCTCGACACCTTTAGTTTATTAGTATTTCACCAGCGACTACAAAGCAATATCTACAAACATTCGTGAGGGCACAACAGATGTTGTGCCCTTAACGCGTGTCTACTCAAACGAAAACTACTATCTAGGAAGATTAGCAACCGCCAGCCCAAGTTACCCATTTATGAGATAAACCTATATGCAAAACTCCCCCAATCATCTCTTGTTCAGTGATGATTGCCCCTGTTAAATCTGCACCAAAAAGGTCTGCTTCATTAATATTGCTGCCAATTAAATTTGCCTTTTTGAGATTGGCATGACTTAAATCTGCCCCACTCATTTCCGCCTCGCTAAGGTTTGCACCAAGCAAGTTTGCCAAAGCTAAATTTGCACTTCGTAAATCTGCACGACTCAAGTTAGTTTCTTGCAGATTTCCCCTAATTAAGTCTGCACCAATCAAGTTTACTTCACTCAAGTTTGCACCACTTAAGTTGGCTCCGCTAAGTTCTGCATCAGTCAGATTTGCCCGACTAAAGTTACATCTACTCAAGTTGGCTTGAGAAAGGTCAGCACCACTCAAGTCAGCTTCAGCTAAATTTGCACCACTCAAGTCAGTTTCAGTCAGGTTTACTTGATGCAAATTTGCTTTATTGAAATTCCGTTCTCCTGCTGCATATAGATTTAGGAGCTTATTAGCGTCCATATTGTCACCTCGTAATGTCTGTAGGTAAATAAATCTAGTGAATTAACACTACCCACACACCAAAGACGATTTGTTGAGTTACCAGCAATCGGAATTTAGCTAAAACTTGTAATCTTATTGTCCTATATATTTTGACTATTTGAACATTTACTTAATGGAAATATACTTGCTACCTTGCTAATAAGTAATTAGTATATTTTTCGCATTTCTACTTGACTGGGAATAATTACTTAACTACTACCAGGAAATTAATTAAGTAAAAATTGATTTAGTAAATCAATTAATATTATTAAGATAAAATAGATGTGACAAGTTGTAAATTTAATAATTGTGAGCGTTATCGCAGCTAGAAAATATGTTGATAAATTAGAATTTGTTGCTGATAGCATTCGTGTTGGCTGTTGACGGTTGACAGTTAACCGTCAGCGGTTAATGAACCTCATGAGTGACTGTACAATTTGAAAGCGTAATAGCTTACTGAGTTATGTGTTTACTGTTCCGGCCCAGTTAACGTAATTATTAAAATTTTAGCTGAGGCTAACATCTAAAAAATCAAAATCTGGACTATTTGATATTAGTTATTAAAACAGATAATTTCATTCCATACTTGCGATCGCCAGTCATACAGATTCAATAAACACCACCAACTTTAATGGTATATTTGATTAAGAGTTTCATCAGTTAAAAGCTATGACACAACTTAATTCTCATCAAAAGCCTCGTCGAGGAAGATTATTTCCAGAACTTACTATCTCGCCTGAAGAACAAGCCAAGCGCCAAGCCGAATTAGAAGCATTTCAGCAGCGAGGTCGTGTAATTTTTGAGAAACTTCGCCCACAGTTAATCGAGAAGCACTATAACTGGTTTATATACATTGAGCCAGATAGTGGAGACTATTTCATTGCTTCAGATAGCATGGTGGCTGTACAGCAAGCACTTGAAAAATATCCGCAGCGTCGATTTGCAACTTTCCGGCTAAATGAGACTGGGGTCTGTGGTCGGATATGATCCAAGGTGAGTTTGATGAAATTGGTCAGTTATTTTTTGACATTGAGTTGATTGCTGCTGATGGTGATAAATTACCAGTAACAGCATTACTTGATACAGGCTCGACAGAGTGGCTGGCAATTAATAACCAGGATTTAGAAGCTCTTGAGTGGCTTAATGTTGGAACAAGAGACGTGGTAACTGGAAAGGGTGAAATCACTTTTAATACTTACTTAGGAAAAGTAGTATTAGATGCACAAGAGTTTACTATTGAAGTCGTTGCTGGGTCTGAATTCAGGGAAATTATATTAGGCTTGCCTTGGCTAAGAACTCGGCGGCTTTTGGTGGATTTTCCAGCAGGAGTATTGACTTTAGGATAGAGGCGATCGCACTTTTCAATGCTTATTAAAAATTATTATTTATAGCATCAAGTTCTATAACCTGGTTAAGTTTGGCAGACTTTGGATAGATATAAACGTTAAAATTTATTAAAAGTATAGAAAAGTCAAAATAATAGTTAAATTCAGAGTGCCCTCATGACCGCTGATTTGAATACGGCTACACCTGATTTTATAAGCACGCTATCCCAGGCTGCGGCTGCGTATCGAGAACACAGAGGTACACGCCCTAGTGCTGAAATATTAGTAAATGCGTTATTGCAAGCAGAAAAAGCAGCCAAGCAACAACGGTTGACTTATTCGTTTGAGTCTCTTTTGGGTAAATGGCGACTTTGCTTTGCTACTGGTACTAAGAAAGTTAGAAAGCGGGGGGGAATTGTATTAGGTAAAGGTTTGTATGTACCCAAATTGGCAGCAATCTATATTTTCTTTAGTGCCATAGAACAAAATTTAGGTAAAGGCGAAATTGCTAATCAAGTCCAATTAGGCTCAGTGTTGTTGAAGCTCACAGGGCCAGTGCAATATTTAGGTAAGAAAAATTTATTGGCATTTGATTTTAACCAGATGATTATTAGTCTGTTTGGTCGTGTGGTGTACAACAAGCAGATTCGTTCTGGTAAAGTTCAATCTGAGGATTTCTATAATCAGCCTATAGCTGAGCTACCCTTCTTCGCCTTCTTTTTAGTAACAGAAGATTTCATTGCAGCTCGTGGCCGTGGGGGAGGGTTAGCACTTTGGATTAGAGAAACTTGAAGATACTCCCCAATCGGTAATCGCTGCGTTCTGCCATTCACTTTCCCAATCTAATTTCAGTTCATCCACTAGGGAACATCCCCTAATAATTCCAAAAGCGATCGCTCCATAACTTTACTCACAAGCTGATTACCTTGCAAGTTGAGGTGAATATGATCGTGATACAAGCTTTGTGGGTTGGTAGTTGAGTTAAATATTGGCAGAAAATCTATATAAGTAATTTGCTGTGCTTGAGTAAAATCACTGAGACGCTGACGTGCTTGAATTTCGTAATCACGCGAACCTGGTTCGCCAAGTTCTCGGAGTAAGGGAGTCATAACTAGGAGAAATTTACTGTTGCTTTGACGAGTCAAAGCTTGAATTTTACTTATTGCCTCTAAATTAAAACCAACGCGATCGCCTGGTTCATCATTCACTGCTTTCATTTCAGGAATTGGCTTTTGTGTGAAGACATAACGCCGTAATACTTCCACCAATGCCAAAGCAGGTTTACTATCTGGATAGTTGCGATCGCGTCCCACTGGTAAAGAAGTAGGAGCAGTAGCAAACAAATCATCAGTGTTAATTAATAACACCACCGCCTGCGCGTTAAAATTGCTAAACTTCTCTAAATAAGCTAATTCGTTTCTTGGGCCCCAAGAATTGGCTGAAGCATTAAGCACTTCTACTACCTGGTAATTTTGATCGATTGCTGATGATAAAGAACGCATCATCAAGCTAGATATTGTATTAGCTTGATCTGTCCACCAGCCACCATTAGCGATTGAGTCCCCTAAGAGTAGAACTCGCAGTGTAGAGGGTGCAAGTATCTTTTGGATTGGCGCACCTCGCATAGAATACTGATTAATCTCAATGCGATTACCAAAGCGCCGGGTACGCTGGCTAGGAGCTAACAAATAACCAATTTCCGCATCGCCAATATAAATTAGCGGATTACCAAAGCCAAAGAGCGATCGCAATCCGATCTCTATCACCACAAAAAATCCCACAACTACTGCCAAAATTATGCTTAGCACCACTTTCACCTTAAAATTTTGGAAATATCGCAAAAATCAAAGTAATAAATTATACTATTATTTGTTTTTTGACTTGGCTGGCAAACAATAAACGCTATTAAGTGAAATTACGCTAAACTATCAATGCATCGACCACACACATGTATAAATAAACGAACTACGTCTATAGGAGTAAGTAATTTTGGGGATGGAAAAGTTGCAAACTTTAAACAAAATAGAATTAGGAATTTAACGTGATCCGCAAATAGAAGGACTACAATCAAAACGGACAAATGCTTCACGCTGTGACGAAGGAGGAATTATCAAGCTATGTCCGACTTAAATCGCGGAATTATGAAATTTGAGGGTGCAGATTCACCAAAAGTAGTCACTATTTCTACTGTGTTGCTTTTGGGGTCGATCGCCGCTCTGATCATTTGGGCGCTGCAAGCCGCCTATGCGCTAAACTAAAATCATCAGTAGCTTAGAAAAGGGACATTGGTGAAAACGGTTTCCGTCGTAGCCAAGTGTCCAACTTCTAACTAATAAATAAAAGCCCCTGACAACCATCAAAATTTCATAAAAACTTTAGATATGAGATTTGAGATTTTAGATGGAAAATTTAAATCCGTCTTGAAAAGTTTGCTAGGTCGGGAAACCCTCTTTACGACTTTTCGCAAAATCCAAAATCCACAATGTTTGACCTTTGGGGCGCTTTAGTTATTTTAATTGCCTGTCCCCTCTTGGGCGGATTACCACTAATTGGGTGGATCACCTCCGCCCTGACGCAGAAGCAATTATCGCAAATTGGTACAGGAAATGTTAGTGTCTCCGCTGCGTTTTACCACGGTGGCACATTCGTAGGTATTCTGGCAGTTTTGTCAGAAGCTTTAAAAGGAATTGCAGCAGTATTGCTTAGTCGTGCTTTCTTCCCAGTGGGATCGCCTTGGGAATTAATTGCCCTCATAGCCCTGGTAATCGGTAGGTACTGGATGGGCAAAGGGGCGGGCACGACAAATGTTGTTTGGGGATTTCTGATACACGATCCACTTGTGTCAGGATTTACACTTTTTTTTGCAGCCATCAGCTTTTTAATCCTGCGCTCAAGACAGATAGTGAAATTTGGGGTTTTGATTTTATTGCCCCTATTTGTGACATTTTTGCACGTTGGTGATATCCCCAGAATGATGGCTGTTACCGCCCTGGCTGGGTTACTGGGCTGGATTTATACAAGAATTCCCGATGACATGAACCTCTCAGCCCAAGAGGCACAAACAGAGTCGCAACCGATGTTGGAATTTTTGCGCGGCGATCGCGCTATTCTCTCTCTAGACGATGAGCTAGATGCTGCCATAGTTGGAGAAAAGGCAGCCACACTATCTCAAATTAAGCGCTGGGGCTACCCCGTACCTAAAGGGTGGGTACTTGGGCCAAGTGATGATCCCGCGTCAACAGAATTTCTCCAGCCATCAGAACTATCACCCTTGGTGGTGCGTTCCTCTGCCATTGGCGAAGATTCAGAACAAGCCTCCGCCGCCGGTCAGTATGAAACGGTTTTGAATGTTACCAGCCAGCAGGAGTTACAAGAAGCGATCGCTCAAGTTCAAGCTTCCTACAACCATCCATCTGCTGTGCAATATCGACGCGATCGCGGCTCAAATGATACAGCAATGGCGGTGCTGATTCAACAACAAGTCCAGAGCGTCTATTCGGGAGTAGCTTTCAGCCGCGATCCCATTACTCAGCAAGGTGATGCGATCGTCATTGAAGCCCTTCCAGGTAGCCCAACACAAGTTGTCTCCGGTAAAGTCACACCAGAACAATATCGCGCTTTTGTTGTTGAGACAGAAAATTTTTCCTCTGTCCAATTAGAGGGACAAGGACGAATCCCACAAGCATTAATCAAGCAAGTAGCATATTTAACCCGCCGCCTCGAAAAGCGCTATCACGGCATTCCCCAAGATATCGAGTGGAGTTATGACGGACAAACATTATGGGTTCTGCAAGCTCGACCGATTACCACCTTACTACCCATCTGGACGCGTAAAATCGCCGCTGAAGTGATTCCTGGCGTGATTCACCCCTTAACTTGGTCGATTAATCGTCCATTAACTTGTGGAGTTTGGGGAGAAATTTTTACTTTAGTTTTAGGCGATCGCGCCCTTGGCTTAGATTTTAACCAGACAGCAACTCTGCATTACTCTAGAGCTTACTTTAACGCATCTTTCCTAGGGGAGATTTTTCGGCGCATGGGATTGCCGCCGGAAAGTCTGGAGTTCTTAACTAGAGGAGCTAAAATGAGTAAGCCGTCCTTAGAGTCAACCTGGGAGAATTTACCAGGACTGACGAGATTGCTAAGGCGGGAATTAAACTTAGACCAGGACTTTAAGCAGGATTATCACAAAAGATTTATTCCAGAATTGTCGCAACTGGCGCAAGAAGATATAGATGCTTTAGATGCATCCAAGCTGTTAGCTAGAATTGACCTCATCTTAGAGTTGCTGCATCGTGGGACATACTACAGCATTCTGGCTCCCTTGAGTGCGGCATTAAGACAGGCGATTTTTCGCGTCAAAGATGGGAAAATTGACAACAGCGTTTCCCCAGAAGTGGGAGCATTGCGATCGCTGAGTGCTTTAGCCGCAGATGCGAAACAGATATTAGTTAAGTTTGAGCCAGGTAAAGTATTTGAAGAGTTGGCGCAAACCCCAGAGGGACAGAAGATTCTGCAACAATTTGACGAGTTACTTCAGGATTATGGCTATTTAAGTGAAGTGGGAACTGATATTTCCGTTCCGACTTGGCGAGAGAATCCCCAACCAGTCAAGCAGATGTTTGTGCAGTTGATGCAGGGAAATGAACCACAAACTGGCGCTGTTGACCAAATTAATCTAGTTTTACCAAAAAAGCAAAAGCGCTCTTTTGTACAGCGACGTGTGGATCTTAAAGGGCGAGTCACCGAAATTTATTCGCGGCTATTAGCTGAATTGCGTTGGAGTTTTGTAGCCTTAGAGAAAATTTGGTTAAAATCAGGTTTGCTCAAGGAAACCGGGGATATCTTTTTTCTCGAATTTGATGAAGTGCGCCGTTTAATTGCGGGTTCCGATTCCAAGTTGATTGATAAATTAGCTAAGTTAGTGGAATCTAGGCGATCGCAATTCGTCCAAGATAGCGAGTTTAATCAAATACCGCTTTTAGTCTACGGCAATACACCACCTCACCCCTTAGCTCCTTCGGCTATTTACTCTGACCAAATTTTACAAGGTATTCCCGCCAGTCACGGACAAGCTGAAGGGCGAGTGAAGGTGTTGCGAAATTTACAAGATATACCGGAGATAGATCGAGAGACGATTTTAGTAGTTCCTTACACAGACTCCGGCTGGGCCCCCTTCTTAGTAAGGGCTGGAGGCTTAATCGCTGAAGCTGGTGGACGACTTTCTCACGGGGCGATCGTTGCTCGTGAGTATGGGATTCCCGCTGTCATGGATGTTCGCGGTGCTACATGGCTACTACAAGATGGTCAACGAGTACGGATTGATGGCTCTAGGGGTATTGTGGAACTATCCAACGATTTAAGACCGGAATGATTAGTACTTCCCTCAAAGACTTACCAGAAGAGTCTGTTTCCCATAATCCCGAAATCAAGAAAAAAGTAATGTTGAGGTTTGGCGATTTACCTTACTTGACTAACTTTTCTCAAGCACGTTTTGCACCTGGACAGAGCGCACCAGGACACGCGCATCAGGATATGTGTGAGGTTTTCTTTGTGGAAGCTGGTTCAGGCGTAATTTCTATTGACGGTAAAGAAAACCCCTTGCTTCCAGGAACCTGTGTAGCGGTAGAGCTGGGGGAAGTTCACGAAATAGTTAACACTGGCTCAACTGAGCTTGTTCTGACTTACTTTGGTTTGCAGGTAGAAGCGGAAAACAGAGAAAAATCATCCACTCGCATCGAATGAAACTCAAACCCAAAATCACATTGCTAAATCACCTGGCGTTGCTGATTAATGAGATGAATTTGTTTCGCGCAAACGCGAGCTAGTGCGTTGCGGGATACATATAGATTTCTCGTAGGGGCACGGCATTGCCCATAAGTGTCAACTTCAGCTCAAACACTCAATTTCCCGTCGTTTCAGATCCCCCAACCCCCTTCAAAAGGAGGCATTCGATTCTAATTCCCCCCTTGGAAAGGGGGGTTAGGGGGGATCTCAAATCTAGGTGGTACATCGAAAAACTTTGAAATGCTTATCAGACTAAGCTTTCACGTTAAGTTGACACGTATGGGCATTGCCGTGCCCCTACCAACGGATCTGTATCATTTTTAAAGTTAAATGGTACAAGAGGATGTCTGAAAACTTTTTGGTGTTGTATTCGAGACTTGTAGATCCCCCTAAATCCCCCTTAAAAAGGGGGACTTTGATTCCGTTTCCCTCCTTTTTAAGGGGTTTCAATTCTGGCAATGTATCTGGCACTTTGCTTGGCTCTAGGGGGACTTTGATTCCGTTTCCCTCCTTTTTAAGGGGTTTTAATTCTGGCAATGTATCTGGCACTTTGCTTGGCTCTAGGGGGACTTTGATTCCGTTTCCCCCCTTTTTAAGGGGGGCTAGGGGGGATCAATAAGTGCCTAATATCACAGCCGACCACTTTTCAAACAACCTCTAAGATGTTAAGTTTTTAAATTTTATACTTCAATTCAGCAATGCCGGATTTAAGTATCTTGAAGAGGAGTTGCATATTGAGATAGTAAAGCATCAGCGGCTTGGTGATGTTTTTCTACCAAGTGAGGCGGGGAAATAACTTGTGCCTTGTGCATATAGCGATAAATCCAGAGACTAAACTCATCAATAGAGCGAGGTGGCAGGGTAATTAGATAATCTAGATAACTAGGATTACCAGTAGTTTCGTTTTTTGAACCAAGGATAATTTTCTGCTTGGGGTGACGTAGTTCCCCCTCTTGAATAAAAGCTGTGACTGGAGGAAAAAAACGCACTTTTACTGTTAAAAATTCTAACTGTTCTTGTAGTTCTAGTTGCTGCTCTGGAGGTTCACCTAAATACAAACCCCAGCCATTTTCTAGTAGTTGATAAGCTTTGTTGAGGCTATTTTTTTGTGCTTCTAGACCTCTACCTTGTCCATTATTTAATAGTTTGCAGTAATTTTTAAAGCGGTTTAGCCGTCCAATTGCTAAATGCCCATTTTCGTAGTTTTCATAAAGCAGATACCAAGCAATATCATGATAAATTAACTGCAAAGGAACTATTTGTAAGAGTCCAATACGATTATTACCATAGAGGTCACTAGCACGAGAAATTTCTATCGCCTGTCCTTGACTAATGGCTGTTTCTAGGACTGGTAACTGGTGAAATAGTGTATTACGGTTCTCTCCCTGTGCAGCCATCTCTTCGGGATCTGTATAAACTATAGCGCGGTTGAGATGCTGTCTAACAGGGTAAAAAAATTTACCTTGTAGTTCCATATCTAATCCCCGCAGTCTTTTGCTAAGTATTTCGCAAATTCGCCTTAACTGCGGATCTCCTTGAAATTTGGCCTGGGATGCCAAGGCATTAAAAGCTACTTTTAATTCTGTCTGAGACATAGCACCAGTACCTAGGTAATATCCCCAACGATACATTCGGCGTTCTAAGATGCCATAGCGACGCAAAGTTTTTAAGTCTTTTCGCAGGGTGGCGATCGCAGGATAATCCTCTGGTAATTCTATTTTACACTCGACAGCTAACTGTTGTAGGGATAGTCGTACTTGAGTAAGTGAATCGTGTTGTTTGTCATAATTGACGTTGATTAAATCGGGACTACCTATACCTGGATTCTTCAACAAAGTTGCAATTAGCAACATCAGACGTTCAAAGGATAGGTGTTCTGCGTATGGGTGAGATATAGATTTTTTAGGCATAAGAAATTAGAAAATATTAATAGTCCGAGTAATAAACTAGCGTAATGTCTTTATCTACAGTAGTTATAGCCTGATTTTAATTTTAAAATAAATTATTTTCTTTTACTGGCTTCTTGCTTACTTAAGAGATATCGTAGTTAGTAATGATACGGTATTTTTCATTAATATAAGTCATATTTATAACTATGTATATTTCTCGTCGTGGTGCTAAATTACGTAATGCTCTGGTATCGGTTTTTAATGGAAGCGTTACTCTCGTGATTTTGCTAATTGCTCCTTTGGGTTTAATGGCAGTAATTATCAATACTTTATTAGTGACTTTCGCTACTTATGTTGTTTCCAGCGTTGCAGATAGGGTGATTACGGCGCTGAAACCTGGACAGAACGCAGAGTTAACAGGTTCGTCTATGCAAAAAAATCGTCAAAAATCTGCTCTCCAACGATGGTGGCGGTAATACCGATTCAATTAATGATTGCAACAAATCCTTTGGTAGAGACGTTGCGTAGAGTAGAGACGTTGCAATGCAACGTCTCCAGGACTTACGCACTCAGATCCCCCAACCCCCTTAAAAAGGGGGCTTTAGAAGTTCCCCCCTTTTTAAGGGGCTCCTAAACATCCTTTAGTTGTTAAAGATAATTGCACTTAAAAAGGGGGCTTTAGAAGTTCCCCCCTTTTTAAGGGGGGCTAGGGGGGATCTAGGTTTCAGGATTCAGTGCGTAAGTTCTAGTCTCTACATGGTCTATCTGTTTTTAAATTGGTATAACAACAAATTCATAATTTGTAATTCCATGCGGACTCTATATGTTTCTCAGCAAAATTGTTATGTATGTTTGCAGCAGGAGACTTTGCTTGTTAAGCAAGGAGAGACTATTTACGGTGAGGTGCAGTTACCTTTATTGGAACAAGTTCTGATTTTTGGTAAGTCGCAAGTTAGCACCCAAGCAATTCGTGCTTGTTTATGGCGAGATATTCCCATTACCTATTTGTCGCGTATGGGTTTCTGCTATGGCAGGATTTTACCCATCGCTAGAGGATATCGCCAATTATCTCGTTATCAGCAGCAATTGTCACCTGTAGAAAAGTTAATCTCTGCTCGTGCGATTGTGCAGGCAAAGTTAAAAAATAGTCGGGTATTGATGCGACGACAGCGAAAAAGGCTTGAGTCTCAGGTTATAGAAAATGTCTTGCAAAGTCTTGATTATTTAGCTAACCAAGCGGTGGGGGCTGATTCTGTTGAAAGATTGATTGGGTTTGAAGGTGCTGGTGCTGCACAGTATTTTTCTGCTTTTGCTGAATGTTTGACTAATACAGATTTTGTGTTTACTGCACGTACCCGTCGTCCTCCAGGAAATCCTGTGAATGCAATGTTGAGTTTTGGGTATCAGGTTCTCTGGAACCATTTATTGGCATTAATTGAACTTCAAGGACTTGACCCTTATTATGCTTGTTTGCACCAAGCACATGATAGTCATGCGGCGCTAGCTTCTGATTTAATTGAAGAATTTCGCGCCCCAATTGTAGATTCTTTAGTATTGTGGCTAGTGAATAGTAAGGTGGTAAATTCCCAAAAGGATTTTGATTACCGTGATGGAGGATGTTATTTAAATGATTCTGGACGGCGGAAGTATCTTCAAGCTTTTTTACAAAGGATGGAAGAAGAAATTCAAACTGATTCTGGAGAGAAACAACCGAAATGGGATTTGTTGACGCAGCAGGTTAAGGCGTATAAGCGGTTTGTCTATAACCCTAGCTTCCTTTATCAGCCTTACCAGATTCGCTAAGTTTATATGTTTTTGTACGTGGTGGCTTATGATATTCCTTGTGATAAACGCCGCAAAAAAATATCGGATTTATTGGAAGGCTATGGTCAACGAGTTCAATATTCGGTGTTTGAATGTCGATTATCTAGTGATAAATATAAAGAACTGCGTCGCCGGCTTCAGAAAATAGTCAAGTTGGCTGAAGATAGTCTGCGGTTTTACCCTCTGTCACGTCATACTTTAGAACAGGTGGAATGTTGGGGTATAGGGCCACCTGTTACAGAACTCCCAGGTTCGCTAATTATTTAGGTGGTTGCGAGGGGGTCTGGAAACCTCTGAAATGCTCATTCTATCATTTACCCCCTCGCCGTCCTGTTTTGTAAGGGTTTCAAGGATTTTTTTCACTTATGTTTTTGATTTTGCAGTCTCAATTTCTGACCCCCTTGCAAACCTCCTCTAGACTCCCTGTTAGATAAGGGTTTAAAATCAAGGGGTCTCCACTCGCTGGAGAAACTAATTGAATGGAAACCTCCTTTCTCGAAAAGGTCATGTTCGAGCGCAAAGTGGTCTCCACTCGCTGGAGAAACTAATTGAATGGAAACATTCAACCACTTTTAATAATTCCAAAACTAGCAACTTGTCTCCACTCGCTGGAGAAACTAATTGAATGGAAACTTAGTTTTCATTTACTACACTCTCTTAGTAATGATGTGTCTCCACTCGCTGGAGAAACTAATTGAATGGAAACCTTAGTTGAGCATCATTCAAATCTTGACTTTCGTCAGTCTCCACTCGCTGGAGAAACTAATTGAATGGAAACCTCCCGCCCGCCGCCGCCAGACCGCCGACCCTACCGCTCGGTCTCCACTCGCTGGAGAAACTAATTGAATGGAAACTACCCCGTTTTGCAGGTATTGATTGCTGCGGTCATTTGAGTGTCTCCACTCGCTGGAGAAACTAATTGAATGGAAACTTCTTGTGGAATTGCACGATGTAACAACTTAGAGTTAAATTTGATGTCTCCACTCGCTGGAGAAACTAATTGAATGGAAACGGCACATCCTTAGATTTTTGATATCTTACTATATCCGTCTCCACTCGCTGGAGAAACTAATTGAATGGAAACTTAAAATTAGCTAATTCCCATTCCTGGCATTTTAAAACCTGAAGTCTCCACTCGCTGGAGAAACTAATTGAATGGAAACTTGAAGATGGATTAAAAGGAACCATGGTTGTGTACAGTCTCCACTCGCTGGAGAAACTAATTGAATGGAAACCAGAAATACCTCGCCACTGGGCGCTTGCTTGACGGCTCTCCACTCGCTGGAGAAACTAATTGAATGGAAACATTTCCGAAGAAAGAACTGTTTTTAAATTTCACATAACAAGTCTCCACTTGCTGGAGAAACTAATTGAATGGAAACAATTCTGGTCTAGATTCGGCGGCTGCTTCAGGTATTATTAAAAGTCTCCACTCGCTGGAGAAACTAATTGAATGGAAACGAAGTATGATTTATCCACTGGAACTCCGTTTTGTGTGTCTCCACTCGCTGGAGAAACTAATTGAATGGAAACCATTGAACGCGCCCCTACGTTCCACCTGGGCAAAGTCTCCACTCGCTGGAGAAACTAATTGAATGGAAACCCAACGTGTTTCAAGCTGCACATCTTTTTTCAAACGTAGTCTCCACTCGCTGGAGAAACTAATTGAATGGAAACAATTCCCTGAGTGCTGCTGACCAAGCAAGGGCATCGAGAGTCTCCACTCGCTGGAGAAACTAATTGAATGGAAACGCTATAGCCGATGTACGATCGCCTCCTTTTGCTAGGGTCTCCACTCGCTGGAGAAACTAATTGAATGGAAACGTCACAGGTAGTACCGCTAGAGCAACGCTATGGTGTACAGGTCTCCACTCGCTGGAGAAACTAATTGAATGGAAACCAGTAATTCATTATTTGGCATTTATTTAATAGCTTAGTCTCCACTCGCTGGAGAAACTAATTGAATGGAAACAATTTTCCTTAAGTTGTTCGATGCTAATGTATTCAATAGTCTCCACTCGCTGGAGAAACTAATTGAATGGAAACTGTGGATATTGGTAAGCGCTAATTACTCTTGCCTTGTCTCCACTCGCTGGAGAAACTAATTGAATGGAAACATAAGTAAAGCACCACTGCAAACAGAGGACAAAAGGTCTCCACTCGCTGGAGAAACTAATTGAATGGAAACTACCTGCGCCTGGACTATAGCTACCATCACTAAAGTCCCGTCTCCACTCGCTGGAGAAACTAATTGAATGGAAACCTAACTTCCTTTGTTAAAACTCCTCTCCAAGGGTTGTGTCTCCACTCGCTGGAGAAACTAATTGAATGGAAACTCATTTGTTGAATGCTTGGCTGTGTTTCACGCACTGTCTCCACTCGCTGGAGAAACTAATTGAATGGAAACGTGGAGACGTATTCCTGTTTTAGACCAATCTTCGTCTACCCCGTCTCCACTCGCTGGAGAAACTAATTGAATGGAAACCCTAACTGGCAGCCCAAGCCTTCACCCGGCGCTAGTGTCTCCACTCGCTGGAGAAACTAATTGAATGGAAACTGTCCACGCTCGCTTCTCTTGGCTTACTGTCTCCACGAAGTCTCCACTCGCTGGAGAAACTAATTGAATGGAAACTAATATAAGTAGACATTTGATAGTTTACTTATTTAAGAAGTTTGTCTCCACTCGCTGGAGAAACTAATTGAATGGAAACTACATTAACTTATAAAGAGTAATTCAATTAAATTGCTTGATTAGGTCTCCACTCGCTGGAGAAACTAATTGAATGGAAACTCTGCCTGTCACTGGTATGATGTTGTTCGCTGGCAGTCGGCTTTTGGTCTCCACTCGCTGGAGAAACTAATTGAATGGAAACTAACCACAGTAATCCCTTCAATAACCTCAATAGTAGGTCTCCACTCGCTGGAGAAACTAATTGAATGGAAACTTAGCTAAACCAACCTTACTCACTTTTGAGGAGATTATATAAAGTCTCCACTCGCTGGAGAAACTAATTGAATGGAAACTTTGGTTGATAACTTGCTATCTCCTTCTTAATTCTAGTCTCCACTCGCTGGAGAAACTAATTGAATGGAAACTAGACAGAAGTTTTGTACATAGAGTCTAGAACAATCTTGCGTCTCCACTCGCTGGAGAAACTAATTGAATGGAAACACCAAGCACCCATTCTTTTGGTTGTTTCCAAGAATCAGATTGTCTCCACTCGCTGGAGAAACTAATTGAATGGAAACAAAACTTAAGCCAGCTTTCCCAATCCCCAGTATCCCTGTCTCCACTCGCTGGAGAAACTAATTGAATGGAAACTATTACCATTAAGATAACAACACTTTCGGGTATGCTGTCTCCACTCGCTGGAGAAACTAATTGAATGGAAACCTAATCCTTTGATTCCTTTTACAGAAGGTGTATTGTCTACGGTCTCCACTCGCTGGAGAAACTAATTGAATGGAAACTTCTAGCCTGCATGGGTCTGTTTAACATTTTGGTTCCTTTGTCTCCACTCGCTGGAGAAACTAATTGAATGGAAACAACACCACACCAGATGGATAAACCTCCTTATATTTGTGTCTCCACTCGCTGGAGAAACTAATTGAATGGAAACTTCACTAGTTAACCTTTAATCAGTTAGTAGTGAATCCCGTCTCCACTCGCTGGAGAAACTAATTGAATGGAAACTTACCCAACATCTTCTTGAAATGGGCTATTACCAAGTTAACGTCTCCACTCGCTGGAGAAACTAATTGAATGGAAACTCTTCACTTCTGCTACTCAGTCCACTGGTTCAGCTCCAGTAGTAGTCTCCACTCGCTGGAGAAACTAATTGAATGGAAACTCAGCTCTAAGTTTTCTTTTTTTAGCTCAGCTATTCTGGTCTCCACTCGCTGGAGAAACTAATTGAATGGAAACTCTACAAAGCTATCTTGAAATGCACCGACCCTTAGGTCTCCACTCGCTGGAGAAACTAATTGAATGGAAACTAGCCCTGTTAATAGTTACTGTCATTATACCAAAGCCCTGTCTCCACTCGCTGGAGAAACTAATTGAATGGAAACGACAGTTAAGTTTGGAGATTCTATTCCAAATGATGAAGGTCTCCACTCGCTGGAGAAACTAATTGAATGGAAACATAGTAGGGAACCTCTTCAGACTTTAAGAAACCGAGTGTCTCCACTCGCTGGAGAAACTAATTGAATGGAAACCAACTGTTTTAATACATGGTATATACTCTAAAGATTAAGGAGTCTCCACTCGCTGGAGAAACTAATTGAATGGAAACTTTTCTCCCATTCACTAGGAGAAATTATGTGACCTACCGTCTCCACTCGCTGGAGAAACTAATTGAATGGAAACACTTCATTATTCATGAAGCAATACTCTAAAGCTAAGTCTCCACTCGCTGGAGAAACTAATTGAATGGAAACCCGCCGTCGCCTCGAAAACCGCCCCATCCGAAGCTGTCTCCACTCGCTGGAGAAACGCGCCAATCGTAATCAATCTTAGGTTTTGGTTTCTTTTTCTTTTCTGGCTCGTTGTTTTGGGTCAATATCTCCTCCTCTAGAAGTTGCGGCTTTGGGCGTGATCGCTTGATACTTTGTATTGATTATACGTTACAAGTATTGTAATAGGCTATATATCCCTAAAAAACATTTAACCCGCCTGATGAGGGGCGGGTTTTTCTTTATTGAGTAAATTTAATAACTGAACGTGAGTTTGCCTGAGAGATTCGTTCTCCTCTCTCAGGCGGCCGATTCCCCCAATAGTTGTGCGTTCTCAATACCTACTTTCTTCTCGACTTCTTCTAGACGCTTAACAAACTCCGCTAAATTCTGCGGATTCGGGATGGACTCTTCCTTGTTCAAGTAATCTTCAATAAATTGTTTAAGAGCGCCCGTAACTGTCTTTCCCTCTTCTCCTAGTTTTTTGCTAAAAGCATCCTTGGTTTTGGGGTCTATCTCAATCGAGATAAAAGTCCTTTGTCTTTTGGTCGTCATAATAAATTTTTTAATACTACATACCTTTAATTTATTCTTGCCGAACGTGTATTGCAAGGTATTGAGTGTATTGTACCTTATAGTGCTTGACATTGTATCGCAAAATCAATACAGTAGATACAGAAAGCAAAAAGCGATCGCCAAGTTTTCTCAGGACATAGCGATCGCCTTTTAAACTAAAAGATCAGAACTTACGCACTCAGATCCCCCAACCCCCTTAAAAAGGGGGCTTTATAAATTCCCCCCTTTTGAAGGGGAGCCAGCGCGGTCTTCTCTACTTTGAGGCTGCGCCAAGGGGGTTTCCACGCCACTCTCCACAACGGAGGGAACCTCCGCAAGGGGGTGGCTCCCCATGAGCGACTGGCGTGGGCTAGGGGGGATCTAGGTTTCAGCCTTCAGTGCGTAAGTCCTAAAGATGTTCATTTTAGGTGCGCGACAGCTTACACCTGGTCTTTGAGTGACCATTTGCTGAAGAAAATATAAAGAACTTGCCCTTTATACAGGGCTTTTTTGTGACAACAAATACGTACAAATCATTAAACTTATCAAAATATAAATAAAAATATTTAAACAATTACAAACTAACTAGCTCAAAGCCTTATCAGGAGAGGATTCAGCCAAAAATTTTTACCAGACATCAATATTAAATTTTAATAGACAATCGCTAATATAAATTTATACAATCTAAAACACGCACTATCAAAGAAAACAAATCTGTGTCGGAATCATACTGGCAAGCAAAAATCTGGGGATTACTTCATGATTCAGTGTTAAAAGCGCTACACACTAATAGTGAATGTTCAGAAAATAGCTTCTGGCAGGAACTAGATGTTATGCAAAACTGGCGTGAAAATAGCTGGAATCCAGAGACATCTGGAGGCGGAGTATTAGAACATATCTACCAAGCTGACTATATTGCCTCAGCAAGCGATCGCGGTGCTATTGGTAGTGTTACTGACAGTATCAATTATGGTCAGGGCAATAACGGAGAAAAAGGGTTAGAAATATTTCACCTATTATCTGGGGCAAAACACGATTTTAAAATCAAGCAGCACTCAGAAATGCTGGCAGCAAACCCCAGAAATTACTTAACAGATAAGGAACAAAAGCTACTAAAAGCAATACCAGCAGAGTTGAGAACAGATATTAAAAATATTAAAGGTCTGTTTTGGTGGTTGTGGCGTTGTTTACCAGTAGCAACGTGTCGGGAATTTGATGATGAATCTTTAATGCTAATGCCGGCTGAAACCCGCCTACCAGATAGTTCCATTTGGAGTCATGGCAGTATTACGGCTGCTTTGGCTGGCGCTTTAGCAGGATATGACTTGACAAGTGCAGAGATAAAACATTGGCCAGTCAACAAAACTTTATCTCGTCCTTATCTAGCCAGTTTCACCTTTACACCCGTACAAGAACTCATTAAAGCCAGTCGCAAGATGCGAGACTTTTGGGCAGGTTCTTGGCTGTTGCATTATCTCTCAGCTAAAGTCTGTTGGCAACTTGCCCAGAAATACGGCCCCGATTGCTTTCTTTATCCCAGCCTTTACCAACAGCCATTAATTGACTATTGGCTATTAAAGGAATTTCCTGAGTTTGATAAATGGGTAGAAAAACCCGAAGCTAATTCACTTTTAACGGCGGGATTTCCTAATGTATTGGTGTTAGTGCTGCCAAAAGATAAAGTTAAAGCTGCTATGCAACGGGCTAAACAAATACTTTTAGAAGAATGGGCGCGAATTGGTGATTTTGTATTTGACGAATTAAAAACTGAACGTTATTGGATGCCAGATTTAACAAAAGAAAGCAAAACTTGGAAAGGTTGGCTACAGTCTCAGTGGCAGTTTTACTGGACAGCCTTACCCATAGGTAAAGAGGAAGAACCTCTAAAAAATGCGGCTATTCCTATAGAACAAGAAGTAGAATTTTTAGAGTGGTTAGATGCTCAAAATCAAGCTTATAACTTAACTAAAAAAAAGCAAAAACTGTTTCAAGATGATGAAATTACTTTTTTGCGAGAAGCATATCAACATCAACAATTTAGTGTCAATGTTGGTTCTTGGTGGGCATCGATTTTTGATGCTAATAGACATAGTTTGGCAGCAGTTAAAAATGCGCGTAATTGGGAATTACCCACAGCTTTTGGCCCCCGTTCTACAATTTCTGGCATTGGCCCAGTGGTGCATCCTGGTAATGATTGGATTACAGACGGTGAAACTAAAAAATATTGGGAACAACACGCAGGTTTATTTGATGGTAGAGAACAGTTAAATGCAACTGAGACGGTTAAGCGTGTTTTAGAAAAAGTTTTGCATAAATTATTGGATGTTCAAAATGAAGATGCGATCGCAGTTTCTTACCCAGATTTAACCGCAGGCGTGGCGGGATATCTCAAAGTGTATGAAAAAGATATTAACCATGAATTGCTATTTGAAGATGCTTGTCAAGCAATCATCCAAAAATTTACTTGGGCGAAGGATGTCATGAGAGAAATGCGTAACAAATGGGGTATTCCTTGGATAGATAAAGATAATCTACCCCAAAGGTTCCATCCACGCTTACTAAATTCTGGCTGGTTAGTAGAAGATGCTGATACTCCAGAACTAAAAGAATTACAAGATAAATTAAAAATAGCCAATGAACAGGATAAAGAAGTAATCCGCAAAGATATTTCTGATTTAAAAAAAAGTTATCGCCAAGACATTCAAAAAATTATTGATAGCTTTTATCCTGGTAATAATCCTGCTGATTGGTATGTATTGGCTGCGGGTGATGGCGATGGGATGAGTGAATGGTTACAGGGGATAAAATTAAAAGAATATCAACATTATATTCCCTCACAATTATCGGTATCGCTTGAAAGCTTTCAGAAGTTTTTAGAAGTTAAAAAACGGATGGGGCCATCAACACATAATGCTCTCAGTCGGGCTTTGCTAGATTTTTCTAATCAATTAGTACCTTATTTAACAGAACAGCGTTATGCTGGACGCTTGATTTATGGAGGAGGTGATGATGTTTTAGCCTATACCAATCTTTGGGAATGGGATAACTGGTTGTGGGATATTCGCCAATGTTTTCGAGGAGATGAAGATCCGCAAGCAGAATTTGATAGCAATGGCGATTATTGGACTGCTAAGGCTGATTTGCAGTCAAAGCAAGTAGCCAAAAGACCATTATTTACGATGGGGAAAAATGCAACTATTAGCTTTGGTATTGTAATTGTGCATCATTCCGTACCACTTGCGATCGCCCTAGAAAACCTCTGGTTAGCTGAAAAAAAGGCGAAGGAACACAAATCGGCTGACAATCAAGCCAAAGATGCAGTACAGGTGCGGGTGTTGTACGGCAATGGTAATAATTTACAAGCAACATCAAAGTTTTTAGTTTTTGATGAGTGGCGAAAACTTATCTCTACAAATGTAGTCGATAGCGCCATTTTTGAACAAGCCGCGACCCTTTGGAGTCAACACCCAGCACCGAGTCGAGAGGCTATTTTACCTTGGACAAAAGCATTTTGCGATCGCCGCGACCAATTTCAAGGTAATGAAACTCTCAAAAAGCAGTTTCAAAGTAATTTAGCTGATTTTCTCAAATCCTTGATTCTTACTACCCAAGAAAAAGACCTAGACAATGAAATTCAAAATTGGTTAAAACTTGCAGCTTTTATCAAACGTCACCGAAGAATTATGAATGATGAATGATGAATTATGAATGATGAAAGGCAAGAGGGAGTGATGAGTGAGGAAAATATAAAAACCTGGGATATTCGAGAGAGGTCTTTTGAATATGCGTTGAGAGCAATTAAATTATTTGAGTTTTTGCAGCAAGAAAAATATGGTGCGGGTTACATAATCGGAAAACAATATTTGCGTTCAGCTACTTCTATTGGTGCTAATATTCAAGAGGCTCAATCTGGTGAAAGTAAAGCTGATTTCATCCATAAATTTAGTATCGCTCAAAAGGAGGCAAGAGAAAGTTTATATTGGCTGCGTTTATTAGTTAAATCGGCAATTGTTTCTAGCGATCGCCTGACAAATTTGATTCAAGAAACACAAGAACTAATTGCCGTTATCACCAAAATCATTATCAACACCAAAAAAAACAAATAATAACAACCCATACCCCATTCATAATTCATAATTCATAATTCATCATTCCTATGTATTGGTATAAGCTCACACCATTAGATATATTAATGTTAAGAGATGCCAAACCATTTTCACCACAAGAAAGGGCTTGGGCAGGTAGCATATTTCCTCCCAATGGTCATACTATTGTTGGGGCATTGCGAGGATTATTACCAGAGAAGCAAGACTTTAATATTATTGGCCCGTTCCTCTGTTATGAAAACAAAGGAAATAATTTATATCTTCCCCGTCCATTAGGGTTTGTGAAATCCACACCTCTTGTTCCTTTAGCATGGGAAACTGAATCTCATTTACATAATGTTGTTTTACATGATGAGACTCAACCTTGTCCTTTAGTTAAACCTGTCAACTCATTAAGAGAAGACGAGGAAGATGAGTTTATCAAAGGTGACGGTTCAGAATCAAAATTTAGGCAATATCTGCCATATTCAGTTGTCAAAACATATCTACAAACAGGACAAATAGAACAGCAACATTGGATGGTTACAGATGGGAGTTACGAAAATCAACCTTGGACAATAGAGACGCGATCGCATAATGCCATTGAACAAGGAACAAGACAAGTTAAAGATGCTGATGGTTACTTTGTGGAAAATGGAATTCGTCTCTATCCTGGCTGGAGTTTAGCAGTTGGCATCGACGAAAACATTGATACACCAACAACTTTACGATTAGGAGGAGAAGGACACCGGATAATTTTGCAGCGTTGTGATGAATTAGGCGAACAGTGGGCAAGTTTACAACAACAATCAAAAGCTAACTTTGAACATGGCGGTAAATCTATAGCTTACTTAGTTACACCGGGTGCTTTTGAACGCAAAGATAAATTAGAAGGATCTATTTGTCGTGCTTATCCTTGGGAGTGGACATTAGCTCATACTGTTAACCGCAATCAAACACCAGGACATTTAGTTAGTATGGCAACAGAAAAACCAGTACTTATTAGCTGTCGTTTTCGAGAAAAAGCAGAAGCGAGTAAAAGTATTCCCGCGCCGCAAGTTTTTGCTGCACCTCCTGGTACTTTGTATTACCTCAATCAACCGCAAGTTTTGTTTCAAGATGATGAAAAAACCAAGGTAAATAAGTGGCGAAAACTTGGATATTCAGAATTACTGTGGATAAATTACAAATCAGAAGGCAATAATTAATCATGATTAATTACATTTATTTATATCTTCTTGCTCCGTTACATACAGGGGGTACAACTCAAGAAGGTAATTTGTTAGGAATTGCGCGGGAATCTCACACTAATTTACCATACATACCTTCAAGTACAATTCGTGGTAAAGTTCGGTCAACTGTCACAGATAAAGATAAACAATATCAACTATTTGGTAATGACTTAAAAGATGGTAAGCAACTTGAACAAGGTGATATTTGGATAGGCGATGCTTCAATTTTATGGCTACCCGTACCTTCTTTAAGTCATAGTGTAGTTTGGATTAGTTGTCCTATGCTACTACAACGTTGGCAACGTTTACAAGGTAGTAATTTAACTATACCTACCGAATATAGTTGTAACTTTGCTAATAGTAAAACTGCTGTTTACCTCAAAGATGCAATTATCAAAGCTGATAAATTACGCCCTTGGGATAAATGGGAGGAATTTATCCCAAAATCGTCATCAACAAGTTCTATAAATCGTTTATTAGTTTTACCAGATAAACACTACACTACATTAGTTCAAATGAGTTTATGGCGACAAGTAAAAATTAAACTCGATGAACACAAATCAGTAGACGGTGGTTTTCGTTATGAAGAAGCAATTCCCCCAGATACATTAATGTATTCACCTTGGGGAATCACATCTCAAGCTAATGGCACAGCCGAGAAATCATCTCAAGATTTTAAGGATTTATTAGCTGCGAATCAAATCTTACAAATTGGTGGACAAGAAAGTTTAGGACGTGGATTTGTCCAGCAGTGGATGTAAACATGTAGTAGTAAAGGAATTAATTAACATGACATTTGACCCTAGAACAACTGCGACATCAATTTACGAAGCTTTAAATGAATTGCGTTCTAAACCTAATCAAGATGACACTATTTTAAAACAACAAAAAGGACAAGCAGTTGAACTTTACACTTATCTTTCTACTTGGGGAATGATGCGACTCAAAGCTGAAGAAACAGCCTTAGTAGATAATATGAAAGGTAAAAAGCAGGTGGTAAAAAAGTTTTTTGAATGTTTACAAGAACTATCAGGAATAGCAAATTTAGCTAACGAACAAGGTTTAGGAATTTTAAAAAACCTTGATACAGATGAATATTTAGGTTTAACAGGATTGGGGCTAGCTTTAGCACAAGAGTTTAGTTTTTGGGCTACTGCCATTTATTCAGGTATTGAAGGAGACTCAAACTAATGGTATTTGATAGACCTCAACCTAGAAAACCTCAACCACCTGCAACTGGGGAATCAAATATGAATAAACCCAAAAAAGTAATTACTGTTGGTGTTGGTGGTGGTTCTGGTGGTCATGGTAACGGTAATCAGCCTCCTATACCTTCTCCTTGGTTAAACCCAAAAAATCCACCTCAACCAGATGCAGCAGCTAGTTTTGTAGAATATCTGCGGTGGATGCGATCGCTTGACAGTGAATATAAAGATGAGACAAAAGTACAATTGTTACAAATAGCTGAAGAAAAGGCGAATTATAGCGATCGCTTGGATCAGCTAACAAAACGCACTCAACTAATTGCTAAAGATTCATTTCAAGTCAAATGCCCTTGGCGAATTCGGGTAGGCGGACATCGCGGCCCAGAAAGTATTCTTTTACCTGCCTTTGATGCTTTAGGAATGCCTTATATTCCCTCTAGCACTTTGCGTGGCGTTGCTAGAACACAGGCAATTCGAGAAATCATGGCGCAGAAACAAGTCAATTGGAAAGCAGCCGAGAAAGAAGTTGCACCCTGGTTTGGTTCTTTAGAAGCGAAGAATGAGTGCGATCGCGCAGGTAAAGTTGTTTTCCTAGATGCTTACCCTCTCCCCGGACAAAAAATATTAACGGTAGATATAGCAAATAATATTTGGCAGTGGAAAGAGAACTCACTTGAATATAGCCCCAATCCTAATGTGTTCTTTTCTCTCAAAGAAGCAACTTTTATCATTGGTTTACGCCTAGCTAGTAGTTGTCAAGATACTCAAATATTAGAACAGACTAAACAATGGTTAATTGCAGGTCTGCAAGCTGGTATTGGCTCACAAGTTAATACTGGATATGGTGAACTCATTAGACCAGGTAAAATTAAACTAGAAAGTGAGTTTTTTCGAGTTGAATTTACTATAGAAGGTCAATTAATTCACGGCCGCAAAAGATTTAAACATATTTTTCAACCTTACCAAAAATACCAAGACGGTAAACTCAAGGCAGATACAGTAGCAGATGCCGAAGTGCGTCCTGTAGCTTTTAAATCAATGTTACGCTACTGGTTTCGTACTTTTGCATTGGGAATTTTAGAACCAACAGAAGTTCAAACATGGGAAAATAAAATATTTGGAGGTATTAATCCCAGCAAAGAATATGGTTGGTTAATGGTCAGAGTTTTAGAAGGAAGAGTTCTCCAACAAGAACCTCAGAATCATTATGATAAATGCGGTGAGCAACAAGGAATTTTAACACTAAACTACTCACCAGAAATACCAAAAGATAAACTAGATAATCTTAAAAAATTAAGTCAAAATCTTACTTGCTTAATGTTTCATTTAGGTGGTATTGGTCAAGGTGCAAGAAGACCTTGTTATTCTCGCAAAAACCGTCCTTACATGCGTGGTTCTACTCTAAAACCTGACCGCAAAGATTCCTTTTGGAGATTACCAAAAACTCCTAAAGAATTTCAGCAATTATTTAGGCAAAGATTAGAAGTTTTTTATCAAGCACTACAAGCTTTGGGTGCAAATTTCAATTATAAGCAACTAAGATATTGTGGTAAAGTCAACTCATTTACTTGGGTAGAAGCTTTAGATATTAATGCCAAAATTATAGTTGTTAGTATTAAAGACAATGACAACAAAGGATATGCACTAGAAACTTTACATCAAAGTTTTCACAAATTAGAAGCAGAAAATTATACTGATGCTAAAAACTTGTGTGGTGGTGTTAAGAAAGATTATGTAAATAGCAAAAAACGTGAAGTAATTCCTTCTCCTATATGGATTGCAGATTTAGATAATTATCAAGTAGTCACCATTTTTGGTGCTACCGCCGACCCTCGTAAAAAGTTTTTAGATAAGCTACGTCAAGATACAACTCCTCAAAACTATGCCCAAATTTTCCCTTTATGAGAACCATATCAACCGAAACTAATCACGTAGATACATTAATTATTACCGTAGGTACTCGTCAAGTTGGTTGGCTTTGTCAAGATGGAGTAACTCGTTCTTTTGGTGCAGATGGTAATAGTAGCTATCCAACCCACGTTAACGAACTTTATCAAGAATTAGGAATTGAGCGTGGTACTTACCAAGAAAACGATAAAATCTCTCCTTGGAGTGCTAGAGATTTAGGTAAACGGTATTATGAATACTGCGTAGAATGGCTTGGTGGTAACTTTAGCCAAGTTGAATTGCTTTTAGACGAAGAAATTATTGAAACCGGCATTAAACAGGGACTCAAGCATATTATTTTATGGGGAACTGACCAACCAGAAACCGTTTCTTGGTCTTTTCGCCGACTCGATACTATTTGGTTAGCACAATTAATGGCAGGAAAAATTAAAAGTATTTTTCCTGATATCAGAGTTGATGTTCATGTACCAACTATTAATGCAAATGATAGCAATGCTATTCGGAAAGAGCTAGAGCTTTTAGTATTACAAGAAGCTTTGGATTACTTTTCTCCCTCTGGCGATAAAGAATTTGTATTATGGATACAAAATAAAGGTTGTGTGCCAACTGTTGCATCTAGCGTAGAAATTTGTGCTGCGGCTTTAGTACGTCAGTGTAAAGTGTTTAATGCAAGTCCAAATGAACCTCCAGAGTTTTTTACTAAATTAGAAAATAACTTAATAACCGCTAACCATTCCCAAAGTTTTAAACTGATTCCAATGGGAGAGTATTTCTGGTCATTAGAAAGACTGCGAATTATTTCTGCTTGGGAAAGAGGTGATTTTTTTGAAGCTCAATTATGGTTAAAAATTCATCAAATTCTTCATCCAGTTTTATATAAATTAACTGGGTTTTTAGCAAGATATAGTAACTGGGAATCTGACAGTGATTTTTTTCGCAAGTTGGGAGAATGGCTAGGTTCAAATGATGTCAGCAGTCTAGTTTATTCGGAGCAAATTAAAAGGTGGAAAACCCAACTCCATAAAATGCAATCAGATAACATAACTCAACTATGGGAATCTACAATTATCGTAGAATTATGTCTTTACCGAGAAAATTACACCACTGCATTTATTCAGTTTACACAGCTTTTAGAACGGTTGCTATATCTCCAATCACAATCTCAAAACTGGGTTGTTAAGGGTTTGATATTAAATAAAAATAATGACCCATCACTAGCAGAATTAATGCAAGGTTGGTGTAAATATAATAATTTTAATCAAGATAGTAAATGGTCTAAATTATTGTATGAAGTTCGACAAAAACGTAATAAAATTATTCATCAGGGTGAATTTATCACTTCAAGAAAAATTTGTTCTATCTGGGCTAATAATGGGTTTCCTGTAACATTCCCAGAAACGCCAGAAATTATTAAAAATTTGATGATGAATGTGCTGATGGAAATTAGTACACCTCCCAATTGTGATCAACTGCTGATGCGATCGCTTTATCAATGGGGACTCAACCATCTTAAAGATGCTATTTAAGGCTTAGACTACTAAGTATTGGGGTAAGCTTCTCGTTCGAGAAGCGTGCGTTTGCGTTCGACGCCCCATCGATAGCCCGACAATGCCCCATCATTACGCACAACACGATGGCAAGGAATTGCTACTGCTAAGGGGTTTGCGCCGCAGGCCTGGGCGATCGCCCGCACCGATTTCGGCAAGCCGATGCACTTGGCGATGTCAGTATAGCTTACCGTCGAGCCGATTGGAATCTTCTGCAACGCTTGCCACACGCGCTGCTGGAAGGCAGTGCCGCGGATATCGAGAGGTAGGTCTAGCCCCAATATCGGCGCTTCGACAAAGCCCACCACTTTCGAGACAATCTGCTCAAACTCGGCGTCTCCGCCGATTAGATTGGCCTGTGGAAATCGGTCTTGCAAATCGCGTGTCAGTGAATCTGGATCGTCGCCCAAAAAAATGGCGCAAATCCCGCGATCGCTTTTGGCAACGAGAATCGATCCCAAAGAGCATTCACCGACAGCGAAGTGTATATCTGTATTAGTGCCACCAGCGCGATAGTTTGAAGGTGTCATACCCAATACCTGATCTGATATTTCGTAGAACCGTCCGTTGGAGTTGTACCCGGCGTTGTAAATTGCTTGCGTCACCGTATCACTCTTGTTGAGCGTATTTCGCACACACTTCTGGCGATGAGCTGCCGCGTATTCTTTCGGCGTCAGTCCAGCGATCGCCTTAAATACACGCTGGAAATGATAGGCGCTCAATCCTACATGCTGCGACAGTTGTTCGAGACTGGGTATCTCTTGGGAATTCTCAATGAGCCGACAAGCGATCGCAATTTTCGCGGTATGCTGTTCGAGCAGTGAGGCCTGATCCGGCTTGCAGCGCTTGCACGGGCGGAACCCAGCTTCTTCGGCATCCTTACAGGTCACATGGAATTGCACATTTTCCGGTCGCGCCAGACGCGCAGCGCAAGAAGGACGGCAGTACACACCAGTAGTTTTGACTGAGTAGTAGAATTTACCATCGGCATCAGGATCGCGGGCGATAACTGATGCCCAGCGAATATCGTTCTGCGTTGCCGCTGCAAGCTGGGCGTTTTTCGCTGAGATATTCATAGCTTTCCTTTCAACGATTCGCGTTATGAATACAAATTTAACAGCGGTGCTTGTCCCTGGCACTCCGGTTCTTGCTTTCAAATTCCTGTGGGTTTGGATGGTCTAAATATCTATTTTTTGGTGTTGCTGATTGAAAATATGAATTTGTCTCGCGCAAAGGCGCAAAGGCGCAGAGAGGATGAGGAGTCATTTGTCATTTGTTATTTGTCATTTATTAGGACGCACAAGCAGAAGTTAGTTATTTTCCCCCTTTCCCCCCTTTCTCCCTTTCCTCCTTGTCCCCCTTGTCTTCCTTGTCCCCAGCCCCCAGTACCCAATCCCCAGTCCTCTAGCCCAAAAACAGTTTGTATGCAGGATTCTGGTTCTCATCCCAATAGCGATAGCCAAGGGTATCCAGAAAAGCTTGCCACTCCTTCATCTCCTGGGGAGGAACCTGGATACCGACGACAATTCGCCCGTAATCTGACCCATTGTTGCGGTAGTGGAACATACTAATATTCCAGTTGGGACTCATGGAAGTGACGAATTTCATCAACGCGCCGGGACGTTCGGGAAACTCGAAACGATAGAGTAACTCATTGTGGGCAAGAGGAGAATGTCCACCAACCATGTGGCGCAGGTGTAATTTTGTCAGTTCGTCATCAGTTAAGTCAATCGTTTTAAACCCGCAGGCTTCAAAAGTTTCTGCCATTTTTACCGCGTCAGCACGATTTTGAATCTGTACACCCACAAAAATATGGGCTTCAGTTTTATCGGCAATGCGATAGTTAAACTCAGTTAGATTACGTCTACCAATACATTCACAAAACTGGCGAATACTGCCCCGTTCTTCGGGAATTGTAACTGCAAAGATGGCTTCGCGGCGTTCGCCAAATTCTGCCCGTTCTGCGACAAAACGCAAGCGATCAAAGTTCATGTTAGCGCCGCAAGCAACAGCAATTAACGTTTGTCCCTGGATTTGCTCCCGTTCTGCGTAGGCTTTGGCAGCTGCGATCGCCAATGCACCTGCTGGTTCTAAAATTGAGCGTGTATCTTCAAACACATCTTTAATTGCAGCACAAATATCATCCGTATCCACCAAAATAATGTCATCCACATACTGCTGACACAAACGAAAAGTTTCTTCACCAACCTCCCGCACCGCTACCCCGTCGGCAAACAAGCCCACTTGAGGCAATCGTACCCGATGTCCAGCTTTTAGCGATTGATACATCGCATTAGCATCCACTGGCTCAACGCCAATAATTTTGATTTCGGGACGCAACCGTTTCACATACGCTGCAATCCCAGAAATCAATCCGCCACCGCCAATTGCGACAAAAATTGCATGGATGGGTTGCTGACATTGCCGCAGAATTTCCATGCCAATTGTTCCCTGTCCGGCAATCACATACGGATCATCAAAGGGGTGAATAAAGGTTAAACCTTTTTCCGCTTCCAGTTGACGGGCGTAAGTATAGGCATCATCGTAGGTATCCCCATGCAAAACCACCTCTCCCCCGCGTGCTCTAACTGCATCTACCTTGACCTGGGGCGTTGTTACTGGCATAACGATCATCGCTCGTGTTCCTAACTGACGAGCACCAAGAGCAACCCCTTGGGCATGGTTTCCAGCAGACGCAGCAATCACACCCTGTGCCAGTAAGTCTGTTGACAGGTTAGCCATTTTGTTGTAAGCACCCCTTAGCTTAAAGGAAAATACTGATTGCATATCCTCTCGCTTAAGCAGGAGTTTATTATTCAGTCGTGCAGAGAGATTTGGGGCATACTCCAGTGGTGTTTCCTGGGCAACATCATACACACGGGCAGTCAGGATTTGTACCAGGTAGTCGCAATACATGGGCGTCAAGGGGTAGCAGATGACGGATGGATGATAATTTTACCGCTACTTGTGTACCTGTGTTGCAGAGGTTATTTGCGATCGCTTCACTAAGAATAAATATTTGGCTGTGTATTCCGGCCTACTTACCTACAAATTGACAGACTTTAAATAACATCTACAAATAAGCCGAAACTGAGTTGACTATGACGTTAAAAGTTAGCATTGATGAAATCCCGCACTACGCCTTCAAATATCTTCACCAATTAGATTTTATTGTCTTCTAGCTAGATGAGTTTATATTGATACAATATTCGTGTAAACTACTAAATACATTTTATACAGATGCTATTCATATGAAGATGGAACCAGCATATACTTCTGTGGGGAAAATTTTTGAGTACAGACCAATGTTCTTTATCCCCAAGTATCAAAGAGCTTATGCATGGGAAGCTGAATCGGTTGAAGATTTTATCAAAGATTTGAAAAACTGTTTTGAGAGAAGAAAATCACATACACCTGTTAATCATTTTTTTGGAGGGGTTCTCTGCGTTAGATATTCTGTTGCAGGAGCTGTAAATCAACACGAATATGAAATTATTGATGGGCAACAAAGAATTTCAACCTTTACACTACTGATGTCTTGTTTAATTAAGATATATAAAGAGTTGCTAGAACAAGCAAAGAGTTCAGGAGATTCAAATAATGAATTCATATTAGAGGGACGTATCAAAGATCTCTCTGAAAGATTTGTAGAGTTCCGCCAAGAGGTTCAACGAAAGGTAAACTCTGTTGAAGTTATAAGACTATCAAAAGTGGATCATCCATTCTACAGAGAACTTATTCGTGAGATGAATCCATCTCCTTCAAGAGATTCTCATCAAAAGATTAATATTGCATATCAAATGCTTTTAAAAGAGGTACGACATATAATCAATCCATCAAAGATAGAAGGAAAAATGGATGATATTGAGATATTACAAAATATTATAGATAATGACTTTACAATATTATACATGGTAACTGATAGTAAAGATGATGCTTTTAGATTATTTCAAGTTATTAATGATAGAGGAACAAATTTAACAGTTGGCGATTTATTAAAAGCAAAAATTTTAGAGATTTTAGAAGGTTTCAATGACTATCAAGATAGTTGCGAAAAATTCTGGGACGAAATACTTGCCGATTCTCCGTCTAATACAGCAAATTATCTGAATTGGATTTATGAATCTTATAAGGGCAAGAGAGCTAAACAAGATGAACTATTTGATAATCTTCTCGATGGTTTTTTACCAGAACATAAGGAACATAAAACAGAAAACTTCACAGATCGTGAGTCTAAACAAATATATCAAACAGTCAAGAATATACATGAAGATATTCTTAAGTGTAGAAAATTGCTAGAAGGACAATGGCTCTATCAATTACAACAGCCAATAACTAATTGGGATAGAACTCGCTTAAATCTGCTTCTGAAAGAACTTGATCATACTTTATCTGTCCCCCTCTTTCTAGCAGCTTCGCAACTTGATCATAAGATTTTCTCGGAAATGGTACAGATTGTAGAGAAAGTTTATTTTAGATATAAAATAATATGTAATCAGCACGCTACATCATTAAAAAGTATTTATTATGAAGAATCGCGTGCTATCAGGGATAATTCAAGTTCTTATGATCTCTCATCATTAAGGCATAAATTACAAAATTTAATTAACTCAAAAGCATCAAGTTTTACATTTAAAAACGGTCTTGAAACATTAGAATATAAAGATTCTGGTGGTAATAAACCTCTTAAATATTTTTTGATGACTTTAGAGTATTACTATCAATGGTATCAGGATGGCAGTACGGGAACTCCATTATGTAAAGATAAAAGCAGGGTCTACGACTTTGCTGGAACTTCCATTGAACATATATATCCACAAAATGCTAAAAATTTCAAAGCAGAAAATTTGGAACCATTAAAAAATACATTGGGAAATCTAACTATCTTAGACCCAGCACAGAATACCATAGGTGGAAATGACCCTTTTGATGTAAAAAGGTCACTTTATCAAGCATCAACGGTACTATTGACTAGAAATATAGCAAAAAATGCAACTTGGAATGAACAAGAAATCAAAAATCATAAAAATCTACTCATAGATATTGCACTCAAAGTTTTCTATCCATAATTTTAAATTACTTGTCTCATCTATCTTTAATTTCTCACAAGAAAGTGTGATCGTCTATCGAGGTAGGTTGAATTGGTACAGGAAATCTTGGTAAATTAGACCGTCAATGAATTCACTGACTGGCTTGGTTTCCGGCAGTTTGAGGAATTCTTTAAGAGTGAGAGACGGTGGAAGTACTGTTGTCATAGCATTACCTTGGGTTCGGTGTCATTGTCACTCTGCTTTATGAATTATTGTCGAGTTCGAGCGATCGCAAATATCACATAGCTTGAATTGACATAAGGAATCTAACCTTTGAGCATAACCACGAAAGCATCAGCAATTTATACCGAAGAGAAGTTTTATAATTATGCTCTCAAATTAAGAATTATCACCGCTGAGATAAATCCATCAAATTCGCCAGTTTATAAACAATCCGCGCACCTACATTGCCATCCCATTCAGCATCACCGACTTCGCAGATATCAAAGCCAATGATTTTGCGATCGCTATTTACTAATTCCCGGAACAGACAAAATGTTTGCTCTAATTCCAGTCCACCAGGAACAGGAGTACCTGTATTTGGACAGAGTTTTGGATCAAGACCATCTACATCAAAGCTAATGTGAACGTATTCTGGTAAATGACTGATAATTTCGCGGCACAAATCAATCCAAGTCGTTCCAGAGTAAAGCTTTTGTTTAATCGCTGGGTCGTAATAAGCAACAATGCGATCGCTATGATCAATTATTTGCACTTCATCATGACAAATATCGCGCAAGCCTACCTGTACTAATTTAGAAATTTGCGGTAGCTTCATCGCATTAAACATGATAGATGCATGGGAAAACTCAAATCCCTCATAAGCATCGCGTAAGTCTGCGTGTGCGTCAATGTGCAAAATCCCAAAGTTGGAATATTTAGCTGCTAATGCTTGGTAATAACCTAAAGGTGAACTATGATCACCCCCAATTACTGCAACTCGCTTCCCATTATTAATTGCTTCTTTGCACTGTGCAAATAGCCATTGATTTACTTGTTGACTTGCTTGATTAATTTCTGTCAAAACAGGTGTTAAATCTGGTGAATCTGCAAGTTGTTTACCTTGTGCTAATCGTTCGATAATTTTTGCAGCTTCGGCGCGATAGTATTTGTTTTTCTCTAAAATATCTTGGGAAATTTCTGGCATAAAAATTCCCTGTTTCCAGCCATCAGGATGATCGAAATCAAACAAATCCAGTTGAGTTGAAGCGTCCAGAATTTGCTGTGGGCCATTGGCAGTGCCAGCACCATAGGAAACGGTGACTTCCCACGGGACGCCAAAGACAATCAGATTTGCAGATTCGTAGTCGAATGGCAAACCCAAGAGATTGCCATTGATTTCACCTATGCCGCTAGGATTGTAATCCTGGAGTTGATTAATCATAGAGTATTTTCTGAATTTACGTGGGTAGACAGCACGCTGACCGATGAACACCTGGATTGCAACAGCACAGGTTATATTCTTTGGCAAATTGCGCTGTTCCATTGTAATCAAAAATCAAAATTCCTTCATTTGCTTCTATATCCTCAGAGGATGTTTGAAAAATTCTCTTGTCAGTATCAAAATTTTTAGATCCCTCTAAATCCCCCTTAAAAAGGGGGACTTTGATTCCGGTTCCCCCTTAAAAAGGGGGGCTAGGGGGGATCTAAAAATGCCTAAAGTCACAAAGAAACACTTTTCAAACAACCTCTCATTGGAGTGTGTACGTATCTAGTTAATTTTGCTGATAATAAAAATTTATTTATATGAATTTACTGTACCAATAATTGCTCGTATAAAAGACAACTTTTATAACCAAATTGTCTATAATGTGGGCTTTATTGAAACTATATAGGATTAGAGATGAAGTAGATAGGCAGATTGGGAAGCATAATATATAACCCCAGATCGATTTATTCTCAGTGGAATAAATTCCACTAGTTCGTGAATCGAAAACATCTTCAGAACTTACGCACTCAGATCCCCCAACCCCCTTAAAAAGGGGGCTTTATAAATTCCCCCCTTTTGAAGGGGAGCCAGCGCGGTCTTCTCCCAAAGGGAGAGGCTAGCGCCAAGGGGGTTTCCACGCCACTCCCCACAACGGATAGCGCAGCGTAAAGCCTTCTCTTCTCCTATCGGAGACACTTCGTGAACGAGAGGCTTCGCCTTAAGCGAAGCCATGCCGCAGGCTTTACGGCATGGCTTCTCTACTTTGAGGCTGCGCCAACGCTGAGAGCGAGTCTTGTCTGCGACACGCTGCGCGAACGAGCGTCGGAAACCTCCGCAAGGGGGTGGCTCCCCATGAGCGACTGGCGTGGGCTAGGGGGGATCTAGGTTTCAGCCTTCAGTGCGTAAATCCTAATCTTAACAAAAGGATGTTTAACAGTTAACAGTAAACGGTAAACAGTAAACATAATTGGGTTTAGGGGAAACCACTAAGGGGGCGTGTGCAGGATGTGACATCAAATCCTGATAGCGCAGCCGTGACCAATGCCATCATTGCTCTAGCAAAGAGCCTGCGGTTGAATATTACGGCAGAGGGCGTGGAAACTCAAGAACAGCTTGATTACTTACAAATGCAAGGATGTCACGAAGGTCAAGGGTTTTATTTTAGTCACCCTGTCACTGCTGACATAATCACCGCAATGCTAAAGACAAGTTCTCAAGAGATAGAGGAGATATCCGGCGACAAGCAGCTGTGCGTCTACGCAGTGTAGGACTATAGCAAAGTGCTGAGTCCTGAAGCGCGGATAGCTATGGTTTAGCCCGTCCTAAGTATAAATCCAAGTACTACCCTACGGGAAGCCGCTTCGCGTTTACAAGGCTTAGAGCAATCAACATTGTCCTAACCCATACTTCGACTGCTATAAAATCCAATATAGTTCAGTTAAGCAACTTCTCTCTGTGTCGCGCCAGTTGCTACAACAGGGAGGCAGCCGCGTGAACAGTAAGTAGGAAAGCCTATTGCTTGGGATGATTGTTGCAATAGAACCATTTTTTGCGATCGCCTTTTTGTTCTATCTTCAAGACTCCAGATGTGCTTAGCTTTCTAATATCTGGTTTTTTTAGTTCTGAAAATTTATGATTTTACCTAGTGGGTTCAAAAAAAATGTGCCAACTTGGCTGAAGTGAATATAGAAAAATAGTATTCTGTATATCAAGTAACTATTTTTTTGCAAATTTCTCCACCAAAATCTTAGCGGTTGAAGCTAAACTACTATGAATTTTCATAGCGTTTGTTTGCAAGATGTCTAATCATCAAACTATCATGTTTCAGGCTGTTCAGATAACCACTGCCGAAATTATCATCTGTCATTACCGCATTGCAGACATTTTGCCCGCTTCTATTTAATGACTATGAGATGGTGGGTTCAGTTTAGCAATTTAAATTTAGGCAAGTCACATTAGGGTTAGTTATGAACTACCAAATTCCTTCTTCTCAGGCAAATTACTATAAAGCCATTAGTCCAGAACAATTGAATCAGGTCATCGAAGCTATTGTCGATGGTCGATATTCCTGGGCTTGTGTACTAATTTTGCGTTTCGTTGGTTACAATCCACTCCACTTTATTCCCCAACGCACTTACAGTCGTTTAATAAAAGAAAATAGCCAAGTTCCGCCTCCAAGCGGAGCTAACCATCAAGTACAAACAACCATGAATTCTACCTTAAGTAATCCTGGTAGACAAGCATCTAAAGTTTTAGGTAATAATAAACTGGATTATTTAGAAACTTTAGACAAAAAACAGCGTGATCGCCAAGACCAAGACAGTAATAGACCACTTTATTCAGACACAAAGATTACAGAGTTATCTTCGTTCAGACTTCATAAGCTGCATAATCACAACTAGTTCCGCTTTTATATGAGACGTACGCATGGCTTACCTCTTTGCAGAAATATGCGGAGTTAAAAGTGTCAAATAATATGTGTTTTTAGTTTCCGCCATGATGTACTAGTTATAAAAGCTTTGTACTTCTTGTTCTTAATAATTTTAATTCCGTTTATCAAAAATTCACGTTTTTACAGGCATTTATCACTAGTTAGTACATCACGGCTTAAATAGAGCACCCATTCCCAATCAACAAAATGCTGGTGGTATACCAATTACGTCAAGCCTTCTCTTCTCTTGCGTCAGCTACGCCAAAGCCAACGCCATAGTTACGCTTAGAGCGGAGCGGGGCACGGCCCCAGAGCGAATTATAAGACTAGCCAAACCAATCAGATGGAACATGGGATGGATCAACTGCGTCTGGAATATGCCGAGTTATCTCCTCTGCTTTCTCAGATAAAATTTCTTCAATTCCTTGATGAATGATGGCTTCTATATGTACGGTTTGTTCGAGACAGTAACGTACGGAGTCTGAACTTATCAAATGCTCTTTTTCTTGTTCATCAACTGTTAGATAATGATTAGGAATTCTATTTAAAGTATAAGCAATCAAATTTTGCCTAAAATCAGGGTTTGCAAAAGCTTCTTGATAAGGATGACGAGGATATTGTTCTAAAATATCCTCAATTTCTTGAACAACAAACGGCATTGTTAAATTAACAATAGTTTTAGACATTTTTCAATACCTATTTTGCATTTTAAATTGTTATTTTTTTTTAAGTTAAGGTCTGATATTCTCCTGAGAAAGTATAAATGAGAAATTTTTGAAGTTTATAATGCTCATCAGCTATTTGTTTTAACTGTTCTAGGGTCATTTGTCCAGCGATCGCTAAATCATCAATTTTCCCAACAATATTCATCAGACTCAAATTCCCAGTAATAAAAAGGAAAAGCTTTGTCCACTCACTGCAATACCCTTCGGTAAAGGGTAAAGGGTAAAGGCTGAAATTTATCTAGGTAAGCTGGGGAAGTTGTATTAGGATTTTTGTGAAATGGTATTACAGTCTAAATTTAGGAAAACAATTTGAGGAACTTGTGAGGGAATCATCCAATTAAAAACTTATGCATCTTAAAATTCAGTCAACAGTCAACAGTCAACAGTCAACAGTCAACAGTCAACAGTCAACAGTCAACAGTCAACAGTCAACAGTCACTATTTGTTCTCCCCCTGCCCCTCTGCTCCCCTGCCCCTCTACTCCCCTACTCCCCTGCTCCCCTGCCCCTCTACTCCCCTGTTCTCCCTTTAACCTCGAAGTATCTGGTGTAAGCTAGTTAATAACTCTCTGGCTGTGTAGGGCTTGGATAAAAATGCTTGGATATCAGGCCCAGTAGCTTGAGTGAAAAACTCAGTTGAGTGTAGTCCGCTACAGGCAATGATTTGAACTTGTGGGTTCATTCTTTGCAAGGTGCGGATAGCGGTGATGCCATCCAACTCTGGCATCATCATATCCATCAGTACAGTATTGATTTTATGCTTGTGCTGGGCATAGAGTGCGATCGCCTCGATTCCATTACTGGCAATGAGAGTCTTGTAGTTGTGGTTTTCCAGGATGATTGTAGCAATCTTGCGAATTTGATCTTCATCATCTACAACTAAAATCAATTCTCCCTGCCCTTGAGGCATATCTAGGTTGTCTGTACTCAAGGTTTGGGTTGCTTGCACCGCTGGGAAAAACAGCCTAAATTGGCTACCCTGTCCAATTCCTGGGCTAGACACCTTGACAAAACCGCCGTGGTTTTTAATAATGCCGAGCGTAGTTGAAAGACCTAGTCCCGTACCTTTGCTGACATCTTTTGTGGTGAAAAATGGCTCAAAAATTCTATTTAATATTTCTGGCGGCATCCCAATTCCAGTATCCGCAACAGTAATTACAATATGAGGCCCAACTGTGGCTTCAAGATTCATTTTGGCATAGGCATCATCAATAAACTTATTCTGTGCAGAAATTGTGATACTACCGCCATCTGGCATAGCATCACGGGCATTTACTACCAGATTCATCAGCACTTGATGCAGTTGTGTAAAGTCTCCAGAGATAGTCCAAAGGTCTTGTGGTATGTCTGTGTAAAATTCAATCGATTTAGGAAATGTCTGAGCAATCTGGGTAATTTCTGAAATCAGGTGTTTTGGTTGGACAATTGTGTGCTCTCCTTTAAATCCTCGCGTAAAAGACAAGACTTGCTTGACTAAATCTGCACCGCGATTGGCGTTGCTTTCTACAAGCGCTAGCAGTTGCTTAGAACGCTCCTCATCCTGGGCAAATCTTCCTTGTACTAATTGAGCTGCTGCCAAAATTGGTGTCAGTATATTGTTCAAGTCGTGGGCAATTCCACCTGCAATAGTTCCAAGGTTTTCTAATCGCTGAGTGCGAAAAGATTGGGCTTGGTGTTGTTTCTTTTCTGTGATGTCAGTGTCAACGCTGAGAATTGATTTGGGTTCTCCAGCAGCATCGCGCATCAATGTCCAGCGACTTTCTACGATAATTTCCTGACCAGATTTCGTAACTTTATTTAACTCACCGTGCCACGAACCAAATTCAACTACATTTGTTAAAGCTATTTCTAATTCTGGCGAAGTTTTTTTGTATAAAAGCTCCTGGGGATTCTTTCCCACAGCCTCCGTTGCTTGCCAACCGTACAGACGCTCTGCACCTTTATTCCAGAATAAAATTTGGCTTTTGAAATCTCGAACTAAAATTGCATCAGTGGCAATATCAAGCAGAGCTGCTTGTTCATAAATTTTCTGTTCTGCTTGCTTGCGATCGCTAATGTCAGAAAATGAAGCAACTACTGCATAAGGGATTGGGTTATTATCTTGAAACAGGGGTTGGGAATTAATCGAAATCCAGGCTAGTTGTCCATTGGGCTTGTAGATTCCCATAACTACATTTGAACAAGGTTTGCCTGTACGTAAGCTGACTAATGATGGATAATTTTCACTAGGGAAGGGCGAGCCGTCTTCACAAATCACTTGCCAACAGGGATCTTGGGGGGTGCGTCCGATCATCTCGTCGGCGGTAAGCCCCAAAATGCGCTCAGCGCTGGTATTACAGGCGATTATTCTGCAATCATCAGCGGCTTTTAACACAACACCTTCTTGCATGGCCGTCACGACTGAACGATAGCGTTCTTCGCTTTTTATGAGTGCTTTCTCAGCCTGCTTGCGATCTGTGATATCCCTACTTGTGCCGATCATCCGTATCGGCTGACCGATTTCATCATGGTATACCTGACCTTTGCAATTTAACCAGTGTAGGCTGCCGTCGGGCCAGACTACTCGATAATCCACACAGCCGCTTCCTTCTTCAATAGCCTGAGCTAAAGCCTCTTCCCTAGGTTTTCGGTCTTCTGGATAAATTAAATTGAGATAATCTTCATAGTTTGGACACAAAGTACCGCTTGGCAAACCATGTAGTGGCCCCATATTGTCAGACCAAATAGTGTGATTGGTGATCAAGTTGCAGTCCCATATACCCATGTGGGCAGCTTCCAGGGCTAAACTCAATCGCGCCTCACTCTGGCGCAGTGACTCTTCTGCTTGCTTGCGTTCTGTGATATCTTCGACGACGCCACCACAGGAATAAACATACCCTTGTTCATTTTGCATGGCAAAGCCGCGATCCCAGATCCAACGCATCGATCCATCAGGTTGCAAAATGCGATATTCTTCACTAGTGGCTTCACCACGTTTCTGTCGCTCTAATTTTGCCATCAAGCGATCGCGATCTTCTGGATGCACCCCGTCTACCCAAGAGTTAGGCTGGTCACGCAGACTTTGACAAGAGCGACCCCAAATTTTTTCATAAGCAGGATTAACATACAGGTTTTCTCCCGTTTCTGGGTTCCCAATCCAGATGAGTGCGTGGGTATTTTCGGCAAAATGACGAAATTTTTCCTCGCTTTCCCGCAGTGCTTCCTCCATCTGCTTGCGCTCAGTAATATCTCTTCCAACTCCTTGAACTTCAAACACCTCTCCTGTTTCATCCTTAATTGCGGACAGGTTCCATTCAAACCAGCGAAGACCGTTGACTGTGAGTGTGCGTTGTTCTCTAATATTCAAGCAATGAGGTGGCGATAGGATGGCTCTCACATATTGCATCGCTTGAGGCAATTCATCTGGATGGAAAAACTGAGATAACGACTGACCACGCAATTCATCCAATTGCCAGCCTAATGTTTGACATGCCGCTGTATTAGCAAAAGTAATCTTTCCTTGCATATCTATGCGGATAATCATATCGGTTTGGCTTTCAACTAGCTGGCGATAGAGTTTTTCACTTTGCCGCAATGCTTCCTCGGCGCGTTGGCGCTCGCTGATTTCTTCTTGCAACAGCGTGTTAGATACAACAAGTTCAGCTGTGCGTTCAGCCACGTGTTTTTCTAATTCCTCAGTGGCTCGGCGCAGTACTTCCTCTGCCTGTTTGCGTACGGTGATATCGCAGAGCAACCAGCGCCAACCAACTCGCCGGCCCCGTGAATCATACACGGCAGCTAAGCTGATACTTGCCGGAAATGGTGTACCTCTTCGCGGCTGTAGATAAATTTCCCAGTCCTGTGTCTGTTGAAAACTATTCAGTTGGGCGATAAAGGTCGGATGGTCTGGCTGAGCAATAAACAAAATCAATGGTTTGCCTACCAGATATTTTTGCTGCACACAAAGCAAGGTTGCTGCTGCATGGTTAGCCTCTATGATGATCCCGGTTGTATCAGTTACCAAGTAACCATCTGGAGCAAATTCAAACAAATCCTGGTAACGCTGACGCTGTGATTCTACTTTTTCACGAGCCGCAGACAGTTCTTCGTTTTGTAGACGCAGTTCCTCTTCTACTACCTTGAGTTCTTCGAGAGTTCGCTGAAGTTCCTTGTTGACTTGCATGACTGAGGCTGATTCTTCCTCAACCAATCGTTTTAAATAATTGTGAGTTTGGCAGCATACTTCCTCTATTTGCTGATCAGTAGGCTTTGATTCATCTGTGGGTTCTTGTAAATATTGCTGTAATCCTTCAACAACCCCAATTACTTTCACGAGATCAAATGCGTGCAGCAAGGTAGTTTCACTGACGATTCCGACTAATTGCTGCTTTAAGTCCAAAATGGGTAGATAGCGAATTCCATGCTGACGCAATAATGACCAGGCTGTGAAAATATCCTGAGAATCTGATTGTGTGAGGGTAATAACTTGCTGCCTCATCACCTCAGCTATTGTTACTGTAGATAAATCTCTATGAGTATTTGTAATTTTTACTACATCTTCTTCAGTTAATATTCCCAATAACTGCGATCGCTCCACGACCAAGACACAGCCACTTACTTGCTGACTCCAAACGCTTGAATCACATGACGAATTTAAATTATTCAGCCGATAATTGCTACTTCGTTCCTGACTCATCAACGCAATGGCTTCGACTACACATCTATCAGGGCTAATCGTCAATGGAGAACGATCAATAACATGATATAAAGTAGGCAAATCAATAAGCTGATCTTTTAATCGCATAGTTAATTCGTCAATTCTAATTATGTTATTGATATGAAAACGATATGGCGAAAGCTATCGTGAGCAAACTGAAGAATAACAGTGCTGCTCACGCTGTAAGAGAGTATTGATTAAATTTATTGATAAATATGCCATGTCAATATTACAAAGCTGTGTGCAAGGGTTATAGCTCAAGCTAATATCTCAGCTGGAAAGAGGATGAATTTTGTAGTGGTCAAACTAATTCTATTGTTAAATCAGCAATAGATGATCTGTTGTCTAAAGAAATTATCCTATTTAGATAGTACACATAGTACTGTTGAAGTGACATCTGTGCAATTAATTGCTTAAAACAAGAGATATTATTCCCCTCGTGGGGGATATTTGATGAGCATCAATCAGTATCACAGCATTGCTACTAGATCTAGTAGTCCACCAAGGCATTTTTGCTGGGTAAGCCCCTCTAATTGATAAACTAGTCAAAAAAGGGGTTGAGCATGGCAAAAAAGTATGTTGTAGATTTAAGCGAAGAGGAAGTTTTACAACTGCAAG
>NZ_VJXY01000062.1 GCF_014831675.1 Komarekiella delphini-convector SJRDD-AB1 | reverse complement strand
GGGAAACATCAGATACTGACATTGGTTCAGTAATTGTTTGAGAAAAATTTTTGAGGGATTGAGCTAGGTCTAGTGTTGCAGGTATATTGTTATTACTTTTCAACGTAGGAGACTCCTGGTTGCTTGGCTATCAGCCTAAACATCTTGTCCAGGCATCCTACTTTTTTTTGTGCCTTTCACACTACCCTTCATTACCCAACTTTTTCGCGTTGCACCCCTTAAACGAGTCTACAACATTGAATTTTTCCAACCTTCGGCTCACGCAGTTGGAGGACTAGAACTGATGCAAGGAGTATTTAGGAAATACAAACGTTTGTTAACACCCTTAGCCAAAGCATACAATCTTAAGCTACCAAAAGGGGTGTTATTGGTAGGGCCACCAGGAACAGGAAAATCCCACTCCGCCAAAGCTTGCTCCCAAATCTTGGGATTTCCATTGATTGTTTTGGAATGGAGCAGTTTTCGCAGTTATGGTAATCAGGCAGAATACAAGCTGAAAAAGTTACTGGGCTTGGTAGATCGGATTAATCGTGTACTTTTGTATTTAGACGACTTTGATAAGGGATTTGCCGGAGATGATGATCTGTCCCGACGACTGGCAGGAATGTTATTGACTTGGATGCAAGAGCGGACAAGTGAAGTAATTGTAATAGCTTCAGTTAATAATTTAGACTACTTGCCCCCGGAACTGACTAGAGCCGGACGATTTGATGATATCTTCAAAGTCGATTTGCCAAACAATGGAGAACGCTATGAGATATTCAAAATTCACCTGGGACGTTTTGATCAACGCTTCCTTAATGGAGGAGATGCCTTTACTGAACAAGAATGGCGTCGGCTACTCAAAGAAACACACCGCTGTGTCGGCGCAGAAATTCAAAACATTGTGGAAAGGGCCGCAGCCAGCACTTTCTATGCGATGTTTCCCAGTGATGTACCGCTAACTAATGAGCCGACTGTTTTAGAAATTACACTCTTGTCTCTGCTAGAAGCAAGGCAGAATATCAATCCTTTGGCCATCAGAGAAGCTGACAAAGTTGAGAGAATGCGAAATAAAGCCTCCTTACAGGGATTACCATCTAGCCCTGTTGATGACTCCGTTTACAGCAATGGCAATGTCAATATCTTTAGTTAATTATGTTTCCCCTCTCACTCAAAAGCAATCCTTATGCTTTTGTTTTTAAGGTCATCAAAATCATTGGGCCAGTTTTAGGTCTGTCATTGATTGTAGGAGCGCTTGCTAACGGGTATTTGCAAAACTCTCCTCAACAACTACCTATCAAATATAAGCTGATTCAGGGAGAGCGTACTTTTTACCTAGAGTTAGCCTCACTACCAGAAGAGTTATACAAAGGATTAAAATTTCGGACTTTTTTGCCAAGCAATAAGGGAATGTTATTCGACTTAGGTAGACGGCATACTAATGTAGGCTTTTGGATGTACAAAGTCCAAATCCCCCTTGACATTGTTTATCTAGATGATGGTGTAGTAACAAAGGTGATTAATAATGCATCCCCATGCCCAAAACAACCATGTCCTGTATACTATGCTTCTACTGCAACTCATGTTTTGGAACTCAGGGCAAAACAAGCTAATCAAGTTCATATCCGACCAGGGGTAAAACTGAAATTTTTACCATTGAATCAGCCAGATTCAGATTTTAGAATGATTGATTCTTCACGCTAACTAATCATGCTTTCTTATTATTGACGAATGTATTGTTTCTTCATAAACTACTTGAATTAAGACAAGCGTGTTAACTTAACGTTTAATATATAAAAGTAGCGATGTATTGACATCATGATCCGAATAGTAATTATTGAAGGGCAGGCTCTTTTACGCTTGGGATTGGTCAATGCAATTTCACAATCTCCAATGATGGAGGTTTGTGGAGAGGTAGCTTGTGCGGCAGAGGGCATTGAGTTAGTTGCAAAAACCTTACCCGATATTGTGATTATCAATATTTCTTTACCAGACATGGGTGGTATAGAAGCCACAATTGCGATTAAACAACGCTTTGATTGCAAAGTGGTAATCTTGACAGATCAAGATGATGAAGAAATAGTTGCCCTGGCATTGAGCGCTGGGGCTGACTCGTATTTACTCTCGACTTCTGAACCAGAAATTCTCAGATATGCAATTGTTAAGACAAAAGAAGGCGAATGTTGGATCGATCCAAAACTGTCAAAGAATTTTTTAACCAATAATAACAAAGCCAAAGAGGAGAAAAGCAGAACTCACAAAGGAAAAAACTTTAGAGTTACTTTAACAACCACAGAACTGAGAACACTCAAGTTTATGGCATGTGGTCTTTCAAATGAGCAAATTGCAGAACTGATGAATGTAACAGAAGGTACAGTCAAATCCTACGTTCACTTGGTCAATAAGAAATTACAAGCTTACAACCGTCCTCATGCAGTTATGCGCGGAGTCAAACTTGGATACTTTAATTACAACACCGTGATTTGTGAAGTATTAGGCAATTGTCCGCAAAAAAGATACCAGCCGTCATAACGAGCGACTGTTGAATCAAATTTAAACAAGAGAGTGTAGATGTTGAAAATTAAAAATGCCGTAGCAATGCTTGCTTTGTCGTTGGTTGTAGGGTCATGCCAGGCTAATAGCGTTGATGCACAGACAAATGCAGAATTACGCAGGGTTGAAGGATTAGTCAAAAGCACACCCCCACTTTATAAAGTGTCATGGAAGGTTTGTGGGGTACAAAAAATTGTTTCTATGTCTCGTAACCTCAAAAATCAATGCTTAGAATCAAGTCAGCTAGTTTGGGGCCCAGCCACACAGTATGAAATGGTGCGGAGGCGAGAGTTCACTACAGGGATAGACTTACATTTGTTTGTCAAGTCACGAGGATGTTTGATTAGGGGTGAAGCCGCAGATGAAGGTTATTACTTAATGAAGGATTTTCATGTCGGGCCAGCAAATGAAGAAGCTACCCTTCCTAAACCCACGTCTGACATCAAAATTCAGCAATTGACGACCAAAGAAAAAGCAGTTGCACTGTATAAATTTTTAACTTCCGAACCCGACCCTATGTTAATGGGAATCCGTAGCAGATATGAATGCCAAGCTAAACAAGAGTGGCTTCGCAATCCCTAAACATCCCCGGATTGAAGGGAACAGGGGAACTAAGCCACTCACGGGAGCAACGCGAAAAAGTGAGATCGTCGTGAAATGATCTGAGGGAGCGGGGGAGGCTGGGGAAGCTGAGGGAGCTGAGGGAGCAAGAGAGTTATTGTTAGTTACTTCTTTACTCCCCCAGCGCCCCCAGCACCCCCCGCTCAAGAGCAGCTTGCCTCAACAGATAACTTTGTTAACCGAACCGTATTGCAGCCTCCCCCAGCTTATCCGAACCGTATTGCCCCGAAGGGGATCTGTAAACAAGAAAAAGAAGAAAATAATCATGAACGTAACTACTGAGCAAGAAACAACAGAAGAAATAACTACTGAAGAAGCAATATCAGAAGATACTCAAACCAACAGGAGATTAATTATTGTTACTGGTGATAAAGGTGGTGTAGGTAAAAGTACATTTGCTAGAGCGTTATTACAAACATATCTAGATACTGAGCAAAACTTTGCGGCATTTGACGCTGACACATCAAATCCTCAAATCAAAAGGTTTTACGGCAATGATTGTCAAGTCCTACCTTTTGATATTTTTACTAGAGGAAAAGCTGATGCGTTTCTCGATACTTTAAGAACTTTGATGTCACCACCATTAAAAAAAGAACAAGAAGTGCCAACCCAAGCAAAATCCTTGTTTTTGTTAGAGTTGCCATCACAATCAATTCAGTATTTCCGACTGTTTGAGAAAGAAATGGGCTTTTTTAAAATGCTAAAAAATGATCTCAAATCACAGGCGACAATGGTAGCGGTAATTAACCGCACGAAAGATTCTGTCAATCAACTGCTTCAAATGCATGATTTTTGTAATGGGCAGGTTGATTATATAGTTGTAAAAAACCTGTTTTTCGGGGAATCAGAAGCGTTTGAAAGATATGACAATTCCGCCTTAATAAAAAAGGTGAGGGATGAAGAAGGGGTTAAGTTACCAGAAATATATATGCCAGATTTAATAGCTCATGCCTATGATTACCTCGATGAAAATAACTATTCTTTCGCACAAGGAATAGCACAGAACGAAAAGTTATCAGTTCGAGGGAGGGTTAGCCGATGGATGGAAAATTTTAAGGAATCAATCATTCCAGTCAAAGATTTACTAGGCTTAAAAAATGTCAATCTCTCCTAGACGCTTGATTATGACTGTAGGTGATTCTCGTGTGGGGAAATCTACAGTTATGAGATTGTTAATTGACTTGCTTTGTTCACAAGGAAAGCTGATTAAAATTTATGACCATGATACGCGTTATAAACTAGCGGCTTATTCTCAAATAGTTCCAATTGAAAACATAGACTTTTTTCGAGGCGGAACTGACATCATGCTAGAAGAATTCAAAGGTAATTGTGACGCGATCACCGTTGATATGCCAGGACAGTATTTAGATAAAGTTTGTCAATATATCCACAAAGTGCATCTATTTAAATTGCTAAATGATTGCGGTTGGCGGCTAACTTTATTACATCCAATATCTCATAGACTAGATTGCGTAGAATACTTAGAACAATTACTAGAGTTTGTTGGCTCGGCAGCTGACTATATAGTAGTGAAAAATCAATATTTTGATAAACAGTTTAGCCAGTATCAGCGCTCATCAGTATATGAAAAGCTAGCTACATTCAACGGTACTGAGATTATCTTAAAAGAGTTGAATAAGTATAGTTACGAAACAATAGAGAGCATGGGCTTGCCCTATTCAGCAGTAAGTAAACATCTAGAAATCTATTCGGTATATCGAGCCTATACTTATCGCTGGGCTAAAAGTTTTCACTCTGCTGTGATCAATAATTTCACTGCGAAAAATTACTTGGGATTGAATAAATCTCAACGGTTAGAAGAATATGAATACACTTTCTGAACTAGAGAAACAACGCATTCAGGAGCTTTCATCGGAGATTGGATTTGACCCAGAAGACCCGATGTTTCAAATCATGAGCATACTGGGTAATTTTGAAGAAATGATGACTCAATTCCCTGCTCAAATGGAGGTATTACTGGAAGCAGGTGGATTAATGATTGACCAAAAGTTGCAATCAGCTAGCAAAAGCGCTGAGGTGATGCAACACGCAATCATTACCGCAGCTGTCAAGGATGTATTGAAGCAAGAAATGCAAAGGCTCAAGCCAGGGGTATCTTTGGGAGTTGAAGCGCCGCAAATTGGTAAAATAAAACTAGGCTTTTGGTCTATTTCTGGTATTCTCGGTGGAATGATTGGCATTGGTGCAATGCTTGGTTCTTTTACCACGCAGAATGTAATTGCTAATTATATTAGTGATCCGCTCACTGGCGTAACCGCTAATGACATTAAGCTTTTACAGTGGGCAAAGTCAACTGAGGGCAGAGAAGCTCGGCAGTTAATGATAGACAATAGAACCGACCTTGAAGTTTGCCGCCGGGACGACCGTTTATTCGGTCGTTGCGTGGTTAAAATCAAGAAGTCTAAGTAATTAGGCTTTCATAATGCCCAAACCAAAATTTGTACTGGATCTTGTAGAAAAAATTGTAGAAATCGCTATATTTATTGGCTTAATTATTCTAGCGATTTATAAATTTGATGTAGACGTTATCGAAGCAGGTTTTTATTTGGTATTGGCAGCAATCAGTTCCCCATTATCTAAAGTTAGCCAGACAGCAAAGCGTACTCTATTGATCTGTGGTTTTATGGGTGGAAATTTAATTGGTTATTTTAATTAGAGGTTGATTGCACTGGCAAACTTGAAGTAAATAATTGCCATAGTTACACGCTCAAGGAGGGTGCTAGGGCTAAAGTTTTCGTTCCTTCAGCAAGAAGAACGTGATCGCAGAGGTTAAGCAGTTCTACCTCGGTAGAGGTCTGTCGCATCAGCCGCAGAAAATGACCATTCGTGTCAACGCTTAGGGCAATATAGTTGAGGAACATTTTGAGGTAGCCTACGCGCGCTCGCTCTGGCATAGTTGGCGCTGTGGGGGTTTGCCATAAACGATCAATATAGTTGCGTACCTCTACTAAAGGAACGGGCGTGATTGGCTCAAAGCGCAAAGCTTGCCGAATTTGATTAAAAAGCCAGGGATTCCCGATCGCCCAGCGTCCCACCATCACACCCGCCGCGCCCGTTTGAGAAAGCACTTCTTGGGCTTTTGTCGCCGAGTGGATATTGCCATTAGCAAGCACTGGACAATGAACTCGTTTGACCGCTTGAGCAATCAAATCATATTTCACACAAGAGTGGTACATATCTTTTACCGTACGACCATGCAAAGAGAGCAAATCAATGCTGTGGCGATTGATTATATCTAGAATGGAGTAAAAGTTATCTGTATTTTCAAAGCCTAAACGCATCTTCACGGTCAAAGGTCGATCGTTGACTGTCTGTCGCAGTTCTCCCAAAATCCGATCCACTTTTTCTGGCAAGAGCAGCAATCCACCCCCAACATTTTTGCGATAGATTCTAGGTGCTGGACAGCCCATGTTCAAGTCAACTCCAGCGATATTATAGCCACAAAGTTCCTTTGCTGTTCTTACTAAGTCTGGAATGCTTTCACCAATCATTTGAGCAAAAACGGGGCGACCCGTGTCGTTTTCGGTGATTGCTGCCAGAATACTACGATTGAGCCGTGAGGTATCATTCACACGGAAATACTCGGTGAAGAAGTAGTCAGGACTGCCGTAGTGGGCAATAACCTTCATAAACCAGAGGTTTGTCACATCCTGCATGGGCGCAAGAGCGGTGAGGGGTAGGTATGGATAGAGCGGTTGAGGAAGCGATACCTGGGACATGGAGATGAAGATCGATCAACAAAGCATCACTGTTATATTACTTAAACTCCGAGAGAATGCTCCCGCCACACCGGAACGGTTGGCGGCGAGATGAATCGAGGGCTAAAAACGAAACACCTTTTCGTAAATTTTGGGAAAGCCTTGCTTGATAAGAGTTATAAAATGTGTTTTTCAAGAATTTAACTCAATTAATCGCCAATTTCTGGGCTATTGTTTTTCTGCTGCTGTTTGCGTTGTTGAAGGCGTGATTGCAATTGTCTTTGTTGCTGTTGCTCTGCAAGATCAGTGATCTCTTTAGCTTCTTGTTGTGAAAGATTATCTTGCAAGATGTTAAATTCCTTACTGCCCTCTTTTTCGGCTTTGAAAGCTGGATTCGTTTGTGTGGCTTGTGGATTGCTGCGCTCGACGCTGACAACTTGTTTATTGTCTTGTATTTCAAGTTGGGTTTTATACCCATTGACATCATATCCACGGATTTGATTACCTAGGCTCTTACCCTTGGTAATGATATTGTCCATCACTGTTCTGATAAAAGACTTTTTCGAGTCATCTGGTGAGCGGACTTCTAAAAGTGCTTCACTTTGCCTTTGAGTCTTACCTAAAGATTTTTCTCGTTCTTGGATTCGTTGTTTAAATTGCTCAAGTTGAGATAACACACTTTGCTGTTTCGGCTGAGTATTCTGCGGAGATTCTACTCCAAATTTGTTCAAGTACTGGGAGAGATATTTTGTTTTTAGTTGCTGCCTATATTCTTCAAGAGGCTGACCTTTGGATAATAGCTGCCCTAATTCTAAACTTGCTTGTTGTAACTCTTGAGGAGATTTTTGGAGATGATTCGCGTCAACTGTATTAACTTTTTCTGAAGGCTTGGATTCTTTTAGTATTCGATTAAGTCGGGCAATCATCATATTATCTGAGATGATCCCAGGATTAATCTCTCTGATCTTTTCTAAAGTTGAAAATTTTCTTTCAGGCATAATTATATTTTTGAAGAGGATTAATAATTTAAGAAGAATCCAGAAGTCAGAAGTCAGAATTCAATTGCAGAATTCTGGCGATTTACTCCTGAATTCTGTTTTGAGAAAAGTGAGAAAAGTTTACTAAATTATAACTCGATATCACGAGATTTACGCTGACTATTTGATTGAGGCTTAGGGGAAGAAGATTGTAAAGGAGACAAAGAACCAAGGGCTATTCTGAGTTCAGTTGGATTAGAATTAATAGGTGGCAAGCCATCGCCACTATCTAAACTATTAGCCATCTCAATAAAAATGGACTTTTCTTGAGGAGAAATCTTCCAAGCTTTAATAGTACCAGGATCATTTTCGCTGTGATAATTATCAATCCTCACTATTGGGTCGTTTCTGCTCTTATCCTGAGTACCAGAGCGGTAAACTAGCAATGAGGTCTTATTCGATTGAGAGAGTTCTACAAAAGTATAGGCTTGACTGTGATAAACTCTGCTGCCATCATTTTGTCTTGCTCCATACTGGTTTATTAGCTCTTTAATGGTGCGACCCATATATCCACGTTTCGGAGTATCTTCTGTTTCTGTTACCTGAGTTTTCGTCTTTCTATATGACGTGTTTTTTGGTGCAGAATTACTATGAACTGTAGTATTGTCAGTATAGTTATTTGTAGGTTCTCTTGAAATATAAGTACTAGATTGTTGTTGCCCAGAGTCCGAATATTCTAACTGGACTCTTTTAGCAATTAATCTGAGATTATTCATATCCTCTTCATTAACTTTCATGATCTGAATTTCATTAGTATTCGTGTCAATCTGGACAGCAACTCTTTCTAGTTCGTGATTATCTTTTTTAATTAATTTAATAGATGAATGACCTGTCTGCTGATTAACCTCAGATTTAATTCTGTACTCTCCCACTTGTAAATGTTTGCTACTTGCTGTTTCCATAATCGTAGTCAGCAGTTGTGAGAGTTCCGATTTTTGAAGATTATTAATAACTTTCTGAGTTCCCAAAGGAGCAAGAGAGCCAAGATTCTGCTTCAGTGTTATAGCATCTTCATAAAATGATGGTAGTTCACTAACCTGATTCAGGTTATTAGCAACATTCAAAAATTCTTCTCGCTCTACAGAAAGCATATTAAAAGGAGGCTTAATAATTTTAACTTGCTCTTTTTTATCAATTTCAAACTGCATTAAGGGAAAACTAAAGTAACTTTCTTTCTCATCTACCGCACGATGAATACTGATTTTATCCCCAGATTTTCTAATACTGAATACTTCACTCCTATAAACAAAACTGCCATCATCCTCCTTGCCTCCATATTGGTCAATCAGTTTTTTAGCAGTCAGAGCAATCTGTTTATTCTCTTTTTGCAGCAAAAAACTTCTAGGAAGATTTTGAGCATAGTTTGGCACTTGTCGCTGCCCAGCCCAGTATTTTTGAAAATTAACCTGAGTGTGATCATTCTTATGATTAGAAGCTTCTAAATCAGCGGCAACTATTTGAGACTCAACAAAGTCTTTTGATAGTGGTAAATTCTCTTGTAACTTCTGTGTTAATGTGTCAATCTCAGCAGAGTTTAACTCAGCCGGGTTAGACGTAACAGTGCCATCAGAGAGTTTCTCGTAAAGGTTGATTTCTCTACCGTCTTTAAGGGTGATTATGAATCTTAAATCAGGTGGTGGATTTTGCTGTTGCCATTGCTGCAAGGGTAAGACTTCACTCATTACTTTTTGGTAAGTCTCAACCCCATGAGCCACAATTAGATCGTCAATCCCTTTTTCTGGGCCTGGTAATGAAACTACGCTGACTTTGACTTCGGCAGCTTCGAGCAACTTTCCCGTTTGTGCAATTGCTGCAAATACACTCCGTTTTGTCTTGGACTTGGTTTCGTAATCAAAACAAATTTTAAGATCACGTCCTGGTGTAGCGAATACGGCAAACTCTTCACGTAAATGCGGCGTAATAGGATTTTTTTGCTGATCATAAGAGCGATAGCCAGCGTTTATCCCTGGCAGCCCAATCGCTGCATCACCTTGAGAAAGAATAGCCGCAGTCTTTTTAGCTCCTTCAGTAATAGTAATCGGGATATTATGTTTCCATACACAGTACCAAAAACCGGATTGGCGATCGCTCTGGTTCGGATTAACCCCGGCTTTAGAGTAGACTTTATTAGCGATTTCATCCGGCACTTCCAGTAAGAAAATGCTTAGTTCGGTTTTTGGTGGATGTTCGTACTTAATTTTTTTGAGTTTTGGGAGTTTATCTGGGGTTTCTGGAGTAGAAGATTTGTTGTTCCAAGTCCAAGAGAATTTCTGTTTTTTATTATCTATTTGATATCTCGGTTCATCGGGTTTATAACAACCCCAAAGTTTTTGAAGGGGTTGCTGTCCCGGTGACAAATTAGCGAACGAACGCGGATCAACGCCAGCCTCACACCACCATCCGCCTTTCTCAATGTGGCTATATCGTTTCAAATCCCCATCTCTAAGCCGTCCATCATTGCGGCGAGGAACATCGTTACTATAAAATAAGTGTTCCCAAGCCTGATGCTGCCATCCGTTTTGATGTAAGCTTTTGAAGTTAGCAGAGGCTATAAGCGGATCAATTGCACTGTCCTCCACCAGTTCTTTCCAATGTTTTAGGTCGATGTGCTCAGGATTCCAGTCAGATGAAGACGTTTGTACTTTAGCAGTCGATGTTTCTGCTGATGATTGTGACTGTGCATTTGTAACTGTTTGTTCTTGCTGTTGTGTCTCTGTGTTTGTGGATGGTGACGATGATGATTGAGACTGCACAGTATTAAGTACTTCAGAAACAGTGGCATTCGTGACTGTTTCTTCTTGAGGTTCTTGTGCAGTAACATTGGTGGATTCTTCTGATGCTGCTGAAGAGTTTGCAGTAGTTGATAAATCAGAATTTACTAAATTTTCCTTGCCAATTTCTGCCTCTGGTTCATCCTCTTCTTCGTACCAGTCATGATCCTCATAATCAATCTTCTCCCAAGAATATCCCCCCGATTCATTGGGCTTCATGACGTAAGTATCATCACCAATTTCAATGTGCGCCCATTTGTCCCACTCGTGCTGCAATCGCTCTACTGATGCTTCAATTACCGGAACAAGCGCATTTAAAATCTTGAGAGTTCTCTGATAATCCTCTGTGTCAAATATTGTAGGATTGAGCGAATTCAAAGAGCGTTCATCAAACATAGAATTTCGACTCGGCAATGTTGATAATATCTTTGTACGCTTTATACAAAATTTCGTACTGTATCCATTGTGCGCCTAAGCATTTCAAATCAATGATTTGAGTATTAGAAATGACACGATTAAAGATAATATCAAACTCTACATAATTGCGCCTGGCTGCTAGAAAAACTATATATTGCAAATCATGCCAACCAATACCTTGAATATATTTCTGGATGATTTGCTCATAACATTTTTCATCGATAATTACTTTCAGACGCCAGAAAACAACTTTGACGTGTATACCCACTTTTTTTAGTAAGGGTCTGAGGCTCGACTGTTTAGAGAAAGTTTTGACAATCCCAGTTGTACTTGCCAGAATATTTACCATGTTTCCTAGCAGTCTTTTTCGAGTTTTATCTAATTGATAAATGGATTGAAAATCAGCGATCGCAAATTCCTTGATTCTAGCTCTCACCTCCTCCTCCTAAAGAATTGATTTTAAACTATCAACAGGTAACGCTTGCACCCCAGCTTCTACAGGGTCTTGGGGAATTGGTAATTTCCGGTCTACTTGTTGAATCCTGATGTCTAAATCCCGTTGTGTAGGAGGTTGTTGAGTACTACGTCGGGCTAGAGTGTTAACTAGTTTCCCCCAGGTCTGTTGGTTGTATTCGTCAATGTCCTTCACGGATTGAGGAATTTTAATATTTTTCAGTAGTGGAATTGACCCCTCTTTTTTATTAGCATAAGCTGGGTTGATAAATACACACTTCCCGGCTGGCAGCTTCAAGAATTGGGCAGACTCAAACAGTTTCCTAGTTTTTTCTTGTTCACTAGTAGTGGTACTAGGTTTTCCACCGCCAGTCGAACGACTCTTCTGTTTGTACTTGATTTCTTCATCACCCAGAAAACTGGAGAATAACTGTGCAGATTCATTCTCTCCAGGGTTAAACACGAACTTAGTACCACAAGCCCCTAAAATAGTTTTAGCTACTTCCTTGCCGTAATTCTTTTCAAGTTGCCCCATGTTCTGCCAGCCGAGGATGCCACAGAAACCCTCACTTCGGGACTCGTTGAGCCATCTGAATAAATCAGGTAGATATATCGAGGGTAATTCATCAAGTGCAACTATTAACGGGTCTTTCCTTTTTTTAGCGATGTTCCGTGCTACAGTCATGTGCAAGATGCTGGTCATTAGTGGAGAAACTGCATCCCGACGCTCTCTGTCCAGGCCAAAGATAATCATCTGCTTACCTTTGATTTCTAAAGGCAGCGTTGTCTTACCGACAAAACAGCCGAGTGTGTTCTTCGCCATAAAGCGAGTGAACATCAACGATGCTGTAGCAGTAATCCCCGCGACTGTCTTTTCAGAGTTGGCCGAACTGAATAATTGACCAAAGGCAATCCGAATCCACGGATTAAAACTAGCAGCCATTAATCTATCAACCATTCGCTCACTTGAAAGTATGGCAGCGGCGGTCATGATGTCTGCATACTCACCGAACTCTTTGGTTAGCATCAAAACTGCTTGGGTTAGCTGGTCGCCTGACGGCCCGAAGAATCCATCTTCATTGGAATTATTCAGAATGCGGAAGTTTTTATTGATCACCGTCGCCAATTGCCGCGCTGTTTCCGCATCTCCTGAATCTCTCAGAAAGTCTAAGGGATTGCAGACTTCTGACTCTGGAAAACCCGGAGCAAAAATGTGGACATCATAACCCATCTTCTTTGCATAGGCTGCAATTTTGGCTTGCGACGCATACTTGAAATCATAGAGTAATATCGGGTATCCTTGAGCGATCGCATCATAAATCATTGGGTTGATCGCACTAAAAGTCTTGCCACTTCCTGGTGCGCCAATTGCAGCGGTTCCCCTTTGTACATCAGGAACATAGAAGCTTTCACCAATACGCAAAGTAGCACTATCACATTTGGGAGATTTAATTTGTCTGAGCGCCTTTTTCTTCGCTGTGTCTATTTCTTTTTTGCCTCCCCAATAGCCAGTTGCGAGTTTCTTTTTAGCGCCATCACCCAAGACTACCTTCATTAACAAGTAGACTCCTAACATCCCCAGAAGTGCTAACCCGTTAGGAGTAAACAGGTGATGAGTGTATTGCCCAATATCATCTTTAGGATTTTGCAACTGGTCAAAGCGAAATGATTGATTGATTGTGTTTGGAGTTGTTAAATTGTTACTCATAATTGAATTGGAAATCTCCGTTCTACATATGAAGCTCTTAATTCCAGGTCAAATTGTGTAGTCAATATTGTCGGAGTTTTAGGAGCATGACTTATGACGAACTTCTTCCAATTTTCTTGACAACAATCATCAATTAATTTCGGCGCAATATGTTGAATGAAGTCCCAAGCACAACCTACAATACATCTAGAACTAGTCAATAACGCAGGTACATAAGCAAAAGAGAAATCACCTAATACTACTACCGGAGAGTCTAAGGACTGTTTAGAAACATAGGACGTTATGAGCATCTGTAAAATGCCAAACATCAAAGGAGCAAGAGAAGTATAACGATTGCTATCCAAACCCAAAACAATCATCTGCTTACCCCTAATTTTTAGAGGCAGCGTTGTTTTACCTAGAAAATAGCCGAGAGTATCTTGTCTGACCAAAGAGGTAAAAATCGAGAGCGTAGAAGTCAGTATTCCTGCTACAGTCTTTTCACTACTGGCAGAACTAAATAACTGGCTAAAGGCAATCCGAATCCAAGGATTTAAGTTACTTGCTATCAGCCGGCTGACTATTTGTTTACTCTTTATAAGTGTGGTTGAGGTCATGATGTCTGCATACTCTCCAAACTCCTTTGTTAACATCAAAACCGCTTGGGTGAGTTGGTCGCCGGATGGCCCAAAGAACCCATCTTCATTGGAATTATTTAGAATGTGGAAGTTTTTATTGATTACCGTCGCCAATTGACGCGCTGTTTGGGCATCTGCCGAATCTCTCAGAAAATCTAAAGGATTGCACACTTCTGATTCAGAAAAACCGGGAGCAAAAATCTGAATGTCATAGTCTAAGCTATGAGCATAAGCCCCAATTTGAGAGAGAGACGGATAATTAAAATCACAGAGGATAATTGGTAATCCTTCATCAATTGCTGAGTAGAACATAAAATTTAAAAGTGAAGACGTCTAGCAGATGAAGCTAAATTATTAGGGGACAGTAGAAGGACTTCCAAAGATAATTGGGTCTTGTTCACGGTAAGTAATGAATGGTACAGGGCCAATGAAGTAAGGCGTACAAGTACGACCCACAAAAGGAATAGTTTTGCAGAACCGAAAAAACATTGCAGTAGACATGGCTCCTGTTGGTTCGTCTATATCCCATACCACTTGCTTGAAAGCAGGCCCAAAGGGATGACGACCCGTTGGTTCTTTACCATCATTAACCGCTTTCAAGATGCCGAAACCGCCTTCTACCTCTTGTACTTTGCCAGAGATCCATTGCGCTCCAGTAGTTCTGCCTAGCCCGGACATCTCAGCGTGAGCGCAGTTATTTTGATAGCATGGGACGTTAAAGCCTTCTTGATAACTACCAGAGATACTGCGAATACGGTTAGCTTCGATATCTCGCAGGACTAAATCGACTTTGCCAATAAATGAAAGGTCGGGATTTGGTAAGGAAGGAAACTCGCTCCAAGGCAAGTCTCTTAACCCCGGAACAAGTCCAATCACAGTATCTTGCCATCTATCAAATTTATCAATCGAGGCCGACTCAATTCCAGGAATAGATGTAAGTTGATACTTTGATAAATCAATTGCACTTCCCAACTCAACCTCATTTAGCTTAGGATTGTTGAGGGAATTACCAATTGTGCCACGAGGAGAAACACCAGCTCTTATATAAGTGTCGTGGATTGCTTTAATGCTGGCTGGTGATTTATTTGTGAGTGTAGGGATAGCCTTGACTAAAGTGGGGATAGTTTGTGTTTTAATTACACCAAAATCAGACAGTTTCAAGCTGTTTAAATCTATGTCCAGTAATTCTGATATTTTTGATAAGTTAAGTTTTTCAATTGAGAACTGGGCATCTTCAAAGTCCCCAAGTTCCATGAAGTCTGCAATACTTTGTCCAGCACTCCAAATTCTGGTTTCTTCCCCTCGGTCAGTGGGGTAACTAACACTGCCGCCTTCGCCCATAATCATGTCGCTAAATTTCAGGCGTGACCAATCAGGAACAAAACCGCTGCCGGAATCGACCACCGGGACTTGATCTGAGGCACTAGGCATAAGATAAGCGATGGCGTTCCGCCCACCGGAGGCGATCGCCTGATTCAGGATTCCATACTTCCAAAAAGCATGAAGGAAAAGAACGATGACTAAACCAAAGAATATAAAATAACGTAGCCTATCATCTCTTTGTTTTCTTAACTGCTGTTTCGTGGACTTGGGACAAACAACTTGAGCCTGTTTACTTAAGAGGTAGCCTAACATTAGATAGTGCCCGTGGTCGTCTGGGGTTGAGTTTGACTGGTGTTCTCTCAATTGAGTCATAGGAAATATCACCCTCTATTGCTATTTGGCTGTACTCAGGTTTTCCAGCAGCAGCAGTTACTTGGAAGTGGTAAGCTTTACGTCTACCGTCTGTTGCTTGGGTAATGATCGTCAGATGTGTCGATTTTGCTTGGGGTAAGCCAGGGATATTAACTTTTTGGATGCGTCGTAAGTGAATCAGTCCCGCACCAGGGCTTTGGCAGTTAGGATTAATTCCCTCTAAACAACCATCAGTGTCAATTAGGATTTGGGAGGGGTCGTCAATCCACACTCGTTTAACAATCTCCGAAACTTCGTAAAATGAAATGCTTACCCCATTGCCATTCCAAACTTTGATTGTTTGTACAATCGCAGTACTACCACTAGCTTGCGATTGTTTAACAGTGCGGACTACAGGTGAGGCGACCGCTCTTAATGGCATCAAGCAAATTCCGGCGAAAGCAAATATAATTAACTTTTTCACGGTAGCTCCAAAGTGCGATTCACCATAAACGTGATTTTCGTTCCCTTGGGGATGTACCAGATGTTGGGACGAGAAAGGATTTCTTGGGTAGAAGTTTGGCTACGTTGCTCAATAATCTCACCAAGTTTGCCAAAAGCCCCTTGCAAGAATGCCCCGCCAATATTACGTCGAGTGTTTGAAGTCACGTTAGTACTGAAAGTCCCAGCAGCAGAGTTAATAACGCTACTGCTAGAATCCGATTGATTGATAATTTCGCCTACTTTGCCCACACCACTCACCAAGCCAACAGTTAAGTCCTGTCCAGCCAGTTCTCCACCTTTGTCCTTAAAAGGTTTGGCGACTAATGGATTCCCTCCTTCCCCCAATAGGGAGATCGCATCCTTAGCAATTGGGTATTCTGTGTTGTCTTTGATAATTGAAGTAACTTGTGCTTTAGCATAACTAGCACCATCTACAGAAATTACGGAAACTGCAACGAGTGTTCCTCTTGAAATTGCCACATCCCCATAGTTGTCATACAAATCTTGAGTCAGCTTTGCTAAGTAGCGGGAGGAGTTAGAATCTGACTGTCTAATTGATGAATTTTGTTCTGTTGACTGTTCTTTGACTAAAGGTGTCATCAATACGCCATCAGCAAATTGTCCTACTACTAAATAGCGATTTGTTGTGATTGAATTGTTGGCTGAAGCATTATCAGTAGCAGCAATTAACTCAGCAGACTTTTGTATCTTTGACCAACGAGGGCGAATTTTTTCAATGCCGTAACCTGGTATCTCAATGCCATCATTTGGTGTTTCAATACTATTTGAGCCGGGAAATAAAGGTTCTTTAATCTCACTGCCAGCAGATATTTTCTGAGATTTAACTGGTTGTCTGTAACCAGAGCCAATCTGATTTTTTGAGAGTGTATCGTTGTTTAAATCAGTAACATTACTAGCATAATTTATTTTCCCGAAGGAGCCTAAGCTTCGGAGTCGATTCAGTTCACTAATTGGATCTGCTGCTGGTTTTACTGTGGCTATTGGCTGAGGTCTAGTAACAGAATAATTGCGTGGAGAAGCAGCAATTGCTCTAGGTGGCGGTGAATAATTCCTTTGTACATAGCGCGGGGGTGGTGGAGGAGATGAGGCAACTGCCACACTTTGGCGGGAAACAGGAACTTCAGGAGAAGGTAGAGCAGGCTTTTCTGTTTTTTGAACCTGAGACTTATTCTTTTGGCTATCAATTTTATCTAATTCTTGGGCTTGCTTAGCAAGGGCTAACTGAGCATAAACATCACCATCATTTTCTGATAATGCTTGCTCAGTTGGTTGATTAACAGTTTTAGCTTCTTCTTTTTTAGCTTGATTACCTCCATTAATAATACTGTTGAACAGCATGAAGAACACCAGGAAACCACCCCCTAAGGGAATACCAACCATTCCTAGTCTTGACCAAGGGGAGGTAACAACTGTATGCTTAGTTGTTGGTTCAGTATCATCTTTATCATCTTCAACGAGGTCAGAAGTCAGAGGGAAGACGTTCGAGTGATGATCCTCTGCTTCTCGATTCTCTTCATCATCTAACCTTAGTATTTCATCTACGGTTGACAGATTATTTTCATCTGAAAAATGTAGATTATTAGTTGTCATAATTATTTTTCCTTTCGCCCAGTTTTAAATCAACAACTTGTGTAATCTCTAATCCAGGGGCGCGAATTGTATAGATTTTCTTGGCTAAGTCTGTAATATCTTTAGGGGGAGTTTGAGGAGTGGTAATTGATTCCACTGTCACAGTTTTGTTGAAGGAAATTCCGCTTCCAGAATTTTCTCTTTTTTGAAAGGTAACAAGGGTGGCCACCAAATCAATCTCCCATTGACCAGATTTTATCTTGCGTGGCTCTGAGATAAATCTGGGGATCAGCGATACTTGCATGTCACCAGTAAAAACATCTGTCTTGGTCATCGTCGCTAGTTTCTGTAAAAAAGCAGCGCGGAAGTTCTGCTTTTCGGAAAGTGCAAAAGCCGCTTCGTAAGCTTTAGTTGTCACCCGATAGAGTCTATTTAGTTTTCCACCACTTACCTCCACACCTGGATCTGGCTTGGTAATTGATTCTCCTTTTTCATTGAATGTTTGTATCAAGCCATCCCAGCTAAACATTCTAATGAATGAGTCGGACACAAATTTTTTAATTACCTCACTAGATCGCTCTGTTGGATCTACAGCAATTGCACTAATTGTTTCTCCTGATGATAGTTGCACCAACGAGGGCATTTGATTTTTGACTAAAGAGCGAGTCGCGCCATAATTTAAAATCTGTAACAACAAAGATATTAACGCCATCGAAAAAGCTGCGGTACAAAGCAAGCCCACTCCTGTCGGCACAGATACGCCCTTGCTTAAAAGTTTTAGGCGTTCTTTTTCCCCTTTTCCCCTGACCCTTTCCCCATATTTTAAAGACATCCATTCAAGCTCCTCGACGAATTACTTTAGCTAGCGCACCCCCTCCATACGAGACAACTGTCACAGCCACATCTTTGGCAACACTAATCGCTTGGTCTGCGGCTTTGTTGAGTTGCGTCAGTAGTGCTAATCCACCTCCAGCGGCTAATCCGGTTGCTAATGCTGGGGCAATAATTCCAATCACGAATAAGAAGAATAACGGCTGATCTGACCGAGAATTAGCCATTAATTCGGCTGCAAATCCCGTAATCACATTGAACGAAAGCTTGGCCATTCCCACAGAGAAATATCCAGCTAACCAGGTAAAGATTGATTTCGACCCATAAGGAAGTAATGAGCCACCCACTGCCAAAGGCCCTAAAAGTGCAGTCAGCAGCATCGTTAGCTCTATACCCCATTGATATGCTCCTCCTAATGCCACCAATATATTCGTAATAGTCCCTGCCACTACTGAACCGACATAAGCACTGAATGGCGAAAGTAATACTTGTACAGGGTTAGCTCCACTTTGGATTGCATCGATTGGAGCATTAATTATCCGATCTATGCGATCTATTAACCAGGCAAAGGGGCCGTTAGAGCCAACAAAGTAGCGGGGATATTCATTCATCAACCTCTGCTTAGCTTCAGTCAGGCAATCAATTGCCTCTTGTGGTGCTAAAGAAGAAGTTCGGCACATTTCCATTTCTCGACCAATGGCACTACGAACTGCTTCTACACCTAATGCTTTTTGGTAAGCTGCTCTTAAATCAACCCCAGCCGCAGTACGTATTAGCACATAGCTATTTGTATTGTTAATCATATCTCGCATTGCCATTGTGCTTTGCCCTAGCAATTGCCCATTTTGAAATAATAATGCTGCTACTGTTAGCGGCCAGATTAAATCTGTAATCGCCCGTGTTTCTTCAAAATTGAGCATTTGTTTCGTCCACTCAATTATAAAGAATACGAGTGTTGAAACCGCAAATAAAGTGCCAACTGTACACAAGGAACCATACAATTGCCCGTTTAAAAGCTCTATCCATAATTCGTTAAAGCCTTGAGAAATCGCATCGGCATTTTCCGCAGTTCTTGTAACTAAATCACCACCAGCAAATACACCTTGAGCTATTATTTTAGGGAAGAATAATCGCATAGTTATTTTTCTATATAAGCCGGATCTAAATTGGACATCACAATTAATTCTTGAGTTAGCGAGGCTAGCCCCATCGTCCGCAGATTCTCTCTTTCACGGTCAGAAGCAATATTGTCTGCAATTTGAGAAAGCATTAAATTTCCTTGGGCTGTATCTAAACGCGCTGTTTCAGCATCAGTACCAACTTGTGCCAACATTGAAATAGTTAAGGCATTTTGAGCCGCGATCGCCTTAAGAATATTCTGAGAGGCATCCATTGCTTGTGCTTGGTCGCCCAACCCCTTAACATCTTGCGCTATCTGCATAGTTGTTGCTAATTTCCTGGCTGTATTTGATTGTCCTTCCTTACTCATCACCGCAGACACAGAAGACTTTGTTAACTGCCTTTCTAGCTCCTGCCCCGTCGCTTTTGCTTCTGGCAATGAACGGCTAGCCCGAAGTCGCTCTTTTAAATCTTCACTACTAGCAATCGGATCTACCGCACCCATCGATCCGATTGCGCTATCTATAGCTGCTTGGGCATCTGTTCTAATACCGCTCCAAGCCTGATCAATTTGGGTTTGGGCTTTTTGTTCTAACTCTCTGATTGAGTCTTGGGCATCACTAATGATTGTTTGAAAAAAATTCCCAATATTTAACGAGAGTGCCAAACTCGGTGTTGATGCTAAAACTCCTAATAGAGCAATCAAGGAAGCCACCCAGATTTTTTGATTAACTTTTATAACTTTCATACTTCACCCGATTTTTGTTAATTTAATTGTTAAAAGCAACTCTTTTGCGGAATCAGATAATTCTTCACCTCGAATCATCCTGATATAATCCTCGCTAAATCTAAATAAACCTAAGATAGGGTTATGTTTATATTTGTTGAGGAAAAGACTTCGCAACTCTTGTTCGTGAGGATTGTTAGCGACTGCTGCCAATAAACAGTACGCTGGATAATATCGACAAAATGTTAGCTTGCCATTATCGTCTAATAGCCAGTTAGAATATACTCCTGATTTCCGGGGGTAAAATGATTCTGTACTATTGCGAGAAATGATTTCATACGCATATTTAAATCTCGCCACGAATGGGTCGATTGCACTTGATTGAATTCTCCCTACTAATCGTGTAGTAATGTTAGCAAAGATTTTAGCAGCAGCTTTTGATTGATAAATACTTTCCGGTTCTTGAGCAGATAAAATTACCCGAATCCCAGCTTTAGCACCGTTAGCACATAGCCTCCCAATTAGTTCTGCTATCGATTCAAAAGCAAACAGAATTGGTGCTTCATCTAGAAAGAAAATACTCGCCTTTGATGAAAGCGCCCGTCTGAGTCCTGCTGCATAAGCTGATAGTGCTAGAATTGCCGCGTCTGATTCACTCGATAGATTTCTGAGTGCAAATACTAATAATTTAGCATCTGTCCTGAAACTCGATGGCTTTGATATTGATTGACCGACTCTAGTGTTCAACCAAAAATTCAAGCGCAGCCTGATTTGGTCGAGAGCTTGCAATACATCATTGCTATTATTAGCAATTGAATCTAGCTTGATATACCCTGGTGAACAATACTTACAAAAATCATTCAGCGTCGGTGTATCATCCCACTCACTAGTTCCTACTTGAGAATTCAAAGCGGCTCTGTATCTGAGCTTAATTTCATCATCCGCAAAGAAAGATTCTAGAGCTAAGGTAACAAGTGATTCAATATTAGACAGCATACTAGCACTGACTCCCAGAGCATTAGTACCAACAATCATGGTCATCAATACTGATTTCAAAAATTCCTTGAAATCATTCATTCTTTCTTTGATTGTGTCTGCATCTAAATTGCGGAGATCTGGCAACTCAAATAAGTTGTTTGATTCTTTGGAAATATCGAAGTATGCACCATCTTCTCCCAATAAATTTGTGTAATCTGTAAAAGTGGACGTCCCATCTGGTTTAGGATAATCCAGCGCTACAACAGGTATCCCTTGTGCTAAAGCCGGAGTTAAAATCCCTGCCACCAGTACTGACTTCCCGGAACGAGTTGCACCGAAAATAGCAATGTGTTTGTGCTGGTTATACAAATCCAGATGTATCGGTGTGCCTCCTTCTTCTGCAATCAACTCAAAGCCTGTGCTATCACCTGTTGCTGTGCGAATTAAAGGCATTAATCCTGGGGCTTCCGAACTAAAATAAGGTAATCTCCGGTTGAATGGTTTAGTTAGTAATCCTTCCCAGATGAATGGACAACACTGCAACCAAATTTTCCACGCAATTTCTGTTTCTCGGTCAACTGCTGCCGGACTCTGAAAACATGACCCTAGATATTTAATCGCTTCATCTAATGAACGAGTGTTATCTCGGTGGACTAAAAATACTAATGCCGTATTCACCACACTAGCACCTTTGTAGATTGTCTTTTGTGCTTCTACTGCCTCCTCTATATTCAATCCGGCTTTCACATCTATATTCCCTGCTCCATTAGAAGCTGTCGTAGTAGTAATTGATTGTTTTGTTAATCTCTGTAAGTTTGTCTTAGCGAAGATTTGATTGGCTTTAGTGATTTGACAAAATATCTCGGTATCTGAAACTTTACCCCGCGCTATCACTGACCAAAGATATCGCAGTTGAGCATACTCATCAATCCATCCCCCCGGCTTTGAGGAGAAATTGAGTACACCAATATATTTATCTTGGATTTTTACCCATTTCCTATCAAATAATGGAATTGATTTTTCTGTACCCAAAACATGATGCCGAATGTGAAAATCACTTGTCTGTTTCTCTGTTAGCCCTGAAGAGTCAAGCTTTAATGGGTTTGGTAGTTGGGCGACTGATGAAGTATTAAACTGCAACCATAACACTGACCAGATTTCAGCAGCAGAAAGCGCTTTGACTGATAATCCCATTTTATTACTGACGACTTGCTCCCAACTGCCAAAGCCTTCAACAAACGAATTCCGTAAAATGCTCTCTATTCTATTTTGTTCAATCGCGTGAATCTCACCTGTAAATTTATACCAAATACTCTGTAACTTCTTTAGCCCTGTTTCTACGATATCTTGGCTTTTCTCTTCACCGGAAAATACTGTATATGTACACCACAAACGCAGAAACTTATTCTTGCGCTCACCTGATAAAGTTAATTCCTTTGCCCGAACTCTCTCACTCCGCAGCAAAAGTTTTATTTGCTCTAAATTACAGCCATTCTCCAAACTTTTTAGCTCTTTTTGTCTGGGGGCATCATCAGTAAAGGAGCCTAAATGGATTGTTAATGATTCCTGCTCTGGTATTTCTTTAAGTCCAGATTCTATACTGTCAAATATCGGCAGAATTTGTTCCGCTTCTAAATGTGGATGAATCCCAATACAGTCAAAGCAAAACTTAACTTGAATATCTGAATTCTTTTTTAAGATTAAGGCTCCTATCCCCCGGCGATTCCCTAAATCTATTTCACATATTCCTGCCAGATGAATTATGTCTTCAAACGGCGTTAACGTTATTGACTTTTTTCCGATTTTGTTAAAGCTGGTTTTTGACATAATTCTTTAGTATCTCTCTACTGCTTCATCATTAAATGGTTTAAACTTTTTTCCTGACATCTCCTATATCTTTTTTCGGTGACTCTGTTAATGACACAAACCGCATATAACCTCTACTAATCCTTGGTGTCCCAATAAACTTGCCAAAAAAATCCTTATTGCTCGATAAAATCCACCATGTCCCCCATCCCCAAAACGTTATAAATCCTGTCCCTAGCCATCCGATCTTTAATAGGTGATAGAACAAAAATATATTGACCATTGCTATGCAAGACCACGGAAATATTTGCTCTGTTGAAAACGGGCCAATTTTTGGTTGAATCCCTAGCGTTCGATTCACTACCCTAAATTTCTTGTTCAACATCTTTTTAAATAGGGTGTAGGAGGTAGGGTGTGGGGTGTAGGGGGTAAGGGGGTAGGGTGTGGGGTGTAGGAAAAAATTAAGAAAATTAGAAACAAAGCATGAACATTCATAATCTTCTTCGTCACTACCACCATGCAACCCCACATCCCACACCCAAAAGCCTTATAGATAATGCTTTTGCGCTTAACAAGCGTGCCATTCCCCTACACCCTACACCCCACACCCTACACCCTGTACTACCCAGCTCCTCCTGCAACCAGTCCCGTCAAAATGTCCGCAGCAAATACTGCCACGACCATAATAAATGGAGTTCTCGCTGGCGTTGCCCAGTCTTCATCCCGCCTTACTGCCTGGATGATATTCACTATTGATATTGCTATGTACAACAAAAACAATGCACGTATAATGTTGAACACTGTCTCAATTGTTTCTTGAGTCTGTGTGTTCCCTGCCGCATTCGGAAAGTTCGTTACTAGCCAGTCTTCAGCATTGTTGAAAAACTGTGCCGAGGCTGGCGCACTCGCAAAATCTAACACAAATACAAATGCCAGCAAACAGAACAATATCGCATACAGGTTGACGCCGTATTTTCGCTGCTTACTGTCGATTCCGCTTAGAACAAGAGCGAACTCTTTCTGGAATGTTACAGCTACCGCCGTCACGATAATCAGTCCCCCCATCATCATGTTGTGCAGCGACATTTCTGCAATCATTAATGCTCCAGCTACACCCATCAGCGCCACCGTGTTGCGCTCCGCCGCAATTCTTCGCCTCGATTTTGCGGGCATTGCCACTGCATCCGAATATGTTTGCATATCTTCAAATACCATCTTTATTGGTTGCATCCAATGCCTTAATTAAACTTCTTTTAGAAGTTGGGAAAAGGAGAATGGAAAAAGGCTATTGGGTCTGCATCTATTATTCGCTCTCTTACCATGAAAAACCACTTACCCAGAGCCAAACTTTCCCCTAACTTTAGTTAATTGTTTTACCTAACTTTAGTTAACATCTATTGCTCAACACCGAATCTAGTTTAAGCTTATGGGTTAAGACCAAAGCTGGACAGGGTAAGGCAATAGCTAATGCTTGATTATTGGACGGCGAGTGCTGCGTTTTGGCTGGTAATGTTTGGAGTACAGGAGTGGGTACTACAATTCCAACTGGGTTATCTCGGTCGCTACTGGACTCTTGCCAGCGCTGCTAGCTTATTCCTTGGCTTTTTGCTCTCTGCGCTGGTTAGTCTGCCACTAATAATCAATTTGAAAGTAGATCCATTCACTTTCCCAGGTAATGTTATTCTTTGCGCGATTGCTGCCATCTTCTTTGGTGGGTTTCTTGTCCTGGGACAATGGCTAATACTACGTCAGACTGATTTGACACCGAGGATTTTTGCGCCCATTAATACACTAGTTGGAATCCTGATTTTCGCCCTACTGGTGTACTTCAATGAGCCTAACCTAGAGTGGAGTGGTGGGCCCATTCAAGGCTGGAAAACTGCCCTCATTTTTCTGGCTGGAGGTGCGATTACCGGAGCAGCCACAGGCAAGGCTTTGGATTTCTACTGTAAACGGGTCGAGCAGCGGCTAATTCAAATAGAGAGGGAGAGAGTCGAGAAAGAAACCCAACACAGAGAAAGGCTGGAGCGGGAACGCCTGGAAAAGCAAAAGCAAGAGAGGGAAGTCCTGGAGAGGGAAATGATAGAGAGAAAAAGAATACAGAGAGAAATGGCTTTAGAAGAAGAACGAAAGTGGCTTGAAGAACACGGGGATGAAGATTATGAATATGACGAAGATGAAGACGAGGATGAGGAAGAGAAGTAATAGTTTTTTAACTATAAACTTAGGCTTTTTCTAACTTAGATTTTCAATTTCCTGTAACTTTTCTTGAAGAACTTGACGTAATTCGTCTATTCGTTTTCGTCCTAATTCTTTGGTATTAATTAACTGGATAGCTTTAATAGCTTTATCCATTCGTTTATTCTGTATAGCTTTAGAATCAAGAGCTTCATGTTGCAAGAGTATTTCTTTAACAAGTATTTTAATCTGGCTCAAAGGCAATTTTTCTTGAATAGCTTGCTGAGTTGCTTGAGTACGAATATTTCTAGATTCTGTTTCATCAACTCTCAGCGCAAGAGAGGAAAGTTTGTTCAACTCTCTTGCTTTACTACTGTCTAATCCTTCAGAGCGAATTGCATCTTTAAGGTCTTCTGCCAGCTTGAGTAGGGGGAAGATATTGTTGTTAATCGATACCGGATTTAGTTGTAGCCCTAGTAAAACTGAAACAAGTTTTTTTTCTTCTAGTTGCTTAAAATCAGCAGTTTCTAACCACCGCTGTTGAGTTAATAAATCAGCGTCTTTAATTAAAGCAAGCTCTTGAAGATTTTTACTACGTATTAATCGATTAATAAATGCATTTAGAAACTTCGGAATCTCGTTTTCTTGAAATTTTAACTCAGGGTATTTATGAATAATTAATCGAATTAAGGCACTAGCTAGGTCAAGGTCGTGGAGCTTTTGTGAATGAATACTGGTTACTAACTGTCCTTCAAACACCAATGTCTCGTCCTGTGCATCCTCTTTAGCTAAAAACACAGCTTTAAGAGTTTTCTTATCAGCTAATGGTGCTGCTCTCCATCGAAGTTCTCCATCAAATATTTTGTACCGTCCATCCTGTTGTGGAATGATCACAATTGGATTTTTCTGTCCCTGCCGACGTAAACTTTCCGCTCGTTCTTGAATCACTACCTGTGGAAAAGTTTGTCTAGGTTGGGTCGGGTCAGGATCAATAAGATTAATTGCAATATCATGTATTCCTCCGTGAACCGCGAGTTCATCTGTAAGTTTTTCAATTTCTAGCTCTAATGCATTTTTTTCTTCTAGACTAAGTGCATTCGCTCGTAGTTGTTTGATTTCCTCTTGAAGATTCTCTACCTGACTTTTAAGTTGGGATATTTGCTGAGATTGTCCTGCCTGCCCGAATAACTGAGTAATCTCCACAGGTTTCTTATTTACCATCAAAACTCCTCTGTCATCAACTTGATCAATCTGTTTACAATTGGAGTAAAGTCTTCACTAGCATCATACCCAGGACGATACAGGTGTAAAGGCAGTCCTGCACCACTCGCTTTCAGGTAATAGTTTGATTCTCGTATGCAAGGGAAACATTGGATTCCCATATTTTGTATTAGGAACGGTAAGGTTTTAGTAGTGTCAATGTCAGTTCTCGGCTTTCCTTTTTTATCTAGCCCTAAAATATCTCGGTGCGCTCCAACATCATATAAATCCACTCTTGTAGGAACAAATCCTAAAATTTCAGGTTTTGGTTGGAGTCTCAAATCATCTATTTTGGTATAAAACCAATCCAAAAATCCAGCAAAAGCTCCTGTATCTTTGTATTCCGGTTTTATAGGGACAAGTACGTGTGTGCTTGCAGCAAGCGCCATCAGCCCCATTGGTTCTAAAGAAGCAGGAGTATCAAAGATAATCAAGTCGCTTTTCAAGGGAAAGTCTTCCAATCTATCTTTTAAGGTGTAATGACGACGATTATAGTTGTATACTTCACCGATGCTGTCTTCTAAGTATTTACCACCTTGGATAGCTGTCACAGTAGAAATGTGTTCAGACCAAAGTTGAACCAAAGGGTAATCCCCTTTAAATGTTTTTTTTAGTACAGCCGCTAGAGATTGCTCCATTGAGGCAGGCGTCAGCCTTGCAAATATACATAGTGAGCCATTTTGGTCAAGTTCTATCAAAGTTACTTTATAACCTTTTGCGCCAACAGCATACGCTAAATGTGTTGCCATTGTAGTTTTACCTGAGCCGCCTGCATTACTGGCAATGATTAATCGGATTTGGTGTCGAGCAGCTTTCTTTTTCATAGGCATCCCTTTTAAAACTTCTAAATTCATCAGCTCCAGCTAACTATCTAATAGGAGGCTGGGTTCACTTAAGAAAAGGAAAGAGAAAAGTTTTTGAGCTTAACTAGAGATTTGTACCAAGTAGTTTTGAATTAAATTTAGTCTTTGGGTACTAATATAGTTAAACTAACGTTAGTTTCACATAGATCGGACAAAACTAACGTTAGTTTAACTTATTGTAAATAGAACTTACAAACTCTAACAGGTTTCCGATTATCTACAAAAGCTTTAATTCTCTCCTTTTGCCCACATTCTCAAACTATTTAACTAAACAAGCATTTTGTTGTATTTTATACCTTAATACTCTAATCACTTGGGTGCTGTGTTGTTAGTGATCGTATTTTTAAACTATCCTAATTATTATTAATAATAAATTATTGAGAATTACACAAATACTGGCGCGATCGCTTATTGAGACTAGCACGATCTATCCATTAAAGCATCAAGCTGTTGAACATTTAATTTGCATATCGTTTGCAGACATAACTCTTGCGGAATGCGAAAGGCATTATTGGTCTAGCTCTGACTCTTGTTTCTCCAAACTCTCACGCCAACAGCGTTAATATAGTCAAATTGAGCTTCATCACTCCCACAAACTATGCCAAAAACTTGGAGTCTAAAAGTAGACAGTTGTTTTGATGCAAATCCACACTGCATTATCGCCACTGCTCATGTAGACACGTTCCCAACAGACCTACCCTTAGAACCCAACATCCGCGAACCAAATCGCAAAAGTGCAACATACAAACAAATCTTTGATTCTTTGACGACTCAACCCGAAAAATTCTTCGAGCGACATAGTGGAATTGTGCTGTGTACCAACAAAGTTAAACCCAACAAAAATAAAACCTCACTGGAATTAGAGATTTTAGAAGCCTGCGAGGGTGGCAGTGATGGCATCATCAATGGCGGTCATACGGTTTTAGCATTTGAGCAAGCTAAAAATTACAAATATGACCTGAGCCTTGCCAGAGTTAAAGTTACCATTCATATTGGACTTTCTGAAGAATCAGCTAAAGATATCGCGCTGTCCTCAAATACTACTGCCCCTGTGGATTCTCGCTCTAAAGTTAACGCCAGAGGTGATTATGAATTCATCAAGCACTATTTAGCTTCCTTAGAACGAGCAGAAGACAGAAAATTCCGAGTCGCCTATTACCAAAACCAAAGCGGCGCTCCTAGAAATGCTCAGTGTAATGTTAACCACTTGTTCAAATTAATTAACTGCCTTGATAGAAATAGATACAATCCTGACGCCAATAAAAGAACCAAGCACCCTACGGGTACGAATACTCCAAGTCACATCACAGACACGGAGAGAGAAAGACTAACTCTTTTACTTCCTTTACTTCCCAAAGCTCTATGGATTGAGCAAAGACTGTACGAAATCGTCGAAGAACATATCAGCAACCCCAGAAGAAAGGGTGTTAACGACCTAGCCTCAATCGATACACGCAAAAATACTCTGCTTCTCGACAGCAAGTACTCGTTTGGGTTCGGCGCGCCAACTGACCTTGCATTACCGATAATTGCGTCCTATCGGGTGTTCTTGGACGAGAATTATAACTGGATTATTCCTTTTGACGAGTTTGCAGAAGATTTTTTGCAACATTTGTGGGTTAACTATTACCGTAAATACTTGGTATCGGAGAAAATAGCAGGGAATACGGTGGGAACAAGAATCTGCCGCAATCAAGAAATTTGGGAAAGCTTGTATATCTCAGCCCAAAGTTATCTCAATCAGCATTTAATGAAAATGGTCAATTCCACCAAGCGGCAAGAATTGACCCTGACTTCCTGACGGGAATTTAATCGCGGGTATTAGTTAAAAATTGTCTACTTCAGTCAAGTTGTGCGATCACTTTTATATGCGGTAAACCTATATAGGCTTACCGCATAGCTCAGTTAACTATTCTATCTGCCAACCATCAAACAAATTTGGCTGATCTACTCCATACTGCCGCCCAACTAGCCGCCGTAGTTCATCCACAGAGTTAGCCGACTTCATCAGAATTAGCACTGATGTGACGTGTGGGGATAGTCTTTGTTTGGTTTCTTCCGAGAGCATCTGATGTATTTTGTGTTTCCTGCGTCCGTTTGGAAGTGCTGGGTTAACGACATCGAGCTTGGCTTTCTCCTCTGGTGTCATCCAACCATAGATAAACTCCCAATAGTACAGCCCGTTTCTGATACTCTTCTTATGCAGCTTGGTAATCCTTGCCAAGTGCGACTCAAACTCTGTCTCAAACATCTTCGTCCAAGGGCGCGGTGTATCGAGAATACGGCAATCATCTGCCCGTCGCTGTTCGACTGTCCGCGACTCTCCCCAAACTTGCTCAAACCTGCTGATGAGTGAGTCTTCAGACAATGCATCAATCAGCTTTTGAGCTTCAGAGTTTCCCTGCTTGTCAAAATAACGCCAAATTATTCTGACATCTTTCAACGACCACGTTACGGCACGCGTTACTGTATTTTTAACCGTATATTCCGCATGAAGTGTAACGTGATTTAGCCCTTGCTCTATCAGGCTTTGGTAGACGCGAGGCAAGCTAAACTGTAACCTGGTCAACCAGTTTTTATTTATACCGATTGGCTCAAGTATGTGATTCTGAGACATCCGATATTCTTTTGTCTCAACAATCCTAATAGCATCAAACCGATAGCTACCAATGTACAACTCAACGGCTTGGGCTGCGGCAAAATCTTTATTAGTCATTATTGCTTTGCTCCGCAAAGATTTCACCAACTCCTCGCGCAGCGTTTGTGTAATAAATTGCATCAATTATTTCTGCAATGGAATCATCCTGACAATCCCAGCTAGGCAGTTACAGATCAAATTTGATTTCTATGCTGTGTGTTTTTATACAAAATTTTCTTGATGAATAGTAAATGTCCCTCTTAGGGTGATCACTATACACAATAAAACTATTTTAAAGTCAATTTATTTAATAACGCTTCTCTGCAAAGCGGCTAAATTTTTGCAAGGACGAATATGCACCTCAATAGATATGATTATTCTGAGCTTGTACGTATTATTGATTTATTTTTAGATAGTCAGTACGGTGAGGAATGGCACAGATTTTGCGAGAATTACATGACACTAAAAGATACAAGTGAGAACCTTGAGGAGTTTCCTAATGTGGAAAACCAAGATACAAATGAAGATCTAGAGGAGAATTAAAAGAAAAATATCGCTTATCTTTTTGAGCTAGTAAGTCAGAGGTCAAAGGTCAGAAGGATCATCCTCCTGACTTCTATTGAATTCCAAATAATCCCTATTTTCCACTAAAAAGTAGTAACTTCAGCAAAGAATTTAACTTGTGCCTTTAAGTATTCAAAAGTTTCTACTGACTTAAAAACCAACGACTTTTGTGTTTTTTCGTAGAATGTCAAGATCAGAAGATTATTCTTGACTCTCCAACTATCCAAAAATCCGAAATCTTAAGCTAAATCTAGATAAAAACAAATTTCCTCTCTCAACATTAACTTACGTTGTAAATGTTGGGCAAGAGTCATAGCCGTAGATGAAGACATATCCATAGTAGGGTTGCTGAATCAATATGATTTTCAATTCAGCACTAGCGCAGCCGATTAGAATAATTACTCTAACAACGGAGGAAATGTAATCGCATTGTCGCTTTACACAAAGCGATTATATAGGAGTCCTATTTGATTTTTGAACAAAACTACGAGAAAATACGGAGAGCGTATAAGTCTAACAAGAAACAATGATAAACCAGCATTTACAAACTGCGACACTCGGACAGGGAGTATCCAGACGATAGTCAGCAGAGGGAATAGGACTTCATGCGATCGCGGAACTACAAGATTTTATCGCTGTGCATCCAGATGCGCCAGAGGTGAGAAAAGCGTTGGCAGTCAAGCTGGTTTATCAAGGCTACTTATATGATGAAATCCAAATAATTCTAGAGGTGTCAAGAGGTTCAATAACAGGTTGGAAGCAAGCTTATGAGCAGAATGGAATTGACGGATTACGGCAAAACTACAAAGGTAGAAAGAGTTACCTGAATAAGGAACAGCTTCAAGAAGTTTTGAGTTGGTTACAACAAAAAGATTGTTGGGAGCTGGGCGAACTCGAATATAAGTTAGCTTTTGATTACGACGTGGTTTATGAGTCCAAACAAAGTTACTATGACCTGTTTGAAAAAGCAGGAATTAGTTGGAAGAAAACAACTGCGTTAAATCCCAAAGCCGATGAGAATGCTGTAGCCGCAAAAAAAAAGAGATTGAAACACTCTTGGCAAACCACCGTGAAGAAATAGAAACAGGACAGTTGAAAGTCTTTTTAATTGATGAATGTCATTTGATGTGGGGAGATGCCATCGGCTATGTCTGGGGAAAAACCGATCAAGAAATAACGGTTCCAGTCGTAAATCAGCGAGATAAACAGACATACTATGGAGCAATTGATTATATCGAACGAGAATTACTGCTCAAAGCCTACGATACAGGTAATTCCCAAAATACGATTGATTATCTTCATTATTTGATCGCCCAGTCTCCAAAGCAAAGATTGCTGATTTTTTGGGATGGTGCTAGTTACCATCACTCTAAGGAAATTCAAGGTTTTTTGGATGAAGTTAATCAAGGTTTGCAACCTGACCAATGGAAAATACATTGCCTTCGCTTTGCTCCTCATTGCCCAGAACAAAACCCCATAGAAGATATATGGTTACAAGCTAAAACATGGGTTTAACGTTTTTGTGCATTGATTCCAACCTTTTCTCATTTAAAGTGGATGGAAGAAGTGGTTTATCCGCAACACTACCTTTGATTTTACTACTCTTGAAATGTACGGTGCTTTTGCCAAAAAGCTGGTTTCCTATTAGACTTTTGTATTTTCAGTATTCTCTCTTAGTCTTGTTCAAAAATCAAATAGGACTCCTATAGTTCGGCGAGAACGGAAACAACTTCACTCTGAGTTTGAAAGATTGAGGTGACTGCATCAGGAGTGAGATTGTTAATAAATTGTAAGATAGTCATGATAGTGGAGTCACTAGCAGCTATTCCACTGTCAGGAAATACTACTAAATGGAGAGCAGAAGCACCAACAATTACCCCACCGACTAATTCTCCTAAAACAGGAGGCAAGTCTATCATTCTAGATAATTTACCACCAATTTTACTAGCCAGATAAATGACTACTAAACTTAGCAATACTCCAGTCAAGACAATGGGAGCATATTCGGCTTCGTTAGTTGTTGCTAGTAGAGGTAAATTTAAACAAGTAAATGAATTAACAATTAGTTCGGTAAAAATCATGTTTTTCTTTGTGCTCCTAATGCATTCTTCAAACGAGCAAAGTAATTCGTAATTTACAGCAGAATTCAGCAGGCTTTATGGTTAATTACTAACTTAGGTTGTATACTTTACCAAGATGAAAGCTGCTGTAATTATTAATTACGAATTACGAACTTGTACTGAGCGAAGTCGAATACTGAGCGAAGTCGAAGTATTACGGATTACTAATAGGTGTCAGTGACAGTATTAACCCCAAAAGTATTAGCAGTTGCATGAGGATTAACTAAAGTAACTGCGTGTTTAAGTGCCTCTACACGCTCGCTAAACATGTGATGCTGCGGAACGAACCTCAAAATATCAAACTTTTCTAAACGTCGTTGGACTTTGCCGGTTGCACCAACAATCAACACTTGCCGACCTTGTTCGCTGGCATCTTTGATCGCATTTTCGATTGCTAAAGAAGCAGTCACGCCCAACATTGGAACATCGCTCAAATCGACAATCAACACATCAGAGTCAGCCATTGCTGAATGTTCGCGTGCGATCGCCTTCGATACGCCAAAAATCATCGGCCCGCTCAAGTAAAATAGCAAGACACGTCCATTAGCTAAATCGAGCAATTTTTTCTCTTCGTCATTCAAGATAATTGCATCATCAGTATCGCTAATGGTCTTTACTTCCTGAGCTTGTAATTCCGAAAGGCGATCAATAGTTAAGATGTTGGCAATAAAAACTCCCACGCCGACAGCAACAATCAAATCTACAAATACAGTCAAGAACAATACACCATACATGATGATTGAGCCTTTGAGCGACACCTTATGAGAGCGTTTCAAAAAGCTCCAATCAAGAATGTCAATCCCCACTTTGAGAGCAATACCAGCTAACACCGCCATTGGAATCGGTTGCGTGACACTCGCAGCCCACAAAACTACAACTAATAAAATGATTGCACGAGTTAAACCAGATAAAGCTGTACTCGCACCAGTTTGGATATTCACTACAGTTCCCATCGTGGCACCAGCACCAGGTAGCCCACCACACAAACCAGATACTAAATTACCAATACCTTGACCAATCAATTCTTTATCAGATTTGTGTTCGGTGCGAGTTAAACTGTCTGCAATTACCGCCGTTAAAAGAGTATCAATACAACCCAACATCCCCAACATTGCCCCATCAACAATCATGATTGTGATTTGGCTTGGAGTAAAAGTCGGCATTTGCAATGTGGGCAGTCCAACGGGAATTTCACCAATTCGTTTAATATCCACACTGCCGAAGATAGTCAAAGAAACTATGGTTCCGATAATTAATGCCACCAATTGCGGGGGAGCAAAGCGCTTCAGCTTGGTTGGCATGAAGAAAATAATTGCCAGTGTCAGCAAGCCTAAAGCTGCTTCCGCAGGATTAATATTACTTAATAACTGAGGTAGGTTCTGCACTATCCCCAGTACGCCACCTTTCGGATTTGGCTGGCCAACAAAAGGAGCAATCTGCAAAATAATTAGAATTACCCCAATCCCAGACATGAAGCCAGAAATCACACTGTAAGGCATGAGGGTAATGTATTTACCCAACTTAAATATCCCGAAGAAAATCTGGAATATTCCCGCTAGCATAACTACCGTAAATGCCATTGCCAAGCCACTTTCTTGGTTAGCTGCGGTCATGGAACTGACAATAGCAGTCATAACTACAGTCATTGGCCCAGTTGGCTCAGAAATTAGGGTTGGCGTGCCGCCAAATAAGGCTGCAAAAAAACCTACACAAACCGCACCATAAAGACCAGCTACAGGCCCAGCACCGGAGGCAACACCGAATGCTAAGGCTAACGGCAGGGAAACGATCGCAGCAGTTACACCACCGAATAAATCGCCCCGCACGTTTCTAAAATTGATAGTGTTAGTCAGTGCCATACTGGGGTTTTGGTTATAAAAATAGCAGAAATTGGGTTGGCAAAAATTACCAACTACTTTGAATTTATTCCATGTTTTATACTAATAAAACATCACATAAATAACCTTTAATTCTTTGTAAAGCAGCACAACATAGCGCTTTCTTACGTAGATATTTGCTAAACACAAATCCTTAGCAGAGAAGGCTTAGGTAAAAGATATCTCGAAAATTTGATTATAAAAACTTACACTAATTGTAAGTTTTATTTATTGCCAATTAAAATGCAGCTAACAATAACCTACAGCGTTACATGTCAATTTTGTTCATTTATTAGCATTAATATTAAAAAAATATTAAATTGCTGTCATAGATAAAAAGCTATGCTTGTTGGCTGATTGATTGCTGGGTCAGGAGTCAGGGAGGCGAGCAGGGTAAACGCATCTAAGTATAGTACATAAATACTAAGAGAGATAAAGGCAGCGATCGCTCATGGTATAGAGGTTGAGCAATAAGGCTTTGATGGTAAAGTCATTGTAAAAGTAGCAATATTGCCC
>NZ_VJXY01000061.1 GCF_014831675.1 Komarekiella delphini-convector SJRDD-AB1 | reverse complement strand
CCTGCCCCTCCGCTCCCCTTGCCCCTCCGCTCCCCTGCCCCTCCGCCCCCCCTGCCCCTCCGCTCTTATCGGAAAGGAATCAAGACTCATTCTGAGGTAGGATAACGGTGGCGACAAAATTGCAAATAAATGTAAAGAATATATATAGATATTAATAGGACTTACGCAAAAACTCTCTAAAACTCCTATTTCTACCCTGCGGGTTTGCCTTTGGTGTTCTCGTAAAGTAGCCGCTCCGCGTCTATGCGGGTCATTTTTACATAATTTTGCGTAAGTTCTGATTAAAAAAGCACATTTCAATCACGTTATTTCATGTAGGTAGCTTCATGTCCATGACCACGATCGCCCCTGAACAGGTTAACCGTATCGTTTGGAATCAGCATCACGATCCGTTTGAAATACTAGGTTCTCACCCCATAGAACAAAATGGCAAAACTGTCTGGGCTGTGCGAGCCTACCTACCAAATGCAAGTGCAGCATGGGTAGTCTTTCCTGAACAACGGAAAGAATACCCAATGCAAACAGTGCATAATCCCCACTTTTTTGAATGCACGATTGAAACAGCAGAACTGGCAAACTACCAGTTAAAGATCAAAGAAGGGGAACATGAGCGTGTCACCTATGACCCTTATGCTTTCCGTTCTCCCCGCCTGACAGAGTTTGACTTGCATTTGTTTAGTGAAGGCAATCATCACCGGATTTACGAGAAACTGGGAGCACACGCCACGGAAATAGACGGTATCAAAGGCGTTTATTTTGCCGTTTGGGCACCCAATGCTCGTAATGTTTCAGTCCTGGGAGATTTTAATCTCTGGGACGGACGCAAACACCAGATGCGTAAAGGGCCCACCGGAGTTTGGGAATTATTTATTCCCGAAATTGGAGTGGGGGAACATTATAAATATGAAATCAAAAATTTTGAAGGACACATTTACGAAAAATCTGATCCCTACGGTTTTCAGCAGGAACCCCGCCCCAAAACAGCATCCATAGTCACTGATTTAGATGCTTACAGTTGGAGTGACCAAGAGTGGATGGACAAGCGGCGTCACACCGATCCACTGACGCAGCCAGTCTCAGTTTATGAAGTACATTTAGGCTCTTGGTTGCACGCTTCGAGTTCAGAACCAGCCAAACTACCCAACGGTGAAACTGCACCTGTAGTTACTGTCTCAGAACTTAAACCAGGCGCACGCTTCCTTACCTACCGAGAACTGGCAGACAGACTGATTCCCTATGCCAAAGAATTGGGATACACCCATTTAGAACTACTGCCAATTGCAGAGCACCCCTTTGATGGCTCTTGGGGTTATCAAGTAACTGGGTACTATGCCCCTACCTCCCGTTTTGGTAGCGCCGAAGATTTCATGTATTTTGTTGACAAATGTCATGAAAACGGAATTGGTGTGATTGTTGATTGGGTTCCCGGTCACTTCCCCAAAGATGGTCATGGTTTAGCTTTCTTCGATGGTAGTCACTTGTATGAACACGCTGATCCCCGTAAAGGCGAACATAAAGAATGGGGGACTTTGGTGTTCAACTACAATCGCCATGAAGTCAAGAATTTTCTAGCAGCAAATGCTCTGTTTTGGTTTGACAAGTACCACATTGACGGAATTCGTGTCGATGCTGTCGCCTCAATGCTCTACAATGACTATTGCCGCGAACCAGGAGAATGGCTACCTAATCAATACGGTGGCAGAGAAAATCTAGAAGCAGCGGATTTTCTACGTCAGGTAAATCACATTATTTTCAGCTATTTTCCTGGCGTTCTCTCAATTGCGGAAGAATCTACTTCTTGGCCAATGGTATCTTGGCCTACCTATACAGGTGGATTGGGTTTTAACTTGAAGTGGAATATGGGCTGGATGCACGATATGCTGGACTACTTCAGCATGGATCCTTGGTTCCGCCAGTTCCACCAAAACAATATCACTTTTAGCATGTGGTACAACCACAGTGAGAACTTCATGCTGGCTCTGTCTCACGATGAAGTAGTACATGGTAAGAGCAATATCATCGGCAAAATGCCGGGAGATACATGGCAGAAATTAGCTAATGTGCGTTGTTTGTTTTCCTATATGTTCGCTCACCCAGGCAAGAAAACCATGTTTATGAGCATGGAGTTTGGGCAGTGGAGTGAGTGGAATGTTTGGGCTGATTTGGAGTGGCACTTATTACAGCATGAGCCGCACCAAAAGTTGAAAACATTTTTCCAAGAGCTAAATAATCTCTACCGCTCCGAACCGACTTTGTATACTCAAGATTTTGCTGAGCCAGGGTTTGAGTGGATTGATTGTAGCGACAACCGTCATAGTGTAGTTTCGTTCATCCGGCGTGATAAGGATTCTGATGATTTTGCAATTGTAGTTTGCAACTTCACACCGCAACCCCATTCTCACTACCGCATTGGTGTACCACAAGCGGGATTTTATACCGAGTTGTTCAACAGCGATGCGCGTCAGTATGGCGGTAGCAATATGGGTAACTTAGGTGGTAAATGGACAGATGATTGGTCTTTGCATAGTCGTCCTTATTCGCTGGATTTATGTTTACCACCTTTGGGCGTGTTGATTCTGAAGTTGGATAAGAAGAAGACTGCTGAGGTGATGGGATAATAATTGAGGGTGGGTAATACCCACCCTCAATTATGCGATCGCACCATTTTACAAAAAAGCGATCGCATAGAATCATCTCATTGCCTCAAGACTCAATAGCGTAATCATAGCCAGTGTCAAACTTGCACTCAGTACAAAATCATCGAAAGATAAAAGTCAACATTTGTTTAAGCGATCGCTTTACCAACGCAATCATCAAAGCGTAGGCGTAGCCCGTCGTAGCGAAAAGTCGGAGCGGCGGTTTCCGCCGTTAGCGTAGCGGTAGCGAGTCATCGAGCGTCTCTGAACTTTTTAAGACAGACATCGCTAATCAATATCACTCCTGTTCTAAAATCCTTTCTATATCTTGCCCTGCATAGAGAACCCGCACAACTTCAATGTTTTCATCTCGCTCAAAGTAAAAAATTAGATACTTTTTAAATCCCTTAACAACCCATTTACGTAAACCTTGTAAACGAAGATTATTCAGAGGATAACGGCTACCCATTCCAGGCATTCTTGCTAACTGGGCAAAAGTTTCTCTTACAGAGTCAAAAAACAAAAGAGCAGTGTCGGGGTTTTCTTGGGCAATGTAAACAAAATACTCATCAATATCTAAACTGGCTTTGGGTGTAATGACTATCCGCTTTGCCATTATTTCTCTTGATGCAGCTGGTTGAGCAAGTGTGTGCGTTTTTGCTGCCACCATTCATCATTAACTTCTATTGCCTCTCCACTTTCAAGTCCTGCAATTAAAAGTTCTTCTATATGTTCTTGCATTTTGCGTTTTTGGTCTTGAGTGATTAACTCTTGTAGATATTCGCTAACTGAACCGTAGCCACCTTGAGCCACTTGTTCCTCAACAAAAGCTTTCATCGACTCAGGCAAGGAAATATTAATGCTACTCATAACCTTGGCAGTTAGGTTGAACTATTTTTTCCATGTTATCAAGGTTGTTAAGCGTTGTCTTTGGAGAAACTTCTGCGATTAGCTTGCCTCATCGCATTTATGTTGATGAGAGAATAGCGATGTCTGACGACAAGCTGCTTATCTACTAGACGCTCCGCGTAGCTTGCTTCTTTGCAGGAGTACGCATCTACGCAGACAAATACCTAATTTTGCCTATTTTTTGCTAGTCAGTCTATTAATTCTCCTGTTTGTCGCAAGACTTGTTCATAGAGACTGCGGCTCACCCAATATTGAGAAGTATTAATCATAGCATCTAGTAAGGGTTGCACCTGTGTAATTATCTTTCTATTTTTTGCTAATAAGAGAATACCTAGAGTACCAATTGTTTGTAATCCCAAATTTTGAGCTACTTGGCGTGCTTCACGTTCATCTAGCAAAATTTGCCGTTCTCCAGTTTCTATCGCTAAAGCAATTGCTTCGCGTTCACCATTATCTAATTCTGACGGTATGTTGAGTGTTATTGTTGAAACTGAGATAACTTCCAACCATCTAGCAGCGTTCGCTTGCAATATAAATTCCGATCCGGGAAAACTTACAATAGTTGTTTCATCATAAACAGCTTGGGGAATAACAATTTGTCTAAATGTAGTCTGCAAGATATCAAGACGATTAATAGCTGCAAAATTTATCAAAGGCGTAGCGTTACAAACAACGGTCACAGTCTCTAAAAACCTGCTTCAATTATTTCAATATCTTGAGCTAAATCTGCTTCATTGTAATGACGCTTAATTTTGTTTTGTCCTAAAAGTTTCTGAAATTCCCATACAGACAAGTTAGCTAGGTGACGTGCTTGACTAAAAGTAAAAATATTCTCTGCGTACAACTGTAAAGCTAATTCCTGGAGAATAGCTCGTTCACCTTGATTTAAGGAATCAGGTGATATTTGTAAGTTGATGGGTTGGATAAATTGACTCATTACCAACTCGTATGAAGTAAGGTTTACTAGTTTTATCATAGAAATTGCAGTAGGGCGATGCCTAGGGCAAGCTACTTCATGTCTACGCACTTAATAAAAAGAGCGATCGCAGTGTTTAAGATTAGAGGAATTGCACCTCTATTGTTGATGAGAAAGAAGTGATACCTACTGTGGGCTTCGCCTACGCAAGTCTACAAATACTCAATCCAGCCCTGCATCTCTTCGGGACTTAGCGCTTCGTAAATCAAGACCAAACTACGAATGATTTCACCCAGCGAACGGGCATTTTTACTACAATAAGCAACGCCACATCCGGATCAACGTTCTCATCCAAATGGAATTGAATGCGGTTACTCACCGCGTAACTCTTTCAACTTTGCCTGCAAACGGGATGGGTAATTGCTCTGCAATGAGTCAGCAAATGCTTCATCATCTTGAATGCTCTGCTCAATTTCATCTCGATGATCGTAGTAGTATGCCATCGCTGCATAGACTGAAGCTAGAGAGAGATGATATTTCCCTGCAATCAAATCTAGAGACTGTCCCATCCGTAAATATAAGGTGGCAATATCGCCAACTGTCATTCGAGTGCCTGCAATTCGAGGTTTCCCTCTTCTAACTCCTGGTGTAATTTCCAGATGTTGATTGAGTGTGACTTCCATAATGGCATGATTTCACTAATTTATAGATGTAAATACAATTAACACTCCAATTGTAAAAGCCGATCGCCTACGGTAGGGTGAGCTTATCGGGCTGTTGTTGATGAAAAGCGATCGCCATTACCCAATGTTTTAATTACGAATTAGTTGTTTAACGAATCGCCACAGCAGGTAGAATGGTAAAATTACTATTCGCAACAAGATTTTGACAAACTGACCTAACCGACGTTTCCAGATGGGACGGGGAGCTAACTGGCGTCGCAGAATTGCCAGATTTTTCCGAATTGTTGTTGTAGTGGGATGATTAACCCCTAAAATGCGATCGCACATCTCCAAAGCTTGGTTGTAGAGAGGTTCCGCTTCACTGTACAGCCCTTGGCTAAAGTAGAGTCCAGCTAAATTGTTCAAGCTAGAAGCCACATCGGGATAGTCGCCAGTAAACAGGCGCTTTCTCATCTCCAAAGCTTGGTTGTAGAGAGGTTCCGCTTCACTGTACCGCCCTTGGCTATCGTAGAGTCCAGCTAAATTGTTCAAGCTAGAAGCCACATCGGGATGGTCGCCAGTAAACAGGCGCTTTCTCATCTCCAAAGCTTGGTTGTAGAGAGGTTCAGCTTCACTGTACAGCCCTTGGCTAAAGTAGAGGAAAGCTAAATTGTTCAAGCTAGAAGCCACATCGGGATGGTCGCCAGTAAACAGGCGCTTTGTCATCTCCAAAGCTTGGTTGTAGAGAGGTTCAGCTTCACTGTACAGCCCTTGGCTAAAGTAGAGGAAAGCTAAATTGTTCAAGCTAGAAGCCACATCGGGATGGTCGCCAGTAAACAGGCGCTTTCTCATCTCCAAAGCTTGGTTGTAGAGAGGTTCCGCTTCACTGTACAGCCCTTGGCTATCGTAGAGTCCAGCTAAATTGTTCAAGCTATTAGCCACATTGGGATGGTCGCCAGTAAACAGGCGCTTTCTCATCTCCAAAGCTTGGTTGTAGAGAGGTTCAGCTTCACTGTACAGCCCTTGGCTAAAGTAGAGGAAAGCTAAATTGTTCAAGCTAGAAGCCACATTGGGATGGTCGCCAGTAAACAGGCGCTTTGTCATCTCCAAAGCTTGGTTGTAGAGAGGTTCAGCTTCACTGTACAGCCCTTGGCTATCGTAGAGTCCAGCTAAATTGTTCAAGCTAGAAGCCACATTGGGATGGTCGCCAGTAAACAGGCGCTTTGTCATCTCCAAAGCTTGGTTGTAGAGAGGTTCAGCTTCACTGTACAGCCCTTGGCTATAGTAGAGTCCAGCTAAATTGTTCAAGCTAGAAGCCACATCTGGATGGTCGCCAGTAAATAAAGCTTGGCAAACATTGACGCATTCCTGACTCCAAGGTTCTGCTAATTGATATAGTCCTTGTCCCTGATAAAATCTTGTTACTCCCTCAAATATCCAAGCTACTTGATCATTGGGTACTGATGCTGGGGAAATTATTTGTTCTTCTGTTGCTTGGTTAATCTCGGCAATTAAACGGTTTCCCAAGTCTTCGAGATGGGGAACGACATCTTTGATGCTTTCAATCTGCTCAGAAGTGGGTGAATTAGGAAGGATTTGGGCGACGGCTATCATGGCAGTGGCGAAAGTTGTTTCTAAAACTGATTGCATCTCGCCAGACGCCGCTAGCTGCTCTTGCAAAAACCATCGCACTAAGGCATGAATTTTATAATATCCTTCTCTCTCTTCTACCAGTTGCAGCAAGTTACGCTTGTAAAGTTGCTTTTTAGCTTCGTTTAATTCATTTTCTGACCAAGTTAGCTGTCTTTCTTCTTTGCCTTCCTCATCTTCTTCCCCTCCATCTGTCGCTACCCACAAAACCAAATCCCAAAGAATTAATTGGGGAGAAAATAAACTCAAAAATCTTCCTAGTTGTTGCGCCAGTGGGTCAAGTTCTGACCAAGTTAAGGCAAAGGCGGCTTTAACTCCTAGTTGCGATTGACCAATGGTTTTCTCTCGCTGTAGAGATTCTTCAGTTAATTTGCGTTCTTGTAATCGTCTCAACATCGTGTTGAGAGATAGATTTGGCTCTCCTGTTAAAAAGCCTCCCACTAACTCTATGCCCAAGGGCAAATATTCCAGACATTCACATATTGCAGTTGCGGCTTCTGTTGCGTTTTCTACTCGCCTGTCTTTGTCACCCAACAGTCGTTTTAACAGTTCTAATGCTTTTTCTGGCGAGAGAACATCCAAGGGAATCTCTTGAATAAAATTAGGATCTAAATGCCGCAGTCGAGTAGTCACCAGGACTCGGAAGTGGTTATCGTTGGGAACGACTTCGCCGAGGTTGGCTAGGTCAGTCACGTCATCGAAGACAATTAAGATAGGCAAGGGAGAGTCGGGATATTTAGACCAACACCAGGCGACTTGTTCTTTAAGGCTTAAAAGTCTTCCTCCTAATTCTTGGGGAATCTCAAGACCAAACTTGAGGAAAAACTCTAAAACTTCGGCGGCGAGATTGGTTTTGCGATCATTAAACCAGGCAATTCCGCCATAATCTTGTTGATATTGTCTTGCGTATTGGGTGGCTAATTCAGTTTTGCCCACGCCTCCCATTCCCGCTATTGCTACATAATTTCCCCGCTGCAAGTCTTCATGCACTATTGCCAGTTCTTGTTCTCGCCCGACAAAATGAACGGAACCGCGATAAGGGATATATTTTGTGGGACGTAGTTGTTTTTGCCCCTCAATAATTTGATTGTTAACGGAAGCTTGTCCACCAGGGGCGACGTAAACACCAATTTTATCGGCAAACTTCCCAGAGTCTTCAGGCATACATGGTTAAATCTCGCTGTTCACGGGAACTGGAAAACCTCTCTCCAAACCTCTCTCCGAAACGGAGAGAGGCTTTGAATCTTACTCCCCTTCCAGCAACAAAAGTTTTTCCGCTTCCCTCTCTTCTTAGGCTACGGTGTACACACAAGTTTTCTAGAGTTGTCCCACAGGCTTTTGATCCCCCCAACCCCCCTTAAAAAGGGGGGCAAAAACCTCTCAAAGTCCTCCTTTTTAAGGAGGATTTAGGAGGATCTACAACGATTTTGGTTTTGTACAGAGATCTGTAACAGGGGCAAAAACCTCTCAAAGTCCTCCTTTTTAAGGAGGATTTAGGAGGATCTACAACGATTTTAGTTTTGTACAGAGATCTGTAACAGGGGCAAAAACCTCTCAAAGTCCTCCTTTTTAAGGAGGATTTAGGAGGATCTACAACGATTTTAGTTTTGTACAGAGATCTGTGTACACTTAGCCTTGTTGGAGAGGGTTAGGGAGAGGTAGGGAAGAGGCTGGGGGTTAGGTCACACAATATACTTTCACTGATAATTTAAAAAGACTGATTTTGAATATTTCCTGTGCCACCTGGCATTACTACCTGACCAATTTTGTCTGCCAATTTCTCTAGGTTAGGCATAGCCAGAATTTGAGCAAGTTTAGGATTTGGTTCCGCTTTAGCTGCTTGTGCCAATTCCTGTGCAGCTTGAGCTACTTCAGGATTAGCTTGAGCAGCCGATTCTACCTCTAGTACAGCTTTGCCATAATCGAGTGGTTGTTCTGGTGCTTTCTCTATAGCTGCTACAGTATGGGGAGACTGTTTTTTGAGCGTGACAATAAACTTGCCAGTCTTGTCCCATAGAGTTTCTCCTACCTTTTCGCCCGTTTTTTCTAAGGCTTTGGTGGCTATTATAGTGCCAACAGCGATCGCCGCAGTAGTTAAAGGTTCCATGTGCTACTTTGACTTTGTGTATCCTATTTACTTATTAACACACCGCTTTTGTTCTAAATTCCGCAACCAAGTTAATAAGTTTAGATTTAGCTGAGTTTCGGATTTTGGATTATCAATATTGCTTTTTAAGTTTCTTAGTTATAAAAGCATTTTTGTCAAGCATTTAACGCACTACTTTGTCTGGCGGTGCGTTAAGTGTTCCGCCATAACGTACTCTACTAGTTAAATCACAATTTACATCAACTAAACCACGATTCACATCAACTAAATTATGATTTGCATCAACTAAATCACGATTTACATCAACTAAATCGTGATTTACATCAACTAAAATATGATTTAGCTAATAATACTGGTTTTGTTGCTTAATTTAATACTGATCTTTGAGGATTTTACTGAACTAAAATGCAGCTTTAGTAAGGCAAACTAGCTCCAGTACACTAAGAAAAAAATATATTTATGCCTCGTCAAAAACGTACATATCGCGTTTTAGAAAAAGCTGAATTAAGAGCATCTGGACTCAGAGCAATTGATCCTAACATGGATTTTGGGGATACTCGTAACTTGCAAAATATGACACAACTCATTGAGCAGTACCGTACCAAGATAGATGCTTATAATACTGCTTTAGCTGTGATTGACTCTTCTAAAACCGAGATGGATGAATTAGACAAAACCTTAAATGACCTTACTGAGAAAATGCTCATTGGAGTTGCTTTTAAATACGGCAAAGACAGCCGTGAATATGAAATGGCGGGTGCTGTTCGCAAAAGCGATCGCATCCGCAAAATCTCAGCCAGCCGTTTGAAAGTAGACGCAGAGGAAGTATCTGTGAAGAACCAAACCGCTTAGTATTATAAAAAGGCGTCGGGAAAACCCATTTCTTCTAGAGATGGGATGAAAGACGCACCGACGCCGTTGACAGTTGATGGTTGACAGTCAACAGTCAACTGTCAACAGTTTAAACTTGATAAGTTTGTCTTAGTACCTCTTCTATTGAACCTACACGCCGAAACGCTTCTATTAGTTCATGGGACTTGGTTTTTCGGTTCGCCAACATAACTTTTAATGGCGTTAACAACTTAACATCTGGATCTTTGCTAAGAGCAACTTCAGCGGCTTGCAAAATCTTTGTAGCGGTTGTAAAAATATCTTTATTATCAAATCCTTCTTTTGCAGAAAGTTGGTGCAAACCTGCGTCGGGTATAGTTGCTCTACCCAACAAAGTTTCATCTAACACCAGACCTTTCAATAATGCCAACAATGCTGCATAAATAGAAAAATCATCACAACTATCACAAGCTTTAAATTCGATGCGCCCCACTTCAGATGGAATACGGGCAATTTTTGTCAATGAAGGGACGCTCTTAATTAGTTGTTCCTCTTTCTCGACAAAAACTAACGTTGCCGATCTTTTTCCCGTTCTGATAAACGTCCGTACCGAAAGCCCATCCCATAGACTTCCATGATAAAAAGGAGAACTATAACTAAAAGGAACAATATAAGGGCTGTAATAAGTTAACTTTTTGCCAATATCAATCATTCGTTCAATAGATAAGTCTACTACAGAAATATTTAAATCTGGGCCGTATGTCACCATGTAAATATTGGCAGTTTGTTCGTCAGGATAAGCTTGTAATTGTCTGATTTCATAATCGTTTAATGGGAGTTGAGGTTCAAAAAAATGATTATAAGGATTAAAACTAAGTAAAACTGGTGAGAAACCAAAGCTAGCAGCAACTTCGCGCAGCAAGCAAAAACTTTCTGATAATTCACTAATAGCGCCTTGAATATTAGAATGTATGGTCGTTCTAATTTCGATGCCTTTAGGCAGACAGTCAATTACTTTGTCAGAATCCGCAAACCGTTCAAAACCTTCAATGTACCATCTCTTTTGTTTAATACCAGCGTCTCCGACGCGCAGTTGAGGATAGTCATTAGGGTATATGGGCAACCTTTCGACAATTTGATTGAACTCAGAAAATTTAGTAGATAAAAAATCAGCAAACTTTCCTTCTTTGTTGAGGAAAGCAACTTCATGCTCAATGCCAAAACAAAACATTTTGTATACCTTAATTACAATTACTTGAGGTCAACCTAATCGAAACTAATGCCAATCGGTATGCAAGCATTATTATATATGAGATTATTTAGCATTAACGAATTTATTCCCATCGTCATTAAATGCTGATTTCAATCTCCGCAAATTTTGCGCCTAGTGTGATCAGCTATGCTTTTTGAACTTTTAAAATTGTTACTTAGAGGTAATTAATAATAATTTTTGAATGATATTAACATTAACTTTAGTTTTACTCATGATTTTAAGTAGAAAAATTCTCAATATTACCCAGAAAGGGATTTTACCTCAAGATAGTACTGTTGCAATTTTGAAATTTCTCTGGTTTAAAAATCTTTGAATAGGGCCCGTCGTAGCGGCAGTTTCCGCCGATGGCTCCACCAAGACCAAGGGCGAACTGTTAGCGCAGCTTTAGCGAGTCACTTTTCAAGACAAACATCGCTTCACTGTCAAAAGTTACAGGGAAAGACAGGGAACTGGAAACTGTCAATTTTTCCTTTATCTTTTAATAAAAAACAAATCTTTAGAGCTTTTAAGTTAGCTGTGTAACAGTTTATCCACCTTCAAGGTAGCTTAGTATTGATTGAGGAAAGCTTGAGACGTGAGTTTATGATAAGTGCCGTTCAATCCCCCTACAGCAGCGAACAAATTGCCGCTTGGTTGCGTGGACTGCTCACCATTGCTTGGGCTGATGGTAATTTCGACGCCCAAGAACAGGAATTGATTGCCAGCATCACCGAGGATGAATTAGCTCCTGGGATTAACTTCGAGTCACTAGAGGTAATCACACCAGAGGAATTAGCCGCAGTATTGGGTAAAGGTACACCAGCAGCGGAAAATTTCTTGCGTACAGCCGTGATGGTAGCGATCGCAGATGGTACTTATTCTCCCAGTGAAGACAAGGTTTTACAACAGTTGTGCCAAGCCTTGGAACAGCCAGAGAATGTACTGGAAGCCCTTCGCCATACCCTGGAACATCCACAAATTACCCCTACAACTGGGCTGACAAAGCCGCAAATTAACGCACTACACCCCCTGCGTCAATGGCTAGACGGGCTAGATATCCAAGATCCAAGAGTAGCCCGCTTTTTGTGCAAAATGATTCCTTCCCAGTGCCCCTTTGAGCGGGATGTCAAACTGTTTGGACGTAAGATTGTTCATATTCCGCCGATGTGCAAAATTAATCCGCTGTATGAGCAACTAGTAGGCTTGCGTTTCCGCGCCCTCTCCTATCTAGCAGATGAATGCGGTGAAGATATTTCACCATACATTTGAGTGCTGAGTGCTGAGTTCTGAATTCTGAGTGCTGAGTGCTGAATGGGGAATCACCGAACTTCTGATATCTGAATCCCAGACTGTCTTATGGGCGTCTAAAGGAAAAAATTCCGCTCAGAGTTCTCGGAGAGTTACAAGTAAAGAGTGAGGAATGAATAGTTAATTAAAACTTATAATTTATAACTCACCATTCGGCACTCAGGACTCTAAGAATATGCAATTTATCGACCAATCAGTAATTGAAGTTGAAGCTGGCAAAGGTGGCGATGGTATTGTCGCCTTCCGGCGCGAGAAGTATGTACCAGCAGGCGGCCCCTCCGGTGGTAATGGTGGACGAGGCGGCTCGGTAATTTTTGTTGCCGATGAGAACCTACAAACCTTGCTGGACTTCAGATATAACCATCGCTTTCAAGCAGAAAACGGTGCTCGTGGTGGGCCAAATAACTGCACTGGAGCATCAGGAAAGGATTTAATCATCGAAGTTCCTTGTGGTACTGCTATTTATGATGCAGGAACAGGTGCTTTGCTAGAGGATTTAATCGAACCTGGACAAAGATTTCGGGTTGCTGAAGGCGGTAAAGGTGGATTGGGAAATCAGCATTTCTTGAGTAATCGCAACCGCGCCCCAGAATACGCCCTCCCCGGACTACCAGGGGAAATGAAGGTGTTGCGTTTAGAGTTGAAACTTTTGGCAGAAGTGGGAATTATTGGCTTACCAAATGCGGGAAAATCCACTTTAATTTCATCTTTGTCTGCCGCACGCCCAAAAATTGCCGATTACCCCTTTACTACCCTCATACCAAATTTGGGTGTAGTACGCAAACCCACTGGTGATGGTACAGTTTTCGCTGATATTCCCGGACTAATTGAGGGAGCATCTCATGGTGCTGGACTAGGACACGATTTCTTGCGCCACATCGAGCGCACGCGGGTGCTATTGCACTTAATTGACGCCACCAGTGATGATGTAATCAGAGATTACAATACAATTCAGCAAGAATTACAAGCTTATGGACAAGGTTTAGCCAAGCGTCCCCAAATTTTGGCGCTGAACAAAATTGACGCGGTTGATAAAGAAACAGTGGATTTGGAAGCGCTAGCCACCCAACTTAATCATCTTTCCTACGCCCCAGTTTTCTTAATTTCAGCAGTGACGCGCACTGGCTTAGAGCCAATGTTACAAGAACTTTGGCGAATTCTTGACGAACTTAATGCTGTTGAAGAAGCAGAGGTGTTGGCAATACGGTTCGGATAAGATCCCCCCGCCTGCGGCGACCCCCTTAAAAAGGGGGTAAAGATCAGAAAAAGCCCCCCTTTTTAAGGGGGGTTGGGGGGATCTTCGAGAGACAAACATGTTAACCGAACCGTATTAGAGGTGTTGGGGTAATTGACTAAAATAACAAAAATAAGTTGACTGGCTCAAACTCAAAGGCTGGATTTTATACTAGTTCAGCTATCTAGCTTGAAAGTTCCAGTATCTCTGGAACTTCTCGGCGTTCAGTTAATTGGATAATATATATCACCCAAAAATGAGGAATCATTATGCAATTACAAGAACAACGCTACTATTCGCCTGAAGAATACCTAGAAATAGAAGTTAATTCAGAAGAACGACATGAATATATTGATGGACAAATTATCCTAATGACAGGCGGAACACCGAATCACAACCAAATTGCGCTTAACTTAAGTGGTACGCTAAATTTTCTTCTCAAGCGTCAGCCTTATCGAGTCTTTGTAACAGATCAACGTCTTTGGGTTCCTAACAGGCGAATTCACACTTATCCTGATGTCATGGTGGTGAAAACTCCCTTGGAATATCAAGAAGGAAGACGAGACACTCTAATGAATCCAGTATTTATTGCTGAGGTGCTGTCAAAATCTACCAAAAGTTATGACAGGGATGAAAAGTTTGCTGCTTATCGGACGATTCCTAATTTTCAGGAGTATGTTCTAATTGACCAGTACAAAATGCATGTTGAACAATACTTTAAAACAGATAATAACAAATGGATATTTTCTGAATATGAAGATGAAGAGGTAACTTTAAATTTAGCTTCTGTTCCTTGCCAAGTTTTGCTGGCGGATATTTACGATAAGGTAGACTTTAACGCAGAAGAGTAAAGTTTACACTTTGATGAACCAGCGTTGGCGATACATCAAGACCCCAACTGCAAACCACAATAATACAGTGATCAGGGCAAACAACAGCGAACCATTTAGCGCACCCGCCCAAGAAGCGAAAAGATTCTGGTAAATCCAATTGTAGGTGCTGGGAGCATTTTCTCCAGAACCAATACGGGTTTTGACTAATATTTTAATTAATAAAACGGATGCAACAAAAAGTGCGATCGCATTTAAGCCCATAATTTCAAAGGGTTTACTCCAGCGACGTATCAGCCGCACTTCGATGAGTTCGTAACAAGCTGCTAGCAACAGTAACGCCCAACCGCTAGTAAAGACAACGTAGGAACTCGTCCACAGCTTTTTATTAATGGGAAATGTCCACCCCCACACCCAACCAATAATTAAGCAACCAATGCCAAATAATACTAACCCTACACTCGTGCGTGATTGCACTGATTGACTGCGTATCCATTGCCCGGTAAAGTAGCCAGCAAGGACGCTGGCGATCGCGGGAATGGTGCTGAAAAGTCCTTCTGGATCTCCTAAATTTTTGAAACCATCGCCTGCATACAGATGTACATTCGGTATAATTTGACGGTCAATGTAAGCGGCGAAGTTGCCTGTGCGCGTGAGAATGCCAGCGCCATAATCGGGTACTGGTACATACATCATCGTCAACCAGTAGCCGATGAGTAGGACTGCTGCTAGTATCCATTGCCCTTTACGCGGCAAGTTGAGCACTACCAAAGAGGCTAAAAGATAACTAAGGCTGATGCGCTGCAATACCCCCATAATGCGGATGCTACTCAAATCGAAAGTCCAAACACCCTTATTCCAAAAACCATTTAGCAACAACCCCAAGGCAAAAAGAATAGCGGCGCGGCGCAAGATCCGCCAGTAAACTGCTGAAGTAGGTTTGTTGGCTTCGGTGTACTTTGACAAAGAGAAAGTCATCGCCACTCCGATAATGAACAGAAAGAAGGGAAATACTAAATCTGTCGGTGTACAACCGTTCCAGGCGGCATGAGCTAACAGAGGATATACGTCATCTGCGACTCCCATCATGTTGACGAGAATCATGCCAGCGATGGTAATGCCACGAAAAACATCAAGTGAGGTCAGACGCATAGACGCAAGTTAAAATTTTGTTAAATTGTAAATTGAGGTGTCTGCAAAGTACAGTTATGAAAAGTAGCCATCACACCTGAACTGAGCGATCGCAGGCTAATATCTAAGTGAATCATAGCCTCCAAGTAATCAAGCAATATAGAAATATTAGTCTTCTCGATTAATTGTGCTGTCAGACGTTGGGGCTATAGTTGGCTGCTAGTTTGTACAGCAGGTAATTTGGTACTATTACCCCAGGAAGCAGAACGACGACGGACTGATGTACAACAACGTGCAGAGCAATTAGCGGCTCGGTTACGGAAATTGGGAGAAGCTCCACCAGATCACCTTTAAGAAAACTATGTCAGAAACTACCCTCGCTGCACCAGACATAACACTCCCACCTACCCAGGCGGATCTACCCTACGATGACGGTATTCCAATGGAAAGCCAACGGCATAAAATGCAAATGGAATTGTTAATTGATGTCGTAGAGACTTGGCTGGAACAACGGGAGGATGGATATGCAAGCGGCAATATGTTTGTCTATTTCAGTTTGGCTCAGTTGAAAAACCAAGATTTTAGAGGCCCAGACTTTTTTGCTGTACTGGGAGTCCCCAAAGGAGAACGCCGCAGTTGGGTTGTTTGGGAAGAAGGTAAAGGCCCTGATGTCGTAATTGAATTGCTTTCTCCGGGTACAGCAGCAACCGATAAAAATGAGAAAAAGTTGATTTATCAAAATCAGATGCGCGTTCCAGAATATTTCTGGTTTGATCCTTTCAACCCTGATGACTGGGCTGGTTTTTCTCTTGGTAGTGGAGTGTATCAATCAATAACACCTAATGCGGACAATCAATTAGTGAGTCAAGCATTAGGTTTAGTATTGCTACGTTGGCAAGGTAGCTACAAAGGTGTTAATACAACTTGGTTGCGTTGGGCAACAATAGATGGAGAATTGTTGCCAACAGCAGAGGAAAAGCAACGTCAACGCGCAGATCAGGAACAACAACGCGCAGATCAGGAGCAACAACGCGCAGATCAGGAACAACAACGCGCAGATCAGGAACAACAACGAGCAGATCAAGTTAGTTCGCAGTTGCAACAAACAGCACGAAAGTTGCTTCAATTAGGGATGACAGTAAAACAAGTAGCGGAGTTAACAGGTTTGCCGGAGTCTGCGATCGTACAACTAAGTGCTTAGCAATAATACCTCATTTCAGATAGCGTTGTAATAGACCAATTACAACTTCTGGTATTTCTAGATGAGGTAGTATTCCTGCATCTGCGATCGCATAAAAATCTTGAACTGCACTTGTATTTAAATTTGCCAAGCGCCGTCCTAGTTTGATAGTGGTAAATTGTGCTTTTTCACCCCAAAAAACCACAGTGGGAATTATTAGTTGCTGAATATACAAACTTAGATCAAAGTAAAGGTCGCCCCGTAAAAATGACAAAGCGGCAAACTTAGCATTAGGCTGTTGTGCAGAGGTTAAATAAGCCTCTACCATTTCTTGGGATACTCGTTGGGCTTTAGCAAAGAGAAAACTCTGCAAAAAGTTTCGCACTGCAATTTCATTTTCAGCACCAAGAGTATAAATTAAACTGTCTAATAGGGGTGTATTAATTACCGAAAGTGGAAGTCTGCGTCCAGCACCCTGGCCAAAGTCATCAAACCCAGAAGGACAGACTAAAAACAGTGTTTTGAATAAGTTGGGTTGGACAATAGCCAAGCGGATAGCAAAAGCAGCTGTTAGAGACGAGGCTACCACCGTCACAGGCTGGCGACAAGTTTGAATGATAAACTCGGCGATCGTGCTGAGATAATCCCTAATTTGATAATCTCTGGGTGGATGAGCCGACTCTCCCCAACCGATTAAGTCGGGAGCCAAAACATGGTAAGTGGAGGCAAAAGCCGGGTAAACTTTAGACCATTCGTATGCAGAGGCCCCACCACCAAAATTGTGAAGAAATAGTAATGGAGGTAAATCTTCAGTATCAGCGAACGTCCAAGGGTCATTCGTTTGGGTATAGTAAACCATTGCCCCCAAGGATGTATGGATAACTTTATGTCCAAAGCCAAGAGGTTGAAACTGAAGCATAAAATTAAAAAGTTTAGTTTAATTGCACTTAGCCTAACGCCAAAAGTATAAAGTAAAGCTTACCGATACCGTGAGATAGTACGCTTTTTGTCTCTTATTACTTCATTTTTTATGCTGGCTTTTGGTCACTATCTCCTGTAAGTTGAACAAGTTGATGGAGATTATCGCCACTGATGTGATAAGCTGCTCCAAAACCAATTACAAAACGACCTTCACTAGGAGTTAGCTGGAAAATCCGAAAGTCAGCCAAGCCGCGCAAAACCTCAATAATTTGACCAAACCGTCCTTGAAATTGCTCAACAATTTTATTCCACTTGTCAGTTTCCCGCTCTATTAAGGTTGCCGTACAATCAAAACTTAAACGGCGACGGGCGAAAATTTGGTTAGTCTGAGCTTCATCCTCAATAAATAAGACACTAACATGAGGATTGGCATCAAGGTTTTTGGTATGGGTCGCAAGACCGCTGACGTAGATGTAAATATTCTTAGCATCATCCATCACATAGGGAGTGTAACCAGAGTTGGGTATTCCCTGTGCGCTTACAGTGCTAATGATGACACTCTGAATTTCTTCAGGAAATTTTTCGTACTCTGATTGAATTTTTTCCAGTTGACTCATAAAAAATTACTGTAGGATGAATAACAATTCATTCAGTATCCTAACGTTATTGACCGATAGGATGGAATGCAAACAAAGCCAGAAGTGCTGAGTCAAAAGTCAAGAGTCATTAGTCAATTGTAATTTTTCTTCCCCTGCTCCCCCTGCTCCTTTGCCCCTCCACCCCGTGTTTCTCCGCCCCTCCGCTCCTGCCTTTAGCAACCGTTCCGTTATTATGTAGCAAGATGTTGTAAAAATACTTGCGTCAGCCACACTATGCTAGGAAAGCTATTAGATGGGCGTTACAAAGTTATCCAAGTTTTGAGTGCCGGAGGGTTTGGAGAAACATACATTGTAGAAGACACCCGCCGACCGGGTAATCCCAAATGTGTTTTGAAGCTACTGAAACCTGCGATTTCTGACCCCTACTACTTGCAAGTTGCTAGACGCCTATTTAATAGTGAGGCAGAGATTCTAGAACAATTGGGCAACCATGACCAAATTCCTCGTCTTTTAGCTTACTTTGAAGAAAATCAAGAATTTTGCTTGGTGCAAGAGTTAATTGTTGGGCATCCACTCGGCACAGAAATGCGCCCTAATGAATGTTGGAATGAAAATCAAGTCATTCAGATGCTACAAGATGTTTTGGGAGTTTTGGAGTTTGTTCATAGCTACGGAGTGATTCATCGTGACATCAAGCCTGATAACTTAATTAGACGAGACTATGATGGCAAGTTAGTTTTAATTGACTTTGGCGCAGTTAAACAAATGCAAACGCAAGTAGCCGCAGATAGCCAAATAGCGGCCACTGTGGCTATTGGTACTCCTGGATACATGCCAGCAGAACAGGCACAAGGTAAACCACGCCACAATAGTGATATATATGCGTTAGGAATGATTGCTATTCAGGCGTTAACGGGAATACTGCCGTCACAATTACAGGAGAATTTGGAAACGGGTGAAGTTGTATGGCAAAATCAAACACAGGTTTCCTCGCGACTGGCAGAGGTTGTGCAAAAGATGGTGCGTTATCACTACCGCGATCGCTATCAGTCTGCCACAGAAGTACTACAAGATCTCCGGCAATTGTTAAGTCCTTTCGCACCTACTCAACCTTCAATTCCGTCTGTAGGCACATATACCCCTACACAATCACCAACACCCGCTTCTAGTTTTCTTGACCACTCCAAGCCTCAAGTTACATTATTATCTTTCCTTAACAAAGTATTATCTGTAATCAGATTCATACCATTTGTCGGCGCGGCTGGGTTATTTTTCTTTAAGTCAACTACCTGGGTAATTTTGCTAGGTGTTGGTCTAGCAGCTTTTGGAGCAAGTTTGTTTTTTCTCCGTTCTTGGTACTCTAATATTGCAAGAGATTATGACGCTATCTTTGCTGTTATTTTCTGTATCTGTGGAATATTGCTTTTATTTCAAAGTCAGTATGTTAAGCCTGAAATCCAAATTAGTCAATTCCTATTAGCAGGAATCAGTATTTTCTCAGCAGCAGAGTGTATCCATTGGCGAGGAAATAGGTAAAACAACTCCAGGGCTAAATTTTCCATTGAATAATTAATGAATAACTCAACTAATCTTATAGGCAATATTTTGATATTAGCAGCAATTTCGTTATGTGTTGTACCTTTATTGCGTCCCAAAATATTTAAACGTCAAGATGTATTATTAATCATAGCGTTTTTAATTTCTGGTCTGAGTCTTTTATTTCAAGGTAGATATCTTAACGAATTGCCACAATTTAGTTTAATCTTATTGACTGCATCTGCTATTTTCTACACAGCTGAAAGTATCAGATTGCGAATCAAAAATACTAAATCATAATTCAGACTTCAAAATTTACTATAGTTGAATGTCAAACTAATTACAAATTAGAAAACCAAGATTTGTTATTTTGTCTGCTGCTTAAGTTAGACTTAAGAAAAGTTGCGAGGACGCGATTGTGACTGACAAAAATCGTTCTCAATGGGACTTAGGCAGGTTTATCGAAACCCTGACTTACTTTGAGGTAATTCCTTTCCTTAACTGGGTACAAGAGTTAATCCAAGGTCGTCCCAAGGATAATCAAAATAGACCCGATGGAGGAAGAAATATGGGTGTAATACTGGTAGCAGGCGCAACGGGTGGCGTCGGTAAAAGGGTGGTGCGGCGATCGCTAGAACGGGGTTATAAAGTTCGGGCGATCGTGCGAGATATCGACAGGGCACGGTCAATTATTGGTAATGATGTTGACTTAGTAGTTGCGGATATTACTAAACCAGAAACTTTAAATTCCATAGTCATGGCTGATGTCCAAGCTGTCATTTGTTGTACAGCAGTACGTGTGCAACCAGTAGAAGGAGACACAGCAGATAGAGCAAAGTATTACCAAGGTGTTAAGTTTTACCAACCAGAAATTGTTGGTGACACCCCTGAAAACGTAGAATATCAAGGTGTTAAAAACTTAGTAAAAGCAGCAACCAAATATCTACCCCAAGCAAGTGAAAAACTAATATTTGACTTTACGAATCCATCAATAGAATTAAAAAACATTTGGGGTGCGGTTGATGATGTTGTGATGGGTGGTGTGAGTGCAAGTAATATGCAATTTGTGGAAAATACAGCTTTGTTTGCTGGTAATGTCTCCACCGCTAATTCTGGCGGATTTGCTTCAGTAAGAACTAAAAACTTTGATCCACCTTTCAACTTATCTGATTACGAAGGTGTGAAATTGCGCGTTAGAGGCGATGGTCAGCGCTATAAAATCTTTCTGCGGACAGAAACACAATGGGACGGCGTTGGTTATGGCTATTCTTTTGATACTGTAGCCAATACCTGGATAGATATTCACGTCCCTTTTGCAGATTTAATTCCCGTATTTCGGGCAAAAACTGTAAAAGATGCTCCACCAATTGACTCTAGCAAAGTTTGCTCATTTCAATTAATGTTGAGCAAATTTGAATATGACAACGCTTTAAATCCTAAATTCTCACCTGGTAGTTTTTCTTTACAAGTAGAATCTATAAAAGCTTATGGCGGGGCAACTTTACCACAATTTGTCCTTGTCAGTTCAGCCGGTGTGACTCGTCCCGGTCGTCCCGGTATTAATTTAGATGAAGAACCACCAGCGGTCAAATTAAATGACCAATTAGGAGGAATTTTAACATGGAAATTAAAGGGAGAAGATAGTTTAAGAGAAAGTGGAATACCTTATACAATCATCAGACCTTGTGCTTTAACAGAGGAAGCCGGAGGCAAAGAATTAATCTTCGAGCAAGGTGACAACATTAGAGGCAAAATCAGCCGTGAGGATGTTGCAGAAATTTGTATGCAAGTGCTGAAACTAGCAAATGCTTGTAACGTCACGTTTGAAGTTAAAGAAGGAGAAAAAACTGTCAACTCTATCGATTGGCAGAGGTTATTTTCTAACTTACAACGGGATAAATAAATGAAATGTCCTCAGATTATTAATCTGTAGACCTACTCACAAAAGTTGCTTATAAAAGCTGTTGTAACAAGCCAGCTATTGACATGAAAAAAATCAAGGTGCTAGTTCTCGCCGGGATTTTAGTAATGATTATCTCGATGGGATTGTTTCCTAAAACTGCCTCATCGCAACAAGTGGAGTCCCGCCTCAACAACCTGGAAGCGGACTTTAATCGTGTCGAGTCGCGGTTAAATCAGCTAGAATCTCAACTTGGTCAACCACGCCAGCCTTCATCCTCAAGAACAACACTTACCCCACGACAATCAACTGGTTCCAGAGGGAACTTATCACAGCAAGATCGGATGTTTGATCGATTAGCAACTTTAGTAGTTGAATTGAAGCAACAAGTTAACAAATTAGAGGAGCGAGTCTCTAAAATAGAGTCACGCTGATTCCTATTTAAATTAGATTTAGGAATATGCTTGTTAGATGACAAATCTCAGTCAGATAATTTATTTTCTATTTTCTGATTGGTAAGTGTGAGATGTAAATGTAAATTAGCAGAGTTCATCAATTTTTAAGCTACCTTTACATGACAAAAAATATCAATGAACCAATTGCTTACGAAGGTGGATGTCACTGCGGTGCGGTGCGTTTTCGGGTAGTAGTAGAAAAACACAAAGTCGATGATTGCAACTGTTCAATTTGCCGAAAAAAAGGATTTTTACATTTAATTGTGTCGCAAGAACAGTTTACCTTGTTGCAAGGCGAAGATAAATTAACAAATTACAGATTTAATACAGGAGTTGCTCAGCATAAGTTTTGCTGTATTTGTGGAATGCATCCTTTTTATATCCCGCGAAGTCATCCTGATTGTATTGATGTGAACGTGCGCTGTTTGGATGGGGATGTAATATCTAATTTTGAAATTGTACCTTTCGATGGAGAAAATTGGGAACAAAATATAGATAAGTTACGAAAGCAAAATACTATTTGATTAACAAATTATACTATCTATAGTAACATTTATCAATCCAAATCCGCATTTCTTCCTCAGAACCAAAACAAGCAGAACGTCCTGTTATCGGGTCGTAAGCATGCCAACAAGAAGCATGACCTTGATGATCTAATTCTTGCCAAACTTGAAGGTCAGAACTGCTATTCATCCAGATGATAAAATGCTGCCAAATCCTTTGAAAGGATAACAGTAAATTAAATTTATTCATAATCAAAGCACCTGATCAAAATAAACTATTACTTTTAGTTTTACTCAAGAATCTTTAACTAAGAAGGTACAGTTATGGCAGATTTTATCTAGTACAGTTGTGCATTGTTGCAACTGTTATAGTAGAAAATCAGCTAACTGTACTAGGTGAACTTAGTGAAAATCGTTTATATTGCCAGTATTGATGATTTTACATTCTGGAAATGAGTACGTCAGAATGAACATTTTATTGGAACGCCAATCACGTAAACCTATTTATTTGCAGATACGCGATCGCATCAGTCATCTTATCAAATCTGGCGCACTTAAAAGTGGCGATCGCCTCCCTTCTATTCGCGCTCTTGCAGAGAGTTTGCAAGTTAATAAACTCACGATAATTGAAGCGTATAGTGTTTTAGAAGCCGATGGTATTGTTTCTGCACGTCAGGGATCTGGATATTTTGTCAATAGCCTTTCTCTTCAGAGTACGAAGCTGGAATCTACATTTTCCCCAGCCCAAAATGTCACAATCTTAGAGCCAGGTAAAAGTTCTTTTTATGATATGTACACTCCCTTGGTGCAAGCAAAAACACAGCTAGGAATAATTAATTTGGGTTATGGTTATCCTCATCCACCAAAAGATATCAACCTCATCGCTAGACGAGCATTAAGACAAGAAAATCCTGATATTTTCTTTTCTCATGATATGCCTCAAGGACAACTAACTTTATGCAAGCAAATTGCTCAAATGTTAGTGCAGCAGGGATTAGAGGTTTTTCCAGAAAATTTAATTATTACTAATGGCTCTCAGCAAGGGTTATCATTAGCTATCAACTATTATGTAAAACCTGGTGATTGGGTAATTGTAGAAGCACCCACTTATTATGGTGCAATCTCCATCTTAGAAAACTTAGGAGCCAGGATTATTGGCATTCCCATGACTGCGGAGGGAATAAATCTAGAATTATTAGAGCAATATTTACATAGTCATCGTCCCAAATTAATTTATACAATTAGTACCTTTCACAATCCCACTGGGTTGACAACAACACAAGCACATCGCCAAGAATTGCTAGCATTAGCCGAAAAATACGAGTGTCCAATTTTAGAAGATAACGCCTATGAAGGATTGGCTTTTCAACCTGTGCCTGCGCCAATTAAAGCTTTAGATAAAAATGATTTAGTGATTTACTTAAGCACCTTTTCTAAAACTTTGATGCCTGGTTTAAGAGTGGGCTATATGGTAGTTACAGGCAAGCATTATCAAGCAATTATTGAGCGGAAGTTACTCCATGACTTGCACACATCCAGTATTTCTCAAGCAATAGTAAGTGAATATCTCGCTTCAGGACATTACCGTCGTCACCTCAGCCGACTTCGCACAGAGAATCTGCAAAGTCGTAATACGATGCTGCAAGCTTTAGAGCGTGAATTTCCCGATGAAGCACGATGGACAGTTCCCACAGGAGGATTATTTCTCTGGGTGCAGTTACCAGATAATATTCCTATTCAGACAATTCGTAACGAAGCTTTTGCACAAAATGTCTATCTTGCGTGCGGTTCGGCGTTTTTCCCAGATAAGCAGGGTTATCCAGCCATGCGTCTAACTTTCTGTCTTCCGCAAGAAGAGATTGAGCAAGGTATTTCGATTGTGGGTAAGTTGCTCAAAAAGTATATTTCTAGAGGACATGAGCGGATATCTAATTATCAGCCGCTTGCCCACAGTATTTAGTATAGAAACAATGCGATTCTTATACTAATGGTAAAGCGATGTCTGTCTTGAAAAGTTTCCTACGGCGGGAAACTTTTCGCTACGACGGGCTACGCCTACGCCTTTCATAAGCTCCTCAATATACCTCGTCATGAGTACCAATATCAATGATGACAATCATCTCTTCATTGGTATCATTATTCACATCAAAGGTGTAAACTATACGACAATCATATTCGACCCAACACGCCCACAAACCTTCTAGCTCGCCTTTCAATTTGTATGGCTTCAAAGATACTGTAAACGGGTCAGCTTCCAGCAATTCTAAAATTTCAAAAATTTTTCCCTCTAACCGAGGATTCTTACGAACCATTCGCTTAAAAGCACGCTTAAAGCTATTATCCCAAATCAAGGTTTTCATTCTTGACTTAGCAAGTCAGCCCGTAGATCTGCAATGCTTCCACGTTTGGCTTTAGCAGTCTTGATTGCTTCCAGGGTTTGTGCTGCATTGTTGGCAATTTCTTGACGCCGTTTTTCAACTCGTCTTTTTTGAATAAGTTCCAGTAGCAAGTCTTGATCTTCTGTTGAAAGAGCTTCAACATATTCAACTACTGTCTGAAAAGGTACAAGTTTGTTCATTGAAGTGTTTATAGGTTTTGATAATCTCAATATTCTCTAATCTTATCTTGCTTCTGTTGTCTTAGAAAAGTGCGATCGCCTCATCCCAGCGTCAATATTCCTGCTGAGAAATCTGCCACCAACCGCTTTATCTGTAACCAACGTACACCTAAAAGAATGTCTTGCATTTCATCTCCACCCAATGCTGGAATTGCAAAATCTTCTCCGTCCAGCAGCACATTTCCTTGATACAGGTTAAATCGTGCTTCTCCTCTCGCTGTCTGCATATCTTCTGTTTGACTCTCTCTCAACTATCCCAAACTGAGAGCATCTTGATTATCAATCGCTAAGTAGCCAGTAAATCCTGTATCTAATAGTGCCTGGACTGGAATGATATCACCATCAGCAGCAATCAAACCAATTTCAAAAATTAATTCTCCTTTACTGTTAAACTCGCCTGAAATCATATTCTGCCACAGGTTCCAGTCTCGTTGATTCGCATCATGAGACGCAGGGTATCACCAAATTGATCGCGAGCCTTCTGTCTAGCAACTGTTTCATCATAATCAATAATATAATCTCCATTATTAGGCTCAATGACTATGAACCAATCGTAGTGATCCTTAATTAGTTCTGGTTGAACTCGGTTAAATATCACTCGACAACGCTGATAAAATACCTCATCTTCAGCTTTCCGTTGTGCCTTCTCTTCAGGTGAGAGTTGGCGTTCTGGGAATACTCTTCCTCGACGTGGTGTGTGATTAGAAGAAAGTCGTGTCATTTTGTTGACTATCTTTTCGATTGCTGTGATTGGCTTACTATATTTTGATTATATCTGGGGGCATTTTCTTTACTGCAATTAGTGTCAGATGATCGCTTCTAGCGGGCACTCCGCACTATCGCACCTCCCACAAGTATAATTGCCTTTTAACTTCATCATTTCATCTCAGAACTTGGAACATCAAGCTTTTTTCTCGAAAGTTCATGCTCAGAACTTGGAACACTAAAAAGAAAAGCGATCGCTCTTTAAATTAACAAAGCGATCGCCAATATTTATTTATATTAAAGACATGCAGCTTAGGCAGCAGTTGGCTCTAACAATTTGATATCAGAGAAGACAAATTCCTGAATAGATACTTGTCCTTCTATCTCAGTGCGAATTTCTCGACGATTCAGAATGAAATAGTCGCCAACCTTTTCATACTCATCTGTAAATTCGCTTCTACCACCCTTTTGTTCCCCAGTTTTGGGGTCATGGTACACGGAGTCATAGGTATGAGATAAATAGCCTTCCCCAGTGTCATGACTACTAAAGGTGTCAATTGTCACAAAAGTACCGTGGATGAGACGGTGAACATGGCACACCTCATTATTGCGGACTTTGTATTTGTCGCCCTCAGCCTTACCACCAACTAAAAGCTCAACTGCACCAGTTTCGTCAGTTTTGCCATAGCTAAACGTATTTGTGCTGTGAGTGTCTTCAAAGCTGCGGCGGATGCGGTGAATTGCTATCTCCCAAGCTTGACCGTGAATTGCCTGCTTTGCTTGTTCATCGTCTACATCCAACACTTCCGCCTTGAGATTAGCGTTGACGAGAACTTTGCCTGTAAACACTTTATCGTCATGCTTATAAGTAATATTTGCAGTGTAACCGGGGAAATTCTTATCCCACGTATAGCGGTTCTCATAAGCAGCTCGGAAAAGTTCCTGAGCAGAGAGTTGTGTAACTGTCATGTGCTTCTCCTATCGCCACTGTAATTAGCGTTTTACTTTCCTTGGTATTAGCATAGAAGTAATTGTTGAGCCTTGGATAGACCCCAACTGGGTACACTTATGGCTAATTCTCTTCACGCCGTATTTCATGCGATCGCTAATGTCCGCAACGAGCAAGAATTAAAACGAGCTCTCATGGATAAAATTGGCGAGCATTTTGGCGTGCAAAATTGGGGTATCTATCTCCTAGATGAGCCGCCAACGGCTGAGATTGATGTTCCGGGCATCCCGGCAGTATGCTTAGAAAGCAATCCCGTCGGGCGCTACGTGGTTGAGCGGCACGCACCCGCTCATGAGCAATTAATACTATCCCCAGGCGACTGGAAGCATATTTGTCCACGCCACGACCATGAACACGTCATGACAGGGCCTATTGTGTGCGATGGTCATCTGGTGGGAACGCTTAACTTTACCCGCGACAAGGGGAATCCTGCCTTTAATGCCAACGATTTAGCTGACCTGAGCGCTTTATGCCTTCATTTGTCGGCAAAAATGGCAACCCTGCGGACGAAACCAAAAATCTCCAACTCCTTTTTAATCAGTCCACTAACAGCGCGTGAGTTAGAAATTGCTGAACTAGTAGCGCAGGGGTTAACAAATGCGGAAATTGGGGAAAAACTTTGGATTACGCAAAATTCCGTCAAACAAGCTTTAAAGAGGATGTTTCGTAAACTGGAGGTTTCAGCGCGTACTGAGATGGTAGCAAAACTGCATTCGATATCTCCTCAACAGTCCGAACAAATCAATTAAACATCTCCGCAAAAGTAGAGATGTAGCACTGCTACGTCTCTACAAGGATTTTGGGTAATACATAATTAATTTCCGAAGATGTCTGTCTATTAAACACCTAGCAACTTAGCTGACTGCTTCGTCTGTATGAGAGATGCTTTAATCAACTGCTCCCCTAATTTTTTCACCTGTTCAACTAAAACCTTTCCAGCATTTTCTGGTGAACCGACGTTAAAAGGTGGTGCAGGGTTATATTCTAGCAATAGCTGAATCAGCTTGGCTGTTTCTTCACCGCATAGATGAGCAGCAACTATCAGTCCGAAATCAATCCCAGCGGTAACACCACCGCCTGTAATGCGATCGCGGTCAATTACTACTCTTTCAGTTCCAACCTCAACCCCTAACATTGCTAACTGGTCACGAAATGCCCAATGGCAAGCAGCGCGGTAGCCTTGTAGTAATCCAGCCGCAGCTAGAATCAAAGAGCCAGTACAAACAGAGGTAACATACTTTGCTGTTTTGCCCTGTAGCTTTAGAAATTCCAGCACTTCAGTATCCACCATCATGTCCACCTGTCCAGCACCACCAGGGACGCACAAAACATCCAGCGATGGACAGTTATCAAAAGTAGTAGTGGGTAAAATAGTCATCCCCTCAGTGCTTATCACTGGCTGCAAAGTCTTCCACAATAAATGAACGTGAGTTTCAGGCATGAGGGCAAATACCTGATGTGGCCCAGTCACATCTAGTTGAGTCATATCAGGAAAAATGACTAGACCAATGTGATATTTTGCAGGATTAGTCATTGTTAAATATTCTTAATGATTGTTATGGATTATGGTAAGAGTGACTATGGAGCTGCGCCTAGTCCTCGAAAGAGTACACTTTAATTTCAATGGCTGATTCTCTTCACAATTTTTTTCAAGCTTTAGCCTCTGCTCGTAACCAGCGCGAACTCAGACTGTGCTTTATGGATGGAGTTGGCGAACATTTTGGCGTACAGCGTTGGGGAATATATCTTCTGAATGAGCAGTCATCGCACTATATTGCAGTAGATGTCCACGGTATGCCAAATGTTGATACATTTGTGGAACTCTACGAAAAAGTTGGTAAAGATGTTGATCCAGTACTGCGCTACGTAGTTAAGCATCATGCTCCAGCACACGAGGAAATGGTATTACCCCCAGGAGGTTGGAAGCAATGCGAACTTTATCAAAATTGTTGCGCCTATTATGACCACGAACATATCATGACTGGCCCAATAGTAGGTGGTGGTAATCTCATCGGTGCAGTTTACTTTGCCCGTGTGGGTCATACACCAGCATTTAATCACCAAAATATTTCTGACTTAAGCGCTGTTTGCACTCATCTGTCGGCCTGTCTAGCAACTTTAGGGATGCGACAAACAAGATTGAATTCTTCTGTAGCTAATCGCTTAACCCCGCGTGAAATTCAAATTGCTGAGTTGGTAGCACAAGGGTTAACTAATGCGGAAATTGGTGAAAAACTTTGGATTCAAGAAAATTCCGTCAAGCAAGCTTTGAAGAGGATATTTCGTAAATTAGAAGTTGTCAATCGTGCCGAGATGGTGGGGCGGCTGCGAGATGCTTTGTAGCAGTTTTCAACTCAGTTAATGTAATTTAGGATTGCTATATAACTCTCCTCTTCACCATTTCAAAGAAGGTTAAGCTAGATAAATTTGCGTGTGTACGCACTATAATTGAGCCGCAAGTTAATCGCCCGCTCTTAAAATGGAAAAACTTGATCGCATCACGGTTAATCCTAATATTTGCTTGGGGCAACCGACAATTCGGAGTATGCGAATCACCGTCAGTGTTATCCTCAAGATGCTAGCGAGTAATAAGTCTGTGGCAGAAGTATTACAAGCCTATCCAGAACTAGAAGCCGAAGATATCCTACAAGCGCTTAAATACGCCGCTTGAGTTGTTTCCGATCAGATTCAGATAGTCCCAAGCGCTTAAGGCAAATCTGTGACTGATATCAAGCTGCTAGCAGATATGAATATTTCACCTCAGATTAGAAGTTGTCAATCGTGCTGAGATGGTGAAGCAGCTAAGAAATGCTTTGGATTAACAAGGGATATCTTCAGGTAGGATTTGAATCATCATTTCCTTGTTAATTCCAGACATCTTTACCAATCTATTTGATTGCTTTTCGATAGTCTTTTCAAAAATATTTCTTACAAGCCTGCCATTACCAAATTTATTATCTCTAATAGTATATAAATCAGTTAATTTATTCAGTAATACTTGCTGAGATTTTTCTGTTAGATTGAAATGATTATGTTGACAAATCTCCTCAAAAATATTTAGTAATTCTTCAGGTTTATAATCATCAAAGTAGAAAAATTTATTAAATCTTGATTGTAGTCCGGGATTAGCGTCAATAAACCGTGACATTTCTTCGCTATAGCCAGCAACAATAACTACTAACCTGTCTCTATAGTCTTCCATTCGTTTGAGTAAAGTGTCTATAGCTTCTTGTCCAAAATCATTACGAGAAGTTTCTGGTTTTAATGCATAAGCTTCATCAATAAACAGCACACCATCTAATGCTGATTCAACAAGTTCATCTACTTTAATTGCAGTTTGACCAATATACCCTGCAACTAATCCCGATCTATCAGTTTCTACCACATGACCTTTAGAAAGTATCCCTAGCTCTTTATAAATTTCTCCCATTAAACGAGCTACTGTCGTCTTTCCAGTTCCGGGAGGGCCACAAAATACAGAGTGTAATGTAACAGAAATACTAGTAAGTCCTTGTTTATGGCGAAGATTTTGGATTTTTAGGAAGTTGATGAGAGTATTAATTTCATCTTTGACATTCTGCATTCCCACAAGATTATTTAATTTACTCAGAACAGCCTGCAATCCTTGAGAATTGAGATTGGACTCACCAGTATAGTCATCGTCAATATAGCGCTTTTTTAGCTGTTTTTTTAGTTGTTCTAGTTCAGCATCGATTTCGCTGTCCCAAAAGGTCATACTCTTTAAGCTCAATAAATAGGTAGAGTAAGCAATGTAATATAAAATACTATGTTGCATTGCTCACCTAATCCAAGATAATCTCAGATTTCTTGTGGAGGCAACTTTTATTGATGTCTATCTTTTCAAAATAGCCCCTCTCAATTTGTAGAGAGGGGCTATGTATGATTACGCCGGATAAATCCTTAAGCGCCGATTTGGTTCTTCGCCAAAGCTGTGCGACTTGAGGCGATAGTGTTCTACCAACTCATGTTGCATTTTGCGGACTTGAGGAGAACGCGGCAATAACTCAACTGGCTGTCCTTTGGGAATCACTATTTGCTCTACGGCAAGTCTGGCTTCTTCCAGGGCGTCCATCTCGTCATCGCTACCACTGTGTAAAAATAGTTGCAGTTCTCGGTCATCGGCTAATTCTGGGTCGTCGATGTTCAGCAACCGCCGCAAGCCGCGAGTAATTTGCGGAATGGTGCTGGATTTAATCATGTGGATGGGTACTTGACGGGCTTTTGCCATTTGGCGTAATTTGGCGTGGTTTTTGACGTGCGATCGCAATGCTAAAATTGCATCAGCACTATCAATATCTTTTGTCAATACCACTGGCAGAGTTAGCACGCTGATTACCTGTTCCAGTTGGTGGCGGCTGACGCCATAAGGGTAAACGTGCAGTGGCAAATCTTCACCATTTGGCCCCGCCTGCCTGGTGACACCCAAATCAATGCTCTCAGAGTAATTGAAAGATTCATCCAGTAAGCGGTCAAATTCGCTTCGCCCAGTTATCCGCTCCCGCTCTACAGGCAATGCCGGCAGTGCAACCATTTGTCCAGATGAACGCCAACCATTGGACGGTCGAGGCGGCGGGAAAGAGTCTTCCCCCGTGGACATCTGTCCACCGCGACCATTCACAACAGCTAATTGCCGTGTAACCGCAACTTTACCCTGTTCATCAACAGTTCTCGTTTGCGGGCTAGGCTGACGCCCCCGGAGTAGATTATCTACTGTGTCAGCAACGCTTTCGTGTACTACCCAGCGTTGCCGTTCCAACATTTCCACAGCAATCTCGAATGTCGGGGGGGCTTTGCGTTCCAAAACGGTCTTTTGAGAACCCCGGCGTCTGGCTTCATCATCTCCCAGCGTCACAGCCTGGATACCCCCAACTAAATCAGCAAGGGTAGGGTTTTTAATCAGGTTTTCTATCTGATTCCCGTGGGCAGTTCCTACCAATTGCACACCCCGTTCGGCAATGGTACGAGCTGCTAACGCTTCCAGTTCTGTGCCAATTTCGTCAATTACGATGACTTCTGGCATGTGGTTTTCCACTGCCTCAATCATCACCTGATGCTGTTGATCTGGATGAGCTACTTGCATCCGCCTAGCACGACCAATGGCGGGGTGAGCAACATCACCATCCCCAGCGATTTCGTTAGAGGTGTCGATAATCACCACACGTTTATGCAGATCATCCGCCAAAACACGGGCAATTTCTCTTAAAGCCGTAGTTTTGCCCACGCCTGGACGCCCCAGCATGAGAATCGATTTACCAGTTTCTACCAAATCGCGAATCATGCCAATGGTTCCGAATACCGCCCGACCAACACGACAGGTCAAGCCGATAATCTTGCCGGTGCGGTTGCGGATAGCGCTGATCCGATGCAAAGTTTGCTCAATTCCTGCGCGATTATCTCCGCCAAAGATTCCGACTCGCTCAATGCAATCATCTATCTGTTCTTGAGTAACGGGTGTTTCGCTCAGATACTCAGCTTGATTGGGAAAGCGAGCCTCTGGGCGACGACCCAGATCCAAGACCACTTCAACTAAACTATCTCGCTTAGGATGATTCTCTAGTACTTGTCGCAGGTCTTGGGGCAAAATATCTAACAACTTTTGGAGATCGTCTGTAATCGTCATGCTTTCTATGGTGACGTTTTTAGAGATAGCGAAGACACTTCCTTGCTCTGGTCAACAGAGTTAAGAAAAGTATCCAGAACGAGCGATTAGCGCTCCTGCTGTGACTTGAGCTGGGAAACGAGAGAATGGGCAAGTTCTACAGCTTGCCAAAGTAATACGTCATCTTCTTCTAGGCGAACAGTCGCCTTAATACTAGTGTTACTCACCTCCTTATTCTCCAACTGATCGAGAATTGGTGACAGCAGTACACGGGCGTAACTACCGTAAGCTACTCCGGAAATGTGGGAGTGCTGAGTCCTGTTAGCGGATAGCTGTGGTTTAGCACATCCTGAGTCCTGAGTAATACAGTTTTTCTCAGCACTGTTCAGCAGTCCCATTGCTTTTAACTTAGCAACAGTGTAGCTATTAGTACCACCTGCTAACTGCACATATCCTGGTAACTTAGCTGCCAAAACTTTTTGTCCTAATTTCACCGCTGCTAAAGTGGTTCCATCTCCAATATCTCCACTCATGGGACGACCATCGGTTTGCCAAATTAAAGCACTCTTAAGCGGGGTAATCAGGTCATAAATTGCATGAAGGTAGTCAGTCATTCCCTCGCCATCGGGACAGCTGATGGCTATTAACTTTAGTTGATCAGCCCACGGTGAAATTGCTTGCCATAATTGCTGAAATTCTGTCAAACGCCCGACTTTTGTATGAATTTCTACGGCATCTATTCCCGTTGACATTACTAGTGGCGCGATCGCTCCCGGCGTTGACATGTATGATGATGTATAAATTATATCATACGGACAAACTGGTATGCAGCGGCCACAGCCGTAGCACTTTTGAGATACCACTCCCGAAAATTCGTCTTTTATACGGTTAAACACGATTGCTTGTGCCGGACAAATCCTTTCACAGGGTCTAGGGCAGTCTGTAGGACACTCTGTAGAATTAAACTCTGCTTTCCGAAAATGCGGGTCTTCTCCATCGTTTAGGCTGACCATCAAAAAGGGTGAGTTGCCTTTGTAGCTAAACCCTCGCTCCTGGGCATCCCTAGCCAAATCTCTGGCTACTTGTAGCGCTGCTTGCGCTGCTGCAATCACCGCTGGATCAGCTGCCACATCTATGCAGTCAGCACCCGCCAAAGTGTAGGCTAATGTTAAACTTCTGACCGCAGGCAAATGCTGGAAGCTGGCTCCGCAGATGAGCTTGAACCAGTCACCTTGTTTCAGAGATTGTAAAGGGGCGAACAGATCAGTCACATTTCTATTATGCGTTTATGCGACTAAAAATAGTAGCCTGTAATCAATAAAAAGTCCGGATTTCCTCATGCAGAGTTTTGAGTGGTAGTCTACATCAATCGGATCAGGCGTTAACATCTGGTAAAAAAGCTTTCATCTTCTTAGTACTAAGTTTCTAACGCTACCTAAAAATATCAGTATTAGCTTAACTTTATGGGAATTTTGATTGCAAACTCTGCTCCTTTTCCTGGGTATGAGGTGCAAGTAATCTGTCCTTGGTGTTTTTGCACAATGATCTGATGGCTAATCGACAATCCTAGCCCACTACCTTTGCCTACAGGTTTTGTGGTAAAAAATGGGTCAAATAAACGCGATCGCAACGATTCATCTATACCAGAGCCATTATCAGCGATCGCAATTCTGACAAAATTAGAGTCTTTAACTTCTGTATGAATCCGAATTTGCGGAGTTTTATTTTGTCCTTTGTCTACTAATAATGAAAAATGACTAGTGACAAATGACTCTTCCATAGCATCAATTGCATTATTCAACAGATGCATAAATACCTGATTTAATTCACTAGCATAACAATTGACTAGAGGCAAATCGCCATACTCTTTAACTACAACAATAGCAGGACGATCTGCTGTTTCTCTAAGTCGATGCTGCAACATCACCAGAGCACTATTGATGCCTTCATGAATATTTACTTGCTTCATTTCGGCTTCATCATGCCTAGAGAAGTTTTGTAGCGCTAGTACGATTTCCCGAATCCGATCAGCACCTCTATACATAGCACCTATGAGGTTTTGCAGGTCATTAATCACAAAATTCAAATCTATGTCATTGACTATTTGCTGAATTTTTGGTGTGGGTTTCGGATATTCTTGTTGATAGATATTAATCAAATTTACTAAATCTTCTACATACTGTCCAGCATATTGAAGATTGCCATAAATAAAACTAATAGGATTATTAACTTCATGAGCAATTCCAGCCACTAACTGCCCCAGCGCCACCATCTTTTCGTTTTGAATCTGTTGAACTTGAGCAGCTTTTAAATTATCAAGAGCTTGTTGTAGTAAAAAATTATTTTCTTGCAATTTAGTTTGAAGCGAACGTAAATTAATCTGATTTTCAATCCGCAATACAACCTCTGCTCCATAAAAAGGTTTTGTAATATAATCTACACCACCAACTTCAAAGGCTTTTACCTTATCTAAAACATCATCCAAGGCACTAATAAAAATCACTGGTACTTCACAAGTTTTACTGTTAGATTTCAGTTGTTGACAAACTTGGTAGCCATCCATACCTGGCATATTAATATCTAGCAAAATCACATCTGGTAAAAGCATCTGACAGGCAGTCAAGGCTAGTTTACCGTTTAAAGCTTTGCGAACTTCAAAACCTTGTGCAGACAACATCGCTGACAAAAGACGCAAATTATCTGGAGTATCATCGACAACTAAAATATTTCCTTTATGTTGGTTAGTTTGATTTAAATCCATTTTCAAAAACAGCTACTTTTATAAAAATTAAGTATGTGTTAAACGCTTTTAAATCAGCCTAAATAAGTTGTCGCGCGATTTCACAAAAAGATTTATAATATCTAAATTTACTCATATCTCAATACTCCGGACAATTTTGAGTTGAGGGAATAGACAAGAAAACTATCGAACCATTAAGGTGCTGATTAGAACAAACAAGCACCGACTCGATAGCCATATGGAAATTGTACAAAGCTTACTGACCA
>NZ_VJXY01000060.1 GCF_014831675.1 Komarekiella delphini-convector SJRDD-AB1 | reverse complement strand
TTGGCTTTTTTGTGAATACCTTGGTGTTGAGAAGCCGTTTTGAAGATAATCCTAGTTTTGAGAGTTTACTTGCACAAGTCAGAGAAACCACACTCAAAGCTTATGAACATCAGGATGTGCCTTTTGAACAAGTAGTTGAAGCACTACAACCACAACGTTCTTTAGCTTACTCTGCTTTGTTCCAGGTAATGTTTATATTACAAAATGCCCCAATGGCAGAAGTGAAGTTACCTGGTGTAACTTTGACTCAGTTAAATCAACAAAGCACAATTGCGAAGTTTGATTTGACAGTGTCAGTCATCGAAACTGACCAGGGATTAGTAGGGTCATGGGAGTACAATACTGACTTGTTTGATGGGTCAACCATTGAGCAGATGGCTAAGCATTTCCAGAACTTGTTGTTAGCAATTGTAGAAAATCCTTCACAGACGGTGGGTGAATTACCTTTGTTAACTCAAGCAGAACGTCATCAGTTATTGAGCGAGTGGAATGATACCGCTACTGAGTACTCTCATAAATGTATTCATCAGTTGTTTGAGCAGCAGGCAGAGAAAACACCGGATGCGGTAGCAGTGGTGTTTGATAGAGAGCAGTTGACCTATCAACAATTAAATCAAACAGCCAACCAACTAGCGCATCATCTACAAACTCTGGGAGTGGGGCCAGAAGTGCTAGTTGGTATTTGCGTGGAACGTTCAATAGAGATGATGGTGGGACTATTGGGGATACTTAAAGCTGGAGGAGTATGTGTACCTCTTGACCCCAACTATCCTCAAGAACGCCTGAGTTATATGTTGGCGGATTCTAGTGTTGGAGTCTTGTTAAGCCAACAATCGTTACTAGAATCCTTACCTACACACACCGCACAGGTCGTTTGTCTAGATACTCACTGGCAGTTAATCGCTGCTGAGTCTGACATCAACCCACAATCACAAGTGCAGCCTGAGAATTTGCTCTATGTGATTTACACCTCTGGTTCTACAGGTTTACCTAAAGGAGTCGCTCTATGCCATCGCACCCTCACCAACCTCATTGAGTGGCATTCAGCAACAATGGCAAAAGGGGTTGGAGTCCTCCAGTTTGCCTCCCTGAGTTTTGATGCCAGTTTCCATGAAATCTTTGCTGCTTGGTGTTCGGGGGGTACACTGTTTTTAATTCCTGAGAACTCTCGTTTGGATTTGGATAAATTAGTACATTTCCTTGCACAAAACCCAATCCAAAAAGCAACTCTGCCGGTTGTGCTTTGGCAGCAATTAGCAGAAGCTTACGCAGACCAACCTCAGTTGTTTGCCAATCTTACAGAAGCGATCGCAACAGGGGAGCAACTTCAGATTAGCCAACAGATGAGCAATCTGTTTTCTTGTCTCGACCAGTGTAAATTCTATAACCAATACGGCCCTTCTGAAACCCATGTCGTACTTTCTTACGTTTTCACACAATCACCCCAGAAATGGCCGATTTGTCCCCCTATGGGTAAACCAATAGCCAACACCCAAATCTATATCTTAGATGAGCATTTACAACCAGTTCCGGTTGGTGTTTGTGGAGAGTTGTACATTGGGGGTGATAGCTTAGCTAGAGGCTATCTCAACCGCCCAGAATTAACCCAAGAAAAATTTATCCCAAATCCCTTTAATAATTCAAAATCCGAACGCCTTTACAAAACAGGCGACTTAGCCCGCTATAGTCGTGATGGTAACATTGAGTTTCTTGGTCGTATCGATCATCAAGTCAAGATTCGAGGCTTCCGCATCGAACTTGGAGAAATTGAAACACTCCTCAATACCCATCCCCACATCCAACAAGCTGTTGTGATTGCCACCGAGAATATCTACACTAGCAAACGCTTAATCGCCTATGTAGTTGCTAAGGACAAATCACTCACAATCAGTCAATTGCGTCAATACCTCAGACAACAGCTACCAGAGTACATGCTGCCTAGTGCATTTGTCACCTTAGACTCTCTACCTCTTACACCCAATGGCAAACTTGACCGCAAAGCACTACTAGCGCTTGATGCAGAAATTACCAGAGAAAATAAATATGTCGCACCACGCACACTCATAGAAATTCAACTAACTCAAATCTGGTCACAAGTTCTTAATATAACTTCGGTGGGGGTTCGAGATAATTTCTTTGAACTTGGCGGTCATTCTCTTCTAGCTGTCCGTCTAATGTCCAGAATTCAACAACAATTCCAGAAAAATTTACCTTTAGCCATCCTGTTCCAAAGTCCTACTATCGAACAAATGGCGGTTGTTCTTAGTTCTGATTCATCTGAAAAACTCTGGTCTCCTTTAGTACCAATTCAACCTAAAGGTTCATTACCATCTTTTTTCTGTGTTCCTGGATCTGGGGGAAATGCTCTTTATTTTTACGACTTAGCACAATATCTTGGAGAAGATCAACCCTTCTACGGTCTACAAGCACAGGGTTTTGATGGTGAAACAAAACCTCTTGGGAGCATTGAAGAAATAGCATCCCAATACATTAACGCTATTCAGACAGTTCAACCAGTCGGCCCTTATTTCTTGGGAGGTCATTCCTTTGGAGCTAGAGTCGCTTTTGAAATGGCGGCTCAGTTACGATGTATTGGACAATCTGTTGCATATGTTGCCATTTTAGACACTTCACCGGCTTCTGAACTTGAAGTTAGTTATTCTGATTGGGATAATGCCAAGTGGATGTATGCAATTGCTGGGATAGCTGAGGAATTGTTTGGAGAAAATCTCCAAATATCTCATGAAGCTCTATCTTCTCTTACACCAGAGGAACAAATAAACTATTTCAAGCAACAGTTAGAAATAGTTGGCATTTTACCTCCTCAGGCAGATATCAAATTAGTTCGTGGCTTATTACAAGTTTTCCAAACTCAAGTTCAAATAGATTACGTGCCACACAATACTTATCCGGTTCCAATTACTTTGTTTCTTGCTCAGGAGGGAAATTCTCAACAGGAAAATTGCGATCGCCTTTTACAAGATCCAACATGGGGTTGGAGTCAGTTTGCTGATGGAGAAGTGGAAGTTCATTTTGTTCCTGGTACTCATATATCAATGCTTAGTAAGCCTCATGTTAAGGTACTAGCTCAAAAACTCCAAAAATCTCTTGAACAAGCACACAATATCTATCAATTAGAAAAATCAAATGCCCAAACCACTCAAAATTGAAGGAATGTCGATTTTCATTGTGGTCTGGTTGGGGCAACTAGTCTCTTTATTGGGATCTAGTCTGAGCAACTTTGCTCTTGATGTTTGGGTTTATCAGCAGAGTGGTTCCGTTACCCAGCTATCTTTTCTAATTCTGTTCACTACTCTCCCTAGCGTCATCATTTCTCCTTTTGCTGGTGTCTTAGTAGACAGTTGGAACCGCCGTTGGGTGATGATTCTCAGCGATTCAGGTGCAGCTTTAAGTACCCTAACTCTAGCCGCCTTACTGGTCACCGGAAAAATACAAATTTGGCATATATATCTGGCAAGTGCAGTAATTTCTAGCTTCAGTGCATTCCAATGGCCTGCTTACAGCGCTGCCACTACCTTGTTAGTACCCAAGAAATACTTAGGTAGAGCCAGTGGAATGACTCATTTAGCATACGCTTTAGGACAACTTTTTTCTCCCATTTTAGGTGGTGTACTCCTAGGAATCATACAGCTATCAGGAATTTTTATTGTAGACTTGGGCAGTTTTGTATTTGCCCTAACTACTCTACTCTTGGTTCGATTTCCTCACCACAAAGTAACACGTCACCAGCAAATTAATAAAACCTCACTACTCACACAAGCTATTTATGGTTTCCATTATCTGAAGGCTCGTTCTGGACTACTGGCTCTATTATTATTTCTTGCTAGTAGCAACTTTCTTGTTGGAATTCTTCAAGTACTCATTTATCCCTTAATACTCTCCTTTGCTTCCTCAGCTCAACTTGGCACTATCATGTCCCTTGGCGGTGTGGGTATGCTAACAGGCGGCCTGCTTATGAGTACTTGGGGAAGTGGACGGCAAAACTATATCAATATATTTTTCTGCTTCATGCTGCTTAACGGATTTTCCATGATAGTTGCAGGGTTTTATCCTTCCATTTTCATGCTTAACATAGCTGCTTTTCTATTTTTTCTTGGACTCCCTTTTATCAGCAGTTCATGTCAAGTAATTTTTCAAAAGAAAGTTGCTCCTGATGTACAAGGAAGAGTTTTCTCTCTTAAGAATGCGATTAGTGGCTCCTGTTTACCCTTAGCTTATCTTGTTGCTGGCCCTTTAGCAGACAGAATATTTGAACCTTTAATGACAGTTAATGGTGCTCTCGCCGGAAATATCGGAAAACTCATCGGAACCGGGCCCGGTCGAGGTATTGGTCTAATGTTTATTGTTTTTGGAACATTAACTATGTTGATGACTATTACTGCCTATCAATATGCTCCCTTAAGGTTAGTAGAACACGAATTGCCCGATATTGTCACAAGTTAATCTCTCAATATAGTCAGTTTAGGAGATCTAAAAATGGTTGAACTAAAAACAGAAAAGCTACCCTCTTCTATCTCATTAGGAATGTCTTTTGATATTGCAAGAATTCAAGAAGAACTAAAAATAGTCAATTCATTTAGCTGGATACCAGAGGAACCTTTTTCGCTCAAAGATTTATGGGGTTCTTCCCCGACAGTTTTCCATGATGGCAAGTGGAAAGGTCTAAGTTTAAAATCGCAAGGAGGAAGATGGGACAAATCTGATCCAGGTGGGCCGGGTTTAGAGCCATTTGAAGAAACAGCAATTCTGAAGCATACTCCTTATTTTAAAGAAATCATTGACAGCTTAAAATGTCATAAACGAAGTATCCGCTTATCTCTGCTGCCAGCAGGGGCTTCTATTCAAGAGCATTGTGATACTTATCATGACTTTAAATACGGACAAATACGTTTACACATACCGCTTGTTACTCATGAGGATGTAGTAATAGTAATTGACGGCGATCGCTGTAAGTGGGAAGCTGGTCAACTTTGGTATGGTAACTTTGCAAAACCTCACTGGGTGATGAATAACAGTTCTTTGGATAGGATACATTTGATCATTGATGTCTGTATTAATGATTTTGTATTAAGCCTATTTCCTGAGGACTTTGTTTGTAAAGTTAGAGCTAATGGCATCATCAAGCATCAAGAGCCAATAGATCTTACTGAAGAAGAACTCAAGAAATTTGAATGTAAATTTATAATTCCAGCAGGTCTGATGAAGGGGATTTTCGAGACGGATGATGGAATTCCTGGTGCATTTGATGCAAGTATAAGACTACTAAACGGGCAGATTGTATTCTTCGTAGAAGAGAGACCATTAATCTCACTGGTTCCCATTTCTCCGACACGCTTTTGCTTTAATGGTTGGACTTGCGAGCGACATTTAGAGTTTGAAATTTTCAACGATTCAGTATGCAATCTACAGTTAGTTATGCGAAGTGGATATTACAATACAACAATTAATCTGGCCCTATTAAGTTAAGGATGGGTACATTTTCATAAGATTCTGTTAAGAAATTTGTCAGACAAACCCCACAAGGGGTTTAGAGATTTTTCATGCCAGAAAGTTTTAAAGTCCCACTAATTATAAATAGAAAGGCGAACTACCATGAAACTTACCCAAGATCAGATACGAAAGTACGAAGATGAGGGGATGTTATTTCTCCCCAATTATTTCTCTGAGGCAGAAGTTAGTGTTTTGCGCGAAGAACTTTCACTATTACCAGAGAATTCCTCTGGACGAATGATGGAAAAGGACAACCAAACGATACGAGCTCTTCATGGGGTTCATATCCACAGCAAAATTTTCCAGAGTTTGATTCAACATCCACTTTTGTTAGAACCTGCTCAACAAATTTTAGGAGATTCGGTCTATCTTTATCAGTTCAAGATCAACATGAAAGCTGCTTTTACTGGCGATATTTGGCCTTGGCATCAAGACTATGCATTTTGGTATGAGGAAGATGGTATGCCAGAACCTAGAATAGTCAATGTCGGCATCTTCTTGGATGAAGTTAATCAGTTTAATGGCCCGCTGTATTTGATTTCTGGTTCCCATAAAGAAGGACTTATCAGATTTGAGATGCATAAATCCGCAGTTGAAAGCGAAGATGTTAGTTGGGAAGCTAATGTCAGTGCTAATCTTAAGTACTGTCTAGATAATGCAACTATAACTCGACTCGTTAAAAGGGGAGGTATAATAGCTCCTGTTGGTTGTGCTGGATCTGTTCTCTTCTTTCACGGCAGTATAGCTCATAGCTCAGTCCCTAATATCTCTCCTTACCCTCGTAGACTATTGCTCATTACCTATAACAGTATCGAGAATATTCCACGTCCCTCTGGCAAGCCAAGACCAGAATTCTTAGTGTGTCGGGATTATACTCCACTGCAACCTGTAGAAGATGATGTTTTACTACAACAAGTGTGATAAAAAATAGAATTGACGGCTCTGCCTGGCTAGGGCATGTTTTCAAAGTATAACCACAATAAAATACAGGCGATCGCAATTGATGATCAGTCTGGTATAGAAGAAGCGAGCTATCCCTTTGTATTGACAGGTATTATCCAAGGTTGGTAGGCGTTGCTGAATCATAGGATATACTCCAATGACCGCGAGCATATTGCTTTGTTATTTTTGATAGATGAAAATTTGAGCAAGTCTGTATATAGTACGAGGGATGAAAGCGAAAACTGATACCATAGAGTTATGATTCATCATCTATGTAACTAAGTGATCGCAAATCACTGAAATTAGTTGTCGGTTATCAGTTATCAGTTAACAGGAGTAGGTTTAGATTCAGGGATAAATAGATCACTGATAACTCTTTACTGTTTACTGTTTACTGTTTACTGTTAAAAACCACTCGTACTAAATCTTTCTCTTGTACAAGAGCCAGGCGATTGTCCAGACTAGTGCATTCTTCTAGTGCAGGTGGCATCCACTCGACAAAGTAAAACCACGATTCGTTGATTAGTTGAATGCCCAGAACTAGCCGTTGCTTTGTCACCTGATCATGAGAACGGAGCATTACGCGCTCTCCCTTTTTGAATTCCTTAGTCGTCAATCGCAGTGATGACGATTTTTGCGTAAGTCCTGATTTAGCATTGCTCCCGTTTATTTTCTGCTTGCTCGAAGACATTGTTAATAGAGTTAACCCTGCTTCAGTATTGGAAATTTATAGGATGAGTGACTAATAGATTAAATTGTTTCACATAAAGCCGTTTTATAATTAATATTTGGTGAATTAAATTGGTTAGGTAATTTTATTTTATCTTTGAACAAAATAGAATTAGATGTAGCTGGCTCTAATAGCTGATAAAAGTTTTGGGCAATAGTAGTTAAAGGATCGATCGCTTTTATAGAATCAATTTTATTGAGCTTGAGAGATTTTGTGAATAAATGAAATTCTGTACAACCCGAAATATAAGAACGAGTATTATATTTATGTAACAATGCTTGAATATTTCCAAGAATTGTGAGTGGATCTTGTCCTGGTTTAAGTACTCGATAAATCATCTCATGAATTGAGTATTGGTCTTTTTCAGATAGAGAAATAATGCGATTTGCACCATTACAACCTTCGTGAAACAATTTTTTATGATAAGTGCCTGTGCTTGCCAGCAAAAGGGCAGGTTCATCATGTTCTTGAAGTTGTTGATCTGCGATTTGAATTAAGGAAATTACTTTATTAGTAAGATGTTCTGGGATATGAGTCAGAGCATAATGAGATGTACAACAGCTAATCACTATACGGTCAACCAATTTATTGAGATTTTCGAGATGCAGTTGAATAAAATCAATAAATTCTCTTTCATTCCCATTATTTATAGAACTCGTGCGATCGGGTGCAGAAGGAAGTGAGAACACAATGACGTTAGGTGCTTCTTGTTCCTTGTCAATAAACTGGTTATATTCATAAATAGATTTAAGAAATTCGGCAGTAACTACAGGCCCCATACCGCCTAAAACTCCAAGCATTGGTAGTTTTTTATTCATAAATATTTTTCCAATCAGTGATTGCTATGGTTTCGCTGCAAATAGCAGGCTTGTAAAGCGCAAACCCCCCAATATAGTTGGCTTTTGGGTATAAGGGTGTAGGAGTATAAGGGAAAGAACCATCTTTGCACTTAGATGTTTGCTTGTGCTTGCTCGATGTAAGCTTTCAACCGTTCGGCTAATACCTGGACATGGGGTTCAGCCATCATCGTCACATGATTGCCTGGAAGAAAATCGACATTCACTGGTTTGCAAGAAAACTTGTTCCAACTCAAGGCTGAATCCTGTAACATTTCAGAAGGTAACTTTCTAGCATAATTTTCCCCAAGAGGTTCGCTGGCGCGTAGAAGCGTAATTCGACCAGGATAGATATGTTTTGGTACATAATCAATTAGACATAGAGAATTAGCTTTATAAGTTTGGATGATATTTTTCAACTGTGTAGTTTCAGCGTTAGGAGGAAGCATATTAACCATTTTCAAATGTTGTAAAACGTATTTTAGTTGCTCCTCCACAGGCAGCGATCGCAGGGTATCGTAAGAAATATTCATGTTCGTTACTAGCGCAACTTCTACTGTTTTGATCAAGTCAATTAGCCATTTAGCATGATCCCAATCAAGACAATCAAGACGTGTTTGCCTTTCATTAGAGGTTGGTGCAGTAGTATCAATAATCATAAGTAGCGCCACCTGATGTCCTTGATGAAGCAACTGCTGGGCCATTTCAAAAGCTACTTTGCCTCCAAAAGAATGCCCTCCCAAAAAGTATGGCCCTTGCGGCTGAACAGCTTGCATCGCTTGAATATAATTACTAGCCATATCTTTAATTCGGGTGGCTGGCTTTAATTGTTCATTTATATTGTTTGGTTGAAAACTGTATAACGGTTGGTCTGCTCCTAAATAACGCCCTAGGTGATATAAGTAGAAAGGTTCGCCACCAGCGCCAGGCACACAGAAGAAAGGTGAGTTTGAACCGTTTGGCTGAATTGGTATCAAAGACGAATTTGAGCTATCCGAGTCTATTTGCACAATTGTCGCCAACTGTTCAATAGTTGGATTTTGGAACAGGCTTGCTAAAGGGATATTTTTACCAAACTGCTGTTTAATTTGAGCCATTAAGTAGGGAGCTAAAAGAGAATGACCGCCAAGGTCAAAAAAGTTATCTTGTACTCCCACCTTGTCAAGTTGAAGAATCTTTGACCAAATTTGCACCAGTTGTAGCTCTAATTGGTTACGGGGTTCGACAAATGTGCTTGAGTTATTAATGTGAGAAGGTGCAGGCAAAGCGCGACGGTCTATCTTACCGTTGGCTGTTAGTGGCAAGCTATCTAAAAATACAAAACCAGAAGGAATCATGTACTGTGGCAGCTTAGTGGAGAGGAAGCCTCGGATCTTGCTAATTGTGGGTGCTGATTCCTGCGGGATGATGTAAGCTACTAAGCTTTGCTCGCCGAAAGCATCTTCACGGGCAGTCACTACAGTCTGATGCACAGATGGGTGTTGTGCTAATACTGTTTCAATTTCTCCAAGCTCAATGCGTATGCCGCGAATCTTGACTTGATGATCTTGGCGACCGAGAATTTCTAAGGAGCCATCTGGAAGATAGCGGCCGCGATCGCCTGTATAGTACAACAAATCCTGGTCATCATTACGAAAATGGTTTTTGACAAACCGAGAGCGCATTTCCTCTGGGGCATTAATGTAGCCCAAACTGCGGAATGGTGTGCGTAAAATAATCTCGCCCGGTTCCCCAATACCGCACAGTTGATGATTTACACCCAAAACTAGTGCTTGAGTTTCAGGCATTGGTCGTCCTACTGGCTGTACCCCTGGTGTCGGTTTGCTAGGTACTTGGTAATAACACTTGACTAAGGTTGTCTCTGTCGCCCCATAAAGATTAATGATTTCTCCTGCTTGGGGAAAAGCATCTCGCCATCGCCGTATGAGTGTCTCCTTGAGAGGTTCTCCAGAAAAGAATAACCAACGTAAGTTATGCACAGAGACTTCTTTGGGTACATTAGCTAACCATGATTGCGCCAAGGAAGGAACTGTGTGTACAACAGAAATCTGCTCTCGTTCCAAGTAACGCAAAATTTTCGTCGGTTCTAAGTTATCCCCTGCTGCTGGCAGACATAAGGTTGCACCACTGGTTAAAGGTAAGAAGATATCTCTTAAGATGGCATCAAAGGAAAGTTTGGTTAATTGGGCAATGCGGTCTTGCTGACTAATTCCAAAGGTCTGACGCTGCCAGCTGATAAAGTGTGCTATCCCTTTGTGACACCCTAATACTCCTTTCGGAACGCCAGTACTACCAGAAGTAAAGAAAATATAGGCTGGCTCATCCCCGGATATTTCCGGCAAGGGTATTGGATGACTGCTTTGCTGGCGATGATTTATCGGTTCTGCTGTATCTTTATTTATACGTATGACAGTTAAAGACTGCCATAGCTCCTGGGCTTCTGGGTGCTGACCATCAAGGTCTAATATGTATTTAGCTTGAGCTTCTTTGAGTATCAATCGTTGACGCTCATCAGGAAGTTGGGGATCGAGTGTCATTAACACTCCGCCACTCAAAAGAATAGCGATCACACTAGCAATTAATCCAAAACTGGATGTACCATACAAGGCGACGACATCTCCTCGTTCAATTCCGTGACTCAGCATCACCCTAGCTAAAGCTTGAGAGCTTTTGCCTAATTCGCCATAGTTCCAAGTGCGAGAGCCTTGACAAACTGCTGAGAGTTCTGGGCTGCTATTGACCCAAGAAGTAAAAGTTGTTGTGACTAATTCGTATTCTGGTTGTGGTATGGCTGTTGTGGGATCTGGCAGCAAAAGTCTAGCTTGTGGTGTCACAAGAGAATAAAAGGCAATTGCACTATCAGGAACAACAACAATTTGATTGAGTAAATGATGGAATTGTTGCAGCATTTCCACCATTCTTTCTGAAGTAAATAGGTCAGAATTATATACTACTTGCAGAGTTATTTCTTGTTTGTGTTCTGTAACATACAAGCTTAAATCAAACTTGGAAGCTGCCTCTGGTATCGATATCGGTTCTACAGACAACTCAAAAAGTTTCGGTTGAGTGTCTGCCAAGTTCATTAAATTAAACCATACTTGAAAAATTGGGTTATGGCTGAGATTTCGTTCTGGTTGCAATGCTTCCACCAACATTTCAAAAGGCAAATCTTGATGAGCATAGGCTCCTAGAGCGACTTCTCGCACCCGTGATAATAGCTGCTTAAAACTAGGATTACCATCTAAGCGGGTACGCAATACAAGAGTATTGACAAAAAAGCCAATTAATGGTTCTATTTCTGTACGGTTACGATTAGCGATCGGTGTTCCTATGCAGATATCATCCTGCCCACTATAGCGCCATAGCAATATTTGAAATGCTGCTAACAGCGTCATAAATAAGGTAACACCTTCTTTTTGACTCAATTGTTTGAGCGCAACACTTAGCTCCTTTGAAAGTATAAACTCTTGATATGCCCCGTGGTAAGTTTGCACAGCCCCTCTAGGTCGGTCTGTCGGTAGGGATGACAAAGCTGGTGCGTTGGCTAGTTGTTGTTGCCAGTACGAGAGTTGGCTTTGCAGTACATCACCTTGTAACCACTTTCGCTGCCAAATTGCGAAATCTGCGTACTGAATCGGCAGTGGCGCTAAGGGTGACGGCTGACCTTGAGAATAAGCATTGTACAGGGCTGCTAACTCTTGAATAAACACACCCATTGACCAGCCATCCGAGACAATGTGATGTATAAACACCAACAAAGCGTGTTCTGTCTCGGACAGCACAACTAACGTTGCCTTGACTAATGGTTCATCTGCCAAATTAAAAGATTGAATAGCTTGTTTTTGTGCTAATTGCTGTATAGCAATTTCTTTTTTGCTTTTTGGCAGATCTTCGCAGTTAATAATTGATAGTGTCCAATTCGTTTGTGTTTGGATAACTTGAGAAGGTTTGCCATCAACCGTAATAAAATTGGTGCGTAAAGCTTCGTGGCGACGAATGATTTCTTGTAAGCTTTGTTTTAAGGCAGGTTGATTGAGAGTTCCTACTAGATGCAAAGTTAGAGGCATATTGTAGGAGCCACTGTCCGGCTGTAACTGGTCTAAAAACCACAAACGCTGTTGAGCATAAGACAGTGGTAATTCTGCATCCTTTGGTCTTGGTAAGATGGGTGGGGAAGTTAATTCTAATTTCTGTTGCTGCAACTGCTCAATCAAATGCCCTAATTCTGCAACTGTCGCTGCGGCAAACAGGCTACGCAAAGGTAGTTCCACTTGGAAAATGTTGCCAATACGTGAGAGCAGTTGTGTTGCTAGTAGCGAATGTCCTCCGAGTTCAAAGAAGTTATCATGAATGCCCACTTGCTCTACTTTCAGCACTTGCGCCCAAATTTGTGTCAGCATTTCTTCAACAGGTGTGCGTGGGGCAACAAATTTACCTTTGGGTTCGCTGTGTAAATCTGGTGCGGGTAAGGCGCGGCGGTCTACTTTGCCGTTGGGAGTGAGTGGCAGATACTCCAGAATGACTATTGCATTTGGAACCATGTACTCTGGAAGTTTTGCCTTTAGGAAATGGCGTAGTTCATTGATTCTGGATGTGTAGTGCTGATGCAGCATCACGTAAGCGACTAAGCGTTTATCACCTGGGATATCTTCGCGGGCAATGACACAGGATGCTTGTACATCTCCATGTTGACTTAGTACCGTTTCGATTTCACCCAACTCAATGCGGAAGCCGCGAATCTTAACTTGATTATCTATACGTCCTATATATTCAATGTTGCCATCGGGCAAGTAGCGTGCTAAATCCCCGGTTTTATATAATCTACTCCCTTGTACCTCCTCAAATGGGTTAGGAATGAATTTCTCTTGTGTTAATTCAGGGCGGTTGAGGTATCCTCGTGCTAATCCAGCACCACCAATGTGCAATTCTCCTGGTACACCTACGGGAACTGTTTGTAAGTTTGAGTCGAGGATGTAGATTTGTGTGTTAGGAATGGGACGACCAATGGGAATTGAGTACAAGGCATCACACATCTGGGCAGATAAGAGACAGCCACTAGCTTGAATTGTTGTTTCCGTAGGCCCGTAACCGTTAATTAGCTGGGGAGAAGTTGCTAACTTAGATAAATCTGAGTTTTTTTGTATATGTTCATACCACAGTTTAATTTTTTCTGGTAATAACCTTTCTCCACCAATAGTTATTAGTCGTAGATTCGGCGACAAACTCTTGTTTGTTCGAGCCAGTTCTGTTACCAACTCATGCCAGTAGGCTGCTGGGAAATTTAGCACGGTTATTTGCCAACGCTCAATTCCTGCAATCAAAGCGAACCAGGAATTTAACATTTGTTCTGTTCGCAGTACCAGTGTGCCGCCAACACTTAAGCAGGGATAAATATCTTTAGCAAAGACATCAAAACTAAAAGAACTAAACTGGAGGATGCAATCTTTTTGGTTAATGCCCCATTGTGTTACCTCAGCTTTTGTAAAATTGACCAAAGACTGATGCTCAATCATCACTCCTTTTGGTGTTCCTGTAGAACCAGAGGTATAAATCACATAAGCCAGATTAGTTGCTTGTACGTCACTGATAAGATTATCCTGACTTGACTGACCTATCCCCTCCCATTGAGTATCCAAATATATAAGTTTCGCTTGATGCTCAGGAAGTTTCTCAACTAAATGCTGTTGGGTGAGTAACACTGAAACTTGAGCATCTTCAAGCATAAAGTGCAAACGTTCAGTTGGATACTCTGGGTCAAGTGGCACATAAGCACCACCCGCTTTAAGAATTCCCAATAGCCCGACGAGCATTTCTAAAGAACGCTCGACGCAAATGCCTACCAGCGTATCTGGTTTTACACCCAAAGTTCTTAAGTAGTGCGCCAACTGATTAGCACGGCAGTTCAATTCATGGTAGGTTAGTTGGCGATCGCCAAATACAACCGCTACTGCATCGGGTGTACGCTCTACCTGCTCCTCAAACAACTGATGGATACACTTATCACGGGGGTATTCAACTTGAGTATTGTTCCATTCAACGAGTAACTTTTGTTGTTTTGCCTCTGTCAGCAGGGGCAATTGTGAGATTTGCTGCTGTGGGTTAGCAATAATGGCTTCAAGCAACGTCACAAAATGCCCTGCCATCCGCTCGATAGTGCCTGCATCAAACAAGTCAGTATTGTACTCCCACATACCGACTAGTCCAGTGGCAGTGTTCTGCATTGATAATGTTAAATCAAACTTTGCCGTTGCGCTTTCTGCTGCAAATGGACTGACAGTTAAACCAGTCATCTCTACTCCAGACGCAGGTACATTCTGAAAGGCAAACAACACCTGAAATAGTGGCGTATGGCTGAGGTCGCGTTGTGGCTGCAATGCTTTGACCAACTCTTCAAAAGGCAGGTCTGGATGAGCGTAAGCTTCCAGTGTCACTTGCCGTACTCGACCTAGCAACTGCTGAAAACTGGGTTTGCCTGACAAATCTGTGCGTAGGACTAAAGTGTTGACAAAAAAGCCAATTAACCCTTCTATCTCTAAGCGATCGCGGTTAGCAATGGGCATACCCACTACAATATCATCGGAGCCTGTATAGCGATAAAGCAAGGTAACATAAGCTGTGAACAGCGTCATGAACAGGGAGGCTCTCTCTTGCTTACTAAAATTGGTAAGTGCTTCACTTAGTTCTATTGGCAGTTCTATATATTGACGCGCCCCCCGGAAAGTTTGAATGGCTGGTCTGGGACGGTCTGTGGGTAATTCTAATAAGGTAGGAGCATTTTTGAGTTGTTGCTTCCAGTAATTAAGCTGTTTTTGAATTACCCCTGTTTTCCACAATTGCCGTTGCCAAATCGCAAAGTCGGCATACTGAATTGGTAGCTCAGGTAGCTGTGGGGAAGAATTATGGCACAGAGCCGAGTAAATGCTGGCTAACTCCCGCATCAATACACCTGTTGACCAACCATCAAAAACAATGTGGTGTATCGTCAGTAGGAAGACGTGTTCTACCTCTGTGAGTTTAACTACACAAGCTTGGATTAAAGGAGAATTAGCAAGGTTAAATGGTCGAGTAGCTTTTGCTGTAGCTAATTGCCCAAGAGTGATTTCTCTTTCAGGTAATTCTGTTAAGTCTATTACTGGTACATTTAAGGTTAAGGTTTCAGCAATTACCTGGACTGGTTGCTCGTTGATGGTGCGGAAATTGGTACGTAAAGCTTCGTGGCGAGCGATAATTTTGTTGAGGCTTTGCTCCAGTGCTGTGATGTTTAAGTGACCTTGAAGTCGCAGAGCTACTAGTTCGTTGTAAAAGGGGTTATCTGGTTCTAACTGACTCAAGAGCCAGATTTGTTCTTGGGCAAAAGATAGAGGTAAGTTTTGAGTGCGATCGCCTTTTATTAAAGGTAAATTAGTATCGGTGGTAATTGCATTTTTCTGCTCAAGCAACAAGATAAGTTCTGCTTTATTCTTAGCTAGTAAATCACGAGTTTCTGCTGTCAATACTCCTTTTGGAGCATTAACACGCAACTGCTCACCTTCAACTCGCAACTTCACACCTTGCTGAGAAAGTTCAGATACTAATTGCTTGATATTCACAAAAATTACCTCCATACCTGGTTAGTAGATGGGAGCATCCCAAATGTTTTATTTTTAAACGCAAAGTAGCGCAGAGTTTTACGCGAAGGGGCGCGGAGGGTTTTTGAGCTTATTCATATTGCGATTTCTTCTCTATCAATTTCTTGTTGCTCTAGCTTTAGTGATATGTCAGCTATTGTGGGAGACTCAAACAAACTTGCTACAGATAATTGAATAGAAAAAGTATTTCGTAATCGGGTTATAAATTGAACACCTATTAGTGAATCTCCTCCCAATTCAAAAAAGTTGTCATGGATTCCCACGAGTTGAATTCCTAATAATTCTTGCCAGATATTGGCAATTTTTTCTTCAAGTTCATTGCGGGGAGCTACATAAGAATTTGGCAAATTAGGTCTAGAGTAGAGCGCAGATATATTTTCTGGCTGAAAATTATCTAACTTTGGTGAAGATAGAGTTTTGAGAGGCTCATCGTTATGTTTTTTTGGTGGTTCAATCCAATAACGTTGGCGCTCAAAGGGATAAGTTGCTAAGGGAAGACGATAATACTCATCCTGACTATAAAATCCAAACCAATCTACCTTAACCCCAGCTAACCAGAGTTGACCTAATGCGGTTAATAAAACATGATTATCGGATTGCTTTTCTTGAGGATGACGTACTGAATTCAAGACTCTTTGTGTGGCTGTTTTGTCTGGATGTCTTTTGACTAATGTAATTAGTGTATGTCCTGGCCCTACTTCTAATAAGACTTGCTCCGGTGTTGCCAATAGTTTCTCTACACCAGAGGCAAACAGTACTGTAGAACGCAGATGTTGAGCGTAATAGTCAGGATTTGTGGCTTGGCTGACTGTAATCCAAGTACCAGTTAGGTTGGAGATATAAGGTAGTTTTGGGGGATTTAAAGTAACTTTTCTAACTCGCTGTCTAAATGCCTCTAAGATTGGTTCCATCATGTGCGAATGGAAAGCATGGGATGTATGCAGACGGCGACACTCAATTCCTTGAGCAGCAAGTTGATTTTGTAGTGCATCAACGGCGGCTGTTGAACCAGAAATTACACACTGCGAAGGTTGATTAATCGCGGCGATAGAAAGTTCTTGCCCCAGTAAGAATTTTAATTTGTCTGCGGGTAAGGGAACTGAAAGCATTGCGCCAGTGGGAAGTTGCTGCATCAACTGTCCGCGTGCTGCTACCAGAGATAAAGCATCTTCTAGAGAAAAAACTCCAGCTAGAGTTGCTGCTACATATTCGCCAATACTATGACCGATCGCAGCTTGTGGCTCCACTCCCCATGACTGCCATAATTGAGTTAGGGCGTATTCAATGACAAAAATAGCGCTTTGGGCAAGTGCGGTTTGTTGAAGTTGCTGCGATGCTTCATCAATCTTTGACTCGCTAGGATAGAGAATATGGCGCAAATCCTCCCCAAGTAAAGGTTTAAGAATTTCTGAGCAATAATCAACTTGTTCTTGAAATACTGTCTGGGTTTGATAAATTTCCCGCGCCATGTTGACGTACTGAGAACCTTGACCGGGAAACATAAAGACAACAGGTCGTTCAGTAATCTCTGTATAGTTAGTAAATACTTGTTGGACTGCTAAACTGCTGAGAGCTTCAACCGCATCTTCTAAGTCTTGACAAATTAACATTCGTCGGTAATTAAAACCCCGACGACCACTATTAAGCGTATAAGCCACATCGCCTAAGTTCAGTTCTGGATGCTCTTTTAAATGTGTAATTAAATTAGTTGTTGCCTGCTCAAGGGCATTCGCAGTTTTAGCCGATAAACACAACAGAAAATATTTACTGTTAACTGTTGACTGTTTACTGTTAACTGTTGACTGTTTACTGTTTACTGTTGACTGTTTACTGTTTACTGTTGACTGTTGACTGTTGACTGGTACTACTTCTTCTAAAATTACATGAGCATTAGTCCCTCCCATACCAAAGGAACTAACCCCAGCACGGCGAGGGGTGTTATTTGTTTTCCATTCAGTTAGGGTTGTATTGACATAAAAAGGACTGTTAGCAAAATCAATTTTGGGATTAGGTGTCTGGTAGTGCAAACTAGGGGGCAGCATTTGATTTTGCAATGCTAATACCGTCTTTATCAAACCTGCAACACCTGCTGCTGTATCCAAATGTCCTAAGTTACTTTTTAGCGAACCAATAGCACAGAAACCTTTTTTATCTGTGGTTTGCCTAAAAGCTTGAGTTAAAGCGGCAATTTCAATGGGATCTCCTAAAGGTGTAGCTGTACCGTGTGCTTCGATGTAGGAAATTGTTTCGGCATCTACACCAGCTATAGCTTGAGCCTCGCCAATGACTGCGGCTTGACCACTGACACTAGGAGCAGTGTAACCGACTTTCATTGCCCCATCGTTATTAATGGCTGAACCTTTAATGATTGCATGGATGTGGTCACGATCTGCGATCGCATCCTTTAATCTTTTCAATACCACAATCCCAGCACCGCTACCAGCAACAGTTCCTTGGGCTTTTGCATCAAAACTACGGCAGTGTCCATCAGGAGAAAGGATCATTTCCGGTTGATACAAATAACCTGTTTTTTGGGGAATGCCTAGAGAAACTCCACCAGCTAAAGCCATGTCACATTCACCATTGAACAGACTTTGACAAGCTTGATGAACTGCAACTAAAGAAGTAGAACAAGCTGTTTGCACATTGACTGCTGGCCCAGTCAAGTTGAGTTTATAGGCAACCCGTGTCGGTAAAAAATCTTTCTCGTTGGAAACTATTAATTGAAGAGGGTCAACTGTTTCTAATAATTGATGATTAGAGTAGATATTTTTTATCAAATAATGATTCATCCCCACACCAGCATAAACCCCGATCAAACCATTGTAAGTTTGTGGATCATAACCAGCCTTTTCTGTTGCTTCCCAAGCCAATTCTAAAAATAGGCGTTGTTGTGGATCTATTAACTCAGCTTCTTTAGCACTATAAGCAAAGAAATTTGCATCAAATAATTCAATGTCTGATACAACAGGATTAGCTTTTACATAATTAGAATTACTCAGTAAATCTGGAGAGACACCAGATTCTAATAATTCTTCATCTGTAAACCTGGATATAGATTCTACACCATCATGTATATTCTGCCAAAAAGACTCGATGTCTTTTGCTCCTGGGAACCGACCAGCAACGGCAATTATGGCTATTTCAGAATTATTATATTCATGATTTTTATGTACTGGATTCATTGTCATTTTTACCTTTTTCTCTGGGAACGATATTCTTGTCTGGATTGCAATTGTTGGTTTCTTAAAGATTTAATTTCACTATGAGATTGAGTTCGATAATTATTTTGCTTAATTGCATTTTCTTGATAATTCTTATTACTTAAGTATTGGCTCAAAGTATGTATAGTTGGGTAGTTAAACATATCAACTATTGAAACTTCCAACCCAAATGTTTCTTGCAATTGCTGATTAATCTTTACTAGTAGTAAAGAATGACCTCCCAGATCAAAGAAATTATTATAAATTCCAACTTTTTCTAATGAGAGTGCTTTTTGCCAAATATCAGCAATAATTTTTTCTGCTTCTGTATTTGGCATGACATAATCTGATAGTTCTTGATTTAAATCGGGGTCAGGTAGAGCGCGACGGTTTACTTTGCAGTTGGGTGTCAGAGGTAAGGACTCCAATATCACAAAAGCAGATGGCATCATATACCCAGGCAGTTTATTAGAAAGGAATTGACGCAGTTCACTAATTGTGGGTATCTGCTGTTGATGTGGTACTACATAAGCGACTAAGCACCTACCACCTGAACTATCTTCCTTGGCGATGACGCAAGATACTTGTACATCATCATGTTGGCTCAGTACTGCTTCAATTTCTCCTAATTCAATGCGGAAGCCCCGAATTTTTACCTGGTTATCTATGCGTCCCAGGTATTCGATATTACCATTTGGCAGATAACGGGCTAAGTCCCCTGTTTTGTATAAGCGTTCTTCTCCCCTGCTTCCACCGAAGGGGTTGGGGATGAATTTCTCTTGTGTCAACTCTGGGCGGTTGAGGTAGCCGCGTGCTAATCCTGCTCCACCAAGGTACAATTCTCCTGGTATACCAATCGGTACAGGTTGTAAGTTTTGGTCTAATAAATAGATTTGTGTATTGGCAATTGCCCGACCAATGGGTATAGTTGCAGTTTTTGTTGGTAAGTTCTTTACCAAATACCAAGTAGAAAACGTGGTATTTTCTGTTGGGCCATAGACATGGAGTAATTGCTGTGGTGCGCCTTTGTCTAGGACTTCTTGCACCCATCTAGGGTCAACGGCTTCACCACCAAATAGTAGATATCGTAGAGAACTAAATGCTTGTGGTACAAAACTGGCTAATTGATTGAATAAAGCTGTGGTTAAAAATAAGACGCTGATCTCATGGGAGCGCATATTTACAGCAAATTCTTTCGGGATAAGCAGTACAAATTGATTGAGAATAACTAGTTTTGCTCCGTGCAGCAATGCTCCCCAAATTTCAAAAGTTGCAGCATCAAAAGCAATATTTGCAGCTTGAGCAACGCAGTCATGGGGTGTTAACTGTATGTAATTGGTGTTGAAGACCAATCGATTTACAGCTTGATGTGTGACCAATACTCCCTTGGGTGTACCTGTAGAACCGGAGGTGTAAATCACATAAGCTAGGTTTTTGGAACTGACTGTACTGTTGAGATTATCTTGATTTACTTGCTTAAAGCTTTGCCATTCTGTTTCTAAGCAGACAACACGGGCCTGATGCTCAGGAAGTGACTCTACTAAATTCTCTTGAGTCAACAGCACTTTTAGCTGAGTATCTGCCAGCATAAAACTTAAGCGCTCTTGGGGATACTCTGGGTCAAGTGGCACATAAGCCCCACCTGCTTTGAGAATTCCCAATAGTCCCACAATCATTTCTAAAGAACGCTCCACGCAAATACCCACCAAAACATCTGCTCCCACACCTAAAGACTTGAGGTAGTGCGCTAAAGAGTTAGCCTGACAGTTCAACTGCTGGTAGGTCAGTTGTTGATTTTCAAACACAACTGCTACTGCATCTGGGGTGCGCTGAACCTGTTCCTCAAACAATTGATGGATGCACTTATCTTGGGGATAATCTGTCTGAGTATCGTTCCATTCAACTAATAATTGATGCTGCTCAACTTTTGTCAGTAAAGGCAATTGGGCAATTTGCTGCTCTGGGTTAGCAACAATACCTTCAAGCAATGTCTGAAAATGCTCAGCCATGCGCTCAATTGTGCTGGTATTAAATAAATCAGTGTTATACTCCCATACACTCACCAAACCAGCAGCAGTATTTTCTACTAATAAAGTCAAATCAAACTTGGTAGTTGTAGTTTCTGTGGGCAATGAAGTGACAGTTAACCCAGTCAACTCTACTGGAGATGTGGAAGCATTCTGGAGGGCAAACGTTACTTGGAATAGGGGTGTATGGCTGAGTTCTCTTTGCGGTTGCAATGCCTCAACCAGCATTTCAAAGGGAAAATTTTGATGAGCATAGGCATCCATTGCCATTTCACGAACACGACTCAGTAATTCGTTAAAGCTGGGGTTGCCTGCCAAGTTGGTACGCAAAACTAAAGTATTGGCAAAAAAGCCGATGAGTGATTCAAGTTCTTGGCGATCGCGATTAGCGAAAGGCGAACCTATACAAATATCATCTTGACCACTGTAACGATACAGTAAAACGGTATAAGCTGTCAGCAGAGTCATAAACAAAGTGACACTTGAATTTTGGCTGAGGGTTACTAGTTGAGAAGTTAAATCCTTTTCGAGTTGAAATCTTTTAGTAGCACCAGAAAAAGTCTGAACTGGGGGGCGCGGATAATCCGTTGTTAACTCCAATAAGGGCGGTGCATCAGCTAACTGTTGTTTCCAGTACTCTAGTTGCTTTTGTTGAACTTCTTTAGTTAAACATTGGCGTTGCCAGAGGGCAAAATCAGCGTATTGTATCGTTAACTCTGGTAAAGGATTTGGTTGTCCTTTAGTAAAAGCATCATAAAGGACTTCTAGCTCTTTGAAGAATATTTCCATTGACCAGGCATCAATAATGATGTGGTGCATAGTCAAGACCATTAAGTAAGATTCTACTTCTTGGCGCAGTAGAGTAACTCGTAATAAAGGAGCGATACTTAAATCAAAAGGTTGCTGAATTTCTTTAGTAACTAGTTGTTGAATTTCACCTTCTTCTAATCCTTCTACATCCAATACTGGGATGTTGATAGTTAAAGTAGGGATAATCTTCTGCACCGCCAATCCATCTACTGTTGAGAAAACAGTCCGTAAAGCTTCGTGGCGACAGATAATTTCATTGATGCTTTGCTCTAATGCTGTTACGTTTAGCGCACCAATAAACCGAAGTTGTACATTGCCATTATAAAAAGAGTTTTGTTTATCTAACTGATGGAGAAACCACAGTCTTTGTTGACTAAAAGATAAAGGTAAATGGCAATCTCGGTCAACAGGTAAAATAGGTTCAAAAGCTAATTTGTTTTCGGTTCTTGCTTCTTCAAGACAACCCAATATTTCTTTTTTTCGCTCTATCAACTCCTGCTTGAGGGCTGAAGTTATCACTCCCTTGGGAGCGCGATAGCGCAGCTGGTCGTTTTCAATCCAAACTTTTATATCTAAGCTGTTTAGTAAAGATAAAAATTCAAATACTGTTATTTTATTAATATTTTTATTCATGTTCTTTTGCTGAATTACTAGTAAATTACACTAGACTTTTTGCACAAATATTTAAAAATAAGAATTTTAAGGTTCACGCAGAGGCACAGAGGCGCAGAGAATAACGAGAAAGTTATCTGTTTAGTAGTTCATAGTTTGATTCATGCAAGAGATCTACTATTCACAAGGTGGTATTTACTAAGTTATTGCTGTTTTGATAGAATTGTTTATATTAGATTCAAATACATATTGAGAAAAAATTGTTTTATAAAATGGTGTTTGTTCAAAATCATTTTTATAATGATATGAATAGTATTTAAATTCTATTTTTTCTCCTGTTTCTTTAATCACGTAACCTTCTATTTTATAGTCTGGATTCAGATTGTTTTCACACAGCGAGCCACTGCAAATTGCTTCAATTTTATCTCCTTGAGAAACTTGAATTCCCGGAGAGAAGACTGGAAAATATACAGGTAGCCAGCAATATTCATGCTCTAGTACATCAATAACTTCCCCTTCTATAGTGTGTAGATTGAGCCAGACTATAAAGCCATCTAATCTTGAATCTTTTAAAATGCTGAGGTTGACTTCGTGACTATATTCTGGTTCGATCATACCTGTGAAATTCAGGTCTTCAAAAATCGAGCTAGTGGAGATAATGCTGGACTTGGAAAAATGTCTCAGACATAACCTTAAATCAAAGGGGTATCCAACTTGCTCAAATATTTTACGAGTATAATAAGCTGGGATTTCCGTAAACCCTGGATTTTGCAAAAACTCATCAGGTAGACAAACACCAGCAATTTTAGTAATGCTTCTTGCCGGAATCATTACTCCATCTTCTTTCAAAAATCTGCGGGCGTTATTTAAAATTAATGCCGCGCCTTCAACTCCTCCAATGGAGCCAACTATTTCTGAAACACAAACGTCAGCCATCTCAGGTAAATTAACTTTGGTTGCATCCCCTAAAATTAAGGTGATTTTGTCTGCTAAACCAAGTTTGTTGATGCAAGCTTTGGCTGAGTTGTAATATTTTTCACTCATTTCAATTGCATAGACTTTCCGTGCATTAGCTTCAGCACAAAATCTAGCTAAAATTGCATCTTTACCTGTTCCGATATCGACAACTACTTTATCTTTGACTAACTGATTAATAGCCACTTTGTAGCTGTGATTTCTGCGGCGATCGTTGGTGAGAACGTAGTATAAAAACTCGTCATACACAAAGAATTCTGCTAATGATGGCCATAGTTCAATTTGATTAGGCTTTTCGCATTCTTCCTGAGATATTGACTGTAAATTTCTTTGAGGAACGACATCAGTTACTAAACGTTTGTCGCCCATCACATCTTTTGCTTGTTTGAGAAATCTAACTATTTCTGTTTTCCGCTCCACCAATTCCTGTTTGAGATCTGATTTCATTACTCCTTTAGGAGCGCGATAGCGTAGTTGATCATTTTCAATCCAGATTTTGATGCTTAAACTTTTGAGTGAAGCTAAAAATTCAACTGTTGTCACTTTATAAACACCCCTCTTCGTATTCTTCTTCTGTATCAATCATCAAAGTATCTTCATCTTCTGTTGCAATTCGCAGCACCTCAATGTTATGAGCTAACTCAGCTACAGTAGGAGATACAAATAAACGGTGTAAAGACAAATCAATAGAGAAAGCAACGCGCAATCGCGAAATTACTTGCGCCCCCAACAGGGAATTTCCTCCTAGTTCAAAGAAGTTATCGTGAATACCTACTTGTTCTACTTTCAGGATGTCAGCCCAAATTTTTACCAAAATTTCTTCTTCCGGGGTGCGCGGGGCTACAAAACTTACCTTTAGTCCCTCACGTGACTCTGGGACAGGTAAGGCGTGACGGTCTATCTTACCGTTAGATGTCAGGGGTAAGGATTCCAGCATTACAAAAGCACTTGGAATCATGTAATCAGGTAGCGTTGCTTTCAAAAACTGACGTAGTTCTGTGATGGTGAGAGATTGTTCTCTATTCGATACCACGTAAGCAATTAAACGTTTGTCCCCCGGTTCATCCTCCCGCACCACCACCACACTTTCCCAAACGGCTGGGTGAGTAGCCAGTAATGCTTCAATTTCTCCCAACTCAATGCGGAAGCCCCGGATTTTTACCTGATTGTCAATTCGTCCTAAATACTCTAAATCGCCATTGGGCAAATACCGCGCCAAGTCCCCTGTTTTATATAGTCGCGTTTGGGGATTTTCGCTAAAAGGATGATAAATAAAGCTTTCTGCTGTCAGTTCTGGACGATGGAGATAACCACGTGTCACACCTGCACCACCAACATACATCTCACCTGGAACGCCTATTGGTGCTAGTTTTTTATATTCATCTAGCACATACACTTGTAAGTCGGGTATTGGACGACCAATTACACTAGCGGTGTGATTTAAATCGGCTTTGCTCAATGGGCGATAAGTGACGTGTACGGTGGTTTCCGTAATCCCGTACATATTCACTAATTGGGGTGAGGTGTCGCCATGTCTCTCAAACCAAGGCTGTAAACTTTTGAGTTCTAAGGTTTCTCCACCAAAAATTACTAAGCGCAAATTCAATTCCCCAGTGGTTAAACCTGACTGTTCGGCTTGAATTAATTGGCGGAAGGCTGAGGGTGTTTGATTAAGAACTGTGACTTGTTCTTGAGCTAATAACTGGTAGAATAATTCAGGCGATCGCGTCACCAAGTAAGGAACTACTACCAGCCGTCCACCATACAGCAAAGCACCCCAAATCTCCCAAACAGAGAAATCGAATGCATAAGAGTGGAACATTGTCCACACATCATTTTGATTGAAGTTATACCAAGCGTCTGTGGCCGCAAACAGACGAGTTACATTATTGTGGTTGACTAAAACGCCTTTGGGCTTACCTGTGGAACCTGAAGTGTAGATGACGTATGCTAGGTTATCGGCTGTTGCCTCATTTAGAGGGTTTGACTGGTTGTTTTGAGCTATTTTTTCCCAATCGATGTCTAAGCAGATAATACGCGCTTGATGTTTAGGCAGAGATTCTACTAATTGCTGTTGAGTCAGCAATACCTTAACTTGAGAATCTTCGAGCATAAAGCTCAAACGCTCTTGGGGATACTCAGGATCAAGTGGCACATAAGCTCCACCCGCCTTAAGAATACCAAGTATTCCTACTACCATCTCTAAAGAGCGTTCTATGCACACCCCCACCAGTACATCAGCTCCCACACCTAATGAGCGTAAGTAATGCGCCAACTGGTTAGCACGAGTATTCAACTGCTGGTAGGTAAGTTGTTGATTGTCATACACTACCGCCACAGCATTGGGGGTACGTTGAACCTGCGCCTCAAACAACTGATGAATGCACTTATCAGCAGGATATTTTGCCTGAGTATCGTTCCATTCAACTAATAACTGATGCTGCTCAGCTTGTGTCAGCAGCGGTAATTGCGAAATTCGCTCTTTTGGGTTAGCAACAATACCTTCTAGCAAGGTCACAAAATGCCCGACCATCCGGGTAATTGTAGCTTTCTCAAATAAGTCACAGTTGTACTCTAAACTTCCACTTAGTCCTTGCTTAGTTTCCGTCATCAACAAGGTTAAATCAAACTTAGCTGTCGGGTTTTCTATTTCTAAGGGAGTTAGAGATAAACCAGGCAATTCCAATTTTCCAGGCGGCGTATTCAGCAAAACGAACATCACCTGGAACAATGGAGAGTAGTTAAGGTTTCTTTCTGGCTGTAAAGCTTCTACTACTTGCTCAAATGGCACATCTTGATGAGAGTATGCGTTCAAAGCTACTTGGCGTACTCTTTGCAGTAACTCCCAAAAGCTGGGATTTCCAGAAGCGTCAGTACGCAATACTAAAATATTGACAAAAAAGCCGATGAGAGATTCTATTTCACTACGGTTGCGGTTGGCTATTGGGGAACCGACGAGAATATCTTGTTGATTGCTGTAGCGCGATAGTAGGATGACAAAGCCAGTTAGCAAAGTCATAAATAAGGTTGCGCCTGACTGTTCGCTAAGGCTTTTGAGTTTTTGAGTCAGATGCTCATCTAGTTGAAAATGCTTGATACTGCCGCGGTTTGTTTGTATTGGTGGGCGCACTCGGTCGGTAGGCAGTTCTAGCAGGGGAGGCACGTCTGCTAATTGTTGCTTCCAGTAGTTTAGTTGAGTGTCCATGACTTGACCTTGCAACCACTGTCTTTGCCAAACGGCAAAGTCTGCGTACTGAATGGGCAGTTCAGGCAGGAAAGAGGGCTGAAGAGTGGAAAAAGCTGTGTATAAAGTTGTCAGTTCGCGCCACAAAATACCTTCAGACCAACCATCAAAGGCAATATGGTGGACGCTCAGGAGTAGGACATATTCATTTTCATCCAGATGCACTAAGGAAGACCGCAACAGTAATTCTTGCTCTAAATCAAAGGGTTGTTGAACTTCATTTTTGATCAGTTGCAAAACTTGAGTTTCTCTTTCTTTTTCAGGAAGTTCCTGAAGATTCACTACAGGTAACTTAAATTTTAGGCTGGGAGAAATCACCTGAACAGGTTTGTTTTGGGAAGCTAAAAACGTAGTTCGCAATGTTTCGTGGCGTTTAATAATCTCATTGAAACTATGCTCTAATGCGGAAATATTGAGTAAACCCTGAAGGCGAAAAGCAAAGGAAACATTATAGGTAGAGCTATCTGACTGTAACTGGTAAAGGAACCATAATCTTTCTTGAGAAAAAGACAAAGGCAAGTGTTTATTCCGAGATACAGGCATCAAAGCTGGAGCTTGATTTTGTAATTCGAGAATGCTTGCGATCGCTTGCCAGATATTTTCCCCTGTTTTTGCTGGCTTGTTTGGTTCTAATGAATTTATTTCAGCAGAATAGCTCATTTTAGTCTTCTTTCTTCAGGTCTTTAGGGATATGCTGGAGTCTTTAGTTTTGCAAGAAAGCCTGTTTCTAAAAATTATCAGCCTTGCTTTTTATTGATCAGCCTCACAATAGTTACTATGCTTTGAAAGTTTTCTACATTAATATCATTAATTTCAAATTTAATATTAAAAGTATTCTGTAGTTTTAGAACTAGTGCCATAGCGTTAACAGAATCCAGACCCATGCCAAAAAGATTGCTGTACTCTGAAAAATCTTCACTATTAATATTATTTGATAAAACACTTAAAACAACTTTTTTAGTTTTTTGTTCGATTGAATCAATGCTTCTCATGATTTTATAGTTTCTGAAAAATTATCAATTAAGTTTTTCCTTAATACTTTGCCTAATGGACTTTTAGGAATTTCGTCACGAAATTCAATAATTTTTGGTACTTTAAAATCAGCTAATCTATCTTTACAGTAAGATAAAATACATTTCTCGTCACAAATATTTTGGTTTTGAGGTACAATAACCGCTTTAATAATTTCTCCTGCAAACAAGCCTTTGATGCCAACAACAACTGCTTCTTTAACCTGATTATGAGTTGTCAAAATGTTTTCTATTTCTAATGGGTCAACTTTGTAACCTCCTGTATCAATGAAAATTTGCTTTCTACCAGTAATATAAATACGCCCGACTTCATCTTTCTTACCTAAATCACCAGTGAAAAACGAGCCATCTTGAAATACCTGTTGATTTAGTTCTGGATTATTACAATATCCTCTAGTCAATGCTTGACTTTTAATAACTAACTCTCCAATACTTCCAGTTGGGAGTTCTTTTGCTGCATCATCAATAATTTTAATGTCAATATTTTTTAAAGGACAACCTACAGAACTATATGTATTTTTTAAGTTTGTATCTAGATTAATCGCAATAGAACCAGCTTCCGTACAACCATAAAGTTGTCTCACCGGAATGCCAAATCTCTGAAGAAATTTATCAAAAATATCTTTTGATAAAAAGTTACCAGCAGAAAAGCATAGTTTTAGTGTGGAAACATCAACTTGAGTATCATCTGGTGTTTCTGCTAGAGTATTAAAAATATAAGGAACAGCAGGTAAAATAGTAATTTTTTCTTTATCTATAAGTTCTAATACCCTCGAACGTCTAAAAACAAATGGCACTTCAATGGTTTTTCCTTGATGTGAAACTTGTTCTAAAATCACCAGAGTTGCGCCATTATGTATAGCAGCTAATAAGCAATTTCCTAACCCATGTGCGTGATACAGTGGCACTATACATAAAATATTATCTGCTGGAGATATATTAGTGGTTTCAGTAAAGTTTATAACTTCGTTATATAAGTTATTTTGAGTTCTACATACTCTTTTAGGTCTACCTGTAGAACCAGAGGAATATTGATAAAGCACATCATCTTTAAAAGTAGAGGTACTTTCTATAATTATTGAGTTATCTACTTCTTTAGTAAGTAGACAAGTATCATTAAGGATAATTAACTCTATTTTTTTGTCTATTTTTGAAATTATTTTACGACTGATATCTGCTCCATCACTATTGGTAATAATTGCACTAGGATTACTATCAATAATGTAGAAGCTGAGTTCTTCTTCTTTGAGGAGGGGATTGATTGGCAAAACTATAGCATTCAGTTTGGCAGTAGCGTAAAAGGCGATCGCAAATTCTGGACTATTAGGCAAAACTAATGCTATGCAGTCACCTTGGGCGATACCAATTGTTTTTAAATAGGTACTTAAATTTTTGATATTAGCATAAAGTTCTTGATAGCTAATCCTTAATTTGTCATAAGCGATCGCAGTTTTATCTGGATATTTTTTTACAACCTCAATAAGTCTTTTTTCTAACATTATAACCTCAGATGTTAACAATATACATACTTAAACAACTCCATATTTATTTATATATTACAGCTATTTGCTGCCCATAAGTTGCATAATTAGGGATTAATTAAGCTCATCTTACCCCTAACGGTTCGGCTTCGCTCACCGTTAGCCCTGAGTGTAGTCGAAAGACTAAAAGGGGATGAGATTTTACGTTAATTGTTTACTGTTGACTGTTTACTGTTGACTGTTAACGGCGTTAGGGCCTCTTTCATCCTATCCCTAGAAGGCATGGGTTTTCCCGACGCATTTTTATAATTAAAAGTTTTTAGGAAAGTAGCTTTCTGGAAATTTTTCAGTAATCATTATTATGGGCTTTTTGTTAGAAAAAACTCGATAAGTACGAGAAAGCATTTTGTCTTCTCTTCCTATATTAAAAAATTCAGATAAGTCCTCAGCTATTTCTATAGCTGAATCGATTATTTCTTTAAATGTCTCAAGCCTATGTTCTAACCAGAGCCTACCCATTGGTTCTTGCGATTTTATTAGTCTGGACTTGAACTCGGCATCTAATCTTTCAGGGACAATTATGGATTCAGCGTAAATAAAGTTATTTAGACTAATCTTGCCTTGTAATAAGATTTTTCTTTCAATTACTTCAGTGTCAATATCCAAGTCTAAAGCTGGAACATATTTTGTAACTCTGAGTAATGTTTCTGATAATTTTACTAACTGAATTTTTTCTAATAAATAAGCTTCTAATATTTCTGTCAATGTGCCATCACTTGTTAGTAGAATTCTTTGAAAAGGACTTAAGTTAACTGGATTAATATGCTTATTTATTAATGATGCCTGCATATTCTAATATCTTACTCTATTTGTGTTGCTAAAGAAGTTATAAAACTCTTACTTATCAGAATAGTTTTGCCCAAGAAAGTATATTGATGTTATCCAAAGCCAAAATATGCAACAGTTTTAGATATCGTTTATGTTGTCAATACTATTAATAAATTGCTTTGTTCAAACATAACATATATACTACTTTTTCTAAAAAACTATCAAACTATTCCAAAGAATCTCAGATTTATTAAAAAAATGCAATAGCATGTAAGACAATGTAAGTGAACAGTTAAGTAAACAATTTAATAAGCAATTAAGACAGTTAAGACATTTAGGACAGTTAAGACAGTTAAGCGGATAATTAAATAGACAGTTAAGACAGTTAAGATAGTTAAGGCAGTTAAGCGGATAATTAAAATATTTAAAAAAGTTAATAAATAATAATTGCCACCGTAACTTTTTTTGCAGTTATCACATAAGTTACGTATTGACAAAAATTCAGGAGTTATAAGAAGGACGAGTCAGCTTCCCCAATGACTGGCATAAATTCTTGACTGTATCCTCCAGCGCGGAATACACTCGACTGATGCGATCGCCTACGGTGGGCTATTACGCCATCGCTCAAGGACTATATCTGCTGGCATTCGGCAGGCAGATAATTGCCCGACTACGGCTTAATGATTCCAGACAACCCACACATCAAGTTTTTTAATGGCGATCGCCGTGGCTATTTCCGAGTTAACCTTAACTATGAACTTTGGCAGACTTACCTGCGTATTGTTATAACGGTGAGCCGTGCTGATGCGCCTGCATGTACTTTAGCTTCGTCCGGGGAAAAGATAACTATACTCCTCTAACGCATCCTCAAAGCCTTAGAATAATGATCTGGCGGTGTTATCTCAATCTGAAATGAACCAACATCAGAAGTCAACAGTCGTAATTACGGGCGCATCATCGGGAGTAGGTTTGCAGGCGGCGAGAGCTCTTGCCCAAACTGAGCAATGGCATGTAGTAATGGCCTGTCGGGATCTGGCGAAAGCAGAGAAAGCTGCTCAATCTGTAGGAATGTCAAAGGACAGCTACACAGTAATGCTTCTCGACGTGGCTAGTTTAGAGAGTGTGCGACAGTTTGTCAAGAACTTCAGAGAAATTGGCAGGCCTCTAGACGCTTTGGTATGCAACGCCGCGATTTATATGCCTTTGTTAAAGGAGCCATTGCGAAGCCCAGAGGGATTTGAGTTGAGCGTTGCGACAAATCACCTTGGCCATTTTCTGCTGTGTAACCTCATGCTTGAGGATCTGAAAAAAGCATCAGTTTCAAAGCCGAGATTGGTAATTTTGGGAACTGTCACGCACAATCCCAAGGAGCTTGGTGGGAAAATTCCGCCGCGTCCAGACTTAGGAGATCTTAAAGGCTTTGAAGCAGGATTTAAGCAGCCGATATCAATGATTGATGGCAAAAAATTTGAGCCTGTAAAAGCTTACAAGGACAGCAAAGTTTGTAATGTGCTGACTATGCGTGAGTTGCATCGACGCTATCACGAATCTACCGGGATTACCTTCAGTTCTCTGTATCCAGGATGTGTTGCAACAACAGCTTTATTCCGAAATCACTATCCCCTATTTCAGAAAATATTTCCAGTTTTCCAGAAGTACATTACTGGTGGCTTTGTATCTGAAGAGTTGGCTGGGGAGCGAGTCGCGGCCGTGGTTGCTGATTCAGAATATAGCCAATCTGGTACGTATTGGAGCTGGGGAAATCGGCAGAAAAAAAATGGTAAGTCGTTTGTTCAAGATGTTTCTAAGGAAGCAAGCGATGATGATAAAGCCAAGCGCATGTGGGATTTGAGCGAAAAGTTGGTTGGACTTGCCTAGTGGGACAAAATTGTTAATAATTCACAAGTTCTCACAGAAAGCAAGACTAATTTAGTATGAACTTAAAATATGACTTTCCTTACTTTCAAGGAAGTTCTCTTTGTGATCTTTTTGCTCAAGACATCACAGATGCGCGTTATGCGTTCATCTTAAATTACCCGGCGACTGCCAGTTGGGCTGCTTACCCTAATACGAAAAAATACTTTATTCAAGATGGCAATGATGAAGCTAGTAAAACATCCTACGATAAGATTTGCCAGAAGGAACCTTGGAAAAATCTAGCTGTGCTAGGCGATGCTATTCCGGGAGTTGTTATTAGTCCACCGCGAAAATTGCTGGTTGACTACTGGCGGGAGCATTTTGGTTTCAGCTATAGCAACATGGAGGTGATGCAGCGTTCGCTTTATCTGGATTATCTCAATCAAAGCGAACGTTTTGATAAACTCCTGACTCTGTTTCCTTTTGATAGTCTGCACAAAGAAAAACACGCTGTTGAGCCAGACACCCACTACCATTTGCTGGACAAAGCGACGCTAGTCGAGTTGGGAGTCCAATGTCCGAAATACAAGAGCTACAATCTTCATCAAGTCAGTCTGGAAGACATTCAGTTACCACAATTCCCATACTTGATCAAAACGTCTCACGGACTTTCAGGAGAAGGCACTTACATTATCAAAAGCGTTAGTGATTTGAACTACTGCTTTGAAGAAGTGAGGAAATACCTTGATATTAAATTGTTGAATACAATTATTGTCTCGGAGTTTATTAAGAATACTGTACAGAATTACTGCGTACAATTTTATGTTAGCAAGGCGGGAGATATAACGCTCATCGGCACTACAAGCCAACTCGTCACCCCAGAAGGTAACTATTTAGGCGGACTGATTCACTACCGCCAATTCGATATGAGCAGGTTTTTTGAGATGATTGCCGCCATCGGTCAGTATGCTCACCAGCAGGGTTATTTTGGTATTATTGGCTTCGATGTGCTAGAAAATCAAGATGGACAGCTTTATGCGATCGATGCCAATTTTCGAGTTAATGGCTCGACTCCACTCTGCTTACAACGTCATACCCTATTAGGACTAGGAAAGGAAGTTGCTAAATATTCGAGTAGTTATCGCATGGCTGGAGCTTTAGACTCAATTCTAGTAACCTTAAAATCGGAACTTGATCGCAAAGATTTTATCATTCTGTCAGCTCAAGAGTCGGTTAAATACGGAACAATCTACACTGATATTTACGGCATTGTTGCTGGAGAGACAATCAAAGAAATGGAGCAGATTGAGAAGATTTTACAGGATAAGGGATTGCGGTGGTTTGGTTAAACAGTATTTACCGAACTTAAAAGTAGTTTAGCTATTGCGAAAAGTATACAGTTATCTAGTATGGTCTGCTTGAAAGGGCTAGTTCTAGTAATCAAATTAGAAAAACGCAGAGGAACACAGAGGGAACCGCGAAGTAACGCAAAGAATAAACTGCTGGAGCGAAACCACTAAAGTAGTTGAATACGTAGGCGTAGACTATTACGAATTTAGATTAGTATCAGATAATGTTTTACTCATCTTAGTAACTGGAACAATTATGCAACTTCTTAATTGATGAGGCGCTCTTTGGATGGCAATAAATCCCTGTCGCAAATAAAATCCTTCAGCATAAAGGCTAGCGGTTGTCATCACTTTATCCATACCATGATTAGCTGCTTCGTTGCAAAAATGTCCAACTAGAGCGCGTCCTATTCCTTTACCTTGATATTTAGGATGCACATATAGTCCGATAAGTTCATCTACCATGTAACTAGCAAATCCTGTGACTCTATCACGCTCGACAGCAACCCAGAAAGTTTCGACTTTCATACTTCTCAAGATATTTGAACCATCGGGCTTGTCACGGTAATTTCGCCAGGCTAACAGTTCTTTCTCGGTGTATAAAGTTGGCGGCAAAGCTTTAATGGCAGCAATATGAATTGCACTCATTGGCCACGCATCTGTTTCTTCAGCAGGTCGAAGAGATATTTTGTTAGCGCTCATATCAGGACTAGCATTGAGATTACATGCCTGTTTGACCTTCTGGTATAAGGATATCAAGTTTAGGAGATGCAAGACTCAGATTCCCGACTTTACTAAAAAGTCGGGAATCATGTTGTTCACTAATACGAGCAAGTATATCTGCTGGGGCCGTTTGGGAAGAACCGTTGTTAAAAGGGGGGTTGTGGATCATATTTGATCGCTATTTCAAGCATTTGAAATTTACTGTCAAACATTCTTGGTAATTATTTTAGTAGAAACAAGTTAATAATCTTCGATTGTATCTGTTGACAGAGTTTGAATCAGGACTGAGTCATGCTGTAGATAGATTGAAACTAAAGGATAAAATATCCAAAATAAGTTTATAAATCTTAATAATTTTTGAGTATTAAATGAATATGTGTCTGATTTCCTGGAGTTGGAAAAATGGTTTTTATGGAGAGTAAGCGCTTGATTTTTGCTGCTGACTTTCCGGCTGCACAACTCCAAAAGAACTTTTCCCATTTAGTTCAAACACCGCCATCACAGTATTGTGAAGTCTGCGTAATTGTTCCAGTTTGTAATGAAGCGCAGACATTGGCAGCAACCCTTAGGGCTTTGCTACATCAAGTTGATCTAGAAGGACAACGTTTAGATCTCAGACGCTACGAAGTAATTTTATTGGCAAATAATTGTAGTGATAATTCAGCTGCGATCGCTCGAAATTTTGCTCAACAACATCCAGACTTAGCGTTGCATGTCGTTGAAAAAACTCTGCCTACTGAAGAAGCTTATATTGGTCGAGTGCGCCAGATTTTGATGGATGAGGCATACCGTCGCCTGTGCAGTTTAGGGCGTAAACGAGGGATAATTGCTTCAACCGACGGCGACTCACAAGTTAGCCCAACTTGGATTGCTGCTAACCTATACGAAATCGCCTGCGGTGCTGATGCTGTAGGGGGGCGAATTATCACTGATCACAACAGTCGTGCAGCTTTAGACCCCTACGCCAGAGCTTGCCATCTGCGTGAAGTCGGCTACCGCTACTTAATTGCTGAATTGGAAACTTACCTCGACCCCGACCCCTACGACAGCTTTCCCCGTCACTATCAACACTATGGCGCAAGTTTGGCAGTAACAGCCCAGATCTATGCACTAGCAGGAGGCTTGCCACCCGTGCGAACTCCTGAAGATGTGGCGTTTTACCGTGCTTTAGTGCGGATAAATGCTCGTTTTCGCCACAGTCCGCTAGTACGTGTAGTAACTTCGGCAAGACAAACCGGACGCACAGATATTGGTTTGGCGAATCAGTTGAGTAAATGGGCAAAAATGGGACAACAACAGCAATCATTTTTAGTAGAGCCAGCAGCAGCTATTGAAACTCGTTTTACTACACGTCGCCAATTACGAGTGATGTGGTGGTGCGTTCTCAATGGCTATCAGCCAACTCACAGGTGTGTAGTATCTTTGGCAGACACGCTGGGCGTTTCAGCGCGGTGGCTCGTTCAAAAAATCAAGCATTCTTATACCTTTGGTGAGTTGTTAGAACAAGTTGAACAACGTCAGCAAGAAGAGGGAATTTGGTCTTCTCGCTGGAAAAGCGTGGAGATTGAGCAAGCAATTCAGGATTTGCGATCGCGCCTTGAACTTTTGCGTTTGGGGTCTTCTAATAGACTTCTTGCATAAGTCGAGATTTGTTAAATCGAACCACAGATAAATATCGGTGTTTATCTGTGGTTACTTTTGCTTTTATCCACATTTTTACAAAAAGTCTTTGGTGTTAAGGCTAAAACTCTTTGTCAAAATTCAATTTTTTTACGAGCCGCCTTCTCTACGTTCGCGTAGCGTGTCGTAGACAGAGGCTTCCGCCAACGCGTAGCGGACGCACCAGAAGGACGCATAGACGCGGAGCAACAAATCATTTGCTAGAGACGTTGCAATGCAACGTCTCTACATGGTCTATCTGTCACATTCTTTTTTTAAATTGGTATAACCTTTAATTTCAAATTCGCTCGAACAGGTCAAGTCGGTATTGTTCCTCTCGTTGACCTTTTAAATGTCGCAGTTTATCTGGAGTCAACTCAAAAAACGCTTCGTGAACTTCATCCCCACTTAAAGGATAATCGCGAGCATAAAGTGTCCAATGAACTAAAAGTAAATGTCCTCCTGGTTCCAAGTGTTCCAGAATGCATTGCTTGGCTTTTTTCATGTCTTCTAATCCCCAGTAGTAACCAACTTCTGAAACTAGGGTCAAATCAAACATTTCATCAGGATATTGCTCTGGTACGCGCATAATCTCAAAGCGGACTTGCTCTATACCTTTGCAGCGCTCAATGGCTTTATCTTGTGCTAATTTTGACACATCAACTGATAACAGCAAATCACAACGCTTTTGTAACTGCTGCGTCAAAACACCAATAGAACAACCAATTTCAAAGGCAGAACGATAGCGTTCTTTGGGCAAAGATGCGATTGTGGCAGCATATTTGTTAGCTTCATATTCGCTTGTTTCAAACTTCCACGGATCAGGATCTTCGCTGTAGAGTTTATCGAAGTAGCTGGGTGGTAAAGAGTCGGATTGTAATGGGTTCATCGGGTTTCCTCTAAATAAACTTCCCAAGGACGAGTGAAATTCGCTAACATTTCAGCAGTTAAACGAAAGCCTGCTGGATCATCATCAATTAAGTCTGTGATTTGGGAGCGATAGGCGGCGATCGCTTGCTGTTTCAACTCCACTACTGTACTAGTGTGCAACCGCCAAGCTGTCACCTTCAAAGATTCCGGTAGGTTCTGCCGTTGCTTTTGATCCCAATCCCAAATTGGATACTCAATCAATC
>NZ_VJXY01000059.1 GCF_014831675.1 Komarekiella delphini-convector SJRDD-AB1 | reverse complement strand
TTCAAATGCTTTACAAAAATCATCTACATGGCAAAACAAAGCATCTAAACTAAACATAGGGCAGGTTGCTGGATTTAACGCTATTTTCAGCTTACTACCTGTCCCTTTCCTTATCCCGAACTCAGGTTAGCAACATAAGTGTTTTGCAATTGTGGATTCACATCCACCTGGAAATACTGACAGCCTATCCCTATAATCCCGAACACGATACCTACCAGTAAAACTACTCCGTAACCTTGTAGAGTTCCTCCGTACCAGTGTGATACAGCTAGACCAACCAAAGGTAAGCAAACTAAATTAGTTAAACTGGCGGCACTGTTACGTAACCCGAAATACCGACCTCGCAATCGCCGAGGGACGATCATCGCCACCCAACTTAGCCAAGCTGCGCTTCCTAGTCCTCCTAAAAGATGGGTGACTAAGACAATCAAGAGTGTCAATATCACCAATTGCTGACTATTAACTCCACCCCAGCTTGTGGCTAAAATGCCAATTACTAAAATCAGCCACAATGGGCGAGAGATTCCATGAGTCACAAGAGAATATTGAAAGCGGCTGGTACTGCTCTCAGATAAGTAAGCACCCAATGGCTGAATCAGATTCGCAAGCATGGGGATAGAGGACAGCATCCCAAATACCACCGGGCTGGCGTCCAACTCCACTAGGAAATTAGAAAGCAAAATCCCGCCAGTAGTCAAGGAAAAAACTGCTGATAAGACAGCATCCCCAGTGGAGGCTCTCAAGCTAGTGCGAATCGCATCCTTGGGAATTTTAAGGCTGGGTTGTAAGGTAGGATAGAGTGCTGTGGGTGGTGAGGCAATCTGGGAAATTTCTAAAGTTAAAGGCGTAGCAGTTTCATCTGGAACAGAATTCATACACTATCGTTTACGGGTGAAGCATTCTAGCAAGAGTCCAGTTGCTAAGGTTAATTTTTTTATCAGCATTGTTGATAATTCTTTGTCATTTTAGCTTGTGTTTTTCAATAAAATTTTAGATAAGTCAAATATTATTTCTTAGCTACAAAAGATATTAAGTTAGGTGAGAGAAACTTTCATTTGTCCGTGAACAGAAGAAGTTTATTTAAATTTATGGGACTAATAATAGCGATCGCTATCACTATTATTGGTTATCACAACCTACAATCACTAAACAAATCATCAGCATCTACCGCAGTCACTATCAAACTTAGTGGTTGGGAAGGCTCTCGTGTTGAGCAAAAACTCTTGAGACAGGTATTGCAAGATTTTGAGGCACAGCACCCCACTATTAAAGTTAAGTATGAGGTGATTTCCGACCAATACATGGATGTAATAAAAACGCGCTTGGTTGGCGAAGCTGCGCCTGATGTTTTTTATCTGGATGCACTGGAGGCTCCCTTCTTAATGAGCCAGAATATCTTGGAACCTCTAAATGCTTACATCACTCCAGAATTTGACCTAGCCGACTTTGAGAATACTCTACTCGATAGTTTCAAATACCAGAACGAAATTTACGGTCTTCCCAAAGATTATTCTACCCTTGCCTTGTTTTATAACAAAAAAGCATTCGCTGCCGTAGGCTTGAGTAATCCACCAACAACTTGGGATGAATTTCGTAAATACTCGCAGCAATTGACAGGCAAACTTAACAGATACGGATTTGGCGAAACCCCTGAATTAGCGCGTCAAGCTTACAAAGTCAAAGCCTTTGGTGGGCAGGTCGTTGACCAAAATGGTTATGCTAGCTTTGCCAATGAGGTAGCTTTGCAAGGTTTGCAGCTGGTAGTTGACCAGTATCAAAAAGACCGCTCCTCGGCACAAAAATCTGATGTAGGCACAAGCTCAGGTAGTGAAATGTTTGGTCAAGGCAAAGTTGCAATGGTAATTGAAGGTAACTGGGCAATTCCGTATTTAACCGAAACCTTTCCCCAAATAGAGTTTGCTACAGCAGAAATACCAACTATAAATAACAAAAAAGGCACAATGGTATTTACAGTTGCCTATGTAATGAATAAACAAGCACAGCACAAAGCCGAAGCTTGGGAGTTGATTTCCTATCTCACTGGTAAAGAAGGGATGCAGAAGTGGACAGGAACAGGGTTTGCTTTGCCAACACGTAAATCAGTAGCAGAGAAATTGGGTTATGACCAAGACCCCTTGCGATCGCCATTAGTAGCGGGAGTTAATTACGCTACACCGTGGCAAGTAGGCAAATATCCAGCTGCAATCATGAATAACTTTGATAACCAGTTTGTCAGCGCTTTGCTAGGACAACAACCATTAAAGCAGGCCATGCTACGAGCGCAGAACGAGGCAAATAAGCAGATTAAAGCAATGGAATAAGCAATCTTTCTTACTTTCACCAAATCACTAAAGACTATCTTCACAATTCTTGGCGTCTTGGCGGTTTGATAAATTAAGCTTTTGAGCGATTTTTGCGTAAGTCCCGCGGTTCTCACTCCCTTGGAATACAAATGCTCAATATTTCTCAGCTATGACCAAAACCTACTAGCGCGGCAATAACTACCGTCCCTAAACAGTTGTTCGTCTCAAAACCACTCATAGGTAACATTCAAGCCTTTGTGGCAAATGTTTGGATGTTCTTTATGAATATCGTAATGTCAGTCATCAACCTTATAACGTTGACCCAATTATTTATAGAATTGCAATTTTGAATTCCCTGAAAGAGTGCGCTTGGTAAATAAACGAACACCTAATGTACCAAACGTTATGAGTCGTAAATAAAAGTTTGTAGTAAGGACTTTAGTCCTGATAATCCTTCTTTTGAGCGATCAATCGCTCACTACGAACTAGAATTTTATTTTATCGCCACTCACCTAGCAGAGTAAAAGCCGACCAAGAATAAGGATTCCGCCACTTTTCCTGTTCCCACATTTTGAGTTGTGCGGCTCTGAGGGCGGCGGCGGGAGTTTTCCCTTGCTGCAACATTTGGCTGTAAAATTGGCTCATCAACAACGATGTCGCTTCATCATCAACGTTCCATAAAGACACCACCACTCGTGCTGCACCTGCATACATTAGTCCTCTTGTCAACCCAACTAACCCTTCTCCTTTAACTTCCTTACCTAGCCCAGTTTCGCAGGCACTCAGCACCACCAACTCCGCCGGGAAGTTGAGGTTAAAGATATCAGTGAGCCGCAAAAAGCCTCTTTGCGACTTACTTTGTTTATCTATCAGGGAAAGGACAATTCCTGATAACTCTGGTTCAGTGCTGTCTAGAAAGCCGTGGGTAGCAAAATGCAGCATCTTGTATTGACTCAGTTGCTTATTGGTAGCCCAGTTGTAGTTAGCGTCAAAACCAAAGGCTTGGATGTTCTCTGAGGGTGAGACAAGTTTGAGAATCTCTTTGGCTTCTTTTTCTGTGCCTTCGAGTCTTTGAATTTCGCTGCGGTTGATGTTTCTAGTAGACCGCTTCAGGGCAGACTCTTCTAGTTGCTGGTCAATGTTATTATTAGCAGTGTTTGCAGATTTGCCAGCTACTCGCCGATCACTAGCGGTAAATACTGGGTCTGCAAGAATGGCGAGGGTTTTCGGTGCTTTTGTGCGTCCTTTGGTCTGTTTCCTGAGAATGGCAATCGTGGAGGCGGAAGGTAGAGAGCTAATTTCATGGTTGACTACTAATGGCTGATAATCTGAGCCATCTGCCAATTTGGTTGATGTAGTTAACGCTGCAAAAGGTATGTATTGTAAAGCATCATCACCAACAATTACTAGGCGTTTTTGCCCCAATTTATCAGCAACAGGCGCGAGGATAAGTTGACTCAATTCATTAGCAGCTTTAGCTGTTTCTTCTGGGGAAACTCCCAGCATTCCAGGATTTTTTAAATAATTGTTGTATAAATTCTTGGCTGCTTTATCTATCTGTTCACGTTTTGGGAGTTCATAGCTATTGAGAGAGTCGGGTGTGACAGCCCAAAGATAGCTACGTTCTTCACCTAAAGAATATTGCAATAGCAGTGTGTCTTTATCTAATTGTTGCTGAATTTGTTTGAGGGTTAGAGGTTGAGGATATATCAAATCGGCATATTCCGGGTTATTAGCACGGATTTTGACCTCAAGTTCTCGCTGTTGTTTGAGTAAGTCTTGGATTTGTTGTTTGGTGTTGGTTAAAAGTTGTTCTGGGGTTTCTTTTCTACTTGATAGTTCTGATAATATTTGTTCCCTAGCATTAATTTGCGATCGCAAACGATTTTCTTCTGCTAAAAGTTGTGGGTCAATGCCTTTGCGGATATCTATGTTTGCTTCCGTTAATAGTTCAATTAGAACACGTGCGCGGGAGCGATCGCTAACTTCCAGTGCCAAAGCATCGTATCCTTTTGATGGGTCTTTTTTGTGCAGTTGCATCAGCAGGTCGGTGTAGAACTTGTAGTAGTCTTGGACTGAGGCAAAGTAAGAAGCGCGTAGTTCTTTGTTAGCTATTTTGGTGCGTAAATCTTCAATGATTTCAATAGCTGCTTGAATATGTTTTTGGGCTTGTTGTAGATTACCCTGACTGCGTTCTAGCAAAGCCATGTTAGAGAGGGTGGTGGCTTCCACTCTCCTGTCCCCCACTGCACGGAGTATGGGTAAAGCTTGGTTGTAGTATTTGAACGCTGATTGCTTTTCTCCTAAATCATCGTAGACACCGCCAATATTGTTGAGGGTGGCGGCTTCACCTCTCCTGTCTTCCACTGCACGAAATATGGGTAAAGCTTGGTTAAAGTATTTGAGCGCTTCTAGCTTTCCTCCTAATGAGTCGTAGACACCGCCAATATTGTTGAGGGTGGTGGCTTCCATTCTTCTGTCTTCCACTGCACGGAGTATGGGTAAAGCTTGGTTGTAGTATTTGAGCGCTTCTAGCTTTTCTCCTAATGATCCTAATGAGTTGTAGACTAAACCAATATTGTTGAGGGTGGCGGCTTCACCTCTCCTATCTTCCACTGCACGAAATATGGGTAAAGCTTGGTTGTAGTATTTGAGCGCTTCCTGCTTCTCTCCTAATGAGTCGTAGACTAAACCAATATTGTTGAGGGTAGTGGCTTCCCCTCTCCTCTCTTCCACTGCACGAAATATGGGTAAAGCTTGGTTGTAGTATTTGAGCGCTTCTTGCTTCTCTCCTAATAAGTCGTAGACTCTGCCAATACCAAGGAGGTTGGTGGCTTCCCAGCGTTTATCATCAATTTGTTGCCAAAGCTTCAGCGCTTCTTGCCATTTCTCAATTGCCTGTCGCAGTGATTCTACTGTCCCTTGTTGATAAAGCTGTGTCCCCTCTTCAAAAACCTGTTCCGCAGCAGCGCGAGTGGCATTTTGTTGAGTGGTTCCTGGCTGCTGTGGGGGAAGTTTTAGTATTGGGGGAAGTTCCGGCAGTGGGGGAAGTTTTAGTATTGGGGGAAGTTCCGGCAGTTGAAGAACTTGAGAAACCCGTTTTGCAGCAGCGCGAGTGGCATTTTGTTGAGTGGTTACTGGCTGCTGTGCTATCTGCAACCCTCGATTTCTCGGTGTCGCCCCCACAGTATCAGCAAGCATTACCGCACTCAGCAACAAAGTTAAACTGTAGCGGGTCAATTTTGGTAGAAACCACCAGCAAACTCGTTGAAACTTGGCAATCTTATTCATTCTTTAGCCTCACAGCCTCAATCCAGTAATTATTTACAGCCCTATTCTGTCGGTATCAATTCCGATTATTAGTAAATTATTTAATTGTCGCCAGTAATATTGCTGAAACTTTATGTTGATTTTATAGGTGCGGTGGGTAAATGCAGCTGTGGTTTCTGTTTTTGTAACGAACTCCCTCGATTTTTTGAGGGGCTAGGGGCTGGAGAAGAGCGGAAAATCAGAAGAAGAGAAGATTTATCGTCAGGAGCAAGATCCCCGACTTTTCAAAAAAGTCGGGGATCTGATTGAGCAATGACTTAAAATTGTAGATGTTAGTCAACAATAGCAAATAACTATGCATCCCCTATTAAAGGTTGATATTTCCCAATTAAGTGTATCCGAACGAATACAACTTGCAGAAGATTTATGGGATAGCATTCTGACTGACACTAATGCATTAACTCTGAGCAACGAGCAAAAACAAGAATTGGATAGACGTTTAGAAACACATCGTCAAAACCCAAACCAAGGTTCAACCTGGGAAGAGGTTAAGCAAAGACTGGGTTTTTCTCAATGATTTATCAGTTAATTATTAGCGCAGAAGCAGAGCTTGATATCCAAGATGGTTTTGAATGGTACGAGGAACGTAGTTCTGGATTAGGTTCAGAATTTGTACGTGCTGTCGATAGCAGTTTGGCATTAATCGGACGTAACCCTTTAGCTTATCCTCAAGCGTATCGACAAGTACGACGAGTTTTAATACGTCGATTTCCTTATGGAGTGATGTATATTTTGGAAGAAGATGTAATTACTATTATCGCCTGCTTTCACGTCAAACGTGACCCTAAACAATGGCACGATAGAAGTATTTGAAATTCTCCAGAACGCTCCAAAAGTACCTTTTTTAGTTAGAACATCACACAAAATCTGAGTGAATATCTGGCATTACCACAAGCTTATTAAGCAGTAAGTAAAATAAATGTTTGCAATGTTCGCTCTACAAAATCTAGAATAAGATGAGGTTTACTAATTATTTAGCAATAGAAATTTTAAAACTTAGGACTAAAATTGATGAATCAGGATATTTAAATCTTAATATTCCAACGCAGTTAGCAGCTGGAGATGTAAATATTGTAGTTGTTTTGAATCCAGTTTCTTTAGAGGGAAAGCAGCAACCTAATTATGATTTCTCCGATTTGGTGGGGCGATTAACTTGGCGGGGAGATGCGGTAGGAGTGCAGAGGAATCTACGCGATGAATGGTAATCGCTACGTGTTGGATACGAATGCGATTGTATCTCTGCTTCAAGGAAGTTCTCAACTTATTCAATTACTTCAAGATGCTGATTGGATTGGAGTTTCAGTTATTAGCCAAATTGAATTTCTGGCGTTTTCTGGGCTATTCAAGAGGATCGTCATTTATCTGCTAATACCAAAGCAATTATTACTGGTGATTTAGATTTATTGGTGTTGATAGAATTTAATTAAATTCCAATTTTGACACCGCAAACTTTTTTAAGTCGCTACTTCTCAGATAGACCGGGATGTTTTTGAAACTTTATGTTGATTTTACAGCAATTTTCATGTTTTTAGACCACACTCTTGATTTCTCTGTGTGGCTCTGTCTTTAAAAGTTTCCTACGGCGGGAAACCCCGAAGGTCTGATGATCGCCGGACGCCGGCGCTCAGACTTCTCTCCGCCTACAGAACTTTTCGCTGCGCCTCTGCGTGAGATCAAAAAAACGTGGTACATTTACCTAAAAATAGCTGTAATTAATTGGTAGCCTCATTAACCGAACCGTATTGAGAGTGGCGCTGGAAGAAAAAGCCAATCATTGACGGCAATTAGAACACAATTAGTAGTATGAGGAGCGATTTTGACGTAAGAGCGATCGCACCACTAACACGAAGTACGATAAAAATCATGCCATCGCTACAGCCGGGTTAGTGCAGGATTAAGCGGAGGTTCAATAGTGTTTGAAATCAATAGGCGGCGGAATAACCCCAGGTGGAACATCACAGAAGACTTGGCTGGGTATATGTTCATGATGCCCACCATACTAATTATGGGGACTTTTGTAGTTTTGCCCATTCTCTACGCCGTTTTTCTTTCTCTGCAAAAAGTCCAACTTCTCGGCGGTATTGAGTACGAGTTCATTGGCTTGCGGAACTTTACACGCTTAGTTGAAGATGAACGCGTTTGGATTGCTTTGAGAAACACAGCAGAATACGTAGTAATTGTTGTGCCAACTCAAACTATCCTGGCTTTAATTTTGGCAGTAACTCTCAACTCTGGGATTCGTGGCAAAAACTGGTGGCGCATCCTTTATTTTTTGCCGACGGTTACTTCCTCAGCCGTGTTGACGCTGATCTTCATGTGGATTTATAACACGGATGGGCTACTAAACGATTTTCTCGCTTCTATAGGACTGCCCACCTATAACTGGTTAGGTGATCCAGCAGTTGCACTCAAAGGCATTATGCTGATGAATATATGGTCAACTGCGCCGTTTTACATGGTGATTTATCTAGCAGCGTTGCAAGATATACCCCAAACACTTTACGAGGCGGCAGAACTTGATGGAGCAAGTGGGTGGCAAAAGTTTATCCGTATTACTATTCCTTTGCTCCAGCCTGTAACCTTCTTTGTCGTAGCAATCGGGGTAATTGGCACTTTTCAATTATTTGATCAATCTTATATCTTTTCTGGCGGTACTGGCGGGCCAAACAACGCTACTTTGACTGTGGTGCTGCTAATTTACCAAGCTGTATTTCGCAATTTACAAATGGGATATGCTGCTGCGATCGCCTTTTTACTAGCAGCAGTTATTATTACGATTACTCTGATTCAGCGGCGACTTTTTGGAGGCGAAAAGATTTGATTAAAATCTCTGGCTCGTCCTGGCTCAAAGTACTGTTATACATATTGCTAACACTTTATGCGCTGATTACTCTAATTCCCTTTCTCTGGGCACTTTCAGCATCATTTAAGTCGCTTACAGAAATTGTCAGCGGTGAACCCAATTTTTTCCCCAAGAATTTTACTCTCGACAACTACAAGCAAATCTTTCTGCAAGAACCGCTGTTTTTGCGCTGGTTATTTAACAGTGTGGTAATTGCTGTCAGCGTCACTATTTTAAACTTATTGTTAAATTCAATGGCAGGTTATGCCTTAGCAAGACTGCGCTTTGTGGGTAAACGCTTTTGGTTCTTCCTAATCTTGGCAGTGCTGGCAGTACCAGCGCAAATTACTCTGATTCCGACATTTTTAATTTTAAAAGCGATCGGCTGGCTGAATTCTTATCAGGGCATGATTGTGCCTAGCATGGTTAATGCTACTTTTATCTTCATGATGCGGCAGTTTTTTGTCAATTTTCCTAAAGAACTAGAAGAAGCTGCTCAACTAGATGGTTTAAACACCTTTGGGATTTTCCGACATATTGTCTTACCTCTAGCAAAACCAGCACTAGCAGCACAGGCGGTTTTTGTATTCATGGGAAGTTGGAATAATTTCTTGCTGCCGATAGTTATCCTGTTTGATCCAGAAATGTTTACCCTACCTTTGGGGCTAAACACCTTCAAAGGTCAATACATCAGCTATTGGAATTACATTATGGCAGCTTCTATGGTATTCACCCTGCCAGCTTTAGGTATTTACGCCTTTTTCAACCGCTACTTTATTCAAAGCGTGACCTTTACTGGGGGTAAAGGTTAATAGACATGGGGAATAGGGAATGGGGAATGGGGCATTGGGCATTGGGCAAGGTAAATAATAATTGTTCGCTTGCTTCCTCTACTCCCCTACCTCCCCTGCTCCCTCATCTCCTCCCCCGATCCCCAAACCGTATTTTGGGCAACAAATTGCACTCTTAACATGATATTGGTATTACAGCGACTCAATCTCTACCTGTCGGTTAACAAACATTATGGGTTTTGCAGACCTATCGATCGCAGAGATAGCAGCAGACTACAGTATTCCTGTGGAAAAAGTGTTTTCTCTGTGCGACCAACTAGGAATTGCCTATAAACACCAAAAGACCCGTTTGGCGTTAGAGGATGCAAAGGCAATTATTTCGCAAATATTGTCTGAAATACACCCAAAAGGTACTAGCAACTCAGTGGGCGATACCGGAGTCACCTGAAGGGCTATCTCGGACTTTAACTAATCGCTAGTGACAAAAAACAACGAGCCATTAGCAATTAGTAATTAGCAGCATGGAGATTGAGAATCGTTTTATTAGCTGTGTTGAGCGTCAAAATCTTTAAGGGGAAACATGTTTAGAAGACTAATTGGCGTTGTTGTGGCTACTGTTTTACTGACGTTTCAGTTGATTGTCGGTAGCGCGACAGCCGTGGAACTGGACGAAGCTACCCGAACAGTGCCATTAAATGCTCAGGGAGAGACCGTCGTACTCAGCCTGAAACAAGTAAAAGAAGGCAAACGCTTATTTAATTACGCTTGCGCCCAATGTCATGCTGGGGGAGTTACTAAGACAAACCAAAACGTAGGACTTACTCCAGAGGACTTGGCACTGGCAACACCAAACCGCAATAACATTGAAGGCTTGGTGGACTACCTGAAAAATCCCACTACTTATGATGGGGAAGAAGAAATTTCTGAAATACACCCCAGTATGAAGAGTGCAGATATTTTCACAGAAATGCGAAATCTGACGGATGATGACTTAGAGGCGATCGCCGGTCATATTCTCTTGCAACCAAAAATTGTTGGCACTAAATGGGGAGGAGGCAAAATATATTACTAAATCCCTGACTGAGTGCTGAATTATTGGGTATTGGGTATTGGGTACTGGGGATTCTGGGAAAATTCTTCTCTAGTTCTTAGTCCCCAGTACCCAGTCTCGTAACACCTATGGCGATCGCTCACAATACAACATTTACTACCTTCTGATGCTGTGTCGATTTTTGGCTCGTTTCCTAGTTTTAGTCTTGGTTTTTACGGTCTATTTCAGCCATAGCTTACCCGCTCAAGCTGCCAATATTGACCCTTATATAGTCCGGTATTTGCATGTTACTGAGCCAATTGCTTTAGACCTGGATGAACAAGGCAATACTCGTCTATTTTCACCACAAGAATTATCTGCGGGCAAAAAACTGTTTGAAACCAACTGCCTTAATTGTCATGTTGGCGGCGCAACTTTGCCAGATCCCCTGGTGTCTCTTTCTCTGAAAACACTTAAGGGTGCTAATCCCCCTCGCGATCGCATTAACGCTCTTGTTAGCTTTATGCGCCAACCCATGACCTACGATGGTAGTGAAGAAACCTATTGGTGCCGTCAGATGTCTCCTAGTTTGTTATCGCAACAGCAGGTGGAAAGTTTAGCTGCTTTCGTGCTCACAGCAGCACAAAAGGCTCCTGGTTGGGGCACAGAAAATTTTTGAAAAGCCAAGGAGTATTTCTAAACAATAATAAAAAAGTATTTTATTTTTATTATTTAACTCTTTTTAGAGCCTTTTTGGTGTATAGCAGTCTAGTATTAGTTATCAATTAACAATTTTTTGCTATTGATTGCTCCCCATTATTGAAAAAAAAATTGCATCTACGACAGATTGTCATATTTGGTGTTGATTTTATTTAAAATAAAAAAGGAAAAATAAAACTATTTGTTAGGAGAGAGCCATGAAATTGATTGCGGCTAGCTGGCGACGCTTTGGTTTAGCTGTGTTAACAATCCTTTTAGTTGTTAGTAGCTTCGCTGTTTTTACTCCCAGCGCTGCGGCTGAAACATACAAGGTAAAATTGGGTAGTGATAAAGGAATGCTGGCATTTGAACCTGCCAAGTTAACCGTTAAGCCAGGCGACACAATTGAATGGGTGAACAACAAAGTTCCTCCCCACAACGTTGTATTTGATGCTGCTAAAAACCCTGCTAAGGACGCCACTTTAGCCAAAGGTCTGTCTCACAAGCAGTTGATGATGAGTCCTGGTCAAACCGAAAAGACCACCATCCCCGCAGACGCACCAGCTGGTGAATACACCTTCTACTGTGAACCTCACCGTGGTGCTGGTATGGTTGGCAAAATCACTGTTGAAGGCTAGGCATAGCATTTTTGGCATCAGATGATTTTCCTTGCTTGTTAGCATTAGCGAAAAGCAAAACGCCATAGTCTTAAGGTGACAGACAAAATGGATAAAGGAGGCTGGGTAATAGGAATTGGGTACTGAAGAAGAAATCCACCTACGAGGGACGAGATTTTAACCTTCTTTAAAATTGAAAAATTACCCTCACCAGAGGCGGGTTTTTAGCCAAATCTTCCCAGTCTCCAATGTCTAATAAAGGGCGGTAATGAGTCCTATCCCTGGCTAAAATGCTAAATACCGCGTGGTGATAGAAGGGATTACTCGTTACCGTCAATTTTGAGCAAATTTGCCTAAATACATGAATTAATCGCGTTTATACTCTATGGAGACTAGAGCATCATGGGGTAAAGTACACATAGCAGTTAGCAACTGTAGTTGCTGAGGCTTGTTACGAGGAGAATTTCTTGAGAATATTTTTATTAATTTTGCTATTAGCGATCGCTCTGTCCAGATTAACATTCACTCGTCCAGCATTAGCTGCTGAAACATCAACAGGCGCCAAAATTTTTGATGCGAACTGCGCTTCTTGCCACATAGGTGGTGGTAACATCCTCATTAACCACAAAACCTTGAAAAAAGAAGCATTATCAAAGTACCTTGCAAATTATGATAGTGACTCAATCCAGGCAATTATCTACCAAGTACAGAATGGTAAAAATGCTATGCCTGCTTTCAAAAGCAAATTAAGCTCTCAGGAGATTGTAGAGGTAGCCACTTACGTTTCCCAACAAGCAGAGCAAGGCTGGTAAAGCAGCTAAGCTAAAAGATTTATTTGTCCGCATAGAACAAAGTCCCTTTGGTTTTCCAGAGGGTTTTTCTGTTAGAACTTACGGACGGACAATCTTAAATATGTACTTTCCGCATCCCATTAGAGCAAGCTTAAAAAAGTGGCGATTTCAAAGTTACCCTTAAAAACAGGAATATCAAATAATCACGATTTTTTTAGAATGAATGATAAAAATTTAAGATTTATCATTCATCATTTTGCGCTTATACTTAACCCAAAACTGCCAACAGATTTTCATTTTTATTGAGCAGATTTTTCTCTGTTTTCCTTCAGCTGACGCAACTGTTCCAATAGCTTTTGATCAGATTCACCAGAGAGTGCAGATTGATTATTATTTACTGTTGGCACAGATAATGGTTTGAGCTTAGCTGCTGATGATGGCGCTGATTGATTGCTTCTATTTCGCAGTTCCAATAATGGTTTAGGCGTAGCTGCTGGTTGATTATTTCTATTTCGTAATTCCAACAACGGTTTGGGATTACCTGTAGGTAAGGGTGCTAGCTGATTATTTCTGTTTTGCAATTCCGATAACGGTTTAGGAGTAACTACCGATGATGGTGTAGGCTGGTTGTTCCTAATTCGCAGTTCAGGTAATGGTTTGGGATTAGCTGCTGGTAAGGGCGCTAACTGGTTATTTCTATTTTGCAGTTCTGACAGAGGTTTGGGAGTAGCTTGAGTAGTCCCAGTGGTATTGCTGTTATTTTGGAAACTCAGGCTAAATGGGTAAGAACTAGTTTGCTTTTCTTTCTTGGGGGGTTGAGTACTGAAATATTCCCTAGCTTTTAATTGCAGTTCAGGAGAGAGCAACTTATTTTGGAACTTGATATCTAAGACCTTGCCATCAGGATCTACCACTAATACACCTAAGACAGTACCTTGGAGATTTGGTTTATCTGTAGGGATTATGTCACGGATGACTGCTTTTTCTTCCGCATTGGGGTATTCTTGCCGGACTATTTTTCTCAAGTCTTCATAAGAGTTTACCTGGGCGATCGCCTGTTCGATCGCTTTTGAGGGTAACTCAGGTGTATTTAGCATAGTTCTCGGCTGCAATTGTGGCAAGCTTTGCCCTGCTAGGGCTAAGTTGTCAGCACCTTGTAGAGGTTGTCCAATGGGAGCTATTTGTTGCTGGTTTTGACCAATTTGGGATACATCACCCGGCGTGGTTTGCGGGGTCGTATTTCCTGGCACTGCTGTAGTAGACGTAGCCTCAGAAAGATTGGGATATTGGGTATTCCGCAGAATATCATCAGGTATTTTCTGCGACTGCAATTCTGGTAACTTGTTTACAGGCAGCGGCTTGGATGCTTCGTATTTGATGTCACTGTCACTCAAACGAGGAACTGCTGATGAGGAAAATTTTCCACTGGCATTGAAACCAGCGGCATTAAATCCCAAGTTTACTCTGGGAATCATCCGCACTGACTGCTTTGTGGGCAATGAGGAGACACGATAGTTGTTAAGAGATTGAGGTAGTGGTGGCAGTGTAAACTGGCTAGAGGTAGCGGGTGGCAGTGGAGGTAACACAGTCTGAGCGCTAAAATTCGGAGGCAAAACTTGCCCTGGTTGGGGAAGTTGCTGTTGTAGGGCTACTTGAGGTGTATTTGGATTTTGTGGCAGACGTGCTTGGTCGGTTGGGCTTAATTCCAGGAGTCCGACTGTTGTTTTTGCTGCTTCTCTAGGTTTGCTAGAATCCACAGGCATTAATGGCACAATTAATGCAATAGCACCGTGGATGCCAATAGAGGCTATAGCTGCTATCCCAATTGGCTGGCTTAAGATATCTGGTATATTTTTTAGCAGGGAGACGTTAGACATAGCTGTTATCGTTCACTCGGCTCGGTTGCAGTTGAATAGTGATCTTATCTTTCAGACTATATTGCTGTAGATGCTTCCCTTCACAAATAATAACTTCTTATGCTTGGCACTCAAAACAGCAAGATTGGCATTATCATTATTTGAAGCATTTAATTTTTATAATGATGCAATATTATAGTTTAAAGTTGCACTTGTTAGCGAGAAATTTAAAAAATTACTACTTTTGATTTTTGTGAATTGTTAGAAAAACTGAGATGTTGAGCAGTTAAGAGTTTAGGCGATCGCACAATTCCTGTATGTATAACTACTTATTCAATTTATCTTGTTTTACTTTACTTTTTTCTAATCCGACGCTTCTGTAACAGTTGTCACAATTGAATTGTAGACCGAACTACTTCTGACAATACTACCACATCCGCAGACTCTAAAACTGTTTAGCAGCTTTCCCAATTGATTTATTGAGTATTCCGGCAATCAAGACCATTATAGGTATTTAGGTATTTGTTAAAAAAATCTCAAATCAGATCTTTCTTTGCACGCGCCTGACTCGAAATTCTCGCTAAATGCTTGCATCCAAAATCTAAAATGCCATTACCGACAGTTATTTTACCTGGATATTTAGAAAGTGCGATCGCTTACCGCCAACTAGAACAATCACTACAACAGTTGGGTTTTTCCACAGTTACAGTACCACTGCGGCGACGTGATTGGCTACCCACTCTCGGCGGAAGACCAGTAACACCGATTCTGTGGCAACTTGATCGCACTGTAAAGCAGATATTGCAACAATATAACGCTACTCAAATTAACTTGATTGGTCACTCAGCCGGGGGGTGGATATCTCGCATCTACATGGGCGAAAAGCCTTATTCGGCACGCGGTGAGCTTAATCCATCCCTCTGGGAAGCACATTCCTTAGTTGCGACCCTCGTTACCTTGGGTACACCCCACATTAGCCAAGAACGCTGGACGCGCTGGAATCTGGATTTTGTCACCAATAATTACCCTGGAGCTTTCTACAAAGACGTTCGTTACGTTTGCGTGGCTGGTAAAACTATTTTTGGGGAAAGGCGGCGCGGTAGCTGGTTAGCTTACAGTAGTTACCAATTAACCTGTGGCAAGGGTAACACTTGGGGCGATGGGATCACCCCCATTGAAGCTGCTCATCTAGAGGGGGCAGAAAATCTTGTTATCGAAGGTGTAAGGCATTCTCCCAGAAACCTTGGCATTTGGTATGGCTCACCAGAACCGTTAAAAGCTTGGGTGCAGTATTTAGTTTAAAAAATTTATCAAACTCTTAAAAAAGTAAAATATCTTAATTTTTCTTAGCTAAAATTGTAATAAGAATAAATACTCACTTAAGTTAGGAGAGCTTAGCCATGCAAAGCACTCAGTTCGATAGAATTTTGCGGCGACTGGCGACGACATTAGCAGTCGTAATTCTTACTCTGTGTTTAATTTATCTCTCTACGGGAGTTTTACTTTCTTTTGATTACGAACCGACAGCAGGCGGTGCTTATAATTCTTTGAGAAGAATTAATACAGAAGTGCCATACGGCTGGCTATTTCATAGAGCACATGAGATTTCTGGTAATGCAGTAATTGTCGTTGCCTTAATTCAAATTGTGGTGATGTTTTTAGGTCGGCAATTTCGCAAAAGTTGGCTGGTTGCTTGGATTAGTGGAATATTGTTTGCCCTGAGTGCGATCGCGCTAGATTGGAGTGCAATGCTTTTAGACTGGACTCAAGAAGGATACTGGCGTTTTAGCATTGAGTTAGGAACCATTGAAGCAATTCCTTTTATCGGTGGGCAACTGCGCGATATCCTGACTGGCGGTGGAGCCATTAGTACCGTTACCATCCAACACCTGTATACCATACACAGTTATCTGATCTCGGTGGCTACCCTAATTCTTGCTGTGGTACATTTATCTGCTTTACTGTGGCAAGAAAAGCAAATGTATCAACCGAAATCTGAATTTGGTAATTTACAACAACCAGCAGAAAGCGAGTTTATCCCTTCCCAAAGTTAATAGTGAGTGCTGAGTGCTGAAGCACGGATAGCTATGGTTTAGCCCGTGCTGAAGTTATTATTCTCCCCCTGCCCCTCTGCTCCCCTGCCCCCCCTGCCCCCTGCTCCTCTTCTCATCCCCCAGGAATCTCACTGGTTGAAAGTTGAGATAATTGATCAAGGGGGACTTCCTCAACTTCTGGTAACTTTTCTAGAGAGAGGCGAGTAGACTGGGTAGCGCCAGATAAGCGTTTTAAAAGCTTAGGTCTGGGGTCATACAATAGGTAGATAATGCGATCGCCAGCTTCCCACTCTTGATTTGCTGGCATTACTTGTAGGCGTTCTTCTCGCTCTAGCAATAACGGTATCAACACCTTAGTCCGAATCATTTCCTGAATGCGATCGCTTTGATTAGAAAATTCTGACTCAACCAGTGTAGTTGTCCCTAGCTTGACTCGCCCATCACTCAGGTACTCATTCCAAGTCTTGATTGCTAAATCTGGGATAAAGGCTTGGTTAACTTTATTCTCGTTTGCTGAACTAGTAGCTTGCCGATCACGAGGAAAAACTGCTAATACACGTGGCGGATTAAATTCCTCTGCTGCACGTTGAGCCAAGACAAAATTCACTTCGCCATTCTTAGTCATGGCAAGAAAAGTTCCCACAGAGGCAAGTCCCGCTTCTTCCAAAACATCCGCATCCAGAGCACTGCTAGCAATAACTCGGAGATTTTGTGCTTCAGCTTGCTCAAAACAATCTGGATCAGTATCAATCATCACCACATTTTCTCCCCGCTCTTGAAAGAACCGCGCAATCAAAAGACTCAAGGGATTACAACCAACAATCACCGCCCCAGTTGCATCTTTGGAGGTGATTTTTAAGCACTGAGCAATCCATCCAGCTGTTAGCCCTTGGCAGACAACTGTCATGATAATTGTGAGAAAGACTAAAGCTTTGATGGCATCACCACCATTGAAACCATGCTGTGTCAGCAAAATTGCAAATAAAGAAGCAACAGAAGCAGCAACAATTCCTCTGGGAGCAACCCAACTTAAAAACAGTTTTTGTCGCCAGTTAAGATCACTGTTCCAAGTACATAAAAGGATGTTAATCGGACGAACGACGAACATCAGTACCAGAACGGTGAATAAACTACCCCAACCCAAGGCAAACACACTGGCAATAGACAAGTCAGCTGCTAGGAGGATGAATAGCACTGAAACACTGAGAATTGTCAACTGACCTTTGAAGTTCCTCAACAAGCGTTCTTCTGGCACCGAGGAATTGGCAAATACTGCTCCTGCAACTACTGTTGTCATGACTCCTGCTTCACTGCGGATTGTTTGGGCTAAAGCAAACAAACTCCAGAGTACCGCCAGCACTACCAGATTTTTGAGTTCAATTGACAGAAAATTGGCGCGTTTAAAAATCAAGCTCATTAAATAACCGCCAGCACCACCAATTGCCCCACCAATACCAAGACGCAAGAGTAAACCGATGATGGCATTGATTGGGTCAGCATCGCCATTCAGAATTGTATCTAGAACAACGAAGGCAAGGATAGCTCCTACCGGGTCAATTAAAACACCTTCTCCTTCCAAAAGCGTTGCTACTTGTCGATCTACGCTGATTTGTTTGAGCAGGGGACTAATGACGGTTGGGCCTGTAACTACGACTATGGAAGCGTAGAGAAAAGCTATGTTCCAAGGAAATTCACCCAGCCAGTGAGCTGCCATGCTACCGCCAAGTAGTGTAATCAGCGTTCCCAGAGTCACGAGCAATTGCAGGCTGACTGAGACTCTACCCAACTCTCGTAGATCCAAATTGAGTCCGCCCTCAAACAAAATTATTGCCGTCGCTAGGGAGACAATAACTTCTAGTCCAGTGCCTAGCAAATGCGGGTGCAGCAGCCCCATGCCATCAGAGCCAAGTAAAATGCCCAAAAGCAGTAACAAGACGATGCTGGGTACTCGGAGGTATGCAGCCACCACCTGGGCGCTAATGCCTGCAAGAACAGTGATCACCATTTGTAGGGTGATTTCAAAAGATGCTTCCATGTTGTAGATTTTGAGCGATATATTTCAAAATCTTTTGTAAAGAATCACACATATTAACTCTTAAGGGTACAACATCATACCTTTTATTCCTTGGCGAATTCAGAGATTTTGTCATATTTTAGTTCTCCATAAGACAGCATTTGTAACTGATTGGTGGCACAAGGTGTTGTTTGAATTAAGAACCAACTTCGGCTGTTTAAGAATTCTCCGTGCTTTATGCAGGGAAGGATGTTAGTTGTCTGATTTATGTTCCGCATAGAGACAAAGACCAGTTTTGAGTAAAAGTGTGTAGACGTTTTTGCTTGCATTCATAGCTACTACCAAACTTTTTTAGCAAAACCTGTTGACATCAGCAGGGAAATTCGTTACCTTATAAAAGGTCTGAGTCCAATGCCCCCATCGTCTAGAGGCCTAGGACACCTCCCTTTCACGGAGGTAACGGGGATTCGAATTCCCCTGGGGGTACTTAAAGTAAAAAGCAAGAATGTCCTTTGCAGCGCTAATCAACTTATCACTTACCGTGAAGCTAAGTGAATAAGGATGTTAGGGTTCCTTGCTAGCTAGCTGTCCTACACGCTGGTGAATCGCTAGCATGTTTAAGCGCAAATCATTACTTAATCGATTTTCAATGATTGCTACTGGCATGGTGAGTTTAGGCCAAACTTGAATTGTGTAGCAGAGATTTGTTCCTATATACTCACCAAGGGAATAAGGCTCTAAATACCAGCTGCCAGAAAAGCCTTTGAAATCTCCCTCTACCATGCGGAAATTAATTTCTTGAGGGAAGTATTCTTCCAAATCCAAAACTACACGCGCACAAAAGTTGAAATTTAGGAAGCGTCCAGAGCCTATTTGCTCCAGTCTAATACCACCGTTGGGATGCTCAATTATACGGCTCTTGGCGAGGTTGGGGATAAAGTCAGCCAAGGCTTCATAATCTGTCAAAACCTTCCAGATTCGTTCTATTGGTTGGGGAATTTGGATTTTAGCACTGATTCGCCTTTGTCGCTCTGCTATCTTCTCGACTTGGACTTCTACTTTAGCTGGCACAACTGTATCAGCAAGTAAATCTCCTTCTAGGTTGGTGTCATCACTAGAGGACTGGAAATCAAAGTCTTCTGTTGTGTTATGTTCTTTAGTCACTTTCAGAATATGGTTTGCTTTCAGAAAATTGGGGCAAAGTCAGGGTAAAGCAAATTTCGCTCAGTTGAGAATCCGAGATTGAAACACTCTCAACAGTGATCGCTCCATTTAAATGCTGCACTAAAGACTTAACTAAAGCAAGTCCCAAGCCAGTCCCCGGAGTCCAGCGCCCTTTACCGCGACGGAACTTATCAAATATATATGTCGCTTCTTCTTCGGAAATGGCACGTCCTATATTCGTCACTTTAATAATAACTTGATCAATCAGTTGATCAACTTGGTGAGAGGCTTGCAAGTGGACGAGAGTATCATGCTCCGAGTATTTACAGACATTAGTTAACAACTCTTGGAGGATACGGTCAAAACTTTCTAGTTCGGTTTGCAGTGTTAATGGCTCTTGTGGCAATTCTACAGAAATTCTTAATCCCTTCTCTGCAAGTTTTCGCTCAAAAGATACTGCTATATCCTTGACTCTATTATTTAAATCAATAGTTTCTAATTGCGGAGCTTCTTGATGAGACTCTAGTTTTTGGAGTGTCAGCAAGTCATTAATCAGGTTGATTTCCTTTGTACATTCTTGCTCTAAGATGTCCAAGTACCTAACCTGACGTTCTGGTGCTATTCCTGGCAGACGTAAGTTACGAATTGACATTAGCATGTTTGTCAGAGGATAGCGTAAGCGATCGCTCATGTTGCTCAAGAATTCATCTTTGAGTTCATTGAGTTTCCGCAGCTGCTCGACATATTGCCGCGTTCTTTCATGCAATTTTGCCTGAAGTTCAAGACTGCTTTGTAGTTTTGCTGTTCGCTCATCTACCAAAGTCTGAACTTGCCGCAATGTCTGTGACTGAATTATGGCATTGCTGACTTGGGCGCAAACCATTTCCACAAGATTTAATTCTGCTGGTTGCCAATTGCGAGCAACCGTTTGCTGTAGCACTAAGAATCCTAAAACTTTGGCCTGACTTTCTAGTGGCATTAACAATGCCGCAGGTAATTCTTCTATTGCAAATAATGAGGCGGCTGGATAGGTATCGTTTTGCTCTGTATAATCATCAATGATTACTGGTTTTCCAGAGTCTATGAACACACGCTGGCATAAACCACACTCTGAGAGTAAGAAGGATTCGTCCAAGGTATCTAGTTTACTAGTACCAGAAATTTGTGTTGCCCTGTTCCATTCGGCATGTACGGTAGCTTTCGCTCTAGGAACTTGTTTTTTGGGTCGAGTTCTAAAAAGTGGATCTGTATATTTTAGTAGTATAAGCAAACCGCGATCTGCTTGTAGAGATTCAGCAGTAGAGGCGATTACTAACTGGAGCATTTGATTCAACTCCAAGTTACTCCGACTTAATAAAGTTAATTGCTTGATTAAGCTTTGGTGCTGGTCGCTTTTTTGCAAATACTGCTGTTGATGAGCAATCAACTGAGCTTGTGCTACTCGAGAAAAAGCGATCGCGCAAGACGACTCCAGCACTTTGAGTAATTGCTTTTCTGATTCACTCCAATCATAGGGTTGAAATTTAATCAGACTAATCACTCCATTATTATTGCCACCAAGCCGGGTGGGAATTGCCAAAACCGCTTTTATTGGTAGTGGTAAATATTGACACCCGATTACCAAGCTGTTCTGAATAATTGAAATATCTTCAATAGTCAATGGTTCAGCAGCACATTGCACTACTGGCGAGTCCATAAGCAACTGTTCCATCGAGAATATCTCGTTTGGGTGTGGCAACCCTAGATACTCATCAGCACACCAATTAGCAGTAGTCGCTTCGCTAGTAGATTCCTCACTCGTTACTGGAACCAAGCAACAGCAATCGACTTGGAAGATAACTCCTAGCAATTGGGCTATCTCTTGCAGCATCAATGTAGTCGCTGAGCTATTGGCGATGATTTGGTTAATCTTTTGTACCAACTGGTGGGCTGGTTCTTCCTGATGCTGCATCAGCTTGATTTGGTATGGTTGTAGTTGATCTACGTCATCTGGGGATTGTAGTGGCGATAAAGGCTTTTTCATTCCTGGCACGCCCCTGGATAACCCCATTGTTTTTGCACCCAACCTCTTGGCATATTCTTTACTAATAATGGTGTTGTTACACCCTGATGATTTGCAAATTTTGTATGAATACTTTCTTTCACCTGTTATAGCCTCTTTCTATGTCAGATGACCAAGTTTGTGGTGTATTAAACAAATCTCTACATAGGTAATAAGATACTTAGAATATCCTAAAATGCCTCAGCCAGATTATACTTGGCTTGCTTATGTTGAGGTAATTTACTCACTTGGGCTTAGAATATCCTGTCTGTAAGTATACATAAACCGTAATTTCTCTGGAATTGAGACGATACCTCTAGAAAAACTCACCGCGTTAACACTGAAGCATTTATCAAAATTTTGTAATATTTTTTCTAATGTATACGCTGAACAAGCCACTTTTATATTCGTCAAACTTTAAGGTAAAGCTTCAGAAAAAATTTTGACAGTTTTTCGAGGGTGATCGCCAAGAATTTATCGGGGTATTATTGCCTAATACCGTTTCACCTTAAGATTGATACAGATGGCAAGCTGTTCTTGAGCAGAGGGAGTAAGAAAAGTGATTTGTATCAAAAATTCCGTGAAATGGTATAAGTTCTATTCTTTTTAATCATTTTTCTATTTGTTAAATATTGTTAAATTTTAGTTAAAAGAGCTAATAATCGTATAAAGGCTGGTTGCTTTAGAATTTGATTACTTGATTACTATATATAAGCTGTCGCGCATATAATCTGCACATCTTTTCGTACTGGCTGTTGACAGTTGACAGTTAACCGTCAGCGGTTAACGAACCTCATGAGTGACTGTGCAATTTAAAAGCGTAATAGCTTATGAGTTTTTGAAAAAATTTTACCGACAAAATTCTAAATGCAGTCCAGTTACTACTGAAGATAACTGAGCTGCATTCACTTGAAGGTAAGACTATCCAGCCAAGCTTTCGACACTGAGAGGAACCATGTCACCATTCCTCGTTAGTCCTAGCAACATTGGTTGTTGGGGTTGAATTAATTGACCTGTAAGTACGCAGCGTTCTTCTTGCTGAGCTGTGGCAGCTATGCTAGCTCGAATATCGGCTCGCGAAAATCTAGGCTTCCACTCACCTGATTTTTGCTGTACATAATTCCAGAGGATATCTCGGATCAGAGCTTGATATCCCTGATTGCCTGCTATTTCTTTGAGTTTATCTTTGAGTTCTCGCTCTAGGCGAATGCTGGTAACTTCCATGTCGGTGGTTGGGGTGCGCGCGATCGTATGCATGACTTTTTCTCCTTAAAGGTATAGACAGGATAGTAATACAAGTGTAGTATGTTTAAAGGAATGTTCAATAGGTGAAATTTTCTGTGAAATCCATTTACCCCATCTCTACTTCCTTGCGTGCTACCAACTGCCGAGCCGGTTGGGAATCAGCCAATGTGGGAGTGGAGTATTTATTTATGGGCGATGGTAGCCGAAATCATGGGCAAATCACAGAGGGTAATAATGATTTTAGATATCTCAGCATTAGTGCGCTGAATGCAAAACTACAACTAGATGAAGGAAGCGGGAGGTACAGGCATAGAAATACTGTACCGATATAAGACCAGAAAATTTTCCGGTCAATTTCTAACCCCCGCTTCACCCAAACAAGAAGCGGGGGTTTTTTTATAAGGAGTGAGGCTGTGACGATATCTTCTGTACGAGAGGCTGCGCCAAGGCGAACAAGACGCTGTGCAATGGTGCAAAGCACCCGTCTGACGGCGATCGCAACGCAAGTATTAGAGCAATCTGTGATGGTGGTTTATCAAAATTACTTACCACTATGCCAGGTCAATATCAAGCAGGCGATCGCGCTGTTAGTCACAAATGTGATCCAAGGTGGATGGCTTCACTCTCGCAGCTTGATTATTGAAGTGCCGAAACACATTCGCTTAGCAATCGCTTCTATTGAGCGAATGTGGAAAGTTTTGCGGCAAAACTATTTTACCGTTAGCGAAGCTTGGCGCGATCGCGCTACACAGTTCTGGATAGATGTGCAAGTAGACCTGGAATAACAGGAGAGCATAAGGAATGCTGAAATTAACTTACACCGATAGGAGCTTTTATTTAGAGTGTCTTACTCTGTCACTGGAAGAATGGGTAGCGCAGCGAGTGATTTTGGCAATGCGAGTCGGTCAATGTCTATGCATTGAACCTAGTACCGCTTCCTTTTTGCTTCCTATTGATTTGCCAGGAGTAGAAGTACTAAAGGCGGAAGTGAAGCGCGATGACAGAGAAATCATTACTCTGTGTGCTTGCGATACTGAGTATATGGAGGTCACTCTGCGGGGTTCTTGGCTATCAAATGGTTCTGAGGATGCTGTGGGTGTGTTTGTGACTACTATCAGCGATCGCGCTGAGTTCTTTTTGCACAAACTTTGGCAGGAATCTCAAGAAAGCAGCGCTTCTGTCATGAGCGAGTAAAAGAAATAGGAGGATGAGTATAATTTTTTACTGATAATCGGCGACGAAAAAGCCCATTTTCTTCTATGGATGGGAAGAATCACCGCCGACTCAGACCATGACAACTTAGATTAAACAATCGACAGCGCAGCTAAATTACCACTATAACCAGTAATTTCAATGATGGCGTCGCTTGTGGCAGAAAATCCATTAATCGCATCATTAATAGCCAAGAAAGTCCGCTGTTTAGCACCTGTATCCAGGTTAAATGTCGCGGCTTGATTGGCAACAAAAGTAGTTGTGTTCAATAAAGTTTGAATGTCCAACTCTAGCAGGGTACTAATATTACTAAGCTGGGCAAAATTGGCAGCATTAACTGTATTGGGTGCATCAATGAGATCTACACCAATCTTTAAGTCAGTAATTTGATCAAAGTTTGACAGTAATGAATCACTTAAGTACTCAAATATAAACTGATCACCACTACTACCACCAGTTAGGATATCAGCGCCAGCACCACCAATAAGGGTATCATTACCCTTGCCACCTATAAGTTGGTCATTGCCATCAAATCCCGACAGTTGATCATTACCGTCGTTACCGTAGAGTTTGTCATCACCATCAAACCCCACTAGCTCATCATTACCGTCGTTACCGGAGATTTGATCATTGCCAGCTAATCCCAACAGTTCGTCGTTACCATTCCCACCATAGAGTTTGTCATTACCAGCATCACCAATCAGTTCATCATTAACGTTGTCAGTATTGAGAACCAAACCTTGCACTAGTTCATTGTTAATGGTCTTCGATATGAGTTGACCCTTATCATCATAGGTGTAGCTGACTAAAGCATCAGTGATGCCATCATTGTTGTTATCAATTTGCTCAGATATTAACTTGTTGTTGATGTTGTAGCCATAAATAACAACAGCATCAGTTATGCCATCATTATTATTGTCGTAGCTTGCAGATGTGCGATCGTAAGTATAGTTGTAAACAAATTCAAAAATGCCGTCGCCATCGTTGTCATAACTCTCGGATGTCTTGTTGCCGTTGGCATCGTAGGTAGCGGTGTAGATAGATTCAAGGATGCCGTCGCCATGATCATCACGACTCTCGAATGTCTTGTTGCTGTTGGCATCGTAGGTAGCGATGTAGATACTGTCAACAATGCCGTCGCCATGATCATCACGGATCTCGGATATCTTGTTACCTTTGGCATCATAGATAGCAGTGTCAACATATTCAAGGATGCCGTCGCTATTGTTATCATAGCTTTGAAATATCTTGTTGCCGCTAGCATTGTAGGTAGCAGTGTAGATATATTCAAAGATGCCGTCACCATTTTCGTCACTGCTCTCGAATGTTAATCTGTCGTTGGCATCATACGTAGCGGTGTAGGCATATTCAAAAATGCCGTCGCCATTGTTGTCATATTTCTCGGATGTTTTGTTGCCGTTGGCATTATAGGTAGCAGTGTAAACGTACTCAAGGATGCTGTCGCCATTTTTGTCACGGCTCTCGAATGTTAATCTGTCGTTGGGATCGTAGGCATAAATGTAGACACTCTCCGCAATGCGATCGCCATTTTCGTCACGGCTTTCGGATGTCTTGTTGCCGTTACTATCATAAGTAAAAGTATATACACTATCAGCGATGCCATCGCCATTATTGTCATAGTTCTCCGACGTTTTGTTGCCGTTGGCATCGTAGGTATAAGTGTAGACACTCTCAGCAATGCCGTCGTTATTGTCGTTACGGCTCTCGGTTATCTTGTTGCCGTTGGTATCGTAGGCATAAGTGTAGACAATCTCAAAAATGCCATCGCCGTTGTTGTCATAACTCTCGGATGTCTTGTTGTTGTTGGCATCGTAGGTAGCGATGTAGATATATTCAATCGTGCGATCGCTAAAGACAGAGCTTTCGGATATCTTGTTGCCATTGGCATCGTAAGCAGATGTAATAACCTTGTCAACTGTGCCGTCGCCATAGACATCAATGCTTTGGGATGTGCGGTTGCCGTTAGCATCGTAAGTAAAGGTAGAAATAGTTGTATCGCCTGGTTCTTCGCGATCAATTCTTCTGGAAGTCAACCTGCCGTTGGCATCATACACATAATGGCTAGCGCTATAGGCATACTGATTAAAAAATTCTTCAAAAATCAAGTTGCCGTTGGCATCATAGGTTTGAGTGCGACCGACTGTAGCGTAGTCTGTGCTTCCTGGGTACATCCTATAGAATGTCTCTCTGCCGTTGACATCGTAGATGTAGGTTTCGGCATATTCAATCGTGCCGTCGCTAAAGTATTCTGAGTTTTTGGTACTTACATTGCCATTACCATCGTAAGTACTAACCTCGACAGAGAAAAGACTACCATCGCTATTGTATACGTAGCTTTTGTAAGTAGTCACTTTTCCATTTGCATCGTAGGTATAAGTTTCGACAGGCTGAACTGTACCGTCGTTATCAGACTTATAGCTTTGGGATATTAGATTATATCTGTAGGTGATGGCCGAGTCCGTTATTCCATCACTGTTATTGTCAATCTTCTCGGATATGACGTTTCCATTTGTGTCGTAAGTATATGTTGTAGTAGATGTCATTAATTTTATCTAAATATACTGGCCCCAGGTATTGTAGCCTGTGTTAAGTTACTCTGCCTACCAATTAATTTATTGCAATAAATCAGCCGGCTATAGAACTAGATATAAATCCTGGGGCCTTTAGCTTGCTAAAATTATGTTAAGTTGATCTACCTAGGGAATGATTTTGTTGTAAATATAAATAGCAGCAACTTCATTCCACAGACCGATTCAAGCATTAATGCGTTCAAAGTAGAAATATATAGGCGAACCATAAATGAAGAATCTGGTCAACGCAATGTATTCATCAAATAATGGGTAGAGTATTTACTCAATACCCATTAATGAATTAGTGTGGAATACAAAGACAATTTCTTTCGTAAAGTTCGGTGAACAAGAACTTTAAGATGGAAGCACATATGTGAATTCGACTGGTCAAATCGACTATGTGAAGGCGTGAGTTTCCCTCTCCAAGTAAAAGTTCTGCGTTGTTAAAGCTGTTATCGAGGATTCCAAATGAAGATTATTGCTTCTGTTTTATCTATCTTACATCCAGTACGCTTTCTAGTTGTGGCTTTTACCTGCGCCTTACTATTTTTATCTAGTGCTTTTCCTGCTTTTGCGATCGATAGCTATCAAAGTGACCCTACTGAAGCTACAACACAACTACTTGAAACTCAGCGCGAAACTGATGAAGTAGCAAAATCACCACCACCAGGACTGAAAGAGGTTCAAAAGAAATCAAACGAAGGACTCAATGAAGTTCAAGGAGCTGCTGATATTGATAAGCAGAAGCGTCCCAGTAATTCGCAGAGTTCAACCTCAGTGGAAGAAAACGTAAAGAATTTTTTGGAAAAAGTTACAGGTAAGTAACAAAGCTAATACGTTGCTAATATTTTCGTGATAATGGGTAATTGCCTAAAGGCAATTACCCATTATTAATTAATAATGCTAAGCTTGCACCTTCTTAAGGTATAGGCATAATTATAAATTTAGGAATTAATTTAAATTAACAATCTTTCCTTGGGTTGATGTGTATTATGTCTTGAATTTGAGAACTTAGTAAATAAGTTCGCTTAGGGATGGAAAATAATGCGTGCGATAAACATTGGTTTAACAGAAGAACAGCGTCAAGGTGTAATTAATCTGTTGAATCAAGATTTGGCAGATGCCTATCTACTTTTAGTGAAAACCAAAAAGTACCATTGGGATGTCGTTGGGCCTCAGTTCCGCTCTTTGCACCAGCTTTGGGAAGAACACTACGAAAAACTGACTCTCAATATTGATGCTTTAGCAGAGCGGACTCGGGCCTTGGGTGGTTATCCAGTTGGCTCAATGGAGGGATTTCTCAAAATTGCTACCCTCAAAGAACATGCTGGAAATGTTCCCACTGCAACGGGGATGGTAGCTAATCTAGTAGAAGATCATGAACAGGTTATTCGCAATTTAAGGAAGCACGTTGATCAAAGTAGTGAGCAGTTCCATGATGAGGGTACTGCTGACTTTCTGACTGGGTTGATGGAAGAACATGAAGAGATGGCTTGGATGCTGCGCTCATTTATTGAAGGGCAGGCACTCGAAGGAGACGGTACACAGCCGGCAACAGAGACTAAAACTCCTGTAGGTGTGTAGCTATTCAGCAGAATTTAGGAATCAGGAGTAAAACAGGCTTAATGTCTGGTTTCTAAACCTAGTTTGTGTAGTGCATTAAGTTGAAATCTGCTGTAGCATATACAGGCGAAAATGTCAGGTCTGAGTTTAAGGGTGCTGTGTAGCCAGTTGAGGGAGGATTAATTCCTCCCTCAATACTGGTGTTGAGATATTAACTCCCCACACGCGTCTATTTTAGTTATCTACTGCAAAAATAAAATAATACAAGGAGTATTCAAGTGCCAGAAACGTATCAAGCAGAACGTACTATCTCTGCTGCTTTTAAAGAACAAAAGCAAATCGATGATGTGATTCGACGTTTATTAGACAGAGGTGTGCCGAGAGATCATATTTCGGTTATGGGTAGAAACTTCCAGTCTGAAACTCGCATTTCTGGCTTTATTACTAAAAAAGATGTGATTTTGGGAGGCTTGAGAACAGGAGCAATATTTGGTTCCTTGTTTGGCTCTTTCCTCAGCTTACTTACAGGTGTAGGTGTACTATTTATTCCCTTTGTCGGTTCAATAGTGGCAGCAGGCCCTATCAGTGCGGTGCTGCTAGGAGCTGCAAGTGGAGCGATCGCAGGTAGCGCTGGTGCAGGTTTAGTATCGGTTCTGACTACTTTGGGTATGCCAGAAGATAAAGCCGCAATTTACCAAACCCGTCTACAAGCTGGTGAGTTCTTATTGATGGCAGAAGTTCCGAGCGATCGCGCCGGAGAATTTCAATTACTGTTGGAAAGTGCTGGTGGTGAAGAAATTCACACAATTGAGAAAACTTTGGCTCGTCCCTGTGCTGGTACATGCAACAGTCCAGAAGATTTGTCTCCTGAAGTTCGTTCTCATCTTTCTGATGAAGCTCAGCGCACATTCATTGAGCGCTATAACGCTGTCTTCAATGAGAAAAATGATGAGTTTACGGCTGAAAACGCTGCTTGGGAAGCAGTTCACCAGCAATTTGATGAAGATGAGAACGGTATTTGGTCAAAAGCTAAGGCCAACGTCTAAACTATTGAACGTTAGCAATTATATATTTTTGGGTGTTGTTGGTAATTGGTAACTATTAATGGGTAATGGAGTAAAATTCATTACCCATTGTCTATTTGATCTGCGATTCCAAATTCTAATTAAGGCAATTTGTAGCTAGCAACACGTATAGTTAATTGACCTTGGCGAGGATTCTGACTAAATACAAATGCGCCTTCCTCCATTTCCCCACTAGATAAAAAATCAATCTGTTGCTCTCCTGATTCTGCAACTTTACCGTTAATCTCTAACTCAGCCATAATCTGAACTGATTCAGCTGTGTCTCCTCCAGTGTTAACGACCTCAAAAGGAACATAAAATTGCCCGTCAATTTCTCGAATAGTTTTTTTGTTAGTAACAGAAAGTATCGGTGGTTGATTCTTGTCGTTTAACCAAGTGTAGCCTACCAAGCTAACAATCACTGCGAGAATGAATGAGGCGGCGCTGAATGTTACCCACTCAGCAGGTGAACGTTCTGGCTTCTGTTGTTCTGTTTGAGTCATATCGCTAACCTTCCTGCTGCACCGCCAATAGTTGCAGGTAATCCCAACACTAAGGTGTGATCTAACCACATTGTCCAGGGGTCGCTAAAAGTCAACTTTTGAAAGAACCACAGCATAAAAGCGGCTGCTAGCAACGAAACTAAGTAGGACATTACGGTTTCACTTGATGGTCGTTGGAAGACTCCCTGTTGCTGCATTCGCTTTTGCTGGTCTGAAAAGCCTGCTTGAAATACAATGCCATAAGAGATCAGCAGAGATGTGGCGATCATTGCCAATTGCCAAGGTGGCGATGCTGCGGCTGCTAGCATGGGAACTTCATCTGTTGGAGCAATGCTAAATGCAATTACGGTTGCACCAATTAGGGTTGCACCCACATCGGCGAAGGTGGCGTGTAACTCATCTTTTGTGGAACTGTTTGCCTTACGGGTTGTTTGTTCTTCGCCATTACTGCTACTAATATTTCCCAAAAATTGGTTTGCTAATGCCACACCGAAAGTGAAGGGTACACTTTCAAAGATAATTTTACCTACGATTCCCTTGACAGAAGTTTCAAATGTCAATTCTCGCAACAGCAACAGCACAAAGGCAGAGCAAGCTAGTCCGATCGCCATTGCTTCTACAGTGTCTATTACTGCTTGATAAGGTCGCCAGTTATGTCTGCGTTTACGAAAGCCTTCTGTCTGGTTGAGTAATAAAACTACACTAAAGGTCAATGCGATCGCCATCATCATTAATTGTGGTTTTGCCTGTGTCCCAATCCACCAGACTTCCATTGTATACAGCAGCGGGATGCCAAATAGAAAGCCTCCACAAGCACCACGAATGATGTCATTTATCTCACTCTTCCACACATTTTTATTACGTTTTTTTACCACTCCTATAGTTTCCTTATATTTAGAATTCGCTGAGATTTAGATAAATATAGTTAAGATAAATCAACTGTACAGAGATGATATATCGCATCTATATACTTCTATCTAAGAGCTAATCCTAAACTATTTATGTCATCCTTAGCAAAATGCAGTGTAGCGTATGAATACTGAAAAAAGAATCAAGGCTACTGCTAAAAATATCAAATATAATTAAATAAAGTTCTATACTAGCTACAATGCAAATAACAATTTTACTGATAATTAAGGAATGATAAGCCAAAATCAGTTACTCCACTATGTTTTTATTAAGTAGAGTTTTTGTATTGGATTGAACTTTGAAAGGGTGTAGTGAATAATAACTCGGCTTTAACCATGATCTATCTTACGATTCAACTAATAACTGGCACGCCCAGCCAACAAATTCCATAGAAAAATAGCAATTATTGCACCAATAATTGCAACAATTACACCAGGGATACTGAGAGCCGCTGCGGTGAGTTGCAATCTTCCTGTCTCTAAGAGAGTAACTATAGTACCTCCTATTAATGCACCGATAATACCTAAAATCATGGTTGTAAGAATTCCACCTCCCTGACGACCAGGGTAAATAGCTTTAGCTATGGCTCCAGCAATCAAACCCAGAATTATCCAAGCAATAATGTTCATAAATTTAATCTACAAAGACTTTATATCTAGCCTATTAATTACAATACTGTTTTCCTTCTATCGTAAGATATAGCTGTTAAACATCAAGAAAATTCAGCTTCCTTTCTCAAACTCTGAGATACAACCTTGTAGACGCTCTTACTATTTAGTATTTATGGTCTATTGTTTGGGTTTTAAGGACTTCGATCATCGTTACTTAAAAGAACTATGTTATTACAGATGATAGGAAATTCTGTACAAACATTGAGTTTGCTTGATTACATACTATATAGAAGTATGTATAAAGAATTAAAAAACTATCTACTTAAAAACTTTTAGAGACTTAAATCATTTGTAGATATTCAGTTGGTCTAATACCAATACGAGCTGGTTGATGGCGCAGATGTTTGCTAATTTTGAATAAGCAAGAACTATCCATGATACCAGTCTCTTGAACCTTACTCGTCATCAGATATCACTACCAAGTTTTTTTGATAGTTTTACATTCCATAGTAGATTAAGAAAATTTGTTTCACTATCAAGGCTAATGCAACTCCAATCATTACGATGAGTGTTACCTTACCACCAGGAACAAGTGGTTGATTCACACTATTTAAGTTTTCCTGCTCTTGACGTTGTTTCCAACTCATTAACGCCGGAATAATTCCACCTAAAACTGAAACACTGAATGTTCCGGTGTAGTCTAGGGCAACAAAGAAGATGCTAGGATTAAGCGTCCCAAGACTCATAGGAGGGAAAAGAACCAGTGAATACAGAGGTAGGCGATTAGAAGATTCACCTTGGGTAATTAGAGAAATATCTTTGAAGAAATCTAGTAACCCGTATACAAATCCAATAAATGAGGTGACGATCGCAAACTCTGAGAAAATCGATACTAGCACTCCTAACCATTCCCCTGCACCACCGCCTCGCAAAATTTGCAGTGGATCAAAAACAGTTCTGCCATCAGAAATACCTTGTAGTACATCGGAACTGACACTTCCCAAAATCACGGCATTCCATGCCAAGAACATGATTAAAGGAATTGCAGAACCAATGACGATAGAATTACGAATCTTGCGGACATCTCCTTCTAGTTGGGTAACAACTACAGGTACAACGTTATGGTAAAACAGGGCGACACACATGACTGAAACGGCGCTACCAAGAGCGCTCCAATTCTGAAATAAAAATTGGGCACTTTTAACTTGCCCTCCTCCCAGCAGCAATAGTCCCAAGAATGAAACAATCACAATCCCCACAAAGGCGCTGTTTAATTTCTCAATAAACTTTTCTCGCCCAAGATACATGATGCCGCCAAATAAAAGAGTGAAAGTCGTTGTCCCCACCCACATCGGCAAAACGTTCTGCACACCCCAAACTTTTGCAACCGCAGATACTAAAATTTCCCCACCCTGAGTAATATATGCGACTAGTAGAGCATAGTGCATAAATAGATAAGCGCCGCCAGCAATTCGCGCTCCCAGCTTACCAAGAGTCTTCTGAACAATTGCCAACAAACCTACACTCTGCCGCCCCTCTAAATGCATTGCATTCAAGGTCACTTCTGCAATTAACAAACCTGAGACTAAAGCGTAGAGCCAAACAGCAATCAGCAGGGCTGTGGATGGCAAAATTCCAGATGGCAGAGTAACCGCAGGTAGGGCGAGAATACCAGCCCCAACCGTGGTTCCCGCAATCAGCGCAGTACTCCCTAATACACTACCCGGTTGATGATTTAGCTTATTTCCATCAAATTCGAGATGAGAAAATAACCGAGTGACTTGCTCTTGATTCGATTTGAGAACAGTCTTCATAAGGGTAATACTAAAACATACATGCTCAAGCCAAGTATACAATGTTAACATATGTAAAGATTTGAGCAAAAACCCTTGACTTGCTGCTCTTTCAGCTAAGTTTTAGGATTTATAGAGTGATTGCTCACTTCACAATTAATACAACTTTCTGAGTATGAGCATAATTTGGTAAGACGAGATTAAGCTTTGCTTCGTTGAGATGTAGATGACGTTCTAACACAGCAGAGATTACATCTCGGAAATCAGTAGCGATCGCTAAGTCTCTGCTTTGGTAAAGTTGGGTTGTTGATAGACCAGGCCATTCTCCGTAAATTTTACCGCCACGAACTTGACCGCCTAAAACCCACATTACATTGCCATGTCCGTGGTCAGTGCCACCGCTGTTATTTTGCTGGACTGTGCGGCCAAACTCGGACATCACTATAATTGCTGTATTTTGGTAAACAGACCCCAAGCCTTTGACTAGCGCCGCTAAACCCTCCCCCAATCTTCCCAAGTTCTGGGCTAACTGTCCTTGAGTGCCACCTTGGTTGACATGAGTATCCCAACCACCCAAAGCTACAAACCCTAACTCAATTCTGGGGTCTTTGACCATCAGTTGTGCCAATCGTTGGGCATCGCTAGCAAACCCGTTAGGTAAGGGCGCACCATTATTAGCCATTTCCATTTCGCTATCCAGGCTATTCATTAAAGCCTGTCGAGCCATCCGTCCTTGCCGATAAGCTTGACTGAGGGCATCATTACCGCTGTAAAGTTGGTCAAAAGCCGCTCCGACTTGAGGATGATCTATTGACAGAGGCTTACTAGCATTTTTACCCCTTGCTAAATTAGCTACAGCCATCCGCCCAGAAAAGATTAAAGGCGTTGTCTGCCCCACACTCACTGCCTGTATGGGTGTCTTGTTGGAAATCACCCCCAGCAAACGATTCATCCAACCATCTTGAGTACTTTTGTCACCAGGCGTAGCGCTTTCTATATATTGTTGAGCATCAAAGTGAGAGCGAGTCGGATCTGGAGAACCGCAAGCATGAACAAATGCCAGACTGCCCTGCTGCCAAAGGGGCATCACAGAAGCTAATGCTGGATGCAAGCCAAAACGACCATCTAAATCTAGGACTCCCCCGTTTTTGCCTGGTTGGGGAATGGCAATTTGCGGTCGAGCTTGATAATAAGCTGTCTCTGTGTAGGGAACCACTACATTTAAGCCATCCACAGCGCCGCGCAGGAAGATCACAATCAAGCGCTGCTGTTGACTGTTGCCAGTAGCAGATTTAGCTACCCAAGCATGGCTTCCTACGGCTGTGATTGCGGAAGCTGAAAAAATTCCAGTTTGGATGAGAAAGTCGCGTCTTTTCATAATTGTTAGCGGCGCATAAATTCTGGACTGCCCAAGATTAGAGCAGTACGGATTTGAGGAGAACTAGAGGCGATCGCATTTTGAGTTGTTACAGAAAAAGAATTACCAAGTGTACTACTTAGTTGTCTAGCATCTACAGTCACAATCGGAGGTCTTTGCTGTGTTGGTGTTCTTTTCTCTGCATCCACCTTTGTTGTTGAGCCAGATGGTGGTAAATTTGCAGTGGCGATCGCAACAGCAAAGTTAAGGCGACGGGTGATGGCGTCAGGATTTAACCATGCATCTTCGGTATTTTTGTAACCATTTGGTGTCTGGCAACGGTAGATAGGCATTGCCAACTGATTTAGAAAATCGGTTATTGATATTGGTCTGACGTGCTTGACATTGATATCTGTCGCCCGCACCACTGAGATAGCGTATTGATATGGTGTTTTGAACTTGGCGTTAAAGTTTTTCGTGTCCCAGAACTCTCGGCTGTGAAAGAGAGTGTTGAGAACCTCGCGAATATTACCATCAGTAGCGAGGTAGCGTTGTGCTAAATGATTTACCAAAGCACTGGGGGGGTGATCGCTAACAAAATATTCAGCTAACTTGTAGCTAATATGACGTGCTGTGGCAGGACTACGAGCCAAAATATCTAGAGCTTGCTCTCCCTCGGCTTCACCACTGCCTTTAATGGTGTGTCCTAAAAAAACTTTGTCACTAAAATCATGGTGTTTTGGGTTGAAGTAAAATCCCGAATCATTATTTGCCTGCTCAGGACGACTTAATCCCCAGCCACTCAAAATCCGCGCTAGAGCAATCACATCTTGCTGGGTATAGCCAGCATCCACACTGAGAGTGTGTAGCTCCATTAATTCACGAGCATAGTTCTCGTTCAAACCTTGGATTTTACCACGGGCATCGGGGCGACTGGCGGCACTATTTCGGAAGTTGTCTAAATAATACAGCATCGCCGGATGTTGAGCTGTTGCCCCCAGCAGGTCACGAAAACGACCCAAGACATAGGGTCTAATTGCTTTCTGTTCATAAGCTCCTACCCAAAGGCCATTGTGTCCTTTACCTGCATCCACATTGAAGTGGTTAAACCAAAAGTCCGTCATCACTTGCTGGAGTTGCCGGGAACTGCTAGTTGCCCGTAATAACCGCGCCTGAATTGCCTCATTTAACACCTGTCTAGCATGTCTATCAGCGACTTTAATTTGTTCTGCACTGGGTTTTTGTTCTGGGGAAGGAGCTTTTCCATAGGCTAAGAGTTCCACTGGATTTAGGCGTAGAGTTTCTAGCTGATAAATTTGGCTGGTGAGGCTTGGCGGCTCGGAAATGGAGTTGGGTGAGAGTTGTTCTTGGATGTAACGCTCTACACCCATAGACTCCACTTTTTGCATATCTCCGGGGCGAGGCCCAAAGCTCAGGCGATTAACTATGTGTATTACTTTTGGATCAACAGGTGTAGGAGCTGCATTGCTGGGGTCAATTCCTCCCAGTAAGACAAATAGCGATAACACCCAGTATTTAGGTTTCACAGTCATAGAGCTAATGTTGCTGTGATGGAGGATTTTTTTACATGCGAGCAGCAAACTTTAGATATCATAACTAATACCTTAAGCTTTTTTCTCCATCCGTGTCATTACTTATATTTATTAGACTCCATGAATGGAAAAAGTTTTAAATGCGTACTTCTAGTCAGGAAAATAATTTACCAATTTGTGCCAAATCTACATTTCCACCGCTGATGATTACACCAATCTTTGTCTGTGGTGCTTTAACTACACCTTCTAGTAAAGCTGCTGCTGCTAGTGCTCCGGTGGGTTCAACTACAATTTTGAGACGTTCCCACAAAAAAAACATGGTGCGAATAATCGCTTCTTCCGAGACTGTCACCATATCATCGACGTAATGCAGCACCAAGGGAAAGGTAATTTTACCAAGGCTGGGAGTACGAGCACCATCGGCAATGGTATCAGGGTTTTTAACGGTTTGTAGGGTTTTGCTGTAAAAGGAACGGGTAGCATCATCAGCTTGTTCTGGTTCTACCCCAATTACCTTGAATCTATCCCACTAATACCAGCAATATGATAATCTGCTGTTGATGACGGTAAGTTGTATCAAGGTATGGCTGGGCGATTTGAAGGATTAAGCGATCTGGAATGGAAGTTGTTTGAAGATATATTCCCCAAGGAGCCAGAAAAGAA